>NZ_JBBHGT010000003.1:0-688442 GCF_037572435.1 Ramlibacter sp. PS3R-8
GCCCGCGGCGCGCCCCCGCCCCCCCCCCCGGGGGGGGGGGGGGGGGGGGCCCGCTTCGGCGAGCGGCACTCCACCGGGCGCCCCCACCCCAACCCTCCCCCAGGGGGGGAGGGAGGAACTGCCGCAGAGGAGGCCGCTCCTCACCCGCTCCGGCTGGACCGCCTTCCTCGCCGCCCTCATCGCCGTCTGCGCCATCGCGCCCTTGCTGAATCTCGTCGTTCCGCCCACCAGTGCGTTCCACATGAGCGACTACGCGGTGGCGCTGGTCGGCAAGATCATGTGCTACGCGATCTGCGCGCTGGCGATGGACCTGATCTGGGGCTACACCGGCATCCTGTCGCTGGGACACGGCCTGTTCTTCGCGCTGGGCGGCTACGTGATGGGCATGTACCTCATGCGGCAGATCGGCCGCGAGGGCAACTACAAGAGCGACCTGCCGGATTTCATGGTGTTCCTGGACTGGAAGGCGCTGCCCTGGCACTGGACGTTTTCGGACAGCTTCCTGGCCACCTGCATCCTGATCGTCGCGGTGCCCGGCATCGTCGCCTTCGTGTTCGGCTACTTCGCCTTCCGCTCGCGCATCAAGGGCGTGTACTTCTCGATCATCACGCAGGCCCTCACCTACGCGGCGATGCTGCTGTTCTTCCGCAACGAAACGGGCTTCGGCGGCAACAACGGCTTCACGGACTTCAAGCGCATCGTCGGCATCGCCATCGCCACGCCGCAGACGCGCATGACGCTGTTCGTGATCACCGGGCTCACGCTGCTCGGCTTCTTCCTGCTGGCGCGCTGGCTGGTGGGCAGCAAGTTCGGCCGCGTGCTGCAGGCGATCCGCGACGCGGAGTCGCGCGTCATGTTTTCCGGCTACAACCCGCTCGGCTACAAGCTGACCATCTGGACGCTGAGCGCGGTGATGTGCGGCGTGGCCGGCGCGTTGTACGTGCCGCAGGTGGGCATCATCAATCCGGGCGAGATGAGTCCCGCCAACTCCATCGAGATCGCCATATGGGCCGCGGTGGGCGGCCGCGCGTCCCTGGTCGGGCCCATCGTCGGCGCCTTCCTGGTCAGCGGCGCCAAGAGCTGGCTGACGGTGTTCGCGCCCGAGTTCTGGCTGTACTTCCTGGGCGCGCTGTTCATCGCCGTCACCTTGTTCCTGCCGGACGGCGTGGTGGGGCTGGTGAAGAAACTGCGCAGGAAGGTTGCATGACGCCCGACCTGATGGAAGAAGGCGCCCGACGCGCCTCGGCCTACGGCAAGTCGGCGGCGCGCAACCGCACGGAGTCGGGCGGCCGCGCGGCCGGCTTCTCGCGTCCCGTGACGTCGGGCGTGGTGGACGTGGCGCACGGCCGCATCCTTTACCTGGAAGACGTGAGCGTCAGCTTCGACGGCTTCAAGGCGATCAACAAGCTGTCGCTGGACATCGCGCCGGGCGAGCTGCGCTGCATCATCGGGCCCAACGGCGCCGGCAAGACGACGATGATGGACATCATCACCGGCAAGACGCGGCCCGACGAGGGCACGGTGTTCTTCGGCAGCACCATCGACCTGTTGCGCTACAAGGAAGCCGAGATCGCGCAGATGGGCATCGGCCGCAAGTTCCAGAAGCCGACAGTGTTCGAGCACCTGACGGTCTACGAGAACCTGGAGCTGGCGCTGAAGACGGACAAGGGCGTGAAGGCCTCGATGTTCTTCAAGCCCGATTCGGCGCAGAGCGACCTGCTGGCGCAGGTGCTGCGCACGATCCACCTCGCCGACAGCGTCCATCGCCAGGCCGGCAACCTGAGCCACGGGCAGAAGCAATGGCTGGAGATCGGGATGCTGTTGATGCAGGACCCGAAGCTGCTGCTGCTCGACGAGCCTGTGGCCGGCATGACCGACGAGGAAACCGCCCGCACCGCGGAGCTGTTCCTCACCCTCAAGGGCCATCATTCGCTGATGGTGGTGGAGCACGACATGAGCTTCATCAAGGCAATCTCCGAGAAGGTCACGGTGCTGCACGAAGGGTCCGTACTGGCAGAGGGCACGCTCGAGCAGGTTCAGTCGGATGAGCGGGTGATCGAGGTGTACCTTGGGCGTTGAAAACCGAACTACCGGACGCAGAAGGCGCAGAAGTTGCGCAGAAGACGCAAAAGAAAACCAAGGGAGTTTTTTTGTCTTCTTCTTTTCTTTCTTCCCTGTCTTCTTCTGCGCCTTCCGCGTAACTTCCGCGCCTTCTGCGTCCGGCTGTTGGCAGTAAACAATGCTAGCGATCAAACAAGTCAACCAGTACTACGGCGGCTCGCACATCCTGCGGGACGTGAACCTCGAGGCGAGGACGGGGGAAGTGACCGTCATCCTCGGGCGCAACGGCGTCGGCAAGACCACGCTGCTGAAGTCGCTCATGGGCCTCGTCCCCATCAAGACCGGCTCCATCGCGTTCGAAGGCAAGCCGATCCACGGCATGACCCCCTACGAACGGGCGCGCGCCGGCATCGGCTTCGTGCCGCAGGGCCGCGAGATCTTCGCGCGGCTGTCGGTCGAGGAAAACCTGCGCATGGGCCTGTCGTACAAGCCGTCCGGCACGCCCATCCCGCCGGAGCTGTACGAACTGTTCCCGGTGCTCCAGCAGATGCTGCAACGGCGCGGCGGCGACCTGTCCGGGGGACAGCAACAGCAGCTGGCCATCGCGCGCGCGCTGGCAGCCAGGCCACGCCTGCTCGTGCTGGACGAACCCACCGAAGGCATCCAGCCCAGCATCATCAAGGACATCGGCCGCGTCATCCGCATGCTGGCGGACCGCGGCGACATGGGCATCCTGTTGGTCGAGCAGTACTACGACTTCGCCCAGGAACTGGCCGACGCGTACCTGGTCATGGAGCGGGGGGAAGTGGTGGCCCGCGGCGCGGGCAAGGACATGGAAGCGCAGGGCGTGCGCCAGCTGGTGGCGATCTAGCGCAGCGGCTCAGCGCTGCGGCTTGCCCTTGACGTCGTCCAGCTGCTCGGCGTTGCGCCCGGAGGCGTCACCGCGATTGCCGGCCTCGGCTTCCGGCGCAGCGTCGACGCCCTGTTCCTCGCTGCCCTGGTTCGTGTACGGCTGGCGGCCCTTGCCGCCGTCCCAGCTCACTTCATTGCGGTAACCGTGTTTCGCGCTGCCGTCCCCAGTGGCCTCCCCCGGGTCCTTGCGATCGTTGTCGTTGGCATTCATGGCAGCGCCCTTTCGCAGATCACCGAGCGGGAACCAGGACCACCGGGTCGGAAGACGTCTGCGGCTGGATCGTCACCGACGTCTGGCCGGCCGGCATGACGACGGTTTCGACTTCGCGGATCACACCGCCGCCGGCGACGCTGCCTTGCGCGCTGCCCAGGCCCATGGTGCGGGCGCGGCAGGCCGCCTGGTCTTCACCGCTGGTGTGCACGTCGCAACGGCCCATGGCGTTCGCCGCGGGGGTGCCGGAATTCTCGAGAACGCCGCGCTGCTTGTCGGCGCGCGCATTGCGGGCTTCCTTCAGGCAGTCTTCGCGGCTTTGCTGGGTCTGGCCGCTCTGGCAGGCCTGCACCTCGGATTGATAAAGGCCGGTGGCGTCGATGCCGGTGGTCGCAACCTGTGCGGTCGCGGCGCCCACGGCCAGCAGGGCGGCCACGCCGAAGGAAATGAGGCTCTTGTTCGAACGTGCGTCCTGGGATTTCATTTCTCTGGCTCCTTGAATCGATGAAGCCAGTGTGCTGCGCGAGCCGCCCCCTGCATGCCAGCGGGTTGCCAAGATGGCGGGAGCCCCGGCCCCATGGTCGGGTAGGACATGGCCTCTCCGGCCGAGCGTCCGTCGCCCTAGATGGCCCAGCCGCGCGGGTCGGCGCCCTCGGTGGACCACACGAGCGGGCGCCAGGCGCGCCGGATCGCCTGCAGCAACCCCATCGCCGGCTCCACCAGCGGCGCCAGCACCCGCACCACGACCACCTGCGCGCAGGGTGACGTGGCGCCGGCGCTCGCGGCCAGCGAGTGGGACGCGATCACCTCGCGCGCTGCGTCCAGCAGCGCGTCGCGCCGGGCGCGGGGCCACTCGCTGCCGGCCGCGAAGAACAGGCTGGCCAGGCAGCGATGGCCGGCCAGGCCGAGTGGCCCGTCCATCAGGCGCGCATCTTCCGCGGCGATGCGGCCGCGCTCGAGCCAATGGCCGGACAGTTCGATGTGCTGCAACACGTTGCCACGCACGAAAGGCTGCGCCGCCTGCGGCAGGCCGAGGGCGGCCACGTCCCACCCGAGCAGTTCCGCGCCGGGGGCCAGGTCCATGACCATCCTGTTGTGCGCCTTGCAGCCGCTGTAGTACAGCGCTTCGAGCGGCAGCCATTCCAGCCTGGCGCCCGCTTCGAGCCGGATGCGCACGTCCTGCAGCGCGATGTCGCCGTCGCTGCGATAAAAGCGCGATGCCCCCGGAGTGGTCACCAGGCCGTGGCTGCCTTCGGCGCCCGTGACGCGCACTTCCAGCGTGTCGCCGCCCACCAGCCCGCCGGGCGGGTGCACCAGCACGTTGTGGCAGATCGCATCGCCTTCCGGCCAGAGGCTTTGCAGGATGCGCAGCGGTCCGTCGTGCGCGAAGCGGGCAACGCTGCGGCCGTCTTCGCGCGAGTAGTCCAGCTTCAGGCTGGCATGCCAGGACATGGGCTCAGTGGGCCTGGGACCCGCGATGTGCCCACGCAGTCGTGTGCTTCTCCAGCCAGCTGAACATCTCGTACATGGCCATCGCCATCACGCTGATGGTGACCAGTCCCGCGAAGGCCAGCGGCATGCGCTGCTGGCTGCCCGCCGTCTGGATCAGGTTGCCGATGCCGGAGTCGCCCGCCGTCATCTCCGCCAGCACCGTGCCGACGAAGGCCAGCGTGATCGCGATCTTCAGCGAGCCGTAGAAGTAGGGCATGGCGCGTGGCAGGCCCACCTTCACCAGCACGTCCCAGCGCTTGGCGCCCAGCACCCGCAGCACGTCCTCCAGCTCCGGCTCCAGCGTGGCCAGGCCGGTGGCGATGTTCACCGTGATCGGGAAAAAGGAGATCAGGAAGGCCGTGAGGATGCCCGGCCCGATGCCGATGCCGAACCACACCACCAGGATCGGCACGATGGCCGCCTTGGGCACCGCGTTGAAGCCGACCATCAGCGGATAGACCGCCGCGTAGGCGATGCGCGAGGAGCCGACGAGGAAGCCGAGCAGCACGCCGACCACGATGGCGATGCCAAAGCCCACCGTCGTCACCCACAAGGTGCTCCACGCGGCGGCCAGCAACGGCCCCTTGAACTCGACGAACTGCTGCGCGATCTGCCAAGGGCTGGGGAACAGGTATTCGGGAATGGCCAGCGCCGTCACCACCACCTGCCACAGCAGCACCAGCGCCGCGGCCAGCAGCACCGGGGCCCAGCGCTCGAAATGCGGATGCGGCTTCATCGCGCCGCCACCGTCGCCGCCGGGCTGCCGCGCATCGCACCGATGTGGCCGCGCAACTCGTACACGATGTCGGTGAACTCCTTGGTGTACGTCACCTCCAGCTCGCGTGGCCGCGGCAAGGCGATCTCACGCCGGATCACGAAGCGCCCCGGGCTTTTGCTCATCACGTACACGGTGTCCGCCAGGAACACCGACTCGCGCAGGTCGTGCGTCACCAGGATCACGTTGAAACGCTGCTCGGTCCAGAGGTCACGCAGGATGCACCACAGCTCCTCGCGCGTGAAGGCGTCGAGCGCGCCGAACGGCTCGTCGAGCAGCAGCATCTTGGGTTCGTGGATCAGCGCGCGGCAGATGCTGGCGCGCTGCTGCATCCCGCCCGAGAGCTGCCACGGGAACTTGTCCTCGTAGCCGCCCAGGCCCACCTTCTGCAGCAGGGCGCGGGCGCGGGCTTCGTATTGCTGGCGCTTTTGCTTGAAGTTGCTGCGGTACGGCTCCACGATCTCCAGCGGCAGCAGCACGTTGTCGACGGTCGTGCGCCAGGGCAGCAGCGACGGCGCCTGGAACGCCATGCCGGAAATCTTCAGCGGGCCGGTCACCGGCTGGCCGTCGATGCGGATGCGGCCGCGCGACGGGCCGCGCAGCCCCGTGGCGAGCTTCATGAAGGTGGACTTGCCGCAGCCCGAGGGGCCGACGATGGCGATGAACTCGCCTTGCCCCACCTGCAGGTCGATCGCCTCCACCGCGAACTGCCCCTCGCGGAGCAATTCGTCGTTGTAGGCTAGCCAGACGTCCTGAAAATCGATGAACGCGCTGTCGTTCCCCGCGCTCATTTCCTGGGGGTGGACAGCACGTTGAGCTCTGCCTTCGTCGGCAGGAAGGAGCCGTTCCACACCGTCTCCGGATTGACACGCGTCTTGGTGGCGAAGGCGTCGGAGACTTGCGAGGCCATCAGCGACATGCGGCCCGGGTTCACCTGGCCGAAGCCTTCCGCGCGGGCATCCGGGCTGGCGATGACGTCGTTGATCGCCATGCGCAGGCGGCGCTTTTCCAGGTCGGTGCTGATGATGCCGTCGCGCTGCTTGATGTATTCCACCGACGCGTCCGGATCGGCCATCACGTCCTTCGCGCCCTTGGCAAAAGCCGCCAGGAACGCCTTGATGGCCGCCGGGTTCTCGCGAATCAGCTTGGGCGACGCGATGATGACGTTGCCATACAGCTTGACGCCGTGGTTCGGGTACATGAAGGTCGTCACGTCCTCGGCCTTGACGCCGCGCGCTTCCAGGTTGAGCAGCGAGGTGAAGGAGAAGCCGGTGATGGCGTCGACGTCGCCGCGCGCCAGCATCGTTTCGCGCAGCGGCGGGTCCATCGACACCCAGGTCACGCTGGAGATGTTGTTGGCCTTCTGGAAGATCGGGAAGCCGCGGCGGCCGGCGTCGAACACGGGCGCGCCGAGTTTCTTGCCATTGAGGTCGGCGACGGACTTGATGCCGGACTTCTTGAGCACCATCACGGCGGCCGGCGTGTTGTTGTAGACCATCATCACGCCGACCGGCTTGTTGGGCGCGTCGGGGTTGTTGGCGTGGAACTCCATCAGCGCCGCCATGTCGGCGAAGCCCATGTCGTAGGTGCCGCTGGCCACGCGCTGCACGGCGGCGCCGGAGCCGGTGCCGGCGTCGACCTGGACGTCGAGTTTCGCGTCCTTGAAATAGCCCTTGGCCACCGGCAGCAGGAAGAAGGCGGCGGGGCCTTCGAAGCGCCAGTCGAGCTGGAACTTGATGGGGGTGACCGGCTGGGCGGCGGCGGAGACCGCGGCGAACAGTGCGGCCGTGCCGGCCAGCTGGAGAAAGACCCGCTTTTGCATTGGAAGCTCCGAAAGACTGGAAGTGGAAGTAGACCCCGGACAGGTAGCAAGATCGATGCCGCCAGCCGTCGTTGCAGCCGCATATTGTGGCCCAGCTGCCATTCGGGTCCGGTTCGAGCGCTTCCGGCGTGAAAAAAACCCGCGCCGGTGAGGCGTTGTCCGACGCTGCCACGCGCCGGGACCGCACCCCTTCGCTTTACACGTGACTACGCCCGCGCCACGGAGCCCCAACCATAGTGATCACACCGGCCCTCCAAGGGCAGGTGGGAGGGGCCTCCCCCGGGGGTCACGGCCCGACCTTTTCAACAACACGCCGCTCGCGGCACAAGGAGTGCGATATGGGTTTTCTGATTTGGTTGATCATTGGCGGCATCGTCGGCTGGCTGGCCAGTCTCGTCATGCGCACCGACGGCCAGCAGGGCATGCTGCTGAACGTTGTGGTGGGTATCGTCGGTGCGTTCCTGGGCGGTTGGCTCATCTCCCCCCTGGTGGGCGTGGGCACGATCAACTCGGGCAACATCAGCATCGGCTCGATCGTCGTGTCCCTGGTGGGCGCGATCATCCTGCTGGCCATCGTGAACCTGTTCCGCCGCGGCCGCGTCCGCTAAGCAGAACAGACAAAAGAAACGAATTCCCGCGGGCCTCGCGCCCGCATGGAGCGCCGGTCGGGCGCTCCTTTTCTTTTGGGCGCAGCGTTGCGCGTCGCTGCGCGTCAGCCCGCCGTCGCATCGCTCGGCATCGGACGGCCGGCCAGGCCGGCGGCCAGGTTGTCCAGCACGCGCTGGCCCATGGCCTCGCGCGTCTGCACCGTGGCGCTCGCGATGTGCGGCACCATCACCACGTTGTCCAGGGAGAAAAGTTCCGGCGGCACCTGCGGCTCCCGCTCGAACACGTCGAGCGCCGCGCCGCCGATGCGCTTTTCCTGCAGTGCCCTCACCAGCGCCGCTTCGTCGATGACGGTGCCGCGTGCCACGTTGACGATGTAGCCCTTGGTGCCCAGGGCATCCAGCACTTCGGCGTTGACCAGGTGGCGGGTTTCCGCGCCACCCGCGGTGATCACCACCAGGAAGTCCGCCCAGCGCGCCAGCTCCACCAGCTTCGGCTCGTGCTGCCACGCCACGCCTTCCACCGGGCGGCGGCTGTGGTACCTCACGTCCATGTCGAACCCACCCGCCCGCTTGGCGACGGTGCGGCCGATGCGGCCGAGGCCGACGACGCCAAGCCTGGCGCCGCTGACCTGCCGTCCGAACGGAAACGGCGGCGCGCCTTTTTCGACCCAACGGCCGGCTCGCACGTAACGGTCCCCTTCGGGGATGCGGCGGCCAATCGCCAGCATCAGCGCGAACGCGAGGTCGGCCACGCAATCGTTCAGCACGTCGGGCGTGTAGCCCACCGGCAAGCCGCGCTTCCTCGCCGCTTCGAGGTCCAGCTTGTCCAGGCCGACGCCGAAGCTGGAGATCACGCGCAGTTTCGGCAGCGCGCCGAGCAACGCGGCATCGGCGCCGCTGCCCGCGGAGGTGACGAGCCCGACGAACTCCGCGCCGCGGGCGGCGAGCAAGGCGTCGCGTTCGGCGCCGGCCGCCGGCAGGTGATGCACGTCGTAGGTTTCAGCAAGCTTGCGTTCCAGGGAGGGCAGCAGCGAAATCGTTTGCAGCAGGGCGGGGCGTTGGCTCACGGCGATGACCAGGGTGGTGGCGGAGGATTCGATTGTCGTGCAATCGACCCCGCAGCGCCGGCCGCCACCCTATACTGGGCCGAACCCCCAGGCATCCACCATGGCACCGCTTTTTTCCAGGCGTAGCGCAGCCGTTTTCGCAGTGGCGCTGTGCGTCACCCAGGTTTTCGCGCAAGCGCAAGCACCGGCGCCGGCGCCGCCTGCGTCGGCCTCCACCGCGGCCGCGTCGGCCCCGACTGCGGCTTCGTCGGCGCCCACCGCGGCTGCGTCTGCCAATCCGCTGATCGCCCAGGCGATGGCGCCGGAGCAGTTCGCCGCCTGCGTCCAGCAGCTCGGCGAGGTGACGGGTTCGGCCGGCCGGCCGCTGGCGCGCGAGGACTTCCTGCGCATCACGGCCAGTGCGCGTTATGACGACCGCGTGCGCCAGTCGCTCCTGGTGCAGGCCGGCGAGCCCACCTTCTGGTGGGACGAACTGGCGGCGACGACCGACGACGACCGCGTGCGCGAAGGTCAGCGCGTGCTGGCCGCGAACACTGCCACCTTGCAGCGCGTCGAAACACAGTTCGGCATTCCCAGGGAAGTGATCGTCGCCATCTACGGCATCGAAACCAACTACGGCCCGGCGCAAGGCCGGATCCCGGTGCTGGATTCGACGCTGACGCTTGCCTGCCTGCGGCCCTGCCCGCCCGAGCGCACCACGGCCTGCCTGTCGCGCGAGCGCGCCTATGCCGCGGTGCGGCTGGTGCGCGACCGCAAGGTGCGCCCCGAGAACTGGCAAGGCTCGTGGGCGGGCGCGTTCGGCCGCACGCAGTTCGTTCCCGACAGCTTCGAGCAGCTCGGCGTGGACTTCGACGGCGACGGCGTGTCCGACATCATCAACTCGGAGCCCGATTCCTGGGCCACCACCGCCAACCACCTGAAGACGCGCGGCGGCTGGTTGGCCGGCGTGCCGCCTTACCTGGAAGTCACGATCCCGAAGGAGCAGCAAGCCGCATTCGCCGCCACCGGCAAGTCGATCCGGCTGCAGGCGCAGGCGAGGAAACTCTCGGAGTGGGTGGCCATGGGCTGGACAGGCTTTGCGCCCAACGGCCAGGCGGCGCCACTGCAGGCGCCCGGCGATCCGGAGCTTTATCCCTTCCTGCCGGTGGGCTTGCCCGGCCCGGCTTTTCTGGTCTCGCGCAACTTCAACACGATCTACCGCTACAACAACTCCGAGCGTTACGTGATGGAGGTGGCGCTGCTGGCCACGCGCCTTGCCGGTGGCAGCGGATTCGTGACACCGTGGCCCACGGACGATCCCGGGCTGTCGCGCGCGCAGGTGCGCGAACTGCAGGCGTGGCTGGTGCAGCGCGGCCACACCCTGGTCCGGGCAGATGGGGTGATGGGCCGCAACACGCGGGACGCCATCGCCGCGGAACTGGTGGCCAAGGGCTTGCCGCCGGCGCGGCGCGCGGGCCAGCGCACCATGCAGCTGCTGATGTCCCCCTGACCAGGCTTAGGTAGAACGCCTGCATGGCTTAGGCGCTTCGAGGCTTGTTGCCGGTGCCGCCAGGTGCAACACTTTGAAACACCGGCCGAGCTGCCGGTGCATTCAAACAAACGTTGTACGGGAGACAGGACATGGACCGGGACATGACGGGATCGATGGGGCGCAGGCAGGACGCGAGCGGCCGGCGTGACGCGATGCTGCTCGAATCGCTTTCGCAGCAGGTGCTCTGGCGCGGTGACATCGGCTTCTGGCGCGAGCTGTTCCTGGGCGACGCTTGCACCACCATCCGGTTCGAGGCGCGCCAGCTCACGCTGCTGGCCTGCGACGCGCCGCTGCCCGGCATCGACCGCGGCGAGCTGGAGCGGCTGGCGGCGTGCCTGGGCGGCGAGGTGCAGATCGCGACCCGCGCGGACCTGGTCCTGTCGTTCGCCAGGGCGGATACAGCGCTGGAAGCCGCCGTCGTGCTGCAGCGCCTGTCCGAAGGCCATCTCGTGCGCACCGCCGTCAGCACGGACCTGTGCATGGTGGCCTGCTTCGAGCTGGGGGGCCGCAGCCATCGCATGGTCGTCGGGCCGGAGATGGAACAAGCGGAGGCTGCGCTGGCGCGCACGGCGGCCGGCACCATCCTGGTCTCGGCGGAAACACACGAGCTGCTGGGCGGCGACTTCGCCCATTCGGTGAACGACGCGGTCATCACGACGGAAATGGACGAGCAGGGCGTGACGCAGGCCTGCATCACGCTGGCGCCGCATCGATCCGCCGCGATGAGCACCTTCGCGGGCCTCGGCCGGCTCTGAGGCGCGGGCCCCGGCGGCGCGGGGCTCCCGCAGAATGGGCGGCATGTCCGCCAACCACGAATGGGCCGTCTGCATCGGCCGCTTCCAGCCTTTCCATGCCGCGCACCTCGCAATGCTGCGCGAGGCGCTGCGGCTGGCGCCGCGCTGCGCCGTGCTGGTCGGCTCGGCGCACAACGCGCGATCGCCTCGCAACCCGTTCACCTTCGCCGAGCGCGTCGAAACGATCCGCCTGGCGCTGACCGAAGAAGAACGGGCCCGCGTCGAGTTCATCGCGCTGCGCGACGTCTACGACCAGAAGCGGTGGGTGGCGTCGGTGCGCAAGGAGATGGCGCGGCTGACCGGCTCTCCGAATGCGCGCATCGTGCTGGTGGCCCACCGCAAGGACCCGACCAGCGAATACGTCGATGACTTCTCGCCCGGCTGGCCGGTGCACGACGTCGGCCGGCAAGGCGAAGTGCATGGCAAGGCCCTGCGCGCCGCGCTGTTCAGCGCCGACACCACCGAGGGCGGGCTGGCCGCGATCTCGAGCCAGGTCCCGCCCGGCACGATCGATTTCCTGCGCGCGTGGACGCAGCTGCCCTTCTTTGCGCGCCTGCGCGAGGAATGGCGGGAGCTCGCCGTGGAGAATGACAAGTGGGCCGGCTCGCCTTACCCGCCGGTGCTGGTGACGGTGGATGCCGTGGTCCGCGTCGGCGACGAGGTGCTGCTGATCCGGCGCGGCCGCGTGCCCGGCAAGGGACTGTTGGCGGTGCCGGGCGGCTTCATCGAGCAGCGCGAGACGGCCTACCAGTCGGCGCTGCGCGAGCTGCAGGAGGAAACGGGTTTCGAGCTGCTGCCGCAGGAGATGGAGCATGCCTGCAAGGCGATGCGCATCTTCGACCACCCGGACCGCAGCCAGCGCGGCCGGGTGATCACCCACGCCTTCTACTTCGAGCTGGGCGACCGGATGCGGCCGGAGATCGCCGGCAGCGACGACGCCGAGGAGGCGCGCTGGGTCCCCATCGCGGAACTGCCCTCGCTGGAGGACCAGTTCCACGACGACCACTTCCACATCCTCGACAGCTTCCTGGGGATCACTCCGGCTTGACGTTGCCCTGTGCGACGACCTGGGCCCAGCGCTTGCGCTCCTGCGCGAAGAATGCGTCCTGCTCCGCCGGCGTCATCGTCACCACTTCGGCGCCCTGGCCGGTGAGGCGCGCGCGCACGTCGGCGCTGCGGATCGCGCCGATCAAGGCGGCGTTGATCTTCTGCACGATGGAGTCCGGCGTGCCCTTCGGCACCAGCATGCCCTGCCAGCTGCCGGACTCGAAGCCCGGCACGCCCTGTTCGGCGATCGTCGGCACTTCGCCGATGAGGGGCATGCGCGTGCGCTTCGACACCGCCAGCAGCTTGAGCTTGCCGCCCTGCACGTGCGGATAGGTCGCCAGCATCCCGTTCATCATCACCTGCGTTTCGCCGCCGATGGTGCCGGTGATGGCCTGGCTGCCGCCCTTGTACGGCACGTACTGCCAGCGCGCGCCCACCGCCTGGGCCAGCGCGACGCCCGCCAGGTGGGGTGCGCCGCCGGTGCCGCTGACCGCGAAGTTCAGGTCCTTCTGCTTGGACAGCGCGACCAGTTCCTTGACGTTGTTCACCGGCACCGACGGATGCACCACCAGCAGGTGCGGCGAATACGCCAGCATGGTGACGCCGCGCAATTCCGTCGACGGATCGAACGGCAGCTTCGGGTACATGGAAGGCGAGATCGCCAGCGCGCCGACGTCGCACAGCAGCATCGTGTAGCCGTCCGGGGCGGACTTCGCCACCAGGTCGGCGCCGAGGTTGCCGTTGGCGCCGGGCTTGTTGTCCACGACCACCGACTGCTTGAGCGACTCCGAAAGGACGTTGCTGATCGCGCGCGCGATGATGTCCGAGGAGCCGCCGGGCGGGTAGGGCACGACGATGCGGATCGCCCTGGAGGGCCAGCGGTCGGCCTGGGCGAATGCGGCCGGCGCGGCGATCGCGGCGGCGGTGGACAACAGGGCCTGGCGGCGGTTGAGGTTCTTCATGCAGTCTCCTTGGGGGTTCGTTCAGGCGGCGCCGTGGCTCTCGACATACAAGGCGTACAGCGAATGGCAGCTTGCCATGTACAGGCGGTTGTTCTTGGGGCCGCCGAAGGTGAGGTTCGCGCAGCGTTCGGGCAGCCGGATGAAGGCGAGCGGCTTGCCTTGCGGATTGAAGACCATCACGCCGTCGAGGTCCTCGGAGCGTCCGCGCAACTGGAACACCTTGCGGTTGCCGACGTCGGTCGCCTCGGCCTGCAGCGCGCCGTTGCTGCCCCAGCCGCACCACAGGTTGCCGTCGCGGTCGACCTTGAAGCCGTCCAGCGCGCCCTGGTCGGCCGCGTCGATCAGCTTGGTCTTGTTCGACACCGTGTTGTCGGCGCCGACGTCATAGCTCCAGATGCTGCGGTTGGGCGTGCCGCGCCACTCCACCACGTACAGCTTCTTCTCGTCCGGCGAGAACGCCAGGCCGTTGGGGTTCACCAGGTCGGTGATGACGGCGCCGATGCGGCCATCCGACCCGATGCGGTAGACGTTGGTGGTGGCCTGGTCAGGCCGCGCGCGCGTGCCTTCCCACTCCCCGTTGATGCCGAACAGGGGGTCGGTGAACCAGATGCTGTCGTCCGACCTCGCCACGATGTCGTTCGGCGCGTTCAGCCGCTTGCCTTCGAACGCATCGGCCAGCACGGTGATGCGGCCGTCGCGCTCGGTGCGCGTCACGCGCCGCGTCACCGAGTGCTCGCAGGTGAGCAGGCGGCCCTGGCGGTCGCGGCGTTGCCGTTGGCGTAGTTCGCGTTCGCACGGAACACCGAGAACGCGTTGGTGCGCTCGTCGAACTTCATGATCCGGTTGTTCGGGATGTCGCTCACCAGCACATAGCCGCCCTCCGGGAAGTACACCGGCCCCTCGGCCCAGCGCATGCCCGTGGCCACCTGCTCCACCGTGCTGCTGTAAATGCGATAGCGCGCGAACGATGGATCCAGGATCAGGACGGAAGGGTCCGGATAGCGCTGGTTCGGCGTGAAGGGAAAGGCCTGCGCGAGGGCGTTGCCGCCCAGTGCGCCGAGCCCGGTGGCCGCGATCGCCTTGAGCAGGCTGCGGCGGGATGCTTCTTGTGGCATGGATGTCTCCTCCACGGTTTTCTTTGCGGCGGCCGGCCGCACGGGGGCCGGGTCGTGATCAGGCCTGGGTGTAGGCGGTCTTCACCGTGGTGTAGAACTCCGCCGCATAGCGTCCCTGCTCGCGCGGGCCATAGCTGGAGCCCTTGCGACCGCCGAACGGCACATGGTAGTCCACGCCTGCCGTCGGCAGGTTCACCATCACCATGCCGGCTTGCGAGTGGCGCTTGAAGTGCGTCGCGTGCTTGAGCGAGGTGGTGGCGATGCCGGCGGCCAGGCCGAATTCGGTGTCGTTGGCAAGCGCCAGCGCCTCCTCGTAATTCTTCGCGCGCAGCACGCTCACCACGGGGCCGAAGATCTCTTCCTTGTTGATGCGCATGGCGGGCGTGGTGTCCGCGAACAGCGCCGGCTTCAGGTAGTAGCCGGGCGCGCCGTCGGCGTTCTTCTGCATCGCATCGCCGCCGGCGACCAGGCGCGCTCCCTCGCTCTTGCCGATGGCGATGTATTCCAGGTCCTGCGCCAGCTGCTTCTCGTCCACGACGGGGCCGATCTCGGTGCCGGCCTTTCGGGCGTCGTCCACCTTCAGGGTGCGGATGCGCGCGGCCATCGCTTCGACGAAGCGGTCGTGGATGCCTTCGGTCACGATCAGGCGCGACGAGGCGGTGCAGCGCTGGCCGGTGGAGAAGAAGCCGCTGTTGATGGCGGCGTTCACGGCCACGTCGAGGTCGGCGTCGTCCAGCACCACCATCGGGTTCTTGCCGCCCATCTCGAGCTGGAACTTGGCCATGCGGGCGACGCAGGCTGCCGCGATGCGCTGGCCGGTGGCGACGGAGCCGGTGAAGCTGATGGCGTTGACGCGCTTGTCATCCAGCAGCACCTGCCCGACTTCCGAGCCTCGGCCCATCACCAGGTTGAACACGCCGGCCGGCAGGCCCGCGCGGTGCAGGATGTCGGCGATGGCCCAGGCGCTGCCCGGCACCAGGTCGGCAGGCTTCAGCACCACGGTGTTCCCGAAGGCCAGCGCCGGGGCGATCTTCCAGGCGGGAATCGCGATGGGAAAGTTCCAGGGCGTGATCAGGCCGACGACGCCGACGGGCTCGCGCGTGACTTCGACGCCGACACCCGGGCGCACGGAAGGCACCACTTCCCCGCCGACGCGCAGGGCCTCGCCGGCGAAGAACTTGAAGATGTTGCCCGCGCGGGCGACTTCGCCGATCGCTTCCGGCAGCGTCTTGCCTTCCTCGCGCGCGAGCAGGTCGCCCAGCTCGTTGCGGCGCGCCAGGATCTCCGCGCCCGCGGCATCGAGGATGTCGAAGCGCTGCTGCGGCGTGGAGACGCTCCAGGCGGCTTGTGCCTTGGCGGCGGCGCCGATCGCTGCGCGCGCCTGCCCGGCGTCCGCCTGCGCGTACTCACCCACGAGGTCGCGCGTGTCCGACGGGTTGATGTTGCGCGAGACGCGGGTCGCTTCGACCCACTCGCCGTTGATGAGGTTCTTGAACATTTGTTCGGTCTCCTTGAAAGACGACTCCCTCTCCCGCTTGGCGGGAGAGGGTCGGGGTGAGGGTGGTGGCGCGCATGCCCCTCACCCCGGCCCTCTCCCCAGAGGGGAGAGGGAGCAATGCATCACCGCACCAGGCACGGCCGCTTCGGATCGAACTTCCATCCCGGCACCAGGAACTGCATGGCGATCGCATCGTCGCGCGCGCCCAGGCCGTGCTGCTGGTACAGGGCGTTGGCTTTCGCCAGTTCCGCTTCGTCGATCTCGATGCCCAGGCCGGGCTTCTTCGGCACCTCGACGTAGCCGCCGCGAATCTGCAGCGGCGCCTTCGTCAGGCGCTGGCCGTCCTGCCAGATCCAGTGGGTGTCGATGGCGGTCACCTTGCCGGGCGCCGCGGCGCCGACGTGGGTGAACATCGCAAGCGAGATGTCGAAATGGTTGTTGGAATGCGAGCCCCAGGTCAGGCCCCAGTCGCGGCAGGTCTGGGCCACGCGCACCGAGCCGGCCATGGTCCAGAAGTGCGGGTCGGCCAGCGGGATGTCCACCGATTGCAGCGCGAGCGAATGGGCCAACTGGCGCCAGTCCGTCGCCACCATGTTGGTGGCCGTCGGCAAGCCGGTGGCGCGGCGGAACTCCGCCATCACTTCGCGTCCGGAGAAACCATCTTCGGCGCCGCAGGGGTCCTCCGCGTAGGCCACGATGCCCTGCATCTTCTTGCCCAGGCGAATGGCATCCTTGAGCAGCCAGCCGCCGTTCGGGTCCAGCGTGACGCGCGCTTGCGGAAAGCGCGCATGCAATGCGGTGACGGCTTCGACTTCCTCGTCGCCGCCCAGCACGCCGCCCTTCAACTTGAAGTCCTGGAAGCCGTAGCGCTTATGCGCGGCCTCGGCCAGCCGCACGATCGCCTCGGGCGTCATCGCTTCCTCGTGCCGCAGGCGCAGCCAGTCGTCCCGGGTGTCGGGCTCGGATGCGTACGGCAAGTTGGTTTTCTTGCGGTCGCCGACGTAGAACAGGTAGCCGAGCATCTGCACGGCTTCACGTTGCTGGCCTTCGCCGAGCAGCGCCGCCACCGGCACGCCCATGTGCTGGCCCTGCAGGTCCAGCAGCGCCGATTCGACGGCCGTGACCGCATGGATGGTCGTGCGCAGGTCGAAGGTCTGGTTGCCGCGACCGCCGGCATCGCGGTCGGCGAACTTCGCGCGCATGGCATTCAGGACCGCCTGCAGGTTGCCGATGCCCTGGCCTTCGACCAGCGGGCGGGCGTCCTCCAGCGTCTGGCGGATCTTCTCGCCGCCCGGCACTTCGCCCAGGCCGGTGTGGCCGGCGCTGTCGGTGACGAGGACGATGTTGCGGGTGAAGAAGGGCGCGTGCGCGCCGGAGAGGTTGAGCAGCATGCCGTCGCGTCCCGCCACGGGGACGACGCGCATGCTCTTGACGATGGGGGCGGTCATGAAGGAAAGGGAATCAGGTCACGGGAGCCGGGTTGAACAGCACCAGGGCGTTGTGCAGCTTCCATTGCTCGGCCCAGGTCTTCCTGCGGCCGCTGGCCACGTCGAGCATCAGGCGGAACAGTTGCCAGCCCACGTCCTCGATGGTGGCTTCGCCGTCGGCGATGACGCCGGCGTTCAGGTCCATCAGGTCGTGCCAGCGGCGCGCCAGGTCGCTGCGCGTGGCCACCTTGATCACCGGCACCTCGGCCAGGCCGTAAGGCGTGCCGCGGCCGGTGGTGAAGACGTGCAGGTTCATGCCGGCGGCCAGTTGCAGCGTGCCGCAGATGAAGTCGCTGGCCGGCGTGGCGGCGTAGAACAGGCCCTTGTGCGGCAGCTTCTCGCCGGGCGAAAGCACGCCGGAGATCGGCGCGCTGCCGGACTTGACGATCGAGCCCATCGCCTTCTCGACGATGTTCGACAGGCCGCCGGCCTTGTTGCCGGGCGTCGTGTTCGCGCTGCGGTCGACGCTGCCGCGCTGCAGGTACGCGTCGTACCAGGCCATCTCGCGCACGATGGCCTGCGCCACCTCGGGCGTGCTGGCGCGTGCGGTGAGCTGCGCGACGCCGTCGCGCACCTCGGTTGTTTCGGAAAACATGACGGTGGCGCCGGCGCGCACCAGCAGGTCGGTGCAATACCCCACGGCCGGATTGGCCGTGACGCCGGAGAAGGCGTCGCTGCCGCCGCACTGCACGCCGACCACCAGCTCGCTCGCCGGCACCGTCTCGCGGCGGCGCGCATTCAGCTTCTTCAGGTGCACTTCGGCCTGCCGCATGATGGACTCCACCATCGACATGAAGCCGACGTGGGCGTCGTCCTGCAGCCGCACGACGTCGAGCGCGGCGTTCCCTTCCTGGCGCTGGTCGATCAGCGGAATGGTGCCCGGAGGAAGCAGCCGCTCGGGCTGCAGCTTCTCGCAACCCAGGCTCACCACCATCACTTCGCCGCCGAAGTTGGGGTTCAGGCTGATGTTGCGCAGTGTGCGGATCGGCACCACCGCATCCGGCGCGTCGATCGCCACGCCGCAGCCGTAGCCGTGCTCCAGCGCGACGACGTCGTCGACGTTCGGATAGCGCGGCAGCAGTTCCTTGCGGATGCGCTCCAGGGCGAATTCGGTGACGCCCGCCACGCATTGCACCGTCTGCGTGATCGCCAGGATGTTGCGCGTGCCGACGCTGCCGTCGGCATTGCGGAAGCCCTCGAAGGTGTACCCCTCCAGCGGCTCCTGCGCGGCCGGCTTGACGGTGGCCATCGGCAGGCCTTCCAGGCCCGCCGCATCCGGCATCGCCAGCAGGCGCTCGTGCACCCAGCTGCCGGCGCGGATGTCCTTCAGCGCGCGGCCGATCACCACGTCGTAGCGCCGCACTTCGCTGCCGGACGGGATGTCGGCGAGCGCCACCTTGTGGCCTTGCGGCACCCGTTCGCGCAGCACCAGCCCATCCTCGAACGCGGCGCCCTCGGCCAGGCCGCCATCGTTGGCGACGATGGCCACGTTGTCCGCCTCGTGCATGCGGATGCGGCGGGGAGTCGAATTCATGGCGACCTGCTGCAGTTCAATCGGCCGTGATCTTGCGCGTTTCGATCAGGTTCTTCCACTTGGCGAATTCGACGGCCTGGAAACGCGCAAACTCATCCGGCGTGTTGGCCACGATCTCGAAGCCCTGGGCCAGCAGCTTTTCCTTGACGGCCGGGTCGTTCAGCGCCGCCTTGATCTCGGCCTGCAGCTTGGCCTTGACGTCGGCCGGCAAGCCCTTCGGGCCGGCCACGGCCTGCCAGGACTGCACCTCGGCGCCCTTGACGCCTTGCTCCTGCAGCGTCGGGACGTCGGGCAGCAGCGGGTTGCGCTTCTCCGAGGAAATGGCCAGCGCGCGCACCTTGCCCGCCTTGATGTGCTGGATGATGCTGTTGATGTTGACGAACGCGGAGTCCACCTGGCCGCCGAGCAGGTCGTTGATGGCCGGGCCGCCGCCCTTGTACGGGATGTGCAGGCCCGTGGTGTTGGTCTGCTGCCAGAACAGCTCGGCGGACAGGTGGTCGGAGGAACCGTTGCCCGACGATGCGAAGCTCACCTTGCCCGGGTTCTTCTTCAGGCCGTCGAGCATTTCGGCGACGTTCTTGTAGGGTGAATTGGCGGGAACCACCAGCACGTTGGGCGCCTGCACGGCCACCGTGATCGGGTCCAGGTCCTTCAGCGCGTCGTACTGCACGCCCTTGATCAGGTGCGGCGCGATCACGAACGGGCCGAGCGAGGACACGAACAAGGTGTAGCCGTCGGCGGGCGCGCGCTTGACGAACGCCGCGCCGATGGTGCCGGTGGCGCCGGCCTTGTTGTCGACGATGAAGCTCTGGCCCAGCTTCTCCTGCAGCTTCTGTCCGATCACGCGGGCGATGGCGTCGGTGGAGCCGCCGGGCGGGAAGGGCACGACCAGCGTCACGGTCTTCTCGGGGTAGGCAGCGAGGGCGGTCACGGCGGACACGGCGATCGCCAGTCCCATCAGCGTCTTCTTGATCATGGTGTGGTCTCCTTGGGTCTGGCTTATTGCGGGCCGAGCTTGCGGATCAGCGCGGCGAGTTCTTCCACTTCCTGCGGCTTCAGGTCCGACAGTGGCGGGCGCACCGGGCCGGCCGACTTGCCGACGATGGTGGCGCCGGCCTTGACGATGGACACGGCGTAGCCCTCGCCCTTGGCGCGGATGGCCAGGTAAGGAAGGAAGAATTCGTCGATCAGGCGGCCCGTGGTGGCGGTGTCGCCGGCCCAGTAGGCGTTGTAGAACTCCATCGCCGTGCGCGGGATGAAGTTGAAGATGGCCGACGAATACGTGGGTACGCCGAGTGCCTTGTAGGCGTGGGCATAGACCTCGTGCGTCGGCATGCCGCCGATCATGGCGAAGCGGTCGCCGAGCTTCTGGCGGATGGAGACCATGCGCTCGATGTCGCCGGTGCCGTCCTTGAAGCCGATCAGGTTGGGGCAGCGCTCGGCCAGCTTCAGCAGCGATTCCGCGGTCAGGCGGGTCGCGCCGCGGTTGTAGACGACCACGCCGATCTTCACGCTCTTGCAGACCGCTTCGACGTGCAGCACCAGTCCGTCCTGCGTGGCTTCGGTCAGGTAGTGCGGCAGCAGCAGCACGCCCTGCGCGCCATTGCGTTCCGCTTCCTGCGCGTACTTGATGGCCAGGGTGGTGCCGCCGCCGGCGCCGCCGACGATGGGCACGCGGCCCTTGCACGTCTGGGCGGCGACCTTGATCACCTGGCCGTACTCCTGCGGCTCGAGCGAGAAGAACTCACCGGTGCCGCCGGCGGCGAACAGCACGGTGGCGCCATAAGGCATCAGCCATTCAAGGCGGTCCGCGTAACCCTTGGGCTCGAAGCGCAATTGGCTATCGAAATCGGTCAGGGGGAAGGAGAGCAGGCCGGAGGAGAGGGCCTTTTTCAGTTCGGAGGGGGACATGGTGATTCCGGTCGAAGAGATAGGACATCATACAACCGACGGAATAGCGGTGCAACCGCGACCGTCGTCCCCGCGAAGGCGGGGATCCAGAAACTGCGCGCTCTGCGCAGCCTTTACCGCTGCTCGGCCAGCCGCTTGCGGCGCTCCCGGCTGTTCGCCAGGTGCGTGCGCATGGCCGCGCGCGCGGCCTCCGGATCCTGGCGCGAGATCGCGTCCACGATGTTCTCGTGCTCGGCGTTCACGCGCCGAAGGTAGGCCTGGCGCTCCGGCGTCAGCGGCCCGGGTTCGAGCCGGGCGCGCGGGATCATCATTCCGCCCAGCGTCGCCATCAAGTCCACGAAGTGATGGTTCTGGGTGGCCTTGGCGATCTCCAGGTGGAACTGGAAGTCCGGCCCGACGGCGTCGCGCCCTTCTTCGAGGGCGGAGATGAAGGCCTGCAGCGCATGGCGCAGGGTGGCCAGGTTCTCCGGCGTACGGCGGCTGGCTGCCAGGGCGGCGCTTTCCGTCTCCACGCCGATGCGCAGTTCCAGCACGGCGATGACGTCCTGCAGGGTCCCCAGCTTGTCGGGCGTGATGCGGAAAGTGGTGGCGTCTCCCATGCCGACCACGAAGGTGCCCACGCCGTGGCGCGTGGCCACCAGGCCGGCGGCCTGCAGGCGCGAGATCGCCTCGCGCACGACGGTGCGGCTGACGCCGAACTCCTCCATGATGGCCGCCTCGGTCGGCAGCTTCTCGCCCGGCGCCAGCGAGCCGTCGCGCACGCGCCCGCCCAGGGTGTCGACCAGGTCATGGGCCAGTCCGCGGGGACGGCGACGGACCACTTCATTCATCGGGTAAACCCTCTCTTGCCGGCGAGGTCGCCGTAGCCATACTTGTACGACGACTGATAACGGATGACAAGCTTTTTCGGCGCACTGTAGCAGGCCGCCCCCCCAAGGACGAAATGAAAACAGCCCCTTCCGCGGCCCTCGGCCGGCTCCTGTTGACCGGCGCCGCCGGCGCCCTCGGCCGCCAGTTGCGCCCGCGCCTGCTTCCCCATTGCACCTTGCTGCGCGTCAGCGACGTCGCCGCCATGGAAGCCGCCAATTCGGGTGAAGAGGTGGTGCAGGCCGCGCTGGAAGACAAGGCCGCCATCCACGCGTTGTTGAAGGGAATCGATGCGGTCGTCCACCTGGGCGGCATTTCCACCGAGCAGGCCTTCGACCCCGTCCTGCAGGCCAACATCATCGGCGTCTACAACCTGTACGAGGCCGCGCGCCAGCACGGCGTCAAGCGCATCGTCTTCGCCAGCTCCAACCACGTCACCGGCTTCTACCGGCAGGACGAGGTGATCGACGCCACCATGCCGGTGCGGCCGGACGGCTATTACGGCGTGTCCAAGGCTTTCGGCGAGAACCTGTCGCGCTTCTACTTCGACCGCTACTGCATCGAAACGGTCTGCCTGCGCATCGGCTCCTCCTTCCCCGAACCGAAGGACCGCCGGATGCTGGCCACCTGGCTCAGCTACGACGACCTCGAGCGCTTGGTGATTGCCAGCTTGACCGCGCCCGTGGTCGGCCACAGCATCGTCTACGGCATGTCCGGCAACACGACGACCTGGTGGGACAACACCCCAGCGCGCCACATCGGCTTTCGCCCGCAGGACAGTTCCGAACCGTACCGCGCGGCGCGCGAGGCGGCGCAACCCACGCTGGACCTGCAGGATCCGGCGGTCCTGCTGCAGGGCGGCGCCTATGTGCGCATGGGCCCTTTCGAATAACGCCGCAAGGCAAACCGTGAACCCCAAGGAGACAAGCATGCAGAAACGACGTCACATCATCCGGATCGCCGCAGCCGCGGCCATGGCCGGCGCGGCCTGGTCCGCCGCCGCGCAGGGCACCATCACGCTCAAGGCCTCCGACGTGCACCCGGCCGGCTACCCGAACGTGGTCGCGGTGGAGAACCTGGGCAAGAAGCTCGAGGCGGCAACCAAGGGCCATATCAAGCTGCAGATGTTCCCCGGCGGCGTGCTGGGCAGCGAGAAGGAGGTGGTGGAGCAGACCCAGGTGGGCGCCATCCAGATCGCGCGCATCTCGCTGGGGGTGCTCGGCCCCGTGGTGCCGGACGTCAACGTGTTCAACATGCCCTTCGTCTTCCGCGACGAGGCGCACATGCGCAAGGTCATCGATGGCCCGATCGGCGCCGAGATCCTGGAGAAGATCACCAACAGCCCGGCCCGCCTGGTGGCCCTGGGCTACATGGACTCCGGCTCCCGCAGCCTGTACACCAAGAAGCCGGTGCGCAAGCCCGAGGACCTGAAGGGCCAGAAGATCCGCATGATGGGCAACCCGCTGTTCGTCGACACCATGAACGCGATGGGCGGCAACGGCATTTCCATGGGCCACACCGAGGTGTACGGTGCGCTCCAGACAGGCATCCTCGACGGCGCCGAGAACAACCCGCCCACGCTGTTCACCTCCAACCAGTACACGACCGTCAAATACTACACGCAGACCAATCACCTGATCATCCCCGAGATCTTCGTGATGTCCAAGGTGACCTGGGACAAGCTGTCGAAGGACGAGCAGGCCCTGGTGATGAAGTTCTCGCGCGAGGCGCAGATGGAGCAGCGCGCGCTGTGGGACAAGAGCGTCGCGGAATACACCCAGAAGCTCAAGGCCGCCGGCATCGAGTTCATCAACACCGACACCAAGCCCTTCTATGACGCGACGGCGCCGGTCCGCGCGAAGTACGGCGCGCAGTTCGCCAGCCTGATGCAACGCATCAACGACGTCAAGTAACGCTCCGCGCAACGCCCACGCCGCCTGCACCCCGCAGGCGGCTTTTTTTCACGGAACCGCCATGATCCATCCCGTCGCTCGCCTCCTTGACGCGCTGTACCTCGCGTGCATCTGGGTTTCCGGCATCGCGCTGCTGGTGATGTGCACCATCATCCCCATCGGCGTGGTCGCCCGCTACGTGTTCGGGCACGGCGCGCAGTGGCCCGAGCCCATCGCCATCCTGATGATGGTGGTGTTCACCTTTTTCGGCGCCGCCGCCGCGTATCGCGCCGGGGCGCACATCGCGGTGCAGATGCTCACCGACCGGCTGCCGCGGTCGTTGCAACGCAGTTGCGCGTGGTTCGTCCACGCGGCGATGCTGCTGGTCAGCGGCTTCGTCGTGATCTGGGGCGCCAAGCTGGTGCAGGCAATGATGGGCCAGACCATCAGCGAACTGCCGTGGCTGCCGGTCGGTGTCACCTACCTTGCGCTGCCGCTCGGCAGCCTGCTGACGGTCATCTTCGTGCTGGAACACATGGTGTTCGGTTCGCAGCACGCGCGGCCGATCTGCACCTTCGACCATGAAGCCGGCGTCGCCGAGGAGGCCATCTGATGGATACGCTCGTCCTGCTCGGAAGCTTCTTCCTGTTGATGATCGTCGGCGTTCCGGTCGCCTATTCCCTGGGGTTGGCGGCGCTCGCCGGCGCGCTCTGGATGGAGCTGCCGCTGGACGCGGTGATGATCCAGATCGCCTCGGGCGTCAACAAGTTCTCCCTGCTGGCCATCCCCTTCTTCGTGCTGGCCGGCGCGATCATGGCCGAAGGCGGCATGTCGCGACGGCTGGTGGCATTCGCCGCGGTGTTCGTGGGATTCATCCGCGGCGGGCTGTCGCTCGTGAACATCCTGGCGTCCACCTTCTTCGGCGCGATTTCCGGATCATCGGTGGCGGACACGGCGTCGATCGGCTCGGTACTGATTCCGGAGATGGAGCGCAAGGGCTATCCGCGCGACTTCGCCACCGCCGTCACGGTGAGCGGCTCGGTGCAGGCCATCCTGATCCCGCCCAGCCACAACGCGGTGATCTACTCGCTGGCGGCGGGCGGCGGCGTCTCTATCGGCGCGCTGTTCATGGCGGGAGTGATGCCGGGGCTGCTGCTGGGCCTGACCCTGGCGATCCTGTGCCTGTTCATCGCGAAGAAGCGCAACTTCCCCAAGGGCGAGGTCATCCCCCTGAAGCAGGCGGTGCGCATCAGCATCGACGCGCTCTGGGGCCTGGCCACGATCATCATCATCCTGGGCGGCATCTTGAGCGGCGTATTCACCGCCACCGAGTCGGCGTCGATCGCGGTGGTGTGGGCCTTCTTCGTCACGATGTTCATCTACCGCGACTACAAGTGGCGCGATCTGCCCAGGCTGGTGCACCGCACGGTCAAGACGGTCTCGATCGTGATGATCCTGATCGGCTTCGCGGCGGCTTTCGGCTACCTGATGACGCTGATGCAGATCCCGTTGAAGGTGACGGCCTTCTTCTCGACGCTGTCCGACAACCGCTACGTCATCCTGATGATGATCAACGTGCTGCTGCTGGCGCTGGGCACGCTGATGGACATGGCGCCGCTGATCCTGATCCTCACGCCGATCCTGCTGCCCATGGTGGTCAAGCTGGGCGTTGATCCGGTGCACTTCGGCATGATCATGATGGTGAACCTGGGCATCGGGCTGCTCACGCCCCCGGTCGGCGCCGTGCTGTTCGTGGGAGCGGCGGTGGCCAAGCTGAAGATCGAGGCGGTGGTGAAGGCGCTTTATCCCTTCTTTGGCGCGATGCTGCTGGTGCTGATGCTGGTGACGTACGTGCCCGCCATTTCGCTGTGGCTGCCCAACCTGATGTTCAAGTGAGCACGGCCATCAAGCCGCGCGTGCTGCTGACCCACGGGGAGACGGCGCGCCGCTACTATTACGGGGCCGCGCCGCTTGCCGCGTTGCAGGCCATCGCGCAGGTGCGGCTGAATCCGGGCGAGGCGCCCCTGCTCGGCGACGCGCTCGTCGAGGCCGCGCGCGACTGCCAGGTGATCATCAGCGACCGGCAGGCGGCCGCGCCCGCCACGCTGTTCGCGCAGTTGCCGGGCCTGGCCGTTTTCCAGCGCTGCGCCGTGGACGTCCGCAACGTCGACGTGCCCGCAGCCAGTGCGGCCGGCGTGCTGGTGACGCATGCCAGTCCGGGCTTCGCCAATTCAGTCGCCGAGTGGATCGTCGGGGCGATGGTCTCGCTGTCCCGCCACCAGGCGGATGCGGTGCATGCCTATCGCACCGGCGTGCCACCCGAGGTGCGCATGGGCCGCGAGCTGCGTGGTGCGACGCTCGGCATCATCGGCTACGGTGTCATCGGCCGCAGGCTGGGCGAGCTGGGCGCGGCGCTGGGGATGCGCGTCGTGGTGAGCGATCCCTTTGCCAAGGCGGTGGACGCGCCGGCCACGCTGCTGGCGCTGGATGAGTTGTTGCCGCAGGCCGACCACGTGGCGTGCCTGGCACCTGCGAACGCGCAAACCGAGAACCTGATGAATGCCGGCCGCTTCGCCGCGATGAAGCAGGATGCCTGCTTCATCAATGCATCGCGCGGCGAGCTGGTCGACGAGGCCGCGCTGTTGCGGGCGCTGGACGGCGGTCGCCTGGCCGGCTGCGCCATGGATGTCGGCCGCGCTCCCGACCAGATGCCGTCGCCCGCGCTGGCGCGCCATCCGAAGGTGCTGGCCACGCCCCACATCGCCGGGCTCACGCCCGAGGCAGCAGAACACCAGTCGCACGAAACCGTGGCACAGTTGACCGAACTGCTGGCGGGCCGCATGCCCGTCGGCGCGCTCAACCCGGGGCAGGCGACGCGCCTGCACCTTCTTCCTGCAGCCTGAGGTGACCGGATGAATGTCCCAGACAGCGCCAATGCGCGCTTCGAGCCGAGCTCGCGGTACCCCGACCCGCGCATCGAGGTGCTCGACGACCGCTTCCTGAAGCTGCGCCTGTTCAGTGCATCGGTCGAGCGCCTCGCCACGGGATTGCGCTGGGCCGAGGGGCCGGTGTGGTTCGGCGATGGCCGCTACCTGCTGGTGTCCGACATCCCCAACAACCGGATCGTGCGCTGGGACGAAGCCTCGGGCGCGGTGAGCGACTTTCGCGCGCCATCGAACAACGGCAACGGCAACTTCCGTGACCGGCAGGGACGGCTGCTCACCTGCGAGCACCTGACGCGACGCGTCACGCGCACCGAATACGACGGCAGCATCACGGTGCTGGCGGACCGGTACGACGGCAAGCGGCTGAACTCGCCGAACGACATCGTCTGCACGCGTGACGGATCCGTCTGGTTCACGGACCCGAGCTTCGGCATCTCCGGCTACTGGGAGGGCGAGCCGGCGCAAGCGGAATTGCCGCACGCGGTGTACCGCATCGGTGCGGACGGAAAGCTGCAACAGGCGATCACGGACCTGCAGGCCCCGAACGGCCTGGCCTTCTCACCCGACGAAAAGATCCTGTACGTGGTGGAGAGCCGCGCGGTGCCGCATCGCCGCATCTGGGCCTATGACCATGCGGCCGATGGCAAGCTGTCGAACAAGCGGGTGGCCGCCGATGCCAACGGGCCGGGCGCTTTCGACGGCTTCCGCGTCGACGTCGAGGGCAATCTCTGGTGCGGCTTCGGCAGCAACGGATCGGCAGGCGCGGATCTCGAGGCCCTGGACGGCGTGCGCGTCTTCGCGCCGGACGGCTCCGCCATCGCGCACATCCACCTGCCGGAGCGCTGCGCCAACGTCTGCTTCGGCGGCAGGCACCGCAACCGCCTGTTCATGGCGGCGAGCCATTCGATCTATGCGCTGTATGTGAACACGCAGGGATGTGCGTGACGTGTCGGGGTGCGCTTCGCGCAACCCGACCTACGAGTTGCTATGCGTTGT
Source organism: Ramlibacter sp. PS3R-8 (assembly GCF_037572435.1). NCBI lineage: Bacteria > Pseudomonadati > Pseudomonadota > Betaproteobacteria > Burkholderiales > Comamonadaceae > Ramlibacter > Ramlibacter sp. PS3R-8. The sequence goes on from NZ_JBBHGT010000003.1 coordinate 27,527, forward strand.
ATTTGAACACGCAGGGGTGTGCGTGACGTGTTGTCGGGGTGCGCTGCGCGCAACCCGACCTACCGGTCTCTCTTCGTAGGTCGGGTTGCGCGCCAGCGCACCCCGACATTCACAGGGCGAGTTCCGCCAGCTTGAGCGCCCCCTCGAAACTTCGCGCCACTGCGATGAACACGTTGGTGTGGCAAAACAGTGCGTCGAAGACCCCGCTCGCCTGCACCAACTGCGCATCGCGCAAGCCGGCCCACGCCCGCGGCAGGTCGCGCCGGGCTTCGAACGACTCGGCTTTCACCGGCACCGTCCGCAGCACGTAACGCCCGCCCTGGTCGTCGCGCTCCGGGTACAGCACGAACAGCACGTCCGGCATCTCGTCCAGCACCACCCGGGTCCACGGCATGCCGCCCTCGGCCAGGTGCAGCACGCGGCCGTCCAACAGGCGCGGCGCCGCGCGCACGCGGTCGGCGGCCAGCTCCTGGCCCACGCGCCGCAGCACCAGGCGCTGCAGGAAACGCTGCACCAGCGCCATCGCCTCGCGGAACCGTTCCAGTTGCAGCGCGCCTTGCTGGTCGACGGAAAGGCCCTGGTCCTCGAGCCAGGTGCTGTTCAGGGCGGCGACGTGGCTGGACAGGCCGAAGACGCCGGGCGCGACCATGGCCACACCGGTGTCCACCATGTCGAGGTAGCGCACCAGCGATGCGTCGAGGTCGGCTGCGATGGCCTCCACGGCCGCGGGAGCGAGCGTCGCGTTCAACCCCGTGGCGACCTGCCGCACGTACGCCGTTCCGAATTCACGCCAGACCAGGCCGGCGCTGGCATAGCCTTCGCCACCCGGGCGGGCGCCCTCGAAGCCGCGCTGGTGATGGTCGAAGCGGCCGCGCGCGGCATCCCATTCGCCGCCGACGTCCACCGCGAAGTCGGCCTGGGCGATCGCGGCCGTGTCGCGTGTGCGAGTGAGCGAATGATCAGGATGCAGGGCGGCCAGCACCGCGACGCCGAACACGTCGTCGGCGTGGAAGGACCCGCTGTGGGTGACGATGCTGCGGGTCACGAGAGCAGGTCGAGCAGGGTGCGGGCGACGACCTTGGTGGCACGCCGCAGGTCTTCCAGATGCAGGCGCTCGTCGGCGCGCTTGGCGTTCGACTCCAGCACCGTCCGCGGACCGGCCCCGTAGATCACGGCCGGCACGCCCGCTTCGCCATAGAGACGCGCGTCGGTGTACAGCGGCGTGCCCATCGCCGGGATCTCCTGGCCGAACAGCTCGCGTCCATGCTTCTGGATCGCGGCCACCAGCGGCTGGTTGCCGGGCAGCGGCTGCAATGGCCGGGCCAGCAGCATGCGCCGGATCTCCACGGTGATGCCGGGGCAGCCGGCCGCCGCATCGGCGATCACCTTGCGGATCGTCGCCTCCACATCCACCGGGTTCTCTTCCGGGATCATGCGGCGGTCCAGCTTGAAGACGACCTTGCCCGGGACCACGTTGGTGTTGGTGCCGCCTTCGATGCGGCCCACGTTCAGGTACGGGTGCGTGATGCCGGCGACGCGCGAGGTGACCTGCCGGTACATGTCGTTCTGGCCGTACAGCACGTTGAGGATGCGCACCGCACCCTGCAACGCGTCCACGCCGGTGGACGGGATGGCGGCGTGCGCCATCTTGCCGTTGACCGTCACTTCCAGCTGCAGGCAGCCGTTGTGCGCGGTCACCACCTCGTAGCTGAAGCCGGCGGCGATCACCAGGTCCGGCTTCGTCAGTTTCTTTTTCAGCAGCCAGCCCGGGCCGAGCTCGCCGCCGAATTCCTCGTCGTAGGTGAAGTGCAGTTCGACGTTGCCCTTCAACCTGGCCTGCAGCGATTCGAGCGCGCGCACGGCAAAGGTGAAGCTGGCGAAGTCGCTCTTGCTCACCGCCGCGGCACGGCCGTAGAGCATGCCGTCTTCCACGGCGCCGCCATACGGGTCACGGGTCCAGCCTTCGCCGGGCGGAACGACGTCGCCGTGCGCGTTCAGGGCGATGGTGCGGCCCGGCGCGTAGTGGCGCCGCACGACCACGTTGGTGATGGATTGCAGCCCTTGCGCCTGCACTTCGTCCTGCGGCACGGGGTACTTTTCCGCGTGCATGCCGAAGGCCTTGAGCAGGTCCACGGTGCGATCCGCATGCGGCGTGTTGTTGCCCGGCGGCGTGTCGGTGGGCACCCGCACCAGCTCCTGCAGGAAGCGCACTTCCTCGTCGAAGTGCGCGTCGACCCAGGCGTCCAGTTTTTCGTAATCGCTCATCGTTCGTTTTCCAAGTCGCTCGCCAGGTCCTGCAGCAGGTGGCGGAAGGCCTCGACCAGCAACTGCATGTCGTCGCTGGTGGTGGACTCCAGGGGGTTGTGGCTGATGCCCGCGTTCTGGCCGCGCACGAACAGCATCGCCTGCGGCATCACCTCGTGCAGCTTCATGGCGTCGTGGCCGGCGCCGCTGGTCATGCGATGCGGCGGCACGCCGAGCGCCTGCACCGCGCGTTCCCAGCGGGCCTGCCAGGCCGGTGCGCTGGGTGCGGCGGCGGCGCGCATGGTTTCCTCGATCGAGAAGCGCACGCCGCGCCGCTGGCAGATCTCCTCGAGCTTTGCCAGCACGTCGGCCACCATCGCGTCGCGCTGCGGATCGGTGGGGGCGCGCAGGTCCAGCGTGAAGATGCAACGGCCGGGGATGACGTTGGTCGATCCGTTCGGCACCTCCAGGATGCCGATCGTGCCCACCGAGTCGCCATCCCGCACGGCGCGCTGCTCGACGAACAGCGCCAGTTCGGCCACCGCCACGGCGGCGTCGCGCCGGCTGTTCATCGGCGTCGTGCCGGCATGGCTGGCCATGCCGGTCACTTCGCACAGGTACCGCACGCCGCCGTTGATGGACGTGACGACGCCCAGCGGGATGTCGAGCGCGTTGAGCACGGGGCCCTGCTCGATGTGCACTTCCACGAAGCCCAGGTAGCGGGCGGGGTCGCGTCGCAGCGTTGCGATCGCTTCCACCGACGCCGGCAGGCCCGCGTGGCGCATCGCTTCGCGCATCGTGATGCCCTGGGCGTCCTTCTGCTCCAGCCAGGCCGGGTTGAAGTGCCCGATCAAGGCGCCGGAACCGAGGAAGGTGGCCTTGTAGCGCTGTCCTTCCTCCTCGGCGAACCCGACGACCTCGATGCCGAAGGGCAGGCGCGTGCCGGCGCGCGAGAGCTCGCGCACGCACGCCATCGGCGTGAAGATGCCCAGGCGGCCGTCATACTTGCCGCCGTTGCGCACCGTGTCGTAGTGCGAGCCGGTCAAGAGGGTCCTCGCATCGGCGGATGCTCCCCGATACCGCCCCACCACATTGCCCACCGCGTCGATCTCCACCTCGTCGAACCCGCACTCCCGCATGTCCGCCGCGATCTGCTTCGCCGCGGCGCGATGCGCGTCGGTGAGGTACGTCACCGTCAGCTGGCCCTTCTCGGCATAGCCGGGGTCGCTGTGCTGCGCCAGCTGTTCCTGCCAGTCCCAGACCAGGTTGCCGAGCGCGGGCTCGCTGCCGAGCTTGTCGTTCAGGCGGATCTCCGCGATGCGGTGGATGTTGCGCAGCGCCTCGGCGCGCTCGAACTCCGGATGGTTGTCCAGGCGGCGGGCGAAGGTATCGATGATCTGCCGGCGCGGCAAACCCGTGCCGCGCGGCCCGCGCACGGCCAGGATGAAGGGGAAGCCGAACTTGGCGTTGTAGTCGGCGTTGAGCTGCTGGATGCGCGCGAACTCGTCGGGCGAGCACTGCGTCAGGCCCGCCTTGGCCTGCTCGTTGGTCGATTCGGCCGTGAGCGTTTTCGCCACCATGGCCTTGCCGGCGAGCTCCGGGTGGGCACGGATGAGTGCCAGTTGCCGGTCTTGCGGCGCGTGGCGCACGATGTCCGCCATCACCTGCTTCAAGTGGGCGGGCGATTGGAACGGCCGCTGCTCCACCGCCTGCCGTGCAATCCAGGGCGAATGTTCGTACACGCCGTCCAGCAGTTGTGCCGCATCGGCCACGGACGCCGCGTTGATCTGTTCGATGGTGATGGGCATGTCAGGCCTGTTGGTAAGGATGCACCTGTTTCCAGTGGCGGGCGATGTCGAGGCGGCGGCAGACCCACACGCGATCGTGCCGCGCGACATGGTCCAGGAAGCGCTGCAGCGCGGTGATGCGCCCCGGCCGGCCGAGCAGGCGGCAGTGCATCCCGATGCTCATCATCTTCGGCGATTCGTCGCCCTCGGCGTACAGCACGTCGAAAGTGTCCTTCATGTACTGGAAGAACGGGTCGGCGTGCGAGTAGCCCTGCGGCAGCGCGAAGCGCATGTCGTTGCAGTCCAGCGTGTACGGCACGATCAACTGCGGCGTGGTGCCGCCGTCCGTCTTGCGCACCTTCATCCAGAACGGCAGGTCGTCGCCGTAGTAGTCGCTGTCGTATTCGAAGCCGCCGTAGTCGGCCACCAGCCGGCGCGTGTTGGGACTGTCGCGCCCCGTGTACCAGCCCAGCGGCCGCTGGCCGGTCATCTTCTCGATGACCTGCATGGCCAGGCGCATGTGCTCGCGCTCGGTGCTCTCGTCCACGTGCTGGTAGTGAATCCATTTCCAGCCATGGCACGCGATTTCATGGCCGAGCGCCACGAAGGCCTGCGTCACGTCGGGGCAGCGTTGAAGCGCCATGCCGACGCCGAACACGGTCAGCGGCAGCCCGCGCTGCTCGAATTCGCGCAGCAGGCGCCACACGCCGGCGCGCGAGCCGTACTCGTAGATGCCCTCCATGCTCATGTGCCGGTCGGCAAAGGCGGGCGGGTTGAACATCTCGGACAGAAACTGCTCGGACCCGGCATCGCCGTGCAGCACCGAGTTCTCGCCTCCTTCCTCGTAGTTCAGCACGAACTGCACCGCGACCCGCGCGTTGCCGGGCCATTGCGCGTGCGGCGGGTTGCGGCCATAGCCGGCCAGGTCGCGCGGGTACGCCTTGGTGCTGTCGTAGGTGGATGTCATGCGAGGACCGGCGAAATGAAGCTTGAACTGTATACACTGCGGCGGACAATCCAAGCGGAGATCCCATGGGCCTGAGCACCCACGTCCTCGACACGATGCACGGCACGCCGGCCGCGGGCATGACCGTCGAGCTTCATGCCATGGGTGGTGCCGCGCCGGTGCAGGTCAAGAGGTTCGTGCTGAATGCGGACGGCCGCAACCCCGACGGTCCGCTGTTCGACAATGCCAGCCTGAAGACGGGCACCTACCGGCTGGTGTTCGACGTGGCAGCTTACTTCCGCTCGCGCGGCGTGGACCTGCCGCAGCCGCCGTTCCTCGACCGGGTGACGCTCGACTTCGGCATCGCGCACGCCGACCAGCACTATCACGTCCCCTTGCTGGTCAGTCCGTGGAGTTATTCGACGTATCGGGGGTCTTGAAAAAGAAACGGCGGGGTCGCTGTCGCGAACCCGCCCTACAGGTCACGGCCCTCGTCGTAGGGCGGGTTCGCGAAGCGACCCCGCCATGGACTCAGTCCTGCCCCTCGGTCAGCGTATCCAGCTGGAACCTGCCGCTCTTGTGCCACAGCCAGGTGTCGGTGTAGACCACCTTGCCCATCTTCGCCGGCGCGGGGAATGGAGCCGCGGCACGCACCGTCTTCTCGATTTCCTTCATGACTTCCGGCGCGTGGTTCGGTGCGCGCATCCAGCTCACATTGCGGACCTGGCCGTGTTCGTCCACCTCCACCTGCAACACGCCGATGGCGTACAGCAGCGGCGGCATGCGGCCCTTGTAGATGCGTTCCTTGTTCAGGGCGTAGAGGTGGCTGGCCGCATCGGAGCGATAGGCGCGCGGGTTGGTGGCGTTCGACGTCTTGATCACCATGGTGGGAGCGGGTTTCGGTGCGGCCTTGGGTGCGGCCGCGACGACTGCGGGCGCCTGGGGCGCGGGCAGGTGCGGCCTGGCCACGGGCTCCTGCGGCGGCGACGTGGAACTGCAGGCGGCAAGCAAGGCGACGGCGCCGAGCAGCGCGGTCGTCGCGGAATACAGAGACGGGCGATACTTCATGTTGAATCCTCCTCCGTTGGCGGAAAAAAACGCCGGCGAATCCTCGGACGACCCGCCCCTCGATGATGACCCGGGTTACCGGACCGACCGCTTCCCCTGGAGGCCTTGCACTGTAAACAATATGCTGCCCGTCAAGGAAATCACGACCAAACTGGCCACCGCGGATGCGGTGTTGGTGCGGGTCGACGCATCCAAAGGCAGTGTGCCGCGCGAGCAGGGCGCCTGGATGGCAGTGTTCCCGGACGGAGTGATTGGCACGATAGGCGGCGGTCACCTGGAGTTGTCGGCAATCCACGAAGCGCGCGGCCGCCTGTCCGGGACGAGCGGCGATCCGGTCGTGCGTTATCCATTGGGCCCCTCCCTCGGCCAGTGCTGCGGCGGCGTCGTGCACCTGCGTTTCGAGCGCATCGGCGCCGCCGATGCCGCGGGGCTGCCGGAGAAATTGCGTTCCCGGCATGCCCCCGTGGCGCTGTTCGGAGGCGGCCACGTCGGCCGGGCGCTGGTGACCGTGCTGGGCACGCTGCCGGTCGAAGTGACTTGGGTGGACAGCCGCGACGAGATCTTTCCGGCGCAGGTTCCCGAGAACGTGCGGTGCGAACATTCCGATCCGGTGCAGGCGGCGGTGGCGGACCTCGCGCCGCATTCGCGCGTGCTGATCATGAGTTTCAGCCACGCCGAGGACCTGGACGTCGTGGCCGCATGCCTGACGCGCTTGCGCGAACGCGGCGACCTCCCCTACGTCGGCCTGATCGGGAGCAAGACCAAATGGGCGACGTTCCGGCACCGGCTGGAAGAGCGCGGCTTTCGCAAGCAGGAGCTGGCGCAGGTGACCTGCCCGATCGGCGTGCCTGGCGTGCGCGGCAAGGAGCCCGAAGTCATCGCCATCGCGGTGGCGGCGCAACTGCTGCAGGCCCCACTGCCATGAGCGCTCCAGGCGATACACTCCCGTCCACAGGTCGCAGCGGCGCACATCGGCGCGGCCCTTTTCTGCTCAGAGCGCCCGCAGTGGTGAGCAGGTCCCGCGGATAGACGGCACCATGGAAAGCTATCTTCTCGACTGGGCCAACCTGTTGCTGCGTTGGTTGCACGTGATCACCGCGATAGCGTGGATCGGCTCTTCCTTCTACTTCGTCTTCCTGGACAGCAGCCTCACGCCCGCGGCGGACCCGAAGCTGCGCGAAGAAGGCGTGACGGGCGAGCTGTGGGCCGTGCACGGCGGCGGCTTCTACCACCCGGTGAAATACGGGCTGGCGCCGCCCGCGCTGCCGCCGCACCTGCACTGGTTCTACTGGGAGGCCTATTCCACCTGGTTGTCCGGATTCGCGCTGTTCACGGTGTCGTACCTGTGGAACGCCGGCACCTACCTGGTCGACCGGTCGCTGATGAACTGGTCGCCGGGCGCGGCGGTCTCGGTGGCGCTGTCTTTCCTGGTGGTGTTCTGGATCCTGTACGACGCGATCTGCCAGTTGTTCGGGCAGCGCAGGAACGGGGACGCGATCGTCGGCGCGCTCGTGCTGGGGCTGGTCTGCGCGGCGTCCTGGCTGGCCTGCCACTGGTTCGCCGGACGCGCCGCATTCCTGCTGGTGGGCGCGATGGTCGCCACCGCGATGAGCGCCAACGTGTTCTTCTGGATCATTCCGGGCCAGCGCAAGGTGGTGAAATCCATCGAGGCAGGCGAGCCGCCGGACCCGGTGCACGGCTGGCGCGGCAAGCAGCGCAGCGTGCACAACACCTACTTCACGCTGCCGGTGGTGTTCGCGATGCTGTCCAACCACTACGGCTTCCTCTACACGCACCCGCACAACTGGGTGGTGCTGGTGCTGATGATGTTTGCGGGCGCCGCGATCCGGCAGTTCTTCGTGCTGCGCCACGGCTGGAAGCTGGGCCGCAACCGGCACCCAGCGCCTTACGCCGCCGTGGGAGTGGCGGTGATCGCAGCCACGCTGGCCTGGCTGGCCCCCGACACCAGCGCGGCGGCCCGGGTGGCCTCGGCCCCGGCCGACTACCCCGCCTTGCAGAAGGTGCTCGAGCAGCGCTGCTACCAATGCCATGGGGCGCAAGTGCAGATGAAGAACGTGCGCCTCGATTCGCCGGCCGCCGTAAAGCAGCACGCACAGGCCGTGTTCCAGCAATCCGTCGTCGCCAGGACCATGCCGCTCAACAACGCGACGCAAATCACCGATGCGGAGCGGGCACTGATCGGCCGCTGGTTCGAGGGCGGCGCGAAGGTGGATTGAGTTGGCACAATCGCGCATGGCCGCGCCCGACCCCCGCACCCAGCCCCGCGCTTTCCTGGAGCACTTGTACCGCGCGGCCGTGCACCGTGCGCTGCCGCTGCACAACACCCAACAGTTCCTGCCGCCGCCGCCGCGCGGCCGCACGCTGGTGCTGGGCGCCGGCAAGGCCGGCGGTGCGATGGCGCAGGCGGTCGAGGCCCTGTGGCCGCAGGACGCGCCACTGTCGGGCCTGGTCGTCACGCGTTACCACCACACGCCCCCGCGTCCTGCCGGGGTGCCCGAACGAATCGAAGTGGTCGAGGCTTCGCATCCGGTTCCCGATGCCGCGGGGCTGCGCGCCGCCGAGCGCATCCTGGAACTGGCGCAGGGCATGACGCCGGACGACCTGGTCCTCTGCCTGATTTCGGGCGGCGGTTCGGCGTTGCTCACGCTCCCGGCGGAGGGCCTGGGGCTGCAGGAAAAGCAGCGCATCAACCGCGAGCTGCTGGACTCCGGCGCCAACATCACCGAGATGAACTGCGTGCGCAAGCACCTGTCACGCATCAAGGGCGGGCGGCTGGCCGCGGCTTGCGCGCCCGCGCAAGTGGTCACCCTCACCATCAGCGACGTCCCCGGCGACGACCCGTCGGTCATCGCCAGTGGTCCGACGGTGGCGGACGCCACCACCTGCGCGGACGCGGTCGCGATCCTTCGCCGCTATGCGATCGAAGTGCCGCCGCCCATCATGCAGTTGCTGCAGCAGGGCGTGCTCGAGACGCCCAAGCCGGGCGATCCGATGTTTGCCGGACACCAGCTGCACATGATCGCGACGCCGCAGCAGTCGCTGGAAGCCGCAGCCGTGGCGGCACGCGCCGCCGGGCTGGATGCGCACATCCTCAGCGACGAGATGGAAGGCGAGTCGCGCGAGGTCGGCAAGGTGCACGCGGCGCTGGCCCGCGCGGTGGCCTTGCGCGGCCAGCCCTTCCGCCGTCCCTGCGTCATCCTGTCCGGCGGCGAGACCACCGTGACGGTGCGCAAGCAGGCCGAGGGCACGTCGCGGGGTCGCGGGGGCCGGGCGGGCGAGTTCTGCCTCGGCCTGGCGCAGGCCCTGCAGGGGCAGCAGGGCGTGTGGGCGCTGGCGGCTGACACCGACGGCATCGACGGCATGGAAGACAACGCCGGCGCGTTCGTCGGGCCCGACACCTTGCAGCGGGCGGTTGCGCAAGGCATGAAGGTCGACGCCTTCCTGTCGCGCAACGATGCGTATGGCTATTTCAGCGCGCTCGGGGATCTGGTCGTGACGGGGCCGACGCACACCAACGTGAATGATTTCCGGGCGATGCTGGTGTTGTGACCGGGTGTCGGGGTGCGGCGTTCGCCGCAACCCGACCTACGGAACGCATCGCAGGCCGGGTTGCGCGCGAAGCCGCACCCCGGTCAAGTCGCAGGCCGGGTTGCGCGCGAAGCCGCACCCCGGCATCAAGTCGGCAGCCCGGTGGAAAAATGCGTCGCGAGGTGATCCACGAAAGCCCGCACCCTCGCCGTTCCCTGGTGCCGCGCGGGATACACCGCATGGATGTCGGCGGGCGGCGCCTGCCAGTTCTCCAGCACCTGCCGCAGCCGCCCGCTGCGCAGGTAGCGCGCGATGTCCCACTCGGCGCGCAGCACGAGGCCCAGGCCGGCCAACGCCCAGTTCACTGCGATCTCGCCGTCGTTGGTGGCCAGGTTGCCGCGCACGCGCACGCTCTCCGTGCGCTTGCCCGCGCGCAGCCGCCAGAGCCCGAACGTCTCGTCGCCTTGCCGGATGGCGATGATGTTGTGGCCGGCCAGGTCGTGCGGCGTGCGCGGTGCGCCGTGCCGCTGCAGGTAGGCCGGCGACGCGCACAGCAGCCGCCGGTTGGGCGCCAGCAGGCGCGCGACGACGCGCGCGTCCGGCGGTTCGCCGAAGCGCACGCAGACGTCGAAGGCGTCGTCCGACAGCGGCGGCGGATTGACCGAGAGCTGCAGCTGGACTTCGACTTTCGGGTGGGCCCGGCTGAAGGTGGCGATGGCGGGCGCGACATGCATGCGTCCGAAGCCGAGCGTCGCGTTCACGCGCAGCAGCCCGCTGGGCTCGGAGCGCGCGCCCTGCAGTTCGCGCTCCAGGGCGTCGATCTCGCCGAGGATCCGGCGCGCGTGGGCCAGGTAGGTCTCGCCCTCATGGGTGAGCGCGAGCCGGCGGGTCGTCCGGTGCAGCAGGCTGACGCCCAGGCGCGCTTCCAGCGCGGCCAGCCGCTTGCTGACGGCCGGCGGACTGACCTGCAGTTCCCGCGCCGCGGCGGCCAGGCTGCCGCAGCGCATGAGGACGCTGAAGAATTGCATTTCCTGGGAGGCAGCTGCGTTGGGCACTGGTGAGCGACGTGGAAAGAATCAACCGATTCTGCCGCGATCATGTCGCTATCGCTTTCACGCTCCCGCTGTTAGAGTCCCATGCTGCAGGAGGAGTGCTGCATGTCCAACAGCAAGACGGCCGCGGGTGCCGAGGAGCGAGCCGAGATCGAGGCGGTGCGTGAACGCATCGGCCGCCGCATCAAGGAGCTGAAAAGCTTCAACGTCGCGGGCATCCAGGATCGCTGGGACCAACGACTGGAGAACACCCAGAAGGCCGTCAACAAGCTGGTGGCGGAAGCCGTGGGCTCGGGCAGCGAGCAGTACAAGCAGTACGCCATCCCCCCGCTGGGTGCGGCACTCGACCAGACCTTCGGTGACCGCTACACGCAGGAGGAATTCCACGACGAGGTGCGCAAGGCCCTGGCCGAGGCGGGCACGCGGCTCACCGCGGTGAGCGAGTTGCTCGGCGAGCGGCTCGCCAACCCCGGCAAGCCCGTCAGGCAAGCGGCGCCGCCTGCGCCTGCGCCTGCGGTGTCTCCGGCGGCTGCGGCACCTACGCCCGCACCACCGCCGCCGCCACCGCCACCGCCACCGCCGCCGCCGCCGCCGCCGCCGCCGCCACCGCCACCGCCACCGCCACCGCCACCGCCACCGCCACCGCCACCGCCACCGGCTCCACCACCGCCGCCGCCCCCGCCGCCACCGGCTCCACCACCACCACCGGCACCGGCACCCGCACCCGCACCGGCACCCGCACCGTCCCCGAAGGCGGCGCCTGCGCCTGCCCCAGCCCCCAAACCTGCGCCTGCACCCGCACGTGCACCCGCACCCGCACCCGCACCCGCACCCGCACCCGCACCCGCACCCGCACCCATGGCTCCTTCCTCTCCTGCACCCGCATCCGCAACCTCCGGCCGCACGCCGCGTATCGCCATCCTGTGTCACGACGATGCGGCAGGCCAGGCGGTCACCACGTTCATCGCCGACCTCGGGCTCGAACCCGTGATCGTCCAGCCACCGGCCTCGGCCGCATCGTTCGACGCACTGGAAGGCTTGCGCAACGCCGAATTCGCAGTTGTGCTCCAGCTGGACCGCCAGCTCGAATTGGGCTTCCTGCTGGCCGCGCTCGGCCGCTCCAAGCTGGTCGTGCTGCAGCCGGGCGAGGGCAGCGGCGTGGCCGACCTGCCGCGCCAGCAGATGGACGACGGCGGCCTGTGGCGCTTGATGCTGGCCCGCGAGATGAAGAAAGCCGGCATCGCGGTGGACCTCAACCGCGCGATCTGACGCGGTCCATTGTTTCCCTGCGGGTGAACAATGGCATGAATCCGCAAGCGTTCTTTCCAGCCGCATTCGCCTAGAGTGGCGGCTTGAAAGGATCCCCCATGAAGACGTACAAGATCGCCTGCATCCCGGGCGACGGCATCGGCAAGGAAGTCGTTCCCGCCGGCCAGGAAGTGCTGCAGGCCCTGGCCGCATCCGGCGCCGGCTTCGCTTTCGAATTCACCAGCTTCGGCTGGGGCGGCGACTGGTATCGCGCCCACGGCAAGATGATGCCCGACGACGGCCTCGACGCGCTGCGCGGCCAGGACGCCATCCTCTTCGGCTCCGCCGGCGACCCGCACATCCCCGACCACATCACGCTGTGGGGCCTGCGCCTGAAGATCTGCCAGGGCTTCGACCAGTACGCCAACGTCCGCCCGACGCGCATCCTGCCCGGCATCGACGCGCCGCTGAAGCGCTGCACGCCGAAAGACCTGGACTGGGTGATCGTGCGCGAGAACTCCGAGGGCGAATACGCGGGTGTCGGCGGCCGCGCGCACCAGGGCCACCCGATCGAGGTGGCCACCGACGTCAGCATGATGACGCGCGCCGGTGTCGAGCGAATCATGCGCTTCGCGTTCAAGCTCGCCCAGTCGCGGCCGCGCAAGCTGCTGACCGTGGTGACCAAGTCCAACGCGCAGCGCCACGCCATGGTGATGTGGGACGAAATCGCCGTTCAGGTGAGCAAGGAGTTCCCCGACGTGAAGTGGGACAAGGAACTGGTGGATGCGTGCACGGCCCGCATGGTCAACCGTCCCGCATCGCTGGACACGCTGGTCGCCACCAACCTGCATGCCGACATCCTGAGCGACCTCGCCGCCGCGCTGGCCGGCAGCCTGGGCATCGCGCCCACCGGCAACATCGATCCGGAGCGCCGCTATCCCAGCATGTTCGAGCCGATCCATGGCTCGGCCTTCGACATCATGGGCAAGGGGCTGGCCAACCCGGTGGGCACCTTCTGGAGCTGCGTGATGCTGCTGGAGCACCTGGGCGAGAACGAAGCGGCCGCGCGCCTGATGAAGGCCATCGAGCAGATCACCGCGGACCCGAAGCTGCACACCGGCGACCTCGGCGGAAAGGCGAAGACGGTTGACGTCACGGCGGCAGTGGTTTCCCGGTTGAAGAACCGCTGACCCTCGGTCACCATCCCAGTTCGCCGGGTTGCTGCCTGTGCAACCCGACACCCTGTCGTAGGTCGGGTTGCGGCTGTGCCGCACCCCGACACGCACAACACTCAAGGAGACAAGACATGAAACGCATCCTATCGACGCTGGCCCTGGCCGCGCTGGTCGCCCCCGGCGCGATGGCCCAGGCCGTCACCTGCCCCGACAAGAACGTGAACTACTGGCAGGCCTTTCCACCCGGCGGCGAGTCCGACCTCTCGGCGCGGCACCAGCAGAACGTGCTGAAGAAGAAGTGCCCCAACATCGAGACGATCATCCAGTACAAGGCCGGCGCCGGCGGCGCGCTGATGTGGACGCAGATCAACACGCTGCCCGCCGACGGCGCCAACGTGGTCGGCGTCAACCTGCCGCACATCGTCTTCCAGCCCATCGAAGGCCAGGTCCAGTACAAGACCCAGGACATCACGCCGGTCTTCTGGTTCCACTACACGCCCGACATCCTGGTGGTGCCCTCGCAAAGCCCCATCAAGACGTTCGACGACTTCATCAAGGCGGCCAAGGCGACCCCCGGCAAGCTGAGCCTCGGCGGCTCCGGCCAGAACTCCGCCAACCATGCGGCGCACGAGCGCTTCAACAAGGCGTTCGGCGTGAAGACGATCTACGTCCCGTTCAAGGGGACTGGCGACATGGCCACCTCGGTGATGGGCGCGCAAGTGGATGGCGCGATGACGTACACCGCCTTCGCCATCAACAACAAGGAACGCATCCGCCCGCTGGCCGTCGCGATGGACCGCCGCCATCCGCTGATGCCCGACGTGCCCACCTTCAAGGAGCTCGGGGTCGACTGGGTCGACGGCGCCTATCGCGGCATCGGCGTGCCCAAGGGCACACCGCAGGCCGAGCGCAAGCGGCTGTCGGACCTGTGGCGCGCGCTGAACAACGACGCGGATATGAAGGACCTGGCGGCCAAGAGCGGCTTCGAGCTGGTGAACGTCGGCCTCGAGGAGATGGACGGGTTCATGGCCACCAAGGTCAAGCTGTACACCGAAGGCGCGGCCCTGCTGAATCTCGGCAAGAAATGACGTCATCCCCGCGAATGCGGGGACCCAGGGTTTCCGAAAGCGGCCGCGAGGCCGCTTTTTTTCTGGGCAGCGTCCGACAACCACCTTGCGGGCATCGTCCTAGCATTCCGCCATGAAACCCGCCAAGGTCCCGCGCAGCCCGCGTGTCCTGATCCTCGTCGACTTCATCAATCCCCTGAACTTTCCCGGGGCGGAAAAGCTCGCCAGGCCGGCGCTCGCCGCCGCGCGCGCGACCGCACGCCTGCGGGCCGCGCTCGACCGGCAGAAGGTGGCGGTGGTCTACGCCAACGACAACTACGGCGTGTGGCAGTCGGATTTCCAGAGCCTGGTGGCGCAGTGCTGCGAACGGGACGACACCAGCGGCGAGATCGCGCGGCTGCTGGCGCCGCGGGCCACCGACATCACGCTGCTCAAGCCGCGCCACTCGGCGTTCTACTGCACCGCGCTGGAGCTGCTGCTCGCCGACATGGGTGCGCGCGAGCTGGTCCTGGCGGGGCTGTCGAGCGACATGTGCGTGCAGATGACGGCGGCGGACGCCTTCCTGCGCGGCTATGAGGGCGTGTGGGTGCCGCCGGACTGCACCGCCGCGGAAACGCCGCAGGCCAAGGCGGCGAGCGTGAAGTACATGAAGGATGTGCTGAAGTGCGACGTGCGTGGTTCACGCAACGTCGGGGTGCGCGTTCGCGCAACCCGGCCTGCGAAGACATGACCCGCCGCGCCCCGTAGGCCGGGTTTCGCGCAGCGAACCCCGGCGTCGCGCTACGCGCAAAGCTTCTTGATGTCTTCCGGAATCGGCAGCGCCCTGATCGCCTCCGGCTCGCCTTCCTTGCGGCCGGCAAAGATGCGCACCTCGTCGCATTCCATGATCACGTCCGCGCCGCGAACGCAGCGATAGCGCTGCACGAAGCTCTTGCCGCGCCACTCCGGAATGCTGACTTCGAACACCAGCTCGTCGCCGTAGGTGGCGGTCTTCAGGAAGCGCGAATGCGAATCGACGATCGGCGTGCCGATCACGCCCATCGTCTTTTCGGTTTCGTGCCACGGGGGCACGCCGCATTCGATGAAGAAATGGCGCGACGCGTGGTCGATCCAGCGGTAGAAGTTGGGGAACCAGACGATCCGTGCCGGATCGCAGTGCCCGAACTCCACCCTTACGGCGTAGCTGACGGTCCGGGCCAAGCTCAGTCGCCCTTGATGTTGCGCGCCCGGATCAACGCGCCGTAGCGGATGCTGTCGATCTGCGCGCGTGCGCCGAAGTCCGATGCGCTCATCGGGGCGGGGATCGCGCCGATGGCGTTCATGCGGTCGATGAAGGCTTGGCTGCGCAGCACCTTGTTGATCTCGGTGTTCAGGCGGCCCACCACGGCCGGCGGCGTGCCGCCGGCGGCATAGAAGCCGAACCAGGTGTCGGCGTCGAAGTTCTTCAGGCCGACTTCATCCAGCGTGGGCACATCGGGGAACTGCGGCGAGCGACGCGGGCTGCCCACGGCCAGCAGCTTGAGCTTGCCGGACTTCACGTGCTGCAGGCCGATGCCCGGGTCGAACATGAAATCGATCTGGCCGCCCAGCAGGTCTTGCATCGCGGGCGCGGCGCCGCGATAAGGGATGTGCGTGGCGAACAGGTTGGTCTGCGCCTTCATCATTTCGGCGGCCAGGTGCGGCGAGCTGCCGTTGCCGGGCGACCCGTACGACAGCTTGCCGGGGTTGGCCTTCAGGTAGGCCAGGAATCCCTTGGCGTCCTGCACCGGCACCTTCTGCGGGTTCACTTCCAGGAACACCAGCACGCGCGCGGCGGCAGCGACCGGCACGAGGTCCTTCGTCGGGTCGAACGACATCTTCGCGTACAGGTGCGGATTGATCGCGACCGTGCCGCCCGACGACATCAGCAGCGTGTAGCCATCGGCGGGCTGCTTGGCCACGTAGTCGCCCGCGATGTTGCCGTTGGCGCCTGCGCGGTTCTCCACCACGACCGGCTGGCCGAGCGCCTGCGCCAGCGGCTCCGACACCGCCCGCGCGATCTGGTCGGCAGCCCCACCGGGCGGAAAGCTCACGATGACGCGCACCGGCTTGTTGGGATAGGCCTGCGCGAAGGCCGCGCCGGGCAGGGCGCAGGCGGCAAGGGCGGCGGCCAGCAGGGTGCGACGGCTCGCGCGCCGCAGGGAAGGGGTGGTTGACATCGTTCCGGCTCCTGGCGGGAAAAATGGACGGTGAATCATTGCACGCGGGCGCGCGCATCGTCGGCGGCGGCCAGCCCGCGCGGCTTGCGCATCCACTGGATCGGCACGGCCTTGACGGGGCGCGGCGGCGCGCCGTGCTGCACCAGCGCGGCGTCCAGGGCCTTGCCGCCTTCGTCGGTGAGCGCGGCTTCGCGCGCCGTCCGCACCGCGCGTGCCGCGTCCGCGGCGACGCCGCCCTGGGCGAGATGGCGCAGCACGTGCAGCAGGTTGTCCTTGCCGCGTTCGTTGGTGGAGCCGTAGCCCTTGATCAGGCGGCCGCACAGCGCGATTTCGTGGCCCAGCTCCCAGCCGCGCCGGGTGCCTTGCACCACGCCGTCGAGCCACTCGCCGATCATCTGCTGTTCGACGGCGAAGCGGCTGCCGCGCACGCGCAGCCACTTGAGGCTGGAAAGCGTGCGCAGCGCCAGCATGCCGAACACGCTGTGGGTGCCGATCTTCAACGGCATGGCCCAGGCCTGCTTGCCCCGCGCGATGCGCTTGCGGTCCCAGGCCACCAGCTTGCCGGCCATCGCCGGCGGCAGCAGCGCCGCGAACTCCGGCACGCCGGGCTTGAAGTGGTCATACAGCTTGAGCAAGTCGTCTTCGCCTGCCTTCACTTCGCCTTGCACGCGCTGCCAGCGCGAGGCGCGGCTTTTCAGGTCGGCCACGCGCACGATGTCGTCGAAGGCCATCCACAAGGCCAGCCAGCGCGCCATCTCCTTCGTGGTCGCGTGGCCGCGCTCGCCTTGCGGGTCGGCCTCGCGCTCCGCGGCCAGCACCTGCTGCAGGCGCTGCACGTACAGGTCGGCATAGTCCTGGCCCTGGTATTCCAGCAGGCGGGCATGGCCCAGGCCGAACATCTCCTGCACGGTCTGGGGAAAAGTCCCCGCGTGGCGATGCTGCGGCGGCGACGCCTGCGGCGCCAGCGTCCCTGCGGGCACCGCCGGCGCGAGCACCTGCGCGACGAACTCGGTCTGCTCGCGGCCCTTGGCCACGATGTCGAACGCACGCGCGAAGCCGCGCAGGCTGGCTTCCGCGCCCTTGCCGCCGGCCTTGACCACCGCTTCGTAGTCTTCGCGGCGGAACGGGAACAAGCCGCTGCCGGCCACGGCACCCAGCATCACGGCGCTGACCACCGTGCCGCTTTCCTTCGCGATGGCGGCCATGTCGAAGACCTGGTGCGCACGGCTGAACTGGCGCACGAGCTTGAGCAGGTCCGACGGATCGGTGCGGCCGTCCCCGAGCTGCATGCGCTCCTGGGTGGTCAGCGTGCGGGCCGACGAAGTCAGCACCAGGGTGCGATCCGGCGCGGTCATGCCGTTGCCGATCTGCCGAGCGGTCTCGAGCAGCTCGGACGACACCATCCCGTCCAGCGCACCCGGCACCGGGTTCAGGCTGAACACCGGGCGCTTGCCGCCCAGGTCCTTCATCGGAACCGGGAACACCTCGATGTAGTAGGTGGTGGCGCCGGTGCGCTGGGCGACCCCGGGGATGGATGTGGCCTGGGCGGCATAGCCGGCGTGGCGGGCGATGTCGATCAGCCATTCGGTCAGCACGCCGCCGCCTTCGCCGCCGAGCGCACAGATCAACAGGGAGGTGGGACGGGTTTTCATGCGGTTTGCAGCGCGCGCACGACGGCGCCGCGCAGTGAGTTGACCAGCCGCTCGTGCCACCTGGGGTTCTGCACGACCTCTGCGCGGTAGAAGCTGGGGCACAGCGTGGCGGCATGGGCGTTGGCGCCGCACAGGCCGCAGCCGACGCAGCCGTCGATGACGGTGGCCACCGGATCCACCTTCAGCGGATCGGGGTTGTCCTTCAACGTCAGCGTCGGGCAGCCGGACAGGCGGATGCAGGCGTGGTCGCCGTTGCAGACGTCCTCGTCCACGCCGTACTTCACGCGCACCACGCGCTTGCCCTTCTTCAGCAGGCCCTGGATCCAGGGCTTGATGCGGCGCTGGCGCTCCAGCTGGCATTCGCCCTCGGCGATGATCACCTTCAGGCCGTTGAAGTCGCTGGTGAGGGCGTCGGTCAGCGTGCCGCGCATCTGCTCCACCTCGTAGGTGTTCACGGTGCGCATCCATTGCACGCCCAGTCCCTTCAGCGCGGACTCGATGGTCTGGTTGGTGTGGACAACGCTCGCGGCCTTGTCGTGCGCCGCATCCTTGGTCGCCTCGGAGGGCGTGGAGAGGATCTCCTGCGTGCCGGTGGCGGAGGTGTAGCCGTTCTTGAAGATCAGCAGCACCGCGTCGTCGCCGTTGAACAGCGCGCTCTGCACGCCGGTGAGCAGGCCGTTGTGCCAGAAGCCGCCGTCGCCCATGATGGCCAGCGTGCGCTTCTGCATCATCGGCGACACGCCCGCGCGCGAGGCCAGCGACATGCCGTAGCCCAGGATCGAGTGGCCCATCGAGAAGGGCTCGAACGTGCCGAAGGCGTGGCAGCCGATGTCGGCCGCGATGTGCACGTTGCCGATCTCCTGTTGCGCCAATTTGAGCGCGGAGAACACGGGCCGCTCGGGGCAGCCGATGCAAAAGCCGGGCGGACGCGCGGGCAGCGGTGCGTCCAGGGCTGCGGCTGCGGCCTGCCGGCGGTCGGTGTTGCCGGTGAGCCAGCGCCGCGCCGCGTCGGTCGCGGGGGTGGGCAGGTAGCTGGTGGCGAAGTGCAGCAGCCCATTGGCCAGCACCTCCACGCTGTACTCGCCGCCGGACGGCAGCAGGTCCTTGCCGTGCAACCGGGTCTGGATGTCCCGCCGGCGCAGCAGCGTGGCGATTTCCTGTTCGATGTATTCGGGCTGCCCTTCTTCCACCACCAGCACCGCGCGCTTGCCCACGCAGAATTCGGCCACCTGCTCCGGCACCAGCGGATAGGTGACGTTCAGGCACAGGATCGGGATCTCGGTCTCGCCGAACGCGTCGGCCAGGCCCAATTGCTGCAGGCTGCGGATCAACGCGTTGTACAGGCCGCCCTGCACGATGATGCCCAGGTCCTTCTGCGGACCGTCGAACAATTCGTTGAGCTTCTGCTCCAGGATGTACTTGCGGGCGGCGGGGATGCGCCGTTCGGTCTTCAGCTTTTCCTGGCGGAAAGTCACGGGCGGGTGCGCCAGCTTCATGTAGTCGAAGCCGGAGGGGTTGTCCATCAGGTTGCGCGTCGACACCAGCGGCTTGACGTTGTCCTTGGTCTGGAAGCTGCCGCGCACGTGGCACGCGCGGATGCGCAGTTCCAGGATGGCGGGCATGTTGGAGGTCTCGGAGAGCCGGAAACCTTCTTCCACCATCCGTGCCATCACGGCCAGGTCGGGCCGCGGGTCGAGCAGGCACATGGTCGACTTCAGTGCGTAGGCATGGGTCCGCTCCTGGATGACCGAGGCGCCCTCACCATAGTCCTCGCCCACCACGATCAGCGCGCCGCCCATCACGCCGGGGGAGCTGAGGTTCGACAGCGCATCGGAGGCGACGTTGGTGCCCACGATCGACTTCCAGGTGACCGCGCCGCGCAGCGGGTAATGGATGGAGGCGCCGAGCATCGCCGCCGCCGACGCCTCGTTGGAGCAGGCTTCGACGTGCACGCCCAGCTCGTCCATGTAGCCCTTGGCCTGCACCATCACGTCGAGCAGGTGCGACACCGGCGCCCCCTGGTAGCCGCCGATGTAGGCCACGCCCGATTGCAGCAGCGCCTTGGTGATGGCGAGGATGCCCTCCCCGTGGAACGTGTCGCCCGCGCCCAGGCGCAGCGACTCGATCTCCTTGCCGAACGAAACTTCCAAGCTGTTGTCTCCCGCAGAACCGCGCAGTGTCGCGGATTGCGGCTCATAGCTCAATCCCATGAGCCGACTAAGTTGTATGCATTGCATGCATCCTAAGAATCTTTCCTAGGCGGGCCGGCCCCCCCATTTGCCCTGTTGCCCGCCTGCTGGGTTGGGCACAGAATCGGCCTCCCCAGAACCCCGAGGAGACAAACATGAAGCAGTTACGCGCGCTCGCCGTGCTTGCAACGCTTTGCTGTACCGGCCTTGTCGCAGTGGCGCAGACGCCACCGGCCGAGGAACCCGGGTGGGCCAAGGGGCGACCCAAGGCCAACAGCGACGCCATGCGGATGGCCCCGGTGCCGGCGTTCCCGATTCCGACGGCGGCCGACAAGCTGCCCACCGCCAAGTTCAAGCTGCCGCCCGGCTTCAAGGTGGAGACCTGGGCTTCAGGCATCCTGGACGCCCGCGGCATGCGCCAGGGACCTGGCGGCAACATCTTCGTCAGCTCGCTGTTCGTGGCCAACAAGGTCTACGTGGTGCCCGAGCAAGGCAATCGCCAGGCCAAGGTGATCGTCGACAAGATGCCGCTGGCCACCGGCATCGAATACCACAAGGGCAGCCTGTACCTGGCGACGAACACGAAGATCATGCGCTGGGACAACGTCGATGGCCGCCTGGACAACCTGGGCGAGCCCAAGGTCATCTACGACAAGCTGCCCGGCGGCACCGACCACAGCTGGAAGTACCTGCGCATCAAGAACGACAAGTTGTACTTCGCCATCGGCGCGCCGTGCAACATCTGCGATCCGGGCGACTACGCCAAGATCTACCGCATGAACCTGGACGGCAGCGGCATGGAGACCATCGCCTCGGGCGTGCGCAACACCGTGGGCTTCGACTTCGACCCGAAGACCGGCGACCTCTGGTTCACCGACAACGGCCGCGACTGGTTCAGCGAGGAACTGCCGAACGACGAACTCAATCACGTCAAGACGCCGGGCAAGGAGCATTTCGGCTATCCGTACTGCCACCAGGGCAACCTGCCCGATACCGAATTCGGCTGGGGCAAGTCGTGCGACGACTACGTCAAGCCGGCAGCGTTCCTGGGGCCGCATGCGGGCGCGCTGGGCATGACGTTCTACACCGGCAAGATGTTCCCGAAGAAGTACCAGGGTGCGATGTTCATCGCGCGCCACGGCCCGTGGAACCGGACGAAGAAGTACGCCGACGTCTCGGTGGCCTGGCCTGACGGCAAGGGCGGCGCGCGCGTCGAGCCCTTCATGACCGGCTTCGTCGAGAACAACACCTACCTCGGCCGCCCGGTGGACTTCCTGATGCTCAAGGACGGCTCGCTGCTGGTGAGCGACGACCACGCGGGCGCCATCTACCGCATCAGTTACGGGAAGTGATGACGCGCAGCGCCGCCGGCCTGTTGTCGTGCGCCGCGGCGCTGGCGTTGGTGATGGTTTCTCCGGGCGTCCAGGGGCAGCAGAAGCCCCCTGCCGCCCGGGCTGCGGCCAGCTCACCCAAGGTGGCCGCAGCCCCCGCAGCGGCCAACTACGCCCAGCGCTTTGCCGGGCTGTGCGCGGCTTGCCACGGCGCCAATGGCCGCAGTGACGTCCCGCTGACGCCGGTGCTGGCGGGCCAGCCTTCGCTCTATGCGATCACGCAGCTGTTCCTGTTTCGGGAAGGACGGCGCAGCGACCCCGCCATGACCGCCGTCGCCAAGACCATGACCGACGACGACATGCGCGGCTTTGCCGACTACATCGGGACATTGCCGCCTGTTGCAGCGCCGGCACCCGCGCCGCCCGACGCGGGCCGCATGGCCAAGGGACGGGTGCTGGCGGAGCAGCACAAGTGCACGTTCTGCCACGGGGCGGACCTCGGCGGCGGCCAGCAGGTGCCGCGCATCGGCGGCCAGCACGAGGCCTACCTCAAGGAAAGCCTGCGCGGTTTCCACGCCGGCACGCGGCCGGGGTACACCCAGGCCATGACGGCGGCCGTCAGCCAGATCCCGGTGGCGGACCTGGACACGCTGGCGTATTTCGCGGCGCGCTTCACCGGCCCCGCTGCAGCGCCCGCCGCCAGATAGCGAAAGCATAATCGGCCGGAGCTTCATCCAGCCGATGCATATCAAGGACATCGACCTCAACCTGCTGCGGCTGTTCGACGCGGTCTACCGCACGCGCAACGTCAGCCGCGCGGCGGAACTGCTGGACCTCACGCAGCCTGCCGCCAGCCAGGGCCTGAGCCGGCTGCGCACGCTCGTTCACGATCCGCTGTTCGTGCGCAGCGCGGGCGGCGTCCAGCCCACACCGAAGTCGCAGCGCCTGGCCGAGCCCGTGCGGCAGGCGCTCGCCATGCTGGAACAGGCGCTGGGCGAGACCGCCGGCTTCGAGCCGGCGCAGTCGAGCCGCACCTTCCACATCCACATGAGCGACATCGGCGAAGGGCGCTTCCTGCCGCAGCTGATGGTGGCGCTGCGCGAGCGCGCACCGGGCTTGCGCGTCGAAACGCGTCCGGTGCCGCGCGACGACGTGGGGGAGGCGCTGGACGCCGGCCGCATCGACCTGGCCTTCGGTTTCCTGCCGGGGCTGAAGGACACGCAACAGGTGCGCCTGCTCGGCGACCGCTACGTGGTGCTGCTGCGCGAAAAGCACCCGTTCACGCGCAAGCGGCTGGGCGGCAAGGCGCTGCTGGCCGCGCTGCGCGAGCTGGAATTCGTGGCGGTGCGGTCGCACGCCGACACCTTGCGCATCGTGCAGCAGATGCAGTTGCAGGACCGTTTGCGCCTGGTGACGGAGCACTTCCTGGTGCTGCCGGAGATCGTCAGGGCGACGGACCTCGCGGCCATCATGCCGCGCAATATTGCGCGTGGATTCGGCGGCGGCTATGCCATCGTCGAGCCGGCGTTCCCGCAACGCGACTTCCTGGTGTCGCTGCACTGGAGCCGGCGCTTCGAAGCCGACCCGGCCAGCCGCTGGCTGCGCCAGTTGATCGTGGAGCTGTTCAAGGAGTGACGCTCACGCCGGCCGTGCGCTTGCGCCGCTCGGTGCGCCACTGGCGATAGGCGCACATGGCATCGGCGCCGAGCTTCAGCTCCACGGCCGCGCCCAGTCCGAGCTGCTGGTCGAAGCCGGGCGGCGTGGCGCCGTCCCAGTGGAGCATCGCGAGCGCCAGTTCGAGGGCCGCGATTTTTTCGTCGTCGCCGCCGGGCGTGGCCGAGTCCGGCTGCGCCAGCCTCTTTTGCAGTTCCAGCAAGAGGCGGTGCAGGAAATCGAGTTCCGTGCGGGCGAGGTCGACCTTGGGTGCTTCCATGACGCCAGTGTTGGCGCAGGCGTTCGCCGGTCTTGTCGGAAGGAGGCGGGTCGCCGCTTAGGACAGCCCCGCCGCGCGGCGCAGGTTCAGCGCTCCCGCAGCTTGGCCAGCCGGGCGGCAGCTTCGCGCTTGCCGATGCCGCGCACGGCGGCGATGGCCTCGAGCTGGCGGGCCCGCGGCCGCGATTCGCCATGTTCCCATTTGTAGACCGACTGGCCGGACACGCCGAGCAGGGTCGCAAAGTCCGCAGCGGAAAGGCCGAGCTTCTGGCGCTGCGCGGCAAGCCGCGCCGCGCTGAACCGGCGGGAGGTGCCTTGGTCGTCTTCGGACTCGGCGCTGGCCGGCGCCGCGCGGCCTGCCGATTTGCCGACGCGCTTGAGCTGGCGCTCGAGCTCGTCGATGCGCTTGCGCAGCGCGGCGATATGGCTGCGGTACTGGGCGGACGACTTGCGGATTTCGTCGGTCTGGCTGCGCACTTCCTTGCGCGCGATGCGGGCGATCTCCGTTTTCAGGACGGCTGCAATGTTGGGCATGTGGCGATGGTAGGACCGGCGGCGCGCTCTGGTGGCTGAGCCTGCTGGTCGATCTGCTCCCTCGAAAGCCCATCATAGCCGGGCGCGGCTGCGGCGCCGACTGACACAATTCGCCCATGCCCGACCTCCAGCTCGCCACCATCGACGTCAAGCCCGGCGCGGCGCTGGAGAGCCAGTCGGGTCTGCAGATGCTGCGGCCGCGGATCTACGGCGCCTGGATGCAGCCGGCCGGGCCGAAGCGCGTGGCGGCGATCGTGATGCACCCCACCAGCAACTTCATGGGGCACTACCTCATCGCACCCCTGGCGGCGCGGGGCGTCGCCTGCATGGGACTGAATTCGCGCTACGCCGGCAACGACACGCTGCTGCTGATGGAACGCGTGATCCAGGACCTCGGCGCCGGCGTGCAGTACCTGCGCGCACAGGGTTACGACAAGGTGGTGCTGGTCGGCAATTCCGGCGGCGCGGCACTGGTGTCCTTCTACCAGGCGCAGGCCGAGCGGCTGACCATCGAGCACTTGCCGGACGGCGACGCCGCGGGGCTTTCGCCCGAGGACCTGCCTTGCGTGCAAGGCCTGGCCTTGTGCGCGGCGCACGAGGGCCGCTCCACCCTGATGCGCAACTGGATCGACCCGTCGGTGACCGACGAGCGCGACGCGCTCTCGTGCGACGCGGCGCTGGACATGTACGACGCACGGCATGGACCGCCTTATGGCCGCGACTTCCTGGACCGCTTTCGCGGCGCGCAGCAGGCGCGCTACGAACGCATCGATCGATGGGTGGGGGAGCGGCTGCGCCACCTGCGCAGCCAGTCGGCCGCCGGCAGCGCGCGGGACGAAGTGTTCGTGGTCCACCGCACGCACGCGGATCCGCGCTTCCTGGACCTGTCGCTGGACCCGAACGATCGCCAGGTCGGCAGCGTCTGGGGGCAGGGAGCCACGGGTGCGAGATCGGTCAACTACGCGGCCAGCCAGATGGGCCGCGTGACGTCGCTCGGCGCCTGGCTGTCGCAATGGTCGCCGCGCAGCCATGCGGACGGGCCGACCAACCTGGCGCGCACCTCGGTGCCGGTGCTGCTGTGCACCTACACCGCCGACCAGTCGACTTTTCCCAGCACGCGCGCGGCCTGGCTGGCCGCCGGGGCGGACCGCGTCCAGGACTTGGACATCGTCGGAGGCAATCACTACCTCGCAGGGCAGCCTCGGCTGGTGGAAGAGGTGGCGGACGCGATGGCTGAGTTCATGCTGAAAGCGTGATTTCCTGCTCACATCGGGGGTCGCTTGGGGGCGTGTGTCTGACAAGCCTGTGGGCCTTGTCCTACACGACGGTTCGCGTCCCGCTCCTAGCATGGACTTTCCCTGTTCCAGGAGCGCGCATGAAACCCATTCCAGTCACCCGGCCACCCAAGGTGGCGCTGGGCGCGCTGGACGATGTGCGCAGCGTGTTCTGGCAGTGCTATCGGCACCTCTTTCCACCGCACACCATCGCCGCACAGACGTCCAACGGCAGCGTCGTGATCTCCTGGTCGATCGTCGAGGATCCGCACGCGAAGTACGCGTACGCCGCCCCAGTCATGCTGCGGTTCGACCAGGCGCTGGTGGACACGATGCGGCAAGCCGAACTGCAGCAGCGCGTGAGCATCGCCACCCAGCACGAGCCGGCCCTGCGCCAGGGCCTGCGTGGCTATGACCCCTACACGCGCTTCCCGAACGCGCGCGTGGTGGTCATCGGCTGATTCGCGCCCGGCCGCCCGGCGGATGGCCTTGACGCGGGCCGCGCCGGGCCACTAAATTGAACGAGTGGATAAACCAGGCGTTCAAACCTTCGAAACCGTCACCCCGCGCCGCGAGGGCTTCGTGGAGCGCGGAGGCGTCAAGTCCTGGTACGCCCAGTACGGTGACGAGGGGCCCTGGCTGGCCTTCGCCCCGATCTTCCAGATCGCCCACTCGCACCTGCTGCGCGGCGTGGTCCCCTACCTGTCGCAGCAATACCGGGTGGTGGTGATGGACCTGCGCGGCAACGGCCGATCGGACCGGCCGCGCACGCAGGACCACTACAGTTTCGACCACTACTACGCCGACTTCGTCGCCGTGCTGGACCGGCTGGAGGTTGACCGCGCCGTGGTGGTCGGCATCTCCGCGACGGCGATGACCGCCATCCGGCTGGCCAGCGAGCAGCCGCAGCGCGTCTCGCACCTGGTGCTGGCGGGCGGTTGGGTCGAGCGGCGGCTGGAGAAGCCGGAAGCGGTGCAAGCGTTCCAGGCGAATCTCGCGCGCATGCGCGCCGACTGGCCTGCCTACCTGGACGAGTTCTTCGGCCTGTGCTTTCCGGAGGCGCACTCGACCAAGCCGTTCGAGGACGGGGTGATCGACGGCTCTTGTACCGATGGCGAGGTGGTGGCCATGGGCGTGACCGGCTGGATGGGGCACGACATGCGCTCCGCGGCGGCCACCGTGCGTTGCCCCACGCTGGTGATCCACGGCACGGACGACCGCCGTGTCCCGTATGCGCAAGGCGAACTGGCGGCACGGCTGATTCCGGGCGCGCGCCTGGTGACGGTGGGCGAGGGTGGCCACCTGCTGCCCGCGCGCGACCCCGTCGCTTTCTGCCGCATGCTCGACGAGTTCACCGCGGTGGCGCCGCCCCGTTCGACATGGGTGCGGGCCATGGCGCGCAAGCGCAAAGCCTTGTTCGTCTCCAGCGCCATCGGCCTGGGCCACGTGCAGCGTGACCTGGCCATCGCCCGGGCCATGCGGGCGCAGCAGCCCGACCTGGAGATCGACTGGTTCACCGTGCCGCCGGCATCCACCTACCTCGAACGCGAGGGCGAGCGCCTGCATCCCATCACGGCGCGGCTGGCCAATGAAAGCCGGCACTTCGAAAGTCTGGCGGGAGAGCACGACCTGCAGGCCTTCTTCGCCTTGCGCACCATGGACGAAGTGATGGCGCGCAACTTCATGGTCTTCGCCGAGCTGCTGCGCGAGGAGCACTACGACATCGTCATCGGCGACGAGGCGTGGGAGGTGGACTACCACTTCCACGAGAACCCGGAGCTCAAGCGCCAGCCCTTCGTCTTCCTCACGGATTTCGTCGGTTGCCTGCCGATGGAAGAGGGCAACGAACGCGAGGCCTTCCTTTGCGCCGACCGCAACGCCGACGAGATCGAGCACGTCGCGCGCTATCCGTGGATCCGCGACCGCGCCATCTTCGTGGGCAACGTCGAGGACGTGCCGGACCTGCCCTTCGGCCCCGGCCTGCCGGTGATACGCGACTGGACGCGGCGCAACTTCACCTTCAGCGGCTATGCGCTGCCGTTCGATCCGGCGTCATTGGCCGATACGCAGGCGCTGCGCGCACGGCATGGCTACCGCCGCGACGACAAGCTGGTGATCGCGGCGGTCGGCGGCACCGCGGTGGGTGCGCCGCTGCTGCAGAAGATTGCCGAGACTTTCCCGCTGATGAAGAAGCAGGAGCCGGGTTTGCGGATGGTGCTGGTGGCCGGGCCGCGGGTGCCGCGAGAGAGCCTTCCCGTGCACGAGGGCCTGGACGTGCTGCCCTACGTGCACAACCTGTTCGAGCACCTGGCCTGTGCCGACCTGGCGATGGTGCAGGGCGGCCTGAGCACCTGCATGGAACTCGTGGCGACCCGGCGTCCCTTCCTGAGTTTTCCGCTGGAGCGGCATTTCGAGCAGTGCATCCACGTGCAGAACCGGTTGCACAACTACTGCGCGGATTGCGCGGTGCGGTTCCGGGAAGTGACCGTGCAGGAACTGGCGGAGAAGGCGTTGCAGACGATGCACGCGCCCGTGCGCTACAAGGCGGTGGAGACGGATGGGGCGGTGCGGGCGGCGGAGCAGATTCTCGCGGTGATGGAGAACCGGCATTGGGCGAGTGCTTGAAGCTCCCTCTCCCGCTTGCGGGAGAGGGTTGGGGTGAGGGTGGTGGCGCGCATGCCCCTCACCCCAGCCCTCTCCCCAGAGGGGAGAGGGAGGAAGGCACTACTTCCTCAAAGCCCGCAACACATTCTCCGCCGTCGCCGGCGCATCCATGCGCACCGGCCCATCCCCGCGCGCCGCGGCGGCCGCATCGCGCAGCGCCTCGAACACGCTGATCGCCAGCATGAGCGGCGGCTCGCCGACCGCCTTGCTGCCGCCCACGTTGTCTTCCGGGTTCGCCTCGTGCCAGAACGCCACCTTGAAATGCTCCGGCACGTCGCCGGTGGCAGGAATCTTGTACGTGCTCGGCGCGTGCGTGGCCAGATGGCCCTTCTCGTTCCACACCAGCTGCTCGGTCGTGAGCCAGCCCATGCCCTGCACGAAGCCGCCTTCGATCTGGCCGATGTCGATGGCCGGATTGATGGATCTGCCGACGTCGTGGAGGATGTCCACCTTCAGCACGCGGTTCTCGCCGGTCAGCGTGTCGATCGCCACTTCCGTGCAAGCCGCGCCATAGGAGAAGTAGTAGAACGGCCGCCCCGTGAGCGTGTGCTTGTCGTAGTGGATCTTGGGCGTCTTGTAGAAGCCGTCGCTCCACAGTTGCACGCGCGAGTGGAAGGCATCGTCGACGACCTGCTCGAAACTCATCGCCGCGTCCGGGCCGCTGACCTGCCCGTGCGCGAAGATCACCTGCTCGGGCCGGCACTTCTGCTTGTCGGCCACGTACGCGGCCAGGCGCTGGCGCACTTCCCGCGCGGCGAACTGGGCGGCGCGACCGTTCAGGTCGGTGCCGCTCGACGCCGCGGTCGCACTGGCATTGGGGATCTTGCTGGTGTCGGTGGCGCTGATCCGGACCTTGTCGAACGGCACCCCCAGTTCGTCGGCCACGATCTGGCAGACCTTCGTGTGCAGGCCCTGGCCCATCTCGGTGCCGCCGTGGTTCACGTGCACGCTGCCGTCGGTGTACACATGCACCAGCGCGCCCGCCTGGTTGAAGAAGGTGGCGGTGAAGGAGATGCCGAACTTCACCGGCGTCAGCGCCAGCCCGCGCTTGATCACGGGGCTCTGCGCGTTCCACTTCGCGATGGCGGCGCGGCGCGCGCGGTACTGCGAGGTCTGCTCCAGCTTCGAGACCAGGGGGTCGAGGATGTTGTCCTCCACCGGCATCTGGTAGTGGGTGACGTTGCGATCGGCGATCCCGTAGAAGTTGGCCTTGCGCACGTCGAGCGCATCCTTGCCCAGCGCCCGGGCGATGTCGCCGAGGATCGCCTCGGTCACGATCATCCCCTGCGGCCCGCCGAAACCGCGGAAGGCCGTGTGGCTCTGCACGTTGGTCTTGCAGCGGTACGACACGATCTCCACGTCGCCCAGGAAGTAGGCGTTGTCGACGTGGAAGACCGCCCGGTCCACGACCGGGCCGCTGAGGTCCGCGCTGAAGCCGCAGTTGGCGGCCAGCAGCAGCTTCATGCCCAGGATGCGGCCGCTGTCGTCGAAGCCCACCTCGTAGTCGTAGGCGAACGGGTGCCGCTTGCCGGTGACCATGAAGTCGTCGTCGCGGTCCATCCGCAGCTTCACCGGCCGCCTGAACTTCCTGGCGGCCAACGCGGCCCACACCGCCATGTGGCCGGCCTGCGTTTCCTTGCCGCCGAAGCCGCCGCCCATGCGCCGGCATTCCACCGTGACGGCGTGGTTGTCCAGGCCGAGCGCATGCGCCACCCAGTGCTGCACTTCGGCCGGGTGCTGCGTGCTGGAATAGATCCACCAGTTGTCCTGCTCCAGCGGCAGCGCATACGCCACCTGGCCTTCGAGGTAGAAGTGCTCCTGGCCGCCGACGTCGAAGGCGCCGGACAGCTTGTGCGGCGCCTCGGCGATGCTGCGCTCGGGCTCGCCGCGCCGCACCGTCACCGGCGGCAGCACGAAGCTGCGCGCCTTCACGGCCTCGCGCAGGTCGAGCATGGCCGACAGCGGCGCGATGTCCAGCTGCACCTTGCGCGCGGCACGCCGGGCCTGCATCACGGTGTCGGCCACCACCAGGCCGATCACCTGCCCGATGTGTTCGACCGTGTCCACGGCGAACACGGTCTCGTCGTGCACGAACGTGGCGAGGATGGGGTCGCCGGGGATGTCCTTCGCCAGGACGATCCCCCTGACCCCCGGCATCGTCGACGCCTGCGACGCATCGACGCCGCGCAACTTGCCGTGCGCGACATTGGAGAGGATGGGCGCGGCGTGCAGGGTGCCCTTCACCTCGGCGACGTCGTCGATGTAAGTGGCCCCGCCCGCCACCTGGGCGCGTGCGCTTTCGTGGAAGTGCGAGCTGCCGGTGGCCGGCTTGGCGAGGAATTTCTCGGGCGCGTTCATGGCAGGCTGGCCTCCTCGACGCGGAAGTTTTCCAGGTTGATCTGCTGCACGCCCTGGCTTTCCAGCCAGAAGCGCTGCAGGAGGTTGCCGAGCACCTCGGCGCGGTAGGCGGCGGACGCGCGCATGTCGCTGATCGGCTGGAATTCGGAACGCAGGGCGGCAGCGGCTTGCTGCGCGGCCTCCAGCGTCCAGGCGCGTCCACGCAGCGCGGCTTCGGCCTGCACGGCGCGCGCCGGCGTGGCAGCCACGCCGCCGGCGCCGATGCCGACGTTTTGCACGACACCGTTCTCGATGCGCATCGAGATCACGAGGCAGATGGCGGAGATGTCGTCGTCATAGCGTTTCGAGATCTTGTAGGCACGCACAAAAGCTCCCTCTCCCGCTTGCGGGAGAGGGCCGGGGTGAGGGGTTGTGGGCACCTTGATCCACCCCACCACCTCATCCTGCGCCAGCACGTTCTTTCGATACCCCGTGTAGAACTGCTCCAGCGGCATGTCGCGATGGCCGCGCGCGGACAGCAGCACCACATGCGCGCCCAGTGCGATCAGCAGCGGCATGGAGTCGCCGATCGGCGAACCGTTGGCGACGTTGCCACCGAGCGTGCCCGAGTTGCGCACCGGCAGCCCGGCAAAGCGGTTGGCGAAGGTCTTGAGCTGCGGCCACTGCGCGACCAGTGCCTCGAACGCGTCGGTCAGCGTGACCGCCGCGCCGATGGCCAGGTGCCGGTCGTACGTTTCGACGCGGCGCAGTTCCCGCACGCCGGTGACGTCCAGCACCTGCGCGAACTGCATGTGCAGCTTGGTGACCCACAGGCCGACGTCGGTGCAGCCGGCGACGATCTGCGCCCGCGGATTCGCGGCGCGCAGCGCGAGCAGTTCAGCCAGCGAGGTGGGCGCGAGGTACGCGCCCGATGCGGGCGCCTGCGCGCGCAGCGCAGCGGCCTGGTCCAGCTGTGCCAGGATGGCGCGTTCGTCCACCCTGGCGGCCGGCAAGCGTGCCATCTGCTGCGCAGCGTCCAGGATCGGCCGGTAGCCGGTGCAACGGCACAGGTTGCCCGACAGCTCCTCCTGCGCCAGCTCGCGCGTGACCGCTTCGCCCCGGCAGACGTGGTTCTGGTACATGCCGAACAGGCTCATCACGAAGCCGGGCGTGCAGAAGCCGCATTGGGAGCCGTGGCACCGGACCATCGCCTCCTGGGCCGGGTGCAGCGTGCCGTCGGCGGCAGCCAGGTCCTCCACCGTCCAGAGCGCCATGCCGTCGACGGAATGCGCCAGCCGGATGCAGCTGTTGATGGCCCGGTACTTCAAGGCGCCGTCATCGCGCTCCGCGATGACGACCGTGCACGCGCCGCAATCCCCCTCGCCGCAGCCCTCCTTGGTGCCGGTGCAGCCCAGGTCCTCGCGCAGCACTTCCAGCAGCGTCCGCTCGGGTGGTACATTGCCCAGGCTGACGAGTTCGCCTTGCCGGACAAATCGGATCGTCTTCGATTCCATGCGATTCAGTATCGGTCCATTTGCAGTGAGGTTAGGGGAGACCCGCAGGCTTTGCATACGGCCTGCCTTATGGGCGGGATGCCGGCAAAGGTATGAGAGACCAGCAGCTTTTCGACAAGATAGACCTCCACTTGATCAGGGTCTTGCATACCGTGTTGACCGAACGCAGCGTCTCCAGGGCGGCATTGAAGCTGGGCATGTACCAGCCGGCGGTGTCGGCCTCGCTGAAGCGGCTGCGCGAACTGGCAGGTGATCCGCTGCTGGTGCGCTCGGGCGCCGGGATGGTGCCCACGGATGCCGGGCTTCGCATGGTCGAGCCCAGTGCAAGCATCCTCCGTGCCGCGCAAGTCCTGTTTTCCGATGCCCGCGGCTTCGAGCCGCAGGCCGACGCCACCACCTTCCGCGTCGCCGCCGCCGACTACCTGGATCCGCACTTCCTGCCGCAGCTGGTCTCGCAGGTGAAGTCGCTGGCCCCGCGCAGCCAGATCGAGATCCACCCGCTGACGGCCGCCTCGGACTATCACGCCCAGCTTGCGCAAGGCGAAGTGGATGTGGTGGTCGGCAACTGGCTGAAGCCGCCCGAGGAGCTGCACCTGGGCAAGCTTTTTTCGGACCGGATCGTCTGCATGGTGTCCAGTGAGCATCCGGCGGTGAAGCGCGGCTGGACGCAGGAAGGCTGGCTGGAGGCCGAGCACATCGCGCCGACGCCGACCCATCCCGGTGCGCGCGGCGTCATCGACGAATACCTCGAAGGCCTGGGGCTGGTGCGCAACATCACCGCGCGCTGCCCGCACTTCGGGCTGCTGCCACGCATGGTGGCATCGAGCTTGCTGGTGCTGACGACCGGGCGGCAGTTCTGCGAGCGCTATGCGAGCATGCTGCCCGTGCAGATCCTGGAATGCCCGGTGCCTTTTCCCGACCTCGTCTACTACCAGCTGTGGCACGAGCGGACCCACCAGTCCGCCGCCGGCCGCTGGCTGCGCGAGCGGATCAAGGGCGTCGCGGCCTCGCTGAAACCGGCCTGACCAGGAGACCACGGATTGAGCACCCCGCGGCTGCAGCTCGCCCACATCACCAAGCGCTACCCGTCGGTCGTCGCCAACAGCGACGTGTCGCTGGTGGTCCAGCCCGGCGAGACGCATGCTGTCCTGGGCGAAAACGGCGCAGGCAAGTCGACGCTGATGAAAGTCATCTACGGCTCGGTCAAGCCGGATGAAGGCAGCGTGCTGTTCGACGGCCAGCCGGTGCACATCCGCAATCCGCAGGAAGCGCGGGCGCTGGGCATCAGCATGGTGTTCCAGCACTTCAGCCTGTTCGACACGCTGACGGTGGCGGAGAACGTGTGGCTCGGGCTGGACAAGAGCTTGACGCTGGAACAGGTGACGCACCGCATCACCGCCAAGGCGCGCGAGTACGGGGTGGATGTGGACCCGTCGCGCCCGGTGCACACGCTGTCGGTGGGAGAGATGCAGCGGGTGGAGATCATCCGCGCGCTGCTGACCCATCCCAAGCTGCTGATCCTGGACGAGCCCACCTCGGTGCTCACGCCGCAGGCGGTGGAGAGGCTGTTCGTGGTGCTCCGGAAGCTGGCCAGTGAAGGCTGCAGCATCCTCTACATCAGCCACAAGCTGCACGAAATCCGCGAGCTGTGCACCGCCTGCACGGTAATGCGCGCGGGCAAGGTGACCGGCACCACGGATCCGCGCAGCGAAAGCAATGCCTCGCTGTCGCGCCTGATGATCGGCGCGGAGCCGCCGCAGCTGGAGCACCACGCGCGCACGCCGGGGGAGGTGGTGTTGCGCGTGCAGGGCCTGGTGCTGCAGCGCGAGGACCAGTTCGGGGTCGACCTCGACGGCATCTCCTTCGAGGTGCGCGCCGGCGAGGTTGTCGGCATCGCCGGGGTGTCCGGCAACGGACAGCGCGAGCTGCTGTTCGCGCTGTCCGGCGAAGACCAACGCGCAGCGGCGCCCATGGTGCAGATGGACGGCAAGCCGGTGGGACGCTTCGGCCCGGCGCATCGCCGCCACCTCGGCCTGCATTTCGTGCCCGAGGAACGCCTGGGCCGCGGCGCCGTGCCGGGCCTCGGCCTTGCGCGGAACCTGCTGCTCACGCGCACCGACGCCGTCAGCCGCAGCGGCTGGATCGACACCGGCGCGCTGCGCCGGCAGGCGGCCGCCATCATCCAGCGCTTCAACGTCAAGGCCGGCGGCCCGGACGCCGCCGCCAAGTCGCTGTCCGGCGGCAACTTGCAGAAGTTCATCGTCGGCCGCGAGATCGACGCCAATCCCAGGCTGCTGATCGTGTCGCAGCCGACGTGGGGCGTCGACGTCGGCGCGTCGGCGCAGATCCGCGGCGCCATCCTGGCGCTGCGCGATGCCGGCTGCGCCGTGCTGGTCGTCAGCGAGGAACTGGAGGAGTTGTTCGAGATCAGCGACCGCCTGCACGTGATGGCGAAGGGGCGGCTGTCGCCGTCGGTGGACCGCGCGCGGGCGACGGTGTCGCAGGTTGGCGAGTGGATGAGCGGGTTGTGGAAGGAGGAGGTGCCGCTCGGTGCCCTCGGCGCCCCCACCCCCGCCCTCCCCCAGTGGGGGAGGGAGCAAGTCCTGGAAGGGAAGAATGATCAAGCTTGAAGCAAGGCCGGAGGCGTCGAAGTTCTGGAGCATCGCGTCTCCCATCCTCGCGCTGCTGATCACCGTGGTGCTGGGCTCCGTCCTGTTCGTCGCGCTCGGCAAGGACCCGGTGCAGGCGCTGCGGGTGTTCTTCTGGGAGCCGATCAGTTCCGGCTACCGCTTGGGCGAGCTGATGGTCAAGGCCACGCCGCTGCTGCTGATCGCGTTGGGGCTGGCGGTGTGCTTTCGCTCCAACGTGTGGAACATCGGCGCCGAGGGCCAGTTCGTTATCGGCGCGCTGGTGGCGGGCGGCGTCGCCCTGATGGCCGGCAAGGACAGCAGCCGCCTGATCGTCATCGCGATCCTGCTGGCCGGCGTAGTGGGCGGCATGGCGTGGGCCGGGCTCACCGCGGTGCTGCGCGACAAGTTCAACGCCAACGAGATCCTGGTCAGCCTGATGCTGGTGTATGTTGCCGTGCTGGTCCTGAACTACATGGTGTTCGGGCCCTGGAAGGATCCGCAGGGCTACAACTTCCCGCAGACCAAGACCTTCGAGGCGGTCACGCAGGTGCCGAAACTGATGGCGGGCTCGCGCGTGAACATCGGCGTGTTCATCGCGCTGGCCGGCGTGGCGGCGCTGTGGGTGTTCCTGTTCCGCACCCGCGCCGGGTTCGCGCAGCAGGTCGGCGGCCTGGCGCCGGCAGCGGCGCGGTACGCGGGCTTTTCCTCGCGCAAGGCGCTGTGGACGGCGCTGCTGGTTTCCGGCGGCGCCGCCGGCCTGGCCGGCGCGCTGGAAGTGGCCGGCCCCATCGGCCAGCTCACGCCCTACGTGCCTGCCGGTTACGGCTTCGCGGCGATCATCGTTGCCTTCGTCGGCCGCCTGCACCCCGTCGGCATGGTGTTCTCCGCCATCCTCATGAGCATGTTCTACATCGGCGGCGAGCTGGCGCAGTCGCGCCTCGGCCTGCCCAAGTCGCTGACCGGCGTGTTCCAGGGGCTGCTGCTGTTCACGCTGCTGGCGTGCGACACGCTGATGGCGTATCGCATCCGCTTCACTTCCGGCATGCCCGCGAAGGCTTGACATGGACAGCTACGCACTCCTCTTCGCCTCCATGCTCAACGCCGGCACGGTCCTGGCGCTCGCGGCCCTCGGCCTGTTGATCAACGAGAAGGCCGGCATCGTCAACCTCGGCGCCGAAGGCATGATGCTGTGCGCGGCGATCGCCGGTTTCGCGGCCGTGGTGCACACCGGCAACGACTGGCTCGGCTTCCTGGCGGGCATGGGCGCCGGCGCATTGCTGGCAGCCGCCTTCGGCCTGCTGGTGATCTGGATGAACACCAACCAGTACGCCACGGGGCTCGCGCTCAGCCTGTTCGGCGCCGGGTTCTCGGCGTTCGCCGGCATCAAGTACGTGCAGGAGAAGTTGCCGGAGCGGCCGCACTTCTCGATCCCGCTGCTGGGCGACATCCCGGTGCTGGGCCCGGCCTTGTTCCGCCAGCACCCGATGGTGTACCTGGCGATCGCGCTGGTGGCCTGGCTGGTGTGGTTCCTGTATCGCTCCCGCGCGGGCCTGGTGCTGCGTTCGGTGGGCGAGTCGCCCGAATCGGCGCATGCGCTGGGCTATCCGGTCCGGCGCATCCGGCTGATGGCCGTGGTCGCCGGCGGGGCGCTGTGCGGCCTGTCCGGCGCCTATCTCTCCATCGTCTACACGCCCTTGTGGGTGGAAGGCATGGTGGCCGGCAAGGGCTGGATCGCCCTGGCCCTGACCACTTTCGCCACCTGGCGTCCGGCACGCGTGTTGCTTGGTGCCTACCTGTTCGGCGGCGTGACCATGCTGCAGTTCCACCTGCAGGGCAGCGGCGTCGAGGTGCCGAGCGAATTCCTGAACATGCTGCCTTACCTGGCGACCATCCTGGTGCTGGCCCTGATCTCGCGCAACCCGGCGTGGATCCGCGTCAACATGCCGGCGTCGCTTGGAAAGCCCTTCTATCCCGGCTCATAATCCACGCTTTCCGCCCCGCCATCGCAAAGATTACCAACGAGGGAACTCATGACCGACCTGAAGAAACGCACCCTGCTGCAGGCCGCAGCGCTTGCAGCCGCCGTGGCGGGCCTCGCCGCCTGCAGCAAGACCGAGCCGCCGGCGCCCGCGCCCGCGCCGGCGCCCACGGCCGCAGCCCCGGCCGCCCCCGCTCCGGCGCCGAAGCCCGAGCCACTGAAGATCGCCTTCGCCTACGTCGGCCCGGTGGGCGACGGCGGCTGGACCTTCGCGCACGACAACGGCCGCAAGGCGGTGGAGAAGGAATTCGGCGACAAGGTCGTCACCAGCTTCGTCGAGAAGGTTCCGGAATCCGCCGACGCCGAGCGCGTGATGCGCGACATGGTCGGCCAGGGCAACAAGCTGATCTTCGGCACGACCTTCGGCTACATGGAGCCGATGCTGAAGGTGGCGGCCGACTCCAAGGACGTGAAGTTCGAGCACGCCACCGGCTACAAGACGTCCGAGAACCTGCGCACCTACGACAGCCGCACCTACGAAGGCGCGTACATGGCCGGCGTGATCGCCGGCAAGATGACCAAGACCAACACGCTGGGCGTGGTGGGCTCCATCCCGATCCCCGAGGTGGTGCGCAACATCAACAGCTTCACCATGGGCGCGCAGTCGGTGAACCCGAAGGTCAAGACCAAGGTGGTCTGGGTCGGCGACTGGTTCAATCCGCCGAAGGAAACCGAAGCGGCCACCGCGCTGATCAACGGCGGCGCCGACGTGCTGATGCAGAACACCGACTCGTCGGCCGTGCTGCAGACCGCCGAGAAGATGGGCAAGCGCGCCTTCGGCTGGGACAGCGACATGACGGCGTACGGCCCGAAGGCGCACCTGGGTTCCGCCGTCATCAACTGGTCGCCGTACTACATCAAGGCGGTGCGCGAGGCGCTGGAAGG
The DNA here is from genome assembly GCF_037572435.1 of Ramlibacter sp. PS3R-8. Lineage (NCBI taxonomy): Bacteria > Pseudomonadati > Pseudomonadota > Betaproteobacteria > Burkholderiales > Comamonadaceae > Ramlibacter > Ramlibacter sp. PS3R-8. Next base: position 64,841 of record NZ_JBBHGT010000003.1, read on the forward strand.
CAAGTGGGCGACGGGCCAGAGCTGGTGGGGCGTGAAGGAGGGCGCGATCGACATGGTGTCCATCGCCGCCGACGTGCCGGAAGACACCAAGAAGCGGATCGAGGAGATCAAGGCCGGCCTGAAGGACGGCAGCTTCTCGATCTGGAAGGGCCCGATCGTCGACAACACCGGCAAGGAATTGCTCGGCAAGGACGCGGTCGCCGACGACAAGTTCCTGGGCGGCGTGAACTTCTACGTCAAGGGCGTCGAGGGCAAGGTCCCGGGCGGCGACAAGAAGTAAGCGCTTGGGGCAAACTGGAAGGGCCGCTGCGTGCGGCCCTTTTTCATTCCATGATCGAACACCAACACTGGCATCCAGTCGCCGCGGCCGAGGCCATCGGAACGCAGCCCGTTGCCGCCCGCCTGCTCGGCGACGACCTCGTCCTCTGGCGCGACGCCACCGGCGCCGCGCACGCCTGGCCCGATCGCTGCCCGCACCGCGGCGCCAAGCTGTCGCTGGGGCGGGTCGACGGCGGACGGCTCGAATGCCCCTATCACGGCTGGCAATTCGAAGCTTCCGGACGCTGCGTGCACGTGCCCGCCGTCCCGGCTTTCACGCCGCCTGCTACGCACTGCGTGCGAACCTTCGCCGTGCGTGAAGCGTACGGCCTGGTCTGGGTGCGCCTTGCGGACGGCGCGCACGACTTGCCCGCCTTCACCGCCGAAGGCGACGCGCGCCTGCGCAAGCTGAACTGCGGCCCGTACACGGTGGAGACGAGCGCGCCGCGACTCGTCGAGAACTTCCTCGACATGGCGCACTTCGCCTTCGTGCACGAAGGCTGGCTCGGCCAGCGCGGCGCCAGCGCCATCGACGATTACCGCGTCGACGAGACGCCGACCGGCCTGCGCGCCACGCAGTGCAAGGCCTGGCAGCCGCAATCCAACCTGCATTCCACGGCACCTGCGCAGGTGGAGTACACCTACGAGGTGAACGCGCCTTACACCGCCATCCTGACCAAGATTCCGGACCCGGGCAGCGTCGCGCTGCCGGACTGGCGCGAGTCGATCGCCCTGTTCCTCTGTCCGGTGGACACCGAGCGCACGGTGGCCTGGTTCCGCCTCGCCGTCGCCGACTTCGACTCGCCCGACCAGAAGCTGCGGGACTTCCAGGACACGATCTTCCGGCAGGACCAGCCGGTGCTGGAATCGCAACGCCCCAAGCGCCTGCCGGTGGACCTGCGGGCCGAACTGCACTCGCCGGCGGACCGTGCCTCGTCCGCCTACCGGCGCTATCTTTCGCGCCTGGACATCACCTTCGGAGTCACCCGATGACCACCGCTCCCCCCGTCTCCGCCGACCGCTTGCCGGCACTGCTGGCGGCGATGCCCAAGGCCGAACTGCACATCCACATCGAGGGCTCGCTGGAGCCGGAGCTGATCTTCCGGCTGGCGCAGCGCAATGGCGTGGCGCTGCCCTATGCGAGCGTGGAGGAACTGCGGCGTGCCTATGCCTTCACCAACCTGCAAAGCTTCCTGGACATCTACTACGCCGGCGCCAGCGTGCTGCTGCAGGCGCAGGACTTCTACGACATGGCCTGGGCCTACCTGCAGCGGGCGGCGGCCGACAACGTGATCCGCGCCGAGATCTTCTTCGACCCGCAGACGCACACGGCCCGCGGCGTGGCGATGGAGACGGTGATCGACGGCCTGCACCGCGCCTGCCGGGACGCGCGCAAGATCGGGGTGGATGCGGAGCTGATCCTGTGCTTCCTGCGCCACCTGAGCGAGGAAGAGGCCTTCGACACGCTGGAGCAGGCGCTGCCGTTTCGCGACAAGTTCATCGGCGTCGGGCTGGATTCCAGCGAAGTCGGCCACCCGCCGGAGAAGTTCACGCGGGTCTTCGCGAAATCCGCCAAGCAGGGCTTGCACCTGGTGGCGCATGCGGGCGAGGAGGGGCCGCCGGCGTACGTGTGGGCCGCGCTCGACGTGCTGAAGGTCGAGCGCATCGACCACGGCGTGCAGTCCACCCGGGACCCGGCGCTGATGAAGCGGCTGGCGCAGGACCGCATCCCGCTGACGGTGTGCCCGCTGTCGAACCTGAAGCTGTGCGTGTTTCCCAGGCTGGAGCAACACAACCTGCGCGAGTTGCTCGACGCCGGGCTGATGGCCACGGTGAATTCGGACGACCCCGCGTATTTCGGCGGCTACATGAACGAGAACTTCCTGCAGACGTTCGCCGCGACGGGCCTGGACGCGCAGCATGCGCATCGCCTCGCGCGCAACAGCTTCGAGGGCAGCTTCGCCTCGGCGCAGGAGAAGCGGCGGTATGTCGATCGGCTCGACGAGGTGTTCGCCACCTTCGCGTAGGCCGGCGGTGAGCCCACCGGCGAACCCCGGTGCGCGTAAGATCACAACACGACGCCGCCCCGGCGTCCCTGTTCCCCGGGGCCATGTAGAGGAACACCATGTACAAAAACCTCGCTGCCATTGCCATGGCGGCCAGTTGCTTCGCATTCCCCACGCACGCGCAGAAGAACGAGCCCCTGAAGGTGGGCTTCGTCTACGTCGCTCCCCTCACCGATGCCGGCTGGGTGCGCCAGCACGAGGAGGCGCGGCTGGCTGTGCAGGCCGCCCTCGGTGAACGCGTGAAGACCACCTTCGTCGAGAACGTCGCCGAAGGGCCGGATGCCGAGCGCGTGATCCGCGACCTGGCGCAGACCGGGCACAAGCTCATCTTCGCGCCGAGCTTCGGCTACATGGAGCCGACGTTGAAGGTCGCGAAGGACTTTCCGGCCGTTCGCTTCGAGTCGGTCACCGGCTACAAGACCGCACCCAATGTCGCCGCCGCCAACGCGCGCTATTACGAGGGCCGCTACCTCTCGGGCATCGCGGCCGCACGCATGTCGAAAACCGGCGTGGCGGGCTACGTCGCCGGCTTCCCCATCCCCGAAGTGCTGCAAGGCATCAATGCCTTCACGCTCGGCATGCGCTCGGTGAATCCGCAAGCGCAGGTCAAGGTGGTGTGGCTCAACGCCTGGTTCGACCCCGGCAAGGAGCGCGACGCCGCGATGGCGCTGATGGACCAGGGCGCCGACGTGCTGGCCTTCCACACCGCGTCGACGGCGGTGATGACCGCGGCCCAGGAACGCGGCAAGCTGGCCATTGCCTACCACTCCGACATGCGCAAGGTGGCGCCGGACGCGCAGGTGCTGGCCGTCACGCACCAGTGGGGCGAGCACTACACCCAGCGCACGCGGGCGGTGCTGGACGGCTCCTGGAAGCCGGGCAAGGTCTGGGGTGGCGTGAAGGAAGGGATGATCCGCGTCGGCTGGTTCGGATCGAAGGTGCCCAAGGCGGTGCAGGAGGAGGTGCTGGCGCGCCAGAAGGACATCGCGGCGGGCACGCTGAAGCCCTTCACCGGGCCGATCGTGGACAACCAGGGCAAGGCCGTGCTTGCCAAGGGGCAGGCGATGACCGACGCGCAGATACTGGATATGAAGTTTCTGGTATCGGGCGCCCAGGGGAAGGTCCCACAATAACGGGCATGCATGGATACCGCGCCGCCCTCCTGAGCTTCGCCGACGACGGCTCCGCCCGCTACGAGCAGGACGGCCTGCTGGTCGTCGGCCCCGGCAGCGACGGCCGCAAGGTGATCCGGGCGGCGGGCAACTACCAGTCGCTCGTGGGCAATTACCCGGGCGTGCAGGTGACGCACCTGCCGGGCAAGATCCTGGCGCCGGGATTCATCGACCTGCACGTGCACTTTCCGCAGACCGACGTGATCGGGTCGCCCTCCGAGGGCCTGCTGCCCTGGCTGGAGGACTACACCTTTCCGCACGAGGCGCGCTTTTCGGACCACGCCTACGCAGCCGGCGTGGCGAAGGTTTTCCTCGACGAGCTGCTGCGCAACGGCGTGACGACGGCGCTCACGTTCTGCACTTCGCATCCGCATTCCGTGGACGCGATCATGGAGGCGTCGCAGCAGCGGGGCCTGCGCATGATCGCCGGCAAGGTGCTGCAGGACCGCCATTCTCCCGACGGCGTGCGCGACGACACGCAGCAGTCCCTGCTGGACACCGAGGCGTTGATCCGGCGCTGGCACGGCAAGGACCGCCTGGGCTACGCGATCACGCCGCGCTTCGCACCGAGCTGCAGTGAGGCGCAGCTGCGCGGCGCGGGCGAGCTGGCCGCGCAGTACGGTGACGTGTGGATCCAGTCGCACGTGGCGGAGAACAAGGAAGAGATCCGCTGGGCCCGGGAGTTGTTTCCCGCGGCGCGCAGCTACCTCTCGATCTACCAGGACTTCGGGTTGATGCGCGAGCGCGCGATCTACGCGCATTGCATCCACTTCGACGACGACGACCGCGCGCTGATGCGCGACACCGGCTCCGCGGCCGCCGTCAGCCCGACCAGCAACCTGTTCCTGGGCAGCGGCTTCTTCGATTACGAGGGCGCGCACCGCATCGGCTTCCGGCACGGGCTGGCCAGCGACGTCGGCGGCGGCACCAGCTTCTGCCCGTTCCACACGATGCTGGCGGCGTACTACGTGGGTCGCGAAGGCCAGACCAAGCCGGGCGTCAGCCTGGGCCCGCAGGACCTGTGGTGGCAGCACACGGCCGGCGCCGCGCGGGCGCTGGGGCTGGAAGGCGTCGTCGGCAATCTCGCGCCGGGCTGCGAAGCGGACTTCATCGTGCTGGATCCACAGGCCACGCCATTGCTGGCACGCAAGACCGCGCATGCGCGCGACCTGGACGAACTGCTGTTCTCGCTGATCGTGCTCGGCGACGATCGCGCCGTGGCCTCGGTGATCATCGGCGGGCAATCCTCGTAGGCCGGGTTTCGCGGCAGCGAACCCCGGCAACATAAAATGCCGCGAGGAGTGCCCCGATGACCATCAAGAGCGACAAGTGGATCCGCCGCATGGCGGAGCAGCATGGATTGATCGAACCGTTCGAGCCCGGCCAGGTGCGGCAGGTGGACGGGCGGCGTGTCATCAGCTATGGCACATCGAGCTACGGCTACGACATCCGCTGCGCGCCGGAGTTCAAGGTCTTCACCAACATCCACAGCACGGTGGTGGACCCGAAGAACTTCGACGAGAAGAGCTTCGTCGACTTCCACGACGACGTCTGCATCATCCCGCCCAACAGCTTCGCGCTGGCGCGCACGCTGGAGTACTTCCGCATCCCGCGCAACGTGCTGACCATCTGCCTGGGCAAGAGCACGTACGCGCGCTGCGGCATCATCGTCAACGTCACGCCGTTCGAGCCCGAGTGGGAAGGTTTCGTCACGCTGGAGTTCTCCAATACCACGCCGCTGCCCGCGAAGATCTATGCCGGCGAAGGCTGCGCGCAGGTGCTGTTCTTCGAGAGCGACGAGGAGTGCGAGGTGAGCTACAAGGACCGCGGCGGCAAGTACCAGGGGCAGACGGGGGTCACGCTGCCGAGGGCGTAGACCGGTGGTGAGCGCGAAGCCGGACCGGTGACCGGTTCACTGGATCCGCAACGCCGTCCGCGCCGCAGCCAGGTCCCACCCCGCCCACCCGCAACTCTTGAACAACACGGGCCCGCTCGCGCGCGGCGCAGCGGGATCGACGTCGCGCAACGACGGGAGCGAAGCCACATCGATCCCCGCCTGCAGCAAGTCCCCCGCCTCATGGTCCGCATCGCGCGTGTCCACCACGATGCGACCCGTGCGCGCCACGTGCTGCGTGACCACCGGATCCAGCTCGATCATCCGCGGCGTGAAGGCGCCGACGGCCGCGATGAATGCATCGGCGCGCGGCAGCGCGCGCAGCACCACGCCATGGGCTGGTGTGCACGTCACCACCAACGGGCAACGCGCCAATGCCGCATCCACATCGCCGACGACCTCCGCGTGCAGTCCCATTTCACGCGCGCGGGTGGCCAACAGGTGGGCGCTCGCTTCGGAACGCGAATGGATGAGCACCTCCCGAACGCCCCATTGGGCAAATGCCTCCAGGTGGGCGCGCCCCTGGGCGCCCGCACCCACCACGAGAAGGGGCCCCGACGTGTTGGGTGCGAGCCACTGCGCGGCCAGCAACGAGACGGCGGCGGTGCGCCGGGCCGTGACGGTCGGTCCGTCCAGCACCAGGCGCCGCTGGCCCGTTTCGATATCGAACACCACGACATCACCCTGGATCGTCGGCGTTTTCGTGCCGACGTTGCGTGGCGTGAACGTGATCAGCTTGGTGATCGCCACCTGGGCGTCGAACGCCGGCATCACGAACAAGCTGCCACCGCCGGGCAGCGCCTGCACCAAACGTGGTGGCACGCGCGCAACGGAGTCGTGCAGGACGGCAACGAGTTCGCGCACCAACGCGTCATAGGGTAAGCGAGCAGCGGTGGCAGGTGCGTCGAGGAGTTCGGTCATGTCGAAAAGGGACAAGCTGTTCCGTAGAGATTCTGTCCTACACCACGTCGAGCCAGCTGCGCTTACCTTTGAAAAAGAGGCTACCTACGATCGAGCCATTCAAGAAAGCCTGCCATGTCCATCCACACCGCTGCCATCGCCGATTCCGCCACGCAACAACAACGCAGCCGAATGTTCTGGATGGTGCTCGGTGCGCTTGCCGCGGGCCAGTTGATCGCGTTCTGGCTCCTGTGCAGCCACCAGGTGCGCGTCGCCGAGGCACGGCAGAACGAAATGACCGTGCAACAGATGGCGCTGGCGGATTGCCTGCAGTTCATCCCGGGTTCCACCATCGCCAGCTGCGGCAGCCGCCTCGGTCCCAACGCCGCGCGGAACACGCAGGCCAGCGCGTCCGTGAATCGTGCCGTGGCCGGGGCGCAGCCGGTCGGCTTTAGCTATCGCTGAGGACTGTCATGAACCACCTGCACACCCACCGCGCACCCGGCGCCGCGCCCGCGGCAACGGCAGGCTCGCTCGAGTCTTCCGACGACTTCGACATCATCGCTGCGCCGCGCTACTGTCCCACCGGCTTGCTGCAGGCTTTCGCGCTGCTGATGGCGGGCCGCGGCCGCTGCGTCAACACCGACATGATGCTGGGCGACCGCGAATACGCGATGTGGCAACTGGCCTGCGCCCGCGCAACCGACGACGCGGAGCTGGTCACGCTCGCCGCCCGACTCTTCTTCTATTTCGACGATCCGCTGCACAGCGAGATCCCGGTCCTCGGCACCGCCTAGAAAGCGGACGCCCTGGGTCCCCGCCTTCGCGGGGATGACGACGGGCAGCGTCGGGTAGGGCGGGTTCGCGCAGCGACCCCGCCGTTTCCGGCGAGCATCGCGTAGGGCGGCTTCGCGCAGCGACCCCGCCGTTTCAGAACTCCGCCCCCTCCACCAGGAAGCGCACGCGCCGCGTGCCCTGCCACTCGTCCGCGTCCAGGCGAAACGCCAGCTTCACCCTGGCCGGCAGCGGCTCGGTGTGGCCGAACCAGATGCCGTCCACCGGCTGCCCCTGGTGACGCAGCTTGATCGACAGGTGCTTCTCGCCCACCAGCCGCTGCGACACGATCTCCACCTCCTCGCTGAACACCGGCGGCGCGAAGCCCTGGCCCCAGACCTCGCCGTGCAGCGTGTCGACCAGGTCGGCGCGCCGGTATTGCGGATCCAGCGGCCCGTCGGTGTGCAGCCGGCGCAGCAAGGTGGCCGCATCCAGCCATTCCTGCGCCACCTGCGCCAGTGCCTGCTCGAAAGTGTCCAGGTGCTCCTCGGCCACCGTGCAGCCCGCCGCCATCGCGTGGCCGCCAAAGCGCAGCAGCACGCCGGGGTGGCGCTTGGCCACCAGGTCGAGCGCATCGCGCAGGTGGAACCCGGGGATGGAGCGGCCCGATCCCTTGAGCTCGTGTTCCTTGCCCGGCGCCTGGCTGGCGGCGAACACGAAGGTGGGCCGGTGCAACTTGTCCTTGATGCGCGAGGCCACGATGCCGACCACGCCTTCGTGGAAGTCGGGATCGAACACGCAGATCGCCGGCGGCGGCTCCTCGCCCTCGTCGAACAGCGACTCCGCCATGGCCAGCGCCTGCTCGCGCATGTCGCCCTCGATCTCGCGGCGCTCGCGGTTGATGCCGTCCAGCGTGCGCGCCAGTTCGTCGGCGCGTCCCGGGTCGTCGGTCAGCAGGCATTCGATGCCCAGCGTCATGTCGGCCAGCCGGCCGGCGGCGTTGATGCGGGGGCCGAGCGCGAAGCCGAAGTCGAAGGTGGTGGCTGCATCGGCCTTGCGCCCGGCAGCGGCGAACAGCGCCGCCAACCCGCAGGGCAGCGCGCCGGCGCGCACGCGCTTCAGCCCCTGTGCCACCAGCCGCCGGTTGTTGGCATCGAGCTTCACCACGTCGGCCACCGTCCCCAGCGCCACCAGCGGCAACAGGGCATCGAGCTTGGGTTGCGTGCGCTCGTCGAACACGCCGCGTGCGCGGAGCTCGGCGCGCAGCGCCAGCAGCACATAGAACATCACGCCGACGCCGGCGATCGATTTGCTCTCGAAGGCGCAACCCGGCTGGTTGGGATTGACGATCAGCGCGCCCTGCGGCAGTTCGGCGGCGGGCAGGTGGTGGTCGGTCACCAGCACCTGCAGGCCCAGCTTCACCGCTTCGGCCACGCCGGCAATGCTGGCGATGCCGTTGTCCACGGTGATCAGCAGGTCGGCGCCCTTGGCCTTCACGCGCTGCGCGATCGGCGGGGTGAGCCCGTAGCCGTCGACGACGCGGTCCGGCACGAGGTAATCCACGTGCTGCGCGCCCAGCAGGCGCAAGCCGCGCACGGCCACCGCGCACGCCGTGGCGCCGTCGCAGTCGTAGTCCGCCACGATGCACAACCGGCGCTGCGCGGCGATCGCATCGGCCAGCAGGCGCGCCGCTTCGGCCGCGCCCTTCAGCCCGGCGGGCAGCAGCAGGCGGGCGAGGCCGTTGTCCAGTTCATCCTTGCCCAGCACGCCGCGCGCCGCATACAGGCGCGCCAGCAGCGGATGGATGCCGGCCTGCTCCAGCGCCCAGGCGGCGCGCGGCGGGACGTCGCGGGTGATGATCTTCAGAGGCCCTCCAACAAGCTTTCGACCGACGGGGTGCGCAAGCGCGCGGCCCAGCGCCGCCAGCCGCCGGCGCCCGCGGACGTCCAGGTGCGCGCGCCCGCCTCGCCGCACAAGGTGATGCGCACCTCGCGGCCCTGTTCCAATTCGCCCGCGAGGCGCTTGCCTTCGCGTGCATCGAGTTGCTGCCATGCGGCCGACCAGCCGGCCCAGTCGTCCTGCAGCGCGGCGTCGCGCAGATAGGGGCTCACCTGCAGGCCGCGGGCCAGCGCCACATCGTAGCCCGCGGGCAGGGCGCCGGTGCCGCTGACCCAGAAGGAATTCACGGGCAGCAGCCCGCCGCGCTGGCGTTCGTCGTTCAGGGGCAGCGTGTACAGCAGCATCTGCATCTCCTGCTGCAGCCGGCGCAGCGGCCGGCCGGCGTCGCCCGCGGGCATCCAGCCGTCGATCCGGCGGCCGATCACCCGGTCCAGCGACGTTGTCGGCAGCGTACGGAAGATCTCGCCGCGGGCCAGCCAGCGCAGCGGGGCGTCGAAGGTGAGCGTGATGCCGTCTTCGGCGAAGTAAGGCTGCATGGCTTGCAGCAGGGTCTGCGAATCATCCGCATCCAGCTGCAATTCCTGCGGGTGCGCCAGCACGATGTTGTCACGGCCCACGCGCCAGTGGCCGGGGGTGATCCAGGCCCAGCCCTCGGTGCGCGCGGCGTCGCCGGCCTGGGCGGCCTGCAGGGCGGCAAACGGGATCAGCCCGTCCACCTCGGGCAGGCCCCAGGCGCGGGCCAGCATGCGATCGTGCGGCGGGGACAAGGTGTCCAGCCCCGTGGTTTCGGTGTCGTGCGCTGCCAGCCGCCCCAGGAGGCGCTGGAGCTGGGGCAGCCGCAGCCCCCGCGCGGCCGTGCGGCAGCCCTCGTCCGCCGCCATGGCGAAGGGAACGAGCAAGTGGACGGCGTCTGGCACCTGCGTATTGTCGGGGATGCCACAATGCGGCCCGATGGAAACCGCGAACTAGATGGCCCTCCCCTACGAGCTCGTGCTGGGCTGGCGTTACACCCGCGCCGGCCGGGCCACCCGCCGCAACGGCTTCATCTCCTTCATTTCCGGGGTGTCCATGCTGGGCATCGCACTGGGCGTGGCCGCCCTCATCATCGTGCTGTCGGTGATGAACGGCTTCCAGAAGGAGGTGCGCGACCGCATGCTCGGCGTGGTTTCGCACATCGAGGTGTACGGCCCCGGCGGCGGCATGCTGCCGGACGTGAATCGCACGCTGGAGGAAGTGCGCAGGAACCCGGAGGTGGTGGGCGCGGCGCCCTTCATCACCACCCAGTCGCTGATAGCGCGCGGCGAGGACATGCGCGGCGCCATCGTGCGCGGCATCGAGCCGGCCCTGGAGCCGCAGGTGACGGACCTGGCGGCGGCGGGCAAGGGCACGCTGGACAAGCTGGTGGCCGGGCAGTTCAACATCGTCCTCGGCGCCGAACTGGCGCGCGCCATGGGCGTGCGCACCGGGGATGCGGTCACCCTGATCGCCCCCGGTGGCCAGGTCACGCCGGCGGGCGTGGTGCCGCGCCTGAAGCAGATGACGGTGGTCGGCACCTTCGACTCCGGCCACTTCGAATACGACAGCGGCCTGGTGCTGGTGCACGTCGACGACGCGGCGCGCATCTTCCGGCTGGAAGGTCCCACCGGCGTGCGCCTGAAGCTGCGCGACCTGAACCGGGCGCGCGAGGTCGGGGCGGAGCTGGCCACCACCCTCAGTGGCGACTTCCTGGTGCGTGACTGGACGCGGCAGAACCGCACCTGGTTCTCCGCCGTGCAGCTGGAAAAACGGATGATGTTCATCATCCTGACGCTGATCGTCGCGGTGGCCGCCTTCAACCTGGTGAGCACGCTGGTGATGACGGTGACCGACAAGCGCGCCGACATCGCCATCCTGCGCACGCTGGGGGCCAGCCCGGGCAGCATCATGGGCATCTTCGTCGTGCAGGGCGCCGCGGTAGGGGTGATCGGCACGCTGGCCGGCCTGCTGTTCGGCCTGGCCATCGCCACCAACATCGACGTGCTGGTGCCGGCGCTGGAGCAGATGCTCAATGCCAGCTTCCTGCCCAAGGACATCTACCTCATCAGCCGCATGCCGAGCGAGCCGCAGTCCTCGGACATCATGCCGGTGGCCATCATCTCGCTGGTGCTGTCCTTCGCCGCCACGCTGTATCCCAGCTGGCGCGCCTCGCGCGTCAATCCGGCGGAGGCCTTGCGCTATGAGTGAGCAAGAGGCGCCGCACAGCGGCCTGGTCATCGACGCGCAAGGGCTGGCCAAGCGGTTCCACGAGGGGCCGCTGGATGTCGAGGTGCTGCGCGGCGTGGACCTGCAGGTGCATGCCGGCGAGACCCTGGCCATCGTCGGCGCTTCCGGCTCCGGCAAGAGCACGCTGCTGCATCTGCTGGGCGGCCTGGATGCGCCGACCGCCGGATCGGTCCGCCTCATGGGCGAGGAGTTGTCGAAGCTGGACGCCGCCGCGCAAGGCCGCCTGCGCAACCGCTTCCTCGGTTTCGTCTACCAGTTCCACCACCTGCTGCCGGAGTTCAGCGCGCTGGACAACGTGAGCATGCCGCTGCGGATTCGCCGGTTGCCGGCGGAAGCGATGAACAAGGCGGCGCAGGAGATGTTGGCGGCCGTGGGCCTGGAGCACCGCATGAAGCATCGGCCCTCGGAGCTGTCCGGCGGCGAGCGCCAGCGGGTTGCGATCGCCCGGGCGCTGGTGGCGCATCCGGCGTGCGTGCTGGCCGACGAGCCCACCGGCAACCTGGACCGCGGCACGGCGGACGGGGTGTTCCAGCTGATGTTGCAATTGGCTCGCGACCGCGGCACGGCGTTCGTGATGGTGACGCACGACGAGCAGCTGGCGGCCCGGTGCGGGCGGATGGTGCGGTTGACGTCGGGGAAGTTGGACGCCTGATCACCGGGGTTCGGCTGGCGCGCTCACCCCGGCCTGCGAAGGCCCGAACGGCAGGCACGGCTGGCTCGTAGGCCGGGGTGAGCGCGAAGCCGAACCCCGGTGGTCGGTGACCTACAAAATCCGGTTGAACCAGAGCAGCGACAACCCCGCCGACATCAGCACCAGCGCCGCGGCGGCCAGCGCGAACAGCGCCGACACTTCGGTCTCCTTCTTCTCCACGGTCAGCTTCGAGCTGAGCGTCTCGTACACCTTCTTCAGGTCCTGCGCGGTGCCGGCATAGAAGTACTCGGCCGCCGTCTTGTTGGCGATCGCCTTGAGCGTTTCCTCGTCCAGCCGCACGCGCATCGACCAGCCTTCGAAGCCGATGGTCTCGCCATCCACCGTGCCGATGCCCACCGTGTAGACGCGGATGCCGCGCTCGGAGGCCAGCTTGGCGGCCTCCAGCGGGTCGACGCCGGTGGTGCGCTGGCCATCGGTGAGCATGATGATCGCGGCGGAGGGATAGGAGCCTGGCGCGACCGGCGTGAACTCCCTCTTCGCTGCCTTTTCCTTGTCCAGCGAGAAGCCGCGCTGCCGGTCACGGCCGGTCTGCATCGACTCCAGGTCGATGCCGGCATCCGGGAACAGCGTGGCCAGCGAGATCACGATGGCGTTGCCGGTGGCCGTGGCGCGCTGCAGCTGGAAGCGGTCGATGGCCGTCACCAGGTCTTCGCGGTTCACCGTCGGCAGCTGCGCCACCTGGGCCGAGCCGGCGAACGCCACGATGCCCACCTTCACGTGGCGCGGCAGCTCGGTCAGGAAGGCCTTGGCGGCGTTTTGCGCCGCGACCATGCGGTTCGGCTGCACGTCGGTGGCGCGCATGCTGCCGGACACGTCCATGGCCAGGATGATGGTCTGCTGGTTGGACGGCAGCGTAATCACCGCGACCGGGCGTGCAGCGGCCAGCAGCAGCGCGGCCATCGCCAGCAGGAACAGCACCGGCGGGATGTGGCGCCGCATCTGCTGGCCGCGTCCCATCGCTTCCTTCACGATCGACAGCGACGCATAGCGCACGGCCATCTTCTTCTTGCGCCGCAACAGCAGCACGTACAGGCCTACCAGCAGGGGCAGGGCGAGAAGCAGCCAGAGGAACTGCGGCCAGAGGAATTGCATGGCTTTCTCCGCGATCAGGCGGCGCGCCGCAGGTGGGCCGGCATCGAACCGGCGGACAACTGCGTGCGCCGCTTGCGCATTTCGACGAACCGGACGATGGCGTCCACCAGGTCCGCATCGGTGGATAGTTCGAGCGCATCGACATTGCTGCGAACCAGCGACTCGCGCAGCTCCGCCTCGCGCTGCGCCGCGATGCGCGCAAAACGCTTGCGAAAGCCGGCGTCGTGGGTGTCGACCAGGATCTGCTCGCCGGTCTCGGCGTCGCGCAGCGTCAGCAGGCCCAGGTCGGGCAGCTCCAGCTCCAGCGGGTCCATCACGCGCACGGCGACCACCTCGTGGCGCTGCGCTAGCTGGGCCAGCCCCTTTTCCCAGCCGGGCTCGCTGATGAAGTCGGACACGACGAAGATGGTGGAGCGGCGCTTGATCATGTTCGCGGCCTGCGCCAGCAGGTCCTGCAGCCGCGTCGGTCCGCTCTCCGTGGACTGCGCGCGGTCGAGCATGCTGTGCAGCAGGTGCAGGACGTGCGTTCGGCCGGTGCGCGTGGGAATCACGGTGTCCACGCCGGCGCCGTACAGCATCGCCCCCACGCGGTTGCCATGGCGCGTGAGCAGGCGCGCCAGCACGGCCACGAACTCGGCGGAGACGTTGCGCTTGCGCAGCTCGCCGGAGCCGAAGTCCACCGAGGGGCTCAGGTCCAGCAGGAACCAGGCCGACATCTCGCGGTCTTCCAGGAACACGCGCACGTACGGCGACTGCATGCGCGCCGTCACGTTCCAGTCGATGTGGCGCACGTCGTCGTGCAACTGGTATTCGCGCAGGTCCGCCAGGTCCAGCCCGGTGCCGCGCAGCAGCGTGCGGTAGTCGCCCTGCAGCAGGCCGTCCAGGCGGCGGATCACCTTCCACTCCAGGCGGCGGAACACCTGCTCGGCGTGGTGGGCACCCGTCGCCGTGGCGGGAGGCGCCTCCGCCACGGGAGCCACAGCGGGCTTTTTACGCAGCCAATTTCTCATGTTCAAGGGGTTTGGCCGGGGCCGGGATCCTGGCCATGATCTTCTGTATCAGCGCATCGGAGGTCAGGCCATCGGACAGCGCTTCGTATGACAGCACCACGCGATGCCGCAGCACGTCGGGCACCAGGTCCGACATGTCCTCGGGCAGCGCGTAGCCGCGGCCGCGCAGCATGGCCAGGGCGCGCGCGCCTTCCACCAGGTTGATGGTGGCACGCGGGCTCGCTCCGTAGGTGATGTACGGCGCCAGTTCCTTCAGGCCGTGCCGGTCGGGCCAGCGCGTGGCCGACACCAGCCGCACCGCGTATTGCACGAGCGAGGGGTCGACATAGATCTCGCGGCATTCGCGCTGCAGCATGGCGAGCTGGTCGGTGCTGGCCACCGCCGTCACGTCCACGGCCGGGCCGGTGACCCGCTGGACGATGACGAACTCTTCCTCGTCCGTCGGGTAGTCGACCAGCACCTTCATCATGAACCGGTCCACCTGCGCTTCCGGCAGCGGGTAGGTGCCCTCGGTCTCGATCGGGTTCTGCGTGGCCATCACCAGGAAGGGGCTGGGCACCTTGTGCGTCTCGCCGGCGATGGTGACCTGGCGCTCCTGCATCACCTCGAGCAGCGCGCTTTGCACCTTGGCGGGGGCGCGGTTGATTTCGTCGGCCAGCAGCAGGTTGGCGAACACCGGCCCCAGCGAGGTGGAGAAGTCACCGGTCTTCTGGTTGTAGATGCGCGTGCCCACCAGGTCCGCCGGAACGAGGTCGGGCGTGAACTGGATGCGCTTGAACTGGCCGCGCATGGTGTTGGCCAGCGTCTTGACCGTCAGCGTCTTGGCCAGGCCGGGCACGCCTTCGACCAGCAGGTGGCCTTGCGCGAGCATGGCGACCATCACGCGTTCGAGGAAACGGTCCTGTCCGACGACGACGCGTTTCACCTCGTAGAGAATCTGTTCCATCATCTGCGCCGTGGCGCTGTCGGTGCGGCTGCTGGTTTCCATGGGTCCTGCGGGAAGTGGAAGGGGAAAGGGACAGCGCCGTCAGAACGGCGGCAGCCCGGCGGCGGAAGCGGCGTTCTCGATGGGCACCGCAAAGCCGATGCCGAGGAAGGTGCGCGCGGAGGTCGGGTTGAGGATGGCGGTGACGATGCCCACGACCTCGCCGTCCATGGTGACGAGCGGGCCGCCCGAATTGCCCGGGTTGGCCGCCGCGTCGAACTGGATGAGGTTCTTCATTTCCTGCTTGCCCTCGGGCGAGCGGAACACGCGGCCCAGGCCGGAGATGACGCCGCCCGATGCCGAGGGGCCGATGCCGAACGGGAAGCCGACGGCCATCACCTTGTCGCCTGGCGCCAGGTCGCCGGTCGAGCGCATGGTCGCGGCGATCATGTCGTCGGGGATCTTGGCGGCCTGCAGCACGGCCAGGTCGTTCTCGGCCTGCACGCCGCTGATGGTGGCCGGGCTTTCCAGGCCGTCGTGGAAGATGACCTTGATGCGGTCGGCGCCGCTGACGACGTGCAGGTTGGTGAGGATCACGCCCTTGTCGATGATCACCACGCCCGTGCCCACGCCGTTCTCTATCTCGTCGTCATCGCCGGTGATGTCGGCCTGCGCGGGGCCGAGCGGTTTCGGGTTCGGCCCGGTCTTGGCGGCGAGCTTGGCCTCGGCCTCCTTCAGGCGGCTTTTCTTGACGTAGCTGACCACCCGCACCACGGACGGCCGGATCTTGTCGTACGCCCGCGCGTACTCCGACGGCATCACCTGCGTTTCCATGGTCTTGAGGACCGCGGCGTTGATGTCCTCCTGCGTCAGGCGGCGTTGCGGCTGGTGCACGAGCACGCTGGCCAGCAGGGCGATGCCGAGCAGCAGGATGGCGCTCCACAGGAGCAGCGGATGGTTGGGGGAAAGCTTCAGGCGGCGCCTGGCCGCAGGCGCGCCGGCTTGGTCGGACTGTGGCGCCGGCGCCTCCGGCGTCGCGGAAGCGGCGGGCCGCGTCGGGCGGCTGGAACTGTAGAGGGCGGGCCTGCGCATCCGAGATCCTTGGGCTTTCCTGGAAAACACACGGGGGCCACGCCGTTGCAGCCC
The DNA here is from genome assembly GCF_037572435.1 of Ramlibacter sp. PS3R-8. Classification (NCBI taxonomy): domain Bacteria; kingdom Pseudomonadati; phylum Pseudomonadota; class Betaproteobacteria; order Burkholderiales; family Comamonadaceae; genus Ramlibacter; species Ramlibacter sp. PS3R-8. The sequence goes on from NZ_JBBHGT010000003.1 coordinate 81,011, forward strand.
TGGCGACGACACACGGTATCACGGTTTTCCGGGCCCTGCACGCTTGCGGCATCATGGGCGGCGGATGTGGATTGATACGCACTGTCATCTGGATGCGGCCGAATTCGCGGCCGACACGGCGCTGGTGCGCCAGCGCGCGGCGCAAGCGGGCGTGGTGCACTGCGTGCTGCCGGCGGTGGCCGTTTCCAACTTCGACACGGTTCGCGAACTGGCGCACCGGCATGGGGACAGTTACGCGCTCGGCATCCATCCCCTGTGCACGCCGGATGCCCTCGACGGGGACCTGGCTTTGCTCGACAGCGCCCTGGCCAGGCACCGCAGCGATCCACGGCTGGTGGCGGTGGGCGAGATCGGCCTCGACCTCTTCGTGCCGGGCCTGGATGCCGCGCGGCAGGAGCATTTCTATCGCGAGCAGCTCCTGCTGGCCCAGCGGCACGGGTTGCCCGTCTTGCTGCACGTGCGCCGCTCGGCCGACCTGTTGCTCAAGCACCTGCGCCGCATCCCGGTGACGGGGATCGCCCACGCCTTCAACGGCAGCGACCAGCAGGCGGCGGCTTTCGTGGACCTGGGGTTCAAGCTGGGGTTCGGCGGGACGGTGACGTACGAACGGTCGCTGCAGATCCGCCGGCTGGCGCGCACGCTGCCGCTCGACGCGCTGGTGCTGGAGACCGACTCGCCCGACATCCCGCCGCATTGGCTTTACAAGACGGCGCAGGAGCGTGCGGCGGGCGCCGCCCAGGGGCGCAACGAACCGGGGGAGTTGCCCGCGATCGGGGCCGAGCTGGCAGCGCTGCGGGGGATGGCGGCGGGCGACCTGGCCGCGGCAACCACAGCCAACGCCTGCACGGCGCTGCCTCGCTTGCGGGCGCTTTTGCCTCCGTAGGGCGGGTTCGCGCAGCGACCCCGCCATGGGCGGCGAAATGGCGGGGTCGCTGCGCGAACCCCCCCTGCAAGACTGCTCAGGCCGCCGGCTGCAGGGCCTGCTCCATCTCGTCGAGGTGCGCGACGAGCTCGCGGTCGAAGGCGCGCAGCGCGGCCATGTCGGCGCCGGCTTCCGTCAGCACCACCTGCAGCTCGTGCCGCGACTCGACCACGGCCATCAATTCCGCCGACTGCGGGGTCCGGGCGTCGGCCTGCAGCAGGGGACGCAGCACTTCGTGCAAGCGGCGGCTGCGCGGGCGCACGCGCCGCTGCAGCATGTCGCAAAGCGCCGCGCGCTGGGCGTAGAACTGTTCAGCCAGCTCCAGGGCGCTGCGCGCGTGGCCGCACAGGCGGTCCACCTGGCGCAGCCGTTCCTGCAGCACGCTGCCGCGGCGGGCCAGCTCCCGCAAGGCCTCCTGGCTGACTTCGGCGGTGGCCGAATCGCGCCGCTCCATCACGTCCTGCTCCATGTCGTGCAGCCAGCGCATGCCTTGCTGGACGCGTTCCATGAGCGCCTCGGTCTCGAGCTTCAGGCCCATGCAGACCGCGCGCGCCACCGACGACACCGGCTGGTTGCGTTGCAGGAAGCTGCCGCCGACGAAAGTGAGCTGGTGGGTGTTCTCCGCCAGCGCGGCCACCTGCTGCATGAACTGGTCCGCCTCCTCGCCGCCGGCGCGGGCGGACAGCACGTCCACCGCGCTGGCGCTGTCCTGCACCATCTTCAGGCAGTGCTGCAGCTGCGCGAGCTCGGTGCCGGCATGAACTTCCTGCAGCCGGTAGCGCAAGGCCTCGAGGTGCGGAATGCGGCGCGCGGCGATGCCCGCCAGCAACTCGTTGAGGCTGGAGGCCAGCGCGGCGGCGGACGACCGGGGTGGGAGCGATGCTTCCTGGGTGACGGGGCCGGAGGACCAGGCGGAAAACGGAGGCGGGTTGAGTGGCGGGCGGGCGGAATCCTGCAGGTAATCCGTCATGGGCATCGTTCTTCTTTGTCGTTGTCGTGCTGGAATACATTCTGTAACGGATGGGCTGCAATCGCGCGAGCATTCCTTCACGGAAAGGTCGTGCGTCGCCCGCGTGTGGTGCACACGCATAATCCGCGGCCGTGAAGTCCGTCGCACCCAAGCTCCCCGAAGTGAATTTCTCCGACCAGGGGGACGTGCGTTACCTGCATCTCGGGACGGAGTGGATCCAGGGGTCGATGCTGCTCGACGCGCCGTACGAGATCGAGCTGGAATATGTGCAGCGGATGATGGCCTGGCTGCTGTTCGTGGAGCCGCAGGGCGTCGCGAAGCGCCATGCGATGCAGCTCGGGTTGGGCGCGGCATCGCTCACCAAGTTCTGCCACAAGAAGCTGCGCATGACGACGACGGCCATCGAGCTGAACCCGCAGGTCGTGGCGGCGTGCCGCTTGTGGTTCAAGCTGCCCAAGGACGACGCGCGCCTGTCCGTGGTGCTGGGTGATGCGGCGCAGGTGGTGGCGCACGAACATTGGCGAGGCCGCATCGATGCCTTGCAGGTGGACCTGTACGACCACGAGGCGGCGGCGCCCGTGTTGGACAGCGAAGGCTTCTATCGGGATTGCCGCCGGCTGTTGACGGAAGACGGCTGCATGACAGTCAACCTGTTCGGGCGGTCCTCCAGCTATGAGCGCAGCCTGGAGCGGATCCGTTCGGCCTTCGGCGCCGAGGCCGTGTGGGCGTTCAAGCCCACGCGCGAAGGCAACACCGTGGTGCTGGCGCTGCGCGAGCCGATGCAACCCACCCGCGCCCAGATGTCGCAGCGCGCCGACGAGATCGAGGCCCGCTGGGGGCTGCCGGCGAAGAAGTGGTTGCGGGTGTTCAAGGCGACGTGAATTGGATGCCGCAATGGCGGCTAATGACATCCACGCCACACCGCCCGGCCGCAAAGGTGAGCGTACGCTGCACCGTGGGTACCATGTACCCATGAGCGCGCAGCCCAAGACCACCATCTCGGCCCGGACCCTTCCGCGGGGGCCGCTGCACTGGCAGATGCTGGTCGAGTGGCTGTCGGAGGACGGGGTGATCTCGGCGGAGGAGGCGCGGCGCACCATCGCGCGCTGCTCGCAGGCCGAAAGCATGCAGCACCCGCTGGTGCGCCTGTCCACGGTGTCCATGACGCGCTCCGCCGACGGCAAGCCGCTCGACATCGAGGCGCTGTGCCAGTACGTCGCGCAGCGCGCCGGCCTCGACTACCTGCGCATCGATCCGCTCAAGGTCGATGTGGCCAAGGTGGCGGACACCATGAGCGCGGGCTACGCGGAGCGGCACAAGGTGCTGCCGGTGCAGGTGACGCCCAACGAGGTGGTGGTGGCGACCGCCGAGCCCTTCGTCACCGACTGGGTCGAGGAGGTGGAACGCCAGTCGCGCCGCAGCGTCCGCCGCGTGGTGGCCAACCCGCAGGAGATCCACCGCTACACCGCCGAATTCTTCTCCCTTGCCAAGTCCGTGCGCCAGGCGCAGAAAAGCGGCGGCAACACCGGCGCCAGCTTCGAACAGCTGGTGGAGCTGGGCAAGAGCAACAAGCAGCTCGATGCCAACGACCAGGGCGTGGTGCAGGTGGTGGACTGGCTGTGGCAATACGCCTTCGACCAGCGCGCCAGCGACATCCACCTGGAGCCGCGGCGCGAGCAGGGCGTGATCCGCTTTCGCATCGACGGCGTGCTGCATCCGGTCTACCAGATGCCCATCACCGTCATCACCGCGATGACCGCGCGCATCAAGCTGCTGGGTCGCATGGACGTCGTCGAGCGGCGCCGGCCGCAGGACGGCCGCATCAAGACGCGCAACCCGCGCGGCGACGAGGTGGAAATGCGCCTGTCCACGCTGCCCACCGCCTTCGGCGAAAAGATGGTGATGCGCATCTTCGACCCCGACACGGCGGTCAAGGACCTGGATGCGCTCGGCTTCTCCCCCCACGACGCGCAGCGCTGGGAGCAGCTGGTCAAGCGACCGCACGGCATCGTGCTGGTCACCGGCCCCACCGGCTCGGGCAAGACCACCACGCTGTATTCGACGCTCAAGCGCCTGGCCACCGAGGAGGTCAACGTCAGCACGATCGAGGACCCGATCGAAATGATCGAGCCCGCCTTCAACCAGACGCAGGTGCAGGTGCAGCTGGACTTCGGCTTCCCGGAGGGCCTGCGGGCGCTGATGCGGCAGGACCCGGACATCCTGATGGTGGGCGAAATCCGCGACCTGCAGACCGCCGACATGGCCGTGCAGGCGGCGCTGACCGGCCACCTGGTCTTCTCCACGCTGCACACCAACGACGCGCCCTCGGCCATCGCCCGCCTGATGGAGCTGGGCATTCCGCCCTACCTCATCAACGCCACGATGATCGGCGTCCTGGCGCAGCGGCTGGTGCGCACGCTGTGCAAGCAGTGCAAGCAGCCGGACGAAGCCACGCCGCGCTCGGCGCTGGACGAGATCGTCAAGCCGTGGAAGATCAGCGGCAACTGGCAGCCCTACAAGGCAGTCGGGTGCGTGGACTGCCGCATGACCGGCTTCCTGGGCCGCATGGGCCTGTACGAGCTGCTCACCGTTTCCGAGGGCTTCAAGGACAAGGTGACCAAGGAGCCCGGAATCCTGCCGCTCAAGCGCCAGGGCATTGCCGACGGCATGCGACCGCTGAGGCTGGCCGGGGCCCTGCGCGTGGCCGAAGGCCTGACCACCGTGGAAGAGGTGCTCAGCGCCACGCCTCCGCTGGAGTGATCCCCGCCGGGGTCTCGCAATTGGTAACGTAACCGGCTGTAGGTGATACCCACATGGGGGACGGCGGGTTGTTCCCCCACAATCCGCCGGTCTATATCCGTTCCAGGAGACAACACTATGAAAATAAAGAGCCAGAAGGACTTCTATTCGGGACTCCTGTTCATGGCGATGGGCATCGCCTTCGCATGGGGAGCCACCACTTACACGATCGGCGAGGGCGCCCGCATGGGACCCGGCTACTTCCCGCTCGTGCTCGGGATCCTGCTGACGCTCATCGGCGTGTTCATCGTGTTCGAAGCCATGGTCGTCGAGACCGAAGACGGCGAGGTGATCGGCAAGGCCGCATGGAAGCCGCTGTTCTTCATCATCGCCTCCAACGTCGTCTTCGGCATCTGCATCGGCGGCCTGCCCAAGATCGGCGTTCCCGCCATGGGCCTGATCGTCGGCATCTTTGCGCTGACCTTCGTCGCCGCCCTGGCCGGCGAGGAGTTCAAGGCCAAGGAGGTGTTCATCCTCTCCGTCGTCCTGGCCGTCATGAGCTACGTCGCCTTCATCCTGCTGCTGAAGCTGCAGTTCCCGGTGTGGCCGAGCTTCCTCACCGCCTGACGGAAGAAAGAAGAACATGGATCTGATCTCGAACCTTTCGCTGGGCTTCAGCGTGGCCTTCACGCCGATCAACCTGCTGTACTGCTTCATCGGCTGCGTGCTCGGCACCGCCATCGGCGTGCTGCCCGGCATCGGCCCGGTGGCGACCATCGCCATGCTGCTGCCCGCAACGTATGCCCTGCCCCCCGTGGCGGCGCTGATCATGCTGGCCGGCATCTACTACGGTGCCTCGTACGGCGGCTCCACCACCGCCATCCTGGTGAACCTGCCAGGCGAGTCGTCCTCGGTGGTGACGGTGATCGACGGCTACCAGATGGCAAGGCAGGGCCGCGCGGGCCCGGCGCTTGCCGCGGCGGGCATCGGCTCGTTCTTCGCCGGCTGCGTCGCCACCCTGATCCTGGCCGCCTTCGCGGCGCCGCTGACGGAAGTGGCGTTCAAGTTCGGCCCGGCCGAATACTTCTCGCTGATGGTGCTGGGCCTCATCGGCGCAGTGGTGCTGGCCTCCGGCTCCCTGGTCAAGGCCATCGGCATGATCGTGCTGGGCCTGCTGCTCGGCCTGGTCGGCACCGACGTGAACTCCGGCGTGGCGCGCTTTTCGTTCGACATCCCGGAACTCACTGACGGCATCGGCTTCATCGTCATCGCGATGGGCGTGTTCGGCTACGGCGAGATCATCTCCAACCTGGGCAAGCACGAGGACGAGCGCCAGGTGTTCACCGGCAACGTGACCGGCCTGTTCCCCACCAAGGAAGACTTCAAGCGCATGTGGCCCGCCATCCTGCGCGGCACCGCGCTGGGCTCCGCGCTGGGCATCCTGCCGGGTGGCGGCGCGCTGCTGTCGGCCTTTGCGGCGTACACGATCGAGAAGAAGACCAAGATCCATCCGGGCGAAGTGCCGTTCGGCAAGGGCAACATCCGCGGCGTCGCTGCGCCGGAAGCGGCCAACAACGCCGGCTCGCAGACCTCCTTCATCCCGCTGCTCACGCTGGGCATCCCGCCCAACGCCGTGATGGCGCTGATGGTGGGCGCGATGACGATCCACAACATCCAGCCCGGCCCGCAGGTGATGACCAGCAACCCGCAGCTGTTCTGGGGCCTGATCGCCTCGATGTGGATCGGCAACCTGATGCTGGTCATCCTGAACCTGCCGCTGATCGGCATGTGGATCAAGCTGCTGACCGTGCCCTACCGCTGGCTGTTCCCCTCCATCGTGTTGTTCTGCGCCATCGGCGTCTACTCCACGAACAACAACACGTGGGACATCTGGATGGTGGCGATCTTCGGCGTCATCGGCTACCTGTTCATCAAGCTCGGGTGCGAGCCGGCGCCGCTGCTGCTCGGTTTCATCCTGGGGCCGATGATGGAGGAGAACCTGCGCCGCGCGCTGCTGCTGTCGCGCGGCGACTGGAGCGTGCTGGTCACGCGGCCGCTGTCCGCCGGCCTGCTCGCGGCTGCCTTGCTGCTGATCGTCATCGTGGCCTTGCCCGCGGTGAAGAGCAAACGCGAGGAAGCCTTCGTCGAGGAATGAACGCGCTGCCTGCTCGCTCATGAAAAGGCGCCCACCGGGCGCCTTTTTCTTTGCGCGACAATCCGCACATGGCCCAGCTCACTGCCCACCCGCAACGGGTGGCGCTGCACAACGAGATCCACGCGCGCCCACCCGCGGCGATGGCCGCGCCGCTGGTGCTGTCGCACATCGTCATGGTGGCCGATGCCGCCGGGCGCGAGGCCTCGCGCGCACACCTGGCGGCGCTGCTGCGCGACCACCACCTGCCGCAGCCGGATGCGCAGGGCACGCATGTCCGGCTGGAGGTGGGCGGCTTTCGCATCCGCTGGGAGCTGCACACCGAATTCGTCACCTGGACGTTCTCGCGGCCGTTCGACGACGCCGGCTTCGGTGAGCAGGAGCCGGCCACCGCCATCCAGGCGGTGCCGCAGGACTGGCTGGCGGCGCTGCCGGGGCAATGCCTTGCCGCGTTGCACCTGTGGGTGCTGCCCACGCGCGAACTGGCGCAATCCGCGCTGACGCGCCAGCTGCTGCGCGAAGAGTCCCTGGTCGGCTCCACGGTGGCGCACGGGCGCGGCGCCGTGTTCACCGACTTCGCGATCCACGCCGACGGCTACTCGCGCATCGTGCTGCAGGCCGACGGCCTGCAGCCACGGCGCCTGGGCCGGCTGGTGCAGCGCTTGCTGGAGATCGACACCTACCGCATGGCCGCACTGCTGGGATTGCCGGCCGCGCGCGAGTCGTCCGCCTTGCTGGGCCTGGCGGAGATCGAGCTGGCGTCGCTGGCCGAGTCCATCCGCATCGCCGGCCGGCACGAGGAGCCGCAGCTGCTGGACCGGTTGACGCGCCTGGCCGGCCAGGTGGAAAGCCACTACGCCGCCACGCACGCGCGGTTCAGCGCCAGCGCCGCGTATTTCGAGCTGGTCGATGGGCGGGTGCAGGACATCGCCGAGGCCAAGCTGGGCGAGCTGCAGACGCTGGGCGAGTTCATCGAGCGGCGCCTGTCGCCGGCGCGCGCCACCTGCGCGTGGTCGGTGCGGCGCCAGGACGCGCTGTCGCAGCGCGTCTCGCGCATCAGCAACCTGCTGCGCACGCGGGTGGAGATCGAGCAGCAGCAAAGCAGCCAGGCCCTGCTGGCCACGATGAACCGGCGGCAGGACCTGCAGCTGAAGTTGCAGGCGACGGTGGAAGGCCTGTCGGTCGCCGCCATCACCTATTACATCGTGGGGCTGGTGAGCTACCTGGCCCGGGGCGCCCGCGCGATCGGCTGGCCCTTCAGCGCCGAGAGCACCGCCGCCTGCGCGATCCCCGTGGTGGCGATCGCGGTGTGGCTGGCGCTGCGCCGGCTGCACGCGCGGCTGCTGGCCGGCTGATGCCGGACGCGCGCGAACAGCGCATGTCGGGGCTGGTGCTGGCGCTGCTCGGCGCCATCGCCTTCAGCGGCAAGGCCATTCTCGTGAAGCTCTCGTACCGGTACGGCGTCGATGCGGTCACGCTGATCATGTTGCGCATGCTGTTCGCGCTGCCGATCTTCGCCGCGATGGCCTGGTGGGCCGGCCGCGGCCAGCCGCCGCTGTCCGGCCGCGACTGGGCAGCCGTCGCCGGCCTGGGCTTCAGCGGCTACTACCTGGCGAGCTTCCTCGACTTCCTGGGCCTGCAGTACATCTCCGCCTCGCTGGAGCGCCTGATCGTCTATCTCAACCCGACGCTGGTCCTGTTGCTCGGATGGCTGCTGTACCGCCGCCCGTGGACGCGGGCCCAGCTGGCCGGCATGGCCGTGAGCTACGCCGGCGTGCTGCTGGTGTTCGGCCAGGAACTGCGGCTGGAGGGACGCAACGTCCCGCTGGGCGCCCTGCTGGTGTTCCTGAGCACCATCAGCTATGCCCTGTACATGGTCTACAGCGGGCAGGTGGTGCGCCGGCTCGGCTCGCTGCGGCTGGTGGGGCTGGCCACCAGCGTGGCCTGCCTGTTGTGCATCGCGCAGTTCGTCGCGCTGCGGCCCTTGTCCGCTGCCTTCGCGGTCGCGCCGCAGGTGATCTGGCTGTCGGTGATCAACGCCGTGCTCGGCACGGCCGTGCCGGTGCTGCTGGTGATGATGGCAATCGAACGCGTGGGGGCCGCCACGACTTCGCTGGCGGGCATGGTCGGACCCTTGTCGACCATCTTCCTGGGCGTCTGGCTGCTGGGCGAACCGTTCACGGCGTGGCTGGCAGCGGGGACGGTGCTGGTGATCGCGGGGATTTTTGTTTTCACGCGCGGGGCGCGGTGAGGTGCGGGGTTTGAAACGGCGGGGTCGCTTCGCGAACCCGCCCTACGAACGTGGGGCCCCGTAGGCCGGGTTGCGCGAAGCGCACCCCGGCGCTCTCACCGCATCCGCACCCGCTGCGGAATCGTCACCGACGGCTTGCCGGTGTGCGCATCGAGGCGATTGCCCATCGCGACCTCCAACTGCTCCAACCGCTGCTGCGCCGGCGGATGCGTGCTGAGCGTCAGCGAGAACAAGGGGTTGTCCGGCGCCGCGGTGCGCAACTGCTGCAACACGGCGGGCAGGCCATACGGATCGAACCCCGCGCGCGCCGCGAGCGCCACGCCCTGGCGGTCCGACGCGAATTCGTCCGCCTGGTCCAGGCCGCTGGAATACAGGTTCTTGCCCAGCGCCAGCATCTGCGCGGAAATCACGCCGCCCACGTTGTTGCGCAGTTGCGAGGCGATCAGCTGCGTCGCCAGCCCGGAGCGCGCCTTGGCCGACAGCGCCCGCAGGTGGTGCTTCTCGGTCACGTGGGTGATCTCGTGCGCCAGGATGCCGGCCAGCTCGGCCTCGTCGACGCTGTCCACCAGCCCCTTGGTGACGAAGACGTAGCCGCCCGGTGCGGCGAACGCGTTGAAACCGGGATCGTCGAGCACGCCGAAGGTCCACGGCAACTGCGGCCGGTCGGAATGCAGCGAGATCCAGCGGCCCAGCCGGTTCACGTAGCGTTGCAGCGCGGCGTCCGGGTGCAGCGGCTTGCTGCCCAGCAAGACCGCGGCAAGCTGCCGGCCGATCTCGATTTCCTTCGGCTCGTCGATGGATTCCACCGACTGCTGCAGCAACTGGTACACGTCGCCGCTGTTCGCTGCGGCAGGGCCGGCCGACGTGACGCCGGGGATGGCGATGTTGCCCGGCAGCTGCCGCAGGATGTTGCCGAACTGCGCGTGCGCCGGGGACGCCAAGGCGATGCACGCGGCGCAGGCGGCGGCTTGCAGGAGCGAGGCGGGGTTCTTCATGGCGCGACCTGCTGGCCCGGGTTGCCGGCGGGCGAGGCGGTGCGGCGTGACGGCTCGGGCAGCGCCTCGACGGTGGCCGTGCGCAAGTCGGCATTGCGCGCGAAGGTGCGGGCATCCGCTTCGCTCTGGCGCAAGCCTTCCATGCGCGTGACCGCGCCGGGGTTGGGTTGCGCATTGGCCAGGTCCTGCGCGTCCAGGCCGCGGATGCCGGCGGTGCTGCCGGTCTGCGTCTGGCGGTTGCCGCCGAACAGGCCGGTGACGCCCCGCAGGGCATTGCCGGTGGTACTGCCGCCTTCCTTGGCCGCACTGGCGGGGCCGATGTCGAACAGGTGCACCCAGCCGGTTGCGCCTGCGTCCGTGCGGACCTGGACCCACGGGCCTTGCCGTTCGCCGGTGCGGGCGACGGCGGCCTGCGCGGGCAGCGCGGCGATGCTCCTGCCCTTGTCGCCGGGGGCGTCGCGCAGATCGGTCGCCCGACGCGTCACGGCCGCCTCCTGCGCTGAGGCAGCGGGCAGCAGCCCGCCGGCCAGGACAACCACGCACAGGGCGTGGAGGAGGACGGTGCGTATCATGTGCGGCTCATTCCAAACACGCGGGCATTGTATGAATTTGGGCATTACAGGCAAATGGGCGCTGGTCTGCGGCGCCAGCAAGGGTTTGGGCTACGGCTGCGCGCAGGCGCTGGCGCGCGAAGGCGCCCATGTGGTCATCGTGGCACGGACGGCCGACGCATTGCAGGCAGCGGCCGAGCGGTTGCGCGCCGACCCGGAGGTGCCGAAGGGCACGCAGGTCGAGCCGATCGCCGCCGACATCACCACGCCGGAGGGCCGCGCCAAGGTGTTCGCCTTCCGCAAGGATTTCGACATCGTGGTGACCAATGCCGGCGGCCCGCCGCCTGGCGACTTCCGCGACTGGGACCGCGACGCCTGGATCAAGGCGGTGGACGCCAACATGCTGACGCCCATCGAGTTGATCAAGGCAACCGTCGACGGCATGGCTGCGCGCGGCTTCGGGCGCATCGTCAACATCACCTCCAGCTCGGTGAAGGCGCCGATCGACATCCTGGGCCTGTCCAACGGCGCGCGCAGCGGCCTGACCGGCTTCGTGGCGGGCGTGGCGCGCACCAGCAAGCTGGCGTCGGCCAACGTCACCATCAACAACCTGCTGCCTGGGTCGTTCGACACCGACCGCATCAAGGCCACCCTGGAAGGCTCGGCCAAGAAGACGGGCAAGACGGTGGAGGAGGTGCGCCAGGCGCGCATGAATACCATCCCTGCGAAGCGCCTGGGCACGCCGGATGAATTCGGAACGGCCTGCGCGTTCCTGTGCAGCGCGCAGGCCAGCTACCTCACGGGCCAGAACCTGCTGATCGACGGCGGCGCATACCCGGGCACCTACTGAGTTCTACGGTGGCGACGGACATCCTCGCCCTGGGCGAGCCCATGGTGGAATTCAACCAGGCGGGCGACGAGGGCGGGCGCACCTACCTGCAGGGATTCGGCGGCGACACGTCGAATGCGGCGATCGCCGCCGCCCGGCAGGGCGCCCGCGTCGGCTACCTCTCGGCCGTGGGCGACGATGTCTATGGCCGCATGCTGCGGGAACTGTGGACGCGGGAGGGCGTGGACCACGGCGGCGTGCGGACGGACCCGCAGGCCTTCACGGCCGTGTACTTCGTCAATCACGACGCGCGGGGCCATCACTTCAGCTTCTTCCGCCAAGGCTCCGCGGCCAGCCGCATGCGCCCGGCCGACTTGCCGCTGCAGCAGATCCGGCAGGCGAAGGTGCTGCACCTGTCCGGCATCTCCGCGGCCATCTCCGATTCGGCCTGCGACACCTGCTTCGCGGCGGTCGATGCGGCGCGGGCGGCCGGCGTGCGGGTGTGCTTCGACACCAACCTGCGGTTGAAGCTCTGGCCGATCGCGCGGGCGCGCGCCGTGATGCGCGACTTCATCGGGCAGTCGGACATCTGCCTGCCAAGCCAGGAGGACATCAGTGCGATCAGCGGCCTGGACGACGCCGACGCGCTGGCGGATTTTTGCCTGGCGCTCGGGGCGAAGATGGTGGCGTTGAAGCTCGGCGCGCAGGGCGCCTTGCTGGCCGACGGCCAACGGCGCATCCGCATTGCGCCGCATCCCTGCAGGCCGGTGGATGCGACGGGCGCGGGGGACACGTTCGGAGGTGCGTTTCTCGCGCGGTTGGTGGCGGGTGATGATCTGGAGACCGCAGGGCGCTATGCGGCGGTGGCAGCGGCGCTATCTACGGAGGGGTACGGCGCCGTGGATCCGATTCCGCGAGCAGCCGCGGTGCGGGCGGCTCTCCCGTAGGCCGGGGTGAGCCCGGAGGCGAACCCCGGTGGCTGGCGGCTGGACACCGGGGTTCCTGTCGTCACCGCCGGCCTACGAATTCGAAATCCGCCAAACGCTTCTAATCCCCAAACTGTCCCGTGATCGCCGCGCTGATCCCCCAATCCAACGGCAACTTCCCCTCGCGGGTGTAGCGGTGCAAGCTGGAATACGGCCAATCCCGTGCTCGCAGCACCCATCCATGTTTCACCGGGTTGAAGTGGATGTAGTCGATGTGGCGGGCCATGTCTTCCTCGTCGCGGATCTGGTGCTCCCAGAAGCGGTGTTGCCACAAGCTGCGCTCGCCCTTGCGGCGTCGCGTGCCGGATGCCGCCTCCTGGAGCGCGCCGCCAGCCTGCAATCGCCGGGTGAAGGATTGCTTCAGCAGCATCCAGCGGGTGCCGTAGTCGTTGTCTCCAGGCGGCAGGGTCCAAATGGCGTGCAGGTGCTCGGGCAGCACCACGATCGCATCGATGGTGAAGGGGCGACGGCAACGCACCGCGGCCATGCAGGCGCGCAGCTCGGCGACGTGGTCGACGAGATGGCGGCCACTCCGGTCTTCCAGCGCCAGGGTGAAGAAGAAGGTCGCTCCTTCGGCTTTGCTGCGGATGTAGCGGGGCATGCAGGTACAACGCGTGCGCGGCGTGGCGGGCGTCCTCCGAGCGGGGGAGGACGCCGGTCACCGGGGTTCGGCTTCGCGCTCACCCCGGCCTACGAGGTCACCCCGGCCTACGAGGTCACCCCGGCCTACCCGTAGGCCGGCGGTGAGCCCAAAGGCGAACCCCGGTGAGCGATGGGCGCCGATCCATCCGTAGGCCGGCGGTGAGCCCGGAGGCGAACCCCGGTGAGCGATGAGCGCCAGTCAATCCGTAGGCCGGCGGTGAGTCCGAAGGCGAACCCCGGTGAGCGATGAGCGCCGATCCATCCGTAGGCCGGCGGTGAGCCCGAAGGCGAACCCCGGTGACCGGGCGACAGCCCTCACCCCCGGCCCTCCCCCAAAGGGAGCGGGAGGAAGATCAGGTCGCCGCCAGCCTCATCTCCGCGACGACACCACAATCCCACCCACGATCAACGCGAACGCAACGCCGTGATACGGCTGCGGCGGCTCGCCAAGGAACGCGGCGGAGAACAGCGCGGCGAACAAGGGCGTGAGGTTGGAGAAGAAGCCGGCGATGTTCGGGCCCACCCTCTGCACGCCCAGGCCCCAGGCCCGATACGCCATGATGGCCGGCCCGGTGGCGATGAAGGCCAGCGCAGCCGCCAGGGGCCACCCCCACTGGATGGACTGCGTGGTGACTCCGGCCTCGACCGCGGCGAACAGTCCGGACCACAGCAGGCCCGGCACCAGCTGCGCCATCAGGAAACGCGCCCAGTCCGAGCGGATCTCCGCCGGATCGCCGGGCCGCGTCAGCAGCCAGCTGTACAGCGCCCATGCCGCCGTCGCCACCAGCATGTAGAGGTCGCCCCGCACGAACCGCACCTGCGCGAGGTGCTCGAAGTCACCGTGCGCTAGCACCACGACGACGCCCGCAATCGACAGCGCCGCGCCCAGCAATTGCCGGGCGGTGATCTTCTGGCCGAAGAACAGCGCACCCAGCGCCAGCATGAAGACGGGAATGCTGGACGCGACCAGCGTGACGTTGACCGGCGTCGAGGTCTTCACCGCGAGGTACTGCAATGCGTTGTAGCTGCCGACCCCCAGGAAGCCCAGCACCGCGAAGCGGCCGAAGCGGCCCCACAGCGGACTGTCGGCGCGCAGCAATTGCCAGGCAAACGGCAGCAGGATCACGAAGGCCAATGCCCAGCGCAGGAAGTTCAGCGCCAGCGGCGGCACCAGCGGCGCCACCGCGCGGCCGATCACGGCATTGGCGGCCCACAGCAGCGGCGGCACCGTCAGCAGCAAGGCGGTGGAGAAAGTCAGGCGCTGGTGCATGGAGGCGCGACTTTAGCCCACGCGGTAGGATGCGCGGCACGCACCACAAAACAGGAGACCTCCCATGACCAAGGCAGTCCAGATCCGAAAGACAGGCGGCCCGGAGGAGATGGAGATCGTCGACGTGCAAGTCGGCGATCCCGGCCCCGGCGAGATCCGCATCCGCCATCGCGCGGTCGGCCTGAACTTCATCGACGTCTACCAGCGCACCGGCCTCTACCCCTTCCCCATGCCGCTGACGCTGGGCATGGAAGGCTCCGGCATCGTCGAGGCGGTGGGCGACGGCGTGAAGCACCTCCAGGCCGGCGACCGCGCGGCGTACGCCAGCCAGCCGCCAGGCTCGTACTCGGAAGTGCGCGTGATGCCCGCCAAGTGCGTGGTCAAGCTGCCGGAGGCGATCAGCTTCGAGACGGGCGCCGCCATGATGCTCAAGGGGCTCACCGCGCAATACCTGCTCAAGCGCACGCTGCCGCAGGGCGGCCTGAAGGAGGGCGATTTCGTCCTGTTCCACGCCGCCGCCGGCGGGGTCGGCCTGATCGCGGTGCAGTGGGCCAAGGCACTCGGCCTGCAGTTGATCGGCACGGCGGGCAGCGACGAGAAGTGCGCGCTGGCCAAGTCGCTCGGCGCCGCGCACGTCATCAACTACGCCAAGGAAGACTTCAAGGAGCGGGTCAAGCAGATCACCGGCGGCCGCGGCGTGAAGGTGGTGTACGACTCGGTCGGCAAGGACACCTGGGACAAGTCGCTGGACTGCCTGCAGCCCTTCGGCCTGATGGCCAGCTTCGGCAACGCCTCCGGCCCGGTGCCCCCGTTCGCCCCCGGCATCCTGGGTGCGAAGGGCTCGATCTACGTCACGCGCCAGACGCTGTTCACCCACATCGCCACGCGCGAGGCCACGCAGGAGATGGCGGACGACCTGTTCGCCGCCGTCACCAGCGGCAAGGTGAAGATCCGCATCGACCAGACCTTCCCGCTGGCGAAGGTGCGCGAGGCGCACGTCGCGCTCGAAGCGCGCAAGACGACCGGCTGCACGATCCTCACCCTGTGAACAGGCTGCAGCTGACGGCCGCCTGGCGGGCGCGGTTGCAGTCGCTGCTGGAGCGCCCGCCGATGCGCCCGCGCGTGCCCTTGTGGTGGCACGGCCAGCGCATCGGGTCGGTGGAGCCTGGCTTCTTTCCCTACGCAGGCATTGCCGGCGGCGGACTGGTGCGCGGCAGCGCGGCCGGCTGGCACGTCGAGGGCGACGACCTGTCGCAGTCGCTGGCCGAACTCGCCAACCGGCTGCGCGAGCGGCGCCTCACCCACACCTGGCGCGACGAGCTGCTGGCCGTTCGCGATGACACCGGCGCCGTGCTCGGCACCGTCGAGCGCGCCGCCGTGCGGCCGCTGGGCGTGCCGACGCATGCCGTGCACCTGGTCGGCCTGGATCCTCACGGCCATCACTGGGTGCAGCGGCGCGCTTCGAGCAAGCCCACGGACCCGGGCCTGTGGGACACCCTGGTGGGCGGCATGGTGCCGGCCGGCGACACGGTGCCGCAGGCACTAGAGCGCGAAACCTGGGAGGAGGCGGGGCTGCGGCTGGCGGACTTGCACGAGATGCGGTACGGCGGGCAGGTGATCACGCGCCGGCCTTCGCCGGAAGTGCCGCACGGCTACGTGGTGGAGGTGCTCGACTGGTATCTGTGCAACGTGCCGGCCGGCATGCAGCCGGCCAACCAGGACGGCGAGGTCGACGAGTTCCGCGCCATGCAGGACGATGAAGTCGCGCGGCGGCTGCAAGCCGGCGAGTTCACGCTGGACGCGGCGGCGATCCTGGTGGCCGCCTTCGCGCCGACGGCGCCGGTCAGCGGCTGACGCGCTTGCGCTTCGCCGCGGGCGCGTCGCCCATCATGTGTTCCAGCACCGAATACACGGCCGCGGTGTCGTCCGCGCCGTGGCCCAGGGCCATCGCCGCGTTGTAGATCGGCAGGGTGGCGGCGAACAGCGGGGCTGCCGTCGCGCTGGCGGTCAAGGCGTCGTTGATCAGGCGCATGTCCTTCTGCCACGTCGACACCTTCATGGTCACCTTGTCCCACGAACGGTCCACCATCGACGGGCCGCGCACCTGGAACATGCGCGAGCCGCCGGCGCCGTCGGCCACCACTTTCACGATGGTCGCCGGGTCCAGGCCGGAGCGCGCGCCCATCAGGATCGCCTCGGCCGTGGACACGTTGTGGATGGCCACCAGCAGGTTGGCCACCAGCTTCATGCGCATGCCGTTGCCGAAAGCGCCGACGTCGTAGCGCGCGCGCGAGAACCCCGCGAAGACCGGCGCGAAGGCCTGGATCGCCTTGGCGTCGCCGCTGGCGTACACGGCGAGGTCGCCGGTGACGGCCTGCGCGCCGGTGCCGGACAGCGGGCAGTCCAGCAGCGTGATGCCGGCCTTGTCCAGCACGCCGTGCGCGCGCAGCTTCGCGGCTTCCGGCAGCGTGCTGGTCTCCGCGACGATCAGTTTCTTCGCGCGCGATGCGGCCAGCTCGTTGCACACGGCCTCGAGCGCTTGCTCGCTGGGCAGCGACAGCACGATGAAGCCGCAGCGCTGCGCGACTTCGGCGGCGCTGTCGCACGCGACGCCGCCCGCCTTGGCGAGCCTGCTGCGAGCCTTGGCCACCGGGTCGTATCCCACCACGGGGAAGCCCGCCTTCAGCAGGTTGGCGGACATGGCCGAGCCCATGATGCCCAGGCCGATCACGCCCACGGTGACGGCCGTGGCCTCTTTCATCTTCTTGTTCATCCGGTCCTCGATTTCATGGCGCGTGCGCGCGGGCGGCCCAGCGCCTCGGGTGCGAAGCGCTCCAGCAGTTGCGGGTAGGTGGTGCGGGCGCCGGCCAGGAAGTTGTCGACGGCAAAGCCCACCTGCGTGAGGAAGTCGACGTTGATCTTCATCTGGTACACGTGCTCGCGCATCGCCATGTAGAAGATGCCGCCATGCAGGCTCCACACGAATTCCATCTCCTCTTCGACGATTGGCGCGTCCGTGTCGGGAATCCCGCAGGCGTGGCGCACTTCGCGGCAGTAGGCGGGCAGCAGGTGCTTGCGCACCAGCTGGATGTAGCGGCGGTTCAGCGTCGGATCCGACAGGCCGGCATACATGTAGATGCGGATCCATTCGGGCCGGTACGTCGCGGCCGCGTACTGCCGGTAGAACTCCACCAGCCGCTCG
The DNA here is from genome assembly GCF_037572435.1 of Ramlibacter sp. PS3R-8. NCBI lineage: Bacteria > Pseudomonadati > Pseudomonadota > Betaproteobacteria > Burkholderiales > Comamonadaceae > Ramlibacter > Ramlibacter sp. PS3R-8. The sequence continues at coordinate 98,520 of NZ_JBBHGT010000003.1, forward strand.
CGCAGCGGCACCTTGCGGTCCTGCAGCAGCGGGATCCACGCCGGGTTCCAGCGGCCCTCGAACACCGTCTGGTAGACGCGCTCGACCAGCGCCTGCTTGTTGGGGAAATAGCGGTACAGCAGCGGCTGGGTCACGCCTAGCCGCTTGGCGAGTTCGCGCGTCTGGCCCGAAAAGCCGACCTCCGAAAAGTAGGCGATGGCCCCGTCGATGATCTGGCGCTCGCGGTCGCCCGGAGCGAGCCGCAGCTTGCCGGCGGTTCCGGTGCGCTGGCGCTGTGGCGTCCGGCTTCCTGGCATCAGAGTGGCTTCACTCGCCCTTGATGTTGTTGTCGGCGACGAGCCTGGCGTATTTGCCGATTTCCGCGGCCAGGAAGGTCCGGAATTCATCCTGCGTGCTGGCGTGGGCCTCCACGCCGAGGTCGGCGAATTTCTGCTTCAGGTCCGGGTCGGCCATCACCTTCACCAGCGCCGCGTGGTAGTTGTCCACGATCGCCTTGGGCGTGCCTGCCGGCAGGAACACGCCCCACCAGTTCTCTGCCACCAGGCCTTGCAGGCCGGCTTCGGCAAAGGTCGGCACGTCGGGGAAGTTGCGGTTGCGCGTGCCGCTCGTCACGGCGATCGCCCGCAGCTTGTTGACCTTGATGTGCTGCGAGACCGGCAACGCGTCGGCGACCATCATGTCGATGTGGCCCGCCAGCAGGTCGTTCACCGCCTGGCCGCCGCCCTTGTAGTTGATGCCGTTCATCTTCACCTTGCCCTGCCGCATGATCATCTCGCCGCCCAGGTGCGCCATGCTGCCCGGCCCGCTGGTGCCGAAGGTGAGGGTGCTCGGCTTCGCGCGCGCGGCGGCGAGGATGTCGTTGAGGTTCTTGTACGGCGAGGAGGCCGGCACCACCAGCACGTTGGGCCCCGTCGCGGTCAGCGCGACCGGGACGAAGTCCTTGTCGATGCTGTACGGCACCTTGGTGATCAGCGGATTCACCGCCACCGGGCCGAGGTTCCCCACCACGAAGGTGTAGCCGTCGTTCGGCTGCCGAGCCGTGTATTCCATGCCGATCGAGCCGGCCGCGCCGGGCTTGCTTTCGATGATGACCGGCTGCCCCCAGTACTCGCTGAGCTTCTGTCCCATGATCCGGCCCATCAGGTCGGAGCTGCCGCCCGCGGGATACGTCACGACCAGCTTGACAGGCTTGTCGGGAAACTTCTGCGCATGCGCGGCGATGGGCAGGAGGGCGGCGCAGGCACAGGCCAGGACGAAGCCCTGCACGCTCTTGCGGAAGGGGAAGACTTGTCTCATCGGGTCGCTCCTTGGATGGTGTGACGTCGCGCGCCCGGAAAAAACCCCGTGGCGCCGCGTTCCGATCCAATCTATTATCGTTTGCTAAACAAGGACTCCCGTACTTTCCCGCATGTACCAACCTTCTTCCCCCGGATCGCGCGCCGACCAGACGTTGTCGCTCAACATGACGCTGCTGGCCCAGCATGAGCTGGAGGGCTACGGCGGCCTGGGCGAAGGCGTCGCCTTGCAGCTCACCAAGGACGGCCGCCGCATCCTGTGGCTGGCGCACGAATCGGCGCCCAAGAATTTTTCCGGCGTGGACGTCACCGATCCGCGCAAGCCGCGGCTGATCGTGCAGACCGACCTGCCGCACATGAAGCTGCGCTCCAATTCGCTCGACCTGGTGGGCGACACGCTGGCCGTGGCCTACCAGGCCAGCACCGTCGGCATCAAGCCGGCGGGGGTGGACCTGTTCGACGTGAGCGTGCCCGAGAAGCCGCGCCTGATTTCGCACTTCGACTGTTCCGGCCCGCATTCGCGCGGCGTGCACGCGCTGTGGTTCGTCGACGGCACCACCATCCACATGTCGGCCGGCTCCGCCGACTTCCAGCCGCGCAATCCGCTGGACGACCAGTTCTACCGCATCCTCGACGTGTCGAACCCTTCGAAGCCGGTGGAAAAGGGGCGCTGGTGGTATCCCGGCACCCGCGAGGGCGACGAAGCGCCGGCGCCGGCGCGCCTGCCCAAGAAGTTCGACATGGGCTTTCGCGCCCACAACACCAACGTGTTCCCCGAGCGGCCCGACCGCGCCTACGTCGGCTACATCGACGGCGGCGCCTTCGTGCTGGACATCTCGGACCCCGCGCGCATCAAGGTGGTGTCGCAGTGGAATCCGTCGCCGCCCTTCAACGGCTTCACCCACACGGTGCTGCCCCTCTTCGACCGCGGCCTGTGGATCGTCAGCGACGAGTGCGTGCTGGACGAGGGCGCCGACTGGCCCAAGCTGGTGTGGGTGATCGACGCGCGCAACGAGGCCAACCCGGTGCCCATCGGCACCTTTCCGGCGCCGCCCTTCCAGGCCTTCGCCAAGCGCGGCGGCCGCTTCGGCGCGCACAACCTGCACGAGAACCTGCCGGTGCCGGGCTCCTTCCGCTCCGACACCATCATGATCGGCACCTTCTTCAACGCCGGCGTGCGGGTGTACGACACCACCGATCCCTATCGGGTGGAAGAGATCGCCTATTACGTCCCCGGCGCGCCCAAGCTGTCGCCCGCCGGCGCCGTCCAGCTGAACGACGTGTACGTGGACGAGAACCGCATCGTCTACACGGTGGACCGCTTCACCGGCGGCCTGTACGTGCTGCAGCTGGAGATCTGAGGCACTGGCGTGAACACGGTGCGCGACCCGCTGGCCGGCAAGCTGCCGGTGACACTGATCACCGGCTTCCTGGGCAGCGGCAAGACGACGCTCATCTCGAAGCTGCTGCGCCATCCCGACATGAACCGGGTGGCCGTGGTGATCAACGAGGTGGGGGAGATCGGCATCGACCACGACATCGTGGCGATGTCCTCCGAAAACATCGCGCTGCTGGCCAACGGCTGCATCTGCTGCTCGGTGCGCACCGACCTGCAGGAAACGCTGCGCGACCTGTTCGCGCGCCGCCGGGTGGGCGAGATCGCGGACTTCGACCGCGTGATCATCGAAACCACCGGCCTCGCCGACCCGGCGCCGGTGGTGCAGACGCTCGCCGGCGACACGCTGATCGCGGCGCACTTCCGGCTGGACGGCGTGGTGACGCTGGTGGACGCCGTCAATGGCGCCACGCAACTGGCCAACCACGCGGAACCCGCCAAGCAGATCGCGCTGGCAGACCGCGTGCTGCTCACCAAGACCGATCTCGCCAGCGCGCAGCAGGTCACGGCGCTCACCGAAGCCATCCACGAGATCAATCCCGGCGCCGGCGTGATGCCGGTGCTGAACGGCGAAGTCGAACCGCGTGACCTGGTGAACCTGGGCCTCGCGAGTGCGCGGGCGGGTGCCGCGACGCTGCGGTTCCTGGGCGAGCCGCTCGAAGGCGAAGGGTCAGGCGGGGAGGCACGGCTGGGACGGCGGCCGGCGCTGCACGACGGCTCCATCCGCACGCTGTCGCTGCGCTTCGACCAGCCTTTCACCTGGAGCAGCCTGTCGGCCGCGCTCGAACTGCTGGCGACGCTGCGCGGGCCCGACCTGCTGCGCGTCAAGGGCATCGTCAACGTCGAAGGCAAGCCGGTGGTGGTGCAGGGTGTGCAGCACATCTTCCATCCGCCGGTCACGCTGGACCGCTGGCCGGGCGACGACACCCGCACGCGCCTGGTGTTCATCACGCGCCGCATCGAGGCCGACACCATCCGCAACCTGCTGCAGGCCGTGGCGCAGGTGGCGAGCACCGCTTGACAGGCGCGCGGCCAGATAAATTATCATACGATCAACAAAAAGGAGACGCCTTGTTCTACACGTGTACCCCTGACTGCACGGACCCGCGCCACCAGCACGGGCGCGCCCGCTCGGCGCACCTGAAGCTGCCCGGCGCGCGCGCCGCCACCGCCGTGAAGACGGTGGTCCGCGGTGGCCGCGGCAACAAGGCCAAGGTGGTGGACCTGCACTGCCACTACCTGAACCCGGAGGTGAACGCCAAGACGGCACACCTCAACGCGGCGCAGTACGACCCCACGGTGACCTTCGCCAACGAGCTGACGCGCGAAACCAACGTCAAGCAGATGAAGACGCGCGCCCCCAAGCTGACCGGCATCACCGAGCGGCTGAAGGACATGGACCGCATGGGCGTGGACATCCAGGCCGTGTGCCCGGCGCCGTACCACTTCTTCTATTTCACCGAGCCCGACTACGGCGCGCAGCTGGCGCGCGAGGTCAACGAAGGCATCGCCAGGCTGGTCGCGGACACGCCGGATCGCTTCGTCGGCCTCGGTTCGGTGCCCTTGCAGAACGCCGAACTGGCGGTGCGCGAGCTGGACTACGCGGTCAAGAACCTCGGGCTGCGCGGTGTCGAGATCTGCACCAACGTCAACGGCAAGAACCTCACCGATCCGTCGCTGGGCCTGGAGAAGTTCTTCGCCCGCGCCGAGGAACTGGGCATCGTGATCTTCATGCATCCGCTGGGCTTCACGCACGGGGATCGGCTCACGGAGCACTACTTCAGCAACGTGATCGGGAACCCGCTGGAATCGACGGTGGCGGTGTCGCACCTGATCTTCGACGGCGTGATGGCGCGCCACCCCAAGCTGAAGATCTTGGTGGCGCACGGCGGCGGCTTCATCGCGCACTACTGGGCGCGCATGGACCACGCCTGGCGGGCGCGGCCGGACTGCCGCACCGTCATCAAGCGGCCGCCGTCCTCTTACCTGCAGAAGTTCTACTTCGACACCATCACGTTCGACCCGGAGATGCTCAAGCACCTGATCGACAAGTACGGCGCCGACCACGTGGTGCTGGGCACCGACTACCCGTACGACATGGGCGAGGACGATCCGCTGGGCCTGGTCAAGCAGGTCAAGCGCCTGCCGAAGGCCGACCGCGACCTGATCATCGGCGGCAACGCCGCGCGGCTGCTCAAGATCAAGTTCTGACGGCGACGCGGGAACCACGATGGCGGACAGCGACAACGGCTTCGACGCCCGCGCCTTGCGGCAGGTGCTCGGCGCGTTCGTCACCGGCGTCACGGTGATCACCACGCTGGATGCGCAGGGCCGCCCGCACGGACTGACCGCCAACTCGTTCAGCTCGGTGTCGCTCGATCCGCCGCTGATCCTGTGGAGCCAGTCGCTCACCGCTCCCAGCCATCCGGTGTTCCGCGCGGCGGAGCGCTTCGTGGTCAACATCCTGGCCGATGACCAGGTGGAGGTGTCGCAGCGCTTCGCGCGCGGCGGCGCCGACAAGTTTTCGGGTTGCGCCACGCGCCCCGGTCTCGGCGGCGTCCCCCTCATCGAGGGCTGCTCGGCGTACCTGGAATGCCGGCGCATGGACAGCTTTCCGGGCGGCGACCACGTCGTGTTCCTCGGGCAGGTCGACCGCATCGAGCGCAGCGGCCGGCAGCCGCTGGTGTTCGGCGGCGGCCGCTACCTGGTCGCGCAGCCGCACGACATGGGCGCTCCCGCCGCGGGCGGCGCCAACATCGCGCGGCTGCAGGCGGTGCGGCTGGCCACGCGCGCGCTGGTGGAACTGTCCGACGAACTGGACGAAACGCTCGGCCTCGGCGTGTGGGGCAACAAGGGCCCGACCATCGTGCGCTGGGAAGAAGCCAGCCAGCCGGTCAGCGACAACCTGCGCACCGGCCTCGTGCTGCCGGTGCTGGCGTCCGCCACGGGGCTGGCCTTCGCCGCCTGGTTGCCGCCCGAAACCACCGCGCCGTTCATCGAAGCGGAGCTCGCGCAAGGCGGCATGGCGGGCGCCACGGCGTCGAGCGCCGGCGTCACCGAACAACTGGACCTGATCCGCACCACCGGCATCGTGCGGCTGGTGGGCACCGATGCGTTTGCCGACCTGTACGGCGCCAGCATCAGCGCGCTGAGCGTGCCGGTGTTCGACCCCTCCGGCGGCATGGTGCTGGCGCTCACCGCGCTGGGCAGCACGCTACGCCTCGACATCAGTGAAGAGGGCCGGCTGGTCAAGGGCCTGCGCGAATGCGCGGCCACCCTGTCGCGCCGGCTCGGCGCTTCCGCGCCCCCCACTTCCTCCACCCGGACTTCCCAGGAGAACCCCGAATGAAACTCGGCACCTTCATGATGCCCCTGCATCCGCCGGGCCGCAACGCGACGCAGACGCTGGCCGAAGACCGCGAGGCGATCCTGCTGGCGGACAAGCTCGGCTACTGCGAAGCGTTCGTCGGCGAGCACGTCACCGATCTTGCGGAGAACGTCACCTCCAGCCTGATGTTCCTGGCCTCCCTGGCGCACGAAACCCGGGACATCGTGCTGGGCAGCGGCACCCTCAACCTGCCCAACACGCACCCGGCCGCCGTGGCCGCGCAGGTGGCGATGCTGGACCACATCCTGAAGGGCCGCTTCATCATGGGCATCAGCCCGGGCGGGCTGATGTCGGATGCCGAGGTGTTCGGCAACTACCAGAAGAACCGCAATGCGATGTTCGTCGAGAGCATCAACATGATCCTGAAGATCTGGGAAAGCGAAGGCCCGATGGACCTGCAGGGCGAGTTCTTCAAGGTGTCGACCAGGCAGACCGCGATTCCCGAGATCGGCCAGGGCCTCATCCTCAAGCCGTACCAGCGGCCGCATCCGCGCATCGTCGGCACCGCGGTGGCGCCGTTCTCGCAAGGCGTGACCGAGATGGCCAAGCGCGGCTGGCAGCCGATCTCCGCCAACTTCCTGCTGCCCGAGTGGGTGAAGACGCATTGGCCCAAGTACGTGGAGGGGCGCGAGGCGGCGGGCGCCAAGGCGGCGCCGGCCGAATGGCGCGTGGCCAAGTCGATCTTCGTCGCCGACGACGAATCCGTCGCGCAACGTTACGGCAAGGGCAGCGAAGGCCCGTACCACTTCTACTTCAAGCAGCTCTCGCGCAAGCTGGTGGGCGGCGGCCGCTCCAACCTGTTCAAGCTCGACCAGGCGCAGCCTGACAGCGAGATCACGCCCGACTACGTGACCAACCGCCTGGCCATCGCCGGCACGGTGAACAGCGTGGTCGACCAGCTGCTCGCATTCCGCGAACAGGTCGGCGACTTCGGCACCTTGCTGTACGCCTGCCACGACTGGGTGGACCCGGCGCTGGCCAGGCGCTCGATGGAGCTGATGGCCGAGCAGGTGATGCCGCGCGTCAATGCCGCCATCGCCGCCGAAAGCAAGCCATGACGGCTCCTTCCGCGATCGGCCTGCGGGGCCAGCAGGTTGCCTACCGGCTGGAGGGCCGCAAGGGCGCGCCCGTGGTGCTGCTGGTGCACGGCATCCTCACCGACCATCGGGCCTGGGACGCGGTGGCGGCGGACCTGGGCGCGGACTTTGCCGTGCTGCGCTACGACGTGCGCGGCCACGGCGGCAGCACGGCGCCCCCCGCGCCTTACACCATGGAGCAACTCGCCGCCGACGTGCCCGAATTGCTGGACGCGCTGCGCATCGATCGCGTGCACTTCGTCGGCAGTTCGCTCGGCGGCATGATCGGCCAGCAGGTGGGCGCGCGCCATGGCCACCGGCTGCTGACGCTGACGCTGGCCAATACCGGCGCCGCGCAGGCCGCCGCGGCCGCGTGGCAGGAACGCATCGACGTGGCGCGGGAGCGGGGCGTCGCTGCACTGGCGGAGCCGACCATGCAGCGCTGGTTCACCGAAGCGTGGCGTCAGGCCCATGCGGCCGAAGTGCAGCGCATGACGGATCTGCTGCTGGGCACGTCGGTCGAAGGGTATGTCGGCTGCGCGGCGGCCGTGCGCGACCTCGCCCAGCTCGACCTGTTGCCCCGGATCGCCGTCCCGACCCTGGTGGTCGCCGGCACCGAGGACACGGCGATGCCCCCGGCTGCCACCGCGAAGATCGCGCAACTCGTGCCCGGCGCCCGGCTGGTATCGCTACCCACTGGCCACCAGGGCGCGGTCGAGCAGCCGCAGGCCTTTTGCACGGCCTGGCGCGAATTCGTCGCCGCCCACACATGAGGTAGGCCTCCTACACGACCACGGCTAGGGTGCTTGCAGGGCGCCTGGGGTTCGCCGCCTAAAGTCCTCCCCGTACCCGGGCCGTGCCTGGGGCTGCAGAAGGACGCCAATGACGTTTCGCACCTACATCGTCGAGGACAGCTCGACGATCCGCGAGAACCTGATCGACACGCTGAAGGAGCTCGCGCAAGTGGAGCCGGTCGGCACCACCGAATCCGAGCACGAAGCCAAGCGCTGGCTGGCGCAGAACCCCTGGGACCTGGCCATCATCGACCTGTTCCTGCGCGAAGGCAGCGGCATGAACGTGCTGGACGCCTGCCGCGTGCGGGCCGCCGGCCAGAAGGTGGTGGTGCTGAGCAACCATTCCTCGCGCGACGTGCGCTGGCGCTGCATGCAGCTGGGCGCCGATGCGGTGTTCGACAAGTCGACGGAGCTGGAGGCGCTGATGGAGTACTGCTCGCGCCTGCGGCAGAAGAGCGACGATGCGGACGCGGCGGCTACAGCGGCTGGGAACGCTCTTCCGGCAGCACCTGCCTGAAGCGCGTATGCGACAGCGCCCCGGCCGAGTCCAGGATCGGGTAGGCGATGGAGCAGATGTGCGAGTTGATCCGCTTCAGGTCGCTGATCAGGTCCAGGTGCAGTGAGCTGGTCTCGATGCTCTGCACGGTGTTTTCGGCCAGCCGCGTGAGGTGCGTGCCCGCGTAGGCGCGCTCCAGGTCGCGAAAGCGCGCCTTCTCCTCCAACAGCTTCTGCGCGTCGCGCACCGTTCCGTTGAGGAACACGCTCATCCCCAGGCGCAGGTTGTCCAGCAGCCGCGCGTGCAGCTCGCAGATCTCGGCCATGCCGGCGTCCGAGAAGCTGCGGCCCTTCTTGATCTTCTTGTCCTCGATGTCCAGCAGGATGCGCTCGATGATGTCGCCGATCTGCTCCATGTTGATCGTGAAGCTGATGATGTCCGTCCAGCGCCGGCTTTCCTCTTCGCCCAGCGCCTCGCGCGAGATCTTGGTCAGGTAGTACTTGATCGCCGAATAGAGCTGGTCGACGGTGTCGTCCATCTTGCGCAGCTCTTCGGCCAGCCGCAGGTCGTTGTCCTTGATCACGCGCAGCATGCCGAGCAGCATGGTCTCCACCACGTCGGCCTGGTGCAGCGCCTCGCGCGCGGCGTTGGAGATGGCCAGCGAAGGCGTCGCCAGCGCCGACGGGTCCAGGTGATGCGGGCGTCCCGCCACCATCGACTTGTCGGCCTTGGGCAGCCAGTGCTCCACCCAGCGCGCCACGACGTGCACCCAGGCGATGAAGATCAGCGCGATCGCCACGTTGAACGAGAGGTGGAACAGGACCACGGCGGTCTGCGCGTCCAGCAGGTAGGGCTTGGTGTAGCGCAGCCATAGCCCCACGAAGGGCGCGGCCAGCAGCACGCCGACAGCCTTGAACACCAGGTTGCCCAGCGGCACCTGGCGCACCTCCACCGTGGAGTTGGCGGTGGCCAGCACGGCCAGCAGGCCGCTGCCCAGGTTGGCGCCGAGCGTCAGGCCGATGGCGACGTCCAGCGGGATGGCGCCGGACGCCGCCAGCGTGGCGGTGAGCAGCACGATGGCCAGGCTGGAATAGGCGACCACGGCCAGCACGGCGCCCACCGTGATCTCCAGCAGGATGTCGCTGGACAGCGAGGACAGCAACGCCCGCACGGCCGGCGCCTTGACCATGATGGCGGTGGACTCGGAGACCAGGCGCAGGGCCAGCAGCATCAGGCCCAGGCCGATCAGCACCCGGCCGACGCGGCCCACGGGCGTGGACTGGCGGGCGATGAACAGCAGCACGCCGACGAAGATCAGCAGCGGTGACAGCCAGGACAGGTCGAAGGAGAAGACGACCGTCATCAGGCTGGTGCCGATGTCGGCGCCCAGCATGACGGCCAGGGCGGTGGCGAGCGACACCACGCCTTGTCCCACGAACGAGGAGACGATCAGCGCGGTGGCGGTACTGGATTGCACCAGGGCCGTGACGCCGAGCCCGGCGAGCGCCGCCGCGGGCCGGGTGCCGATGCTGCGGGCCAGGACGTGCCGCAGGTTGGCGCCGAAGACGCGCAGGATGCCGGTGCGAACGAGATACGTGCCCCAGACCAACAGCGCGACGGCTGCCAGCAGGTTCAGCAGATGCTTCATTTTTGAACAATGATACGCCGGGCTGCAGGTGGACTGGGTAAACCTGTGGCGTGGATGCCTCTCCCTCCCCCATCGGGGGAGGGGTGGGGTGGGGGCGCTGGGGCGCTACCGGCTGCGCCGCACCCGCAACAACTCGTCGAGGATCAGGCTCACCGCCCCGATCGTGATGGCCGCGTCGGCGATGTTGAAGGCCGGGAAGTACCAGCGCTCCTGCCAGTGGACCTGTACGAAGTCCACCACGTAGCCATACAGCACCCGGTCGATCACGTTGCCGATGGCCCCGCCCAGGATGCAGGCCAGCGCGAACGAGAACAGCTTCTGGCCCGCATGGCTGCGCAACATATAGAGGATGAACAGCGTGGCGGCCACCCCGATGCCGGTGAACAGCCAGCGCTGCCAGCCGCCGGCGCCCGCCAGGAAGGAGAAGGCCGCGCCGGTGTTGTGGGCCCGCACGATGTTGAAGAACGACGTGATGGTGGTGGAGTCGCCCAGTTGGTAGTAGCCGAGGATCAGCACCTTGGTGAACTGGTCGGCGATCAGGATGATGAGCGCCAGGCCCAGCCAGGGGAGCATGCTGCCCTGGCTGCCGCCGCTACCGAGGGAGGAGAAGGTTTTTCCGCGGGCCATCAGGCGTGCACCCGGGGCTCACCGGGACCGAACAGGTTGGCGACGCAGCGGCCGCAAAGGGCGGGATGCTGCGGATCGACGCCGACGTCGGCCCGCCAGTGCCAGCAGCGGTCGCACTTGGCGTCCGTGCTGGGGACGGCGCGCACCGCCAGTGCGTCGCCGCGCTCCAGCGCCACCGCCGAAGCGATGAAGACGAACTTGAGGTCGTCGCCCAGCCCGGCCAGCAGCGCGTGGTCGTCAGGCCCGGCCGTCACCACCAGGTTGGCTTGCAGCGACGAGCCCACCTTGCCCTCGGAGCGCAGCGCCTCGATCTCCTTGTTGGCCACATCGCGGATCTCGCGGATGCGGTTCCACTTGGCCAGCAGCGCGGCGTCGGGGCTGCCGATCTCCGCGTATTCCTCGATGAAGATCGACTCGGAGTTGCCGAACACCTTCCACGCTTCCTCCGCCGTGAAACTGAGGAAGGGCGCCATCCAGCGCAGCATGGCGTGCGTGATGTTCCACAGCACCGTCTGCGCGCTGCGGCGCGCCAGCGACTTGGGTGCCGTGGTGTACAGGCGGTCCTTCAGGATGTCCAGGTAGAACGCGCCCAGGTCTTCCGAGCAGTACACCTGCAGCTTGGCAACGACGGGGTGGAACTCGTACACCTCGTAGTGCGCCAGCACCTCGGCCTGGAACTGCGCGGCACGCGACAGCGCGTAGCGGTCGATCTCCATCATCTCGGCCACCGGCACGGCGTCCTTGGCCGGGTCGAAATCGCTGACGTTGGCCAGCAGGAAGCGCAGCGTGTTGCGGATGCGGCGGTAGCCGTCGACCACGCGGGCCAGGATCTTGTCGTCGCCGGCGATGTCGCCCGAATAGTCGGAGGCGGCCACCCACAGGCGGATGATTTCGGCGCCGAGCTTGCTGCTCACCTGCTGGGGCTCGATGCCGTTGCCCAGCGACTTGGACATCTTGATGCCCTTGCTGTCCACCGTGAAGCCGTGCGTGAGCAGGCCGCGGTAGGGCGCGCGGCCGTACATCGCGCACGCGGTGAGCAGCGAGGAGTGGAACCAGCCGCGGTGCTGGTCGTGCCCTTCCAGGTACAGGTCCGCCTCGGGTCCGTTCTCGTGCGCGGCGCCTTCATGCGAACGCTTGAGCACCGTGGTGTGCGTGGTGCCGGAGTCGAACCACACCTCCAGGATGTCGGTGCTCTTGGTGTACTGCGGCGCGTCGGCCGCGGCGCCCACCTTGGCGAGGATCTCCCCGGCGGTCGCCTTGCTCCACGCCTCGATGCCGCCGGCCTGCACCATGTCGGCGGCCAGGTCCAGGATCGTCATCGTCTTCGGATGCAGCTCGCCCGTGTCCTTGTGCAGGAAGAAGGGCAGGGGCACGCCCCAGCTGCGCTGGCGGCTGATGCACCAGTCGGGGCGGCCGGCGATCATGTCGTGCAGGCGGGCCTTGCCGTTCTCCGGGAAGAAGCTGGTTTCCTCGATGGCGGCCAGCGCCATGTTGCGCAGCGTGTCGGGCGCCTTGTCCCTGGTGAACACGCCCACGCCTTCGTCCATGCGGATGAACCACTGCGCCGCGGCGCGGTAGATCACCGGCGACTTGTGGCGCCAGCAGTGCGGGTAGCTGTGGACGATGTTCTCGGTCGTCAGCAACCGGCCGGCCTTGTCCAGCGTGCCGATGATGTGCGGCACGGCCTTCCAGATGTTCTCGCCGCCGAACAGCGGGAAGTCGGGTGCGTACGATCCGTTGCCCTGCACCGGGTTCAGGATGTCGTCGTACTTCATGCCGTGCGCCACGCAGCTGTTGAAGTCGTCCAGGCCGTAGGCGGGCGAGGAGTGGACGATGCCGGTGCCGTCTTCGGCGGTGGCGTAGTCGGCCAGGTAGACCGGCGCGAGGCGCTTGTAGCCTGCGTCGACGTCGTACAGCGGGTGGCGGAATTCGAGCCCGGCGAGGTTCTTGCCGAGGGTGGTGCCGAGCACCTTGCCTTCGAGCTTGTAGCGGGCCAGCGCTTTTTCCACCAGCACCTCGGCCAGGATCAACTTGCCACGCGGCGTGTCGACGAGCGCGTAGACGATGTCCGGGTTCAGGTTCAGCGCCTGGTTGGCGGGGATGGTCCAGGCGGTGGTGGTCCAGATGACGGCGAAGATGTCACCGAGAGGGAGGAAGTCAGGACTCCCTCTCCCGCTTGCGGGAGAGGATTGGGGTGAGGGCAGGCCGAAGGCCGCATAGACCTTGGCAGCATCATCCGCCTGGAACGCCACATCCAGCGTCTGCGACTTCTTGTCGGCGTACTCGATCTCGAACTCCGCCAGCGAAGACCCGCAGTCGAAGCACCAGTACACCGGCTTCAGCCCGCGGTAGACGAAGCCGCGCTCCACCACGCGCTTGAACGCGCGGATCTCGTCGGCCTCGTTGCTGAAGTCCATCGTCTTGTAGGGATGGTCCCAGTCGCCCAGCACGCCCAGCCGCTTGAAGTCGGCCATCTGGATGCCGATCTGCTCGGTGGCGAAGGCGCGGCTCTTGGCCTGCATCTCGTCGCGCGGCAGGTTGCGGCCGAACTTCTTTTCGATCGCGTTCTCGATCGGCAGCCCGTGGCAGTCCCAGCCCGGGATGTACGCCGCGTCCAGCCCCTGGAGCTGGCGCGACTTGACGATCATGTCCTTGAGCACCTTGTTGACGGCGTGCCCCATGTGGATCTGGCCGTTGGCGTACGGCGGGCCGTCGTGCAGGACGAATTTCTGCCGCCCCCGCCGTGCCACGCGCAGGCGCTTGTAGAGGCCTTGTTCCTCCCACTCCTGCACCCAGCCGGGCTCGCGCTTGGGCAGGTCCCCGCGCATGGGGAAGGGCGTGTCGGGCAGGTTGAGGGTGGCGCGGTAATCGGTCTTGTCGGTCATGGAAATGCCTTGGATTCGTCATTCCGGCCTCGGGGCCGGAATCCAGCGTGATGAGCGGGGAGCCGTGGGTTGCGGCCGGAAGGCGCCGCAACGACGAATCAAATTCGGTCGCGCGTGGTCTGCCGCCGGGTTTCGGCGTGCGTGGAGGCGAAGAACGCCCGCGCCGCGTCGCAGTCCCGCGCGATGCCCGTCTTCAGGGCATCGAGACTGTCGTAACGCAGTTCGTCGTGCAGTTTGTGCAGCAGGTCCACGCGGATGATTTTACCGTAGGCCCCTTCGCCGCCCAGATGGGCCGGCCATTGCAGGCAATGGGTCTCCAGCAACACCCGCCCGCCGTTCACGTCGCGCGGGTCCAGCGAGGGCCGGATCCCCAGGTTGGCCACGCCCTCCAGCGGCTGGTCGCTCAGTCCGTGCACCCGCACCGCGAAGATCCCGCTGGCCGCCGGTTTCCAGTGGGCAAAGCGCAGGTTGAGCGTGCGGAATCCGAGCTCGCGCCCGAGCTTGCGGCCGTGCACCACGTGCCCGCTGATGCTGTACGGCCGCCCGAGCAGCGCGCCCGCGCCGGCCATGTCGCCACGCGCCAGCGCCTCGCGCACCGCCGAGCTGGACACGCGCAGTCCGTGCACCTCGTAGCTGTTCATCCGCGCCACGTCGAAGCCGTGGCGGCTGCCGGCGGAATCCAGCATCGCGTAGTCGCCGGCGCGCTTGGACCCGAAGCGGAAGTCGTCCCCGACCAGGACATATTTCGCGCCCAGGCCGCGGACCAGCACGTCGGCGATGAAGGCTTCCGGCTGCTGCCCGGACAGCCGCGCATCGAACTTCAGGATCACGCACTGGTCCACGCCGCACTTGGCCAGCTCGGTCAGCTTGTCGCGCAGCGTCGCCACGCGGGCCGGCGCCAGCTCGGGCTTGCGGTGCAGCGCGGCGAAGTAGTCGCGCGGGTGCGGCTCGAACGTGAGCACGCAGCTGGGCACGCCGCGGTGCCGCGCCTCGCTGTTCAGCAAGGCCAGCATGGCCTGGTGGCCGCGGTGCACGCCGTCGAAGTTGCCGATGGTGACGGCGCACGCCTTCGCGACCGTGGGGTGGTGGAAGCCTCGCAGGATCTGCATCGCAACTGGTATCTTTTTGATAGCAGGCCGCGGCGTGGCAAAAGGCCGACGCACGCATGGCCTGCAACAGGCGTATCACGAAAACACGGTATATTGTCTCTTACGCTGCCGCCCGGCAATGCGGCGTGGTGGCGCAGTAGTTTCGTGTCCCATGGGAGGCGTTGCTTGAAGGTCTTGAAGCTGTCCGCGCAGGGGTTGCCCCAGTCATGGATTTCGCTGGAGCAAGCGGTCCTGCACTATGCCGCCGACCAGGTTCGCTGGGAGGCCGGGGCCGATGTTGCCCGGTTTCGCGGCGGGATCAATGCCGCCAGCGGCCACCAGTCCCTGATCACCGTCAACAGCATCATCGGCACCAAGGGCGTGCCGAACATCAACCCCTTCGACCTGAAGCCGGGCCTCACCAACGGCAAGCTGTTCGCCCGCGACCGCAACGTCTGCGCCTACTGCGGCGACCTGCACGACGAGGAAGAGCTCACCCGCGAGCACATCATCCCCTTCGCGCAGAACGGCAAGGACCACTGGATGAACGTGGTGACGGCCTGCCGCGCCTGCAACCACCGCAAGGGCAGCCGCACGCCGGACCAGGCCGGCATGACGCTGCTGTATGCGCCCTACGTGCCCAGCCTGTGGGAAGACTTCATCCTGCGCAACCGCCGCATCCTGGCGGACCAGATGGAATTCCTGATGCAGCACCTGCCCAGGAATTCACGATTGCACGATTGCTGATCCTTCCATGCGGCGCCTAGCCATTGCCGTGGCCCTGGCCGCCGCGCCCCTGCTGGCGCAGGCGCACGTCAAGTGGTTCGCGCCTTACATCGTCGAAGCGCCGCCGCAACGCATCGCGGAAACGCTCACGGACCGCTGGTTCTGGATCGGGATCCTGATGGTGCTGGCGTTCTTCCTCGCCACCCGCGCCATCGAGAAGACGCGCGTCGGCACGACCATTCTGGCCGGCTTCGACAAGGTCAGCGGCCCGCTGTGGGCGCGCGGCGACGACTTCATGCGCTTCGTGATCGCCGCCTTCTTCGTGGCGATCTTCGCGGTGGGCGGCGTGTACCTCACGCCCGACCTGAAATCGCCCTACGAGTGGGTGTCGTGGATGCAGCTGGTGATCGCGGGCCTGGTGTTCTCGCGCCGGACCATGCCGTTGGCGGCGGCCGGCATCATCGGCCTGTGGCTGATGGCGCTGACGCAGTACGAGTTCTTCCACCTGCTCGACTACCTGGCGCTGGGCGTCGGCGTGGCGGCGTACCTGGTGCTGGCTGCGTCGAACAATCCGGAGTGGAACAAGTACCGCTTCGCCGTGCTGCGCTGGGGCGTGGCCATCGCTCTGATGTGGTCCAGCCTGGAGAAGTTCGCCTATCCGGACTGGTTCTACCCGCTGGTGGAAGAAAGACCGTTCCTCACCTTCGGGATGCCGCGCGACGTGTTCATTCCCATGGCCGGCGTCGCCGAGTTCACCATGGGGTTCGGCCTGCTGTGGACGGCGCTGATCCGCCGGCTCTCGGCGATCGCGCTGTTCGTCATCTTCAACGCGGCCGTCTACCCGTTCGGGCGGCTCGACCTGGTGGGCCACGCGCTGATCATGGCCGTGATCGTCATCATCTTCGCCGACCCGACGCCCCAGGTGCGCTTCGCCCTGCGACGCACGCTGGTGGCGATTCCGGCGACGCTGGTCGCCACCATGGCCGCCTTCGCCTTCACCTATTGGGGCCTGCATCACCTGCTGTATGGCGTGGACGGGCAATCGGGCGTGGCGTCGTCGAACAACTCACGCAGCACGCACGCGCCGGACCCGGAGCGGCCGCACGGGGCGCCCGCTGCGACGCCAGCGGCGCCGTCCGCGGGTGGTCATGGGCATGGGGCGCCGGCGGCCGCCGGCGGCACGGCCCAGGCCGCCTACCTGGCCAGCATGCAGCGCATGCACGCCGACATGGAAGCGGGCGTGAAGAATGCCGATGCGGACCAGGCCTTCGTGCGGGGAATGATCGCGCACCACCGCGCGGCCATCGAGATGGCGCAGATCCAGTTGCAACACGGCAAGGATGCGCAGCAGCGGCAGCTGGCCCAGTCGATCATCGCCACGCAGCAGCGGGAGATCGACGAGATGCAGGCCTGGTTGAAGCGGAGCGGGGGCTCGTAGTTCCCCGGGGTGACGACCTCAGAACGTCAACTCGAGCACCGTCACCTCGTTGTTCGCCGTCGGCCACGTCCGGCCGATCACCCGCTCGCCGTTGAACTCCGCCACCACGGCGCGCGGCGCGCCGCTGGGCTTGATGCGCGAGGCGGAGACGCCGGCTCCCGGCACCGCGCCCGGCGGCGGCGTGAGGCCGTCGAAGGACATCCAGTCGCGATGGGGGTCCAGGTAGCCGCGCGGCCGGTTCATGATCACCAGCGACGGCCCCGCCTGGTCCGCCGCCGGGATGCGCTCCGGCCTCATGTGCACCAGGTTGCTGCCGCGCTGGAAGGGGCTGCGATAGATGTGCGTGGTGGCGTAGCCGGCCGCGGTGATCACGAATTCGTGAAACGTCATCGGATCCGTGGTGAAGGGACCCCACAGGCCGGAGGCATCCACCACCCGCGTGTGCACCGGGCCGCCGCGCCGCTGGCCCGTGGCAGGGTCGATGGCAAAGACTTCCAGCCGGGCGCCCGGCAACGGCAGGTTGTTGGAGAAGTTGCCGCTGTCCGGGTCGGTGGACGACAGGCCCAGGCCCGTGATCTTGCCGTTCAGGACGACGCGCTGCTCCGGCTTGACGACCAGCAGCTTCGGCGGCTCGCCGGCGATGAAGCGATAGGCGGCGTCGAAGGCGCCCGCCGAAAATGCCGTCTCGCGATGGTCCACCTGCGGCAGCACCACGTTGGTCGCGCCCTTGAGCTGCGGGCCGTCGAAGGTGACGCCCGTCGGGGTGCCGCGCTTGCCGATCCACGTGCCGTCCGGCTGGGCGAACTTGTCGTTGTCGTCGGAGCGGATCGTCAGCCATTTCACCGGCCCGGCGACCTCGTCGCCATTGGCGTTCTTCGGCGCGTTGAGCATCGTGAGGAAGGGGCCGGCCCCCGCGAACTCGCTCCCGTTCGGCAAGCCCGCGACAGAATGCCAGACGCCGTGGTTCGGCGTCCCGCCGAGGATCGCGTGACTGACCGTGGTCGCGCCGCCGCCGTTCTGGATGTAGTTGCGCACCGCGTAGCCGCCGCGGGAGTTGGCCATCAGCACGACCTGGCTCGCACCGGTGGCCCGGAGCACTTTCTCGACTTCGGCCTTCAGGAACGCCATGTGTTCGGCGGTGGATGTGCGGCCCGGCTGCGGATTCGCATCGACGTCGCGCGCCAGCGGGTACGGCAGGTCGATCGCATACAGCCGTTCACGTGGCCATTCGTTCGACTCGAAGCGCCAGAGAGTGCTCTGCCAGATCGAGGCCGAGTCCCCGTTGCCATGCACGAAGACGATGGGCGGGTATCCGTTCTTGAACGGGTTGGTCGCGCAGGCCGTGAGGGCGAACGCGCCGGAGGCGGCGAGGAACGCTCGGCGTGTCGTCATGCAAACACGCCCGCGGTGTCCTGCATGCGCTCCGACACTTCGCCCAGGTGGTGCAGCGTGTCGCCGTAGACCATCTCCAGCTGCGTGAGCTTCTTGAAGAAGTGGCTGCCCACGTATTCATCGGTCACGCCGATGCCGCCGTGCAGTTGTACCGAATTCTGGCCGACGAAGCGCATCGCCACCCCCAGCTGGTACTTGGCGCGCGACATCGCGCGGCGACGCTCGTCCGCCGGCGCGTTGAGCTTCAACGACGCGTAGTAGCTCATGGAGCGCGCCAGCTCCTGCTGCATCTTCATGTCGGCCATGCGATGGCGCAGGGCCTGGAAGGTGGCCAGCGTCGTGCCGAACTGCTTGCGGGTGTTCATGTATTCGGCGGTCAGGATCATCGTCCTGTCGATCACGCCCACAGCCTCGGCGCAGGTGCATGCGATGCCGATGTCCACGCCATGCTCCAGCGCGGTCAGGCCGTCTTCGGTCACCAGCGTGGCGGCCGCATCGCGCAGGGTGACTTCGGCGGCGCGGCTGCCGTCCAGCGCGGGATAGCCGCGGGTGGTGACGCCTTGCGCCTGCCGCTCCACCAGGAACAGCGCGATCTTGCCCTTGGCGCGCGCCGGCACCAGGAAGGCGTCGGCATGGTCGCCCGCGGGCACGACGCTCTTCTCGCCGCTGACTTTCCAGCTGCTACCCGACTGCGTGGCCTGCGTCTCGCACTGGTCCAGGCGGTAGCGGCCCTTGCGCTCCTGGTGCGCCAGCACCACCAGCGCCTCGCCGCTGGAAATCTTCGGCAGCCATTGCGCACGCAGCGCGTCCGGCGCATAGCCGCCCAGCATGCCGCTGGCCACCAGCGTCTGCCCGAGCGGCTCCATCACGTTGCCGCGGCCCAGTTCTTCCAGCACCACCATCGCCTCGACCGGGCCCATGCCCATGCCGCCGTGTTCTTCGGAGGTGTACAGGCCCGTCAGGCCCAGCTCCGCCAGTTCGTTGTAGGCCGCGCGATCGAAGCCGCCCGCCTTGGTGATGCCCTGCCGGCGCTCGAAGCCGTAGCTGCGATCCACCCACTTGCGCACGGCGTCGCGCAACTGTTCCTGCTCGTCCGAGAAATTGAAGTCCATGGTTGTCTCCTCAGCCCAGCACCGTTTGCGCAACGATGTTCCGTTGCACTTCGTTGGAACCGCCGTAGATGGTGGTCTTGCGCATGTTCAGGTAGGTCGCGGCCAGCGGCGCGACGTGCGCAGCTCCGACGAAGTCGCCCTGGTAGCCCGCTTCCATCGCTTCCTTGATGAAGGGGATGGCGAAGGGGCCGGCGGCCAGCATCATCAGCTCGCTGTAGCGCTGCTGGATCTCGCTGCCCTTGATCTTCAGCAGCCCGGCGATGTCCAGCGGATTCTTGCCGGACTTCTCGGCCGACAGCACGCGCAGCACCAGCATTTCCAGTGCCACCACGTCCACTTCCAGCCGCGCGATCTCGTCGCGGAAGCGCGTGTCGGTGTACACGCCCTCGCTCTTGGCGATGCGCTTCAGGCGTTCCAGCTCGCGCTTGGCGCGGTTGACGTCGGCGATGTTGGTGCGCTCGTGCGAAAGCAGGTGCTTGGCGTAGGTCCAGCCCTTGTTCTCTTCGCCGATCAGGTTGTTGGCCGGCACTTCGACGTTGTCGAAGAACACTTCGTTGACTTCGTGGCCGCCGTCCAGCATGGTGATGGGACGCACCGTGACGCCGGGCGACTTCATGTCGATCAGCAGGAAGGAGATGCCGGTCTGCGGCTTGCCCTCGGTCGACGTGCGCACCAGGCAGAAGATCCATTCGCCGTACTGCGCCAGCGTGGTCCAGGTCTTCTGGCCGTTGACGATGTACTTGTCGCCCTTGCGCTCGGCGCGCGTCTTCAGCGAGGCCAGGTCGGAGCCCGAGCCCGGCTCGCTGTAGCCCTGGCTCCACCACACCTCGCCGCTGGCGATGCCCGGCAGGAAGCGCTGTTGCTGCTCGGGCGAGCCGAAGGCCATGATCACCGGCGCCACCATCACCGGGCCGAAGGGCACGATGCGCGGCGCGCCGGCCAGCGCGGTTTCTTCCTCGAACAGGTGCTTCTGCACGGCCGTCCAGCCGGGGCCGCCGAATTGCTTGGGCCAGCCGTAGCCCAGCCAGCCCTTCTTGCCGAGGATCTTGGCCCAGCGCTGCATGTCGTCGCGCGTCAGGTGCAGCGCGTTGTGCACCTTGTGCGCGATCTCTTCCGGCAGGTTGCTGCGCACCCAGGCGCGGACGTCCTCGCGGAACTGCTGTTCTTCGGGGGTGAAGGCTAGATCCATGTGATGTCTCCGGTGATGCGCCGGGGTCCGCTACGCGGAACCCGGCCTACGAGCCGAGTCGGCCACAGTTCGTAGGCCGGGTTCGGCGACTAGCCGACCCCGGCATTCGTGCGGTCCGCCGCAATCGTAGGCCGGGTTCGGCGACAAGCCGACCCCGGCATTCGTGTGGTCGCCGCAATCGTAGGCCCGGTTCGGCAACAAGCCGACCCCGGCATTCGTGCGGTCGTCGCAATTTAAGCACGGTCGTTCGGTTCGGGGTGTCCAGGTTGCGACAAACCGAGCTGGCTCCTCAGGTCCTCGACGGCAGCGCGCAGGAAGGCGACCTCTTCTTCCAGCACGCTCACCCGGCCGGCGAGGCCGATGACCTGGGGTACGGCGGCGGGCTCGGGCGCGGCTTCCTCGGTCATGTCCACCGGCCCGCACAGAAGGTGCGCCCAGCGCGTCTCGCGTGTGCCGCTGCCGCGCGGCAACTGCACCGCCAGCGGGCCGCCCTTTTCCTCGGAGCGGTCGCGCATCTCCTCGAGGAATCCCTCGACCGATGAAATGTCGGCGAAGCGGTACCAGCGCTCGCTGTGGATGCGCAGCTCGCCCGCCGTCTGCGGCCCGCGCAGCATCAGCAGGCCGAGCAGCACGGCCGATTGTTCCGGCACCACCAGCGCGCGCTGCAGGTTGTGCTCCCAGCGGTCGACGCGGCTGCCGCGCGCGGTGAACGCGAGCGAGCGGCGCTTCAACCCGTCCAGCGCTTCCTGCACCTGCGACTCCGTGAGGTTGGTGATCGGGTCGCGGCTGCTTTTCTGGTTGCAGCCCGCCACCAGCCCGTTCAGCGTCATGGGGTAGCTGTCCGGCACGGTGCGGGCCTTCTCCATCAAGGTGCCGAGCACTCGCGCCTCGGCCGGGGTGAGGGGGGCATGGATCATGTTGAATCAGAATAGCGCCTGCGTGCAAGCACTCCGGCGCGGTGCGCCCCTTCGGGCGGCCGTGCGGGGCGCAGGATAATCGCGGTCGACATGAAGAACATCGTGATTCTGATCTCCGGCGGAGGCTCCAACATGGCGGCGATCGTACGCGCCGCGCAGCGGGACCAATGGCGCAAGCTCTACGGAGCGGAGATTACCGCGGTGATCAGCAACCGCGCCGATGCCGGCGGCCTGGCGCTGGCGCGCGAGCAGGGCATCGCCGCCGAAGTGGTGGACCACAAGGCCTTCGCCAGCCGCGAGGCCTTCGACGACGCGCTGGCTGCCGCGATCGACCGCCACCAGCCCGCGCTGCTGGTGCTGGCCGGCTTCATGCGCATCCTCACGCCGGGCTTCGTGGCGCGTTACACCGGCCGCATGCTGAACATCCACCCCTCGCTGCTGCCGGCCTTCCCCGGCCTGCACACGCACCAGCGCGCGCTCCAGGCCGGTTGCCGCATCGCCGGCGCCACCGTGCACCAGGTGACGGCCGAACTCGATCACGGGCCGATCCTCGCGCAGGCGGCGGTGCCGGTGCTCGCGGGCGATACGCCGGAGTCCCTGGCTGCGCGCGTGCTGACGCAGGAGCACATCATCTATCCCCGCGCCATCGCCGACCTGCTCCCCACCTTGTAGCCGCCATGCATCCCAAAGCCTTGCTGGACGCATGCGCGGACCTCGTCGCGCAGGTGTTGAAATTCGACCACCCCGCCGACGCCACGGTGGCGCGCTTTTTCCGCGAGCACCGCTCGCTCGGCCCGCGCGAGCGCGCCACGCTGACCGACACGGTGTATGCGGTGGTGCGCCGCAAGCTGCTGTACGAGCACCTGGCCGGCTCCGGCAGCGGCGCGCGCGAGCGCCGGCTGGCGATCCTGGGCTTCGCCGCGCCGCGCGACTTCCTGAAAAGCGCGCTGACGGAGCAGGAAAAAGCGTGGCTCGACGCCTGCGATGCAGTGGACCCCGCCACGTTGCTGGAGCGGCACCGCCACAACCTGCCCGAGTGGCTGGCCACCGCGCTGAAAGAGCAAGTGGGCGATGACTTCTGGCCGCTGGTGCAAAGCCTGGGCGAGCTTGCGCCGCTGGACCTGCGCGTCAACGCGTTGACGGACAAGCGAGACGACGTGCTGCAGGAGCTCGCGCTTGCCGGCATCCCCGCCAAGCCGACGCCTTATTCCCCCTGGGGGCTGCGCCTGGACGGCAAGCCGTCGCTGGCCAAGGTGGACGCCTTCGCGCGCGGCGCAGTGGAAGTGCAGGACGAAGGCTCGCAGCTGCTGGCACTGCTCACCGATGCGCGGCGCGGCCAGATGGTGGTGGATTTCTGCGCCGGCGCGGGGGGCAAGACGCTCGCGCTGGGCGCCGCGATGCGCAACACCGGGCGGCTGTACGCCTTCGACACGTCGGGCCACCGCCTGGACAACCTCAAGCCACGCCTGGCGCGCAGCAAGTTGTCCAACGTGCATCCGGCCGCCATCGCCCACGAGCGCGACGACCGCATCAAGCGGCTGGCCGGCAAGATCGATCGAGTGATCGTGGATGCGCCGTGCTCCGGACTCGGGACCCTGCGGCGCAATCCGGACCTGAAGTGGCGCCAGGCGCCGCAAACGCTGGCGGAGGTGACGAAACTGCAGGCGGCGATCCTGGAAAGCGCCGCGCGGCTGTTGAAGCCGGGCGGCCGTATCGTCTATGCCACGTGCAGCCTGTTGCGCGCCGAAAACGAGGACATCGCGGCCGCGTTCACGGCCGCACACCGCGATTTCAGGCGTTTATCCGTGCAGGAGCTGCTGGAAGGGCACAAGATCGCTGCGGCTGCCAGCCTCTGCAGTGCGGACGGGCAGGACCTGCGGCTTTGGCCCCACAGGCATGGGACGGACGGTTTTTACGCGGCGGCCTGGGAAAAAGTCCAGTGATGACCGGTACTTAGGGCAAAAACACTAACTCGGGGGAACCCTAACCCGTAGAATCCGTCCTACTCGTACGCAGGAGGCTTCCTGCGGGTGTTCCGTTGCAAGCGAAAGAGATTTTCCATCCATGTTGCTCCCTGACTGGGCTGTTCTGAACGCGGCCATCGATTGGCTCGGTAATGGTCTGTGGAACCTGGCCTGGTGGCAGGTCGTCCTGTACACGCTTGCGACCACGCACATCACCATCGCCGCCGTCACCATCTTCCTGCACCGTGCGCAAGCGCACCGGGCGATGGATCTGCACGCGATCCCCTCGCACTTCTTCCGCTTCTGGCTCTGGCTGGGCACGGGCATGGTCACCAAGGAATGGGTCGCCATCCACCGCAAGCACCACGCCAAGTGCGAGACCGCCGAAGACCCGCACAGCCCGCAGACGCGCGGCATCGAGACCGTGTTCTGGAAGGGCGCCGAGCTGTATCGCGCCGAGTCCAAGAACAAGGAAACCATGGCCAAGTTCGGCCACGGCACGCCGGACGACTGGCTCGAGCGCAACCTGTACGCCCGCTACAGCTGGCAAGGCGTGGGCCTGATGCTGATCCTGAACGTGGCGCTGTTCGGCATGGCCGGCCTGGCCGTGTGGGCCGTGCAGATGCTGTGGATCCCGATCACCGCGGCGGGCATCATCAACGGCATCGGCCACTACTGGGGCTACCGCAACTTCGAGGCGCCGGACGCCAGCACCAACATCTCGCCCTGGGGCGTGATCATCGGTGGCGAAGAGCTGCACAACAACCACCACACCTACCCGACGTCGGCCAAGTTCTCGGTCAAGAAGTACGAGTTCGACATGGGCTGGGTCTACATCAGCCTGATGCAGAAGATCGGCTGGGCCACGGTCAAGAAGATTCCGCCGAAGCTGGTGCTGGGCGCGATCAAGCCGGTGGCCGACGAAAAGACGCTGGAGGCGGTGATCGCCAACCGCTACGAAGTGATGGCCGGCTACGCCCGCGAAATGCGTCGTGCGTGCACCGCGGAGATCGCTTCGCTGCGCGCCAAGGGCCATGACCTGTCGAAGCTGGAAGCCGCCAGGCGCTGGCTGCACCGCGACGACGACAAGGTGCCGGCGCCCATGCGCCCGCACCTTGCGCAGGCCCGTGCCGCGCACCCCGTGCTGGACAAGATGGTGACCATGCGCGAAGAGCTGCGCCAGATGTGGATGAGCACCAACCAGACGCGCGAACAGCTCACCGCCGACCTGCAGGCCTGGTGCCGGCGGGCCGAGGAAAGCGGGATCGACGCGCTGCGGCAGTTCTCGTTGAAGCTGCGCGCTGCTCACGCCTGACGGCGATACGCACCAACGAAAAGGCCCGCTGATGCGGGCCTTTTCATTTCTACGTCACCCCCGCGGAGGCGGGGGCCCAGGGCTCCCTCTTTCTTTTGGAAGCCCTGGATTCCCGCCTCCGCGCGCATGACGGTCAAGAATCTCTTCCAGCAGCTTCGCAATCCGCGGGTTGTATTCCGCAACGTACTTCACCCCCTGCACTGCCCGCTTCCGCCAATCCGGCCCGCGCGACATCAGGTCCTCGGCCGCCGCCTGAAGGGAGCTTCGCGACCGCTGCAGCCCGTATTCGACCAATGCCGCGACCTGTCCCGCGTCCTTCTGGATCTTGGTGCGAAAGGCCTCTTCCCTCTCACCCATGATCACGAGCTTGTGCAGGGCATAGCGCATGGGGGACGGGATGTTGACCAGCACCGCCCGTTCACCGGACAGCAGCGCAGTCTGCGTGGTGTGCTCCAGTGAGAACTCCATGAACTTCAGAGGTTGCAGCCGCACGTTCAGCGGCTCGTACAGGTAAGCGTCGTTCTTCCGGCCCGCCGCCGTGAGGAGGTCCAGGCGGATGTCCTTCCTGGCCGTGATGTAGGTGGCGCCCGATCCGGAGGCGAGCGACTGCTGCGGCAACAGGCCCATCTCCAGGGAGGTGATGGCGTCGTGCATGTCGGCCTTGGCGTGCTCCGCCAGCGCCAGCGAGACGTTCTTGCCTGCGTGTGCCACGTCCACGTCGTTGGTGCGCAAGCCGCCGATCCAGCGCACTCCGAGCATGTTGCCGCTGGCGATGAAGGCGTGCGTTCCGATCAGGACCCCGCCCGCGCGGAAGAACCCGTGCTCCGCCATGCGGTTGATCACTTCGAAGTGCTGGGGCAGCACCGTGGCGCAACCAAGGGCTGCGCAGGCACCGACGAGCGACGCCAGGTCGGCGGTTTGCGGTGGCGACCCATCGCGATGCATCTTCACGAGCTTTTGCACGCGCTCGTCGTCAGGGCCGAGGTAGACCTGCCGATTGATGCCTTGCAGGTCGCGGACCTGCCAGTACCAGTACTCCCTGCCCTTGACGACCTTCTTGTTGAAGGAGCCCGGGAGATCGCGGACCGACCGATCGAAGGCAGCAGCCTGGACCTGCTCGAAAAGCTCCGCAAAATTGGTTTGCGCGGAAGCCGAAAGGTCGGTGAAGAGGTTGGCTGGGTTGGGCACGGAAGTTATACTGCGACCATGAGTCACCGC
This sequence comes from Ramlibacter sp. PS3R-8, assembly GCF_037572435.1. Lineage (NCBI taxonomy): Bacteria > Pseudomonadati > Pseudomonadota > Betaproteobacteria > Burkholderiales > Comamonadaceae > Ramlibacter > Ramlibacter sp. PS3R-8. The sequence goes on from NZ_JBBHGT010000003.1 coordinate 124,484, forward strand.
AGTATAACGCGGACTCACCGGTTATACTGCAGAATGGTTTCCCGGCAGTATAACGGCGCGCTTCCAGTCAATCCTTCAAGTTCGCCGGCACCTTGCCGCCGTTCTCTTCCATTCGCTTCATCACCTGCTTGTGCAGCCAGATGTTCATGGCGGCGCTGTCGCCCTTGTCGCCGGTGTAGCCCAGTTCGTCGGCCAGTTCCTTGCGTTCCTGCAGCGTGCTGTCCATGCCCACCAGCTTCATCAGGTCGACGATGGAGGTGCGCCAGTTCAGTTTCTGCGGGTTCTTGGCGGCCAGGCCATCGAGCACCTGCTCGATGTCGACGCGCTCCATGGTGGCAGCGGGGGCGGCCTGGCCCGCCGTGGAAGTGTTTTGCGGGGCTGCCTGGGGCTGCGTGCCGGGGCGGGCTTGCGCGCCGGGCTGCTGCTGGCCGGGCTGTTGCGTGGTGGTCGTGGCGGCTGGCGGCTGACCGGCGTTCGCCTTGGGGAAAATGCGGCCGAAGATCTTGCCGAGGATGCTCATTGATGTTCTCCATGAAGGGGGCAGGATTGCCTCCAGAGCATCTTGGGATGCCGCCATGGAAGGGCTTGTCGGACGGTGGCCCATGCCTGTTGGCATATTGGCCTGCAAGCCGGAGCACTACTGCGCAGTGGAGCGATTCGGCAGCAATAAAAAAGCCCCGCAGTGCGGGGCTTTTTCGGGAGCCGGCTGAATTACTTCAGCTTCGTCTCTTTGTACTCGACATGCTTGCGAGCCTTGGGGTCGAACTTCATGATCGACATCTTTTCAGGCATCGTCTTCTTGTTCTTGCTCGTCGTGTAGAAGTGGCCGGTGCCCGCACTGGACTCCAGCTTGATCTTTTCGCGTCCGCCTTTGCTAGCCATGTTCAGTGCTCCTTAGGCTTGGCCGCGGGCACGCATGTCCGCCAGCACAGCTTCGATACCGTTCTTGTCGATCAGGCGAACGGCGGCGTTGGAAACGCGCAGGCGAACCCAGCGGTTCTCGTTCTCGACCCAGAAACGGCGATATTGCAGGTTCGGCAGGAACCGGCGCTTGGTCTTGTTGTTGGCGTGGGAGACGTTGTTCCCCACCATCGGGCCTTTGCCCGTTACTTCGCAGACGCGTGCCATGGGCACTCCTCAAAAGCCGCCCGTCACTCCCGTGAGGGGCTCACCTCGCCCTGACGGGGGCGGTAACCGGCCGGAAATCCGGCGAAGCCCGCGATTATAGCGCGGGGCGCCGGGGTGCGCTTCGCGCAACCCGGCCTACGGATAGAACGGCCTCGTAGGCTCGAGCCTCGTAGGTCGGGTTTCGCGCAGCGAACCCCGACATCGGACCCGCCTCGTAGGTCGGGTTTCGCGCAGCGAACCCCGACACCGCCGTTACTCCTGCTGCTCCAGGAACCGCTGCGCGTCCAGCGCCGCCATGCACCCCGTCCCCGCACTCGTGATCGCCTGCCGGTAGACGTGGTCCTGCACATCCCCCGCCGCGAACACGCCCGGCACCGTCGTCATCGTGGCGAAGCCCTGCAGCCCCGACTTGGTGAGGATGTACCCGTCCTTCATCTCCAGCTGACCCTGGAAGATCTCCGTGTTCGGCCGGTGGCCGATGGCGATGAAGCAGCCTTGCAGGTGGACGTCTTCGGTGGCGCCCGTCTGCGTGTCCTTCAGGCGCACGCCGGTCACGCCGGTCTTGTCGCCCAGCACCTCGTCGAGCGTCTTGAACAGCTTCAGCTCGATCTTGCCCTCTGCGACCTTCTGCTTGACCTTGTCCACCAGGATCGGCTCGGCGCGAAACTTGTCGCGGCGGTGCACCAGGTACACCTTCTTGGCGATGTTCGACAGGTACAGCGCCTCCTCGACCGCGGTGTTGCCGCCGCCGATGACGGCGGTGACCTGGTCGCGGTAGAAGAACCCGTCGCAGGTGGCGCAGGCGCTCACGCCCTTGCCCATGAACTCGGTCTCCGACGGCAGGCCCAGGTACTGGGCCGAGGCGCCGGTGGCGATGATCAGGGTGTCGGCGGTGTAGGTCCCGCTATCCCCCATCAGGGTGAACGGGCGCTTGGAGAAGTCGACCTTGTTGATGTGGTCAAACACGATCTCGGTCTTGAAGCGCTCGGCATGCTCCAGGAAGCGCTGCATCAGCTCGGGACCCTGAACGCCGTGGACGTCGGCCGGCCAGTTGTCCACGTCGGTGGTGGTCATCAGCTGGCCGCCCTGCGCGATGCCCGTGATCAACAGGGGGTGCAGGTTGGCGCGGGCCGCATAAACGGCCGCGGTGTAGCCGGCGGGGCCGGAGCCCAGGATCAATACTTTGGCGTGCTTGTTCGTCATGATGAAAAAACCTGTGTGTTAAACGCGACAGGTCGGTGTACATTTCTGGCCGGTTCGAGAAGTATCAAGCACTTAGGCAGGCCAAATGCTTGCGGGGTCTCAATCACTCCGATTGTAAGAACCCATCAACGTCTGCCGCGCAGGAGGGATTTGAATGTCGATGCTGTCCAACCTGGAGCTGATCCGCCGGGTGCCCCTGTTTGCCCTGTTGACCTCCACCCAGGCTGAATCAGTCGCGGATGCCGTGATCAAGCGCCGCTTCAAGCGCGGCGAGACCATCGTGGAGCAGGGCGAGAAGACCAACACCCTGTTCATCATCCTCACGGGCCGCGTGCGCGTCGTCACGTCCGACAAGCGCGGCCGTGAGGTGATCCTGGCCACGCTCAACCCCGGCGACTACATCGGCGAGATGAGCCTCATCGACAACGAGCCGCACTCGGCCACCTGCCGCGCCGAAGTGCAGACCGACATGCTGACGCTGGGCCGCGCCGAGTTCGCGCGCTGCCTGCCGGAGAACAGCTCCATGTCGTACGCCATCATGAAGGGCCTGGTGCAGCGCCTGCGCCAGGCGGACCGCAAGATCGAGTCGCTGGCGCTGATGGACGTCTACGGCCGCGTGGCCCGCGCGCTGCTGGAATTCGCCCAGCCCGATCGCGAGGGCCTGATGACGATCCGCGAGCGCATCTCGCGCCAGGACATCGCCAAGATGGTCGGCGCCTCGCGCGAAATGGTCAGCCGGGTGATGAAGGACCTGGAGGATCGCGGCTTCATCGAGACCCGCGAGGATGGGTCGATGCTGGTGAAGGATCGGTTGACGACGCTGGGGTAGCTCTCCGTCATCCCCGCGAAGGCGGGGACCCAGGGCGTCCATCCCCCAGGATCTCCGGCCAGAGATCGCGCCATTCCGGATTGCCTTCCTCGATCAACCTCAACTTCCAGGCGCGATTCCACTTTTTCAGCCGCTTCTCGCGCTGGATGGCATGTTCCATGTCGCCGTGAAATTCGTAGAAAACCAGGATGTGCACGCCATAGCGGGCGGTGAAGCCTGTGGCGTCCTGCAGGTGCTGCCACACGCGTGCAGCCAGGTCACTGGTCACGCCGACGTAGATCGTGCCGTTCCTTTGACTGGCCAGGATGTAAACGCAGGGCAGCTTGTCGTCCACGCCATGAATCTAGTGCGGGAGCCCTGGGTTCCCGCCTTCGCGGGAATGACGGGTTAACCGGGAACGCGTGACTTCGTACCGTTCCCGGATCTCTCGAAAGGACGTCTCCCCCCCGTCATCCCCGCGGAGGCGGGGACCCCCGTCATCCCGCGGAGGCGGGGACCCCCGTCATCCCCGCGGAGGCGGGGACCCAGGGCTTCCAAGCACCCGAATTCGGGAGCCCTGGGTTCCCGCCTTCGCGGGAATGACGCAGAGCGAGAGAGCGGGAATGACGGAAGAGGGAATGACGGAGGGAAACAACATCCCCTTCGCTCACCCCGCCCCCTGAGCTAAGCTCTCGGCTGGCTCCATGACGTACTCCCTCAACACCCTGAACGACGCCTCCCGCGCGTCGTCCGGTCCCCGTGCGGGGCTTGCCCGCTTCGCGCACGAAACGGCGCTGGTGCTGACCGCGGTGGCACTGGTCTTCTGGCTGGCGGCCATGATCAGCCACTCCTCCCTGGACGCCGCCTTTTCCACCTCCGGTGACGGCGGGCCCGTCAACAACTGGGGCGGCCGGCTCGGCGCATGGCTGGCCGACGCCTGCTACTTCCTTTTCGGCTATTCCGCCTGGTGGGGCGTTGCCGCCGGCGTACGCGCCTGGCTCGCCTCGCTGGCGCGCTGGATGCGCGCGCACGAACCGGAGCCGCCGCCGCCCGCCCACCCCTGGCTGCACAACCGCCTGGCCTTCTGGATCGCGCTGGCGGTGCTGCTGGCGGCGAGCTCGGCCCTGGAATGGTCCCGCCTGTATCGGCTGGAGGCGCGCCTGCCGGACCACGCCGGCGGCGCCCTCGGTTACCTGGTGGGTCCGCTCGGCGTCAACTGGCTCGGGTTCGCCGGCTCCGGCCTCGTCTTCATCGCGCTGCTGGTGCTGGGCGCGGCCATCGTGTTCGGCTTCTCCTGGAGCCACGTGGCCGAGCGCATCGGCGCTGCCATCGACGGCTTCGTCGAGTCCCGCCGCAACAAGCGCGAAGTGGCCGAAGACCTGGCCCTGGGCCAGCTGGCCGCGCGCGAACGCGAGGAGACGGTGCAGGTCGAGCGCATCGAGATCGAAGAACACCACCCGGTGCCGGTGCTGATCGAGCCCGTGATCCCGGACGTGCCCAAGAGCGAGCGTGTCGCCAAGGAACGCCAGAAGCCGCTGTTCACCGAGCTGCCGGACAGCAAGCTGCCGCAAGTGGACCTGCTCGACGCGTCCGCCGGCCGACAGGAAACCGTTTCCCCCGACACGCTGGAGATGACCTCGCGGCTCATCGAGAAGAAGCTCAAGGACTTCGGCGTCGAGGTGCGCGTGGTGCTGGCATCCCCCGGCCCCGTGATCACCCGCTACGAAATCGAGCCCGCCACCGGCGTGAAGGGCTCGCAGATCGTCGGCCTGGCCAAGGACCTGGCGCGCTCGCTGTCGCTGGTGTCGATCCGCGTGGTCGAGACGATTCCCGGCAAGAACTACATGGCGCTGGAGCTGCCCAACGCCAAGCGGCAGTCGATCCGGTTGTCGGAGATCCTGGGCTCGGCCGCGTACAACGAAGGCAAGTCGCAACTCACGCTGGGCCTGGGCAAGGACATCATCGGCAACCCGGTGGTGGCGGACCTCGCGAAGATGCCGCACGTGCTGGTGGCCGGCACCACGGGATCAGGCAAGTCGGTGGGCATCAACTCGATGATCCTGAGCCTGCTGTACAAGGCCGAAGCGCGCGACGTGCGCCTGCTGATGATCGACCCGAAGATGCTGGAGATGTCGGTGTACGAAGGCATCCCGCACCTGCTGTGCCCCGTCGTCACCGACATGCGCCAGGCCGCCAACGGCCTGACGTGGTGCGTGGCGGAGATGGAGCGGCGCTACAAGCTGATGTCCAAGCTGGGCGTGCGCAACCTGGCCGGCTACAACCACAAGATCGACGAAGCCAAGGCGAAGGAGCAGTTCCTCTACAACCCCTTCAGCCTGACCCCGGAAAGCCCGGAGCCGCTGGAGCGTCTACCCTACATCGTGGTGGTGATCGACGAACTCGCCGACCTGATGATGGTGGTGGGCAAGAAGATCGAAGAGCTCATCGCGCGCCTGGCGCAGAAGGCGCGCGCTGCCGGCATCCACCTGATCCTCGCCACGCAACGCCCCAGCGTCGACGTGATCACCGGCCTGATCAAGGCCAACATCCCCACGCGCATCTCCTTCCAGGTGTCGAGCAAGATCGACAGCCGGACCATCCTGGACCAGATGGGCGCCGAGGCGTTGCTGGGCATGGGCGACATGCTCTACATGCCCAGCGGCACCGGCCTGCCGATCCGCGTGCACGGCGCCTTCGTCAGTGACGAAGAAGTGCATCGGGTGGTGGCGTATCTGAAGGAGCAAGGCGGCGAGCCGAACTACATCGAGGGCGTGCTCGAAGGCGGCACCGTCGACGGCGAAGACGGCCTGGGCGGCCTGCTCGGCGAAGGCGGCGGCGGCGAGGCCGATCCGCTGTACGACCGTGCCGTGGAAGTGGTGTTGAAGAACCAGAAGGCCAGCATCTCGCTGGTGCAGCGTCACCTGGCCATCGGCTACAACAAGGCGGCCAACCTGCTGGAAGCGATGGAGAAGGCGGGACTGGTCAGCGCGATGAACGGTCGCGGCCAGCGCGAGATCCTCGGCCGAGTGGATAACGGTTAGTAACGAACTTCCACGCGCTGGGCCGACCCAACCGACAATGTCGTGTTGGAGAACTTCATGAAGAAACTGTTAACGGGCTTCGCCCTGTCGGCACTGGCCGTGGCGGCCCACGCGGGCGCGATGGAAAGCCTGGAGAATTTCATCCGCACCGCGAAGACCGGCCGCGCCGATTTCACGCAGGTGATCACGGCCCCGTCGAAGGATGGCCAGGCGGCGCGCACCAAGACGTCCAGCGGCACTTTCGAATTCCAGCGGCCGAATCGTTTCCGCTTCGAATACCGCAAGCCTTTCGAGCAGAGCATCGTGGCCGACGGCCAGACGCTGTGGCTGCACGACAAGGACCTGAACCAGGTGAGTCAGCGCAAGCAGGCCAGTGTGCTGGGCTCCACGCCGGCCGCGCTGATCGCCTCGTCGCCCGACCTCGAGGCGTTGAAGCGCGAATTCGAGTTCCAGGCGCTGCCGGACCGCGATGGCCTGCAGTGGGTTCAGGCGACGCCGAAGCAGAAGGAAGGCCAGCTCACGAGCATGAAGGTGGGCTTCCGTGGTGATCAACTGGCGGCGCTGGACATCCAGGACAGCTTTGGCCAGCGGTCGGTGTTGACATTCGCGAATTTGCAGGTGAATGGTGCGGTGAACACCGCGGCGTTCACGTTCACCCCGCCGAAGGGGGCGGATGTGGTTCAGGCGCCGTGACGCGGGGCGTCGGGGTTCGCCTTCGGGCTCACCCCGACCTACGAAGAACGCAGTTCGGCGTATTCGTGGGGCACCGGGGTATTGGTAGGCCGGCGGTGAGCGGCGAAGCCCGAACCCCGGTTCCCGCAAACCTCAAATCTCCCGCGCAATCTCATCGAGCTGTTTCCGCTCGATGAACTCCTCCATCCGCGACAACAAACGCCACCACTCCGACCCATCCGCGCGATAAACGCGAATAGCCCCGGCGCGGACCAGAATCCGCCGGAGCTCGTCGTCGGTGAATCCACCGAGGTGATTGCGCAGGGTCTCGAACGAACGATCGGTAAAACTCTTGTGCTCGAGGAAGTGCCGCGCGGTGGTTTCCGCCATGAACTCCACCTTGTTCGTCTCCTGCTGCACGCGCAGCTGGTTGGCAAGCTGCTGGCGGTTCAACAAGTAGCTGATGCCGCCGCCGACAATGGCGCCGAGCAGGGCGGAGAGCGCGGTCCAGAGGGACGGGTCCATGGTGGCGGAATATAAACCGCCTCGTCATCCCCGCCCTCCCTCCGTCATCCCCGCGAAGGCGGGGACCCAGGGCTCCCGCATTCGGGTGCATGGAAGCCCTGGGTTCCCGCCTTCGCGGGAATGACGGTCAGGGTTCCCGCCTCCGCGGGAATGACATCCGGGCAGTTACTGCGCGTTGCGCGGCTGCCCCGCCAGCGTGCTGGACTCCAGCGCGTTCGAACGCTGTTGCGCCAGGTACGCCGAGCCGCTGTCTTCGCTGCCCAGTGCGCGCACCGCGTCGCGCGAGGCCACATAGTCGGCGGTCACCGCGTCGCGCGTGGTCGCGCTGCGGAAGCCGCGCAGCGGGTTGTACTGCGTGGACCAGGGGTTCACGCCGGCTTGCTTGTACGCGGCCAGTTCGGCCTGCACTTCGACGCGGGTCTTGGTGCTGACGAAGGGCTCCGTCACGATGGTGGGCGTCTCGGCGAAGGCGGATGCCGTGAAAGCGGAGGCCAGGACGACGGAGGCGATGGTGAAAGACTTGCGGTTCATGATGATTTCCTATCGGGTGTGAGAACAAGGGTTGGTTGGCCCGGCAGCGCTTGCATGCTGTGTGCGCCGCCGGTGAAGCCAATGTAGGCAACCGGCGTTAGCCGACCCTTAGCGTTCTCTTAGCCCTGAATGAGGGCGCTACTTCCCCGCTTCGTCATCCAGCGACCGCAGGAAGGCGAGCTTCTCCGCGATCTTCTGCTCCAGCCCGCGGTCCGTGGGCTCGTACCACTTTTGCGGCGGCATGCCTTCGGGCAGGTAGTCCTCGCCCGCCGCATAGGCATGCGGTTCGTCGTGGGCGTACCGGTAGGCCTTGCCATACCCCATCTGCTTCATCAGCTTGGTGGGCGCATTGCGCAGGTGCACGGGCACCTCGCGCGAGCCGTCCTTCTTGATGAAGGCCTGCACCGCGTTCCACGCGTTGTAGACGGCGTTGCTCTTGGGCGCGATGCACAGGTAGACCGCCGCTTCCGCCAGCGCCAGCTCGCCTTCGGGGGAGCCGAGCCGGTCGTACACCTGCGCGGCCTCCAGCGTCACCTGCATGGCGCGGGGATCGGCCAGCCCGATGTCCTCGATGGCCATGCGCACGAGGCGGCGCGCGAGATAGCGGCCGTCCGCGCCGCCTTCCAGCATGCGTGCCAGCCAGTACAAGGACGCATCGACATTGGAGCCGCGCACCGACTTGTGCAGTGCCGAGATCAGCTCGTAGTGGGCGTCGCCGCCCTTGTCGAAGCGACGCAGCGATGGACTCGTCGAGTTCTTGGTGAATTCGAGATCCGCCTCCGTCAGCCCCGCGCCCGCAGCGGCCGCGGACACCTGCTCCAGCAGGTTCAGGAAGCGGCGGCCGTCGCCGTCCGCGAAACCTTTCAGGAGGTCCAGTGCATCGGCCGAGAGCGTGACGCCTTGCAGGTGAGGCAGCGCGCGGTCATACAGCTGCTGCAGTTCCTCGCTGGAAAACGGCGTGAGCGTGTAGACCTGCGCCCTGGACAGCAGCGCGTTGTTGACCTCGATGCCGGGATGCTCGGTCGTTCCACCCACCAGCGTCAGCAGGCCGGACTCCACATGCGGGAGCAGGGCGTCCTGCTGCGCCTTGTTGAAGCGGTGGATTTCGTCGACGAACAGCACCGTGCTCTTGCCGTCGCGGTCGAGCGATGCCTGCGCATCCTCGATCGCCGCGCGGATGTCCTTGACCCCGGCCAGGACGGCGGACACGGAGATGAAATTGCTGTTGGTCGCGGAGGCGGCCAGCCGGCCGAGGGTCGTCTTGCCGACTCCCGGAGGTCCCCAGAGGATGAACGAGTGCAGCTTCCCGGCCTCGTAGGCCAGCCGCAGGGGCTTGCCGGGGCCGAGCAGGTGTCGCTGCCCCACCACCTCGTCGATGGTCTTGGGCCGGATCAGCTCGGCCAGGGGCGGCTTCGGCGAGGTGGTGAAGAGGTCCATTCCGGGCGTAAGTATGTCTCGGAGTAAAAGGAGCCGGAACCCGTAGGCCGGCGGTGAGCCCGCAGGCGAACCCCGGTGAGCGCCATCGACATCCCATTGCGAAGCGTCATTTGAAAAGGGACAAACCCCTAGTCCGCCATGTGGGCCCCGCCAGCCTCGGCCATTACAATCCGCCCCGTACAACCCGCCTGTGGATCGCGCTTGGCGGGTTTTTTGCTAGATGGTGGAACGCCCCACGAAGGCGGACGCAAGAACCGCCACGCAACGCGCAAAGAAACTGGAGAAAACCTCTATGGAGATCCTGCTTCAGCAGATCATCAACGGTCTGGTCCTGGGCAGCATGTACGCACTGGTAGCCCTGGGCTACACCATGGTGTACGGCATCATCAACCTGATCAACTTCGCCCACGGCGAGGTGCTGATGGTGGGCGCGCTCACCAGCTGGGCGATCATCGGCACCGCGCGAGAGGCCATGCCCGGCGTCCCCGGGTGGATGATCCTGCTGCTGGCCACCCTCATATCCTGCGTGGTTGCCGCCACCCTGAACTTCGTCATCGAGAAGGTCGCCTACCGGCCGCTGCGCAACAGCCCCAAGCTGGCGCCATTGATCACCGCCATCGGCATGTCGATCCTGCTGCAGACGCTGGCCATGATCATCTTCAAGCCGAACTACAAGCCGTACCCGACGCTGCTGCCGGCCGCCCCCATCAACGTGGCCGGCGCGGTGATCACGCCCACGCAGATCATGATCCTGGGCGTCACCGCCATCTCGCTGGCCGTGCTGATGTACCTGGTGAACTACACCCGCCTGGGCCGCGCGATGCGCGCCACCTCCGAGAACCCGCGCGTCGCCGCCCTCATGGGCGTGAAGCCCGACACCGTCATCTCCGCCACCTTCATCATCGGCGCCGTGCTGGCCACCATCGCCGGGGTGATGTACGCCTCCAACTACGGCACGGTGCAGCACACCATGGGCTTCCTGCCCGGCCTGAAAGCCTTCACCGCAGCGGTATTCGGCGGCATCGGCAACCTGGGCGGCGCCGTGCTCGGCGGCGTCTTGCTGGGGCTGATCGAATCCATCGGCTCCGGCTACCTGGGCGCGCTCACCGGCGGCGTGCTGGGCAGCCACTACTCCGACATCTTCGCCTTCATCGTGCTGATCGTGGTGCTGACGCTGCGGCCTTCCGGCCTGCTGGGCGAACGCGTCGCCGACCGCGCCTGACGGAGGCAAGCCATGATCACCAAGCAGAACAAGACCGTCGTCTACGTGCTGGCCGCGCTGGCGCTGTGCATCCTGCCGTTGCTGCTGCAGTCGGCCGGCAATTTCTGGGTGCGCATCGCAGACACGGCGCTGCTGTACATCCTGCTGGCCATCGGCCTGAACATCGTGGTGGGCTACGCCGGCCTGCTGGACCTGGGCTTCGTCGCCTTCTTCGCCATCGGCGCCTACCTGTACGCCTTGATGGCGTCGCCGCACCTGTCCGAGAACTTCCCGTGGTTCGCGCAGATGTTCCCCAACGGCCTGCACACCTCCATCTGGCTGACCATTCCCTTGGCGGCAGGGGTGGCGGGGTTCTTCGGCATCCTGCTGGGCGCGCCCACCCTCAAGTTGCGCGGCGACTACCTGGCCATCGTCACGCTCGGCTTCGGCGAAATCATCCGGGTGTTCCTGAACAACCTGGACCACCCGGTCAACCTGACCAACGGGCCCAAGGGCGTGAGCCAGATCGATTCGATCACCCTGGGCAAGTGGGACATCCTGGGCATCCCCGGCCTGAACCTCGGTCGGCCGCTGGACGTGACCGAGACGTACACCATCAACTCGGTCACGCTCTACTACTACCTGTTCCTGGCGTTGGTGGTGGTCAGCGTCATCATCTCGCACCGCCTCGAGGTCTCGCGCATCGGCCGCGCCTGGATGGCCATCCGCGAAGACGAGATCGCGGCCAAGGCCATGGGCATCAACACCCGCAACCTGAAGCTGCTGGCCTTCGGCATGGGCGCCACCTTCGGCGGCGTGTCCGGCACCATGTTCGCGGCCTTCCAGGGCTTCGTCTCGCCGGAGTCGTTCAGCCTGATGGAGTCGGTGATGATCGTCGCCATGGTGGTGCTGGGCGGCATCGGGCACCTGCCCGGTGTCATCCTGGGGGCGGTGCTGCTGTCGGCGCTGCCGGAAGTGCTGCGCTGGGTGTCGGGCGTGCTGGACCTGCAGTCGCTCACCGGTGGCCGGCTGGACGCGTCCATCCTGCGCCAGCTGCTCATCGCCCTGGCCATGATCATCGTCATGCTGATGCGCCCGCGCGGCCTGTGGCCGACGGCGGAGCACGGCAAGGTGCTGCGCACCGAAAACGGCAAGTAAGGGGAGCGGACACATGGCAGAAGTCGTTCTCCGCGTCGCCGGCATCTCCAAGCGCTTCGGCGGCCTGCAGGCCCTGCAGGACGTGGGCCTCACCATCGAGCGTGGCCAGGTCTATGGCTTGATCGGCCCCAACGGCGCCGGCAAGACCACCTTCTTCAACGTCATCACCGGCCTGTACACGCCGGACAGCGGCAGTTTCGAGCTGGCCGGCCAGCCCTACGTCCCCAGCGCGGTGCACGAGGTGGCGAAGGCCGGCATCGCCCGCACGTTCCAGAACATCCGCCTGTTCGCCGACATGACCGCGCTGGAAAACGTGATGGTCGGCCGTCACATCCGCACCAAGTCCGGCTTGATGGGCGCCATGCTGCGCACCAAGACCTTCGTGGCGGAAGAGCGGGCCATCGCCACCCGCGCGCAGGAACTGCTGGATTACGTGGGCATCGGCAAATTCACCGAGTACAAGGCCCGCACGCTGTCGTATGGAGACCAGCGCCGGCTGGAGATCGCCCGCGCGCTGGCGACGGACCCACAGCTGATCGCACTGGACGAACCCGCGGCCGGCATGAACACAACCGAAAAGGTGGTGCTGCGCGAGCTGATCGACCGCATCCGCAAGGACGGCCGCACCATCCTGCTGATCGAGCACGACGTGAAGCTGGTGATGGGCCTGTGCGATCGCGTCACCGTGCTGGATTACGGCAAGCAGATCGCCGAGGGCTCGCCCTACGAAGTGCAGCGCGACCCGAAGGTCATCGAGGCCTACCTGGGCCACAGCCACAAGGCCACCAACGACGGCGCGCCGGCCGCCGTGGCGACCGGAGAACAGCAATGAGCCAGACGCTCCTGAAAGTCAGCGGGCTGAAGGTCGCTTACGGCGGCATCCAGGCAGTGAAGGGCGTGGAATTCGAGGTGCGAGAGGGCGAGCTGGTCACGCTGATCGGCTCCAATGGCGCCGGCAAGACCACCACCATGAAGGCCATCACCGGCCTGCTGCCGCTGAAGGATGGCGACATCCAGTACCTGGGCAACAGCATCAAGGGCCGCGGCCCCTGGGAGCTGGTCAAGGAAGGCCTGGCCATGGTGCCGGAGGGCCGCGGCGTCTTCACCCGCATGACCATCACCGAGAACCTGCAGATGGGTGCGCACATCCGCAGGGACAAAGCGGGAATTGCGCACGACATGGAAAAGGTGTTCACGATCTTCCCGCGCCTGAAGGAGCGGAAGGACCAGCTAGCGGGCACCATGTCCGGCGGCGAGCAACAGATGCTGGCCATGGGCCGCGCCCTCATGAGCCGCCCCAAGGTGCTGCTGATGGACGAACCGTCCATGGGCCTGTCACCCATCATGGTGGACAAGATCTTCGAAGTGGTACGCGACGTGCATGCGCAGGGCGTGACCATCCTGCTGGTGGAGCAGAACGCCAGCCGGGCCCTGGAGATCGCCGATCGCGCCTATGTGATGGAGTCGGGCGTCATCAGCATGAGCGGGGATGCGAAGGAGATGTTGAATGATCCGAAGGTGCGGGCGGCTTATTTGGGGGAGTAGTCCTACTCACGACGTTTCGGGACATTCAATCTATCGAAACTAGTACGACGGTCCTGTGCAACCTTGGCATGTTGAATTAATTTTGCGAACCATGCCTCAGATCGTTTTCTTCTACGGACCACTTAAGGATGGTCGAACTACGGTGGGTGGAGGTGAATCGGGAAACGAGCGGACACTTCAAACGTTAGCCGGTATCGGATACGAGGTGCGCCGCATGCCTAAAGTGCTCCGGAAAGCTGGCTTTGGCGGTTGGATTCGCTATGTTTCTGGAAACGGGAGAGTGCTCCTTAATTGCGTTGCGGGTTTGCTTCGCGAGAGGGGTAGCCGACTTCACGTAACCAGCTTCTATGGAAATTCAATCTATCTGGAAGCCGTCTATGTTGCGGCGGCTCTTTGCTTGCGGCGACAAACCGTGCTGGAGCTTCGCGCCGGCGGAGTCGTTGAGTTTTATCAGCAAGGTCATTGGATTTACCGCGCGGTCTTCCGCTTTGCTGTTTCGCGTGCGCATTCCGTGCTTGTCCAAGGTAGTCGATACCTCGACTTTCTAAGAAAATTGATTCCGCATGCAAAAATCTATCATTACCCCAATTTCTTGCTGAACTCCGAGTTCATTCAGCGAGCGGAGCAGGGCTTACCTCGCCCCCCACTGAGGCTCATCTATTTCGGACGAATTAGCGCTGCGAAAAACATTGAGTTCATACTTGAGATCTGCACTCGACTTAATGTTGATTTCACCTGCGATATAATCGGTTCGGGGTCGCCCGACTACATTGCGCATGTGCGCGGATTGATCGCAACCTCGCAACTAGGCGGCAGAGTTCGCGTGCTGCCTCCAGCGGATCGGCCGGCGCTACAAGAGTTGCTGTCGCATCAGCATTTTTTCCTGTTTCCTACGCGAGAACCTCGTGAAGGCCATTCAAATGCTTTGAATGAAGCCATGGCCGCTGGCGTTGTACCGGTGGCGTCTAATTTTGGCTTCAACGAAGAGGTGCTTGGCAATTCAAGCCTTATCGTCAGAGACTGGTCGCCAGACGCCTACGCGGCTGTGATTGAGAGCATTTGGATGTCTGGCGATTGGGTCCGCGTATCCGAGGAATTGCGGCGGAAAGCTCGTTCCGAATTTTCGGAGGGAACGGCACAAAAAATCTTGTCGGCAGCGTACTGTGGTACTTTCTGATGCTGATGCGCACTACAGCATCGTATGTGCCGGCACAACTGGCTGCGCCGGCCATACAACTGATAGCGCTCTTTCTATGGGCACGCGTCCTCACGCCGGCTCAGGTGGGAGAAATAACTATCATCTTCGCGATACAGGAGGGCACGTACTGCGCGTTTGTTCTGTGGTGGGCCCAGTATGTGTTGCGCTCTATCAGTTCCGATGCAGAGCATTTGGGGAAGGCTGAGGTCCGGGTACTAGTCGGTTGCTTGGTGGCGCAATTAACCGCGGCGCTGCTGTTAATGACGATTATGTTCCCGCTAGCATCTGGTTTGAATCTGCTTAGTGCGGGTCTGTATGCACTGGCGCGGTCTTATCAGGTCTATAGTTCAGAACGATTCCGGGCGTTATCAGACCCTTGGAATTACTCGTCGGTGCAGATTGGCGGAAGCGGCGCAGGGGTCGCGTTGGGAGCTATTGGAGCACACTTCGCAGGAACAGTAGACGCTACGTTACTGGGGTTGGCAGTTGGGAATCTGCTTTTTACGGGAGCGGCTTCCCGCTATGGAGCGCGTCCTAATGTGTCTCAAGCCAAAGAAGGGTCAGCACTTACCACGCTTCGACTGGCCGCAGTCTATGGAGTGCCCGCGGCAGCCAGCGCCGGCTTGACTTTTGTCACTCTCAACTTCCAGAGATTTGTGAGCGAGGCTTTGTGGGGCATTGCCTTTACCGGCTTTTTCTCGTTGTCACTCTCGTTAGGAATTCGGATGATGAGTGTGGTGGTCATGGTAGTCACAGCCGGTGCGTTCCCTATCGCGGTGCGTGAAGCAAATACTGGAGGACTTGCCGCGGGCATGCTGCAGCTCTCGAAGAACGCACTCCTTTTGATGTTCTTCTTGTTGCCGGCGCTGTGTATTCTCGGGACTTTTGGAGCCACAGCCCTGTCTTTCGTGCTGCCTGGTCAATACGCTGGCGTGCTTGATCGGGTCTTTCCTCTTGCGTTGGCCTTGGCTGCAGTTAAGTTCCTTCGCTCGCACACCGTCGATCAAGCGTTTCTTCTCGCGAAGAAAACCGGCTCGCTTGCGGTAGCAGGTCTCATTGAAGCGGCTGCAAGTATTGCCTTGGCACTTGCACTAATGCCGTATGGGTATTCGGCACTGCTAGTCGGACCAGTTGTGGCCTGCAGTGCCGTGCTGATGGTCATGGCAATCCTTGCGCACCAGAGTTTCGGTTTTTCGCTTCCATTGTTGCGAATTACTGTCTTGGCAGCTGTCGCAGGGTTGAGTGCGGGTGGAACCTGGCTGGTGGGGCAAGCAGCGACGTTAGGCGGGGTACTTTTTCAAATCACTGCCTCCTCATTCGCGTACCTTCTTTTCGCTACATGGCTAAGTCCAGAAGGCAGGCGTGCAGTTCGCAACGCGATGAGGAGGCCGCCGAAGGGTTGAGATGATTGTTGGCTCGTTATTCTTGCTTGCGACCATCGCGAGCTTTATCATTTCACCAAATCTTCTATTCGCCTTGGGAATTGGGTATAGCGAGTCTGAGGGATCCCAATTTCTAAAAGTCCACCCAGCCACGTATTTTTACGCAGCCATTTTCATGGGTGCAGTACTGTTCCGTCTGAAAAATCGCGCGCACTTTGTCTCAAATCGCGCTCTACGTAACTGCATTGCCGGCGGTGTCGGACTGTGTGTGTATTGTCTCGCGATGCGCTACTCTGTATCGGTGGTGGCCGTGTCACTGCTTACCCCCTTGCTCGCGCTCCACGTGGCCCAACGCTTGCCGGGTAAAGCAATGCGACTGCTGTATCGGACCCTTAGATTGCTCGTATTGGCCAACTCAGTAGTCGGCATTTACGAAATTTTGGACGGCAGCACTATGTTACCTCGTGTGGCCGGCGGCATCTTGATTGAGACCGAGCAGCGGGCGATAGGCATCGTCGGTCATGCCTTACCTTCATCGATGCTCGCAGGGCTAACTGCCCTGTATTTGCTATATCGCGTGCTCTATTCCGTGGCCTTGAACGTCCGGAGTCGCACGCTCATTACCGGCGAGTTGCTAATTCACCTCGCAGCGTTAATTGCCTTCGGAAGTCGACTAGTAATTGTGATTACTGCATTTTTCGCAGTATGGATAATTTTGTTCGGCCCACGCGGCACTAGTAAATCGGGTTCCACCACAGTGCGGCGCATCCTGATCTTGGTTGTACTTGTGGCCTCTACTTGGTTGTTAGCGACGGCAGACTTTTCGCAGTCCACAATCGATCGATTTCTTGGTGGCCAAGGTGCGGCCGCAAGTACGGAGTCCCGGCTGGCTGCGTTTGCCTTGTTGACCACGCTGGCACCATCTGAATGGCTGTGGGGTATCAATGCTACCAGGAGGGTCGAGCTTATGGAGCTCTTTGATACCAATTTCGGAATCGAAGTGACGTGGATCGCTTGGATTTTAAGCTTCGGCGTCGTCTGGACGATCCTCGCGACATATGCACTTTTTTCGCTGCTCTTCAAGATATTGTCGCGCAATCCTGTCCCTCACAAGTACCTGGTATTTTTTTTCATCATAGGGATATCAGGGTCTCAGGGTTTGGGCGGCAAAACTATGCTACTTACATGGGTGCTGTTGATGTTGATCACATACCCAGTTCAGGCTGGCGCGCTTACGCGGAGGGTTTAAGCCGTGGTTAATCGTCGTGAGATGCCGGTTGCGGGTATGAGCAACGACATTGGCCAGTCTCTGGCACAGGCCAGTTCGACGAGCTTGGGGGCGGAGGCAAAGCGGTAGTCGTTATGAAAATCGTTCTGGCTACTAGTGAGTTTCCGCCCGTGCACGGTGGGATAGGCGCTTATGCACTGGCCATCGCGTCAGCTGCCGCTAAGGCTGGTCATCGCGTCATCCTTGTTGCGCCCGACTATGGGACTGCGCAACATCCTGAGGACGCGAATTATTCATTTGAAATCCGCAGATTTGGCGGTGGGCGGCATAGTGCTGCCGCCGCGGCTTTGAAACTGATGCTGATGTGGCGTGTTTGGATGGAACATCGGGACGCTGACATAGTGCATGCTGTAGATTGGCCCTTCTATATTCCGCTTGCGTTGTCTCCCTTCCGCAACCGAGCAAAGTGCTTCGCGACCTTTCACGGTACCGAAGTGAACTTCATGCGGCGGCGGCCGCGGCGTCTTGCACTAGACATTTCGGGCTTTTGGAGAACTTGGCTGACCCCAGTTACCAACAGTCGCTATACCACTGCCTTGCTCACGAAATCTTTTCCTGAGTCCGCTAGGTTAGACCTCAGAACTGTGCCCCTTGGTGTGGTTACGCCCCCTCGGATCGAAAATCAAACATTAGCGAGGGCAGAACTCGGTATGGAGGGCTGCGACTTGATCGTTTTGACGGTTGGACGAGTGGTGCCGCGCAAAGGGCATCACCATTTAGCTCGTGCTCTATCCTCGCTCGACCCCTCTCTTGCGAAAAGGATTACGTGGCTGATATGTGGGCCCGCGGACGATCCTCACTATGTTGAGCAGGTTCGCCAGGCGAGCGTGGGGTCTTATGTTCAAGCGCGGTGGATGGGGGCTGTGCCTCGCAGAGTGATAGATGCTGCGTTTACGGCCGCTGATTTGTTCTGCTTGGCAGCGCAGCCGGGGTTCAAGGGCGAAGTTGAAGGGTTCGGACTTGTTTACTTGGAGGCGGCGTCGTTTGGCTTGCCCTCTGTCGGCACGGATCTGGGCGGAGTTTCGGACGCCCTCATTCCAGGTGTTACCGGTCAGTTGGTCCCGGCTAACGACGAGTTGAAACTTGCCTCGACAATCGAGCAGTTGCTGTTGGACCCTGATGCGCGAGCGAGTCTTTCACGGAGCGCCCGCTTGTATGCGGCGGAGCAGACTTGGGCAAAGGTGGTGGAGAATACTTATGGATTTGCTGGTTAATTCGCGGCGCCGTTTGCCGGTGTTGTCCACTCGAATAGATGCATGCACGTGGAACGAGGTCATCGCTCAAATATTGACTTGGGCGAACCGTCGGGAGAGTCGCTACGTCTGTATTTGCAACGCTCATTCAGTCGTGACAGCCGCTCACGATCAGAGGTTCCACGAAATCTTGGACAACGCGGATTTTGCAACGCCAGACGGCGCGCCAGTTGCGTGGATGCTCAGGCGCCAAGGGTATACCGATCAGCTACGCATAAATGGGCCGGATTTGATGCTAAAAGTCTGCGAGTCTGCAGCGGAGGCGGGTGTCTCAGTATTCCTTTACGGCGCGGAACTGGAAACCCTTGAGCTTCTCCAAGAAAATCTAAGAAGATGGTATCCAAACTTGTCAATAGCCGGCGCGATATCTCCGCCCTTCCGAGCTCTTTCGCAAGAGGAGGATCGGGCAATCAGTGATCAAATAAATAAGTCAGGAGCAGGAGTTGTGTGGGTCGGCTTGGGTTGTCCAAAGCAAGAAACCTGGATGCACGAGCACAAACATGCAGTCAATGCAGTGATGGTGGGGGTGGGCGCGGCCTTCGACTATCACGCGGGTCGAATCAAGCGAGCACCGCACTGGATGCAAGATGCCGGACTTGAATGGCTTCACCGCCTAGGAAGCGAGCCTAGACGGCTCTGGCGAAGGTACTTGGTAACCAACACATTGTTCATCTGTGGGGCAATTCGTCAGTTGGTGCGCCGGCATGGCCAGTAGTGGAACGCAGGTTGAGCCGCACCTCTTAAGGGGGAGCAGTATCGCCATCAGCTGTGAGCCGGCCGTTCTGTGGCTCTGGCGCTAGTAGCGCCACTGCAACCCAAGACTCGCCGCCCTCACCTGCGACTCCCCCGTCGCAGTCCGAAAGTCATAGCTGTCCACCCCGACGCTCGCCGATGCCCTCCGCGACAACTCGAAGCTCACGCCCATTCCGTACGACAGGCCCGAGCCTTCGCCGTGGCTGGAAGGCGTCAAGGACGGACCGGACTTTCCGAAGAACGTCCCCACGCGCCCATACACCCCGAGGTCCGGTGCGACGCCGGTCTTGCCGACCAAGCTGATGTTCATGCCTTGGGGGCGCGCCATGCGCGGCGTGAAGCCCGCATCCAGGTTGCCCACCTGCATGCTGATGGAACGAGGCGCGCTGGCGCTCGAGTAGAGGAGGGTGGAGGTGCTGCCGCCTTCACATGGGACCGCCACGGACCCGCAAGGCACGCGAAAGTCAGCGGCTCCCGCGCGCAGGCCGAGGGATGAACTCCCCTCACCGCGCCAGCGCAGCGAGCCCGTGTCGGCCGCGCCAGCGAACGCCACCATCGACCCGATGACCAACCCCAAGAGTGTGCGCTGTGTCCACATGGCGGGCTCCCTCACCGTTGTGCTTGGGTTTCAATGTGCAACCCGGCTCATCCGGGCCGTGTCAGACAAATCTCACAAGCGACGTAGGAGCCGCGGCTCAGCTATCAATCGACCTTTGCGCCCGATGCCTTCACGACTTTTTCGTATTTGGTGAGTTCACCACGCATGAAACTGGCGAACTCCTCCGGCGTGGTCGGTACAGGCTCCGCCATCAACCCTGCAAAGCGAGTCTTCGCTTCCGGCGAGTTCAGCGCCGCCACGAAAGCCTGGTTCAATTTCTCCACCACGTCGCGAGGCGTGCCTGCCGGCGCCACCAGGCCCCACCAGGTGTCGATCGCAAAGCCCTTGAGGGTTTCCGCCACTGGCGGAACGTCCGGCAAGTTCGGCGAACGGTTCAGCGTGGTCACGGCCAGCGCCTTCAGCTTGCCGCCGCGGATGTTCGGTGCCGCGGTGGCCAGGTTATCGAAGTTGAAGTCCACCTGCCCCGAGAGCAGGGCCAGTTGCGCCGGATTGCCGCCGTTGTACGGGATGTGGACGGCAAAGATACCTGCGTCTCGCTTGAACATCTCGCCTGCCAGGTGGCCCGCACTGCCATTGCCGCCGCTGCCGTAGTTCAACTTCGCCGGGTTGGCCTTGGCGTACGCGATCAGGTCACGCAAGGAGTTGATCTTCAGGCGCGCGGCCGTGTCCGCGTTCATCACCAGCACGTTGGGCACGCGCACCATCTGGGTGATGGCAGCAAAGTCTTTCACCGCGTCGTACGGCATCTTGGAGAACAGCCACGGATTGATGGCATGCGTGGCCACCGCGGAGATCCCGATCGTGGTGCCGTCGGGCGCGGCCTTGGCAACGGCATCCGCCCCGATGTTGCCGCCGCCGCCCGGGCGGTTTTCGATGATCACGGTGCCCAGGCTGTCTTTGACGCGCTCGGCCAGCACACGCGCGGTGACGTCGATCGGGCCGCCGGCGGCGTAGGGGACGATCAGCCGGATGGGGCGGTTGGCTTGGGCCAGGACGGCGGGCGCGGCCAGTGCAGCGGCGGATCCGAGGGAGGAAAGAAGGAGGTGTCGGCGGGTAGTCATGGGGCGTGATTGTCGCCAATCGTGGCGAATGCGCATCACAAGGAGCCCCAATCACCCCGTGAGCTCAACCGTTCATCCCGTCCGGTAGGTCAGCACTGACAAACATCGCCTACGCTCCGCGTGCGTGCTTTCTTACAGGACCCTTGCAACCAGGGCGTTCTGATGGAAGGCGCGAACAAAGGAGACACATGGCCAATTTCAGCACCGAAACCATGCCTCGCGCTGGCTGGCGCGTCGAGAGGCTGATCCTTGCGGGCCAGGAGGTCCGGGAATCGTCTTATGTCGCCGATGAAGGCCCGGGCCTGCTGGTCAGCCCGTCGTTCTGGCTCGGCGGCTTGTTGTCGCTCGGCGTGTGGACCGCGCTGGCTTGGGCGCTGACCAGCTAATCGCTGATCAGCCTCCGTGCTTGTCCGCCTCCGTGGTGAAGGCGTCGGCATAGAACTCTTCGGGCGGCAGCCTGCAATGCGCTGAATACTCGGCGCGGGCTGAATCCACCACGATCGGCGCCCCGCAGGCATAGACCTGGTGTCCGGACAGATCCGGAAAATCCTCCATCACCGCCTTGTGGACAAAGCCCGTGCGGCCCGTCCAGTTGTCCTCGGGCATTGCGTTCGAAATGACCGGCACGTAGTTGAGCGTCGGCATCTCCGCCAGCTTCTCCTTCACCCAAGCATCCATGTACAGGTCCGACGGCCGCCGGCCACCCCAGTACAGCGTGGCCGGCCGTTGACTGCCCTTCATGTGCAGGTGCTCGATCAACGCCTTGATCGGCGCGAAACCGGTGCCGGAGGCCAGCAGCACCATCGGCTTTTCGGAGTCCTCTCGCAGGAAGAAGCTGCCGAAGGGGCCTTCCACCCGCAGGATTTCCTTTTCCTTCATCGCGGTGAACACGTGGTCGGTGAACTTGCCGCCCGGCATGTGCCGGATGTGCAGTTCCACGCCCGGGCCGTTGTGGGGTGCATTCGCCATGGAGTAACTCCGCCGGGCGCCATCGCGCAGGATGAACTCCACGTACTGCCCCGCGTGATAACGCATCGTGTCGTTGGCCGGCAGTTGCAGCTTGACGATCATCACGTCGTGCGACACCTTCTCCAGCGACGTCACGCGCGAGGGCATCTTGCGGATGGGGAAAGCGCTTTCGTCGGTGACCTGGCGGGACTCCAGCACGATGTCGGACTGCGGCACCGCGCAGCAGGTCAGCACCAGGCCCTTGGCTTCTTCTTCCGGTGAGAGCGCCTTCGTTTGATGGGGACCGTGGATGACCGTGCCTTCGAGCTTCTTGCATTTGCAGGAACCACATGCCCCGTCCTTGCAGCCGTAGGGCATGCCGATGCCTTGGCGGATGGCCGCGGGCAGGATGGCTTCGCCGCCGTCCACGCTGAAGGTACGGCCGCTGGGTTGCACCGTGACTTGGAAGGGGCCGGCGGCCGGGGTGGCGGTCATGCTTTAGGTATCCTGAGAGCGCTCGGTCTAGTTCGACTCTGATTTTGCCCTCAAACCAGACCCCCCTCGGCGCATTGCCCAGCCGTTTTCGCCGAACCCGCGTGCTGATCGTCGGCTGTGGCGACGTCGGCGTGCGTGTTGCCCAGGCCTTGGCGCCTGGCGTTCGCGTGCTCGCGCTTACGTCCAGTCCGGCGCGCGTGCCTGAATTGCGCCAGCGCGGCATTGTTCCGTTGCAAGGTGACCTGGATGCGCCCAGCACGCTGGCGCGGCTTGCGGGCATCGCGGACCGCGTGGTGCACCTGGCGCCACCACCCGGCGAGCCGCGGCAGGAATGGTGGCGTGACGTGCGTACACAAGCATTGCTGCGGGTGCTTCGTTTGCGCACGCCTCCAGCTGCACTGGTGTATGGCTCCACCAGCGGCGTGTACGGAGACTGCCAGGGCGGGTGGGTGTCCGAGTCTCGCCCGGTGGATCCTCGCACCCCTCGCGCGCAGAGGCGCGTGGATGCGGAACGGCAGGTTCGCTTCTTTGGGCGGGGCACCGGTGCGCGCGTGAGTGTGCTGCGGATTCCCGGGATCTACGCGCCCGATCGCGCTGGCGGTACCCCGCGAGATCGCCTGATCAAAGGCACGCCGGTGCTGCAGGCGCAGGACGACGTCTACACGAATCACATCCATGCGAACGATCTCGCGCGGGCGGTGTTCGCGGCGTTGTGGCGCGGCGCGCCGCAACGCGTCTACAACGCGAGTGATGACACCGAGTTGAAGATGGGGGATTACTTCGACGTGGCTGCGGATTTGTATGGGTTGCCCAGGCCGCCGCGAGTGGCGAGGTGGACGGCGCAGGAGCAGCTGTCACTGATGCTGCTGAGTTTCATGAGTGAGTCGCGGAGGCTGAGGAACGACCGCCTCAAGAATGAGCTGCGGGTGAAGCTCTGGTATCCGACGGTGGCAGAGGGGTTGCGATAATCGTCACTCCCGCGGCGGCGAGAATCCAGGCTTTCCTGAATCCGGTTGCATGGGAGCCCTTGAATGTTTGCACCTAAGTTTGTTGGCAAGGCTCGTGCAGCCTGATGATGGCGCGGCGGCTCCGATTGGGAAGCTGTGCTGCCAAGCCTTGAAGTTACGCTGAAAGCTACGCCATGGAAATCCGCCGCTCCGCCCGCCTGCCGAAGCCGCCTGGCATGTGCACGATCACCGCCGCAATCGCTGCTGCATTGTTGCCCCTTTGCGTCGGAGCGGCAGAACCTTCCGTGTCCTGCGACGACCAGGCGGTCTTCCGGCGCGCCGCCGTGAATGTCTTCAACAACGTCTGGGGCACGTCCGAGAAAGGCGACCCAGTCAAGGGTTACCGCCAGTGCATCAGCGTTGACGGCGACACCATTAAGTGGGAGTGGTCCAACTTCCAACGAGGGAAGGGGCGCGTGAAGTCGTACCCGCACGTTACTGTCGGGTGGGATTGGGACGGTCAGTATTCCGCCGGTAGCCCGTTGCCGATGCTCGCCACCGCGTCGGGCAAACTGGCTGCCGACTTCGCAGTCACATCGCGGGGATCGGGAACGCACAACTTGGCATTGGACATCTGGATGTCGCGGGAGCAGCACCCGAAGGAGCCGCGAACCCAGCTCACGCACGAAGTGATGATCTGGCTGGACAAGCACGAGTGGGACATCCCGCGAAAACGCCAAGACACGGTCACCATTGATGGTCGGAAGTTCGACCTGTACGTCGACGAAACGAGCTACGGCAAGTGGAAGGTGGTTTCGTTCGTGGCCAAGCAGCCAATGCTCCGCGGGTCAATATCCCTCGGGCCGTTCTTCGAACTGATGCTGCGGCGATCTCTGCTGCGCGGGGACGAGATCATCAATGGGATCTCGTTCGGCAATGAGATCGGGTTCGGCGAAGGCGCGACCACGCTCCACAAGTTCGAAATTACGAACGGCCGCTAGGCCCTATGCGGACTTGGCGTCGACTGGGCAGCTGCAGACCACGACGCCACTTGAGCGGCAGCACCGGTTGCTACACCTAGCGATAGGACGCCGGACGAGGGCGATTGAGCCAACCACGATGGCCAAGATCATCAGTAGCGGATAGCGGCCGTGGAATGCGCCGGCCCACAACCGCTTAACGGGTCCCGCCACGAACCTGCGGTCACGTAGATCGAGTAGGAGGCGTTGCCCACCAGCACGATTCAGCGCTGAATGGTCCCCTCGGGCGCACCGCGGCGCTCGTACGAGGGGCGCCAGTTGGTGACGCCGTGCGGATGCGCGCTATTTTACCAGGCGGTGATCAGTGCGCGGCTGGAGGGCTTCGGTGAATTCGACGGCGCGGAACGCCGGAACGAACATGAAGTTATTGATGTACCGCCCCTGCTTGCCGCCCAGGCCTACATTTGCTTTGGGTTGATCGCGGGTCAGATCGAACCGTGCAAACGGCTGCAGCTCGCCGTCGCTTAGGAAAAAGGCCGAGTAGCCAAGGCCACCCAGCGTGTCCGCCATGCGGTGCACCGACCCGGGGTTGTGACGCTCCTCGATTTCGATCAACAGGTTCGGTCGTTCGCGCTGCAGCGTCTGCACGGCGCCGGCCACAACCGCCTCCTCAAAACCTTCGACGTCGATCTTGACGAACCCGAGGCCGTGCAGCCCATAGCTATCTAGCGTTCGCATCGGAACGGCAAAGCTCTCTATCGGCACCTGCGCCATCTCCAGCTGGTTTGTTGTGGCCAGCGTGCCCCATGACGCGTTCCCCGCCGGCATGCGAAATTCGGCGCGCCCCTCTTTGTCCGCAAGTGCCACTGGTTCGAGTTGCGCCTGCGGGTAAAACCTGCGCACCACTTCCGCCATTGTTGGATTGGGCTCGAAGGCCATCACGTGGCCGGCGAGCGGCAGCAGGTGCTCGAGGTAGAGGCCAATGTTGGCGCCGACATCTACCGCGATGGTGCCGGGCCGACACAGGAACGGTAGCAGTCGCAACTCTGCCTCTCGGGCAGCCGCCCAGTCAATGGCGCGCCGATGCATGACATCAGGCGCGACTTTTTGGGCGACGGCCCGGAGCGCCTGCTTTACTGCTTTCATGAGTTTCCCTCCGCCTCGGCATTTTAGGCGCGGGCCCAACACGCCGCGGCAAGGGTACCCAAGAAGGCTCTCTACAGAGTGGCTACACCACGGGGTCTTTGAAATTCCGACAGCCTGAAGTCGGTACGCGAGCCGCCCTCGAACACAACCAGGACTGCCAGGCGGTCGACGGCTACCCTTCCGGGTGGTGGCCGCTTGACGGTCAAAACAGTTGCTGGATTCCCGCCTCCGCGGGACCCGAAAAGCCTCCGCGCAAGCGTTAACACTTATTGAGCCAGGCCCGCCCCACCCAGCTCCGTGCACCGGCCGCTCAAAGCCTGATGCACCTGCACCTGCCGCTGCGAAATGACATCCTCATGCGCGGGCGGCACCATAGCGGCCGACAACCGCTCCGTGCAATTCTCCCGCCGCAAGTCCGTGCCGAGCGCAGCGAGATACCGCTCCATGCGCAACAAGCTGCTGTCGGACGACCGTGCGTTGTAGCGCTCCAGCTCCGACTGCAACTGTTGCCACTTCATGGCCGCCGGATCCGAAGCGAGTGCAAGGCTGCCCAAGGTTTGCAAGCCTCGCGCCTTCTGTACCAGCGAGGCCAGTCGCATGGCTGACTTGCCAAGCGACGGTTGACCCGCACCTTCAGCACCCGCAACCTGCGCAATGCCAATCGGCTCGCCCTGCCACCACCCAAAGTTGTCCAGCCTTGCGTCTTGCAGCGGCAACTGGCGCATGTCCTCCTGCAGCAATGCCAGCCGGCGCAACACCTCGCCATCCACAGTGGCGACGAGGCGGTCGCCGAACCACCGGCCCCCGGTTTCCTTCAGCACGGCCTGCAGGGCGAGCACCTGATCGCGTTGCGCGCGGAAGGTGGCGGGGTCCAGCGGTGCCTGCGCATCCTCCGGCAGGTTGGCCTTGAGCGTGCGATAGGCCTTCTGATAAATCATCTCCGAAACCCGAAGGTCGACGACGCGCGTGACGACGGGCCGCGCAGCCTCCGGGAAGACGGGCACCACCTCAGCCTGCACGCGGGCGCGCTCTGCGGCCAGCTTGCGAGCTTCTTCCAGGATCTTCGGCAGTGAAGTGGTCTCTCGCGCTCCCTTGGCGGGCGCAGGTTCTTCGCTCATGAACGAAGCCTTTAACAGCCCGCCCAGTCCATTGCGTATTGCCGCACGCTCCGCCGACAACCCGAAGCGTTGCTCGGACGCGATCCACACAATGCCCGGCGCACCCTGGCTGCCGAAGGTCTGCTCGAACTGGCGGCGGAACTCCGCAAACGCTGCGCCCGACTGGTTGCGTAACTGCTGCACGACCTCGGGCCCCAGCAGGTGGGTGCGCTCGATGCGTTGCAGCATGTCCTGGTAGGCCGGTCCCAGTTTTAGCGTGCCTTCCCGCATCCATTCATTGCTGCCTCGGCTCAAGAATGCGTGCTGGTCTTCCAGCAGCTTGTGCACGGCGCGGTAGCGTTCCAGTGTGCGGTCGAAGGCCGCTGGCCGCACGACGGGCTCGAACAGGCCGGCGCTGCGCGCAGCCAGGTCCTGCTCCAGTGCGAACAGGTCATTGGTGTTCAGCAGTCGGGTGTGCAAGGCGCTCATGGCCTTGGCCAGTGAGCAACGGGTGGCCCATTGCAGGCGAGACTGCATCAGCGCCTGCTCGATGTTCACCTCGTCACCGCCCTGGAACATGCGCACGCTGTGCTCCAGTGCGCCGGGCAATTCCTTGTCCAGCGTGTAGGCCACCAGTTGGCGCAATTGATCCGGGTGGCCGGCGCTGTAATGCAGGGACAGGAAGGATTGCACCGCTGCGTCCAGCTTCTCCACCGCCACCACGTAGTCGCGCACGGCCACGAACTCGGTCAGGTCTTCGGTGCCGGACGTGAGCTTGCGCTCAGGGTTTTCCGGCACCGGCGATCGACAGTCGTTGGAGGGATTCAGGTCGCCGGTGGCGCGAGCCAGCGGTACGCCGGTCAGCTTGGCCGCGCGTGCATAGAGTTCACGACGCACCGTCTCCACAACGATGTCGCTGAACTCGCGGGCCAGCCGCGCCTGCAACTGCTCTTCGAGGTTGTCGACGCCACGCCAGGAGCCGGGCATGAAAGCCGTCCAGGTGGCATCGCGCTGCAGCTTCTGCGTGGCCGACAGCAGCGTCATCGCCTTGCGCCGGTACCACTCCGGGTCCACCCCGTCGCGGCCCTGCACGCGGGCGAGAAAATGAGCGTCTGCATTCATCTGCAGCAGCGTGCGTGACAGCTCCTGCCGCCAGCTCCCCAGTTGCCAGGCGGCCACCAGGATGCCGAAGCCCCAGATGCCGAGCAGCAACCAGGCCAGATGGATCAGGCGCAGGCGGCGCAAGGCCCCCAGGCGCTGCAACAGGGCAGTCATTGCGGAACCGTCGAGCGGGAGGTGCTGGGCGCGGCCTGCAGCAGTTCACGCACCGGCCAGGTTTGCCAAAGCCACAGCGCTTCGGAGAGCGCCAGCAGGAGCAGGGCGCACGCGATCACTGGGATCCAAGCGCGCCATTCAGCGTGGGGACGCAAGTTTGGCGGGGTCGCTTCGCGAACCCGCCCTACGGATGCCGGAGACTCCATCGACAAACTCCCCCTCGTGACAGCTGAGGTTAAGGCTAAGGACTGGGACCCGCCGGGGCGTCAGGTTTTATCCGTACGGAGTGTCGGACGGAGCTGTCAAAGTTACGCTTTCCGTCAAATTCCGGCGGGACGGCGCATAGTCTTCATGCGGTCGACCGCCTTCACGGTGATCTGGCGGATGTCCGCGCCTTGCAGCACGGTCAGGTGCACTTCGCCGTCGGGGTCCGGCGCGGACCACAGCTTCTTGTAGAAGGCTTCCAGCGTGCTCACCCGCTGGCCCTCGATGGCCAGCACCACGTCGCCAGCGGCCAGGCCGGCCTCCTGCGCGGGGCTGTCTTTGTTGACGCGGACGATCTGAACGCGGCCCCCTTGCTCGGTGGAGCTCAGTCCGAGCCAGGGGCGCCGGCTGATGCGCGTGCTGCCAGTCTGCTGCATCTCCGCCAGTACCGGCTTGAGCAGGTCCACCGGAACATACATGTTGCCGGGCAGCGCGCTGTTGTCGCCCATCGCATTGTTCACGAACAGGCTGCCGATGCCCAGGAGCTCGCCGCGTTGGTTGAACAGAGGCGCGCCACTGTGGTTACGCAGCGGCGGGCTGGTGAACAGCGCGCTCTCGATGTGGTATTCCCAATAGCCGGAGAAGGCGCGTTTGCTCACCAACTGCGTCAATGCGACTTCACCGCTGTCGCCACCGGTGCTGGCCATCAGGGGAGTGCCTGTCGCCAACTCGCTCGTGCTGCCCAGTGGGACGGGCGCGATGCCACGCAGCGGCAACAGCGGGCGGAGCAGGCCGAACCCGGTGGCCAGGTCATAGGCCACAGCGCGTGCGGGCAGCGTGCGGCCGTCATGCGTGACCACCTGGATGGCGTCTGCTTCGAGCATCAGGTAGCCGATGGTCAGGATCAGTCCGTCGGGGCCGATCACCACGCCGGAGCCTTCGCGTTGGCGACCCAATGTCTCTGCGGAGCGTGCGCCCTCAGCGGCGCCCACCTGCACGCCCACGACCGCCTGGTTGGCGCGTTGCAGGGCGTCGATCATCTCCTGCTGTGGACCAGTGGCTGCGGCCGCGACGAACACAAACAGATAGAGCGCTGACGCTGCTGCGGAACGTAGAGCGGTGGTGAATCCCATGGCGGGTCCCCGAGAGTTGGTGCTTGCAGGATGCGACAAACCGGGCGGACCTGCAACTGAGTGGAATATTCCGCCCTGTGCTCGGCAGACCCAATTGCTTTTGCATAATCGGCCCCCCTAATTCATTCGACGAGGAGATTCCGTGGCGACCTATCTGGAATTGAAAGCGCAAGCCGAAAAGCTGCTGGCGGAAGCGGAAAGCATGCGGGAAAAGGAAATCGGGGACGCGATTTCCGATATCAAGGAAAAGATCCGCCTGTATGGATTGACAGCCCAGGACTTGGGGTTGGCGCCGTCTGGCCCGGGTCGTGCTAGCAAGGGAAAGAGTGCGCAGGCAGTGATCAAGTACCGGGGGCCGAATGGCGAGGCCTGGTCAGGAGGCCGAGGACGCAAACCGCAGTGGGTAACGAAAGCGCTGAAGGAAGGCAGAAGCCTTGAGGAATTTGCTGTGAAGCCCAGGTGATACCGAAAGGATCGATCAGCTTCGCTCTTAACCCTTAAGTGCAGCAAGCGCGCGACACCGTTGTCCGTAACTGCGTGAATCGCTCGTCCGCCCATTGGGTATACGGCCTTTGGGGGCTTTCCTCCTGAGCTTGTCCTGTGTACTATGGCCGGCTGTGTCTATTCGTATCACGCC
This sequence comes from Ramlibacter sp. PS3R-8, assembly GCF_037572435.1. NCBI lineage: Bacteria > Pseudomonadati > Pseudomonadota > Betaproteobacteria > Burkholderiales > Comamonadaceae > Ramlibacter > Ramlibacter sp. PS3R-8. The sequence continues at coordinate 154,149 of NZ_JBBHGT010000003.1, forward strand.
GACAGTAACGGTAACAAGAGCGGGGCGGGAGATGTATCGAGCCGAGCAAGAAGTAATGGATGCTGCGGGCGCGGCACGCGCTTACGTACCGGGAGTCCAGGGGAAAGGGCTCCCGCTCGCCCAAGCGCGCCTCAAGCGCGCCGTGGACGTAGCCGGTGCCTTGACCTTTTTCACGTTGTTCCTGCCGCTCTACGCGACAGTGGCGCTGAGCGTGAGGCTGACGTCCAGGGGCCCTGTCTTCTTCGAACAGATGCGCGTGGGCCAGAACGGGCGCAGCTTCAGCTTCTACAAATTTCGTTCGATGGTCGAAAATTCGGAAGAGGCCCTTAGCTCTTTCCTCGACACTGACGACGGCGCCCGGTCGGAGTGGGAGACGTACCAAAAACTCCATCGAGACCCGCGGATCACTTGGGTTGGGCAAATCCTGCGGAAAACCAGCTTGGACGAGCTCCCCCAGTTCTGGAATGTCTTGAAGGGCGACATGAGCCTGGTGGGGCCGCGCCCCTGTATGCTCGAACAGAGGGACCTGTATGGTCCGCACTGGGGCGCTTATTGCGCAGTGAAGCCAGGCATCACGGGTCTGTGGCAGGTTAGCGGACGGAATGCGCTGACGTACCAGCAGCGCGTGCAATTGGACTCCAAGTACGTGCAAAACTGGAGCCTGCTGTGGGACCTGAAGATCCTGGCCAAGACAGTCCTGGTCGTCCTCACGGGCCACGGTTCGCGCTAGCTTGAAAGCTAGCTTCTGAAGCGGCGTGCGCCGCTTCCCTCACTTTTCCCCGTAGCTGTAGTTCTTGTACCGGTACCCGCCGTACCCGTAGCTGCCGTAGTGGCGGCGGGTGACATCCAGAGCGTTGTACAGCACGCCAGTCACCGGCTTGCCGGCGTGCAGTAGCCGCTTGCTGCTTTCTTGCAGCTCACCCAACTGTGTTTCCCCCGCGCGCGCCACCAGGAGCAGCGTCGCAATGTGCGTGGCAATGCCCAACGTATCGGACGCGGCAAGCACGGGCGCAGAGTCCACGAGGACGATGTCGTAGTTCGCCGAGAGCTGATCCAGCAGTTGCGCGAAGGAACCGCTCAACAGCAGTTCTGCGGGATTGGGTGGAATGGCCCCCGTGGTAATGAGGTCCAGGTTGGGGACGCCGGAAGGGCGAGCTGCTTCCGCCATTTTCAGGCTGCCAGCGATCAATTCCGAAAGGCCCCGCGCCCTGGGCAGGCCAAAGTATTGATTCAAGTGGCCCTTGCGGAGGTCGGCATCCACCAGCACGACGCGCTTGCCCGTCGAAGCCAACACGGCAGCCAGGTTGCTCGAGACGAAGCTCTTGCCCACCCCGGGCGTTGCGCCGGTGATCAGGATGCGGTTGTTGGCTGCTTCCAGCATGGCGAATTGCAGCGAGGTACGGAGACTGCGCAGGCTTTCCACAGCGGCGTCGTTGGGATCCGTGGCAACAAGGATGTGCAACCCCGGTTCCTTGCTTGCGACCTTGCGCGCAAGGTTTTCCTGCGTGGTCGATAGCGGGATGGTGCTGTACACATTCAAGCCTGTCCGCTCCTCGATCTCTTGCGGATTTCGAATGGCTCTGAAGAAAGACGCCCGCGCGATGGCGGTCAGCACTCCACCGAATAGACCAAGAAGTGCGGCCAACGCAAGCACTAGCGCCTTCCGCGGTTTAACCGGCTCTTCCGGTGATGCAGCAGTGTCAATAAGCCGCACGGTGCCGATCCGTCCCTCCTTGACCAACTGGAGTTGTAGGGAGCTATTGCGAAGCTGTGAGTACAACTCGTTGTTTACCTTGACGTCGCGCTCCAACCGGAGCGCGTCCTGTTGTATCGCCGGCATCCCACGTACCCGCGTATTCAAGCTAGCGATCTCGGTATTCCATGCGCGAATCTGGTCATCCAGGGTACGTACGCTGGGATGGTCAGACGTAAAACGCGACTGCAATTCCCGACGGCGTTGCTGAGCCTCCAGCAGTTTCGATTGCAGATCTACCGCACGGTTCAAGATAAGCTTTGCTTCCTCGTCCAACGCAACGGTACCCTGGCGATTGCGGTACTGGTTGTAAGCCGCTTCTGCCTGGTCAAGTTGGCGTTTGGCCTGCGGCAGCTGCACATCCAGAAATTGAAGGCTCTTCTGGGCCTCAGCAGAGCGACGCTCTACGTTCTGACGGACATACTGGCGGCCGATCTCGTCGAGCAGCAAAGTGAGTTTGGTTGCATCCGTGCTTTGCAGTGTCGTTTCGATCACGCCGGATTGGCGCCCCTTCTCGATGATTTTGAGTTCTTCCTGGAGATCGATGATCGTCGCCAGCCGAGATTGGCGTATCACGGCGAACTCCGCCCCTGGTTTCCCATCGAGGACCCCAACGTGGATTTTCAGAGAACCGAGCGGCGTTGAAAACTCGCTCATCGCACCGACAGTTGCAGTCAGAACGTTGGGCAGTTCGGGATGCTGTAGTTGAAACTTGCCGCCTCCCAAGGCTGTCAACACGAACTTTGTACCTTCAAGTTCTTTGGGAACATCCATCGCGGCTATGGAGATTTTCTCCGCTCCCGTCACGTAGCCACCGAAGCCAAGAAAACCAGGTTCTGAAAGTTCAGTGGCGCCGCGAGAAAGTATTTTGCCAAGTAGCGGGAGATACCGCGGGCGCGCGTCAATGTACGCCAGTGTGTTGTCAACTGCCTGACCAAGCACCATGCGGGAGCGCAGTATTTCCATTTCTGCACTCGCGGCAGTCTTCGTAGCGAATAAATCTGCTGCGTCCCCAAGAAGGGATTTAGCCGCGCTCGAGTCTTCTACCTGAATCAGGAGGTTGGATTCATAGACCGGCGACTTGAGAAACGCATACGCACCACCCGCCCCGATGGCAAGTGCCGTAATGCCGGCGATCAACCAACGGTTGTCGACCAAGATGTCCCAGTATTCGGCGAGGTCGATGCCATCGTCTTCTGGCACGGGTTGCGCGGAGGGCTGACTCATGGCCAGCTGCGCCTGGTAGTTGGGGGGAGCGTTCATGCGAACTCGGTCAAATCTGCTTCAATTTACGCGTCCAGCTTTGGACACCGGTACTGATTCCGGCGAGCGCAAGACGGAAAGCCGCTTCCGGCTTTCGGTAAGGATCAGGAACGTCGTTTTCGTCCAGCCGAAAAACCCGGCCACGCGTCTCAGGGTAAAGGTCTTCCACCCGCTTGCGTTGTGCGTTCTCCATCACCAGGATCACATCCGCCGCAACGCACAAAGGTCGTGTGACCTGGACGGCGCGATGACTTTTGATGTCCACTCCGCGTTCGGCCATGAGCCGCGTGGCAAGCGGATCTGCCGGGTGTCCGACCAGTGCACCCAGGCCTGCGGATGTCACGTGCAAGTCTGGCGCAGCGGCTGCTAGCAGCGCTGCGGCCATCGGGCTGCGGCAGATGTTGCCTTCGCAGAGGACCAGGATGTTCTTCATGGTCACGGGACCAGCGCATTCCGCGCCAAGCCAAGTGTCTGTGCAGACGGAAGGATCAGCGAAATGATGCGGTTCCAGTTCACCAGCGGCACCGGATCGAGGTACACCACGTCGCGGGGCTGCAACGCGAAGGTCTCTGCCAGCGCAAGCGCAGCCGGGTTGGCTGCGTTCAGATGGTAGATGGCGGGCGCGCCTTCCTGCGCCGTGTTTCGGATCACGTAGATCTGGCTGGTGTTCGCAGTCTGCAGATTGGGCCCGCCCGCCTCACCCAATGCTTCGTTCAACGTCAGCTTGCCATTACGCATCAACAAGGCGGAAGGTCTCAGGATTTCACCCATGACGAAAACCTTGCTTTCGTCGCGGTTGCGCACGGTCACCATGTCGTTGCTTTCCAGCAAGATCTGGTTGGGGTTGACGCCCAGCTCCTGCAACTGCATCAGGTTCACCAGCGTTGTCTGGTTGTTGCGCGTCAGCAGCACGGAGGAGCGGTCGCCGTTGACGGTGATGCCGCCGGCACGATTGATCGCCTCCGGTAGGGTCATTGGGACGTCCGTGAAGATGACGGTGCCGGGCGTCCGAACCTCCCCGTCCACGTACGCGCGGCGGCTGCGGAAGGAATTGATCCGCACCGCGACTTGCGGGTCCTTTATGTACTTGGCAATTTGCCGCTGGATCAATTCTGACGCTTCGATCTCGGTCAGGCCGGCCACACGCACGCGCCCGATGAAGGGAAAGCTGATCTGCCCGTCAGCCCCGACGATGAAACCTGGGGCAGCGCTGATGCCCGTGGGGTCCGCCTGCTGGCTGATCACGGCTCCAGCATTCGGCAGCAATTCGGGGTGGTCATAAATGACGATGACGATGACGTCACCGGGACCGATGGTGTATGGCTTGGGTGTACCGAACAACCGTCGGACTTCGGGCGCGATTTCGCGTGGACGCGCCCGTACTTCCGTTTGCACCAATGCGGGAGTGATCGGAATCACCACGCCCTGGGGCGGTGCGTCGACGTCGCCCGGAACGTATTGACCCAGCGTCACGCTGGTACGCAGTTTGGGGTCCGCATAATCAAAGCCGGGTGCTGTCACCACGGCGCACCCATGCAGCAGCAGTGCCGCTGCCAGCAACAGGCAGCGGCGGACGGGCGCAAAAGCCGCCTTGAACATCGTTCGTCTTCTTTCAACCATCCAATGGATGACAGACTGTAACGTAGGAGCTACGCACTTTCCCGTCAGTGTCATTGGGAGGGACGGGGGTTCCGCGCCTAAGCGTGATAAAGGAACACAACCGTAGGTCAGCGAGCGGCGTCGCGAATCCTGCGGATGTTGTCCTCGAAATAAATAAGGCTGGCCCGGTCAGAATTAAACGTCGCGTCCAGCGTGGGGGTAGGCGGCTGGATGCCGAAGCCGGGGCGCAAGGTATTACCCCCAGATTCCCCCAGGCTGGTTGCGATGCCGTGGGAGAAGCGTGGCGTACCCGTGACCTGGAAGAAATTTGGGTTCATGTCCTTGCGGGGGCCGATCGGTACGGACAGTTCGATGCCTGCGATCTGCGCCGATCTGTCGTCGAACCGGGTGCGGCGGTAGTAAAGGCCGAGAGAAAAGTCGGTGAACCACTGGCGCAAGCCGACCTGGAAACCCAGGTCGTCGAACATGAACCGCCCCGCAATGGCTTCCAGGTAAGTCCGAGTGGCCGCCACGTTATAGCGGTAGCTGCCCAGAATGGGCGTTCCGTTCTCGGGGCCTGCCCCGGGTTCGCCAAAATTCGCGTTGCGAAAGCGGCCTAGCTGCAGGTTCAGGCGGTGCTTTCCTTCGCCCGGCTCCCAGCGCAGGGAAGCCAGGCCGCCGTCGAAGCCGCCGCCGAAGCGGCCGATGGTACCTTCCGCCGTGACGGCAGTCAGCCCCCAACGGCCAATGGCCAGCGGGTCGACTTGGCCTAGCCACTGCTCCATCGGCACACGCCAGGTTTGCGTGAAAGCCAGCCGATCGACGCCATTGCGAACGCGGCGGCCGTAGAACACGCCCCCGGTTTGGAAGTCTTCGGAACGCGCGAGCTCCTGGATGATTCGCAATTCCGCACTGGCGCCCGCCCACAGCGGCTGGACGATGGCCACGCTGGCACCGGCGGAATAGTCGAAAGCGCCGAATTCGGTTCCCACAGTGGTGCGCAGTACCGGGCTGAGCGCAAAGCGCATCGTCTTCCAGCTGGGTTGCGCATTGGTCACGACCCATTGCACGCCGGTGTGCAGTGCCTCCAGGTTGGAGGTGCCCGGCGTGGAAAGCTCGCCGGCCGTACAGGCCTGGTTCTCGCCGGCGATCCACTGGCGCAGACAGTCCGACGAGCCCGTGACGGCCACGATGGGGATCTGCCTCTGGGTCACGATCAGCCGGTACACGGATCGGGTATCGCCCAGGCCGTTGGCAATGGCGCCCAGTGCGGCGCCGATGGCGTCTGCAGTGTTCCAGTTGTAGGTGGCGTTGTTCGCTCGGATGGCGATGGACCCGTCCGGAGCTCGCCCGATGGAGATGTCTTCCAGGCCGCGCGCCCGGAGCAGCGTGGCCAGTTGAACCAACTGCTCGTCCTGCGCCACTTGATTGACAGCGCGAGGCGCAGGCGTCGTGGTCGGTCCAGTTGCTGCCGGGGGCGCAGGCGGAAGGTTCCTGGCTTCGTACGCAGGCAGGGGCTGCTGCGTCCCGGCAAGCTCCGGCAGGGGGCCGCGACGGGCCGAGGAAGGCAGCGATGGAACCTTGTACAGCGGGATCGAGACGCCTGCGCTGAACCAGGATCGGCTGGTGAGGTTCGTGTCGGTCAGGCGGGCATTGGCGCCGATGTGGGCAGACCAGCCCTCCGGCAACCACTCCTTCGGCGCGAACAGCCGGAGTCCTGCCCACGCGTTGCCGTCGGTGTATTCCAGGTGCCCGCGGACCCAGGGAAGGGGTTGCCATGCGGCTGCGGCGAAGGGGCCGTGTAAAGGAGACTGGGAGCCGTTGATTCCCTCGCCGCTACGCTGGGCCCATCCGCCACTGGCTTCCCATGGGCCTTCGTTGTACGTCAGTACGCCGTAGTACGTGCGGAAGTAGGTGACGCTGCCTCCCAAGTCCGTCACGCCGGCCGCAATGCGAAAGCGGTTGGCGCTGTCCAGGCCGATCCCGAACTTGGCGGAAGCTGACAAGTCGCGGGCACCGCATTCCTCGAAGAAGCACTTCGTGTCGAGCGAATTGGTGGCGAGACGACCAGCGACTTCCAGGTTGGGCAGCAGCCCGAACCCCATCACGAAGTTGTGACCTGTCGGATCGCGCACCACGCCGGGCAACTGGTTGTCGTACGCCAACTCGACCCGGCCCCATCCGAGCAGGTGGGCATTCGGGGTTACCCCGAGTCCTGAAAATCCCGCGGCGGTCATGGTGTTTTCAGCCGCAAACGCCGAAACGGTGCACAGGGCTGCACCTGCGAAGAGCGTGGAAGGCAGGAGGAATCTCGGCATGGGTGGCGGATGGTAAGGGTGGGGGAGCCTGCTCTCGCAGACGGTTGACTAGACCATCCGGTTGATGCACATCCATATTTACCTCCCGTTTCATTTCGGGTACGCTTCCTGCAAACCGAATTTACGGTCGTACTTTGAAACTTGCGAGGTTCCCCATGAAAAGAGTGCTATTGCTCGCTGCCATTTTGAGCAGTGCAACCTTCCTTGTCTCCTGCGGCGGCGGCGGCGGCGAGGATTCGACGATGGTGGCGGCCGAGAATTTCGAGGCCTCGGTCGACGCCACGAACGGCGCGAAGCTGTTCAAAGCCCTGGTGGGCGAGTCGTTCACTTACGACAACGGGGTGCCGGATTTCGAAACGACCACCGCCACCCAAGTGGACATCGTGGATGCCCCCGCCAATGCGGAAGGCTTGGGGTTCCGGATCTCTTCGGATGGAAACGAGGCCACGGGCTCGCTGGAGTTCGGATCCTGCATCTTCCGGATCACGGGATCCAACTATCCGTCGAGGCTGGTGGTAGGGACGTTCAAGAGGGTGAGGGATTGCCGCATCCGGCTGAATACGGCAGGGGCGCTTGCGGACGGAACGGTAAAAAGACTGCCCATTACCGTGACGCTGCGCGGAAGGTCCGTTACGAAACTCGTGAACGTCCGGATTGCCGCGAATGGCACCATCCTTATCAACAGCGTGCTCTTCGGTGAGTGCAAGGTGCGCCCGATCACTGGCACCACGGGGGGCGCCTAGCCTTTCCCAACCACGGCTCCTGGACACGAAGGCACGCGATCGCGGGCCTTTGTCCGATCAAAGCCCGCAACCCGCGGGCTTTTTTCATTTTGGGGCGATGGCCGGAAGTCCCGGCATCAGCTTGTGCAGGAACATCGCCGTTGCCGTGCCACTCAGGTCGATCAAGACGTCCCGTAGCTGAGGGTGTCGTCCGGGTACCAGTGACTGCAACAGTTCCGTAAGCACGGCGAGTAAACCGGCTACGGCGATGCTTCGCCACATGGCGGTTCGGCCTGTGCCATAAACCGGGCATAACCCGATCAGCGTGAAGAGCGTGTAGTGAGCCAGTGCCGACCATGGCAGCTCACGCCACATGCGACCCTCGATCTCCGCCTTCAACGCGTTGGGCATCGTCGTGCCTGCGACCAGCAATAGCACGAGAACGATGAAGACGGTCCAGGCTGTCCGCTTCGAGATTTGTCGTTTCAAGGACTCATTCAGTTCGTCATGCGACTCGAAAGCAAGTTCGGCGGGGTTCGCAAGCTGCGCAGCAGGGGCTGCTCCACAAAGCGCCGGATGACCAACCCCACTGCCATCGAAGCCAACATGCACGCTGCGATCATCACTCCGAATTGCAACCAACCCTGCGGCAGCGCCAGCCGCTTCACGGCGGCGGCCGCCACGAAAAGCGCGGGTACGTGGAACAGATAGATCGCGTAACTCGCATCCCCTAACGCCTTCAGCAGGTTCAGCTTGGGCATCACGGACTCCAGTGAGAGCGCACCCACCAGGATCGCAGCGGCGCAGAGCCCCCGAAGCAGCACGTTCTCGCCCACCAGGAAGATCAGCACGAACCCGATCGGCAGCAGCACGCCAAGCAGCGATCGAAAGCCGTGCTTCGCTTGCACGTACCCGATCCACATGCCGGCCAGGAATTCCAGCAGGAGCAGGTTGGTGTAAGTCAGGCCGATGGCTTCCTCCGGCTCGACCGCCAAGCCGACCGCGACCAGGCTGACGATGATGCAGCTGGTGGCCACCAGCGGCCGGCCGACAGCGATGCCCACTGCGAACAGCGCATAGAAGAACATCTCGTAATTGAGCGTCCAGCCGGGGATGAAGTACGGCCAGACCTGGTCAGGGAAATCCACGCTGAAGTGCGGGAAGAACAGGAGTGACTTGACCAGCGACACCAGTCGATCGGCAGTCTGGACCTCACCGCCAGACACCGCCAGGGTCAACATGAGGAGGGTTGCCATCCAGTAGAGCGGTGCCACGCGAACCAGCCTGCGCCACACGAACGTGCCGACCTGCTCACCCCTGGCGGCGGTGAACATGATGAATCCGCTGACGACGAAGAAGATGTCCACGCCGGTGGTACCGCCGTAGAAATCCTCCAGGGGGTTGAACAGCCAGTCGCGGCGATTGCGCGCATGGTGCAGCACAACGAGCAGCGCCGCCACGGCGCGCAGGTACTGCACTGAGATGAAGGACTCTCGGTCGTTCAACTGGAAGCCTTGGTGCCGGAGGCCGGAATCGAACCGGCACGATGTTGCCATCGGCAGATTTTGAGTCTGCTGCGTCTACCGATTTCGCCACTCCGGCACGGGTAGAAGGGGTTTCAAATTATGGCACAGTGATGCAATGCACTACCCGACGATAGAGGACGCCATCGGCCACACGCCGCTGGTGGCGCTGCAGCGCATCGGCGCTGCCGAGAATGCCAAGCGCGGCAATGTCATCCTGGGAAAGCTGGAAGGCAACAACCCCGCAGGTTCCGTGAAGGACAGGCCGGCCGTGTCGATGATCAAGCGCGCGGAAGAACGCGGCGAGATCAAGCCAGGCGACACGTTGATCGAGGCCACGTCCGGCAACACCGGCATCGCGCTGGCGATGGCTGCGGCCATCAAGGGCTACCGCATGGTCTTGATCATGCCGGAGGACTTGTCCATCGAGCGGGCGCAGACGATGAAGGCGTTCGGCGCCGAATTGGTGCTCACGCCCAAGAGCGGCGGCATGGAATATGCGCGCGACCTGGCGGAGAACATGCAGCGTGAAGGCAAGGGCCGCGTGCTCGACCAGTTCGCCAACGCCGACAACCCGCGCATCCACTACGAGACCACCGGACCCGAGCTGTGGGAGCAGACCAAAGGGCGCATCACGCACTTCGTCAGCGCCATGGGCACCACGGGCACCATCACCGGCGTGTCGCACTTCCTGAAGGAGAAGAACAAGGAAGTGCGGATCGTCGGGGCGCAGCCGCAGGAGGGGTCACGCATTCCGGGCATCCGCAAGTGGCCGGAGGAGTACCTGCCGAAGATCTACGACCCGAAGACGGTGGATGAACTGGTGTACGTGAGCCAGGACGAAGCGGAAGAGATGTGCCGCAGGCTGGCGCGCGAAGAGGGCATCTTTGCCGGGATCTCGGCTGCGGGGGCGCTGTGGGTGGCGTTGCAGGTGGCGGAGAAGGTGGAGAACGCGACGATCGTCTTTGTCGTTTGCGATCGCGGGGATCGGTATCTGTCGACCGGGGTGTTTCCTGCATGACCGGTGACTTCAAGTTCTGTCCGCAATGCGCGACTGCGTTGGAGTCGATCGCCCAGATGGAAGACGGCGGCGAGAAGCAGCGACTGCGCTGCCCCGCTTGCCAATGGACGCACTGGAACAACCCAACGCCCGTGCTGGCTGCGATCGTGCAGTACGAGGACAAGATCCTGCTGGCGCGCAACGCCGCGTGGACCCACAAGATGTACGCGCTGATCACCGGCTTCATGGAAGCGGGGGAGTCGCCGCAGGACGGTATCAAGCGCGAGATCAAGGAAGAGACCAACCTCGATGCGCAGCAGCTGACGCTGATCGGCGCTTACGAGTTCCTGCGGATGAACCAGGTGATCATTGCGTATCACGCGGTTTGCACGGGGGATGTGAAGCTGTCGCCGGAGCTTGTCGACTACAAGCTGATGGAGTACGACAAGCTGAAGTGCTGGCCGCGTGGGACGGGATTTGCGTTGGCGGATTGGCTGCGGAGCAAGGGCATCGAGCCGCAGTGGATGGAGATGCCGCCTCCGTAACGTGGTGGTGGCGAACGTAGGCTGGGGGTGAGCGCGGAGCCGAACCCCAGCCACTCGCGGAGAGCTGGGGTTCCTGACGTCACCACCAGCCTACGAAAGAGCGCGTCAGCCTAGAGTCGGGCGTTTTTCTCGTTCGCCAGGAACCACTCGTACGCCTGCCGCAGGCCATCCTTCAAGCTGATGCTGGCCTTCCAGCCAAGCCGCTCCAGCTTGCTCACATCCATCAACTTGCGCGCCGTGCCATCCGGCTTGGTGGCGTCGAAGGCGATGTCGCCCTTGTAGCCTGTCACCTCGCCGATGGTCTCCGCCAGTTCGCGGATGGTGCAGTCCACGCCCGTGCCGACGTTGATGTGCGACAGCATCGGCTGCGTGACGCCGCTGTACACCTCGGCCGGCAGGTCCATCACGTGCACGGACGCCGCCGCCATGTCGTCCACGTGCAGGAACTCGCGCATCGGCTTGCCGGTTCCCCAGACGGTGACGACCTTCTGCCCCGATTGCACGGCCTCATGGAACCGGCGGATCATGGCCGGGATGACGTGGCTGTTCTCGGGGTGGAAGTTGTCGTTGGGCCCGTACAGGTTGGTGGGCATCACGCCGCGATAGTCGCGGCCGTACTCACGGTTGTAGCTCTCGCACAGCTTGATGCCGGCGATCTTGGCCACCGCATAGGGCTCGTTGGTTGCTTCCAGCACGCCGGTGAGCAACGCATCCTCTCGCATCGGCTGCGCCACGGCGCGCGGATAGATGCAGGACGATCCGAGCAGCAGCAACTTCTGGACTCCGGCCACGTGCGCGGAGTGGATGACGTTGCATTCGATCATCAGGTTTTCGTAGATGAACTGCGCGGGGTAGGTGTTGTTGGCGTGGATGCCGCCCACCTTGGCCGCGGCCAGGTACACCTGCTCGATGTCGTGCTTGCGGAAGAAGGCCTCCACCTGCTCCTGCCGCGCGAGGTCTACCTCGTTGCGACCGGCGGTGAGGATGTTCGTGCGGCCCAGCGCCTGCAGCTTGCGCACGATGGCGGAGCCCACCATGCCGCGATGGCCCGCGACGAAGATGGCGCCCATCAGCGGTCTTCCCTCGGCCGGATGACCGGGTAGCCGTGCGACTTGAGCAGCGCGTGCTGCTTGGCGTCGGACAAGTCACAGGCCACCATCTCCGCGCACATCTGTTCCACGGTGATCTCGGGCATCCAACCCAGTTCCTTCTTCGCCAGGCTCGGATCGCCGAGCAGCGTCTCCACTTCGGCGGGCCGGTGGTAGCGCCGGTCTCCGCGGACGATGACATCGCCCACTTTCAGCGCAGGGGCGTGGTCTCCCTCGATGGAGGCGACGATGCCCTGTTCGTCCAGGCCCTTGCCCTCGAAATGAAGGCCGATGCCCAGGTTCTTGGCCGTCAGGCGGATGAAGTCCCGCACGGAAATCTGCTTGCCGGTGGCGATGACGTAGTCCTGCGGCTTGTCCTGTTGCAGCATCATCCACTGCATGCGCACGTAATCCTTGGCGTGGCCCCAGTCGCGCATCGCATCGATGTTGCCCATGTACAGGCACTTCTCCAGGCCTTGGGCGATGTTGCACAGCCCTCGCGTGATCTTGCGGGTGACGAAGGTCTCGCCGCGGCGCGGTGACTCGTGGTTGAACAGGATGCCGTTGCAGGCATACATGCCGTACGACTCGCGGTAGTTCACCGTGATCCAGTACGCGTACAGCTTGGCCACCGCATAGGGCGAACGGGGGTGGAAGGGCGTGGTTTCCTTCTGCGGCACTTCCCGGACCAGTCCATACAGCTCCGAAGTCGAGGCTTGGTAGAAGCGGGTTTTCTTGTCCAGGCCCAGCAGGCGGATGGCTTCCAGCAGGCGCAGGGTGCCGACAGCGTCCACGTCGGCGGTGTATTCAGGGGCCTCGAAGCTCACTGCCACGTGCGACTGGGCGCCCAGGTTGTACACCTCGTCCGGCTGCACCTGCTGCAGGATGCGCGTGAGGTTGGAGGTGTCGCTCAGGTCGCCGTAGTGCAGGACGAGCTTGCGGTTGTCGACGTGCGGGTCTTCGTAGATGTGGTCGATGCGCGCGGTATTGAACATGGAGGCGCGGCGCTTGATGCCGTGAACCTCGTAGCCCTTTTCCAGCAGGAGCTCGGCGAGATAGGAGCCGTCCTGGCCTGTGATACCGGTAATAAGAGCGCGTTTCGTCATGGTCTGTCTTGGGAATGGATCAGATTATCAGCAATCAACTTCCATGCCCATCCGTCGTTCGGCCCGCCGCGGGAGAATCGCACGTGCAGCAGGGGTCCCCGTTGTACTTAGAATGCACCTGCCGCTCTTGAGGCCCCCCATGCAGATCGACAAGGAAATCGACACCCGCGGACTGAACTGCCCGCTGCCCATCCTGAAGGCCAAGAAGGCGCTGACGGACATGGTCACCGGCCAGCTGCTGAAGGTGGTCTCCACCGACGGCGGGTCGCTGCGCGACTTCCAGGCGTTCTCCAAGCAGACCGGCAACGAGCTGGTCGAGCAGCAGACCGTGGGCGACGAGTTCATCCACGTGCTGCGCCGGCGCTGATTCGCCGCCCTGTGGACGACGGCACGATCGTCACGCTGCGCAGCGCCGACGGCAGCGAAGCGGCTGTCAGCCTGCACGGCGGCCATCTCCTGTCCTGGCGGCCCGCCGGTGAGCGGGAGCAGATCTACACCAGTCCCACCACCCAGCCCACCGCGGGCAAGGCCTTGCGCGGCGGGGCGCCGATCTGCTTTCCGCAGTTCGCGCAACGCGGGCCGTTGGCGAAACACGGGTTCGCGCGGACCAGTCGGTGGGAGTTGGTGACGGGGCCTTCAGTCGGTTCCGTGAGCGAGGCGACGTTTCAGCTCGATTCCACGATGGTCGCTTCGGGCTGGGAGCACCCGTTCTGCCTGGTGCTGGTGGTGAAGCTCGGGCCGGCGTGGCTGGAGCTGCACCTGCAAGCGGCCAACACCGGGCGGCAGGCCTTCGAGTTCACCGGGGCGATTCACACGTACTTTGCGGTCGACGATGTGCGCGACGCGAACGTGCGCGGGTTGAAGGGGCTGCGGTATGAGGATTCGGCGGGGGGTGGGGTGGTGAAGGAGGACGCTGCCTCTGAAGTCAGGTTCGACGGCGAGGTGGATCGCATCTATCTCGGGGCGCCGGCGGAGGTGGATCTGGTGGGGGGAGGGATGCCGCGCAGGCGGATCGTGCAGGAGGGGTTTGGGGATACGGTGGTGTGGAATCCCGGGCCGATGAAAGCGACCGCGTTGGGCGACATGCCGGCGGCGGATTGGACGCGGATGGTGTGCGTGGAGGCTGGAGTGGTGGGAAGTCCAGTGACCTTGGCACCCGGGAAGACGTGGCGGGGGATGCAGCGCGTGGAATTGGGGCCGATTTCGTAGGCCGGCGGTGAGCGCGAAGCCGAACCCCGGTGCCGCGCATCGATTACCGGGGTTCCTGGCGTCACCCCGGCCTACGGGGTCCAGTACGGGGTCAGTACAGGGTCAGGAGATTTTCAACCCGCGCAAATACTCCCTGAATGCCGGCCCCACCTCCGGATGCTTCAGCGCGAAGGCGACGGACGCTTCCAGGAAGCCGTCCTTGCTGCCGCAGTCATAGCGCTTGCCTTCGTACATGTACGCGTGCACGCCTTCGGTGCCAATCAACTGCGCGATGCCATCGGTGAGCTGGATCTCGCCGCCGCTGCCGCGCGTCTGGTTGGCGATGCGGTCGAACACTTCCGGCGTCAGCACATAGCGGCCCGCCACGCCCAGGCGCGAGGGCGCCTTGTCGGGCGATGGCTTTTCCACCATCTGCTTGATCTTCACCAGCCGGTCACCCACCTTGTCGCCGGCCACGATGCCATAGCGCTTGACGTGGTCGGCCGGCACCTCCTGCACCGCCAGCACCGAGGTCTGCACTTCCTTGAAGACCTCTACCATTTGGGTTAGGACGCCCGGACCGTTGTCGGGGCCACACATCAGGTCGTCCGCCAGCAGCACCGCAAAAGGTTCGTCGTTGACGATGTGGCGGGCGCACAGCACGGCATGGCCCAGGCCCAGGGAGCGGGGCTGGCGCACATAGGAGCAGTCCATGTCGGCGGGCGACAGGGAGCGCACCAGGTCCAGCAGCTCCTTCTTGCCGCTGGCCTCCAGCTCCGTTTCCAGCTCGTACGCCGTGTCGAAGTGGTCTTCGATGGCGCGCTTGTTCCGGCCGGTCACGAAGATCATGTGGCGGATGCCGGCGTCGTAGGCCTCCTCCACCGCGTACTGGATCAGGGGCTTGTCGACGACCGGCAACATTTCCTTGGGCTGCGCCTTGGTGGCGGGCAGGAAACGTGTGCCCAAGCCCGCAACAGGGAACACCGCTTTGTTAACATTTGTGAACTTTTTCATCGACGTTCTCAGGGGTAGTAGCTAGAGTGTGCTCAGCAAAGGCGCGGCACTGCAGCATTTTGAAGACAAATGAGGGCGCCGTGGCCTCAACAGGAACGTTGTCTTGGAAATCCTTCTCTTAGAGCGGCTGGTTCCGGAGGCGCAGGCCTGGCTGGAAGCCCGCCACCATGTCGAGGTACGGCCGGAGCTGGGGCAGGACCCCGCGGCGTTGCGCAAGGTGCTCTACAACGTGCAGGGCATTGTGCTGCCGCGCAAGTTGCCCATCACGCGCGAATTCCTGGACTTTGCCCCCGTCCTGCGCGTGGCCGCGCGCCTGCATGCCGGCACCGACAACACCGACCTGGAAGCCTGCCGCGAGCACAAGGTGCGCGTGGTGCAGGCCGTCAGCGCGCACGTGCGCTCCAATGCCGAATTCCTGCTGGCCAGCCTGATGCTGCTGTTTCGCCGCGGCATCGCTGCGTCGCTCAACGGCGACCGGCAGGCCCAGGCCACCATGGGCCGCGAAATGCACGGCGCCACCATCGGGCTGCTCGGCATCGCGCCCACTGCGCACACGCTGGCCGGCATGCTGGAGCCGCTGGGCGCCAAGTTGATCGGATACGACCCCGCAGTCCACCACACCGCGCCGATCTGGGAGCGGCTGGGCATCCAGGCGGTGTCGTTGCAGGACTTGCTGGCATGGTCCGATGCGGTGTCGGTGCAGGTGCTGTACGGCTCGCGCTACCAGCACTTCATCAACGACAAGGTGCTGGCGCATTGCCGGCCCGGGCAGCTGTGGGTGGGCATCAGCCGGTCGGACCTGATCGAGCCGAATGCGTTTGCGGCGGCGTTGAGCGATGGGCGCATCGAGGCGGCGGTGCTGGATGGCACGGATGTCGGCTTCGCAAGCCGTGGCACGCCGCTGCACGATGCGCGCAATTTGCACATCACGCCGCGGCTGGGTGCGATGACGCGCGAGTCGCGCGTGCGCGCCAGTTGGTATGTGGTGCAGCGCCTGCACGAGACGTTGACCAGCCCGCCGCCGAACAGCGGGTTCGATCAGTTGTTGAGCGCGCCGATGGGGTTGGGGGATTCGGATTTCGCGCCGCGGTGATTGAGGGTGTCGGGGTGGCTTCGCCAACCCGACCTACGAGGAACGGCGACCCGCACCGTACGCCCGTACCCCCGTCACCGTACGCCCGTACCCCCGTCACCGTACGCCCGTACCACCGTCACCGTACGCCCGTACGCCCGTCACCGTACGCCCGTACGCCCGTACGCCCGTACGCCCGTACGCCCGTACGCCCGTACGCCGTAGGTCGGGTTTCGCAACGCGAACCCCGACAACCCCGCGCGATCAAACTAACCGCTGCAACTGCCCCTGCATCTTCTCCAGCGTCGCCGAGAAGTCCGCAATCCGCTTGCGCTCCTGCTCGATCACCGCCGGCGGCGCCTTGGCAACGAACGCCTCGTTCGACAACTTGCCATTCGCCTTGGCAATCTCGCCCTGCAAGCGCGCGACTTCCTTCGACAGGCGCGCCTTCTCCGCGGCCACATCGATCTCCATGAACAGGCACAACCGCGTGTTGCCCAGCACCGCGACGGGCGCGGCCTGGGCGGCGGCGGACCAGGCCGCCTCGTCCTCGAATACCTTCACTTCGCTCAACTTCGCCAACGCCTGCAGCGCGGGCGCGGCTTCGCGCATGAAAGCCGCATCCCCCAGCACGTAAGCCGGCAGGCGCGTGCTGGGCGGCACGTTCATCTCGCCGCGCAGATTGCGGCAGGCATCGACCACGGATTTCAGGCGCGTCATCCACGCTTCGGCTTCCGGGTTGACGTTGGCCTGGTTCGGCGACGGGTAGGGCGCGACGCTGATCGAATCGCCCGTCTTGCCGGCCACCGGCGCCACCTTCTGCCACAGCTCCTCGGTGATGAAGGGGATGACGGGGTGCGCCAGGCGCAGCGTCGCCTCCAGCACGCGGATCAGCGTGCGGCGGGTGCCGCGCTGCTGCGCCGCGTCGCCGGTCTGGATCTGCACCTTGGCGATCTCCAGGTACCAGTCGCAGTACTCGTCCCACACGAACTGGTAGACGGTGTTGGCGACGTTGTCCAGGCGGTACTCGGCGAAGCCCTTCCCGACGTCGGCCTCGGCCTTCTGCAGCAGCGAGATGATCCAGCGATCGGCCTGCGTCTGCGTCGCGTCCTGCTCCGCCAGGTCCTTGCCCTCGCAGTTCATCAGCACGAAACGCGTGGCGTTCCAGAGCTTGTTGCAGAAGTTGCGGTAACCCTCGCAGCGCTTGGGATCGAAGTTGATGGAGCGGCCCAGGCTGGCCAGCGTGGCGAAGGTAAAGCGCAGAGCGTCCGCGCCATACGGCGGAATGCCCTCGGGAAATTCCTTCTCCGTGTTCTTGCGCACCGCGGGCGCCGTCTCGGGTTTGCGCAAGCCGGTGGTGCGCTTTTCCAGCAGGGGCGGCAGCGCGATGCCGTCGATCAGGTCCACCGGGTCGAGCACGTTGCCTTCGGACTTGCTCATCTTCTTGCCGTGCGAGTCGCGCACCAGGCCGTGGATGTAGACGTCCTTGAAGGGCACCTGGCCGGTGAAGTGCGTCGTCATCATGATCATCCGGGCGACCCAGAAGAAGATGATGTCGTAGCCGGTGACCAGCACGGTGGAGGGCAGGTACAAGTCCATGTCCTGCGTCTTCTGCGGCCAGCCCATGGTGGAGAAGGGCACGAGCGCCGAGGAGTACCAGGTGTCCAGCACGTCGGGATCGCGCGTGAGCTTCTTTCCGGGTGCCAGCTTCTGCGCGTCGGCCTCGTCGCGCGCGACGTAGACGTTGCCCTGCTCGTCGTACCAGGCCGGGATCTGGTGGCCCCACCAGAGCTGGCGCGAGACGCACCAGTCCTGGATGTTGTTCATCCACTGGTTGTAGGTGTTGACCCAGTTCTCGGGCACGAAGCGCACCGCGCCGGTCTCCACCGCGTCGATGGCCTTCTGCGCGATCGACTTGCCGGTGGGGTCCTTGTCGCTCACCTTGCTCATGGCCACCCACCATTGGTCGGTGAGCATCGGCTCCACCACCTGGCCGGTGCGGCCGCAGCGCGGAACCATCAGCTTGTGCTTCTTGGTCTCTGCGAGCAGGCCTTGCTGCTCGAGGTCGGCAACCACTTGCTTGCGGGCGACGAAGCGGTCCATGCCGCGGTATGCCGCCGGCGCGTTGTCGTTGATCCTGGCATCCAGCGTCAGCACGCCGACGATGGGCAGCTTGTGGCGCTGGCCGACGGCGTAGTCGTTGGCGTCGTGGGCGGGCGTGACCTTGACGACGCCGGTGCCGAAGGCGCGGTCGACGTATTCGTCGGCGATCACGGGGATCTCGCGGTCGGTCAGCGGCAGCTTGACCTTCTTGCCGACCAGGTGCTGGTAGCGCTCGTCTTCCGGGTGGACCATGACGGCGACGTCGCCGAGCATGGTCTCGGGGCGGGTGGTGGCGACGGTGAGGTGGCCGTTCCCGTCGGCCAGCGGATAGCGGATGTGCCAGAGGAAGCCGTCTTCCTCTTCGCTTTCCACTTCCAGGTCGGACACGGCGGTCTTGAGCTCCGGGTCCCAGTTCACCAGCCGCTTGCCGCGGTAGATCAGGCCTTGCTGGTACAGCTGCACGAAGGTCTCGGTCACGATCTTCGACAGCTTGTCGTCCATCGTGAAGTACTCGTGCGACCAGTCCACGCTGTCGCCCATGCGGCGCATCTGCGTGGTGATGGTGTTGCCGGACTTCTCTTTCCACTCCCAGACCTTCTTGACGAAGTTCTCGCGGCCGAGGTCGTGGCGGCTGGTGCCTTGCTCCTGCAGCTGGCGCTCCACGACGATCTGCGTTGCGATGCCGGCGTGGTCCGTCCCCGGGACCCACAGCGTGTTGAAGCCGCGCATCCGGTGGTAGCGCGTCAGGCTGTCCATGATGGTCTGGTTGAACGCGTGCCCCATGTGCAGGGTGCCCGTGACGTTCGGCGGCGGCAGCTGGATGGAGAAGGAGGGCTCGGCCAGGTTCGGCTCGCCCGTGCCGCGGTAGCCCGCGCGCGCGTAGCCGCGCTGTTCCCACAGCGGCCCCCACTTGGCCTCGATCGCCGCGGGTTCGAAAGACTTGGAGAGGCTGTCCAGCCCAGGTTGTTCGTTGCTCACCGGGGGATTTTACGGGGCGGGGGAGAGGGTGTCGGGGTGGGAGGGGGATCGGTGTCGGGGTGGCTTCGCCAACCCGACCTACGGGGAGGTCGTTCGGATCTCGTGCGGCAGGGCCCGTAGGCCGGCGGTAAGCGCGAAGCCGAACCCCGGTAAGGCCCGTTCACCGGGGTTCGTTCCTCACCCCGGCCTACGCGGCTTCGCGGGGCTGACGAGGGCTTCGTAGGTCGGGTTCGCGTCAGCGACCCCGACACATCACTTCGCCACCACCTTCGCCGCCTCCACGCACGCCTTCAACACCTTCGCATCCCCCACCTGGTTCGCCAGCAACAGGATCAACCGCGCATTCAACAATGCCGACTGCTCCTCGCTCAAGCCCTGGTGCGCATCCAGCAACTGCTCATAGAAGCCATCCGCATCCTGCAGATTCAGCGAGGTCTTCATGCGGCCTCCTCCTCCAGCGCAGCGCCCAGCGCCTGGCCCACGGCATGCACCAGCGACGCGTCCACCGACTCGCCTGTCGCCGCCACATAGCTGTCGGGCCGCACCAGCGCCCACGCATGGCCGAAGACATGGCAGGCGCCTTGCAGGTGACCCTTGGGGTCGCGGACATGCTCCACCGCGCCCGGATCGTCGTCGGTGCCCAGCACCTGCACGCAGCGCACCGGCGCACTGGCGGCAAGGTCTGCCAACCGCGTCAGGGAAGCGGCCGAATGGCTGCCGAACACCAGCACCAGCAGGCGGCCGTCGGCCCAGCGCAGCAGGTCGTTGACCTTGCCGGTGCTGCCGTCGGCCCACTGGAACGACACGTTCTGCACCGACTGCCCGCCGCCGAAGTGGCAAGCACTCGACCGCGTATACGGATTGGCCACTGCCATCCGGCCGGTGTTGACGAACTGGCGCGCGAACAAGTGCTGCCGCGCCAGGCCGAGCGCGGCCGTGCGGAACATCTTTTCGACCGGGGTGGCCGGCCGCAGGAAGCGCGCCGTGCGGTTGGTCACCAGCACGTTCTGGCGCGCCGCTTCGTGACGCTCCTCGTGATAGCTCTCCAGCAGCGCAGGCGCGGCCCGGCCCTTCATCACCGCCGCCAGCTTCCACGCCAGGTTGTCGGCGTCCGCGATGCCGGTGTTCCCGCCGCGTGCGCCGAAGGGGCTGACCACCTTGGCCGAATCGCCCATGAAGAAGACGCGCCCGTGCCGCATCGCATCGACGCATTCGCTGCGATACGCATACGGGCCCACCCACACGATCTCGATGCCGGCGTCGGCGCCGAACTGCCGCACCAGGCGTTCGCGCACCACCTCTTCGCGGCTCACTTCGGCCGGGTCGCTGTCGGGCGCCATCTGGTAGTCGATGCGCCAGACGTTGTCGCCCATCAGGTGCTGCCACACCGCGCGGTTCTCGTTGAAGGGCGCCTCGATCCACGTGTGGCGTTCCACCGGCGGCGTCTTGGTGAAGCGCACGTCCGCGATGCACCAGCGGTCGTCGCCCTTCTTCGCGGTGACCGATGCGCCCACCCACTCGCGGAAGGGGCTGTGCGAGCCGGTGGCGTCGATCACGTAGTCGGCGCGCAGCGCATAGCTGCCGGCGGGCGTCTCCACCGTGAGGGTGGCGCACTCCTTGTCCTGCCGGAACCCGGTCACGCGGTTCTTCCAGCGAATCTGCACGTTGCCCAGTTCGTAGATCCGGTCGACCAGGTAGGCCTCGATGTAGAACTGCTGGATGTTGATGAAGGGCGGCTGCGTGGACAGGTTGTAGGCGCTCTGCTGGCGCAGGTCGAACGAGTACACCTCGTCGCTGCCGGCGAAGGTGCGGCCCACGCTCCACTGGATGCCCTTGGCGGCGATGGGCGCGTACACGCCGAGCCGCTCGAAGATCTCCAGCGACTTCTGCGTGTAGCAGATGCCGCGCGAGGAAGCGCCCTTGACGCCGACGGTGTTGTCCTCGTCCAGCAGCACCGCCTGGATCCCGTAGTGCGCCAGCGCGCAGGCCAGCGTCAGGCCCGTGATGCCGCCGCCGACGATGACGATGGGGTGGTGGCTGGTCTCGCCGGAGGCGATCTCCGGCGGCGGGCGGAACGGGTACTCCGGCAGCTCGTAGCCGCTGCCCTGCGTGAATTGGTAGCCATTGGTGAAGCCCACCTCGGCATAGCGCTCCGCCATCGTCGTCTCCTGTACTGGATCCCGGCTCAGGGCCGGAATGACGGCTTGGCCGTCATTTCTTCACGAGCTCCGGGCGGTCATTCTGCTGCGGTTTCAACGGCGCGGTGGTTTTTCCTGCGGCGCGCTCCTTGCGCCACTGCTCCTTGAGCGCCGTCCACTCATTCAGGCGGGCGTGCGCCGTCTTGCTTTCCTCCAGCATCTGGAACTCGTCGGCCAGCTGCGCCGACAGCTCCAGCCGCACGCCATTGGGGTCGAAGAAGTAGATGCTGTGGAAGATGTGGTGGTCCGTGACGCCGAGCACCTCCACGCCGTGCGCCTCCAGCCGCGCCTTCATGTCGAGCAGCGCCTGCATGGAATCGACGCGAAAGGACACGTGGTTCACCCAGTCCGGCGTGTTCGGCGACGGCTCGGACGCCTGGTCGTCGCCCAGGTCGAAGAAGGCGATGAACGAGCCGTCCTGCAGACGGAAGAAGAAGTGCGTGTACGGGCAGTGCTCGCCGGTGCTGGGCACCACGTCGCTCTGGATGATGTGGTACAGCGGCAGGCCGAGGATGTCCTCGTAGAAGTGCCGCGTTTCCTCCGCATCCCGCGCGCGGTAGGCGAAGTGGTGCAGCTGCTGGATGGGCGCGGGCGCGGGCAGCGCGCGGGGGTCCTTCAGGATGGCGGCCATGGGTCTCCTGGATTCAACATTGCGTAATGCGTTTACTGTACCGTAACGCCGAGCAGAGTCCAGCGCCGGAGCCGGTGCCCATTACGAAGGGTTATCGGCTGGTTGACCCCAATAGCCATGCGGCATCAGATGTATAGAGTCTGGCTATTAGACGTGGGCCTTCAGGCTCACTACCCTTGCACCGTCTTCGGTGCATGCCGAAGCCCATCCATCCACACCAGGAGAAGCACCATGCCAGCACTTAAGGGATCCAAGACGGAAGAGAACCTGAAGGCCGCATTCGCAGGCGAGTCGCAGGCCAACCGGCGCTACCTTTACTTCGCGAACAAGGCGGACGTGGAAGGCCAGAACGACGTGGCGGCGCTGTTCCGCTCCACGGCCGAAGGCGAGACGGGCCATGCACACGGGCACCTGGAATGGCTGGAGCAGTGCGGCGACCCCGCCACCGGCCTGCCGATCGGCCCGACGCGCGACAACCTGAAGGCCGCAGTGGCCGGCGAGACGCACGAGTACACCGACATGTACCCCGGCATGGCCCGCACCGCGCGCGAAGAAGGCCATGACGAGATCGCCGACTGGTTCGAGACGCTGGCCAAGGCGGAGCGTTCGCATGCGAATCGGTACACCAGGGCGCTGAACGAACTGGCTGATTAACGTCCTCGTTGCGCAGGCGTGTCCTCCGTCATTCCCGCCTCCGCGGGAATGACCACTTTTGGAAACCGCATGGCCGAAGGCAACCTCGAAGCACCGACCCGTCACCCCATCGCCTGGAGGGCACCCGAGTACTACGACGAGGGCGCCACCTTCAAGGAGATGGAGCGCATCTTCGACATCTGCCACGGCTGCCGGCGCTGCGTCAGCCTGTGCGGCGCGTTCCCCACGCTGTTCGACCTGGTCGATGAAGGCACGTCGGGCGAAGTCGACGCGGTGGAGAAGAAGGATTACTGGAAGGTGGTCGACCAGTGCTACCTGTGCGACCTCTGCTACATGACCAAGTGTCCGTACGTTCCGCCGCACGAGTGGAACGTGGACTTCCCGCACACCATGCTGCGGGCCAAGGCGATCAAGTTCAAGCAGGGCGGTGTGGACTTCGGCTCCAGGTTCCTGTCGTCCACCGACGTGCACGGGCAGTTCGCCGGCATCCCGATCGTGACGCAGGCGGCCAACGCGGTGAACCAGACCAAGCCGGTGCGCGCGCTGATGGAAAGCACGCTGCACGTGGACCGCAACGCCTGGCTGCCGGCGCTGGCCACGCGCAAGTTCCGCAGCGCCGCGCCCAAGTCGACGGAGCATCCCGTGCAGGACGGCGAGCGCTCGCCCGGCAAGGTGGCCGTCTTCGCCACCTGCTACGTCAACTACAACGAGCCCGGCATCGGCCTGGACCTGCTGAAGGTCCTTGCGCACAACGAGATCCCCTACCTGCTGGTGCACAAGGAAAAGTGCTGCGGCATGCCCAAGCTGGAGCTGGGTGACCTGGACGCGGTCGACGAGAGCAAGCGGGCCAACATCCCGGTGCTGGTGAAGTACGCGCAGGAGGGCTACGCCATCCTGTCGGCCGTGCCGAGCTGCACGCTGATGTTCAAGCAGGAGATCCCGCTGATGTACCCCGAGGACGCGGACGTGCAGGCGGTGAAGGCGGCGATGTGGGACCCCTTCGAATACTTCGCCGCGCGCAGGCGCGACGGCCTGCTGAAGACGGAGTTTCCGCAGCCGCTGGGCAAGGTGAGTTACCAGGTGCCTTGCCATAGCCGCGTGCAGAACATCGGCCGCAAGACCGAGGAGCTGCTGAAGATGGTGCCGGGCACGTCGGTGCACACCAACGAGCGCTGCTCCGGCCACGCCGGCACCTTCGGCGTGAAGAAGCCGTACCACGAGGTCGCCATGAAGATCGGCAAGCCGCTGTTCAAGCGCATGGCGGACCACCCCGATGGCGGCCTGCCCGACTACATCAGCTCGGACTGCCCACTGGGCGGCCACCACATCGACCAGGGCTTCGACCGCAACAGCCTGGGCGCGCCGCGCCTGGAGCATCCGCTGTCGTTGCTGCGGATTGCGTACGGACTAGATTAGATACTTGGGGACAGATCTTTAGCTCTGTCCCCTCTGACTATGCAGCTGACCGGAAAGATCACCGCCGACAGCCTGATGACGCTGGAGGCTTATGCCAAGTGGCGCAAGCAGCACAAGGGCGACGTCATCGCGCACCGCAAGCTGCGCAGCGTGCAGCTGGGCGAGAACATGCGCGTGCAGTTCGAAAGCGAACTGACCATGCGCTACCAGATCCAGGAAATGCTGCGCGTGGAGAAGATCTTCGAGGAAGAGGGCATCCAGTCCGAGGTGGAGTCGTACGCGCCGCTGGTGCCGGACGGCAGCAACTGGAAGGCGACGCTGCTGCTCGAATACCCCGACGTCACCGAGCGCCGCCGCGAGCTGGCGCGTTTGATCGGCGTGCAGGACCGCATGTTCGTCGAGGTCGAAGGCCATGCGCGCGTGTATGCGATCGCCGATGAAGACCTGGAGCGCGACAACGAGGAGAAGACCTCGGCGGTGCACTTCCTGCGTTTCGAGTTCACGCCGGTGATGAAGCAGGCCGTCAAGGCGGGGGCGGGGGTGAAGATCGGCTGCGACCACACGAATTACCCGGCGCATATGAGCATCGGCGCGGAGACGCTGGCGTCGCTGGCGGGCGACCTCCGGTAGGCGGCAGGCCGGCATGAAGATCGCTCTCGCGTTCTTCGGCCTGCCACGCTGCTCCGCCATCGCCTTCCCCTCGATCGAGAGCAACTTGCTGGCGCCGCTGCGCGCCGCGGGCGAGCTGCGCATCTGGCAGCACCTTTGGCGGCAGGAGCGCATCTTCAATCCGCGCACCGGCGAGGACCAGGCCGTGCCCGAGGACAACTACGAGCCCTTCGCGGGCTTCGAAGGGTCAATCGTGCCGCGGCCGGACAGTCCGCATCCCCTCCTGCAAAGGGCCATGGTGCACGGCGACGCCTGGCAGGACGGCTTCGTGGCGCTGGGCAACCTGGTGTTTCAGTTGCAGGCGCTGTATGAAGTGACGCAGCGCGTGGCCACCGCGCAGCCCGACGTGGTGGTGTTCGCGCGGCCGGACATGCTGTACCACGACCCCCTGGACCCGGCCGACCTGCAATACGCGTTGCAGCAGCCGGATGTGGTGATGTTGCCGGGCTATGAATCCTGGGGCGGCTGCAACGACCGCTTCGCCATCGCGGGGGCGCGCGCGTTCAAGGCGTACGGTGGGAGGATCCTGTTGGCCGACAATTTCTGCGAGCGGACGAAGCGTCCGCTGCATTCGGAGACCTTCCTTCGCTATGCCCTGGCGTTCGCGGGCATTCCGGTGCGCACGATCGCGCTGCGGGCCAGCCGCATGCGCATGGACTGCCGCGTGCAGGCCGAGGATTTTTCTCTTGCTCCCTCTCCCTCCGGGAGAGGGTTGGGGTGAGGGCATCGAGGCGCGCTGCCACCGGGGTTCGGCTTCGCCCTCACCGCCGGCCTACGAGGATGGGAAGCGCCAATGGGAGCTGGGGTTCGCTGCGCTCACCACCAGCCTACGGATACCGGCATCTCGTAGGCTGGTGGTGAGCGCAGCGAACCCCAGCAATCTCCTTGTCCTCGTAGGCTGGTGGTGAGCGCCGGCGAACCCCAGCGACCCCGTTGTCGTCGTAGGTCGGTGGTGAGCGCGAAGCCGAACCCCGACATCAAGCCGGTGAAAACAAATCCACGCGATCCGTGATGATCCCGTCCGTGCCCAAGTCGATCAGCCGCTGCGCCGCCCACTCGTCGTTGACCGTGTAGCTCAAGCAACGCATGCCGGCGCCCTGCACCTGCGTGACGGTGCTGCGGTCCCACAGCGCGTGGTTGCACACGATCGCCACGCACTCGAGCGTCAGCGCCGTTTCCAGCCAGCCCTTCCAAAGCGTGTCGAGCAGCAGTCCGCGCGGCAAGGCGGGCTGCGCGGCTTGCGCGGCCTGCAGCGACTCGGGACGAAACGATGTCAACAGCGGCGGCACGGGCTGCCCGGCCCACAAGCGCGCGGCGTGGTGCGCGACCACTTCACCGGTTTTCGCCTCGTGCCCCGGCGTCGGCTTGATCTCGATGTTCAGGAAATGCCCGTTGGCCAGGCAGAAGCGCGCGATGTTCTCGAAGGTGGGCAGCGGCTCGCCCGCATGCGCGCGCGAATGCCAGCTGCCGGCATCCAGCCGCGCCAGCTGGTCCCAGGGCTGGTCGCCACCCAGGCCGATGCCGTTGGTGGTGCGCTCCAGCTCCGCGTCGTGCATCAGGAAAGGCACGCCGTCGGCGGACAGCTTCACGTCGCATTCGAACATGCGGTAGCCGTGCGAGGCGCCGAGGCGGAACGCCGCCAGCGTGTTCTCGGGCGCCAGCTTGCCGGCGCCGCGATGCGCTATCCATCGCGGGTACGGCCAATCCTTCACGGCGCGATCCGCTTGCCCGACTCCGCGTCGAACCGGTGCAGCCGGTCTTCGCGCGGCTTCACATGGATCACTTCGTCGGCTACCGGTGCGCGCTGGCCCTCTTCGATGCGCACGATGATCTGCTCGCCGTTGACGCGTCCATAGATCAGGCGCTCAGCGCCCAGCAGTTCCACGGTTTCGGTGCGCACTTCCCAGCCGCTGCTGCCCACGTCCAGGTGCTCGGGGCGGATGCCGGTGATGGTGCCGGCGCGGCCGCCCTGCGCCGCCTTCAGCAGGTTCATGGGCGGCGAGCCGATGAAGCTGGCGACGAAGGTGGAGGCCGGGTGGTGGTACACCTCTTCCGGCGTGCCGAACTGCTCCATGCGGCCGGCGTTCATGACGATCATGCGCTGCGCCAGGGTCATCGCCTCCACCTGGTCGTGCGTCACGAACAGCGAGGTGATGCCCAGCTCGCGGTGCAGCTTCTGGATCTCCAGCCGGGTCTGCGCGCGCAGCTTGGCGTCCAGGTTGGACAGCGGCTCGTCGAACAGGAAGACCTGCGGCTGCCGCACGATGGCGCGTCCCATGGCCACGCGCTGGCGCTGGCCGCCGGACAGCTGGCGCGGCTTGCGATCGAGCAGGTGGCCCAGCTCCAGGATGCCCGCGGCCTTGTCGACGCGCTGCTTGATCTCGGCGATCGGCATCTTCTTGATCTTCAGCCCGTACGCCATGTTGTCGAACACGCTCATGTGCGGGTACAGCGCGTAGTTCTGGAACACCATCGCGATGTCGCGCTCGGCCGGCTCGAGGTTGTTGACCACCCGGCCGCCGATGTCGATCTCGCCGCCGCTGATTTCCTCCAGCCCCGCCACCATGCGCAGCAGCGTGGACTTGCCGCAGCCCGAAGGCCCGACGATGACGATGAACTCGTGGTCTGCCACCTCGGCGTTCACGCCGTGGATCACCTGCAGTTCCTGCTTGCCCTTGCCGTACTTCTTGACGACGTTTCTTAAGGAGATGGATGCCATTTGGATTTACTTCTCGGTGTCGACGAGGCCCTTGACGAACCACTTCTGCATCAGGATGACGACCACCGCCGGCGGCAGCATCGCCAGGATGGCGGTGGCCATCACCACGTTCCACTCGATGTAGACCTCGCCGAAGATCAGGCGCTTGATGCCCATGACGATGGGGTACATCTTTTCGTCGGTGGTCACCAGCAGCGGCCAAAGGTACTGGTTCCAGCCGTAGATGAACTGGATGACGAACAGGGCGGCCATCGACGTCTTGGACAGCGGCAGCAGCACGTCCTTGAAGAAGCGCATCGGGCCGGCGCCATCCATGCGCGCGGCTTCCACCAGTTCGTCGGGCACCGTCATGAAGAACTGGCGGAACAGGAAGGTGGCGGTGGCCGAGGCTATCAGCGGCACCGTCAGGCCCGCCATGGAGTTGAGCATCCGCAGATCGGAGATCACTTCGTACGTCGGGCCGATGCGCACCTCCACCGGCAGCATCAGCGTGACGAACACCATCCAGAACACCAGGTTCTTGGCCGGGAAGCGGAAGTAGACGATCGCGAAGGCCGACAGGATGGAGATGGCGATCTTGCCGATGGCGATGATCAATGCGCTGGCCAGGCTGATGCCCATCATCGGCAATGCGGGCGACACCGAGGCTCCCGCTTCCGTCTTGCCGCCGAACAGCGCGAAGCGATAGCTCTCCACGATGTTGTTGCCCGGCAGCAGCGAGATCGGGTTGCTGGACATGATCTGCTCCGCCGTCTGCGTCGAGCCGATGAAGGTGACGTAGATCGGGAAGAACACCACGATCACCCCGAGGATGAGGATGAGGTGGGCGAAGAAGTCCAGGATGGGATTGCGCTGGATCATATGAATCAGTTGGGGACAGAGCCAAAGATCTGTCCCGCAAGTCTAGTAATGGACCTTTTTCTCGACGAACTTGAACTGCACCACGGTCAGCGCCACCACGATGACCATCAGCACCACGGACTGCGCCGCCGAGCCGTTGATGTCCATGGCCTTGAAGCCGTCGTAATAGACCTTGTAGACCAGGATCGAGGTGTCCTTGCCGGGGCCGCCGTTGGTGGCGGCGTCGACGATGGCGAAGGTTTCGAAGAACGCGTAGACGATGTTGATCACCGCGAGGAAGAAGGTGGTGGGCGACAGCAGCGGCCACACGATGGTCCAGAAGCGCCGCCACGGGCTGGCGCCGTCGATGGTTGCGGCCTCGATCAACGAGGTCGGGATGGACTGCAGGCCGGCCAGGAAGAACAGGAAGTTGTACGAGATGTGCTTCCAGATGGCGGCCATGACGATCAGCGCCATGGCGTGGTTGCCGTTCAGCACGTGGTTCCACTCGAACCCCATTTCGATGAGCGCGTAGCGGATCACGCCATAGGGCGAGGCGAACATCATCAGCCACAGCACGCCGGCGACCACCGGGGCCACGGCGTAGGGCCAGATCAGCAGCGTCTTGTAGATGCCCGCGGCGCGGATCACGCGGTTGGCCATGACCGCCAGCAGCAGCGAGATGGCCAGGCCGCCGAACGCCACCAGCACGGAGAAGATGGCGGTGGTGCGGAAGGAAGCGAGGTAGCCGGGGTCGGAGAACAGGCGCTGGAAGTTCGCCATGCCGACGAATTCACTGCGGGAGCCGAAGGCGTCCTCCTGCAGCACGCTCTGGTACAGCGCCCGGCCGGCAGGCCAGAAGAAAAACACCAGGATGATGGCCATCTGGGGCGCAATGAGCACCCAGGGCAGCCATGCCGACTTGAAAAGGACCCTCTTCTCCATGGCGGCGATTGTCGTTGAATTGTTGTGCTTTCCGTCATCCCCGCCCCCGCCTGCGCGAGGGCAGGCTCAGGCGGGGAGCCAGGGCTTCCAGAAAAAACCCCGCGGGTGCGGGGTTCTCGATGCGGGAGCTCTGGGTTCCCGCCTGCGCGGGAATGACAGATCGGATCAGCCCTTGTTCGCCTGCTGGAACCGCTCGAGCTGCTCGTTGCCGCGCTTCACCGCGTTGTCCAGCGCTTCCTTCGCGCCCTTGGTGCCTTGCCACACGCCCTCGAGTTCCTCGTCGATGATGGTGCGGATCTGCACGAAGTTGCCCAGGCGCACGCCACGCGACTTGTCGGTGGTCTTGCGCACCATCTGGTTGACGGACACGTCGTAGCCGGGGTTCTGCTTGTAGAAGCCTGACTTCTCCGTCAGCTCGAACGAGGCCTTGGTCACTGGCAGGTAGCCCGTGCGCTGGTGGCTCGCCGCGGCGACTTCCGGCTTGGACAGGTAGTTCAGGAACGCGGCCACCGCCTTGTATTCCTCCGGCTTCTTGCCGGCCATCACCCAGATGCTGGCGCCGCCGATCACGGTGTTCTGCGGTGCGCCCGGCACGTCCGGGTAGTAGGGCAGGGTGCCGATGCCGTAGCCGAACTTGCCGTTGCGCTTGACGCCGCCGGCCAGGGCCGAAGAGCCGGTGATCATGGCGCATTCACCCGAGACGAAGGTGGCATCGGCCTTGTTCTCGCGACCCTTGTAGACGAACAGGCCGCTCTTGGCCATGTTGGCCAGGTTCTCGATATGCCGCACGTGCAGCGGCGTGTTGAACGCCAGGCGCGTGTCCAGGCCGCCGAAGCCGTTGTTCTTGGTCGAATACAGCACGTTGTGCCAGGCCGAGAAGCTTTCCAGTTGCGTCCAGCTGATCCAGCTGGTGGTGAACGGGCACTTGTGGCCGGACGCCTTGAGCTTGGCAGAGGCCAAAGCCACCTCCGGCCAGGTGGTCGGCGGCTTTTCCGGGTCGAGGCCCGCGGCCTTGAACGCATCCTTGTTGTAGTGGAAGACCGGCGTGGAGCTGTTGAACGGGTAGCTCAGCATCTGGCCGTTGGGCGCGGTGTAGTAGCCCGCCACCGCCGGCACGTAGATGCTCGGGTCGAACTTCAGGCCGGCGTCGGTCATCACCTTGGCGACCGGCACGATCGCGCCCTTGGCGGCCATCATGGTGGCGGTGCCCACTTCGAACACCTGGATCATGTGGGGGGCGTTGCCGCCGCGGTAGGCGGCGATGCCGGCGGTCATCGACTCCGCGTAGCTGCCCTTGAAGGTGGGGGTGACCTTGTAATCCTTCTGGCTGGCATTGAAGTCCTTGGCGAGGTCGTTGACCCATTCGCCCAGGGCGCCGCCCATGGAGTGCCACCACTGGACTTCCGTTTGCGCCTGTACCGGCGCCGCCGCGAACATGGCGGCCGTCAGGGCCAATGCGGAAAGCTTCAATTTCATTCAAATGCTCCTTGGAGTGCGTTGCCCGAAAGGGCGTAACTCTACGATTGATTCGTGACGGGGATTAGACAATCCGGGTCTCGCGGCCACAAGCGGGTTTCCCATGACCGCCTACAGAACGCCGTGCTGCACTGCGGTAACATCTTCTCTCAGCCGCGTTGCATCCATTTGGCTGACATCTCCCTCCCCGAATGAACGCGCCCACGACAATCGAACAACTCATGGCTGCGGTCGATGGCGACACGCCGCGGCTGCGAGAGATCCCCTACAACTACACCTCGTTCTCCGATCGCGAGATCGTGATCCGGGTGCTGGGCGCGCACGCCTGGGAACTGTTGAACCGGCTGCGCGAGGAGCGCCGCACCGGCCGCTCCGCCCGCATGCTGTACGAGGTGCTGGGCGACATCTGGGTGGTGCAGCGCAATCCGTACCTGCAGGACGACCTGCTTGACAACCCCAAGCGCCGCAAGCAGCTGGTGGAGGCCTTGCAGCACCGGCTGGGCGAGATCGAAAAGCGGCGCGATCCCGGCGGCGACGTGCAGCGCGATGGGCTGGTCGGCGAGTTGCTCGAGGCAGCGCAAGCTGCCGTGCGCAAGTTCGACGCCGCCTTTGCAGAAACCGCGCAGCTGCGCAGCCGCACCCAGCGCGTGCTGCGCCGCTTGACGGCGAAGGACAACATCAAGTTCGACGGCATGTCCCGTGTCTCGCACGTGACGGACGCGACGGACTGGCGCGTGGAATACCCGTTCGTGGTGCTCACGCCCGACACCGAGGCCGAGATGGCGGGCCTGGTGAAGGGCTGCATCGAGCTGGGCCTGACGATCATCCCGCGCGGCGGCGGCACCGGCTACACCGGCGGCGCCATCCCGCTGACGTGGAAGAGCGCGGTCATCAACACCGAGAAGCTCGAGGCGATGACCGAGATGGAGAAAGTCTCCATCGGCGGCCACGACGAGCCGGTGCCGACCATCTGGACCGAGGCCGGCGTGGTGACGCAGCGCGTGGCCGACGCGGCCGAGCGCGCCGGTTTCGTCTTCGCGGTCGACCCGACGTCGGCGGAGGCCTCCTGCATCGGCGGCAACATCGCCATGAACGCCGGCGGCAAGAAAGCCGTGCTGTGGGGCACGGCGCTGGACAACCTGGTGTCCTGGCGCATGGTGACGCCGGACGCCGAGTGGCTGGAGGTGGTGCGCCTGGACCACAACCTCGGCAAGATCCACGACGCACCCGTTGCCACCTTCGAGCTGCGCTACTTCGAGGCGTCCAGCAAGATCGACTGGAGCAAGCCCGCACGCACCGAGCGGCTGGAAATCCCCGGCTCGCGCTTTCGCAAGGAGGGCCTGGGCAAGGACGTCACCGACAAGTTCCTCTCCGGCCTGCCGGGCATCCAGAAGGAAGGCACCGACGGCCTGATCACCAGCGCCCGCTGGGTGGTGCACCGGATGCCGCAGCACACCCGCACGGTGTGCATGGAATTCTTCGGCAACGCCCGCGACGCCGTGCCCAGCATCGTCGAGATCAAGGACTTCATGTTCGCCGAGCAGAAGCGCAGCGGCGTGGTGCTGGCCGGGCTGGAGCACCTGGACGACCGCTACCTGAAGGCGGTGGGCTACGCCACCAAGTCCAAGCGCGGTGGCCTGCCCAAGATGGTGCTGGTGGGCGACATCGCGGGCGACGACCCGGACGCGGTGGCGCGCGCCACCTCCGAGGTGGTGCGGCTGGCCAACTCGCGCAGTGGCGAGGGCTTCGTGGCCGTCAGCCCCGAGGCGCGCAAGAAGTTCTGGCTGGACCGCAAGCGCACCGCGGCGATCAGCAGGCACACCAACGCCTTCAAGATCAACGAGGACGTGGTGATCCCGCTGCCGCGGATGGCGGAGTACACCGATGGCATCGAGCGCATCAACATCGAGCTGTCGCTGCGCAACAAGATCGAGCTGGCCAACGAGCTGGAGCTGTTCTTCACCCGCGGCCGCCTGCCCCTGGGCAAGCAGGACGACGCCAGCGAGATCCCCTCGGCGGAACTGCTGGAAGACCGCGTGCAGCAAGCCATCGCGCTGGTGCGCGAAGTGCGCGCGCAGTGGCAGGGGTGGCTGGACGACGTCGAGCCGCTGTTCCCGCAACTGCAGGACCACACGCTGCGCGCCAGCTGGAAGACGCAGATCCGCGCGCCGCTGGCCGCGATCTTCGCCGGGGACGCGTTCGTGCAGATCCTGGCCGAGGTGAACGCCATCCACCAGCGCGTGCTCAAGGGCCGCGTGTGGATTGCGCTGCACATGCACGCCGGCGACGGCAACGTGCACACCAACATCCCGGTCAACAGCGACGACTACGCGATGCTGCAGTCGGCCCACGAGGCCGTGAAGCGCATCATGGTGCTGGCGCGTTCGCTCAACGGCGTGATCTCGGGCGAGCACGGCATCGGCATCACCAAGCTGGAATTCTTGACGGACGAGGAGATCGCGCCGTTCGCCGACTACAAGCGGCGCGTCGATCCGCATGGCCGCTTCAACAAGGGCAAATTGCTGCGCGCCGCCGAGGTGGGGCACGTGGATGCGGACACCTCGGTGTACGCCGACCTGACCAATGCCTACACGCCGTCGTTCGGCCTGATGGGGCACGAGTCGATCATCATGCAGCAGTCGGACATCGGCGCCATCGCCGACTCCATCAAGGACTGCCTGCGCTGCGGCAAGTGCAAGCCGGTGTGCGCCACGCACGTGCCGCGCGCCAACCTGCTGTACAGCCCGCGCAACAAGATCCTGGCGACGTCGCTGCTGGTCGAGGCCTTCCTGTACGAGGAGCAGACGCGCCGCGGCGTCTCCATCAAGCACTGGGAGGAGTTCGAGGACATCTCCGACCACTGCACGGTGTGCCACAAGTGCCTGAACCCGTGCCCGGTGGACATCGACTTCGGCGACGTTTCGATGAACATGCGCAACCTGCTGCGCAAGATGGGGCAGAAGAGCTTCCGCCCCGGCAATGCGGCGGCGATGTTCATGCTCAACGCCACCAACCCGGAGACGATCAAGCTGGTTCGCGGGGCCATGGTGGGCGTGGCCTTCAAGGCGCAACGGATGGCCAACAACCTGCTGCGCGGCTTCGCCCACCTGCAGGTGACGCGCCCGCCGGACACGCACTTCGCCGCTCCGATCAAGGAGCAGGTGATCCACTTCATCAACAAGAAGCTCCCCTCGGGGCTGCCGAACAAGACGGCGCGGGCTCTGCTGGACATCGAGGACAAGGACTACGTCCCGATCATCCGCGACCCGAAGATGAGCGCCGAGAGCGAGGCCGTCTTCTACTTCCCGGGGTGCGGCTCCGAGCGGCTGTTCTCGCAAGTCGGCCTGGCCACGCAGGCGATGCTGTGGCACGCCGGCGTGCAGACGGTGCTGCCGCCCGGTTATCTCTGCTGCGGCTATCCGCAGCGCGGCTCCGGCCAGTTCGACAAGGCCGAGAAGATGATCACCGACAACCGGGTGTTGTTCCACCGCGTGGCCAACACGCTGAACTACCTGGACATCAAGACGGTGGTGGTCTCCTGCGGCACCTGCTACGACCAGCTGCAGGGCTACGAGTTCGACAAGATCTTCCCCGGCTGCCGGATCATCGACATCCACGAGTACCTGCTCGAAAAGGGCATCAAGCTGGAAGGCACGGACTCCTACCTGTACCACGACCCCTGCCACACGCCGATGAAGCTGCAGGAGCCGATGAAGACGGTGAAGGCGCTGGTGGGCGACAACGTGCGCAAGTCCGAGCGTTGCTGCGGCGAGTCCGGCACCTTCGGCGTCACCCGTCCCGACATCGCCACGCAGGTGCGCTTTCGCAAGGAAGAAGAACTGCGCAAGGACGAGGCCGCGCTGCGCACCGAGGGCCTGGCCGGCGAAAAGGGCAACGTCAAGATCCTCACCAGCTGCCCGAGCTGCCTGCAGGGCCTGACGCGCTACAACCACGACCTGCAGAACGGCCTGCTGGAGGCCGACTACATCGTCGTCGAGATGGCGCGCAAGATCCTGGGCGAGGACTGGATGAAGCAGTACGTGCGCGCCGCCAACGACGGCGGCATCGAGCGGGTGCTGGTATGAAGGTGGTGGGCTGTCCGTTGTGCGACGAGGCGGGTGGCCGGGTGGTGGTACAGGGGCCGCGCTGGCGCCTCATTCACGCGAGCGAGCCGGGATTGCCTGCCTTCTACCGGCTCGTCTGGCAGGAGCACGTCAAGGAGTTCTCCCAGCTCGCCGCCGCCGACCGCACCACCTGCGTCGACATCCTGGTGGCGGTGGAACAGGCGCTGTTGCGCCACCTGCAGCCGGACAAGGTGAACCTGGCAACGCTTGGCAACGGGGTGCCGCACCTGCACTGGCACGTGATCGCCCGCTTCGCCTGGGACCCGCATTTCCCCGGCGCGGTGTGGGCCGCGCCGCAGCGCGCTGCCGACGAGCGGCGCATGGCGGAAGTGTCCGCGCGCCTGCCGGCGCTCGAAGAGGAACTGCTGGCCAGCCTGCGTCCCGCCTGAAAACGGACGCCTTCGTGAAATCGGGCACGGGGGCCGGCTACGCCCCCGAAAGCACTCGCGTTACTCAGCGGCAAGCGTGTATAACCCGCCAGTGGGGATTCCGGTTGAAACACCGGTTACCGGAGGTTCGTCATGCTGGCCGTACAACATCGCATCCCATGGCTTGCGTCGCTTGCCGCCGTGGCCATGCTGCTCCCCGCCCTCGCCTGGGGCCAGGCCGGTGAAGTGGAGTTCTCCCGCGGCGTCGGCTTCGCCCAGTCTCCCGGCGAAGGTCCCCGCACGCTGGGCAAGGGCCTGGCGCTGAAGGAAGGCGACCGGCTCACCACCTCCGAAGGCGCCAGCGCCATCGTCAAGCTGCACGACGGCACCCGCATGACGGTGCGCCCGAACTCCGAGCTCGTGCTGCAGCAATACCAGTTTCGCGAGAACGCGGGCGACAACAGCTTCCTGATGCAGCTGGTGCGAGGCGGCTTCCGGGCCGTCACCGGCGCCATCGCCAAGAACTCCCCCAACGCGGCCCGGGTGCAGACCAGCACGGCCACCATCGGCATCCGCGGCACCGACTTCGACGCCCGGGTCTGCGTGCGCGAATGCGGCGCCGAATCCGCCGCCATCCCGGACGCTGCGCGCCCCAATGCGGTGCAAGCCAGCGCCAAACTGGTCGGCGTGCAGGGTGACGTGTTCGCGGTGGACGGCGCGGGGCAACGCCGCCGCATCGTCGAGGGCGGCGGTGTCTATCCCGGCGACGTGGTGGAAACGGCGCGGGGCGCCCAGGCGGTGCTGGCCTTTCGCGACGACACGCGCGTGACGCTCGGCTCGCAGACGCGCTTTCGCCTGGACAACTTCGTCTACGACGACACCAACGCCGGTGACGGCCGGTTCCTGGCGTCCATCCTGCGCGGCTCGGTCCGCGCGCTCACGGGCCTGATCGCCAAGTCGAACAACCGCAACGTGGGGTTCAGCACCGCCACGGCCACCATCGGCATCCGCGGCACCGGCTTCGACGTCATGTGCACCGGCCCGTGCGCGGGCGAGCCGGGCGACCCGGACAGCGGCCTGACGTTGTGGACGTGGCTGGGCTCGATCGACGTCACGCAAAGCGGGCAGACCGCGCTGCAGGTGCTGCAAGCCGGGCAGGGCCTGTTCATTTCGCCCGGCGGCATCCGGCCCGTCGCCAACGAGCCGGCCTCGGAGGGCCCGCGCCCCGACCAGGTCACCGTGCCGCCCAAGCTGTTCGGCAAGGGCGACGTGTCGGATGCGGCGGAAGGCCTGTTCGTCTTCGTGCGCGACGGCCACATCGAGATCGTCAGCGCCAAGGAGATCCTGCAGCTTGGCAAGGGCGAGGCGGGGTTCGCGAGCAACGAGGGCGACACTACGCGCCCCGATCGGATCCCCAAGTTCCTGGACTTCGACAAGATCCCCCTGCCGACCTCCCGAAACCCGCTGCTGGCCAGCATCATGGGCGAGTCGGGCCTGCGCAATACCGAGGTTTGCCGGTAGTGATTGAACGCCGGGGTGCGCTTCGCGCAACCCGGCCTACGGGATGGAGTAGGTCGGCTGGTGTCGTAGGTCGGGTTGCGCGCGTAGCCGCACCCCGACAGTAGTCACACGGCGTGACAATTTGTTCGTCGATGGCCACAATGGCTGACCCAGAAGAACGAGAGAGCGGGGAAGAAACATGAACCGAGGCCTTGCTTCGTCGCGGCATCCGCGGCGTGCCCTGGTCGTGCTGCTTGCCGCAGCCACCGGCGCCATCAACGCCCAGCCCACCGCACCGGCCCCGGCTCCCGCGCCCGCCCCCGTGCAGCGCGCGCAGCCGCCGATGGCGACGGCGGCCCCCGTCGCGGTGTTTCCGATCCGCGGCTTTCGCGTCGAAGGGGACAACCCGCTCGGCGACGCCGAAGCCTTGGCCGTGCTGCAACCGTACGTGCGGCCCGACGCCACGCTCGAGACCTTGCAGCAGGCCACCGCCGCACTCGAGAAAGTGCTGCGCGACCAGGGCTTCGGCCTGCACCGCGTGGCGCTGCCGCCGCAGGAGCTGGGCACCACCGTGCGGCTGACGGTCGTCAAGTTCGTCGTCGGCAAGGTCAGCATCGAAGGCGCAAAGATCTACGACGAGCAGAACGTGCGCCTGACGGTGCCCGAGCTGCGCGAAGGCGAGAGCCCCAACTTCAAGACGCTGGCCATCCAGACCGCCATCGCCAATGAAAACGCCAACAAGGTGGTGCAGGTGGGGCTGCGCGAGTCGGAGGAGCCGGACAAGATCGACGCCACGATTTCGGTCAAGGAGCTCAAGCCCTGGAACATCGCGCTGTCGGCCAACAATTCGGGAACGGATGCGACCGGCGAAGACCGCCTGACGATCACGGGGTCGCATTCCAACTTGTGGAACCTGGACCACCAGTTCGTGGGCGCGTACACCACCGCGGTGGAGCGCACCCAGGACGTCCGGCAGGTCGGCCTGGCGTACAAGGTCCCGCTGTACGCGCAGGGTGGAGTGCTCGGCTTTTCCTATACGAACTCGGACATCGTCGGCAACTTCGGCACCTTCAACAGCACGGGCGCCGGCGAAACGTTCGGCATCAACTACACCATCTACCTCGCACCCCAGGGGGGGCTGCGCAGCTACGTGACGCTGGCCCTGGACGACAAGGTGTTCGACGCCTCCCGGATCAACGACGCCACCCTGGCCGGCGCGTCGGACCGCCGCAGCCGGCCGATCACGCTGGGTTATGCCGCCCGCATGGAAACCGACACGGCGGTCTGGGGCTACGGCGCGGAACTGGCCGCCAACACCGGCAGCGGCGCCAACAACAACCTGGAGTCGTATCGCAGCGAGGATCCGCGTATCGAGGACGTGCACTGGTGGGCGGTGCGCGGCAGCGCCAATTACAGCGCGCCCTTCGCGCAGAACTGGGCCTGGTCGGTGCGGGCGCTCGGGCAGTTCAGCCCCAAGGTGCTGATCTCCGGCGAGCAGTTCGGCCTGGGGGGCCAGTTTTCGGTGCGCGGCACTGACGTGGAGCGGCCGATCTCCGGCGACTCGGGCATCTCGGCCACGTTCGAGGTGACAACTCCGGAAGTGGCGCAGGGGCTGCGCTTCTTCGGCTTCCTCGACGCCGGCCTGACCGCCAACAACGAACCGAACGCCGCCAAGCCGGCGACCGACCGCCTGGCCAGCGTGGGGCTCGGCGCCCGCTGGGTGGTCGGCAAATTCGCCGCCACCCTCGACTACGGCCGCATCGTCCTGGGCAGCCATGTCCCGCGCAGCCTGAACTCGGCGTCTCCAAAAAGCGGCGATGACCGGCTTTACGTCGGGGTTGCGGTGCGGTTCTGAGACGCGCCGCGGGGGCCTGCGCGTAAACTGGGCGCATGGCCGGCCTGCGCACTGAAACACCTGCTCCTGAATCCATCGTCCTGCACGGGCAATCCCGCGTGCTGGAGATCGGCTTCGCCGATGGTTCCCTCTTCCGCATCCCCTTCGAGCTGATGCGCGTGCACTCCCCCTCCGCCGAGGTGCAGGGGCACGGCCCCGGGCAGGAGGTGCTGCAGACCGGCAAGCGCGAGGTCGGCGTCGTCGAGCTCGAGCCGATCGGCAACTACGGCGTCAAGCCGGTGTTCACGGACGGCCACACGACCGGCATCTTCACCTGGGAGTACCTGTACTTCCTTGGCTCGCAGCAGGCCGAGCTGTGGCAGGACTACGAGCGCCGCCTGAAGGAAGCGGGCGTCGACCGGGACGCGCCGATGGCGGCTGCGGGCGGCGGCCACGTGCACGGGCACGGCTGCAGCCACTGACCCGCCGGCCATGAGCAAGACCCACTTCGGCTACGAATCCGTCGACGAGCAGGAAAAGGCGCGCCGGGTGCGCGGCGTGTTCGACTCGGTGGCGCCGCGCTACGACATGATGAACGACCTCATGTCGATGGGTCTGCATCGCGCCTGGAAGGCCTTCACCCTGCTGCGCGCCGACCTGCGGCCCGGCCACCGCGTGCTGGACCTCGCCGGCGGCACGGGCGACCTGGCCCAGGCGTTCGCGCGCAAGGTCGGCACCACCGGCCTGGTGGTTCATACCGACATCAACACGTCCATGCTGCGGGTTGGACGCGACCGGCTGCTGGATGCCGGCCTGGTCCTGCCCACCGTGGCGTGTGACGCGGAGAAGCTGCCTTTTGCCCGCGACAGTTTCGACCGCGTCAGCGTTGGCTTCGGCCTGCGCAACATGACGCACAAGGACAAGGCGCTGGCGGAGATGTGCCGGGTGCTCAAGCCGGGCGGCAAGCTGCTGGTGCTGGAGTTTTCCAAGGTGGCGCGGCCGCTGGAAAAGGCATACGACTGGTATTCGTTCAACGTGCTGCCGCGGCTGGGCCGGCTGGTGGCCGGCGACGAGACCAGCTACCGCTACCTGGCGGAGTCGATCCGCATGCATCCCGGCCAGGAAGAACTCAAGGCCATGATGAAGAAAAGCGGCTTCGGCCACGTGGACTATCACAACCTGACCGCCGGGGTGGCTGCCCTGCACGTCGCCATCAAGTGCTGAGCCCGCTGGGCAAGGAAGTATCTACCCATGGAGACCTGGACCGTACTGATCGCCATCCTGGTGATCGCGCTCGTGGGCCTGGTGGTGCTCGGGGCGGTGGCCGTGTTCCGCTCCCGCCGCCAGCCGGCGACCGCCGCCGGCGGCCACAGCGGCTACACCGGCTTCGCCGGCTCCAGCGCCGAATGGCCTGCCACCCCGCGCCACTACAACCCCATGAAGGTGGGCAACGACGCGTCGGCACGGCCGTGGGAGGACGAGACGATTCCGGTGCAGGACACGCTCAGTGCGAACTGGGGTGTGCCGCCTGGCTTCGACACCCACGGCTTCCTGATCGCCGCCAAGGGCCACTTCGTGACGCTGCAGG
Source organism: Ramlibacter sp. PS3R-8 (assembly GCF_037572435.1). Taxonomy (NCBI): domain Bacteria; kingdom Pseudomonadati; phylum Pseudomonadota; class Betaproteobacteria; order Burkholderiales; family Comamonadaceae; genus Ramlibacter; species Ramlibacter sp. PS3R-8. The sequence goes on from NZ_JBBHGT010000003.1 coordinate 194,383, forward strand.
ATGCCTGGGATCGCTCCGACGAGGCCACCTTGCGCGCCATGATGACCGACGACATGCTCGCGCAGATCAGCGCCCAGCTCACCGACCGCGACAACCCGGGCAGCGGCGCCGCGGCGGATCGGACGGAAGTGGAGATGCTCGAGGCGCAACTGCTCGGCATCGAGGACCTCGGCACCGTCTACATGGCCAGCGTGGAGTTCTCCGGGATGATCCGCGAGGAGCCGTCCGCCGGCCCCAGCCCGTTCCGCGAGGTGTGGAACATGGTCAAGCCCAAGGATGGATCGGCGGGCTGGCTGGTGGCGGGCGTCCAGGCGCTGCAATAAGCAGCACGCCCGCATAATTGCGGGCTATGTCCACGCCCGCCTCTTTTCTCGACCAGATCTTCGACCGTTTCGGCCACGCCCTGACGCCGCCCGGCTGGGTGGTCGAGGAAATGCAGCGTCGCCTGGTGCTCATGCTCAACCACGTGCTGCAGCAGGAACCGGAAGCGCAGGCCCGCCTGAAGAGGCAGAGCGGCCGGGTGGTGGAGGCGCACTGGCGCAATTTCAACGTCCGCCTGCTGGCCACGCCCGCCGGCTTGCTGGACCTCGCGCCCGTGACGCAACTGCCGGACCTTCAGCTCACCCTCACCGACGAATCGCCGTTCACGCTGGCCCAGTCCGCGCTGCGCGGTGAAAAGCCCGCCGTGCGCATCGCCGGCGACGTGCAGCTCGCCGCCGAGGTGCAGTGGCTGGTCGACCACGTGCGCTGGGACCTCGAGGAGGACATGTCGCGCGTCATCGGCGACGCGCCCGCGCACACGATCGGGCAGGCGGTGCGCCGCATGGCCGACGGCGTGCGGCAGTTCGTCGCCCGCGGGCCTGGCACCCCGCCGTCCGCGACCACGCCCGCGGCGCCTTCCGCACCCGGGCAGGCCGGCGGATGACGCGTTACTTTCGCGCTGCCTTCATCCTCTGGGTGATCCTGCGCTACGGGCTGGACGAGCTGGCGCTCTCCGGCTTCCGGCCGCTGCACGGGCTGGCGCGCGTCATCACTTTCGGCCGTCGGCGCCACCTGGGCGACCCGCGCGGGATGCGCCTGCGCCAGGCACTGGAGCACCTGGGGCCGATCTTCGTCAAGTTCGGCCAGGTGCTGTCGACCCGGCGCGACCTGCTGCCGCCGGACATCGCCGACGAACTGGCCATGCTGCAGGACCAGGTGCCGCCGTTCCCGTCGGAAGTGGCGGTGGCCACGATCGAGCGCGCGTTCCGGCGGCCGCTGGCCGCGGTGTTCGAGAGCTTCGACCTGGAGCCGATCGCCAGCGCGTCGATCGCGCAGGTGCACTTCGCCACCATCCGCTTGCGCGACGGCCAGTTGCGCGACGTGGCGGTGAAGGTGCTGCGCCCCGGCATGCTGCCGGTGATCGAGAAGGACCTGGACCTGATGCGGCTGATGGCGGGCTGGGTGGAAAGCGCGTCGGCCGATGCGCGGCGCCTGAAGCCGCGCGAGGTGGTCGCCGAGTTCGACAAGTACCTGCACGACGAGCTGGACCTGGTGCGCGAGGCGGCCAACGCCGCGCAACTGCGCCGCAACATGGCCAACCTGCACATGGTGCTGATCCCGGAGATGTACTGGGATTTCGTGCACCCGGAAGTCATCGTGATGGAGCGCATGACCGGCGTTCCGATCAGCCAGACGGAGCGCCTGCGCGAGGCCGGCGTCGACCTGCCGCAGCTGGCGCGCGACGGCGTCACCATCTTCTTCACGCAGGTGTTTCGCGACGGCTTCTTCCATGCCGACATGCACCCGGGCAACATCCAGGTGAGCCTGGCGCCCGGCACCTTCGGCCGCTACATCTCGCTGGACTTCGGCATCATCGGTACGCTCACCGAGCACGACAAGGACTACCTGGCGCAGAACTTCACGGCCTTTTTCCGGCGTGACTACAAGCGGGTGGCCGAACTGCACATCGAGTCCGGCTGGGTCCCGCCCGGCACGCGGGTGGACGAACTCGAAGGGGCGGTGCGCACCGTGTGCGAGCCGTACTTCGACCGGCCGCTGCGCGAGATCTCGCTGGGCATGGTGCTCATGCGCCTGTTCCAGATGTCGCGCCGGTTCAACGTGGACATCCAGCCCCAACTGGTGCTGTTGCAAAAGACGCTGTTGAACATCGAGGGCCTGGGCCGCCAACTGGACCCCGAGCTCGATCTCTGGAACACCGCCAAGCCGTTCCTGGAGCGCTGGATGCTGGACCAGATCGGCCCGCAGAAGTTGTTGCAGGAGCTGCGCGACCAGGCGCCGCGCTACGCCAAGATCCTTCCGGAGCTGCCGCGCCTGCTGCACGCCTACCTGCAGCGCGGCCAGCAGCGGGACGACCGCCAGCTGCAGGAACTGATCGCCGAACAGAAGCGCACCAACCGGCTGCTGCAGGTCTTTGCCTACCTTGGCATCGGTTTTGCGTTGGGGCTGATCGCGGTGCAGGTGCTGGTGCACTTGCGCATGCGTTTCTTCTTCTAGGAATCGCCTCCCGTTGGGCATAATGCCGCTGCCTCAGGAGGGGCAGGGGAACGGCCTTGAATTACACGCTGGTTGCTTTCGTCGTCCTGTACCTGGTCGGCACCCTGGCCGTCGGGGTGTGGGCCGGCACGCGGATCCACAACACCACGGACTTCGCCATCGCGGGCCGCAGCCTGCCGCTGGTGATGGTGGTGACCACCACCTTTGCCACCTGGTTCGGCGCCGAAACGGTGATGGGCATCCCGGCGCGCTTCGCCCAGGGCGGCCTGGGCGCGGTGGTCGAAGACCCGTTCGGGGCCGGCACCTGCCTGATCCTGGTGGGCATCTTCTTCGCCGCCAAGCTGTACCGGCTGAACCTGCTGACCATCGGCGACTTCTACCGCCAGCGCTTCGGCCGCGGCATCGAGGTGTTCTGCTCCTGCGCGATCATCCTGAGCTACCTCGGTTGGGTGGCCGCGCAGATCACGGCGCTGGGCCTGGTCTTTTCGGTGCTCACCAACGGCGCGATGTCCGAGACCACCGGGATGATCATCGGCACGCTGGCCGTGCTGGTCTACGTGGTGATCGGCGGCTTCCTGGCCGTGGCCTGGACCGACTTCATCCAGATGATCGTGCTGGTGGTGGGGCTGGCGATCATCGCGGTGTTCGCGGCGGACCTGGCCGGCGGTTCCGACAAGGTGATGGCGCTGGCCTCCACCAAGGAGCTGTGGAACCTCTTTCCGGCGCCCGGCTTCACCGACATCGCCTTCTTCATCGCGGCGGCGCTGACGATGATGCTGGGAAGCATCCCGCAGCAGGACGTGTTCCAGCGCGTGATGTCGGCGCGCGACGAGAAGACGGCCCGCAATGGCGCCGTGATCGGTGGCGTGTCGTACATCCTCTTCGCCTTCGTTCCCATGTTCATCGTGCTCAGCGCGGTGGTGGTGATGGGCGACAGCGCCCTGGACATGGCCAAGAACGACTACCAGCGGCTGCTGCCCACGTTCGTGATGACCAAGATGCCGCTGGTCATGCAGATCATCTTCTTCGGCGCGCTGCTGTCGGCCATCAAGAGCACGTCGTCGGCCACGCTGCTGGCGCCATCGACCAGCTTCGTCGAGAACATCCTGAAGAACCTGCGCCCGCGCATGACGGACAAGCAGCAGCTGTTTGCCATGCGCGCCACCATCGTCGTCTTTGCCGGCCTGGTGCTGGCCTATGCCATCAAGATGAAAGGCACGTCGATCTACGAGCTGGTGTCCACCGCCTACCAGGTGACGCTGGTGGGAGCGTTCGTCCCGCTGGTGATGGGCCTTTACTGGAAGCGTTCCACCACGCAGGGCGCCATCTTCTCCGTGGCGGCGGGCATCGCGGTGTGGATCCTGTTCCTGGTGAACGCCGAGACCTGGGGCAAGCTGTTCCCCGGCCAGCTGGCCGGGCTGCTGGCGGCTCTGGCCGGCATGGTGGTCGGCTCGCTGCTGCCGCAGAAGCTGCGCAACCGCCACGAGCCTGCACACCACCTCGCCGGGGCGCGGTAAGGCTCCGCAATGGCGGGGTCGCTTCGCGAACCCGCCCTACGCCGGGGCCCCGGACCCGCCCTACGCGGAGGCCCCGGACCCGCCCTACGCCGGGGCCCCGGACCCGCCCTACGCCGGGGCCCCGGACCCGCCCTGCGCCGAGGCCCCGGACCCCGTAGGGCGGGTTCGCGCCAGCGACCCCGCCATCCGTGGGAAGTACCTGCCCGCCTATAATTGAAGGCTTTGCACCCTCATCGAGGGCCTTGCACCCCCCGACCTCCTGACACTGCCATGCCCATCTACGCATACAAGTGCGGCTCCTGTGGCCATGCCAAGGACGTCCTGCAGAAAATCTCCGACACCCCCCTGTCGGTATGCCCCGCCTGTGGCGCCGAGAGCTTTACCAAGCAGCTGACCGCGGCCGGCTTCCAGCTCAAGGGCTCGGGCTGGTACGTGACCGATTTCAAGAGCGGCAACAACGCCGGCAGCGCACCCGCCGCCGACAAGGCCGAAGGCGGCAAGACCGAACCGGCCAAGGGTGAACCTGCGAAGACTGAGCCCGCCAAGACCGAATCCGCCAAGACCGAGTCGGCCAAGTCCGAGCCCGCACCCGCGGCCAAGAAGACCGACGCGCCGAGCGCATCCTCCGGCGCCTGACCCCATGCATGCCCTGCGCAAATGGTTGCTGGCGGGGCTGCTCGTCATCGTGCCGGTGGCCATCACGATGGCCGTCCTGCGCTGGATCATCGACACCCTGGACCAGACGCTGCTGATCCTGCCCGAGGCCTGGCAACCGGACCGGTTGATCGGCTTCCACATCCCCGGCTTCGGCGTGCTGCTCACGCTGGCCATCCTGTTGATCGTCGGCGCCGTCGCCAGCAACTTCGTCGGCAAGAAGCTGGTGGGCCTGGGTGACCGCATCGTCTCGCGCATCCCGGTGGTGCGGTCCATCTACTCCAGCGTCAAGCAGGTGTCCGACACCATCTTCTCCGAGAGCGGCAATGCCTTCCGCACCGCGGTGCTGGTGCAGTGGCCGCGCCCCGACGTCTGGACCATCGCCTTCGTCACCGGCACGCCCGGCGGCGACGTCGTGAACCACCTGCACGGCGAGGACTACGTCAGCGTCTATGTGCCAACCACGCCCAACCCCACGGGCGGCTACTTCGTGATGCTGCGCAAGCGCGACTGCATCGAACTCAGGATGAGCGTGGACGACGCGCTCAAGTACGTCGTCTCGATGGGCGTCGTCTCTCCCCAGAAGACGGGCGTGCCTCCCCCCAAGACGATCGCGCGCTGAAGGCGCGCGTTTTCCCCCGAAGGTTTTCCCATGTCCCAGCAAATGCGCACGACCTATTGCGGTCTTGTCACCGAAGCCCTGATGGGCCAGACCGTTTCCCTGTGCGGGTGGGTCAACCGCCGGCGCGACCATGGCGGCGTGATCTTCGTCGACCTGCGTGACCGCGAAGGCTACGTGCAGGTGGTCTGCGACCCCGACCGCGCCGAGATGTTCAAGGTGGCCGAAGGCCTGCGCAACGAGTTCTGCGTGCAGGTCAAGGGACTGGTGCGCGCGCGCCCCGAAGGCACGACCAACGACAACCTGAAGAGCGGCAAGGTCGAAGTGCTGTGCCACGAACTGGTGGTGCTGAACCCTTCCGTGACGCCCCCGTTCCAGCTGGACGACGACAACCTGTCGGAGACCACGCGCCTGATGCACCGCGTGCTGGACCTGCGCCGGCCGTACATGCAGAACAACCTGATGCTGCGCTACAAGGTGACGATGGAGGTGCGCAAGTTCCTCGACGCCAACGGCTTCATCGACATCGAGACGCCGATGCTCACCAAGTCCACGCCGGAAGGCGCGCGCGACTACCTGGTGCCTTCGCGCGTGCACGACGGCATGTTCTTCGCCCTGCCGCAGTCGCCACAATTGTTCAAGCAGCTGCTGATGGTGTCCGGCTTCGACCGTTACTACCAGATCACCAAGTGCTTCCGTGACGAAGACCTGCGCGCCGACCGCCAGCCCGAATTCACCCAGATCGACGTCGAGACCTCCTTCCTGACCGAGGAGGAGATCCGCACGATGTTCGAGGGGATGATCCGCACCACCTTCAAGAACGTGATCGGCACCGAGCTGCCGCCCTTCCCGGTGATGAAGCACGCCGAGGCCATGCGCCTGTACGGCTCCGACAAGCCGGACCTGCGGGTGAAGCTGGAATTCACGGACCTCACCGACGTGATGAAGGATGTGGACTTCAAGGTGTTCTCGGCCCCCGCCAACGCCGAAGACGGCCGCGTGGTCGGGCTGCGCGTGCCCGCGGGCAGCGGCATGAGCCGGGGCGAGATCGACGGCTACACCGAGTTCGTCAAGATCTACGGCGCCAAGGGGCTGGCGTGGGTGAAGGTCAACGACGTGGCGGCGGGACGCGAGGGCCTGCAGTCGCCGATCGTGAAGAACATCCACGATGCGGCGATCGCGGAAATCCTCAAGCGCACCGGTGCGCAGAACGGCGACCTCATCTTCTTCGGCGCCGACAAGGCCAAGGTGGTGAACGACGCCATCGGCGCGCTGCGCGTGAAGGTGGGGCACAGCCCGTTCGGCAAGGCCAACGGCCTGCTGGAAGGGCAGTGGAAGCCGCTGTGGGTGGTGGACTTCCCGATGTTCGAGTTCGACGAGGAGGGCCAGCGCTGGAACGCGGTGCACCACCCGTTCACCTCGCCCAAGGATGGCCACGAAGACTGGCTGGAGACGGATCCGGGCCGCTGCCTGGCCAAGGCCTATGACGCGGTGCTCAACGGCATCGAGCTCGGTGGCGGCTCGGTGCGGATCCATCGCGAGGAAGTGCAGAGCAAGGTGTTCCGCGCTCTGAAGATCGACGAGGAAGAGGCCAAGCTGAAGTTCGGCTTCCTGCTGGACGCCCTGCAGTACGGCGCGCCCCCGCACGGCGGCATCGCCATCGGCCTGGACCGCTTCGTCATGCTGATGACGGGCGCGGAGTCCCTGCGCGACGTGATCGCCTTCCCCAAGACCCAGCGCGCGCAGGACCTGCTGACCCAGGCGCCGGGGCCGGTGGACGAGAAGCAGTTGCGGGAACTGCATATCCGGTTGCGGAATCCGACGGCGGTTTGATTTGTCATCCCCGCGGAGGCGGGGACCCAGGGCTCCCAAAGAAAGCGGCCGCGGCCGCTTTTTTCAATGCGGGAGCCCTGGGTTCCCGCCTGCGCGGGAATGACGGGTCATTCTTGAAGCGAGATGACCCGGGAACCGTAGGCCGGGTTCGGCGACGCCGACCCCGGCATGCCCCGATCGCCGGGGTCCGCCTGCTGCGGAACCCGGCCTACGGGCAGCAGCGCGGAATGGCGATAAGCTGGCAGCCAATGCTCCAGCGCCCTTTCAAGATCCCCCTCTCCGTCCTCGTCGTCATCCACACGCCCGCACTGGACGTGTTGCTGATCAACCGGGCCGACACCCCCGGACACTGGCAATCGGTGACGGGGTCGAAGGACCGCGAGGACGAGCCGTTCGAGGAGACGGCGGCGCGCGAAGTGATGGAGGAAACCGGCATCGACTGCGCCAGCGGGCGGCTGGCCGACTGGAACCTCGAGAACGTCTACGACATCTACCCGCACTACCTGCACCGCTACGCACCGGGCATCCTGCGCAACCGCGAGCACGTGTTCGGCCTGGAGGTGCCTGCCGGCGCGCCGGTCACGCTGAACCCGCGCGAACACACGGCTTACCAGTGGTTGCCTTACCGGCAGGCCGCGGAGGCATGCTTCTCGCCCTCCAACGCCGAGGCGATCCTGATGCTGCCAAAATTCAAGTAAATGCCCCTGCTTCGCATCGCAACCTACAACATCCACAAGGGCGTGCAAGGCCTGGGGCCGGTGCGCCGGCTGGAGATCCACAACCTCGGCCATGCGGTGGAGCAGCTGGATGCGGACATCGTGTGCCTGCAGGAGGTGCGCAAGCTGCACCGCCGCGAGGAGCGTTACTTCACCCGCTGGCCCGAGCTGCCGCAGGCCGAGTTCCTGTGCCCCGAGGGCTACTTCCCCGTCTACCAGACCAATGCGAAGACCAAGCACGGCGAGCACGGCAACGCCTTGCTCTCGCGCTGGCCGATCGTGTCGCAAGGCCACGAGGACATGTCGGACCACCGCTTCGAGCAGCGCGGCTTGCTGCACGTGCAGGTGCAGGTGGGTCGCCGCACCGTCCATGTCCTCGTCCTCCACCTGGGCCTGATCGCCTCCAGCCGGCTGCGCCAGATCGAGCAGGTCGGCTCGTACATCCAGCGCGAGATTCCGCGCACGGCGCCCGTGGTGGTGGCGGGCGACTTCAACGACTGGGGCGCCAAGCTGCGGCCGGCCATGAACAAGCTGGGGCTGGAGGACTTCGTGGGTGCGCGCGCGAACACGTATCCGTCGCGGCTGCCGCTGACGCAACTGGACTACGTCTACGCCCGCGGCCTCAAGCCGTCCGGCCTGGAGGTTCCGCGCGGACGCATCTGGTGGCGCATGTCGGACCACCTCCCGCTGATCGCGCAGTTCAAGATCTGAAGTCCCGATGGCGCACCGCATCCCACCACTGCGCGGCGGTCACCACTTGCAGCTGCTGGAGGGAAGCGGCGAGCTGTTCCCCTCCATGGTGTCCACGATCGACGGGGCGCTGCGCGAGGTGCGGATGGAAACGTACATCTTCGACTTCCACGGCAGCGGCGTCGAGGTGGCCTATGCGCTGGAGCGGGCGGCCCGCCGCGGCGTCACGGTGCAGGTCGTGGTGGACGGCGTCGGCTCCGACGACCTGCCGCCGGCGTCGGTGCAGCGCCTGAGACTGGCCGGCGTGCACTGGCATGTGTACTCGCCCCCCGGGCCGCTGGGGCTGCTGTGGCCGGGCCAGTGGCGTCGCCTGCACCGCAAGCTGTGCGTGGTGGACGGCGCGGTGGGCTACTGCGGCGGCATCAACATCCTGGACGACTTGCACGATCCCAACCATGGCGCGCTGCAAGCGCCCCGCTTCGACTTCGCCGTGCGCGTCACCGGGCCGCTGGTGACAGGCATGCAGGAGACCATGGAGAAGCTGTGGCGGCGCATCGAGGCCGTGCGGCACCTGCGGTCGGCGCACCTGGCCGGCGGGCTCGTTTCATTGCGGGCGTCGGGCACCCGCGCTGCGATGCCGCCGCCCAAGGTGTCGAGCCATGGCCTGCCGCGCGCCAGGGCCGCCCTGCTCCTGCGGGACAACTTTCGCAACCGCACGGACATCGAGCGCGCCTACCTGCGCGCCATCGGCCGGGCGCGCGACGAGATCATCATCGCCAACGCCTACTTCGTGCCCGGCGGGCGCATGCGGCGTGCCCTGGAGATGGCGGCCCGGCGCGGCGTGCGGGTGCACCTGCTGCTGCAGGGACGCTATGAATACTTCATGCAGTACTACGCCTCGCGGCCGGTGTTCGGCGCCCTGTTGCGGGCAGGCGTGGAGATCACGGAGTACGAGCCCAGCTTCCTGCACGCCAAGGTCGCCGTGGTCGACGGCCAGTGGGCGACCGTGGGTTCGTCCAACCTGGATCCGCTGTCGCTGCTGCTGGCGCGCGAGGCCAACCTGGTCGTGGAAGACAAGGCGTTCGCGCGGCGGCTGCGCGATCGCCTGATGCATGCAGTGGAGCACGACGGCAGCCGCATGGAGGCGAAGGCGTACGAGAGCCGCTCGCGCGCCACCCGCGCGAAGGAACGGCTGGCGCTTGTGGTGGTGCGCCTGGCGCTGGCGATCCAGGGGAAGAAATACCTTTGAGTGACCTGATCGTGCAGCGGCCCGAGGGCCTGTACTGCCCGCCCGGCGATTTCTACATCGACCCGTGGCGGCCGGTGGCGCGCGCGGTGATCACGCACGCGCACTCCGACCATGCCCGCTACGGCAGCGGCCACTACCTGGCATCCGCGCCGGCCGAAGGCGTGCTGCGCACGCGGCTGGGCGAGATCGACCTGCAGACCTTGCCGTATGGCGAGCGCATCCAGCACCACGGCGTCACCCTGTCGCTGCATCCGGCCGGCCACGTGCTCGGCTCGGCGCAGGTGCGGCTGGAACACGGCGGCCAGGTCTGGGTGGCCAGCGGCGACTACAAGGTGGCGCCGGACCCCACCTGCGACCCCTTCGAGCCGGTGCGCTGCGACGTCTTCATCACCGAGTCGACCTTCGGCCTGCCGATCTACCGCTGGTGCCCGGACGAGGAACTGTTCGCCGACATCAACAACTGGTGGGCGCGCAACGTCGCCCACGGCCGCGCCAGCGTGCTGTGCTGCTACAGCTTCGGCAAGGCCCAGCGGGTGCTGAGCGGCGTCGATCCATCGATCGGTCCGATCATCGTGCATGGCGCCGTGCGGCCGCTGAACGAGGCCTACCGCGCCGCCGGCGTGGCACTGCCCGAGACGCGGATGGTGACCGAAGTGCAGGACAAGGCAGACCTGCGCCGCTGCCTTGTGGTGTGCCCGCCCGGCGCGGCCGCCAGTCCCTGGCTGCGACGCTTCGGTGATGCGCAAACCGCGTTCGCCAGCGGCTGGATGCAGGTGCGGGGCAACCGCCGCCGCGGCGGCTACGACCGCGGCTTCGTGCTGTCCGACCACGCCGACTGGCCCGGGCTGCTGCAGGCGATCGACGCCACCGGCGCGCAGCGCGTGATCGTCACGCACGGCAGCTCCGACTCCATGGTGCGCTACCTGTGCGACCGCGGACTGCAGGCGGCGTCTTTCGAAACCGAGTACGGCGATGACGCGGTGGAGGCGGACCTGCAGGCCGGGCAGGAGGGCGCGGCGTGAAGCGCTTCGCCCGCTTGTTCAGCGAGCTCGACGCGACGACTTCCACCAACGAGAAGGTGGAGGCGCTCACCCGCTACTTCGACGAAGCGCCGCCGCGCGACGCCGCGTGGGCCGTGTACTTTCTCGCCGGCGGCAAGCCGCGCCAGGTGGTGAAGACCGCATCCCTCGTCGCGCTGGCCTGCCACATGGCGCAGATCGAGGACTGGCTGTTCGACGAGTGCTACCAGCAGGTCGGGGACATGGCCGAGACCATCGCACTGGTGCTGCCGCGCGGTGACGAACCGTCCGACGTGGGGCTGGCTGCGTGGGTGGAAGAGCGCCTGCTGCCCTTGCGCGGCCTGCCGGAAGACGTGGTCGCGCAACGCGTGGCCGGCTACTGGCAGGAGCTGGACACGCTGGGCCGCTTCCTGCTGATCAAGCTGGTGGGCGGCGGTTTTCGCGTCGGCGTGAGCAAGCTGCTGGTGCAGCGGGCCCTGGCCACGCACGCGGGCATCGACGCCAAGCGCGTCGCGCAGCGGATGATGGGTTACACCGATGGCAAGGCGCTGCCGTCGCCGGAGCGCTACGAGGCGCTGATCGCGAAAGCGGAAGAGGGCGTGCCGGAACAGCGCGACGAAGGGCAGCCCTATCCCTTCTTCCTGGCGCACCAGCTCGACTTGCCCCCGGAGCTGTTCACGCCCCGCCTCGGACCCGTCACGGACTGGCTGGTGGAATGGAAGTACGACGGCATCCGCGGCCAGGTGGTCCGGCGGCACGGCAAGGTGTGGGTCTGGTCGCGCGGCGAGGAGCTGGTGACCGAGCGCTTTCCCGAGATCGTGGCGCTGGCGCAGGAGCTGCCGGATGGCACCGTCATCGACGGCGAGATCCTGGTGTGGAAGGACACGCCCGATCCCGGGACCGGCGAGATCGCCGGCCGGCCCGCGCCTTTCGCGTTGCTGCAGCAGCGCATCGGCCGCAAGAACCTGACGAAGAAGATCCTGGCCGAGGCGCCGGTGAGCTTCATGGCGTACGACCTGCTGGAGCAGGGCGGCGAGGACGTGCGCGGCCTGTCGCAGCGCGAACGCCGCGCGCGGCTGGAGGCGCTGCTGGCGGGCACGCGTTTTCGCATTTCGCCGGTCGAGACGGCGACGTCGTGGCGCGAATTCGCACAGCGCCGCGCGCAGTCGCGCGACCGCGGCGTCGAGGGCTTCATGCTCAAGCGGCAGGACGCGGCGTATGGCACCGGGCGTACCAAGGCGGAAGGCTTGTGGTGGAAGTGGAAGATCGAGCCGATGACGGTGGACTGCGTGCTGGTCTATGCGCAGGCGGGGCATGGGCGTCGGTCTTCGGTCTACACCGACTACACCTTCGCGGTCTGGAGCCGGCCGCCCGAGAGCAAGGAAGAGGCCGACGCCGTGCTGGCCGCCATTGCGCGCAAGGAGCCGGCGCAGCCGGGGGCGTTGCAGCTGGTGGCTTTCGCCAAGGCCTATTCAGGCCTGACCGACGAGGAGTTCCGGCAGGTCGATGCGATCATCCGCAAGAACACCATCGAGAAGTTCGGGCCGGTGCGCAGCGTCAAGCCGAGCCTGGTGTTCGAGCTGGGCTTCGAAGGCATCAACCGCAGCCCGCGTCACAAGAGCGGCATCGCGGTGCGCTTCCCCCGGATGTTGCGCATCCGTCACGACAAGCCGGTTCATGAGGCGGATTCGCTGGAGCAGTTGGAGACGTTGCTCAAGCTCTGAGGTTGGAAAACGGACAGCCGGACGCAGAAGGCGCAGAAGTTACGCAGAAGTTCGCAGAAAAAGCCAAAAAGGGTTTTGGATGTCCTTTTGCGTCTTCTGCGTAACTTCTGCGTCTTCTGCGTCCTTTCCCCGCTCCCTGACCCCGTTTTCCCCCCAGTGTTACAGTCCCAAATGCTCATGAAAGCCGACCCGTCCAGCCAGCTGACGCCTGCCCTTCCCGACGAGGGAAAGCCGATGTCCGTGAAGATCCGCGAGCGCGTCCTCGCTGCGCGCAAGCGGTTTCATTCCAATGACAACATCGCCGATTTCATCGAACCCGGCGACATGGAAGCGCTGCTCGACGAAGTCGAAACCAAGATGCAGGCCGTGCTGGACAGCATGGTCATCGACACCACCAACGACCACAACACCGGCGACACCGCCCGGCGTGTGGCCAAGATGTACCTCAACGAGGTGTTCCGCGGCCGCTACGTCAAGCCGCCCACGATCACCGAGTTCCCGAATGCGGAGCACCTCAACGAGCTGATGATCGTCGGCCCGATCACCGTGCGCTCCGCCTGCAGCCACCACCTCTGCCCCGTCATCGGCAAGCTGTGGATCGGCGTCATGCCCAACGAGCACACCAACGTGATCGGCCTGTCCAAGTACGCGCGCCTGGCCGAATGGATCATGGGCCGCCCGCAGATCCAGGAAGAGGCCGTCGTGCAGCTGGCCGACCTGATCATGGAAAAGACCCAGCCCGATGGCCTGGCCATCGTGATGGAAGCGCGCCACTACTGCATGGCCTGGCGCGGCGTGAAGGACCTGGACAGCAAGATGATCAACTCGGTGATGCGCGGCGCGTTCCTGAAGAACTCCGACCTGCGCCGCGAGTTCCTCGCGCTGCTCCCCCAGAAGGATTGAGATGTTGGTCCGCCTCCTTTATTGCAGCCGTTCGGTGGACACCTCCCCCGAGGCGATCGAATCGATCCTGTCGCAATCGCGCCAGCACAACCCGGTCTCCGGCATCACCGGCATCCTGTGCTACGGCGGCGGCATCTTCCTGCAGTGCATCGAAGGCGGCCGCATGCAGGTGAGCGACCTGTTCGGCAGCATCCAGAAGGACCCGCGGCACAAGGACGTCGCGCTGCTGTACTTCGAGGAGATCCTCGAGCGGCGCTTCGGCGGCTGGAGCATGGGCCAGGTCAACATCACCAAGCTGAACCACTCGGTGCTGTTGAAGTACTCCGAGAAGGCCGAGCTCGACCCCTACGCGATCCCCGGCAAGGTTTCGCTGTCGCTGCTGGAAGACCTGGCGGCCACCGCCGCCATCTGCGGCCGCAGCTGAAGCCCGCCGCCGCATGCCTGCCGGCGCGCTGGCCCTGGTGCTGCTCGCCGGCCTGATCCACGCCTGCTGGAACATCGCGGCCAAGAAGGCGGGCGGCGACATCCGTTTCGCCTTTTTCACGACCGCGATCGTCATCGTGGCCTGGGGTCCGCTCGGGCTGTGGCTGGCATGGCGCCACGTCCCGGGCTGGGGCGCCACCGAGTGGACATTGGTGGCGGCCAGCGCCCTGCTGCATTGCGGCTATTACCTCTTCCTGCTGCGCGGCTACCGCAAGGCCGACCTGACCGTCGTCTATCCGCTCGCGCGCGGGTCAGGTCCGTTGTTGTCGTCGATGGCGGCAGTCCTGCTGCTGGGCGAACAGATCTCCGCGCTCGGTGCGTTCGGCATCGCCGGTGTCGTGGGCGGAGTCTTCCTGGTGGCGGGCGGGCCGGCGCTGTGGCACCGCAGCCATGAACCGGAAGCGCGCCGCCGCCTGCGCAAGGGCATGGTGTACGGCTTGCTCACCGGGGCCTTCATCGCCGCGTACACCGTGGTCGATGGCTACGCGGTGAAGATCGTGCTGATCTCGCCCATCCTGGTCGACTACATGGGCGCGGTGCTGCGAATCTTCGTGCTGGCGCCCTCGGTGGCGCGCGATCTGCCGACGGCCCGCAGCCATTGGCGGGTGCAATGGAAGTACGCGCTGTTCGTCGCCATCGTGAGCCCGGTCTCCTACGTGCTGGTGCTCTATGCGATGCAGTCCGCGCCGCTGTCGCACGTCGCGCCCGCGCGCGAAGTGTCGATGCTGTTCGCCGCGTTGATCGGCGGGCAGCTGCTGGGCGAGGGCGATCGCTGGCTGCGGCTGGTGGGCGCGGCCTGCATCGCCGCGGGCGTGATGGCCCTCGCAGTGGGCTGACACGATGATCCTCGTCGGATGCGATTTCTCCAGCTCGCCGACGCGGCGCAAGCCGATCGTGCTGGCGATCGGCGTCGCCGCCGGCAATCGCGTGCAGCTCACGCGCATCGAGAACATCGAGACGCTGGCTGCCTTCGGTGACTGGCTGCGCCAGCCGCAGGCCTGGATCGCCGGCTTCGACTTTCCCTTCGGCCTGCCGCGCGAGCTGGTGGAGCACCTGGGCTGGCCGACGACATGGCGTGAGTGCATGCAGCACTACGCCAGCCTCACGCGGCCGCAGATCCGCGAAACCTTCGCGGCCTACACCGCGGCGCGTCCTGTGGGTGGCAAGTTCGCGCACCGTCGCTTCGACAAGCTCGCGGGCTCCAGCCCGTCGATGAAGTGGGTCAACCCGCCCGTGGCCTACATGCTGCATGCGGCGGTCCCCTTGCTGCTCGAAGCGGGCGTGCACATTCCCGGCCTGCACGACGGCGACCGGCAGCGCATCGCGCTGGAGGCGTACCCGGGCCTGCTGGCGCGCGAGCTGATCGGCCGGCGCAGCTACAAGAGCGACGACAAGGCCAAACAGGATGCCGATCGCCTGATCGCGCGCAAGGATGTGATCACCGCGCTCGAGCAGGGCCGCACACGCCTGGGGCTGCGGCTGAAAGTGACGCACGCGCAGCACGACGCGCTGGTGGAGGACGCCAGCGGCGACCGGCTCGATGCGGTGCTCTGCCTGGTGCAGGCGGCCTGGGCCGCGCGCCATGGCGCCCCAGCCTACGGGCTGCCCGCCGACCTCGACCCGCTGGAAGGCTGGATCGTCAGCGCTTGAGCGCTTCGTCTTTCAGGCGCTGGCGCAGCTCGGTCTTGAGCACCTTGCCGTAGTTGTTCTTGGGCAGTGCTTCCACCATGACATAGCGCTTGGGCCGCTTGAAGCGCGCGATGTGCTCCAGGCACACGGCATCCAGCTCCCCGGTGTCCACCACCCGTCCCGGCTGCGGCACGACGAAGGCCACCACCACCTCGCCCCATTCGGGATCCGGCGCGCCGACCACCGACACCTCCGCCACGCCGGGCGCCAGCAGCAGCACTTCCTCCACTTCGCGCGGATAGATGTTGGAGCCGCCGCTGATCACCAGGTCCTTGCTGCGGTCCTTCAGCGTGAGGAAGCCGTCCGCGTCCATGCTGCCCAAGTCCCCGGTGAACAGCCAGCCATCGCGCACGGCAGCCGCGGTTGCCTCGGCGTCGCGCCAATAGCCCGCCATCACGGTGTCACCGCGCACCAGCACTTCGCCCACTTCGCCGGTGGGCAGGGCGCGGCCTTCGGCGTCGGCCACGCGCACTTCCACCGGCGTCTGCGCCACGCCGACCGAGGCCAGCCGTTCGGCATGGCGCGGGTGCGCGCTGTCCATGAGGGCGGCCCGCGACAGCGCCGTCGCCACCATCGGCGTTTCACCCTGGCCGTAGATCTGCACGAAGCGCGGGCCCAGCACGCGCAGGGCGTGCTTGATGTCTTCCACGTACATCGGCGCGCCGCCGTACACGATGGTCTTGAAAGCCGCGCCGTCGAGGCCGTGTGCCTCGGCATGGTCCACCAGGCGCTTGACGATGGTGGGCGCGGCGAACATCGACAGCGGGCCGATGCCCCGGCCGAGGGCGAACAGCTCCGCCGGATCGAAGCCGCCGGAGGCGGGCACCACGTGGCGCGCACCGGCCATGACGTGCGGGATGGCGTAGATGCCGGCGCCGTGCGACATGGGCGCGGCGTAGACGATGGCGTCCGTGGGCGCGATCGAGTCGACGTCGACGAAGTAGGTCAGGCCCATCGTCATCAGGTTGCGATGGGTGAGCATCACGCCCTTGGGGCGGCCGGTGGTGCCACTGGTGTAGAACACCCAGGCCAGGTCATCCGTGCCACGCGCTTCCAGCGGCGCCTGGCCGCCGGTGCACAGTGCGGCGTACTCGGGGCCTTCGACATCGATGCAGCGACCCGGCAGCTGCAGGCCCGTGCCGACGTCGGTGGTGATGAAGGCCCAGCGGGCCTGCGAGTGCTCCACGATCCACTGCGCCTCGCGCAAGTGCAGCTTGGCATTCACCGGCACCACGGCGAGGCCCGCCCACCAGCAGCCGTACATCAGTTCGAGGTAGGCCGGGTGATTGCGCATGAACAGCACGACCCGGTCACCGGGGGCCAGGCCTTGCGACCGCAAGGCACCGGCCAGGCATGCGACGCGGGCAGCCAGCGCGCCGTAGTCGTGGCGCAGCTGGTCGCCCTCGTACAGTGCCGGCCGGCCGGGCTCGGCCAGGGCGATGCGGCGCAATGTGTTTGCCAGGTTCATCGGTCGGTTCCGTGGATGAGCCGCATTGTCGCCCCCAATTTCCGCGCCGGTCGGCTAGGCTGTGATGCTGCCACGAGGAGTTGCCATGAGCGAGTTCAAGCCTTCCGACGTGACGCCGCCCGAGGTCCGCAAGGGCCAATGGGCAGGCATGCATCCGCGCGACGTGTTCCGCGAACGGTTTCGCACCCACTTCTTCGATCCGGCGTTCCGCGCCGAGGACGAGGCGATCTCCCGTCTCGAGGAGATCGCGTGGAAGGCGTACATGGACGGCCGCAAGGCGCCGGTCACACGCAAGGCGGGCCCCGAATTCAAGGACCCGGAGTACGACCTGTCGGTGGAGTGGTACGAGGCGCGCAATCGGCTGATCGCCGCCCAGGCGCGCTGGGAGCAACCGGCCACGCGCTCGCGCGTGCTCGTCGTCGTGGGCTCGCCGCGCAATGACGGCACCTGTCCCGGCGAGATCTCCAAGACCTTCCGCCTGGCCCGCCTGGCGCAGGAGACGCTGCAATCGGTCGGTGTCGAAGTGGACCTGCTGGACCTGAGCCAGCTGACGTCGGACTACGACCGGCACATCCATCCCTGCAAGGGCTGCGTGTCGACCGCCATGCCCTTGTGCCACTGGCCGTGCAGCTGCTACCCGAACCACGCCACGCACCAGGTCAACGACTGGATGAACGAGATCTACGAGCGCTGGGTCTCCGCGCACGGCGTGTTGCTGGTCCTGCCGACGCACTGGTACACCGTGACCAGCCCGGTCAAGCTGATGATGGACCGGCTGGTGTGCGCGGACGGCGGCAACCCCGATCCCACGGCCACCGGCGGCAAGGATCCGGCCAAGGCGAAGCAGCTGGAGCTCGAGGGCTGGCCTTATCCCAAGCACCTGGCCGGCCGCGCCTACGGCGTGGTGGTGCACGGCGACGTCGCCGGCATCGAAGGCACGCGGCGCATGCTGTGTGACTGGTTGGACTGGATCGGCCTGGTGGACGCGGGCGCGCTCGGTCGCCTGGACCGTTATATCGGCTACTACGAGCCCTACGCCACCAGCCACGACGCGCTGGACCGCGACGAAGCGGTGCAGGACGAAGTCCGCAACGTGGCCCGCGTGCTGGCCGAAGCCGTGGGCGAATTGCGGCAGGGGCGCCTGAGCGACCCGGGGCGCACGCTCGCCCGGCCGCGGCCGAAGTGACGAGCCTTACGGGCTGAGCCGCCCGAACGCCAGCAGCGCATCGGTGTCGGTGCGGTAGGTCTTGAGCAAGCGGTCGGGTGCGAGCGCCCCTGCTTTCTCCAGCACGCGCTCCACCGGCAGCTTCAGGCCGCTGATGTGCAGCATGATGCCGCGCTCCAGCAACAGCTTGCGCAGCTGGACGAACATCTCCACGCCCGTGGCGTCGATGCGGTTGATCGGCTGCGCGAACAGGCAGACGTGCTGCACGTCGGGACGGGCAGCGAGGTGTTCCACGACGGCGCTCTCCATCGCGCTGGCGGAGGCGAAGTCCAGCGCCGCATCCATGCGCAGCGCATACAGTTGCGGCGCCAGCGGCGGCAGGTCCCAGGCATGGCGGTCGCGCAGGCTGCCGTCCGGGTGCAGGCCCACCTCGATGATGCGCGGATGCAGGCGCAGGTAAAGGAAGTGCGCCAGCCCGATGACCACGCCGGTCAGCACGCCCCAATAGATGCGCGGGGACGAGAGCAGCGTGACGGCGAACGTGGCAAGGGCCGTGAGGGCCTCCACGCGATCGATCCGCCAAAGGGCCCGGAACGTCCGCGGCTTGAACAGGCTGGACACCGCCGCGATCACCACCGCTGCCAGCACGGCCTTCGGCACGTGGGAGAGCGCCTCCGTCAGGAACAGGAGCACGAGCACCACGAAGCCCGCAGCGATGACGGCAGTCCAGCCCGTGCGTGCACCCGCATAGAGCGTGAGCGCCGCGCGCGAAAAAGAGGCGCTGGTGGCGAACGTGCCGGAGAAAGCTCCCGCGAGCTTGCCGACGCCCTGGCCCACCAGGTCCTGGCTGGCATCCCAGCGCTTGCCGTCGCGCTGGCTTTCGATCTTGGCGCTGGAGGCCATCTCGAGGGAACTGACGAGGGCCAGCACCAGCGCCGGCGCGAGCAGGCTGGAGAACTGGTCCCAGCCCGGCCACTGGGGCCAGTAGAAGGCGGGCAGCCCTTGCGGCAGCTGCCCGACCACCGCGCCGTGCTGCGAGTAGCCACTGAAGTAGCTGACGGCGCCAGCGATCACCACGGCCATCAGGATGATCGGCAGCCGCGGCGCCAGCCGCTTGGCGGCGACCAGCACCGCGAGGCTGCCCACGCCATAGGCCAACGCCTCGTAGTCGATCTCCGCGCCGTGCAGCAAGCCGGGCAGCGGCCCCTGCAGGCCGATCAGCGCCGGCAGCTGCGACGCCATGATCAGCAGCGCCGCGGCCTGGGTGAAGCCCGCCAGCACGGGGGAGCTCACGAGGTTCAGGGCCCAGGCCGAACGCGTCAGGCCCACCATGAGCTGCAACAGGCCGGCGAGCAGCGCCAGCCACACGGCCAGTGCGACCCAGTTCGCGCTGGCGGGCACGGCCATCCCGGCCAGCGAGGCGCCCACCAGCACGCTGCTCAGGGCCGAAGGGCCCGTGGCCAGCCGGGTCGATGCGCTGAACAGCACCGACAGCAGCAATGGCAGGAAGGCGGCGTACAGGCCGGTCACCAGCGGCATGCCTGCGAGGCCCGCGTAGGCCACCGACTGCGGGATCATCACCACCGCCACCGTGACGGCCGCGACCGCTTCGCCGCGCAGCAGCCGCGCGTCGGGACGCGGCCAATGCAGGAAGGGCAACCAGCGGGACAGCTTGGGCATCCGCCGAGCTTAACGCTGCGGCATGTCCTTCACGGAGTAGCCGAGGCTGACCGTCGCATCGTCGGGAATCGGGGGCATCGTTTCGTTCCAGCTTTCCCATGCGTCGCGCAGCGCAGCCAGCCGCGCGGGGTCCCGGCTGGCCAGGTTGGCGCGCTCGCGTTCATCCGCCGGGATGTCGAACAGGTAGTCGTGGCCGTCCACGCGCAGGTACTTCCACTTGCCGTCGCGCAACGCCCGCTGGCCGCGGTGGTTCATGCGCCAGTGCAGCGGCCGGGCGAAGATCCGGCGTGCATCCTGCAGCACGGGCAGCAGGGACACGCCGTCGAGCGGGTAGGCCGGATCGGCCTGGGCGCCGCCAGCCTCGATGAGCGTGGTGGACCAGTCCATCGTCATGCAGTGCTGCGCGCTCACCTGTCCGGCCGGGATCACGGCGGGCCAGTGCGCGATCCACGGCACGCGGATGCCGCCTTCGGTGAGGTCCATCTTGCCGCCCACCAGCGGCCAGCTGTCCGAGAAGCGTTCGCCGCCGTTGTCGCTGGTGAAGACCACCAGCGTGTCGCGCTCCATGCCGTGCTTGCGCAGCGCCTGCATCACCCAGCCGATGCCTTCGTCCATGTGGTGGATCATGCGGCGGTAGGTGTGGATGTTGCCGCCGTGCAGGTGGAACAGGTTGCCCTTGACCTCCTGCGCCAGCGCCTCGTCGTCGCGCGTCTCCCACGGCCAGTGCGGCGCGGTGTAGTGCAGGCTCAGGAAGAACGGCGCGTCGCCTTCGCCGGCGTTGCGCGCCGCCATCCGCTCGACGAAGTCGACGGCGCGATGCGACAGCAGATCGGTGAGGTAGCCCTCTTCGGCGCGCTCCTCTTCCCCCAACCACAGGTCGTGCTGGCCGCCGGAGCTGCAGTGGGTGAAGTAGTCGACGCCGCCGGACATCGGCCCGAAGAATTCGTCATAGCCGGAGCGCAGCGGCCCGAAGGCGGGCGGGTAGCCGAGGTGCCACTTGCCGATCAGGGCCGTGCGATAGCCCGCCTTCTTCAGCAGCGAGGGCAGGGTGGGATGGTCCACCGGCAGGCCCAGCGTGGTGCTGCCGCGGCTCTTGCTGTTGATGGGCTCTTCCGCCGCGCCGCGCAGGCGGTACTGGTAGCGCGCCGTCATCAGCGCGAAGCGCGTGGGCGAACAGACCGGCGAGTTCGAATAGCCCTGGGTGAAGCGGATGCCTTGCGCGGCCAGCGCGTCGAGCTGTGGCGACACCGCGCCGAACTCTGCCTGGCGTCCGCCATAGCAGCCGAGGTCGGCGAAACCGAGGTCGTCGGCAACGATGAAGAGGATGTTGGGTCGCTGGGCCATCGGTTCGTCGGGGTGCCGCACAATCGAAACGTTGCATCGATCATATCCCGCGACCCCTGCATGACTGACCCGTCCCCGTCCGCGCCGGCCAAGGTGGGCCGCCACGTCGAGGGCTGGATGGCGGGTCGCGACTGGCAGGCCTTCGCCTTCCAGTCGGAGGTATGGCAGGCCGTGGCCGAGGGCCGCAGCGGCATGCTGCACGCCACCACCGGATCCGGCAAGACGTATGCGGTGTGGCTGGGGATGCTGGACGCCTTGCTGCAGCGGCACCCGCACGGCCGCGGCGCCGAGCCCCTGCGCGTGATCTGGCTGACGCCGATGCGCGCGCTCGCCTCCGACACGGCGAAGGCGCTGGCCGCGCCGCTGCGCGACCTGGCGCCGAACTGGACGATCGGCCTGCGCACAGGCGACACGCCGAGTGCGGAGCGGGCGCGCCAGGACCGTCGCATGCCGACCGTGCTGGTCACCACGCCCGAGTCCCTGACGCTGATGCTCACGCGCGAGCACGCCCGCGCCGAGCTGGAAGGCGTGGAGTACGTCGTCATCGACGAATGGCACGAGCTGATCGGCAGCAAGCGCGGCGTCCAGGCGCAGCTGGCCGTGGCGCGCCTGCGCGGCTTCCACCCCGGCCTGGTCACCTGGGGCCTGAGCGCCACCCTCGGCAACCTGGAGCAGGCCATGCAGGTGCTGTGCGGGCCGAGCCCGACGCCCGCACCGAAACTGGTGCGCGGCAAGATCGACAAGACGCTGGTCATCGACACGCTGATCCCGCCCGACCCCGGCAAGTATTCGTGGGCCGGCCACCTGGGCGCACGCATGCAATTGCCGGTGGTCGAGGAGATCGAGCGTTCCGGCACCACGCTGGTGTTCACCAACGTGCGATCGCAAGCGGAGATCTGGTACCAGCTGCTGCTGGAGGCGCGGCCGGAGTGGGCCGGCCATATCGCCCTGCACCACGGCTCGCTGGACAAGGCGACGCGCACCTGGGTCGAGGAGGGCCTGAAGGAGGGCACGCTGCGCGCGGTCGTCGCCACGTCGTCCCTCGACCTGGGCGTCGACTTCCTGCCGGTCGAGCGCGTGCTGCAGGTCGGCTCCGCCAAGGGGGTGGCGCGCATGATGCAGCGGGCCGGCCGCAGCGGCCATGCGCCCGGGCGGCCCAGCCGCGTGACGCTGGTGCCGACCAACACCATGGAGATCATCGAGGCAGCGGCCGCGCGCTGGGCCGCGCAGGCCGGCCGGGTCGAACAGCGCAATCCGCCGGACAAGCCGCTCGACGTGCTGGTGCAGCACATCGTGAGCGTGGCGCTCGGGGGTGGCTTCACCGTCGATGCCTTGTACCGGGAGGTGGTGGGCGCGTGGTCGTACCGCGGGCTCACGCGGGCCGAGTTCGACTGGGCCATCGCCTTTTGCGAGCGCGGCGGTGAAAGCCTGGGCGCGTACCCGGAGTACCACCGCATCGTGCGCGGCGACGACGGCGTCTACCGGGTCAAGGACACCGGCGTGGCCCGGCGGCACCGGCTGGGCGTGGGCACCATCGTCAGCGACGCGACGGTGCAGGTGAAGTACCTCACCGGCGCCAATCTCGGGACGATGGAGGAGGGCTTCATCGCGCGTCTGAAGCCCGGCGACCACTTCTTCTTTGCCGGCCGGCTGCTGGAGTTCGTGCGCGTGCGTGACATGGCCGCGTACGTGCGCAAGGCCACGCGCCACAAGGGCACGGTGCCCACCTGGATGGGCAGCAAGATGGCGCTGTCCACCGAATTGAGCGATGCCGTGCTCGAGATGATGCAGGCCGCCGAGCGGGGCGAGTTCGTCGGGCCCGAGCTCGAGGCGGCGAAGCCCATGCTGCTGACGCAGCAGCGCCTGTCGAAGATCCCGACGCCGGGCATGCTGCTGGTGGAGGCCTTCGAGTCCCGCGAAGGCCACCACCTGTACATCTACCCGTTCGCGGGACGCAACGTCCACCTCGGCCTGGCGAGCCTGATCGCCTGGCGGCTGGCGCGCGAGCATCCGAACACCTTCAGCATCTCCATCGACGACTACGGCTTCGAGCTGGTGAGCGCCGAGCCCTTCGATGCGGAGCCGGTCACCAGCCAGCGCGTGTTCAGCGCCGACAACCTGATGCAGGACGTGCTGGACTCGCTGAATTCGAGCGAGCTGGCGCAGCGGCGGTTTCGCGAGATCGCGCGCGTGGCCGGCCTCATCTCCACCGGCTATCCGGGCCAGCCGAAAAGCACGCGCCAGCTGCAGGCCTCCAGCGCGTTGTTCTTCGAGGTCTTCCGCAAGTACGACGCCGGCAACCTGCTGCTGTCGCAGGCGGAAAACGAAGTGTTGAGCCAGGAACTGGAGATCTCCCGGCTCGGCGGCGCGCTGCGATCGATGCGCGAGAAGCAGGTCGCGTTCGTGCAGCTGCGGCACCCCAGCCCGATGAGCCTTCCGCTGATGGTGGCGCGCTTTCGCGAAAAACTGTCGACCGAACAGATCTCGCAGCGGCTCGACCGCATCCTGCGCGACATGGAGGCCGACGACACCGCGCAGGCCGGCGGGTAGGCCGGCGGGTAGGCCGGCGGTGAGCGCGCAGCCGAACCCCGGTAGGGCATCGCCGCCCTCTCCTACACCTTCACCCTCCGTACCCCGACCGTCTCACCATTCGTCCAGCCCTAGAGTCGCCTGACATACACATCGTGGGAGCAGTCATGCACAAGAAAATCCATCGCGCCGCACTGGCCGTACCCGTGCTTGCGGCATTGTTGGCGCTCGGCGCCTGCAGCGACCGCGGCGACCCCAACGAGATGACGCAACGCGACCAGCCGAGCGTGGAGATCAATCGGCACGGCATGAAGGGGGCGGGCGACCTCGCCGGCGCGGAAACGCACCGCGGGGCGACCGCGATCATGGGCGGCGTGGGCAACGGCGCGCCCGAAGGCGGCGTGGCGCTCGATGCGCGCATCGCCACCGAGGTCAAGCAGGCGCTGCAGCGCGATGCGGCGCTGTCCGGCATGGGCATCGACGTCAGCAGCCAGGACGGGCTGGTCACGCTGCATGGGCGGGCGGCCGACCCGGCGGCGCGTGACCGCGCCGACCAGGTCGCGCGGGGAGTCAAGGACGTGAAGTCGGTGGAGAACCAGTTGACGCTGGGTTGACGCCGTCGCTCCCGCCTGCGCGGGAGGACGTTCGTCAGGCTGTCGAGGTGGCCTTGGCCGTGTGCTGCTTGGGCGTCGCGCCCTTGCCGGCCACCTGCGAGCGGGTCTCGCAGATGACGTCGTGCACATAGCGCAGCTTCTGCAGCGCACCCACCGACAACGCGAACGGATACGCGTCGTTCTGTCCCAGGCTGCGGTTCAGGCTGTTCACCAGCAGCGTCAGCGGCACCCACTGCTCGACCAGCAGGTTGAAATCGGGGTAACCGGTTTCCAGCGGATTCACGACCTCCTCGACGTCGTGCTCGTCGCTGCCGGGGATGCTCATGCGCGTGTTGTACGAAGCCGCCGTTTCCAGCAGGTCCACCATGTGCAGGTAGTGCGCCCAGGTCTCCGCAAAGTCCTCCCAGGGGTGCGAGGTGGCGTACTCGCTGACGAAGCTCTCCTGCCAGTCCGGCACGCTGCCGCCGCGCCCGTAGTGGTCTTGCAGCGCCTGCTGGTAGTCCTGCGACTCGTCGCCGAACACGGCGCGAAACGCCTCGACGCGGCCGCCTTCCGCGATGAGGCGGTCCCAGTAATAGTGGCCGGATTCATGCCGGAAGTGGCCGAGCAGCGTGCGATAGGGCTCGTGCATCGCCACCCGCCGCCGGGTGCGCTCTTCCTCGTCCGCCTCGGCGACGTTGATCGTGATGACGCCTTCCGAGTGGCCGGTCATCACCGGCTGGCCCGGCATGTCGGCCAGGAATTCGAAGATCGGGCCGTCGGCCGCGCCGTCCGGCGGCGTGGTGGCCACCAGGCCCAGCTTGCCGAGCGTATAGAACAGGCGCCGCTTGGCGACTTCGAGCCGGTACCAGCGCGGCGGATTTTCCGGCTGCGACAGGTCGGGCAGGATGCGCGTGAGGCGGCAGGACACGCACAGGGGATTGGGGTCGGTCGCCGGCACCGCGAAGTTGCAGGCGTTCTGCATGGTGTGGTTGACGCAAAGGCGGTAGCGCTTCGGCGACTGCCGCTTGCCCGCGCTGCGCGGCCGCCACAGGCCCTCTTCGCCTGCGACTTCCTCGACCGCCGTCATGTGCAGGCGGTCCGGCAGGAAGGCGAGGGCGCTGTTGCACTTCAGGCATTCCACGTTCTCGAAGAACAGCGGATGGCCGCAGTATTGGCAATGGAAGGTTTTCATGGCTGCTGTTCTGGCTGCGAAAAAAACGAGGGCAGGCGCGCTGCGGGCCCGCCTGCCCCACATGGGCGGCCAGGTCGCCCCATGTCAAGCGCCCGGATCAGGGACGCACGACGAGGTTGTTGCGCACTTCGCGCACACCCTTGGTCGTGGAGGCGATGCGGCCGGCGGCGTCCTTTTCCTGCTGCGACTTGGCGAAGCCGGACAGGGCGACGGTGCCGTTCATGGTGTCGACGTTGATGGACAGGCCGCCGGTGCTCTTGTCCTCGATCAGCTTGGCCTTGACGCTGGTGGTGATCGCGCGGTCATCCACGTAGGTGGCTCCGTCCACCTGGCCGCGCCACATGGCGCAGCCGGAGGAAACGATGGTGACGCCGGTCAGGATGGCGAAGGCGATTGCGCGTGTTTGTTTCATGTTCAACTCCCTTTGAGGATGCTTCTGCTGGTGCGGTACTTTCACGAAAGGCGCGCCGGGCAGCCGCACCACCTGCCCGGTTTGCCGGTAATCATTCGGGCCGGTTGTTGTCCTTGCGGTAATCGGACGCGGACATTGCCGCCGTGATCAGGTGGGACAGCTGTCCCGACTTCAACAGCGCGACGATGATCGTCCCCGCGGAAATCAGCTTCCACGGCCGCGCGAACATCAGCACCGCGCCGGCGGCCAGCGAAATCCCCAGCAGCTGCACCGGCTTGCGCCGGGCATAGCCGCGCATCAGGGGCGTGACCAGCTCCACGGCCATGTGCGCCGGGTGGTAGCGCCACCAGGTGCCCAGGGCATGCTTCATGTGACCGAACCACCCGCTGCCGGGGTCCGGCGGGTCGTCGTCGTCCGGGCGCGGCGACTGGTCCGGATCGGCAAAGCCTGCTGCCGTCTCCATGTGCGGATCGTGACGGCGGTGCCGCTTGGCCACGTGCTCCAGGATGGCCTGGCGGCTGCGTGCGAGCTTGTCGCTGGCTTCGCTCATCGGATGGCGCCCTCCGTCATGAGCGTGCGCCGATCGAGCGCAGCACCTGCGCGTCGGCATCGATCTGTGCCTTGAGTTCACCGAAGGCCTTGTCCGGCAGCGGCTTGCGCGCCACCATGAAGGCGGCGACGGCAGCGGCCAGCGCGATGCCCGGCACCAGCACCAGCGCCCAGTGGAACCGGTCGTTCACGGCGCCCAGCATCACGGCCACACCGGCCAGGATCAGGAACAGCAGCAGCGAGATCAGCGTCACGCTCCAGGCGATGGCGCGCCTGGCGACCTGCACGCCGGCGGACGACGCTTCGTCACGCACCAGCGCGAAGTAACCGGAGACGTGTTCCATCACCAGCTCGGGCTTGGAGATCAGCACCGAGAAGATCGGATGCACCATGGCGCGCCTTCTTTCAGAAGTACCTGTCCTGGATGTCGCGGCGATGGCGCATGGCCAGGATCACGCCGGCCACCACGGCGCCCACGGCGGCGGCGATCAGCGCGGACTTCATGGGATGGTCCGCAACGTAGCGCGTGCCGACGCTGGCGTATTCGCCGACGTAGCGCTGGGCGGCGGAGGCCCGGTCCGAGACCGCGCCGAGGCTGCGGCTGGCCGCGCCCTGCACGCCGGTGCGCAAATCCTTCATGCTGCTGCTGGCGCGCTCCAGTGCGTCGGAGGCGAGCTTGCGGGTGCTGTCCAGGGGATGCAGGTCGTTCATGGGGGGTTCCTCTTCGTTAATGGTATGGGTGCGCCTGCCGGCGCACTCCGGCACGTCGGCAGTCGTGCCTGCGGCAAGCTTAGGCATATCGGCTGACGCCATGATCAGGGGCGGGCGTGAACCCGTGTAGTCGGCGCGGGGGCTGTACTGTAGGACGCTGCTTACAGCCGCGCAGGGCCCGCCGTTTGCTATGCGGTGGCGACTGCCGCCTTGGGCATGATCGCCTGGATGCGGGTGCCGGCGCCGGGTTGGGACTCGACCGACAGCCGACCGCCGGCGGCCTCCACGCGGTGCCGCATGCCGGCCAGGCCGTGCGTGGAGGGCTTGCCCTGCGCCGCGTCGAAGCCCTTGCCGTCGTCGCGGACCTCCACCTCGAGGTGGTTGCTGTAGTCGCGCAGGGTGATCTCCACCTGCCGGGCCTCCGCGTACTTGCCCACGTTGGTCAGGGACTCCTGGACGAGCCGATAGACGGTGAGCTGGCGCGGTTCGTCCAGTTCCGCGTCTTCCAGGCTCAGGGCCACCTCGATGCCGGAGTGTTCGGAGAATTCGCGCGCCAGGATCTCCAGCGCGGCCGTCAACCCCAGGTTCGCCAGCGACGAGGGCCGCAGGTCCTCGATGATCCTGCGCTTGAGCGCGATGCCGCTGTTCAGGCTTTCGGTCAGGTGCTGCAGGCGCTCGCCGATTTCGGGCGGCGGCACGCCCAGCTTCGACTTCAGCCGGGCCACATCCAGCTTGGCGGCGGTGAGCAAGGCCCCGAGTTCGTCGTGCAGTTCGCGGGCCAGGTGGCCCCGCTCTTCCTCGCGCACCTGCTGCAGGTGGGTGGCCAGCTGCGCCAGCGACGCGGTGCGCTCCCGGACCTGCGCCTCCAGCTGGTCCCGCTCCTGCTGCAGGGCCGCCTGCTGCTGCTCGCCGGCGCGCTTGAGCCGGGTGCTCTGGCGCAGGTAGAGATAGAAGGCCGACAGCGCCGCGATGGTCACCAGGGCGATGCCCACCCGGGCGAACTCCAGGGACTGCTGGACCTGGTGCTGCTCATCGACCACGCCCTGCGTCGCACTCTGGATCAGCCTGCCGGCGTGCGCGCGGATGGCATCCATGTGCTCCTTGCCGTAGTCGGTGCGCAGGACGAATTTCCAGGCGTCCTCGTTGCCGTCCTTGCGCATCCGCACCGACAGTTCCATTTCGGTCAGCTTGCGGTGCACGTTCAGGGTGAGCTGGGCCAGCGTGGCGAACTCGGGCGCACCCGGCCGGTAGAACTGGCGCAGCTGGTCCAGGGTCTGGTTGATTTCGGCCAGCGCCGTGTTGTACGGATCCAGGTAGCGCGGATCGCCGGTGAGCAGGTAACCGCGGGACCCGGTTTCGGCGTCCAGCATGTGCTGCAACAGCCTGTTCACCGCGTGCCGGGCCCGGGTGTGCTCTTCGATCTGGGTGAGGGCGCGGGTGGACTGGAGGTGCCCGGTTTCGTTGATACCGATGAGCACGACAGCCGCCAGGACTGCAAGGATCAGACTGATGCCTACGCGAGGCAAGGCGAAAGATGACGTCCGTTTCACCCTAAGGACTCACTGTTGTGATTAAACTCCGCGCACGTCATGACTCAAGGGTAGGCCATTTCCATCCGGAAGTGGGGCACAATGAAACAGGTTGACGTGGAAGGTGAAGCATGATCAAAGTGGGCATTGTCGACGACCACGCCATCGTGCGGTCGGGGCTCAAACAGTTCTTTTCTGAGCAGGTCGACCTGCGCGTGGTGGGCGAGGCTTCGAGCGGACGCGAGGCCATCGACCTCGTGCGCGTGACCGAAATGGATGTCCTCGTCATGGACCTGTCCATGCCGGGACAGAGCGGCATCGACGCGCTGGGCATGATCCGGGCCAAGGCGCCGGATGTCGGCATCCTCATCCTCTCCGGTTATCCGGAAGAGCACTACGCGATGAACCTGATCCGGCAGGGCGCCAGCGGCTACCTGAACAAGGAATGCGAGCCGATGGAGATCGTCAACGCGATCCGCACCATCGCGCTGGGCCGGCGGTACATCTCTCCGGCCGTGGCGGAACTGCTGGCACAGCAGCTCAACCGCAAGGAGGGCGGGGCGCCGCACGAGCAGTTGTCCGAGCGTGAGTTCCAGGTGTTCCTGAAGCTCGCCAAGGGCGAAACGGCCGGTGACATCGCCAAGGCGCTGTCGCTGTCGGTGAAGACGGTGAGCACTTACCGCACGCGCCTGATGGAGAAGATGAACCTCTCCTCCAACAGCGACCTCACGTACTACGCGCTGAAGAACAAGCTGATCGACTGATCCGCTTGCGAAGGTGTCGGGGTGGCCTGCGGCCAGCCCGACCTACCGGGTGCGCTCACCCAGCGCCAGGCAGTAATCCACCAGCGCGTCGATCTCGTTCGACTTGTCGAACACGGCATCGGCGCCGAGGTCCGCACAGCGCTTGCGCATGTCCTCGGTGGCGTAGTTGCTCAGGACGATCAACCTCTGGTCGCGGCCGCGTTGCTGGCATTGCTCCAGCACGCCCAGGCCGCTGCCTTGCTTGAGGAACAGGTCCACGATGGCGAGGTCCCATTCGCCCGGGTGATGCGCGAACCACGCGCAGGCCTCCTCCTGCCCCTCGGCCCATCCAAGGGACACGACGGACGCCAGTTCCTCCAGGGTGCCGATCAGGTTTTCGCGGATGGTCGCGTTGTCTTCGACGATGAATGTTTTCAGTTCCACGATGCAGCACGGTGCGGGCCGCGCGGGCGCGCCCGGGTCCCCTCGATGACCGGGCGCATTGTGCCAGTGACCCATCGAAGGATGGGTAGGAATGTGCCTACGGCCCAAGTTGCACGTGATGACACCCCCTGCCGCACCGGGACGACTGTGGAGCAGCGGGGGCCGGGCGACACTGTTCGTGATGGCGGGGAATCATCCCCGCGAATGAAGTACCCCATGAAGCTGTTCGTCCAATCCTCGATGGTTTTCTTCGGCACCCTGCTGGCCGCGGCGCTCGTGGCGCTGGGTGAGCCCGCGATGGCCGAGATCCAGATGGTGCAGGCTCCGCAGGCCGACGCGATCGTGGTCAGCCTGCTCGGCCTGGACGACTGAGGTTCACCCGCGCAGCGGGCCGCACACGCGGCAGGCGGGGTCGCGCTTCACGCGCACCTCGCTCCATTCCATGGTGCGGCCGTCCAGCATCTGCAGGCGGCCCGCAAGGGAACTCCCCACTCCGGCAAGCAGGCGCAGTGCCTCGGATGCCTGCATGGCCCCGATGATGCCCACCAGCGGCGCGAACACGCCCATGGTGGCGCAGCGCGTCTCCTCCAGGTCCTGGTCCGGCGGGAACACGCAGGCATAGCAGGGCGCCTGCGCGCCGCGCGTGTCGAACACGCTGACCTGCCCGTCGAAGCGGATCGCGGCGCCCGACACCAGCGGCTTGCGGTGCGCGACGCAGGCTGCATTGATCATGTGGCGCGTGGCGAAGTTGTCGCTGCAGTCGATCACGACGTCGGCGCCTGGCACCAGTTCATCCAGCCCCTGCGCGTCCGCCTTCAGCACCAGCGGCTGCACCAGCACGTCGGGGTTGATGGCCGCAATGGCGTCGCGCGCCGATTCGGCCTTGGGGCGGCCCACGCGTTCGAGGTTGTGCGCGATCTGGCGCTGCAGGTTGGTGAGGTCCACCGCGTCGTGGTCGACCAGCGTGATGCGCCCGACACCCGCGGTGCCCAGGTACAGCGCCACCGGCGAGCCCAGCCCGCCGGCGCCGATGACCAGCGCGTGCGAGGCCAGCAATTTCTGCTGCCCTTCCACGCCCACTTCATCCAGCAGGATGTGGCGGGAGTAGCGAAGGAGCTGGTCGTCGGTCATTTCCGGATTGTGCATCGCCACGGAATACGGACAGCCGGACGCAGAAGACGCAGAAACTACGCAGAAGACGCAGAAAAAACCAATAAAGGTTTTGGATGTCCTTTTGCGTCTTCTGCGTAACTTCTGCGCCTTCTGCGTCCGGCTACCCGCATTAAAAAAGCGGCCCGAAGGCCGCTTTTCTCTCGGAGCGAGACGATCAGTTCGTCTTCTCTTCCTTGTTCTCCACGACTTGCGTCTTGGAGACGGCCACCGGGCGGCCCTTGAGGTGGTTCAGGGCCTGCACGAGCTGGAAGTCCTTGTCGGAGCCGAATTCGGGCTGGGTCTTGCGATCGTTCGGGCCCTTCTTGGCTTCTTCCTCGGCGCGCTTGCGCGCGTCTTCACGCGCCTTCTCGCGGCCGGCGTCCTTGGACTCCGGGCCCTGGCCCGTGCCCAGGTGCTTGTCCAGGTCCGCTTCACGGGTGCGCAGCACGGAGAAGATGTTGCCTTCTTCGGTCTCGTCCACCATCACGTCCGGCACGATGCCCTTGGCCTGGATCGACTTGCCGCTCGGCGTGTAGTAACGCGCCGTGGTCAGCTTCAGGCCGGTGTCGGGACCGAGGGGACGCACCGTCTGCACGGAGCCCTTGCCGAAGGTCTGGCTGCCAAGCACCGCGGCGCGCTTGTGGTCCTGCAGCGCGCCGGCCACGATCTCGGAAGCGGAAGCGGAACCCTCGTTGACCAGCACCACGAGCGGCACCGACTTCAGCTGGGGCGGCAGGCGCCGCAGCGGGTCTGCACCGGCGCGGCGCTGGTAGAACTCCGGCGCGGCCTTGTAGATGAACTTGCTCTCCGGCAGCTGGCCGTTGGTGGACGTCACGGTGACGTTCTCCGGCAGGAAGGCGGCGGAGATCGCGACGGCCGCATCCAGCAGGCCGCCCGGATCGTTGCGCAGGTCCAGCACCAGCCCGCGCATGTTGGGCTCCTGCTTGTACAGTTCCTCGACCTTGCGGGCGAAGTCGTCGACGGTGCGTTCCTGGAACTGGGACAGGCGGATCCAGCCGTAGCCCGGCTCGATCACCTTGCCCTTGACGGACTGGGTCCTGATCTCCTCGCGGGTGATCGTCACCGGGAACGAACGGTTCTCGTCCTTGCGGTAGATCGTGAGGCTGACCTTGGTGTTGGGCTCGCCGCGCATGCGCTTGACGGCGTCGGACAGCGACAGGCCCTTGACGGCGGTGTCGTCGATCTTGGTGATCAGGTCGCCGCTCTTGAGGCCGGCGCGGAAGGCGGGGGAACCTTCGATGGGCGAGACCACCTTGACCAGGCCGTCTTCCTGTGAAATCTCGATGCCGACGCCGACGAAGCGGCCCGACGTGCCTTCACGGAATTCCTTGAAGGACTTCTTGTCGAAGTACTGCGAATGGGGGTCGAGGCTGGCCACCATGCCGGAGATGGCGTCGGTGATGAGCTTCTTCTCGTCGACCGGCTCGACGTAGTCGGTCTTGACCATGCTGAAGACCGCTGCCAGCTGCTGCAGTTCCTCCAGCGGAAGCGGCGCGAGGGAGCCACGGGCGACGGTTTGCAGGGAAACCGTGGTCAGCGCTCCGGCAAGGGCGCCTACGGAGATCCAGCCGGCAATCTTCAGTTTGTGGCTCATGGAAACGTCTTGGTCCTGTCGACTTCAATATACACCTGAGGAACATCTCTGACGCTCCCCGGAATCAGGGGTTCCCAGCGGCGGCCGTCCGCGATGTGAAATAAACGCGTTTTTCGCAGGAATCGTCCTACAGGCAGGATTCCCTACGCCTTGCCCTGGCTGGCCACCGCGGCCGCGGCGCGGGCTGCCGCTTCGGCGTCACCGAGATAGTAGTGGCGAAGCGGTTGCAGGTCTGCATCGAGCTCGTAAACCAGCGGAATGCCATTGGGAATGTTCAGGCCGACGATGTCCTGGTCGGACACGCCGTCGAGGTACTTCACCAGCGCCCGGATGGAGTTGCCGTGCGCCGCCACCACCACCCGCTTGCCGGCGCGGATGGCGGGGGCCATGGCTTCGTTCCAGAACGGCAGCACGCGGTCTACGGTGTCCTTCAGGCATTCGGTCAGCGGCACCTGGCCCGGCTGCAGCCGGGCGTAGCGGATGTCGCCCCGCTCGCTGCGGGGGTCGGCCGGCTCCAGCGCCGGCGGCGGCGTGTCGTAGCTGCGCCGCCAGACCAGCACCTGGGCGTCACCGAACTTCTTGGCCATGTCGGCCTTGTTCAGTCCCTGCAATGCACCATAGTGGCGCTCGTTCAGGCGCCAGGAATGCACCACCGGCAGCCACGTGCGATCCATCTCGTCGAGCACGTGCCACAGCGTTCGCGTGGCCCGCTTGAGCACGCTGGTGTAGCAGAGGTCGAAGTCGTAGCCCTCGGCCTTGAGCAGCCGTCCCGCCTGCACCGCCTGCTGCAGGCCCACCGGCGTCAGGTCGACGTCGGTCCAGCCGGTGAAACGGTTTTCCAGGTTCCAGGTCGATTCGCCGTGGCGGATCAGGACGAGCTTGTGCATGAAAGGAATGGAGAAGGAGGGGTGAACCCGGCATTCTAGAATCGCGGGTTGCCCGGCACCGTCCGGGCCTTGAAGAAAGGTTGGAATGGATCCGTTGCCGTTTTTGATGAGTAACTGGGCGCTGGTGCTCATCGCCGTGGTGTCCGGCACGTTGCTGCTCGCCCCTGGCCTGCTGCAGGGGCTTCGCTCGGGCGGCCTGACGCCCAGCGGCGCCGTGCTGCTGATCAACCGTGAGAAGGCCGTGGTCGTCGACGTCAGCGAAGCCGAAGAGTTCGCGGCAGGGCACATCACCGGTTCGCGCAACATCCCGGTGGCGAGCTTCGAGCAGCGCCTGCCCGAAGTGGTGAAGAACAAGACCGTGCCGCTCATCCTGGTGTGCCCCAGCGGCGCCCGCGCCGGCCGCTGCCTGAAGACGGCAAAAACCCTGGGGTACGACAAGGCTGTCGTCCTGGGGGGCGGCCTTCGGGCGTGGAAAGAGGCTAACCTGCCGGTCGAAAAATCCTGAACCCGCCTGAAAATCAGCCCATGCAACCCGTCAAGATGTACACCACGGCCGTCTGCCCCTACTGCATTCGCGCCAAGCAGATCCTCAAGTCCAAGGGCGTCGAGGCCATCGAGGAAATCCGCATCGACATGCAGCCCGAAGAGCGCATGAAGATGATGGAGATCACCGGGCGCCGCACGGTGCCGCAGATCTTCATCGGCGACACGCACGTCGGCGGCTGCGACGACCTGGTCGCGCTCGACGGCCGCGGTGGCCTGCTGCCGCTGCTCAACGCCAGCGCCTGAGATAATCCGCACCCCACCCGCATCGCGCCCGCCCGGAGCGTTTCCGGCGGGCGTTTCTCATTCGCATCGAAAGACAGTCATGGCCGACAACGACAACCCCGTGTTCCAGATCCAGCGCGTCTACATGAAAGAGGCTTCGCTGGAGCAGCCGAATTCCCCCGCCATCCTGCTGGAGCAGGAGCAACCCACCGTGGACATCCAGCTGGGCGTGGAAGCGCAGCAGGCCGCCGACGGCCTGTTCGAAGTGTGCGTCACCGCCACCGTCACCACCAAGATCAAGGACAAGACCGTGTTCCTGGTGGAGGTCAAGCAGGCCGGCATCTTCGAGATCCGCAACGTGCCGCAGGAGCAGATGCAGGCGGTGATGGGCATCGCCTGCCCGCAGATCGTGTACCCGTACCTGCGCGCCAACGTGTCCGACGTGATCACGCGCGCCGGCTTCCCGCCGGTGCACCTGGCCGAGATCAACTTCCAGGCGATGTACGAACAGCAGCAGGCGGCCCAGCAGCCCCAGGCCTCCAGCATCATCACCACCGCCTGACGCCACGGCGCGCCCACCCCCATGGACATCCTCGTGCTCGGCGCAGGTGCCTGGGGGACGGCGCTGGCGGCCAGCGCCGGCTCGCGCCATGCGGTGACGCTGTGGGCGCGCGATGCAACGCAGGCTGCCGCGCTGGCGTCGCTGCGCGAGAACGTTCACTACCTTCCGGGGGTTCGCCTGCCGCCGGGCGTACAGGCGGTGTCGACGCCGGCCGTTGAGTTGCAGGCCCTGGCGCGCCGGCATGCGCTGGTCATCATCGCCACGCCCATGGCCGGCCTGCGGGAGATGCTCGCCGCCTTGCGCGGATGCGCGCAACCGGTGGCCTGGCTGTGCAAGGGCTTCGAGGCGCCGGTCGCGCAGCCGTTCGGCTTGCTCGGGCACGAGATCCGCGCCGAGGTGGCCCCCGGGCTGCTGGCGGGGGTGCTCAGCGGGCCCAGCTTTGCCCAGGAGGTCGCCAACGGCCAGCCGACGGCGCTGGTGGCGGCCAGCGAGTCCGCTGCCGTGCGCGATGCGCTGGTGGCGGCTTTCCATGGCAGCACGATGCGCGTGTACGGCAACGAGGACGTGCCGGGCGTGGAGGTCGGCGGCGCGGTGAAGAACGTGCTGGCGATCGCCACCGGCCTGTGCGACGGGCTCGCGCTGGGCCTGAATGCACGGGCCGCCCTGGTGACGCGCGGCCTGGCGGAGATGATGCGGCTGGGCGTGGCGCTCGGCGCCCGGGGCGAGACTTTCATGGGCCTGTCCGGGCTGGGCGACCTGGTGCTCACCGCCACCGGCGACCTGAGCCGCAATCGCCGCGTCGGCCTGTTGCTGGCGCAGGGCCGCAGCCTGCAGGAGGCGGTGCAGTCGCTCGGTCACGTGGCGGAGGGCGTCTACAGCGCGCGGACGGTGGTCGAGCGCGCACGCCGCGTCGGCGTGGAGATGCCGATCGCCCAGGCGGTGGTGGAGTTGCTGGATGGGCGGCTCACGGCTTCGGAAGCAGTCGCCCTGCTCATGGGCCGGGACCCCGCGTCGGAATATTCCTGAAGTTACGTTGGGACCTTCCCAGGGGTTCTTCGCGCCGCCGCAGGGTAGCCTTGCGCACCCCCATTCCCAGGAGCTTTCCATGCGCCGTGCTTGCTTTCTCGCCGTCCTCGCGGCGGCAACCCTTGGCGGCTGCGCCGCCTGGCAGTCCATGACCAGCAGCAGCAACAGCCCGAGTTTCTTCGTGACCAGCACCAACCCGGGCCGCGGCGCGGACTTCGGCGGCCTCGCCGGGGCGGACGCGCATTGCCGGGCGCTGGCTTCGGCCGCCGGCCTGCCGTCGCGCACGTGGCGCGCCTATCTCAGCACCACCGGCGCCGGCGGCGTCAACGCGCGCGACCGCATCGGCTCCGGCCCCTGGTACAACGTGAAGGGTGAACGCATCGCGTCGAACGTCGACGAGCTGCACGGCACCAATGGGCTGGCCAAGCAGACCGCGCTCACGGAGCGCGGCGCCGTCGTCAGCGGCCGGGGCGACCCCGTCAACATGCACGACGTGCTGACCGGCTCCACACCGGACGGCCGCGCTTCCACCGCGACCAACGACACGACTTGCGGCAACTGGACGAAGAGCGGCGAGGGCTCGGCCATCGTGGGCCACCACGACCGCATGGGCCTGGACGAGAACCCGCCCGCGAAGTCGTGGAACTCCTCGCACGGCACGCGCGCCTGCGGGATGGACGCGCTCAGGGCCACCGGCGGGGCCGGGCTGCTGTACTGCTTCGCGGCGAATTGAGGAAGCGGCAGGTCACCGGGGTTCGGCTGCGCGCTCACCCCGGCCTACAAGAAAGCTCGTGAACCCGCAGGCCGGGTTGCGGCAACGCCGCACCCCGGCATCCATCACGAGATCTTCGCCAGCGCGTCCGTCAACTCCGCCTGGCTCGACGGCCGCGTGACGCGCGCGACTTCCTGGCCGTCCTTCAGGAACACCAGCGTCGGCCACAGCTTCACGCGGTAGCTGCGTCCCAGGGGCCGACCGGGGCCGTCCTCCACCTTCAGGTGCCGCACGCCGGCCTGTCCTTCGAGTGCGCCCGCGATCAGGGGCTGCGCGCCCCGGCACCAGCCGCACCAGCTGGTGCCGAACTCGATCACCGTCGGCCCCGCCAGTGCATCCACCTCGGCGCGCGAGGGCTCCTTCGTGGCATTCGTCGTGTCCATGCCTGGATTGTCGCGTGGCGCGGACATACGTGCGTCAGCGCCGCCCGCCAGTGGCTGTCGGCGTCGCCCCGCTAGTCGAGCACCAGCTGGGTCTGCGTCACCACCGAGCAGAGCTTGCCCTCGGCATTGCGGATGCTGGTCTGCCACACCATGGTCGTGCGGCCGCGGTGCAGCGCCACGCTTTCACCGGTCACGACCGTGTCCACCTTGGCGCCCCCGATGAACTTGGTGCTGGAGTCGGTGGTGGTGGTCCGCTTGCCCTGCGGCAGGTTGAGCAGGGTGCCGATGGCGCCGAGCGTGTCGGCAAACGCCATGTGGGCGCCTCCATGCAGGATGCCGCCCGCGGTGCACAGGTCGGGGCGCACGCGCAGGGTGGCCACCACGCGCTGCGGCGCCAGCTCGGTCAGCTGCACGCCCATCAGGCCCGGGAAGAGGTGCTGCATGCGCTGGTGGAGATCGTCGATGTCCATGGGGCTTCCCTTCGTCCGCGCCACTGTAGCGCCGGGATGCCCCCGGCGGAACCCGTGCTGCCCCGCAGCCGCTATGCTTGGCCCATGACGGCTTTCGATTTCTCTTCCCGTGCGATCGCGCAGCTGGCCCAGGCCGACGCGGCGCGCGCCCTGGCCGAGGACGTGGGTTCCGGCGACCTGACCGCTGGCCTGGTCGACCCGGCGCGGCGGGCGCAGGCGCGGGTGCTCGCGCGCGAAGCAGCGGTGATCTGCGGCGCGCCGTGGGTGGAAGCCGCCCTGCGGCAGGTGGAGCCCGGCGCCCGCATCGAGTGGCTGGTGGGCGAAGGCCAGCGCTGTGCCGCCGACCAGGTGGTCCTGCAAGTGGATGGAACGGCCCGGGGGCTGCTGACGGCCGAACGCACGATGCTGAATTTCCTGCAGTTGCTCAGCGCCGTCGCCACCAAGACGGCCACCTACGTGGATGCGGTGCGCGGGACGCGCGCCCAGATCGTGGACACGCGCAAGACCTTGCCCGGCCTGCGCCTCGCGCAGAAATATGCCGTGCGCACCGGCGGCGGCGTCAACCACCGCATCGGCCTGTACGACGCCGTCCTCATCAAGGAAAACCACATCGCCGCCGCCGGCGGCGTGAGGCCCGTGCTGCAGGCGGCGCAGCGCGTGGCCGCGGGCGCATCGTTCGTGGAGATCGAGGTGGAGACGCTGGCCCAGCTGCGCGAGGCGCTGGATGCCGGCGCGAAGATGGTGCTGCTGGACAACATGGAGATGGACACCCTGCGCGAAGCGGTGCGCATCAACGCCGGCCGCGCGATCCTGGAGATCTCGGGCGGCGTCACGCTGGAGCGGCTGCGCGCCCTTGCGGAAACCGGCGTCGACCGCATCTCCATCGGTGGACTGACAAAAGACGTGAAGGCCACGGACTTCTCCATGCGCCTGAAGGAACTGTGATGAGCGCTGTGATCCCGATCAAGGAAGTGGAATACGAGCACCCGCTGCCGGGGAACACGTGCGACACCAAGTTCGCCTGGGCCCGCATCCCGGCGGAGCCGGCGCCGGCCGAACGCGCCGCGCTCAAGGACAAGATCAAGCGCCTGCTCAAGGAGCGCAACGCGGTGATGGTGTCGCACTACTACGTGCACCCGGACCTGCAGGACCTGGCCGAGGAGACCGGCGGCATCGTCAGCGACTCGCTGGAGATGGCGCGCTTCGGCCGCGACCACGCCGCGCAGACGCTGGTGGTGTCCGGCGTCAAGTTCATGGGCGAGACGGCCAAGATCCTGTCGCCCGAAAAGCGCGTGCTGATGCCGGACCTGGATGCGACCTGCTCGCTGGACCTGGGCTGCCCGGCCGACGAGTTCGACGCCTTCTGCAACCAGCATCCGGACCGCACCGTCGTCGTGTATGCCAACACCAGCGCGGCGGTGAAGGCGCGCACGGACTGGATGGT
Organism: Ramlibacter sp. PS3R-8; assembly: GCF_037572435.1. Taxonomy (NCBI): domain Bacteria; kingdom Pseudomonadati; phylum Pseudomonadota; class Betaproteobacteria; order Burkholderiales; family Comamonadaceae; genus Ramlibacter; species Ramlibacter sp. PS3R-8. The sequence goes on from NZ_JBBHGT010000003.1 coordinate 233,416, forward strand.
CACGTCCAGCTGCGCGCTCGACATCGTCGGCGCGCTCAAGGCCAAGGGCCACAAGATCCTGTGGGCGCCGGACAAGCACCTGGGCGGCTACATCCAGCGCGAGACCGGCGCCGACATGGTGTTCTGGAACGGCTCGTGCATCGTGCACGACGAGTTCAAGGCCTTCGAGCTCGAGGACCTGAAGAAGCAATACCCGCTGGCCAAGGTGCTGGTGCACCCCGAGTCACCGGCCGACGTCGTGGCGCTGGCGGATGCGGTGGGCTCCACCTCGGCCATCCTGCGGGCCGCCAGCGAGATGGACGCGCGCGAATTCATCGTCGCCACCGACAACGGGATGATGCACAAGCTGCGCACGCTGAATCCAGGCAAGCTGTTCATCGAGGCGCCCACCGCCGGCAACAGCGCGACGTGCAAGAGCTGCGCGCACTGTCCGTGGATGGCCATGAACGGCCTGGCGGGGCTGGCGCACGTGCTGGAGACCGGCGCCAACGAGGTGTTCATCGACCCCGCCCTGGGCCTGCGCGCGAAGGTGCCGATCGACCGGATGCTGGCGTTCACGGCGGCGTTGAAGGCGGGGAAGCCGGCGGGGGCGCTGGTGCCGAACATCGGGGCTGCTTGAGGCGCCCTCTCCCCGGAGGGGAGAGGGAGGAAGCCAGCTACGGAAGCGCCGCCTTCACCTCGTCCGGCAGCTCCAGGATCTCCGGCTTGGTGATCACCCCGATTCCCAGCGCATCCAGCCCGTCGACCATCGCGCACTTGAAGCTCACGTCCGGCTGCTTCAGGCATTCGACGATGCCGCGACCGGCGGCGGTGGCGGCATAGCGCGCGGGGTGGAAGGCATACACCATGTCCTCGGCGTTGCGCGGGTACACGGTGCGGTGCAGCAGGTCGGGCGGGTACTTGCTGCCCGTCATCGTGCGGATCATGTACGCCATGCGCGGCGACAGTTCGGTCAGGGGCTGCTTGCTCTCCACGGAATGCGCGCCATGCAGGCCCACCATCGTGACGGCGACGGGCCGCCCATCGGTGAAGGATCGCTCCGTGCCGCTGAGGAAGATCAGCGCGCACGCCGACTCGCACTTGCCCGAGACCGCCGTCGGCAGCTTCTCGTCGCGGATGCGGTTGCCCACCTGGTAGCCGTTCCACAGGTCGCCGCCGGGGCTTTCGTGCAACACGACGAGGGTGGGCCGGTGCACGGCGAGGTGGTTGCGCAGCCGCACGAGATCCAGGTCGTCCACCGGCCCCGACATCACCAGCGTGCCTCCAGCCTGGCGGAAGTCCATGGCGGGCACGGTGCACGGCGCCAGCGCGGCGGCGAACAGCAGCAGGGTCAGGCAGCGGTGCATGCGACGGTCCCTCCTCGGCAACACGCAAGGCATCTCGTTATAGCAAGGCTCAGCCGTGGCGGCCAGCGTGCCTTGCGCGCCGGCGCCGCCGCAGGGGTTTCACTTGACAAGTGGGCGAGTCCCGACGGCGAGCGGTCACCGCATCGGTGATGGAACGCTAGCGAACGTCCGCGCGCTCCCAATCCCCCAGCGGCGCCGGGGCGGAGAGGCGGGGCTGCTCCGGCAGCTCCGCGATCGCGGGCGCCTCTTCCGGCAGCCGGAACTGGCTGACGGCGTCCGCCAGGTGCTCGGCCCGGTCCTTCACGTCGCGCGCCGCGGCGACTGAGTGCTGCGCCAGCTGCGCGTTTTGCCCCGTCAGGGTCTCCATCTCCGCGACGGCGCGGTTGATGCCGGCCAGGCCCGCGGTCTGCTCACGCGATGCGACGGCGATCTCCGAAATGATGCCCACCACCTTGTCGATGGCAGCCTGGATGGCCGCCATGCTGCCGGCCGCCTGGCGCACGCGGGCCACGCCTTCGTCCACGTTGGCGGCGGAGGACTGCAGCAGCGCCTTGACCTGGGTGGCCGAAGTGGCGGAACGCAGGGCCAGCGAGCGCACCTCCTGCGCCACGACGGCGAAGCCGCGGCCTTTCTCGCCCGCCCGCGCGGCTTCGACGGCGGCGTTCAGCGCGAGGATGTTGGTCTGGAACGCGATCCCGTCGATCACGGCGACGATTTCCGTGATGCGCCCGGAGTCGCCCTTGATGCGGTCCATGGTGCCGATCACTTCGCCCATCACGCGGTCGCCGTCCTGGCTGAAGGCTGCCGTGTCGCGGGCCAGCTTGTCCAGGTGTTCCGCATGGGCCGCCGTCTGCTGCACGGTGGCGGTGATCTGCTCCAGCGAAGCGGCGGTTTCTTCGAGAGAAGTCGCCTGCTGCTCGGTGCGGCCCGACAGGTGCTCGCTGCCGTGCGCGATGTCGGCGGCCGCATGCAGCAACTGGTCCGACGAGTCGCGCACCACTTGCAGCATCGCCACGAGCGCGACCTGCATCCGGTCGAGATCGGCCAGCAGGCCGGTGGCGCTGCCTGCCTGGCCCGCGGCGCTGAGGTCGCCCGAGGCCGCGCGGTTGACGAGCCGCGCCGCGGCTTCCGGCTCGCCGCCGAGCTGCGCGCCGACCCCGCGGATGATCAGCCACGACAGCAGGCTCAGGCCCAGTGCCACGGCGAGGGCCAGCCCCGCCGACAGCATGGTGCCCCGGTCCACGGCAGTCGCGGTGGCCGCCAGTGAAGCGCGGAAGCGATCGCGCGCATCCGAGAGTGCCGACGCCGAGGCGTGCTCCACCGATTTCTGCGCTGCCTGCATCGTGCGAACGGCCGCATCGACATCGCCGCCGCCTTCACCCAGCATCAACCGGCTCGCCGCTGCCGCGGCCGCCCAGTACGCGTCGAGCGTCGTGTCCAACGCAGTGGCGGTGGCCTGCTTGCCGGCGATGGCCCGCATGCGCACCACGGCGACCCGGGCCCGGTCCACATGCCGCTCTGCCTGCGCGATGCCGCGCTTGTCGCCTTCCTGCGTGGCGGCCTGCAGCGCCAGCCGGGTGTCTTCGAGGGCGCGCGCGAATTCGCTGGCTTGTTCCAGGTACGGCTCGTCCACCGAGACCAGGGCCGAGGCGGTCCGATTGGAGCTCACCGTGGCGGCCACCACCATCGCGAACGCGGCCATGGCAAGCACGGGCACCAGCCACATGCGATGGCGGAATCGCAGCGAAGCGGTGGCGTTTTTCATTTGACGCTCAGCACCACCTTGACGGTGGCATCGACGCTGGCGCGGTCCACGAAGCCGATGGCGGCCGGATCCGCGGCGACGGCGCTTCGCACTTCCGCGCTGCCGGCCAGCGTCTTCGGCCGCGTGCCCTTGCCGCTGAAGATCAGGCGGGACCATACGGCCTTGAACTGCGCGGGGGTCTTGTCCAGCACCTTCGCCAGGAATTCATCCCGCGTGGGGCTGCCTTCAGGCTGGTCGATGGGCGTCGCGGTGGCACTTGTGGGGAACGTGGTGCTCGCCCCCATGAAGACCTGCGCCACCTGGTCGGGCGTCATCGAGGCCACGGCGTTGTTGCGGTGGACGATGACCACGACCTCGGCGTACAGCGGGCCTGACAGCGCGAGCAGCGTGACAGCAGCGAAGCGGCGAAGCATGTTCATGCGGCGCCCCTCAGAAGACGAAGTCGTAAGACATGGACAGCAAGGTCGCATTGCCCACGAACGGCGCCTGGCGGTCGCGGATGCGCTCGAGCTGCACCTTCAGCGCGCTCGAGGCGCCGAGGTCATAGCGCAGCGACGCGGCGACGGTGCTCCAGCGCGCCGGCTCGTAATCGGCCAGCGGGAAGCGCGAGGTTTCCTTGTAGTCGCTCAAGGTGAGCATCGGCGTGAAGTTGCCGAAGCGGTAGCCGCCTGACACGAACCACGACGTCGCCTTGTACGCGTACCGGCTGCGGTCGAACACGCTGACTTCGGATCGCAGCAGGAAATTGCCGTAGTCGATGTTGACGGAGCCGCCGTAGGCCTGGTGGTGGTCGCGGATGGCGCCGTTGATCTGCACGTCCGCCATGCCGGTCTGGCGATCGATCTGCTGGAAGCCCGAACGCATGTACACGACGCGGCCGGTGAACCAGTCCTTCGCGAACTCCAGGTCGGCCCCGGCGATGCCGGACCACTTCACGTCCTTCGGCTCGTCGTAGAGGATGCGGGAGTAGCCGTTCTTGCGGCTGTTCTCCGAGCCGGCGAACGCGCTGGAACGCAGCGCCCAGCCCGAGACGCTCGCGTTGTACGTGAGGTTGGCGCCGTTGTAGTTGACGACGTCCCAGCCGTAGACGTCGGGCGGCACACGCACCCAGGGGTAGGCAAAGCCGACGTCCTGGAAATCGGAATAGAAGAACAGCGGCACCCGCTTGCGTCCGAGCTGCAGCGTCCAGCCGGGCGCGGGCGCGATCGTCATGTACGCCCACTCCAGTTCGGCCAGCGGGTCGTGGACCGCGCGGGCGACGACCTGGGCGGTGAAGGAAAGCTGCGGGTTGACCCGGACCGTGCCCTGGACGCCCAGGCGACTTTCCGGCTCCGCGCTCCACTTCTCGTCGTAAACGCCTCCGTGCCCCCAGTCCGCGACGAAGCGCGTGCAGGAGCTGCTGAACGCGCTCGCCACCGCGTTGGCCGTGCACTGTCCGAAAGTTCGGCCGGCCACTGCGGAGCCGAAGCCGGACAGGTCCAGCTCCACTGCGCTTGTCGGGGCCGCGGCGCATGCCGCGAGCAATGTCGCTGCGATTCGTTGGAGTTTTTTCATGCAAGTAACAAAAGGTTACTTGCCGACCTTAGCTCAGGCGCTGGTGCGCGCCAAGAGAGAGCGACCGGAAGCGTGCGTGTCCGGATGGCCGGATGCAACCGACCGACGCCCGGTCGCCGGGTTGCGGCGCGGGCGCGCCAATGCGCGGCCTCAGGCCGGCGACAGGATGGTCGGCACGGCTTGCTTTGCCAACCCCGGGTAGTCGCGGCTGAAATGCAGGCCGCGGCTTTCGTGCCGCGCCTGCGCGGAGCGCACGATCAGCTCCGCCACCGTCACCAGGTTGCGCAGCTCCAGCAGGTCGCGCGTGACATGGAAGGCGCTGTAGAACTCCTGGATCTCTTCCTGCAGCAGCTTGATGCGGTGCGCCGCGCGGTCCAGCCGCTTGTTGGTGCGCACGATGCCCACGTAGTCCCACATGAAGCGGCGCAGCTCGTCCCAATTGTGCGAGATCACGACCGCTTCGTCGGCGTCCGTCACGCGGCTGTCGTCCCAGGGCGCCACGGCGGGCGGCTGCGGCAGTTGCGTGGCCAGGATGTCGGTGGCGGCGGAGCGGGCGAACACCATGCACTCCACCAGCGAGTTGCTGGCCAGCCGGTTGGCGCCGTGCAGGCCGGTGTACGCGGTCTCGCCGATCGCGTGCAGGCCCGGCAGGTCGGTGCGGCCGGAGAGGTCCGTGTGGATGCCGCCGCAGGTGTAATGCGCCGCGGGCACCACGGGGATGGGCTCTTTCGTGATGTCGATGCCGAGATCCAGGCAGCGCGCGTAGATGTTCGGGAAGTGCTCCTTCACGAATTCCGGCGGTTGGTGGGAGATGTCGAGCTGCACGCAGTCCAGCCCGTGCTTCTTCATCTCGAAGTCGATCGCGCGCGCCACCACGTCGCGCGGAGCGAGTTCCAGGCGCGGATCGTGGCTGGGCATGAAGCGGGTGCCGTCCGGCAGCATCAGCCGGCCGCCCTCGCCACGCACGGCTTCGGAGATCAGGAAGTTCTTGACGTGCGGGTGATACAGGCAGGTGGGATGGAACTGGATGAACTCCATGTTCGTCACCCGGCAGCCGGCGCGCCACGCGGCCGCGATGCCGTCGCCGGTGGATGTGTCCGGGTTCGTCGTGTACAGGTAGACCTTGCCCGCGCCGCCGGTGGCCAGGATGGTGTGCGGCGCGCGGAAGGTGAGCACTTCGTCCGTGGTTTCGTCCAGCGCGTACAGCCCCAGGCAGCGCTCGGGCTGGTGGCCTAGCTTGGACGCGATGATCAGGTCCACCAGCATGTGGTGTTCCAGCAGCGTGATGTTGGGCGTCTGCTTGACGCGCTGGATCAGCGTCTGCTGCACGGCGGCGCCGGTGGCGTCGGTCACGTGGACGATGCGGCGCGCGCTATGCCCGCCTTCGCGCGTGAGGTGCAGGTGGCCGTCGTCCTCGGTGAACGGCACGCCCAGGCTTTGCAGCCAGCGGATGCTTTCGGGCGCGTGTTCGACGACGAACCGGGTGGCGGCAGGATCGGACAGGCCCGCGCCCGCGATCAAGGTGTCGTCGACGTGCGCGTCGAAGCTGTCGCCCTTGTCCATCACCGCGGCGATGCCGCCTTGCGCCCAGCCGCTGGAGCCGTCGTTCATGGACCGCTTTGTGAGGATGGCCACGCGGTGCGTCGCCGCGAGGTGCAGCGCGGCGGACAGGCCGGCCAGGCCGCTGCCCACGATGAGGACGTCGAAGTCGTGGGAAATGGCTTGGCTCAAGGCGACCCTTTGTCGGTGTTTTTCATGCGGGCTGGTACGAGAGGCGAACGTAGATCGGCGCGTAGGCCTCGGCTTGCGTCAACTCGATCAGCGTTTCCTTGGCCAGCTCCAGCATGGCGATGAAGGTCACGATCAGAACCGGCACGCCCTTGGCCGCGTCGAACAGGTGCTCGAACTCCACGAACTTGCGACCCTGCAGCGCCTTCAGCAGCATGCTCATGTGCTCGCGCACCGAGAGCTCCTCGCGGGTGATCTTGTGGTGCTGGACCAGCTTGGCGCGCCGCAGGATGTCGCGCCAGGCTTCCTGCAGGTCCGCCGCGTTCACGTCGGGGAAGCGGGGCTGCAGCGACTGCTCGATGTACACCTGCGCGCGCAGCACGTCGCGGCCCAGCTGCGGGATCTCGTTGATGCGAAAGGCCGCGGCCTTCATCTGCTCGTATTCCAGCAGGCGGCGCACCAGCTCGGCCCGCGGGTCCTCGGCTTCCTGGCCCTCGGCCGTCTTGCGCGGCGGCAGCAGCATGCGCGACTTGATCTCGATCAGCATCGCCGCCATCAGCAGGTACTCGGCGGCCAGTTCGAGGTTGCGCTCGCGGATCTCGTCGACGTACGTCAGGTACTGGCGGGTCACCGCCGCCATCGGGATGTCGAGGATGTTGAAGTTCTGCTTGCGGATCAGGTACAGCAGCAGGTCGAGCGGTCCCTCGAAGGCCTCGAGGAAGATCTCCAGCGCGTCCGGCGGGATGTACAGGTCGTGCGGCATGGCGAACAGCGGTTCGCCGTACAGGCGCGCGAGCGCCACCTGGTCGACCACGCCTGGCATGCCGGTCACCTCGTCGGCCGGCGGCTCGGGCAGGACGGTCGTGCTGGTGCTGTCCATGGCGCAGGCCGCTTCAGCGGCGCTGGCGCGGGTCGTCGCCGTACACGTACGCCTTCTGCGGCACGCCGGCCTGTTTCCAGTCGGCGATGGCGTCGCGGTCCAGGTTCTTGTCCCACCAGATCGAGCGGCCGGCGCGCTGCTGCGCCTCCAGGTCGGGCCGCTCGGTCTTGAGCTGCTCGATGAACTGGGTGATGTCGGAGCGGTAGTCGGGGCGCCGGAAGATACGCTGGAGGAAACTGGCCATGCGCCATTTTACGTCTTGCTCCTCCCCCTCCGGAGGAGGTCCGGGGTGGGGCTAGCCTTCCAGCTCCCTGACCAGCCCGCCGCGCTCGATCACCTCGCGCGGCTGCTGCTGCAGGTTCTCGATGCGCAGCGTCCCTTCGCGCAGCTGCACCGCCTTGTGCAACTGCCGCAGCGCATCGAGCCCCGAGGTGTCCAGGTGGACCAGGTGCAGGGCATCCAGCACCACCTCGGGCCGCTCCGGGCCGGTCTCCACGGCCTGCACCACGGGGTCGATCTTGGCGGCCGCGCCGAAGAACAGCGAGCCGTACAGCTTGTAGCGCAGCAGCGCGGCGTCGTCGGCCACGCGCTCCACGCTGAAGAGGGAACCCATCCTCTGGATGAACAGCACGCATGCAGCGACCAGCCCCACCTGCACCGCCACGGTGAGGTCGAACACCACGGTCAGCACGAAGGTGCCCAGCATCAGCAACCGGTAGTGCGTGCTGTACCGTCGCAAGTGGGCGAACTCTTTCCACTCTCCCATGTTCCAGGCCACGAACAGCAGGATGCCGGCCAGCACGGACAGCGGCACCAGCAGCGCCAATGGGGCCGCGAGCAGGACCACCAAGGCCAGCGTGCCGGCGTGCACGATACCCGCCACCGGCGTGGTGCCGCCGGAGCGGATGTTGGTGACGGTACGGGCGATGGTGCCCGTGGCCGGCATGCCGCCGAAGAACGGCACCACGAAGTTGGCGATGCCCTGGGCCATCAGCTCCTGGTTGGGATCGTGCCGTGGCGTGGGCGAGAGCTGGTCCGCCACGCGGGCGCACAGCAGCGACTCGACGGCGCCCAGCAGGGCGATGGTCAGGGTGGGCGTGACCAGCAGCTTGACCGTCTCCCAGCTGAATTCCGGCAGCACGAAGGCCGGCAGCCCGCTGGGAATGCCGCCGAAGCGGCTGCCGATGGTTTCGACCGGCAATGCGAAATACCACGCGGCCAGCGTCAGGGTGACGAGCGCGACCACCGGCCCGGGAACGCGCGCCCCCACTTCGCTGGCCTGGCGCATGCCGGGGATGTCCCAGGCCGCGCGCATGGGCGAGCGTGCCTGCCACAGGCGCGGCCACACGAACAGGCCCAGCAGGCAGGCGGCGCCCAGTACGAAGGCAAAGGGATTGGAGGTGCCGATGTGCGCGGCGATCGTCTTCAATTGCGTGAAGAAGTCGGCCGGCATCCTGGGAATGGCCAGGCCCAGCAAGTCCTTCACCTGCGAGGCGGCGATCAGCACCGCGATGCCGTTGGTGAAGCCGATCACGATGCTGACCGGAACGTAGCGCACCATGCGCCCGAGCCGCAGCACCCCAAGCAGGAACAGCAGCACGCCGGCGCAAGAGGTGGCGATCATCAGGTTGGCCAGTCCGTAGCGCTCGAGGATGCCGTAGACGATGACGATGAACGCGCCCGCCGGCCCGCCGATCTGCACGCTGGAGCCGCCGAAGACGGAGATCAGCAGGCCCGCGATGATCGCGGTCCACAGCCCGGCCTCCGGCTTGAGTCCCGACGCGATGGCGAAGGCCATCGCCAGCGGCAGGGCCACGATGCCGACGCTGACGCCGGCGCCGAGGTCCCGGGCGAAGCGGGTCCGGTCGTAGCCGCGCAGGTCATCCAGCAGGCGCGGGCGGAAGACGAAGGGCAGTTTCAATGGCGGGCAGTCTACGCCCGCTGAGCTACTTGCCGGAATCGCCTGACGGCAGCACCGCGCCCGCCGCCATGCCGACCGCCTTGCCGGTGATCTTGACGGTGCCGACCGCCGCATCGACGGCGAGCGAGCCGGCCGTCACGGCCAGGCCGGCGACACCGATGACGGCACAGCCACTCAGGGTGGCCGCGACGGTGGCCGCAAGGGCCGCGCGGATGAGGTAATGCATCGCACGAGCTTAACGCAGCGGCCTGCGCCGGAGCGGGCCTTTACATCTCAGCGGACCCGCATGCCCGGCTGCGCGCCGGGCCAGGCCGTGAGCACGTAGATCCCGGGCTGCGCCTTGCCGTCCGCATGGCTGGCCGACAACACCATGCCTTCGCTGACGCCGAACTTCATCTTGCGCGGCGCCAGGTTGGCGACGACCACGGTGAACTTTCCCACCAGGTCTTCAGGCTTGTAGGCCGATGCGATGCCGGAGAACACGTTGCGCAGGCGGCCTTCGCCGACGTCCAGCGACAGCTGCAGCAACTTCGTCGAGCCTTCCACCGCCTTGCACTCGACGATCTTCGCGATGCGCATGTCGACTTTCAGGAAGTCATCGATCGTGATGCTGGGGGCGACAGGCTCGCCCCCCGGATCACTCCCTGTCCCGCCTGCGGGAGAGGGCTGGGGCGAGGGCTCTTCGCCAGCCGGCACCTCGAACAACGCATCCAGCTGCTTTTCCTCCACCCGCTGCATCAGGTGCTTGTAGCCGCCCACCACGTGGCCGGCCGGCAGCGGCTGCGCCGCGTTGGTCCAGTCCAGCGCATCGCATTGCAGGAAGGCTTCGGCCTGGCCTGCGAGCTGCGGCAGCACGGGCCGCAGGCAGGCCGTGAGCAGGCGGAACATCTGCAGGCACCAGCTGCCCACGGCCGCCGCCTCGCCGCCCTGTCCTTCCTTGGCCAGCTTCCAGGGCGCAGCGGCGTCGAATGCCGTGTTGACGTGGTCCGCCACGGCCATGACCTCGCGCAGCGCCCTGGCGTAATCGCGTGATTCGTACAGTCCGCGCACCGCCCCCACCAGGGCCGCCGGATCGATGGCGGCCAAGGGTTCCCCGGCGACGAGCTTGCCCCCCGGAACGAACCGGACCGCGCGGCTGGCGATGTTGACGTACTTGCCCACGAGGTCGCTGTTGACCCGCGCCATGAAGTCCTCGGCATTGAAGTCGATGTCTTCGTTGCGCCCATTCAGCTTGGCGGCCAGGTAGTAGCGCAGCCACTCGGGGTTCATTCCGAGCGACAGGTACTTCAGCGGGTCGAGGCCGGTGCCGCGGCTCTTGCTCATCTTCTCGCCGTTGTTCACGGTCAGGAAGCCGTGCACGAAGATGGCGTTGGGCGTCTTGCGACCGCTGAAGTGCAGCATCGCCGGCCAGAACAGCGTGTGGAAGGTGATGATGTCCTTGCCGATGAAGTGGTACTGCTCGGTCGCGGGGTCGGCGATGAAGTCCTCGTACGAGCGGCTCTCGCCCGCCGCCCTGGCCCCACCCTTGTCGAAGTAGTTCTTGAGCGACGCGAGGTAGCCCACGGGCGCGTCGAGCCAGACATAGAAGTACTTGCCGGGTGCATCCGGGATCTCGATGCCGAAGTAAGGGGCGTCGCGGCTGATGTCCCAGTCGCCCAGCGCGGTCTTGCCGTCCGCGTCCGGCACCAGCCATTCGCTGATCTTGTTCAGCACCTCCGGCTGCACGGTGCCGCTGGCCGTCCACTTCTTCAGGAAGTCCATGCTCCGCGGGTCGGACAGCTTGAAGAAGAAGTGCTCGGAGCTTTTCAGCTCCGGCTTCGCCCCGGACAGCGCCGAGTACGGGTTGATCAGGTCGGTGGGCGAATAGACCTTGCTGCACACCTCGCAGTTGTCGCCGTACTGGTCCTTCGCGTGGCAGTTGGGGCACTCGCCCTTGATGAACCGGTCCGGCAGGAACATCTGCTTTGCCGGGTCGAAGAACTGCTCGATGGTCTTGCTGGCGATCAGGCCGTTGGCCTTGAGGTCCCGGTAGATCTGCTGCGCCAGCTCGGTATTTTCCTTGCTGTCGGTGGAATGCCAGTTGTCGAAGCGGATGTGGAAGCCGTCGAGGTATTCCTTGCGGCCGGCCGCGATCTCGCCCACGAACTGTTGCGGCGACTTCCCCGCCTTCTCGGCGGCGATCATGATCGGCGCACCGTGCGCGTCGTCGGCCCCCACGAAGTGCACCATGCTCCCCTGCATCCGCTGGTGCCGCACCCAGATGTCGGCCTGGATGTATTCCATGATGTGGCCGATGTGGAACTTGCCGTTGGCGTACGGCAGGGCGGTGGTGACGAAGAGCTTGCGCTGGGACATGGGGGCTTTTCGGAGGCGGAACCGGCCATTTTAGACAGCGCCGGTACACTTGCCGGAACTAGAGAGAGACAAGCTCAATGGCCACCCAGGAACAGTTGCTCGCCGCATTGGCGGGCGTGAACGACCCGAACACGGGCAAGGATTTCGTCAGCACCAAGGCCGTGAAGAACGTGCAGGTCGAAGGCGGGGAGGTTTCGTTCGACGTCGAACTGGGCTACCCGGCCAAGAGCCAGGTGCCGGCGATGCGCAAGGCGCTCGTGGCAGCGGCCAAGTCCGTGCCGGGCGTCGAGAACGTGTCGGTGAACATCACCACCAAGGTGACGGCGCACGCCGTGCAGCGCGGCGTGCAGTTGATGCCCAACGTCAAGAACATCATCGCCGTCGCCTCGGGCAAGGGCGGGGTGGGCAAGAGCACCACCGCCGCCAACCTGGCGCTGGCGTTGGCGGCCGAGGGCGCCAAGGTGGGCGTGCTGGACGCCGACATCTACGGCCCCAGCCAGCCGATGATGCTGGGCATCGACCGCCGTCCCGAAAGCGATGATGGCCAGACCATGGAGCCGCTGGAAAACCACGGCGTGCAGGTCATGTCCATCGGCTTCCTGGTGAACCAGGACGAAGCCATGATCTGGCGCGGCCCGATGGCCACCCAGGCACTGGAGCAGCTGCTGCGGCAGACCAACTGGGCTGACCTCGATTACCTGATCGTCGACATGCCGCCGGGCACCGGCGACATCCAGCTCACGCTGTCACAGCGCGTGCCGATGACCGGCGCGGTGATCGTCACCACGCCGCAGGACATCGCGCTGATCGATGCGCGCAAGGCCGTCACGATGTTCGAGAAGGTCGGCGTCCCGATCCTGGGCGTGATCGAGAACATGGCGGTGCACATCTGCAGCAGCTGCGGCCACGCCGAGCACATCTTCGGCGAGGGTGGCGGCAAGCGCTACGCGCAGGAGAAGGGCATCGAGTACCTGGGCGCGCTGCCGCTGGCGATGCACATCCGCCAGCAGGCGGACAGCGGCAAGCCCACGGTGGTGGCGGACCCGGACAGCGAAGCGGCGCGCATGTACAAGAGCATCGCGCGCCAGGTCGCGATCAAGATCGCTTCCAGGGCCAAGGATTTCTCCTCGAAATTCCCGACGATCTCGGTGTCCAAGAACACCTGACGGCTGCCGGGAGCCGGCCCTTACTGGGCGCTCCAGGTGCGTTCGCCGCCCAGCAGCTGCATGCGCTCGCCCACTTGCCAGATGCCGGCTTGCGTGTCCCGGCTCTGGCGCAGGGATCCATTGGGCAGGCGCACGTCGAACTCGTAGTAGGCCGCGGTTCCGTCCTTGCTTTCGCTGTGGCGGATGTTCTCGATCACGCCGCAGGTGTCGCAGCGGTGGCGAACCGGGGCCGCCGCACGCTGGTACGGCGTGGCGACTTCCGCCGGCGCCGCGGCCGCTGCCTGCTCGGGCCACAGGGCGAGGCCGGCGGCTGCGACGCAGAACGCTCCACCCACCGCCAGCATGGCCCGGGCCAGGGAGTGCCTGGCGAGGCCAGTGCGCTTCGGCGCGAGGAGGGGAGCGGCGGTGGAGCAGGTGTTCATGAGCGCGAGAGTGCGCTTGAGCTAAAGCCTTGTCTGTAGGCGGACGCGCTGAGAGCCCTTTGTGTTGCTGCTGCACAATGATCCCCATGACAACCCGTCCCGCCGTCGACGTCGCCGTGATCATGCGCAAGGTGCGCACGGCCAGTCACTGGCAGCCGTGGCGATGGGAGCTCGCCGAAGTGGTGGCCGACGAACAAGCCTTCGGGACGGAGCCCCGGCTCCTTCACCAGGACGCTGACGGCGAGCGCTGGCTGCACCCGGGCTTTCGCGCGGAACTGTTCCGCGACGAAGCGGAGGGCTACTACCTGAATGTCACCACGCCTGCGCCGGCCTGGTTCGTCCTGTGGCGCATGGAGGACGAGCCCAGCATCGCGCCCGAGCCCATTCCGCGGCCGCTGATCGTGACGCTGAGCTACAACGAAGCCGCCCGCTGGCTGGACGCCCAGGAGACGGTGGAGAACGTTCCGGCGCCGCCGCACATCGTCGACTGGATGGGCGAGTTCGCCCAGGCGCATTACGAGCCGGAGCAGAAGAAGAAGCGCAAGCGCCCGGAAAGCTTCAAGTCCCTGTCGGACCGTTTCGGCCAACCGGCCTCGGTGAGCACCGGCAAGAAGTACGGCGGAGGCGAAGGCCGTGGCTGACGGATTCCTGGGCCGCTGGGCCAAGCGCAAGGAGGCCGTGCGGCAGGGGGAGGCGGTGCCGGCGGAACCGGTGAAGGGTGTTGACGCGCTCCAACCCTCACCCCAGCCCTCTCCCGCAAGCGGGAAAGGGAGTCTTGAAGCCCCCTCTCCCTCCCGGGGAGAGGGCCGGGGTGAGGGGCAGCGGGACGAGCCCCCGCCCCCCCCAACCCTCGCCGACGCCGAATCCCTCACCCCCGCCTCCGACTTTCGCCGCTACGTCCAGCCCGACGTTGCGCCCGAGGTACGCAACGCCGCGATGAAGAAGCTGTGGGCCGATCCCCACTTCAACGTGATGGATGGCCTGGACATCTACATCGGGGACTACGGCAAGCCCGATCCGATTCCGCCGGAATGGTTGCGCCAGCTGGCCAGCGCCAAATTCCTGAACCTCTTCGAGGAGAAGGAAGAGGAGGAGGGTGCTGCGGACGAGGTAACCGACAAAGGCCCTGCGGTGAGGGAAGCCGCTGATGCGGGACCCGTCGAAACCGTGGCACAGTCCAGCACCCCGACCGAGCACGCCTTACCGCCGGCGGAAGACCATGCCGACCCTGATTTGCGACTGCAACAAGACGATGCCCCTGGACCCGAAGGCCCTGGGGCGGGCTCTCGATGAAAACCTGACGCTGCACTCCACGCTGTGCCGCCGCGAAGCCGGCGCGTTCCAGCAGGCAGTGAAAACCGGCGACGACGTGGTCGTGGCCTGCACCCAGGAAAAGCGCCTGTTCGGCGAGCTCGGGCAGCAGACCGAAGGCGCCATCTCGCCGATCCGCTTCGTCAACATCCGCGAGACCGGCGGCTGGAGCCGCGACGCGAAAAGCGCCATGCCCAAGCTGGCCGCGCTGCTGGCCTCCGCGAAACTGCCCGAGCCGGAACCCGTCCCCACCGTCACCTACAAGAGCGCCGGCCGCCTGCTCGTGATCGGGCCGCTGCAGGAAGCCGAGCGCTTCGCCGCGGTCGCCGGCGGCGCCCTGGACATCACCATCTTCTCGCGCGGCGGCAGCGGCGCGCAGGAGCGCCGCTTCCCGATCGTGGGCGGCCGCATCGTCAAGCTCTCGGGATGGCTCGGCGCCTTCTCGCTGGAGTGGGCGCAGGACAACCCGATCGACCTGGACTTGTGCACGCGCTGCAATGCCTGCGTGGCCGCGTGCCCGGAACAAGCCATCGGCCTGGACTACCAGGTCAACATGCTCGCCTGCAAGAGCCATCGCTCCTGCGTGAAGGTGTGCGACGTGGCCGGCGCGATCGACTTCACCCGCGAGCCGGTGCCCCACACCGAGAGCTTCGACCTGGTGCTGGACCTGCGGCAGCAGCCCGCCTTCCTGCAGCACGCGCCGCCGCAAGGCTACTTCCACCTCAAGCCCGAGGACGCCACCGGCGCCAAGGCGCTGGACACGGTGCTCAAGCTGCGCGACCTGGTCGGCGAGTTCGAGAAGCCGAAGTTCTTCACCTACAAGCAGAAGCTGTGCGCGCACAGCCGCAACGAGCAAGTCGGCTGCAACGCGTGCATCGAGGTCTGCTCGGCCGAGGCGATCTCCAGCGAGAAATCGCGCCAGCAGATCAAGGTCAATCCCAACCTGTGCGTCGGCTGCGGCGCCTGCACCACCGTCTGCCCCACCGGCGCGATCTCCTACGCCTACCCGCGCGCGGGGGAGCAAGGTCTCAAGATCCGCACCATGCTGTCCACGTACGAGCAGGCCGGCGGCAGCGCTCCCGTGCTGCTGCTCCACAGCCAGGAGCTCGGCCAGCGGCTGGTCGAGGACGTCGGCCGCGGCGCACGCATCGGTGCGACGCAGGGCGTGCCCGCCAACGTGATCCCGCTGGCCGTCTGGCACGTGGCCAGCGTCGGCATCGACCTCTGGCTCTCGGCAGTCGCCCAGGGAGCAGCCCACATCGCCGTGGTGGTCACGAGCGAGGAGGCGCCCCAGTACGTCGACGCGCTGGAAAGCCAGATGCAGGTGGCGCAGGCCGTGCTGGAAGGCCTGGGCTACGAAGGCAGCCACTTCAGCATGGTGCGCGCGCGCGACGCGGCGGACCTGGACCAGCACCTGCAACTCGTCACCCGCCGGCGCGGCGCCACGCCGAAGGCGCGTGCCCGCTTCAACGTTTCCGCCGAGAAGCGCACGACGGTGGACCTGGCGCTGGACCACCTGGTCGAGCACGCCGGCAAGCAGCCGGAAGTCATCGCCCTCCAACCCGGGTCGCTGTTCGGCGGCATCACGGTCGACAAGGACAAGTGCACGCTGTGCATGAGCTGCGTCGGCGCCTGCCCGTCGAGCGCCCTGCAGGACAACCAGACCGCGCCGCAGCTGCGCTTCGTCGAGAAGAACTGCGTGCAGTGCGGTCTTTGCGCCACCACCTGCCCCGAGCAGGCCATCGCGCTGCAGCCGCGCCTGCTGCTCACCCCCGAGCGCAAGCAGTCGCGCGTGCTCAACGAAGCCAGGCCGTTCGCCTGCGTGCGCTGCGCCAAGCCTTTCGGCACGCTCAAGGCCATCGAGACCATGCTCACCAAGCTGTCGGGCCATTCGATGTTCCAGGGCGCCGCGCTGGAGCGCCTGAAGATGTGCGGCGACTGCCGGGTGATCGACCTGCACACCAATCCGAACGAGTCGCGCATCAACGATCTATGAAGCCGCCGGGCCGCCCCAAGGCGAATACCGCAATGCGTAGCATGGAGGTTTACTGAATGCTCGAACCCCTGCCGACCACCAGCGCCCTGGACGAGGAAACCGCGCGGGCGGAAATCTACGGGCTGCTGGCGCAACTCTATTACCAGCCGCCGCCGGAGGAACTGCTCTCGGCCTTGCGCGTGGCTGCCACCGATGCGCCGGCGCAAGGGGCTTTCCTGGAGGAGCCGTGGCGCGCCCTCGTGGGCGCGGCGCGCGAATTCGACCAGGCCACCATCGCCCGCGAATTCGACGCGCTGTTCGGCGGCGTGGGCAAACCCGAGGTGTACCTGTTCGGGTCGCACTACATGAGTGGTTTCCTCAACGAAAAGCCGCTGGCGCGCCTGCGCGAAACGCTCGCCGGGCTGGGACTCGGGCGCGACGACACGATGCCGGAAACCGAGGACCACATCGCCTATGTCTGCGAGGTGATGCGCTACCTGATCGCCGGCGACGACGTCGCGGTAGCCAACCTCACGCGCCAGTCCGAATTCTTCGCCACGCACCTGCTGCCCTGGGTGAACGCATTGTGCGATGCAATAACCGCGCACCCGAAAGCGCAGTTCTATGCGGTGCTGGCCGCCTTCACGCGCGCCTTCGTCAGCGTCGAAGCGCAAGGCTTCGACATGCTGGCGTGAGCCCGCCCTTTATTCCCTGCCTTACGGAAATTCCGTCATGCGGTGTCGCAATCTGAGACGAATTCCTGTCGAGTGGCTTGCAGCTTCGCGTTTCCCCTAGGCGAATAGGCATGCTAACGATTGCCGTGAAGTTTTCCCTCCACTACAGTATGAAGAGTAGTTCACAAGAGCTCCAGGAGACGAACATGCCCGAAAGCCTCAAGCCCCGGCCCTCGCGCCGCGGGTTCATGTTGGGAGCCGCAGCCGCCGGTGCTGCCACCGCCGCCGTGGTGACGCTTCCCTTGTCCGAGCCCGCCGAGGCTCCCGTCACGGAAAAGCGGCCGGCGCCCGAGGGCGGCGGCGGCTATCACCTGTCGGAACACATCAAGCGCTATTACAAGACCACGCTCGTCTAACAGCGGGAGACATCCATGTTGCTCACGAAGAAGCCGGGGGCCGCGCAGGCCAACGCACGCTCGCCTTTCGTCCACTCCCTGCAGCGAGGCCTCTCCTCCGCGCTCCCCACCATGGACCGCCGCGCCTTCCTGCGCCGCTCCGGCCTGGGGGTAGGGGTCGGCATCGCCGCCTCCTCGCTGATGCTGGTCAAGAAGGCCAGGGCGGCGGACGGCAAGGGCCCGGCCATCGGCGAAGGCCGCATCGAGGTCAAGCGCACGGTCTGCACGCACTGCTCGGTGGGCTGCGCCATCGACGCGGTGGTGGAGAACGGCGTGTGGGTGCGGCAGGAGCCGGTGTTCGATTCGCCGATCAACCTGGGCGCGCACTGCGCCAAGGGCGCGGCGATTCGCGAGCACGGCCACGGCGAATTCCGCCTGCGCTACCCGATGAAGCTGGTGAACGGCAAGTACGAGCGCATCAGCTGGGACACGGCGCTCAACGAGATCGCCGCGCGCCTGAACGACCTGCGCAAGGCCAGCGGGCCGGAGTCGGTGTTCTGGATCGGCTCGTCCAAGCATTCGAACGAGCAGTCCTACCTGATGCGCAAGTTCGTCAGCATGTGGGGCAGCAACAACTGCGACCACCAGGCCCGCATCTGCCACTCCACCACCGTCGCCGGCGTCGCGAACACGTGGGGCTACGGCGCGATGACGAACTCCTACAACGACATGCAGAACAGCAAGGCTGCCCTGTATATCGGTTCGAATGCCGCCGAGGCGCACCCGGTGTCCATGCTGCACATGCTGCACGCCAAGGAAACCGGCACCAAGATGATCGTGTGCGACCCGCGCTTCACGCGCACGGCCGCCAAGGCGGACCAGTACATCCGCTTCCGCTCCGGCGGCGACATTCCGCTGCTGTTCGGCATCCTGTACCACATCTTCAAGAACGGCTGGGAAGACAAGAAGTACATCGCCGACCGCGTGTACGGCATGGACAAGGTGCGCGAGGACGTGCTGGCCAAGTGGACGCCGGACAAGGTGTTCGAAGCGTGCGGCGTGCCGGAAGCCGAAGTCTTCAAGGCCGCCGAGACGATGGCCAAGAACCGTCCCTCCACCATCGTGTGGTGCATGGGCCAGACGCAGCACTCCATCGGCAACGCGATGGTCCGCGCTTCCTGCATCGTGCAGCTGGCGCTGGGCAACGTCGGCGTGTCCGGCGGCGGCGCCAACATCTTCCGCGGCCACGACAACGTGCAGGGCGCCACCGACATCGGCCCCAACCCCGACTCGCTGCCCGGCTACTACGGCGTCGCCGACGGTGCCTGGCGCCACTTCGCCACCGCCTGGGGCGTCGACTACGAGTGGATGAAGGGGAGATTCCAGAACGCCGGCATGATGACCAAGCCCGGCATGACGGTGTCCCGCTGGATCGACGGCGTCCTCGAGAAGAACGAGATGCTCGACCAGGACCCCAACCTGCGCGCCGTCTTCTACTGGGGCCATGCGCCCAACTCGCAGACCCGCGGCCTGGAGATGAAGCGGGCCATGGACAAGCTGGACCTGCTGGTGGTGGTGGACCCGTATCCCTCCGCCACGGCGGCCATGGCGGCGATGCCGGGCGACCCGAAGGACCTGAACCCGAACCGCGCGGTGTACCTGCTGCCGGCCGCCACGCAGTTCGAAACCAGCGGCTCCGCCACGGCCTCCAACCGCTCGCTGCAGTGGCGCGAGATGGTGATCGAGCCGCTGTGGGAAAGCCGCAGCGACCACATGATCATGTACCAGCTGGCCGACAAGCTCGGCTTCGGCAAGGAACTGGTCAAGAACTACAAGATGCAGAAGATCAAGGGACTGGACGAGCCGGTGCCCGAGGACATCCTGCGCGAGATCAACAAGTGCATGTGGACCATCGGCTACACGGGGCAGAGCCCCGAGCGGCTGAAGGCGCACATGCGCCTCATGGGCCACTTCGACGTCAAGACGCTCAAGGCCAAGACCAGCGTCAAGGACAAGGAGACCGGCTACGACATCCAGGGCGACTACTTCGGCCTGCCCTGGCCGTGCTATGGCACGCCGGAGCTCAAGCACCCCGGCTCGCCCAACCTGTACGACAACAGCAAGCACGTGATGGATGGCGGCGGCTGCTTCCGCGCGAACTTCGGCGTGGAGAAGGAAGGCATCAACCTGCTGGCCGAGGACGGCTCCCACTCGCTGGGCTCCGAGATCACCACCGGCTACCCGGAAGTCGACCACCTGCTGATCAAGAAGCTGGGCTGGTGGGACGAGCTCACGCCCACCGAGCAGGCGGCCGCCCAGGGCAAGAACTGGAAGACCGACAACTCCGGCGGCCTGATCCGCGTGGCCATGAAGAACCACGGCATCCACTGTTTCGGCAACGCCAAGGCGCGCGCGGTGGTGTGGAACTTCCCGGACCCGATCCCGCAGCACCGCGAGCCGATCTACAGCACGCGGCCCGACCTGGTGGCCAAGTACCCGACGCACGAGGACAAGAAGGCGTTCTGGCGCGCGCCCACGCTGTACAAGACCTTGCAGGACAAGAACATCCAGGACAAGGTGCACGAGAAGTTCCCGCTGATCCTCACGTCCGGCCGGCTGGTCGAATACGAAGGCGGCGGGGAGGAAACGCGCTCCAACCCCTGGCTGGCCGAACTGCAGCAGGAAGCCTTCGTGGAGATCAACCCGAAGACGGCGGCCACCCGGCAGATCAAGAACGGCGACCGCGTCTGGCTGCGCTCGCCCACCGGCGCGCAGCTGAACGTGCAGGCGCTGGTGACCGAGCGCGTCGGCGAGGACACGGTGTGGATGCCGTTCCACTTCTCCGGCCGCTGGCAGGGCGCGGACATGCTGCCGTACTACCCCAACGGCGCGGCGCCGGTGGTGCGCGGCGAAGCGGTCAACACCGCCACGACCTACGGGTATGACAGCGTCACCATGATGCAAGAGACCAAGACGACGATCTGCAACATTGAACGCGCGGCCTAAAGACCTGCACCGGAGACAGACATGGCAAGAATGAAATTCATCTGTGATTCGGAGCGTTGCATCGAATGCAACGGCTGCGTCACGGCCTGCAAGAACGAGCACGAAGTGCCGTGGGGCGTGAACCGCCGGCGCGTCGTGACCCTCAACGACGGCGTGCCGGGCGAGAAGTCGATCTCGGTGGCCTGCATGCACTGCTCCGACGCGCCCTGCATGGCGGTCTGCCCCACCAACACCTTCTACCGCACGGAAGAGGGCGTGGTGCTGCACGACAAGGACACCTGCATCGGCTGCGGCTACTGCAGCTACGCCTGCCCGTTCGGCGCGCCGCAGTTCCCGTCGGCCGGCACCTTCGGCGTGCGCGGCAAGATGGACAAGTGCACCTTCTGCGCCGGCGGCCCCGAGGCCAACGGCTCGCAGGCCGAGTTCGAGAAGTACGGCCGCAACCGCCTGGCCGAAGGCAAGCTGCCGGCCTGCGCGGAGATGTGCTCGACCAAGGCGCTGCTCGCGGGCGACGGCGACGTGGTGGCGGACATCTTCCGCAACCGCGTGCTCAAGCGCGGCAAGGGCGCCGAAGTCTGGGGCTGGGGCACCGCCTACGGTTCCAAGCAAGCCGGCCAGCCGGGTGGAGCCAAGTCATGAAAAGCCTGATCGTCCTCTCACTGGCCGCGGCGGCGTTCGCCGTCGCCGGTTGCGCCGACCGCGAGCAGACGGCCAGTGGCATCAAGGCCGACACCAGCCCCTTCAGCGGCACCAGCAAGCAGCCGCCGTACATGGCGGCGGGCTGGAAGCAGGGTGACCGCGCCGCCTGGGAACAGCAGTTGAAAGTCCGCACCGTGCAGGGCCAGAACGACTATGCCAAGGTTCCTTGAGTTCCTCGCTGCCGCATTGACGGCGGTGGCCCTGGGCGGCCCCGCGTTCGCCCAGTCCACCGGCGCCGCGCCGGCGGGCGGTTCGTCCACCACCACGGCTCCGGCCCGGCAGCTGCCGGACGACCCGGTGCCCGGCCAAGGCGCCGGCGGCATCCAGGGCCAGAACATCTTCGAAGTGAAGCCCGAGGTGAAGCGCGACGCTTCCTCCGAACCCGGCTACATGGAGCAGAGCAACGGCCAGCGCAACCGCGTCCAGCCCGGCAACAACGCGCCGATGTGGCGCGACGTCTTCCGTGGCGTCGAGGGTTACAGCAGCCTGCCCAGGAGCCAGGCGCCCGAAGCGGGCGTGCTGATCCAGGCCCCGGTGCAATACCCCGGCACGCGCATGATCACCGCGGGCGAAGCGTGGCGGCAGGTGCGCAACAGCTGGATCCTGCCTTATGGCGGCTCGCTGCTGCTGATCGTGGCCCTCGCGATCGGCATCTTCTATTTCGCCAAGGGACCCATGGGCAAGGCGGACGGTCGCGGCGGCCGCCGCATCGAGCGCTTCACCCCGTTCGAGCGCGCCGCGCACTGGGCCAATGCCATCGCTTTCGTGACGCTCGCGATCTCCGGGATCGTCATGGCCTTCGGCAAGTTCTTCCTGCTTCCGGTGATCGGCCAGACCCTGTTCGGCTACTTCACCTACCTGCTGAAGAACCTGCACAACTTCGTCGGGCCGCTGTTCGTGGTGTCGCTGGTGATCGTGATCCTCACCTTCATCAAGGACAACCTGCCGCAGCGCGGCGACGTGGCGTGGCTGATGCGCCTGGGCGGCATCCTGGGCAAGGGCCACGCGCCCTCGCACCGCTTCAATGCGGGCGAGAAGGGGATGTTCTGGATCGGCAACCTGCTGCTCGGGGCCATCGTCATCGGTTCCGGCCTGGTGCTGGACAAGCTCATCCCCAACCTGGTCTACGAGCGCGGCCAGATGCAGGTGGCGCACATGGTGCACGCCATCGCCGCGGTGCTGATGATGGTGATGCTGATGGCGCACATCTACATGGGCACGATCGGCATGCGCGGCGCCTACCGCGGCATGCGCGAAGGCTATGTCGACGACGAGTGGGCGCGCGAGCACCACGCCTATTGGTACGAGGACATCCAGTCCGGCAAGATCCCGGCGCAGCGCAGCAAGCCGCTGGTGATGGTGGACGACCCTGCCGACCGCGCGCGGCCGGCCTGACGAGAGGACGCAGATGAAAAGCTTCATGCTCACCGTGGCCGCACTGGCCGTTTCCGGCGCAGCCTTCGCCAAGATCCCGCCGCCGGTGCTGGACGAGGCGGCCAAGGCCAAGGCGGCCGAAGCCGCGGCCAAGACGGCGTGGCAGGCCAAGGTCGATTCCTACCAGCTGTGCAAGGCACAGGACCGGGTGGCTGCCCAATACAAGGCGACCCGCGGCTCCAGGCCCGCCATGGCCGCGCCGGCTGCTCCAGGTGCGCCTGCCGCGGCAGCCGCGCCCGCTGCCGCACCGGCGGCCACCGCCGCGGCGGCGCCCACGCCGACCGCGGCCACTGCCTCGCAGGGCGGCAGCACGCCGGTGGCGGGGGTGGCGACCGCAGCCGCGCCGATGGCCATTCCCACGTGCGTGGAGCCCGGGCCCTTCACTTATGTGGCCGCGCCGACGGCGCCTGCGCAGAAGCCGCTGGAAAGCTCCGGCGCGCATTCCCCCACTGCCACGGCCGCGAGCCCGCCGAGCGTGCGCTCGAATTCCGCCGAGATGGCGCCTTCCAAGCCCAGCGTGTCCTCGCCCGGCCCGGCTGTCACCGGCGCGACGACGCCGAAGAAGTAGTTCCCGCGTTTCCTTCCCATCCCAAGGCCAGCCTCCCGGGCTGGCCTTGTCATTTGCGTTAGCCTCTGGCCATGCCCCGCCCCCGGCTCACCGAAGCCCGCGCCCCGCTGACTCGCAGCGTGCCCGTCGTCAACCAGCACGGCGAGGCCGAGACCATTTCGATTCCCGCCGAGCGGCCCCTGACCGTCTACGTGGACAAGCGCGAGCTGGTCACCTTGATGACGCTGGGCGCCCGGCCCGAATGGCTGGTGCTGGGCTACCTGCGCAACCAGCGCCTGGTGCAATCCATCGACGAGGTGGAATCGGTCACCGTGGACTGGGAGGTCGGTTCCGCCGCGGTGAAGACGCACAAGGGCATCGATCGCATCGAGGAGCGCACGTCCAGGCGCGTGGTCACCACCGGGTGCGGGCAGGGCAGCGTGTTCGGCGGCCTCATGGAGGAAGTGGACAGCCTGCGGCTGCCCGAAGCGCGCCTGGCGCAGGCACAGCTGTACGCGATCGTCAACGCGATCCGGCTGCAGGAGAGCACATACAAGTCGGCCGGTTCGGTGCATGGCTGCGCGCTGTTCCAGGGCGAGGAGATGCTGCTGTTCATCGAGGACGTGGGCCGTCACAACGCGGTGGACACGATCGCGGGCTGGATGTGGCTGCGCGAATCCGACCAGCCCGCGGCAGCGACGCCCGACCAGCCGCTGGTGTTCTACACCACCGGGCGCCTGACCAGCGAGATGGTGATCAAGGCGGCGCAGATGGGCGTGGCCATCGTCGTTTCGCGCAGCGGCACCACGCAGATGGGATACGAGATCGCCGAGCGCGTCGGCCTGTGCACCGTGGGCCGGGCGACGGGCCGGCACTTCATCTGCTACACCGCGGCGCAGCGGCTGGTGCTGCAGCCCGAACTGGCCGGCCAGCGCCTGCGTTCCGCCTCCTGAAGCGCGCGACGCAGGGTGGCATGATCCCGGTATGAACGACACCGTCCACGGCGAGGCTGCACCGCCGGCTGCTGCGCGCGACGCCGCGCTGGGCGTGGGCGCCTGGCTGCGCGAAGGCCTGCGCGCCGCCGTGCTGTTGCGCCCCAAGGGCGTGGCCGGCGCGTCGCCGCGCGTGCACGAGCTGTTCGTGCTGACCCTCATTGCCGTCACGATCGAGCTGGCCCTGGGGCGGCTCGAAGTGCCGGGGCCGGCGCAGTTCAACGTGCGCGCCTGGCTGGGATCGTGGTGGACGGTGTCCGGCCTGGTGTTCCTGCTGTGGGCGCTGCTGCCGCGGCGCGAGGCGGATCGCCCCTCCGGGCTGGCAAGCTGGCTCGCGTTGTGGCTGGTGGCGTCGCTGGTGCCGGGGCTGGTGTCCCAGGTGCTCGGCGCGCTGCATGCGCGCGACCTGCTGCCCGGCGTGCTGGCCGACTCCGGCGCCTTCGCCTGGCTGGCCTACGTGACACTGCTGACGTGGACTCTCGCCATCGCGGTGCGCCTGGCGTCCGCCTTCGGCGTGCACGCGCGCGGGCTTGCGTCGTTGTTCGCCGGGCTCCTGGTGATCTTCGGCCTCACCGCCTGGCAATTCACGGACCGCCCCTGGGAGCCGATCGCGCAGGCGCCGGAGCCACCGCCCGGACTGACGCTGTCGCAGGAAACCATCGAGACCCAGCAGGTCGTGCTGCAGCGTGCGCTGGACCAGGTGGCGGCGGAGCGCCCCGGCGTGACGGACGTCTACGGCATCGTGTTCGCGCCCTACGGCGAGGAGGACGTGTTCCGCCGCGAAAGCGCCATGGTGGCCGGCGTGCTGGCGCAACGCTTCGACGCCCAGGGCCGCGTGCTGCAACTGGTGAACCACGTCGACACGGCGGAGACGCTGCCGTGGGCCACGCCGCTGAACCTGAAGCGCGCCATCGCGGCGGTCGCCAAGCGGATGGACCGCGAGCGCGACTTGCTGGTGGTGTACCTGACGTCGCACGGCGCGGGCGACTTCCAGCTGGCCGCATCCAACCCGCCGCTGCAGGTGGACACCGTCAGCCCTGGGGAACTGCGGGCGGCACTGGACGAAGCCGGCATCCGCAACCGGGTGATCGCGATCTCGGCCTGCTTTTCCGGCGGCTGGGTCGGGCCGCTGGCGAGCGAGAGCACGCTGGTGATGACCGCGGCCGACGCGGACCACACGTCCTACGGCTGCGGCAAGCTGTCCGACCTCACCTTCTTCGGCCGCGCGCTGTTCGATGAACAGTTGCGCAAGACCCATTCGTTCGAGCGCGCATTCGCCGCCGCCGTGCCGCTGATCCGCCGGCGCGAGAACGAAGCGGGCAAGCAGGACGGCTTTTCCAACCCGCAGATCAGCATAGGGGAACGCGTGCGCCCGCTGCTGGCCGAGCTGGAAAAGCGGCTGGATGGGCTGCCCGCGGCGTCGCGGCCCTGACATGACCCGAACCTCGTCCGCCTTTTCGCTCGGCTGGCGCACGCTGTGGCGCGACCTGCGCGCCGGCGAACTGCGCCTGCTGATCGTCGCGGTCACGCTGGCCGTTGCCGCGCTCACCGCCGTCGGCTTCTTCGCCGACCGGCTCAAGGGCGGCCTGGCGCGCGACGCCCGCCAGTTGCTGGGTGGCGATGCCGTCGTCGTGAGCGATGCGCCGACGCCGGCGAACTTCATCGCGCAGGCGCGCGCCGCGGGGCTGCAAAGCCTGACCACGCTGGTCTTCCCCTCGATGGCGCGGGCGACCGATGCGCAGGGCGGCGGTGCGCGGCTGGTCGCGTTGAAGGCCGTGCCGGCCGGTTATCCGCTGCGCGGCAACCTGCAGACGTCCGCCAATGCGGACGCCGCCGGACAGGCGACGCGCGACGTGCCCGCGCGCGGCGAGGCCTGGGTCGATGCGGCGGTGCTGGAGTCGTTGGGCGTGCGCATCGGCGACCCGGTGCTGCTGGGGGATGCGCAGTTGCGCGTCGCGCGCATCATCACCGTGGAGCCGGATCGCGGCAGCGGCTTCCTGAATTTCGCGCCGCGCGTGATGATCCACGTCGACGACCTGCCGGCCACGCGGCTGGTGCAGCCGGCCAGCCGCGTCGGCTATCGCTTCGCCGTCGCCGGCCCGGATGCCGCCGTCGCCCGCTTCTCCGCGTGGGCGGTGGCGGAGGCGGCGAAACCCGAGGTGCGCGGCGTGCGCGTCGAGTCGCTCGAAGGCGGGCGGCCGGAGATGCGCCAGACGCTGGACCGCGCCGAGAAATTCCTCAACCTGGTCGCACTGCTCGCCGCCCTGCTGAGCGCGGTGGCGGTGGCGCTGGCCGCGCGCGGCTTTGCCAGCCGGCACCTGGACGACTGCGCCATGCTGCGCGTGCTGGGCCAGAGCCAGCGCACCATCGCCATGAGCTATGCGTTCGAGTTCGCGCTGATCGGCGTGTTCGCCAGCCTGCTCGGCGTGGCGGTCGGCTTTGCCGTGCACTTCGTCTTCGTCGCGCTGCTCGGTGGCCTGGTGGAAACCGCGTTGCCCGCGGCGGGTGGGTGGCCGCTGGCGTTCGGCCTCGGCATGGGGTTGACGCTGCTGTTCGCCTTCGGCTTGCCGCCGGTGCTGCAGCTGGCGCAGGTACCGCCGCTGCGCGTGATCCGCCGCGACGTCGGCAACCTGAAGCCGGCGTCGCTGGCCGTGCTGGCGGTCGGCATTGCCGGCTTCGCCGCGCTGCTGCTGGCCGCGAGCAGCGACTTGAAGCTGGGAGGCATCGCCGTCGGCGGCTTCGCCGGTGCGGTGCTCGTCTTCGCCGGCCTGAGCTGGGTGGCCGTCAAGCTGCTTCGGCGCGTGGTGAACGAAGCCACCGCGCCGCGCTGGCTGGTGCTGGCCACCCGGCAGATCAGCGCGCGGCCGGCCTACACGGTGGTGCAGACCAGCGCGCTCGCCGTGGGCCTGCTGGCGCTGGTGCTGCTGGTGCTGCTGCGCACCGACCTCATTGCGAGCTGGCGCCAGGCCACGCCGCCGGATGCGCCGAACCGTTTCGTGATCAACGTGCAGCCCGATCAAAGCGAGGCCTTCGTCGCTGCGCTGCGCACGGCTGGCGTGAAGCGGATGGACTGGTTCCCGATGTTCCGCGGCCGCCTGGTGGGCGTGAACGGCCGCGCCATCACGCCCGACGACTTCACGGAAGACCGCGCGCGGCGGCTGGTGGATCGGGAATTCAACTTGTCGTTCGCCGCGCAGCAGCCGGACCACAACCAGGTGGTCGCCGGTCGCTGGCAGCCCGAGGAGGCAGGCGCGATCAGCGTCGAAGAAGGCATTGCCACCACGCTGGGGCTGAAGCTGGGCGACACGCTGCGCTTCGACATCGCCGGGACGCAGAGCGAAGCGAAGATCACGTCGCTGCGCAAGGTGGACTGGAGCTCGATGCGGGCGAACTTCTTCGTCATGTACCCGGTCAGCCGCCTGCCGGACGTTCCGGTCACCTACATGGGCGCGTACCGTGCGCCGGAGCGGCGCGGGTTCGACAATGCGCTGGTGCGCGCCTTCCCCAACGTGACCAACGTGGACATGACGGCCACCATCACGCAGGTGCAGGGCGTGCTGGACAAGGTGATCCGCGCGGTGGAATTCCTGTTCGGCTTCACGCTGGCCGCGGGACTGGTGGTGCTGTTCGCCGCCGTCAGCGCGACGCGCGAGGAGCGCGCGCGCGAATTCGCGATCATGCGTGCGGTGGGCGCGCGCTCCAGCCTGCTGCGGCAGGTGCAGCGCGCCGAGCTCATCGGCGTGGGCCTGCTCGCCGGCTTCCTGGCCAGCATGGTGGCATCGGTCGTCGGCTGGGGACTGGCGAAATACGCCTTCGACTTCACGTGGACCGCGTCGCCGCTGGTGCCCCTGGCGGGTGCCCTGGCGGGCGCGGTGCTGGCGCTGGCCGCGGGCTGGTGGGGCTTGCGCGAAGTGCTGAACCGGCCGGTGGTGGAAACCTTGCGCAGGGCGGCTGAATAGTGGAGCCTGCGCGGCAGGGCAACGGGCCTGCGCCGCTATCTGCAAGAGCGTCAGGCTAGGCGCGGCCGAGGCCGTGTACTTTACGTACACAAGGAGGCCGCAACAACGCCTGGCGCTCTTGCAGGTAGCGGCCCGAAGGGTTGGGCCGATAAGGGGGCGCATGCGTCGTTGCGGTCACGGGTCAAGCCGGCCAGGCTTGACCCGCCCCCGCGCCTAGCCTGCGCCCCCTTCTCGACCCAACGCAGGCCCGTTGCCCTGCCGCGCAGGCTCCACCTGCGAAAATGCAGGAATGCAGATCCAGGAAAAGCCCCCGAAAGAGACGCCGTTCGAGTGGATCGGCGGCGAAGAGAAAGTCCGGGCGCTGGTCGACCGGTTCTACGACCTGATGGACCTGGAGCCGGACTTCGCGGAGCTGCGCGCAGCGCATGGCACTGAATTGCACCGCGCCCGCGACAACCTCTTCTGGTTCCTCTGCGGCTGGCTCGGCGGCCCGCAGCACTACACCGATCGCTTCGGCCACCCCAGGCTGCGCATGCGCCACATGCCCTTCAAGATCGGCATCAAGGAGCGCGACCAGTGGGTGGCGGCCATGGACCAGGCGATGGGTGAAGTAGGGGTCGATGAGAAGCTGCGTGCGCGTTTGCGGGAGTCGTTCATGCAGACGGCCGACTGGATGCGCAACGCGCCGGGGTGAAACGTCGGGGTGCCTTCGGCAACCCGACCTACGAACCCTTCGAACACCGTAGGTCGGGTTCGCGCAGCGACCCCGACATCGCCCGCCGCGCGCCTTTACGCCGGCTTCAACAACACCACCACCGCCCCCGCCCCGCCTTCATCCGCCCGCGCCTGCACGAACGCGAGCACCTCGTTCTTCTGCACCAGCCAGCCGTGCACCTTGCCCTTGAGCACCGGCGTCTTGCCGGGTGAACCGAGGCCCTTGCCGTGCACCACCCGCACGCAACGCACGCCGCGCGTGACCGCGTCGCGCAGGAACGCCGACAAGGCCTCGCGCGCGTCCTCGCGGCGCAGGCCATGCAGGTCGATCTCGGCCTGGATGCTCCAATGTCCCCGGCGCAACTTGCGGGCGACATCGATGCCGATGCCCGGGCGGCGAAAGCTCATCGCATCGTCCACCTCCAGCAGCGTCGACGCATCGAACTCGTCGCTGATCGACTCGTGCAGCACCCGCTGGTCGTCCAACTGGCGCTGCGCGGGGATGGGCGCCGGCGGCTCCGGCACGTGATGCACGCGGCCGTGGTGCGGCAACTGCTTGACGACGCCGGCAGCGCGCTGGAACAGGTCGCGCTCGGCATCCGCCTTGCGCCTGGCTTCGGCGCGCGCGGCGGCCAGCTCGCGTTCGGCACGCTCGCGCTCCGCCAGGTGCGTGCGCATGGCCGCCAGGTCCTGCAACGACTTCGCCTTCAAAGGAGCCCTTTCTCCGCCATCGACAGCGCCTGCCCGGGTGCGACGATGACGTGGTCCAGCACACGCACGTCCACCAGCGCCAGCGCGGCCTTCAGCGTCTGCGTCAGCGCTTCGTCCGCGCGCGAGGGTTGCACGGTGCCGCTGGGGTGATTGTGGGCCAACACCACCGCAGCGGCGTGATGGTGCAGGGCCTTGAGGACCACTTCGCGCGGATACACGCTGGTCTGGGTCAAGGTGCCGCGGAACAGTTCTTCCATCGCGATCAGCCGGTTCTGCGCGTCCAGGAAGAGCGAAGCGAACACCTCGTGGGGACGGTGGGCCAGGTGCAGCTGCAGGTAATTCTTCACGGCGTCCGGGGAGCCGAACACCTCGCGGGCCTTCAATTGCTCGGCTACGGCGCGGCGCGCCAGCTCCAGCACCGCGATCAGCTCCGAGCGCTTGGCCGTGCCGCCCAGGCCGTGCACGGTTTTCAGCTCGTCACCGCTGGCGTGCAGCAACCCGGCCAGTCCGCGGAATTTGCCCAGCACCTCGTCGGCCATCTGGAACACGCCGCGCCCGCGGGTGCCGGTGCGCAGCAGCAGGGCCAGCAGCTCCGTGTCGCTGAGGGCGGACGGACCCCGTGCCAGCAGTTTTTCGCGTGGCCGGGCGTCGGCAGGCAGGT
The DNA here is from genome assembly GCF_037572435.1 of Ramlibacter sp. PS3R-8. Lineage (NCBI taxonomy): Bacteria > Pseudomonadati > Pseudomonadota > Betaproteobacteria > Burkholderiales > Comamonadaceae > Ramlibacter > Ramlibacter sp. PS3R-8. The sequence continues at coordinate 263,631 of NZ_JBBHGT010000003.1, forward strand.
CTTTGAGCATCATCTCGGTGCCTTCCGCCCCTGACTTTTACAATGGGGCAAGTTTATCGAACACTTTCCATGGCCTCCTCTGCTCTCCGGGTGCAACCTGGCTCCTTCCTCACGCTGCATTACCGCCTGCGCGGCCCGGCAGGAGACATCATCAACACCTTCGAAGGCAAGCCCTCCACGCTGTCGCTGGGCACCGGTGCGCTGTCGCCCGCCCTGGAAGAGCGGCTGCTCGGCCTGGAAGAGGGCGCACGCGCTTCTTTCGACCTGCCCGCGGGCCTGGCCTTCGGCGATCGCAACCCCGACATGGTGCAGTGGGTTGCCCGCAAGCTCCTCGTCCAGATGGGGGACCCGGACGAAAGCTACGGCATCGGTGACGTCGTCACGTTCCCGACGCCGGACGGCCAGGGCCAGTACGCGGGCTCCGTGCGGCAGATCGGCGAGGACCGCGACGGCGACGGCAAGCCCGATGCCGTGCTGTTCGACTTCAACCATCCGCTCGCGGGCCAGCCTGTCACCTTCGAGGTGCAGGTGATCGGGGTGCTCTGATGGCCGCCCAGGAAATCCTGCTGGCCGAGCCGCGCGGCTTTTGCGCCGGCGTGGACCGCGCCATCGACATCGTGGAGCGCGCCATCGAGAAATTCGGCGCGCCCATCTACGTGCGCCACGAGATCGTGCACAACACCTTCGTCGTCAACGACCTCAAGGCCAAGGGCGCCATCTTCATCGAGGACCTGGCGGACGTGCCGCCCGGCGCCACGCTGGTGTTCTCCGCGCACGGCGTCAGCAAGGCGGTGCAGGCGGAGGCGCAGCAACGCGGCTTTCATGTGTTCGACGCCACCTGCCCGCTGGTGTCCAAGGTGCACATCGAAGTGGCCAAGCTGGCGAAGGAAGGCTACGAATTCATCATGATCGGCCACAAGGGCCATCCGGAAGTGGAAGGCACGATGGGCCAGCTGGACCACGGCATCCACCTGGTCGAAGACGTGGCGGACGTGGCCGGCGTGCAGCCCTTGCAGACCGAGCGCCTGGCCGTGGTCACCCAGACCACCTTGTCGGTGGACGATGCGGCGGAGATCAGTGCGGCGATCAAGCGCCGCTTCCCGATGATCCGTGAGCCCAAGCAGCAGGACATCTGCTATGCCACGCAGAACCGGCAGGACGCGGTGAAGGTGATGTCGCGCGACGTCGACGTGATGATCGTCGTGGGCAGCCCGACCAGTTCCAACAGCAACCGGCTGGCCGAACTGGCGCGCAAGCTCGGGGTGGACAGCTACATGGTCGACCACCCCTCGGAGCTGAAGGCCGAATGGCTGCATGGCAAGACCCGGGTCGGCCTGACCGCGGGCGCCTCGGCCCCCGAGGTGGTGGTGCAGGAGGTGATCGACCGCATCAAGGCGCTGGGCGCAGTCTCCGTGCGCAAGATGGACGGCATCCAGGAAACGGTGAAGTTCCCGATGCCCAAGGGATTGAGGCTGTAAGCCTGTCATCCCCGCCACTCTCCGTCATCCCCGCCACTCTCCGTCATCCCCGCGCAGGCGGGGACCCAGGGCTCCCTCCCCCGAACCAATGACCCCATCCGACATCCTTGCCGCCGCGGCACGTTTCGCCAGCGACGGCCGCGGCTTCGTGCGCCGCACGCCGCTGTGGAAGCTGCCCGCCGCCGAGCTCGGCGTCGCCGGCGGCGAGGTGTGGCTGAAGCTGGAGCACCTGCAGGTAGGCGGCAGCTTCAAGGCGCGCGGCATGTACAACCGGCTGCTGGCCAACCGCATCCCCGCCAGCGGCGTGATCGTCGCGTCCGGCGGCAACGCGGGCATCGCCACCGCTGCGGCTGCGCGCGCGCTCGGCGTGCGCTGCGAAGTGTTCGTCCCCACCGTCAGCAGCGCGGCCAAGCAGGCCAAGTTGCGTGAGCTGGGCGCGCAGGTGGTGGTGACCGGCGCCGCTTATGCCGACGCGCTGCACGCGTGCCTCGCGCGCCAGGGGGAGACCGGCGCGTTGCTCACGCATGCCTACGACCAGCCCGAAGTGGTGGCCGGCGCAGGCACGCTGGCGATGGAGATCCAGGAACAGGGCGGCGATGCGCCGGACAGCGTGCTGGTCAGCGTGGGAGGCGGCGGCTTGATTGCCGGCGTCGCGGCCTGGTTCGAAGGCGCCAGCCGCGTGATCGCGCTGGAGCCCGAGCTGGCCCCGACGCTGTACCGCGCCCGCGAAGCGGGCGTGCCCGTCGACGTCGCCGTCAGCGGCATCGCTGCCGACTCCCTGGGCGCCCGGCGCATCGGCGCGATCGCGTGGGAGATCACGCAACGGCATGTGGCCGATGCGCTGCTGCTGCCGGACGCCGCGATTCGTGCCGCGCAGCTCACGCTCTGGAAGGAATTCAAGCTGGCCGTCGAACCCGCGGCCGCATTGCCGCTGGCGGCGCTGCAGACCCGCGCCTATGTGCCGGCGTCGGGGGAAGTTGTGGCGCTGATCATCTGCGGGGCGAACGTGGATCCGGCGACGTTGGCCTGATCACTCGCAACTCACCATCCACGGCACGCCGAACTTGTCCTGCACCATGCCGAAGTGCCCGCCCCAGAACGGCGGCGCGAACGGCATCCGCACCTGGCCGCCGTCCGCCAGCGCGTCGAACACCTTGCGCGCACGCTCCACATCCTGCTTGATGTAGACGGAAACGGTGAAGCCGTTGTAGCCATTGAGTGCCATGCCCGGCGGCAAGTCGCTGCCCATGATCTGCGCGCCTTCGGCTTCCAGCGTGGCGTGCATCACCTTCTGCTTCCAGTTGGCGGGCAGATCCTTGTCCATCGGCGATCCTTCGTAGCGCATCAGCGTGGAGATCTTCCCGCCCAGGCAGCGAGCGTAGAAATTCAGGGCCTCTTCGCAGTTCCCCGCGAAGCTCAGGTAGCAATCCAATTGCATGGTCATGGCGTCCTCCAGGGTGGGTCGATCATCGTACTCAGGCGGCGGAATAAAATCATCCGATGCTCGACGTCAACCTGTTACGAAAAGACCTTCCTTCCGTGGTGGCACGGCTGGAGGCCCGCAAGTCTCCCCAGGCCTTCCTGGACGTCGCGGCCTTCCAGGGCCTGGAAGCCGAGCGCAAGACCATCCAGACGCGCACGGAAGAGCTGCAGGCGCGCCGCAACCAGCTTTCCAGGCAGATCGGCCAGTTGAAGGCGAAGGGCGAGTCCGCCGACGCCGTGATGGCCGAAGTGGCGCAGGCCAAGGTGGAGCTGGAGCAGTCGGCCGCGCGCCTGGAGCAGATCCAGCCCGAGATGCAGGCGCTGCTGCTGGCCGTGCCCAACCTGCCGCACGAGAGCGTGCCGGTCGGTGCGGACGAGAAGGCCAACGTCGAAGTGCGCAAGTGGGGCACGCCCGCGAAGTTCGGCTTCCAAGCCAAGGACCACGTGGACATCGGCGAGCCGCTCGGACTGGACTTCGCCGCCGGGGTGAAGCTCAGCGGGTCGCGCTTTACCGTGATGAAGGGACCCATCGCGCGGCTGCATCGCGCGCTCGCGCAATTCATGCTGGACGTGCAGACGCAGGAGCACGGCTATACCGAGTGCTACACGCCCTACATCGTCAACGAGGCCACGTTGCGCGGCACCGGCCAGCTGCCGAAGTTCGAGGCCGACCTGTTCGCGGTCAGCAAGGGCGGCCAGGAGGGCCTGGGCGACGAGGACCAGCAGTCGCTGTACCTGATCCCCACCAGCGAGGTGACGCTGACGAACTTCGTGCGCGACGAGATCCTGGCGGAGTCGCAGCTGCCCATGAAGCTGACCGCGCACACGCCCTGCTTTCGCTCCGAAGCGGGCAGCGCCGGGCGCGACACGCGCGGCATGATCCGCCAGCACCAGTTCGACAAGGTCGAGATGGTGCAGGTCGTGCATCCGGACAAGAGCTACGAGGCGCTGGAGGAAATGACGCGCAACGCCGAAGCCGTCCTGCAGAAGCTGAAGCTGCCCTACCGCGTGATGCTGCTGTGCAGCGGCGACATGGGCTTCGGCGCCGCCAAGACTTACGACCTGGAGGTGTGGTTGCCCGCGCAGGACACGTACCGCGAGATCAGCTCCGTGTCGAACTGCGAGGCCTTCCAGGCGCGGCGCCTGCAGGCGCGCTTCAAGACGGCGCAGGGCAAGAACGAACTGGTCCACACGCTCAACGGTTCGGGCCTGGCCGTGGGCCGCACGCTGGTGGCGGTGCTGGAGAATTACCAGAATGCGGATGGGAGCGTGACGGTGCCGGAGGTGCTGCGGCCGTATCTGGGAGGCTTGGAGCGGCTGGCTGCGTAGGGCGGGTTGCGGCGGAAGCCGCACCCCGCCGTCGGGCTCCCGGCACCCGCTACAATAGCTGCCTTCGCACCACGCGAACCGAATTCAGGAGAGGTGGCAGAGTGGTCGAATGTACCTGACTCGAAATCAGGCGTAGGGGCGACCCTACCGTGGGTTCGAATCCCACCCTCTCCGCCATAGACATAGGCCTGCCGCTATCGAACACATAGCGCCAGGCCTTTTTCATTTTCCTGTGGCGGGCTTGTTGCCCTCCCGCGAGCGCCTGCCCTGGCGAAGCATTCACGGATACCGCATGGTGCGTTCATCGACTTCGGCGCTCCGCGTCGCGTCCCGGCCAGGGTGCATTCAAATCCAAGTACAACTCATCCTGCCCCGAGCATCGCCATGGCCTGCACCAGCTTGTCGGGGTTGCGCTGCACATGGACACGGACGATCCGTTGCCCGTCGAATTCCATCGACTGTACTGACTCCAGCTGCCCGTCCATGAAGCGCAGCAATCCCCAGTGGCCATTGATCATGGCGAGCTGCATTCGCAGTCCGTTCCCATAGCGAAGGTGCGCCGCGTAGAACAGTTGTGCAATCCGCTGGCCGCCGCGCAGCGGCTGGGCGAAGCTGTTGACCTTGCCGCCACCGTCGCCTATCAGCTCGGCATCCTCGTCCAACAGCGACTTGAGCGAGGCGAAGTCCCCCTGTGTGGCCGCCGCGGCGAAGCGGCTGAGAAGCTGGTGGTGGACGTCCTTCGAAACGCGAAAGCGTGGCTGGCCGTCACGCAGCTGCTCTTTGGCGCGGTGGACCAGCTGGCGACAGGTTGCTTCGCTCTTTCCGATGACCTCCGCGACTTGCGGGTAGTCGACGTCGAACACCTCACGCATGAGGTAGGCTGCACGTGCTTCCGGAGCAAGCTTCTCCAGCAATACGAGGAACGCCACCGAAATGTCGTCGGCCCGCTCCAGCAATTCTTCCGGCGTGGGCGGCGACATTGAAAGAACGGGCTCGGGCAGCCACAAGCCAGGATAGTGCTGCCGGCGCACCTTGGCCGCCCGCAGACGGTCAAGCGCGAGCCGGCTGGTGGCTGTGACGAGCCAGGCCTCCACGCTTTCAAGACCGCCGGGATCTTCAATTTCGCTCCAGCGCAACCAGGCGTCTTGAACGACCTCTTCGGCGTCCGGCACCGAGCCGAGCATCCGGTACGCGATGCCTTGCAGCTTGCGCCGGGACGATTCGAACACCTGCGCTGCATCGTGCATAAGGCCTTAAAGGATGATGTGGTTGACCGGACGCGTCAGCCGGGTCGTTTGCACCTCGCCCAGCATGGTTCGCAGCTCATTCTCCAGCAACAGGCAGATTTGAGTGATCGGGACGTCATTCGCCGCGCCTTCAAACGGATTTTCCGTGCTCTCGCCCACCTGGTCGAGCGCGACATACAGCCAGGAAATCAGCACGCTGAACGGGATCGCGAGGCAAGTGACCAGCAATGAGGAAATTGCGGGGAAACTGCTGGCGGCACGGGCAAATTCCGCCGCCAGCCCGAACGGCAGCAAAGCCGCAAAGCTCCAGACAAAGATGCTGTTGACGATGGCGTATTGGCGCGGGTAAGGAAAGTTCTTGATCCGCTCTGCGCGCGACTGTTGGTCCAGCAGATCCTTGATCGTCTTCTGCATTTCGGTGTGGTGCAGCACGACGATCTGCTGCTGCGTGTAAAGCGCGCGGATGGCTTCGCTCTGGAGCGACAGCAGCCTTGTCGCCTTGCCGGGCGCATCCGTTATTTCTGCCAACTCCTCATCGCTCAGATATGGCCGCAATGCTGTGGAAAGCGGCGTTTGCCTTTCGGCGACGATCAGCGTTTTGCCGTATTCGGCGTTCGATGCGCTGCGAGCTGTCTCCCACGGCCGTGGACTGCGCAACTGATAGCGCAGCGCCGTCAGCCACGCCAGATGGCGCAGCGTCAAAGCCCGCGCCTGGTCCCCGTGTACAGGGAAATCCCGGCAGATCAATCCCCAATACCGGCTGGAGGCGGCGATGGATGTCCACACTTGCTGAGCTTCCACGGTGCGCTGGTAGGTCTGCGCATTCTTGAATCCAACGATGAACGAAGTGGCGGTACCGAGCACGGCCACTGCCACCCAGGGTATGGCGAGCCCCTGCCAGCCGGCGTATTCAACCAGCAAGACCGGCAACGACGACAGCGCGACCAGTAGATACAGCTTGCGGCGCGTCCACCGCAAGAATTCCGGCAACCGATATGACTTGCCGACGTTCAATGCGCGCTCACGTTGCGCTCGCCAGCCACGGGTCGAGTCTTGCGGCGCCCAAGCGCGCGCCGCCGGCCGGGACCAGCGTGCCAGGTTCCAGTACGGCACCGAAATACGGCGCGGCCGGATCCGCGATCACTTCGCGGTCATCTCCCTTGGCGCGGAAAAACCGGCGGACCAGTTCGCTCATTGTCATTCGCTCGGGCCCAGCGATCTCCACTGTGCCATTCAGCGGCAAGCCCAGTGCGATGTCGCGCATTGCGTCGGCCACATCGTCGGCGGCAATCGGCTGGATGGATGCCGATGAAGCTCGCACCACCGGTCCGTCGCCGACCGACTGGGCGATCGCAGCGACGAATTCGAAGAACTGGGTCGCCTGAAGGATGGAGTAGGGGATGCCCCCGGCTCGAATCAGGTCTTCCTGCACCTGCTTGGCGCGGAAGTAGCCGCTTTGCTGCAGGCGAGCGGTGCCCACCACCGACAAGGCGACGTGGTGGCGTACGCCGGCGCGCGTCTCGGCGGCCAGAAGGTTGCTGCCCGACTTTTGAAAAAAGGACAGTACGGCGTTGTCCTCGAAACTGGGTGAGTTGGCAACGTCCACCACGACGTCAGCACCTGCCAGTGCGGCGTCGAGCCCTTCCCCGGTAAGCGTGTTGACGCCCGTGTTGGGTGAGGCGGCCACGGCCTCGTGGCCGCTGGTGCGAAGGCGTTGGACGAGCCTCGAACCAATCAAGCCGGTTCCGCCGATGACGACGATCTTCATGGAGTTCTTTCGATAACGGTAAGTGGACGCGCCGCAAAGCGAGACCAAGAAAAGCCCCGCCACCCTTGCTAGACGTTCGGGGAAGGGCGCTTGTGACAGCGCGGGCCAGAAAAACTAGGCAAATCGATGAGTTCGACCCATCGGATTGGCTCCATTCACTTCGGCCACATGCGAATTGCCGGCGTGAGAGTCGACGGCCTCTTGACTCGCCCAGCGGTCGATGATGTCGGACCGGCAGTCGGCGCATCATGGCGTCTCACAAGGAGACAGCCATGAATGAGGAAGAGCTGAACATCAGCATCCGCAAGTTCCTGAAGATGGTGGGCGTCAATTCGCAGCGCGAGATCGAGCACGCCGTTGCGCGAGCGGTGCAGGAAGGCGCGATTTCGGGCACGGAAACCTTTCCAGCCCGGATGACGCTGGAGATCGCCGGGCTGGGACTGAAAACCCCATTCGATGGAGAAATCAGGCTGGAGGCGTCTGGCCCCGCGTCCTGAAGTGCTCCAAGCCGATCATTGACAAGCTGGATCAGGCGATCAATCGCGCGCTGCAGGAGCCGGACCTTGCGCAACGCATCACGACGCCGGGCAATGTGGTCGGCGGCGGCACTCCCGAAGAATTCGGTTCGTTGATCTCGGCCGAGACGGCACGCTGGACCCGGCTGATCAAAGAAAAGGGCATCAAGCCGGAATGAGCGAAGAAACGCGCGGTCTACGGCGCGAGGGAGTGGCGGATCGGCCTGGTCCACGTCCATTGCGCAACGAAGGGCTCGCCGGCGCGCAGCGCATCGCCGGGGCGCACGCTGGTTTCGCTCAAGAGCAGTACAGCGTGAGCTCCCAGCAGGACCGGGGAGATTCCGCCCGGCACGCTGGAGTGGCGCGGCAAATCGACGGCGGGCGGCTGCAAGGGCGAGCAGGAAAGTGCGTCGGGACAGATGCATGGTGCCAGGAAGCGGCGCGGGGCTGGCTGCATCCGGCTCCGGAGGCTATCCCGCAATGCCGCCGGCGCTGCTCATTGCGCCCTCGATCTTGCGCACTTGCTGCGCCAGTTCACGGGCTATCTCGGCGCGCCGGTCGACCGTGAGGCGCGACGAGATGGCCGCGATGCTGAAGGCGCCGACCGGGTTCCCTGCCGGGAACGCCATGCCCACGGCGGCGGTGCCAGGCGTCAATGCGCTGTCGAGGAAGGAGTAACCCTGCGTCCTGCCGCGCGCAACGGCGTCACGCAGGAAATCGGCCGTGAATCCGGCGAACTTCTCATAGCGATGGCCGTTGGCGGCGATGATCGCCTCGGCTTCCGCCTCGTGCATCCGGCAGAGGATGGCGAGCCCGCCGGCGCCGACGCCCAGCGGGCGGCGGATGCCGATGTCCAGCGCCATGGCCTTGATCGGGTAGTCGCCCAATGCCCGGTTGGTGCACACGGCCTCCATGCCGCTGCGCTCGCTCAGGTAGACCGTGTCCTGCGTCACGTCCGCAAGACGGTGCAGCGCGCCGTCGCAAAGTTCGCTCAGGCGATAGCGCGGCCGCGCCAGCAGGCCCAATTCATGCAGGAGTGGCCCCAGGAAGTATTTGCGGGTGTGCGCCTCCCTGCTGACCAGACCTTCCATCTCGAGCCGCTGCAGCATGCGAAAGCAGGTCGATTGCGGCAAGCCGCTGGTGACGGCGACCTCGGCGATCCGCATGCCGCCGCGCCCGCGCGATGCGACCACGCGAAGCATGCCGACAACGCGCTCGATGCTCTGGGTGCCGGTTCTGGAGCTGCCTTCGGGTGGGGTCTGCACTTTGGCGATTTGACTTCTCCTGCAAGCACGACGGCGTCCGACTCTAAATTAAATCCACATTGTGGATAAATAGGGGTTTACCTCCTGCGTCGGCAGAGCCGACAAACTCTGTAATTTGGTCCCCGCATTTGAAACACACGAAATCCACGATGTGGTTTTTTAGGAGGCCTCGATGCCCCAGACGATGACCGAAAAGATCCTGGCCCGCGCCAGCGGCCGCGAGAGCGTGCGGCCGGGGGAAGAATTGATGGCGCGACCCGACTTCGTCATCGCTTACGACTTCCCGGGCTACACCGACGTGTTCTTCAAGGAAGCCAAGGAAGACTTCGGCGTTGACAAGGTGCCGGGCCCCGAACGCTTCGTGCTCTTTATCGACCACATGGTGCCGGCGACCGCGCCCAAGGAAGAGGAGATGCACAAGGTGACGCGCGCCTGGGGCAAGGCCCAGGGCGTTCCGGTGCACGAGCGTGAAGGCATCGGCCACCAGGTCTCGGCCGAACTGGGCTATGCGACACCCGGCGCCTTCGCGGTGCATTTCGACGGCCATGTGAGCCAGCTCGGCGCCTTCGGCACCCTTGCCATGGGCGTGCGCAAGGGCGTGATCGAGGCCTTCGTCAGCGAGCGGATGGCCCTGGTGGTTCCCGGCACGGTCAAGATCACGATCACGGGCTCGTTGCAGCCCGGCGTGATGGCGCGTGACGTGTTCCATCACATGGTGCGCGTGCTCGGGCCGTCGTCCTGTCGCTTCAAGGTGGTGGAGCTGGGTGGCCCGGTGATCGATGCGATGAGCATCGAAGGCCGGCAGACCATCTGCGGCCAGGCCATGTTCCTCGGCGCCACGACGATGCTGATTGCGCCCGACGCCAAGACGCTGGCCCATGCGAAGGGCCGCAGCAAGATCGAGCTCGATGCAGTCTATCCCGACGTCGATGCGGTGTACGACCGGGAAGTGACGATCGACGTCACCGACCTGACCCCGATCGTTGTGGCGCCGCCCAGCCCCGCCAACACGCGCGACCTCACCGACTATGTCGGGCTCGAGGTCCACACCGGCTACCTGGGCTCCTGCGCCAGCGGCCGCCTGGAAGACCTGCGGGTGGCTGCCGACGTGCTGCGCGGCCGCAAGATCAAGCCCGGCTTCCAGCTGCACGTGGTGCCGACGTCGCAGGCGATCATGTCCCAGGCCGCCCGGGAAGGCCTGATCTCCACCCTGGTGGACGCGGGCGCATTCATCAGTTCCTCCAGCTGCGATTATTGCTATGGGCGCATCGCCACGATGAGCGACGGACAGCGCGCGGTCTCGACCGGCACGCTGAACACGCCCGGCCGGATGGGCAGCGCCGACTCGGAAATCTTCATCTGCAATGCGGCGGTGGTCGCCGCTTCGGCGATCGAGGGCTGCATTGCGGATCCGCGCCCGTACCTGGCCGCCGCCGCCCCCGCCGCCATCGAAGGGAGCGTCGCATGAGCCTGCCCAACCTGCAGGGCCGCGCGGCCTGGATCTTCAAGGAAGACGATTTCGACATCGACCTGATCATCGGGATCAAGAACATCAAGCTGTCAGACCTGCAGGAACTCGCAGCGGTCACCATGACCACCTACGACCCCGACTTCGCCAGGTTGGTGAAGAAGGGCGACCTGCTGGTGGGCGGCCACAACTTCGGTTATGGGCACCCGCACTATCCGGCGATGCGCGCCATGCGCCACCTCGGCGTGGCCGGCGTGATCGCCGAGTCTTTCTCGCCCGGCTTCTTTCGCGGCGAAATCAGCATGGGCTTTCCGCTCATCACCTGCCCGGGCATCCGGGCGATCACCACGCGCTGGGATGAACTGAAGGTCGACTGGGACGCACTGACCGTCACCAACCTCGGCAGCGGCAAGCAGCTGCCTTTCGAAGCGCTGTCGTCGATCGAGCGCGGCACGCTGATGGCAGGGGGCTTCATCCCCTATCTCAAGGCGCGCCTGGCAAAACAGGACCAAGCCACACCGGCGAGAGCCTGATCTCTATCCACCACCAAGGAATCTCCATGACTGAGCTTCGCAAGATCATGCGCACCCGGATCAACTCGGGACCCACTTTCTTCATGGCCGGTGCGCAAGACGCGCTGTCCGCCCTGCTTGTCGACCAGTCCGACTTCGACGGCGTATTCACGACCGGCTTTGGCATCGCAGCCTCGCTCCTGGGGCAGCCGGACGTGGAGCTCTACACGCTCACGGAGAATCTCGGCGTGGTGAACCGGATCTCCAACATCGTGAAGAAGCCGATCGTTTCCGATGCCGACACAGGCTATGGCAACGTGATCAACGTCGCGCGCACCGTGCGCGAATTCGAGAAGACCGGGGTGGCGGCGATCACGCTGGAAGACCAGTTCAGTCCCAAGCGCTGTCCCGCGGCTGCCACTTCGATGTCGGTGATTCCGGTGCGCGATGCCGTCGCGAAAATCCGTGCCGCCGTGGATGCGCGCCAGGACCCGGACTTCATGATTGTCGCGCGCACGGACGCGGTTGATCCCTCGGAGGCGCTGGATCGCGCTGCGCAATATGCGGAGGCGGGCGCCGACCTGGTCCAGCCCATCTCCCGCACCTTCAAGGGCTACGACGACCTGGTGAAGCTCAAGGCAGTTTCGGGGCGGCGCCTGTCGCTACAACTCATGCAGGGAACATGGATGGCAAAACTCAGCCGCGAGCAGATCGAATCGGTCGCCGCTTTCGCCACCTATCCGGTCGTGTCGCTGATGACCATCACGCACGCACTGCAGGAAAACCTGCGCGTGCTGGCCGCGCGGCGCAACGGGGACGTTGACGGCCTGCCCTGCGGGCAGACCACGATGCCGGATTTCAAGCAAGTGATCGGCTGGAAAGCGATCGAGGAGCGCCAGGCCTACTACGAGCTCGGCGCCGCGCCGCTCAAGCGCGCCGCCTGAACACTGGCGGCCAATCAACACTTTCAGCCATTCAACACTTTCAACAGGAGACAACATGGTCAATCATTTGAAGAATCTGGTCCGGTTAGGACTGACGTGCGTGCCGTTGCTGGGCGTCGGCTCCGCCGCATGGGCCGTCGATGCCGGAACCTACAAGATCGGTTTCATTGCCGACCGCACCGGCCCCGCCGCCTTCGCCGGCGTGTCATACGCCCGCGGCGCCGAGCTGGCCATCGAGCAGATCAATGCCGGCGGCAGCCTTGGTGCGGGCGCAAAGCTCGAGCTGACCGAGCGCGAAGGCAGCAGCGACGCGGCCAAGAGCATCCAGGGCTACAACCAGCTGATCGCAGACCGAGGCGTGATCGCCACCAGCTGTTGCATCTTCTCGGCGATCGCCGGTGCGCTCAAGCCGATCGCCACGACCAACAAGGTCCCGCTGGTGTTCTACGGCGCCACGGCGCCGGGCCTGCCGGCGCCGCCCTGGGTCTACAACGTCACCGGCCTGCCGGGTCCGCAGGAGGTGGCGATGTCCAAGCACCTCGCCGAAACGCTCAAGCCCAAGACGGTGGCCTACTTCGTGCTGTCGGACAACGACGCCTTCCAGGCCCGCTTCAAGGCCAGCCAGGCTGTCCTTGAAGCGGCCGGCGCCAAGACCGCCGGCGTTGTCACCGCGCTGGGTGCGGACACCGACTTCACGGCTCAGGCCACGCAGGTCATCGCGCTGAAGCCCGACCTGATCATGGTCTATGTGACGCAGACCCCGGCGGCCAGCTTCATTGCCGCCGTGCGCGCCCGCGGCTGGACCGGCCGCATGGCCGCCAACGATGCGGTGTCGACCGCGGGCGTGTTCAAGAAGATCGGGCCGGCGCTGGCCGGCGTGCCGTTCCCGGTCAACTTCTCGCCGGATCTCACCGACGCAGCTGCAGGCAAGGCCTTCGTCGCCTCCTACAAGAAGAAGTTCGACGCCGAGCCCGACGTCTATTCCGCGCAGGGATTCATGGCGATGCAGTTCATTGCGCAGGGCCTGAGGTCGCTGTCGGGGAAGCCGACGCGCGAACAGCTTGGCGAAGCGCTGGCAAAGGTCACCGTGATCCCGAACGACGTCTACGGCGGCGTCAACGTGGTCAACGGCCAGGTCGAGAGCAAGCAGATCCTGTTCCTGAACTGGTCCGCCGACGGCAAGGTCGTCCCCTGGAAGCCCTGACGCCATGGAGCTGTTCGCGTCCCAGTTGCTGAACGGCCTGTCGCTCGGTTCGCTGTATGCGCTGTTCGGCATCGGTTTCGGGCTCGTCTTCGCGACGATGGGTATCCTCAATGCCGCCCAGGGCTGCTATGCGAGCTGGGCCGCGATCATCGGGCTGGCAACCGCAGAACACCTGAAGCTGCCGTTCCCCCTGGTCATGCTTGCCGGGGTGGCCGCAGGGGCCATCGTCGCGATTGGCGTCGACCAGATCGGCTTCCAGCCGCTGCGCAAGCGCGGCACCGACATGCTGGGGGCGCTGATCACGAGCATCGCGTTCTGGATGATCCTGGACAGCCTGGCCGGCTTCGCGACCGGGCAGCAGAGCCTGAGTTTCCCCGTCACGAGCTACCCGTCACAGATGCTGCTGACTGCGCCCGTGCCCTTGCCTGCGATGCAGCTCATCACCATCGTGGCGCTGGTGGTGGTGGCCGCCGGCATGCACTGGCTACTGGCGCACACCAGCCTGGGCTCGGCGATCCGCGCGGTCGGCTGGAATCCGGTGGCTGCCGCGCTGGGCGGCGTCAATAGCCGCAACATCATCCTGCTCACGGCGGCGCTGGCGGGCGCGATCTCGGGCATTGCCGGCTCGCTGGGTGGCATCCTCACTTCCAACGTGTCGTACTCGCTCGGGCAAAGCCTGATGCTCAAGGGCTTCGCGGCGGTGGTTGTCGGCGGCTACACCGACGTGCGGGGCACGGCCATCGCCGGCATCATCCTGGGGGTGCTGGAGGTCTTCGTCGGCCAGTACATCTCGACCGCGCTGCGCGACGGCTTCACTTATTCGCTGCTGCTGATTTTCCTGCTGGTGCGGCCGCAAGGCCTGTTCGGCAGCCGCAGCTTCACCCGCGCCTGATGGAATCGATTCCATGGAAACTCTGAGCGACCTCTGGGCCACGCACCGAAGCACGGTGGCCTTCGCCATGGTCAACACCCTGTTCGCGCTGAGCACTTATGTCGTGCTGGCGGCTGGCTTCCTGAGCTTCAGCACGGTGGTGTTCGCCGCTGTTGGCGGCTTCCTGGGCGCGCAACTGGTCGTGCACGGATACGGGCTGCCGCTGGCCTTTCTGGCGGCGGCGCTGGGTGGGCTGGGGATGTCGCTGATCGTCGCCGCCGTCTTCCTGCGCCTGAACAGCCACTGGATGGCGCTGGCCAGCCTGGCGCTGGTGCTGATCACGCGCGTGGTGGTGCTGAACGCCCCGGTGCTGACTGGCGGCGTCAACGGCCTGAGCCTGCCGATCCCGCTGCCCATGGACTGGCTCACCGGCGTGCTGGTGGTCGTCGTGATCGGTTTCTATGCGTTGCACCATTCCTGGTTCGGCATCGCGTCGCGTGTCCTGCGCGAAGACCCGGCGGTCGCCGCCTGCATGGGCGTGGACTTGCGCAAGGTGCAGCTGATTGCTTTCGCCATCAGCGGTGCGGTCGGCGGGCTGGGTGGCGTGGCGATGGCGCTGCTGCTGCAATTCATTTCGCCGGACACCTTCTTCCTCGGCATCGCCTTCACGATGATCGCGGCGACCGTGCTGGGCGGCTCGTACCACTGGTTCGGTCCCGTCGTCGGCGCCGTCGTCTACACGGCGCTGCCCATCGTGATGCAGGCCGCGGTGCCCCAGGTGCAGGACGTCGCCAACGGCGTGGTGCTGCTGTTGATCATGATCTTCCTGCCCCGTGGGCTGATCGACCCGCGCGCGTTCCGGATGCGGCAGGCCTCGCGCCACAAGCCGGCATGAGCAGCCCTGCAATGACCGCGCTGCTGGAACTGCAGGGCGCGACGAAGACCTTCGGCGGCGTTTCCGCCGTCGACCAGCTCACGTTCAGCGCGCCGCGCGGCCGCGTGACCGGCCTGATGGGGCCCAACGGGGCAGGCAAGACCACCGTCATCAACCTCGTGAGCGGATTGCTGCACTGCGATGCGGGCAGCATCCGCCTGAACGGCACCGAGATCTCGCAGTCCAAGCCGCATGAGATCGGCGCGCTGGGCCTGGCGCGCACGTACCAGAACGTGCGGCTGATCTCCGGGCTCACAGTGCTGGAGCAGGTGATCGCCGGTTCCTTCCTGAAGCGCGAGACGTCCTTCATGGCGAGCCTGCTACATACGCCGGCGGCGCGCCGGCGCATGCGCGCGGTCAGCGACAAGGCCATGCACCTGCTGGAGCGCGTGGGCATGGCCGGTTCGGCCCACGTGCTGGCCGAGACCCTGTCTTACGGCGAGCAGCGGCGGGTCGAGATCGCGCGGGCGCTCGGCGCCGACCCCGTCCTGCTGTTGCTCGATGAGCCCACCGCCGGCATGAACACCGCCGAGTCGACCGAGATCGGCCGGCTGGTGCACCGGCTGCGCGACGAAGGGTTGACCATCGTGATGGTGGAACACAACATGAAGCTGGTGGTCGACTTCTGCGACAGCGTCGTCGTCGTCAACTTCGGCCGCCTGATTGCCGAAGGCACACCGCAGGAATGCATCAAGAACTCCGACGTCCAGGACGCCTACTTTGGCAAGCGACATCATGCTGACGGTCTCCGAGCTCTCGGCTAGCTACGGCGCGATCCGCGCCGTCGACAAGGTCAGCCTGCAGGTGCCGGCCGGCGCCTTCGTTGCCATCCTCGGCTCCAATGGCGCAGGCAAGTCGACGACGCTGCGCAGCATCGTCGGCCTGCACCGGCCGATCCGCGGCACGGTGACGCTCAACGGCGGCGATGTCTCGCGCCTGGCGCTGCACCAGATCGTGCGGCTGGGCATGGGATTCGTGCCGGAAGGCCGCATGGTCGTCGCCCCGCTCACCGTCGAAGAGAACCTGCGGCTGTCATCGCACGCGGGCCGCGGGCGCCATGCCGAACACCTGGAGCGCGTGTTCCAGCTGTTCCCGCGCCTGAAGGAACGCCGGCGCCAGATCTCCGGCCTCATGAGCGGCGGTGAACAGCAGATGCTGGCCATCGGCCGCGCGTTGATGACCGGCCCCGAGATGCTGGTGCTGGACGAACCGTCGATGGGCCTGGCGCCATCGATCGTCGACCTCGTTTTCGAGGCCATCGTGGACCTGCACAAGCAGGGCCAGTCGTTGTTGCTGGTGGAGCAGAACGCTTCGATCGCGCTGGAGGTGGTCGAATACGCGTACTTCATGAAGCGGGGCAGCATCGTGCTGGAAGGCAAGCCCGCCGACCTGCGCAACTCGCCCGAGGTGATGGAAGCGTATCTGGGCTAGGAAGCTCTGTTCGACCCCGATCAGGTTTCCGCGCGTATTGATGATGTATGCAGTGCGATACGAGAAATGTTTCCGTTCCCTATCGAGGCTTTGTAGGGTCGTCCGCAAGCCAAAGCAAAAATTGGGACGACCCGGCATCCTTTCGAGACGCTGACCGCTTTGGGTCGAAAGCGGACGTATGCTGGCGAGATGGACCCTTTCAACCTCCAGCGCTTTGTCGATGCACAGGCGACAGTGTGGGAGGACGTGCGAGCGGAGCTTGGCCACGCCAGGAAGCGCACGCACTGGATGTGGTTCATCTTTCCGCAGCTTGCGGCCCTCGGGCGCAGCGGCACCGCGAAGCGCTACGGGATCAGCGGAGCCGATGAGGCCGGGGCGTACCTCGAACACCCCCTCCTCGGACCGCGCCTGATCGAATGCTGCGACCTGCTGTTGGCGGCGCAAGGCGTCCCAGCGAACGCCGTGTTCGGCGAGGTCGACGCGATGAAATTGCGGTCGTGTCTGACATTGTTCGCAACCGTGTCCCCGGACAGGACGATTTTCAAGTCATGCCTGGATCGTTACTTCGCTGGCGAGGGTGACCAGCTCACGGCGGAGTTGCTTGCCGGCTGAGCCATCTATCGCCAGACGTGCCAGGCGTCGCTCAGTCGAGCGTCGCCCCCGACAGCTTCACGACCCGGCTCCAGCGCGCGACGTCCTGCTGCAGCTGCACGGCCAGTTGCTGCGGCGTGCTTGCCACCACTTCGCCGCCGGCGTCCACGATCTTCTGGCTGGTCGCGGGGCTCTTGAGCACGGTCGTGATCGCGCGATGCAGGTAGGCCACGCGATCCGGCGGCGTGCCGGCCGGCACGAAGAAGCCGTACCAGTCGTCGTAGCTCATGTCCTTGAAGCCCTGCTCCTCCAGCGTCGGCACGTTCTTGAACACGCCCACCCGGCGCGGGCTGCTGACCGCCAGGGCGCGCAGCTTGCCCTGGGTCACGTGTCCCGCGACGGACGACGTGGAAGTGATCATCATGGTCACCTGCCCACCCATGACGTCGACGAGCGCCGGCGCGGCGCCGCGGTACGGCACGTGCGTCAGGGCGATGCCCCCGTCCTTTTCCAGGACCACGCCCAGCAAATGGGACAGCGTGCCGTTGCCGGGCGTTGCGTAGTTGATCGAGCCGTTCCTGGACGCCGCGCGCAGGTCCGCCATGGTCTTGAGCGGAGAATCCGCGGCCACCACGATGGCCAGGGGTGCCGCATTGATCTGGGTGATGGGCAGGAAGTTCTTGACCGGATCGAATCCCGCCGCCTTGTACAGCGTGGGGTTGACGGCCATGATCGATACCTGCGAAGTCAGCACTGTGTAGCCATCGGGTTTCGCATCGGCCACAAGCTTGGTGCCGATGTTGCCGCCAGCTCCGCCGCGGTTCTCCGCGATCGCCGGTTGCCCGGTGATCGTGGCCAGTTCGTTCGTCACGAGGCGCATGTGGAAGTCGTTGCCGCCACCGGCGGGGAACGGCGACACGAACCGGATCGGCTGGTTCGGATAGTCACCGACGAGGGGCAGCACCGCGGCCTGCGACGGCAGGGCGAGCCAGGCGAGGGCGCCGCTGACGAGGGCGTTGAATTCGCGGCGATTGGTCAAGCGTGAATCGGACAAGAAGGTCTCCGTTGCAAGGGTTGTTGTTTCGTATCGTGCGGCGGGCTCAGAGCAGGGCCATGCCCCGGCCGAGATCGGCGATCAGGTCAGCCGGATCTTCCAGCCCTACGTGCAGGCGAACCACCGGGCCGCGGGCGCCCCAGTCGGTCACCGACCGTGCGCGCTGCATGTTGGCAGCGGTCACCAGGCTCTCATAGCCGCCCCAGGAGGCGCCCAGGCCGAACAGCGAGAGTCCGTCGATCAGGCGATCGACGCTGGCGCTGGCGGTGCCCGGCGGCAGCTCGAAGGAGAGCAGGCCGTTGGTGCCGGTGCAGTCGCGCTTCCACAGGGCATGGCCGGGATCGGACGGCAGCGCGGGGCAGAACACGGTGCGCACTTCCTGGCGCTCCCCCAGCCACTGTGCCACCTGCAGCGCATGCTGCTCATGCATCCGCAGCCGCGCGGCAAGCGAACGCATGCCGCGCAGCACCAGCCAGGCGTCGTCGGGGCTGGCCGTCATGCCGAAGGCTTCGCAGCGCTGCTGCAGCGGCTGCCACACGGCCTCGGTGGTCGACACGGTGCCCATCATCACGTCGGAGTGGCCCGACAAGTACTTCGTCGCGGCCGTCACCGAGATGTCCGCGCCCAGTGCGAGCGGGCGGTAGAGCACGCCACAGCCCCAGGTGTTGTCCGCCGCCACCAGTGCGCCGCGTGCGTGCGCGAAGCGCGCGATCGCGGGCAGGTCGCACATCTCGTAGACGAGCGACCCCGGGCATTCCGCGTAAACCATCCGCGTGCCTTCTTCCCAGCGCTGTTCCAGGTCGGAGCCGTCGGCGGCAAAGAAGGTGACGCGAATGCCGTAGGGCTGCAGGAAGGTTTCGGCAAGCGCGCGCACGGGCTCGTACACGCTGTCGGACATCAGCACGTGGTCACCGGGCTTCAGGTACGCCAGCAGGGTGAACCCGATGGCCGCCAGCCCGCTCGGGAACAGCCGGGTGCGATAGGCGCCTTCCAGTTCGCTCACTGCGTCTTCCAGCGCGAACGTGGTGGGCGTGCCGCGGGCGCCATAAGTGAAGATGCGTTCGCTGCCGCGGCGCGCGCGCATCTCGCGCTGTTCGGCCGTGTCCTTGAACAGGACGGTGCTCGCGCGCACCAGCGGCGGATTCACCGCCTGGCCGCCGGGCGCCTGCGTGTTCTTGCCGGCCTGCACCAGCCGCGTCTGCAGGCCTGCGGCCCGCTTGCTGCCCGCTTCATTCGCCATGGGCGTGCTCCGGGGCCGGCAGGTGGAAAGCGGCGATCTCCTTCTCGTCGAGCTGCGCCACCAGGCCCGTCTCCCATGCGAGGTAGCGGCGCGCCGCTTCCTTGTTGCCGTCATGGCGGTCGTGCACGAAGAACAGGAAGTCGATGCAGTCAGCGTCGGGCGGGGTGTCCGCGGAGGACGCCACGTCCAGGCCGGCATCGCGCCATGCGGCGACGTTGCCTTCCAGCAGGCGCGGGCGCTCCAGCCGCGCCGGCCATTCCGTCTCCACGGCCCACGCCGCGGCGGTGGCGTCGTCCGCGATCACGACCACCGCGCCGCGCGCGTCCTGCAGGTCGTGGCGCAAGCGCGGGCGGATGGACCAGCGCGCGCCGGCGATGTGCAGCTTGCGGAATTCCATGCTGCCGCGCAGGTCGATCAGCAAGGCAGCCTTGCCGGCAACGAGCCTCGCCACTTCGGCGGCGCCGACGGGTGCCAGCGCCGGCGCCTGCAGCGCGGCCGAAGGTTCGAGCGACAGTCCGCTGGCGCAGCCATCCTTCAACACGTACGCTTCATGGCCCATCTGCCGCAACCAGCTGGCCACGGTAGGGGCTCGCACGCCGTCGCTGTCCACCAGCACCAGGCGGGCGCCGCGGGTGCCGACGTATTGGTCGAAGGCCTGCATCAACTGGCCGCCGGGCGTGTGCTGCGCACCCGGCAGGCTGCCCTGCGCGAACTCCTCGGCAGTCCGCACGTCACAGAGGTACAGCGTCCGGTCCTGCTGCCCCGCCCACTGACGCACCGTTGCGGCATCGACCACCTCCGCGCCGAAGCGCGCAGCAAGCTGGTGCGCGTTGTCGCGTAGCGCCGTCGAGCCGCTGTCGGGCGCATAGGCACGCGTGCCGCCATGTTCCAGCCGGTGGTCGCCCAAGTACCAGCCCTGCGTGCCGTTTTCCAGGGCGTAGACCGGATTGCGCACTCCCAGGTTGATGAGCGTCTGGGCGCCGATGATGCTGCGCGTGCGGCCGGCGCAGTTCACCACGATGGGCGTGGTGTCGTCGGGAACGATGGACTTCACCCGGTAGGGCAGCTCCCCGTTGGGGCAGCACAGCGCCGTCGGGATGTTCATCTTGCGGAACTCGCTGACCGGTCGGCCGTCGAGCACCACCACGCGCTCGCCGCGCCCGATGCACTGGGCGAGGTCGTCGGCAGAAATGCGCGGCGTGCCGTAGGCGTGTTCGGCGAGCTCGCCGAAAGTCTTGGAGGGCAGGTTCACTCCGGCGAACAGGGCGTAGCCAGCCGCCTTCCAGGCGCGGGTGCCGCCTTCCAGCACGGACACGTTGCTCCAGCCGAGTTTCGCGAGCTGCGTGGCGGCGCGCCGGGCCACGTCGTGACTGGCGGGACTGCCGCAGTCGTACACGACACAGCGCGTGCCACGGCGCGGCACGAGCCGTGCGATGTCGAGCTCGAGCCTGCTGAAGGGCAGGGGCACCCCGTAGAAGAGATGCGATTCGCCGAATTGGCCGTGCTCGCGTACGTCGAGCAGTGCGATCTCGCCGCCGTCGTGCAGCCAGTCCTTCAGGAGCTGGGGCGAGACGCTTGCCGATACCTTGTTTTCCATGCGGACCTTCAGCGGCGCGTCTGGACGCCGATGTCCATCGTCTTGGAGGTATGGTTCGCGAGGTCGAAGGCGGTGCGGCGGTCCAGCGTCTCCAGGGCGCGACCGTACATGTGCAGGTGGCGGATCACCTGGTCGCCCTGGATCTCCACCGAGTGGATGTCGTCGGGCATGAGCGCGATGCCGGTGCCGGGAGCGACGACGACGCACTTGCTTTCCCGCAGCCGGGCGGCGCCCGGCACGGAACCGTCGTCCAGCCGCTCGTAGACGCGATTGTGTTCGGTGCCTTCCACCGCCGCGATGCAGGCCCAGGTCGTGTGGTCATGGGGCACGATCTTCTTGCCTGGGCGCATCACGTTCAGGTACAGCGCATAGCTCTGGTCCGGGTCTTCCGCGATCAGGTAGCGGTTCTGGTGCTCTCCCACTGGCGGTGCGGCGAAGTCGGCCCACAGCTCGCGGCGAGCCGCGAGCCCTTGCAGGGCGACGAGCACCTGCTGCAGCTTGCCGCGATCGAGCTCGCCCTGCTTCAGGATGGACTTCATCTGGCCGATCGCGGCCTGCACGGCCTCGGCGCGTGTTTCTGCAAGTGTGGACATGGGGGAGCTCCTGCAAGTTCTTCAAAGGGGAGCCCTCCACTTTAGGGGTGGCCCGGGAAGCGATCAATGCAGGCGTGCGAAGGAATCCATCAGTAAAATTGAAGTATGACGACACTGGACCTGGAGCTGTTGCGGACCTTGTGCGCCATCGCGTCATCCGACAGTTTCGGCGCCGCGGCAGTGGAACTCGGCCGCACCCAGTCGGCCGTCACCCAGCAGATGCAACGGCTCGAAGAGCTCGTGGGGCATCCCCTGTTCGAAAAGCAGGGCCGCGGCAAGCGCCTGACCGACCATGGCCAGCGGCTGCTGACCTATGCACGCCAGCTGATGGCGATCCATGACGAGGCCCTGCGCGTACTCCAGCAGGGGGACCTGCAGGGACACCTGCGCATCGGTGCGCCGCACGACGTCGCCGATACCGTGCTGCCGCCGCTGCTGTCGGAGGTGGTGCGCAATTGGCCCATGCTCCAGGTCAGCATCCAGGTGGGCCGCAGCCCCTTCCTGACCGACGCGCTGCGACGCGGCGAAATCGACATGGCCATCAGCAACCGGGCGGAGACGGAGTTCGAAGGCCTGGCATTGCGCAGCTCGCCCACCGTCTGGCTGTGCGCCGCCGATTACCTGCACGACCGCGGCAAGGCGATTCCCCTGGTGATGGTCGACGGGCCCAGCATCTTTCGCAAGCTCGGGCAGGAGGCCCTGGAGGCCGCCGGCATCGCCTATTCGCTGCGCTATACGTCCACCAGCCTCATCGGCATCCGCGCGGCCTTGCGTGCCGGCCTGGGCGTCACGGCCCGCGGCGTCGAGCAGCTCGACGCCAGCCTGCGCGTGCTGGGGCCGAACGAGGGCATGCCTCCGCTGCCGCACCTGGTCTATTCGCTGTACGTCCGGCGTCACGTGGCCAACAACGTGACGCGCGAAGTCTTCGAGTACCTGCGCACCAGGATGCAGCCCGACACTTCTTCACTTAAGCAGCTCTAATCGGTTTTCATCGGCGAGCGCATTGGATTCTGCGTGCGCGCGGCCTAGCATGTTGCCAGCACAAGGAAGGTGGCACGCATGGGCACGATCGGTGATTGGCTGGCGGGTAAAGGCGCGGCGCGGACTTCGGGCACGCTGCGCGTGGGCTCGATGGCGTCCGGTGCACCGCTGAATCTGCCGTGGCTCGCGGTGCGCGGAGCGCGACCCGGTCGCACGCTCTGGCTGCACGGCCAGGTGCACGGCGACGAAATCAACGGCATCGTCGCCAGCCTGCGCTTCCTGCGCGGCCTCGACGCCGATGCCATGGCGGGCAACGTGGTGGTCACGCCCACGGGCAACCCGCAGGCGCTCGACGCGCGCCGCAAGCGCAATCCCTACGACGAGCTCGATCTGGACCAGAGCTATCCCGGCTCGGCGCAGGGGCTGCCGACCGAACGCCTCGCGCATGCGATGTTCAGCGAGATGCGTGGCGTCGCCAGCATGGTGGTCAGTCTGCACACGATGAATCCGCTGTTCGACGCGCCGCCGTACGCCGTCTACAAGGTGCATCCCGACAGCCCTGTCTCCGAGGCCGACGTGCTGGGCGCCATCGCCCACTTCCGTCCCACGCTCGCGTGCCGGCAGGACGTGGGCGGCAAGGGCGAGCTGCCGGGGAACATCGCCGGCGCGCTGGATTACCAGTGCCTGGCGGCCGGCATCAGCGCGTTCATGGTGGAACTGGGGCGCGGCAATGCATTCCAGCCGGAGAACGTCGCCCTGGCCGAAAACGGCTTCCGCGGTCTTGCGCAGCACCTGGGCATCGTCGAAGGATCACCGCGTGCCACCGGCGTTGCGCTTCGCACGGTGAGCCGCCGCGGCTGGATCACCGCCGAGGAAGGCGGCATGTTCGTGCCCCGCGTGCGCGCCGGGGCGCTGGTGCGCTCGGGTGAATCGCTCGGCGATGTCTACGGCATGGACGGCAGCGTGACACCGGTGCCGCCGTTCACGCGCGACGGCATCCTGATCGGCTTGCGCGGCGACCCGGTGGTGCACACCGGCGAGCGGCTTGCCTTCGTGGCGTGGGAATGGGCGGACCGCCTCCCCATCGCCTGATCCCTCTTTCCCCTTCGAGTTCTTCACAGCATCCTGGAGTCGTCATGAACAGCATCTCCCGCCGCCGCGTCGCCTTGCGGATCTCCTGCCTGGCCGCCGCAACCCTGGCGCTGGCATCAGGCGTTACGCCCGCCTTCGCGCAGCAGTGGCCCGAAGCGTCGCGGCCCGTGCGCATCGTCGTGGGCTTCCCGCCGGGCGGCGGCGCCGACGCCCTCGCGCGGGCGATCGCGCAGCCCCTGGCCAAGGAACTGGCGGGCACCGTGATCGTCGAGAACCGTCCCGGCGCAGGTGGACTCACCGCCACGGAGCAGGTCGCCCGTGCGACGCCGGACGGCTACACGCTGTACATCGCAACGCCGGGGTCCTTCACCATCTGGCCCACGTTGCGCAAGCTGAACTACGACCCGGCCAAGGACTTCGTGTTCGTGAGCAACCTGGTGACGATGCCCAACCTGCTGGTCACCACGGCCAACTCGCCCTACAAGGACGTGGCCGGCCTGCTGGCTGCGGCCAGGGCGCCGGGAGCGAACATCAACTACGGCTCCGGCGGCGTCGGCACGATCGGGCAGATCGCGGCGGAGCAGCTCAATGAACTGGCCCACGTGCAGCTCAAGCACGTGCCGTACAAGGGAACCGCGCCACTGATCACCGATGTGGTGGGCGGGGTGGTCCCGATCACCTTCTCGGATCCGTCGGCAAAATCGCTGGTCGACGGCGGCAAGCTGCGCCTGCTGGCGGTGACCAGCGCCAAGCGTTCCCGCCTGTTCCCCAACACGCCGACGATGGCTGAATCCGGCGTGCCGGGCTACGACCTGTCCAATTGGTATGGCCTGGTGGCGCCGGAGGGCACGCCGCCGGAGGTCGTGAACAAGCTCAATGCCGCCATCCGCAAGGTGATGGTGCAGCCGGAGGTGCGCCAGTCGCTGGAGGCCGCCGGCATGGAAGCGATCTCCACGACGCCCAAGGAGTTCGGCGACCACGTGGCGGGCGAGCGCCGCAAGTGGGCGGCGCTGATCGCCAAGGCGGGGATCAAGGCGGAGTGAGCGAAAGCGAAGCGGGCTGGGTTCCCCACAGCGCACATTGGGGAGCCTTCCACGCGCGCAGTGACGCGCAGGGACGGGTGCAGACGCGCCCGCATGCGGACGATCCGGATCCCAACCCGCTGCTCGGCAACTTCGAAGATGCCTTGCGCCACCCGGCGCGGGTCACGCGGCCGATGGTGCGCAAGGGCTGGCTCGACGACGGCCCCGGCCCGGACGCGCGCCGCGGACAGGACGAGTTCGTCCCGATGGAATGGGACGCCGTGCTGGACCTGCTGGCCGCGGAACTGCTGCGCGTCAAGACGCTGCACGGAGCGCCGGGCGTGTTCGGCGGCTCCTACGGCTGGTCGAGCGCAGGGCGCTTCCATCATGCCCAGAGCCAGGTCCACCGCTTCCTGAACGTCGCGCTCGGCGGCTATGTCCGGTCCGTCAACAACTACAGCGCCGGCGCCGCGATGCCGATGCTGCCGCATGTGATCGGACCCCTGGACCGCGTGGCCAAGCAGAACGTCACCTGGGAACAGATCGAGGCCCACAGCGACGTCGTGCTCGCCTTCGGCGGGATGGCGCTGAAGAATTCGCGGGTCGCCTCCGGCGGGGTCAGCCGCCACGTCGAGCGCGGCGCGATGCTGCGGGCGGCGCAGCGAGGCTGCCGCTTCGTCTGCATCTCGCCCTTGCGCAGTGACCTGCCGCCGGAAACGGGCGCGCAGTGGCTACCCGTCACGCCCGGCACCGACGTGGCGCTGATGCTGGCGCTGGTGCACGAACTCGTCACCACCTCGCGCCACGACCAGGATTTCGTCGCCCGTTTCTGCGATGGCTGGCAGCCCTTCGAGGACTATGTGCTGGGCCGCAGCGATGGCACGCCGAAGTCGTGTGCCTGGGCGGCGGCGCTGTGCGGCCTGTCGGAGCAGTCGATCCGCGAGCTCGCAGCCTCGTTGCCCGGCAAGCGCGTGCTCGTCGTCGTATCGCATTCCCTGCAGCGCTCGGAGCACGGCGAGCAACCGGTCTGGATGGGTGCCGTGCTGGCCGCGGCCCTGGGACAACTCGGCCTGCCGGGCGGCGGCTACAACTACGCGCTGGGGACGCTGTCGCACTATGGACGGCGCGACAACGCGGTCCCGGTCGCCGCCATGCCGCAGGGCCGCAACGGCGTGGAGGCCTTCATCCCCTGCGCGCGCATCAGCGACATGCTGCTGCACCCGGGCGAGCCGTTCGACTACAACGGCCAGCGGCTCGCCTATCCGCATGTGCGGCTGGCGTACTGGGCCGGCGGCAATCCGTTCCACCACCACCAGGACCTGGAAAGGCTGGCGCGCGCCTTCGCCACCCTGGACACCTTCGTCGTGCACGAAAGCGTGTGGACGTCCACGGCGCGACACGCCGACATCGTGCTGCCGGCCACCCTGACCCTCGAGCGCGAGGACATCGGCGCCACGTCGAACGACCCCTTGATGGTCGCCATGCATCGCGTGGCCGCCCCGCACGGGCAGGCACGCGACGACTTCGACATCTTCTGCGAGCTGTCGCGGCGCCTCGGCTGCCTGGACGCTTTCTCCGAAGGCCGCAGCACGCGCGAGTGGCTGGCGCACTTGTACGAGCGCACGCGCGACGGCATGGAGCGCATGGGCCTTGCGGCGCCCGACTTCGATGCGTTCTGGCGGCGTGGCGAACTGGAACTGCCGCAGAGCGAAGACGACGGCGGGATCCTCCGCGCCTTCCGCAAGGACCCGGACGCAGCGCCCCTGCCCACGCCGAGCGGCAAGGTGCAGGTCAGCTCACCGGTGGTCGCCAGCTTCGGCTACCCGGACTGTCCCGGCCATCCCGCCTGGCTGCCCAAGCGCTACGCACCGGACGCACGGCATCCGCTCTGGCTGGTGGCCAACCAGCCGCACAACAAGCTGCACAGCCAGCTGGATTTCGCGGCTTACAGCCAGTCCTTCAAGCGCCATGGCCGCGAAGTCTGCACCATGCATGCCGACGACGCGGCGGCGCGCGGCATCGCCGATGGCAGCGTGGTGCGCGTGTTCAACGAGGTCGGCGCCTGTCTGGCCGCTGTGCGCATTTCGGACGAGATCGCCCGCGGCGTCATGCAACTGCCTACGGGCGCCTGGTATGAGCCGGTGCGGGATGCGCAGGGGCGCCTGTTCTGCGCCCACGGCAACCCGAACGCGGTGACCCGCGATTTCGGCACGTCGCGCCTGGCGCAGGGATGCACCGGGCAACTGAGCACCGTGCAGGTGGAGCCATGGCACGGCGCGCTGCCACCGATTCGCGCGTACACCGCACCCGCAGGCTGAGCCAGGCGCCGCGGCGCGCAACCGAAAAGGATGACGCGGGTTCAATCCCGATTGACACTGTGGAGGGCTTCGTCCACCGTGCGACACTCGCCTTTGCCACCAGTGTCCACAGAACGGAGATCTTCATGATCCAGTCGAGTCCCAGGCTTTCCCGATGGGCGCACGTCGCCGTCGCCCTCCTCGCCGCATGCGGTGCCGCTGGCGTCGCCGCGCAGGAGGCCTATCCGCAAAAGCCCGTGACGCTGCTCGTCTCGTACCCGGCCGGCGGCAGCGTGGACGTGACGGCGCGGATCCTGCAAGGACCGCTGTCGAAGGAACTGGGGCAACAGGTGGTCGTCGACAACAAGGGCGGGGCCGGAGGCACGATTGCGACCGCCGTCGTCGCCAAGGCGCGCCCGGACGGCTACACGCTGCTGATGACGCTTTCCTCGCACACGATCAATCCCTGGATCTACGACAAGCTGCCGTTCGACACCAGCAAGGATTTCGTGCCGGTGTCCCTGGTCGCGTCCACGCCGCAGGTGCTGGTGGCGAACCCTGCCTTCCCGGCGTCGTCGCTCACCGAGCTGCTGGCCACGGCCCGCGCCAGCGGCACGCCCATCTCCTACGGCTCCGCAGGCGTGGGCTCTCCTGGACACATCGCCGGTGAGTTGATGCGGATGAAGAGCAACACGAAGTTCACGCACGTTCCCTACCGTGGCGGCGGCCCGGCCACCATCGCCGTCCTGGGCGGCGAGATTCCCCTGTTGTGGGTCTCCTTGCCGTCCGTCGCCCAGCACGTCAAGGCCGGCAAGCTCAAGGCGCTGGCCGTCTCCACCCTGGAGCGCGCGCCGACGCTGCCGGACGTGCCGACGGTCGCGGAACTCATCCCGGGCTTCCGCGTGGACGCGTGGAACGCCATTTTCGTGCCGGCCGGGACGCCGCCGCAGATCATCAAGCGACTCGAACGCGCGGTGATGGACGTGACGCGTCAGCCCGCCATCAAGCAGGCCTTGCTGGAGCAGGGCGCGGTGGCGGTAGGAAGTTCCGCCGAGGAGCTGGACAAGGTGGTCGCCAGCGAATTGCAGCTCTGGCAGACTGTCGCGCGCGAAGCCAACATGAAGGCGCAGTGAGCGGCCAGGCCTCTCCCCCGGCGATGCGACTCACGTTCATCGGCAGCGGCGACGCTTTCGGCAGCGGAGGCCGGCTGAACACCTGCTTCCATGTGCAAGGCGAGAACGTGAACTTCCTCATCGATTGCGGGGCGTCGTCGTTGATCGGGCTGAAGGCACGCGCGGTGGACCGCAACGCCATCCAGGCCATCTTCATCACGCATTTCCATGCGGATCACTTCGGCGGCATCCCATTCTTCATGCTGGATGCACAGTTCTTCTCCCGCCGCACCGAGCCCCTGACCATCGTCGGGCCGCGCGGGCTGCGGGAGTGGTACGAGCGCGTCATGGAGACTTCGTTTCCGGGCTCCTCGAAGACGCTGCCCAAATTCGCCTTGCACCTGCAGGAGCTCGACCCGGGCGACGAGGTGCAGGTCGCGGGGGTCACGGTGCGTGCCTTCCAGGCCCATCACGGCAATCCCGGCGGGCCGTTCTTCTCGTATCGGCTGGCCGCCGAAGGTCGCACCGTCGCATACACGGGGGATACGGAGTGGACCGAGCAGCTGGTCGACGCGGCCCAGGGCGTCGACCTGTTCGTCGCCGAGGCGTATTTCTACGACAAGAAGGTCAAGCTGCACCTCGATCTGGCGACGCTGCTGGATCACCTGCCGCGCATCCAGCCCAAGCGCCTGGTGCTCACCCACATGAGCGACGAGATGCTGCTACGCGTGCCCGGGCTCCCGTACGAAACCGCGAGCGACGGGCTGGTGGTCGAGTTCTGAGCCCTGTCGGCTGTCCCTTATCCGGCGCGCAGGTACTCGGCGATCCGCTGCTTTAGTCCTGGCCGCGCCGCCGACCGCACCAGCCAGGCGAGGTCTGCCTCCGCGTCCGGCGCGGACAGCACTTCGTACAGTGCGTTGCGGCTCCATTCCGGCAAGGAGGATGCCTTGGCGCGCGCCCGCTCCACGAGGGCCGGCCACTCCGCCTGCTCGGAGATGCCGTGCAGGAAGCCGAGTTGCTGCCCACGTGCAGCGTCGAAGGTGGCCGCCTCTTCCTGCAGCGCGGCGGCGTTGTCCCGGCCGACGATGGCGCCGAACCGCCGGGTCCCCAACACCAGGCCGAACTTCAGTCCCGGCATGCGAAAGCTGCTGTCGGCCGTGGCGTAGCGCTGGCGGCACGACGCCACCAGGTCCACCCCGGCGCCGAAGGTGCGGCCGTGGACCAGCGCCACCGTCAGGCATGGCGACGCAGCCACGGCTTGCAGCAGCATCTCCACCCGCACGAAGCGCAGGACGAGGTCGCCCTCGCTTTGCTGCTCCAGGTCCGAGAAGTCGAAGCCGGCGCTGAAGTTCTTGCCTTGACCGCGGAACACCAGCACCCGGGCGCCTTCGGCAGGGGCCTTGTGCACGAGATCGATCAATTCCTCGACGAGTTCGGACGACAGCGCGTTGCGCTTGTCGGGGCGCGCGAGCGACAGCGTCCATGCCTCGCCGTCACGCTGCACGGTGACCGGGCCGGTCATTCCGCTGCCCCCGCGTCCGCGCGCAGCGGTCCCAGCACCTCTTCGTTGTGCTCGCCCAGGCCGGGCGGACGGCGCAACACGGGCAGGCCACGCCCCGAAAAGCGCAGCGGCGAAGCGAAGGTCTTCGTGCGAACGCCATTGGGCAACTCCAGGGGCTGCACCCACTCCATGTGCTCGACCTGTGGATCCGACAGCACTTCCGAGTAGTTGTTGATGGGCGCGCAGGGGACGCCGGCATCGCGGAACCGCTGCAGCCAGGTTGCCGTGCCGGCTTGCGTGAATTCCTCTTCCAGGATGACGAGCAGCGCGTCCTGGTGCCTGGCACGCAGCGTTGGCGACGCGAAGCGTTCGTCGGCCAGCAGGTCGGCGCGGCCCAGCACGTCGCACACCGATTTCCACAGCGCATTGTTGCCGGCCGCCATCCCGAAATAGCCGTCCTGGCTGCGGAACACGCGGTACGGCGCGTTGCGGGGGTGCGCGGATCCCAGCCGCACCGGGTCGCGGCCGCTGCCGAAGAACTCGGACGTCTGCAGCGCGGCGATGCCCAGCGTCGCGCCCAGCATGGGGACGTCGAGGTGCGTTCCCTCCCCCGTGGCTGAAGCATGCCGCAGCGCAGCGGTGATGCCGAACGCGGCATACAGGCCGGCCGAGAAATCCGCCAGCGGCACGCCGCACTTCACGGGCGGCTGGCCCGGCTCTCCAGTCACGCTCATGATTCCGCTCATCGCCTGGATCGTCAGGTCGAAGCCGCCCTCCTGCGAGCGCGGCCCGCTCTGTCCGTAAGCGGAGATGGAGCAATACACGAGCGCAGGGTTGCGTTCGCGCAGCGCTTCGTAACCGATGCCGAGCCGGTCCATCACCCCGGGCCGGTTGTTTTCGATCACCACTTGCGCACCCTGTGCAAGACGGCGGAAATCTTCCAGGTCCGCCGGGTCCTTCAGGTTGAGGGTGACCGATCGCTTGTTGCGGTTGAGGGAGGCGAAGTTCTCGCTGTAGCCCTGGTTGATCGGAGGCCAGCTGCGCAGCGTGTCGCCGCCTTCCGGGTGCTCCACCTTCACCACGTCGGCGCCGAGGTCGGCAAGCAGCATGCCGCAAAAAGGACCGGCTGCGACGTTGCAGACCTCGATCACACGAACGCCTTGGAGCGGCAGGGGCACGGATGCCATGGGCGGTTTCTCTTTCAGGGTTGGGTCCAGACCAGGCGAATCCTAGTCCCCTCCGCAGTGGCGCAGGAAGTCTTCGGCTGCGCCGCCCAGCTTCTTGGCCCGGTGCAGCACGATCGACAAGGTGCGGTGCATGGGGGGGAGGGTGGTGTCCAGTTCCACCAGCCAGCCCTCGGCGATGGCCTCCTGCACCGCCAGCCTCGAGAGACAGCCGAGGCCCAGTCCGGCGCGGACCACCCGCTTGACGGCCTCGTTGCTTCCGAGCTCGAGCTCGACCTCCATCCTGGAAAGATGCGGGATGAGCCAGCGGTCGGACGCCTCGCGCGTGCCGGAGCCGGGCTCCCGCAAGACCCAGCTCGCCTGGTTCAGCTGGCGCGCGCCGATCCGGCGGCCTGCCATCGGGTGGCCGGCCGCCGCGACCACGACGATTTCGTCGCTGCTCCATTTGCGCACGCTGAGTTCAGGGTGGCTGTGCATTCCCTCGATGAAGCCGATGTCCGCGCGGAAAGAAGCCAACCGCTCGAACACGTCATGCGTGTTGAC
This sequence comes from Ramlibacter sp. PS3R-8, assembly GCF_037572435.1. NCBI lineage: Bacteria > Pseudomonadati > Pseudomonadota > Betaproteobacteria > Burkholderiales > Comamonadaceae > Ramlibacter > Ramlibacter sp. PS3R-8. The sequence continues at coordinate 294,886 of NZ_JBBHGT010000003.1, forward strand.
GATGTCCAGCAGCACGTGGCTGCGGGGATGCTCCACTTTCCAGGCAACGATCAATTCCGGCAGCATGTACTCACCGATGGTGTAGCTGGACGCCAGCCGCAGGGGCGCCGCATGGGCGGCCTTGAAGAGCGTCTCGGTGTCCACCGCCTGTTCGATCAGCGCTGCCGCGCGCGGGAGCAACGCACGGCCGTTCCCGTTGATCACCAGCTTCTTGCCCACGCGATCGAACAGCTGCGCGCCCAGCACCGACTCCAGCTCGCCCAGGGCATTGCTGGCGGCCGACTGCGAGCGCGAGATCTCATCGGCGGCTGCGCGCGTGGTTCCGCCACGCGCGACGGCGGCGAACACTTCGAGCTGGCGTAGCGTGAGCTTGAGTCGCTGATCGATTTTTCGGGTCACGGCGAGGCGAATTATGGGGCACGGCTCATTAGATCGTCTTTAGCATGAGCTTATGTTCAAGTTCCTCTCCAGCGAGCCTTTGCACGACCCCACGGCGAGCAGCGTTGCCGGCACGGAGGTCAAGACGACGACGTGCTACATGTGCGCCTGCCGCTGCGGCATCCGGGTGCACCTGCGCGAGGGGGAGGTGCGCTACATCGATGGCAATCCGGACCACCCCATCAACAAGGGAGTGATCTGCGCCAAGGGCAGTGCCGGGATCATGAAGCAGGTGTCGCCGGCGCGGCTGACGCAGCCGCTGCTGCGCAAGGCGGGCAGCCAACGCGGCGACGGCGAGTTCGAGCCGATCTCCTGGGAGCGCGCGTTCGAGATCCTGACCGAGCGCCTCGGGCGCCTGCGCTCGACCGACCCGAAGAAGTTCGCGCTGTTCACCGGGCGCGACCAGATGCAGGCGCTGACGGGCCTGTTCGCGCGGCAGTTCGGAACGCCGAACTACGCCGCGCACGGCGGCTTCTGCTCGGTGAACATGGCCGCCGGCATGATCTATTCGATCGGGGGCAGCTTCTGGGAATTCGGCGGCCCCGACCTGGACCACGCGAAGGTCTTCGTGATGATCGGCACGGCGGAGGACCACCACAGCAATCCGATGAAGATGGCGTTGGGCAAGTTCAAGCGCGCCGGCGGCCGCTTCATCTCCATCAACCCGGTGCGCACGGGGTACTCCGCGATCGCGGACGAGTGGATCCCGATTCGGCCGGGGACCGACGGCGCGCTGTTCATGGCGCTGCTGCACGAGCTGCTGGCGCACGGCCTGGTGGACCGGCCTTTCCTGCAGCGATTCACGAATGCGCCGCAGCTGGTGGTGCTGGACGAGGGCGAGCGCGAAGGGCTGTTCGCCTTCGATCCCGCCGCCGGCCCGCCGGGGGACGGCCGCAACCCCCACAACAAGCTGGCTTGGGACAGCGCGAGCGGCCGCGTGGTCCAGGCCTACCCCGAGGGCGTGGAAGACGGCCGGATGCTCGCACTGGAGGGCCACTACACGCTGGCCGACGGCACCCGCGTGGCGCCGGCGTTCCAGCTGCTGCGTGATCGCGTGGCCGACAACACGCCGGAATGGGCCGAGCAGATCACCGGCATCCCGGCCGAACGCATCCGCCAGCTGGCGCGCGAGCTGGGAGAGACTGCACTGCACCAGGCGTTCGAGCTGCCCATCCCATGGACGGACGCCTGGGGCAAGCGTCACCCCAGCACGCAGGGGCGGCCGGTGGCTTTCCATGCGATGCGCGGACTGGCGGCGCACTCCAACGGCTTCCAGACCGTGCGTGCGCTGGCCGTGCTCATGAGCGTGCTGGGCACCATCGACGCGCCCGGCGGCTTTCGCCACAAGGCGCCGTATCCGCGCCACATCGTGCCGAACTACCGTGCCTTCAACGATCCGGGCATGATCAAGCCGAACACCCCGCTGAACGCAGCGCCCCTGGGCTTTCCGGCAAGCCCGGAGGAGCTGGCGGTGCACGAGGACGGCACGCCACTGCGCATCGATCACGCCTTCTCCTGGGAGCACCCGCTCTCCGCCCACGGCATGATGCACAACGTCATCACCAATGCGGTGCGGGGCGATCCCTACGACATCGACACGCTGATGATCTTCATGGCGAACATGGCGTGGAACTCCACCATGAACACCATGGAGGTGCGCAAGAAGCTCAATGCGCGCGGCGAAGACGGCGAGTACCGCATTCCGTTCCTGGTGGTGTGCGACGCCTTCCAGAGCGAGACGGTCGCGTTCGCGGACCTGGTGCTGCCCGACACGACCTATCTCGAACGGCATGACGTCATGAGCATGCTGGACCGGCCCATCTCAGAGTTCGACGGCCCGGTGGATTCCGTGCGCGTCCCGGTGGTGGAGCCCACCGGCGACTGCAAGCCATTCCAGGAAGTGCTGATCGAGCTGGCATCGCGCCTGAAGTTTCCGGCCTTCACGCGCGAGGACGGCACGCGCAAGTTCAAGGACTATCCGGACTTCGTCGTCAACTTCCAGGCCCAGCCTGGCGTCGGCTTCCTCATGGGATGGCGCGGCAAGGACGGCACCGAGCACCTGCGCGGCGAGCCCAACCCGAAGCAATGGGAGATGTACGCGAAGAACAACTGCGTCTTCCAGTACCACATGCCGCTGGACCAGCAGTACATGCGCAACTGGAACCAGCCCTACCTGGATTTCGCCAAGGACAAGGGCTGGCGCCAGAGGAACGACCCGGTGCAGCTGGCCATCTATTCCGACACGCTGCAGGCCTTCCGGCTGGCCGCGCAGGGCAAGAGCCGCGGCAGGCAGCCGCCGGACCACCTGCGCGAGCGCATCGCCACTTACTTCGATCCCTTGCCCTTCTGGTACGAACCGCTGGAGAACGCGTGCGTGGACATTGAGCGGTTCCCGCTGGCGGCGATCACGCAGCGGCCCATGGCGATGTACCACTCCTGGGACTCGCAGAACGCCTGGCTGCGCCAGATCCACAGCCACAACTACCTGCATGTGAATCCGGTCACCGCGCAGGCTGCCGGCGTCCCCGATGGCGGTTGGGCGTGGGTCAGCAGCGCCTGGGGCGAGCTGCGCTGCATGGTGCGCTACAGCGACGCGGTGGAACCTGGCACCGTCTGGACCTGGAACGCGATCGGCAAGGCCTCCGGCGCGTGGCAGCTGGCGCCGGGCGCGGACGAGTCGCGCAAGGGATTCCTGCTGAACCATCTCATCACCGAGGAACTGCCTTTCGCCGGTGGCCATATCAGCAACTCGGACCCGGTCACGGGCCAGGCAGGCTGGTACGACGTGCGTGTCAACCTGCGGCCGGCGCTGCCGGACGAGCCCCACGAATCGTCACCGCAGGTGATGACCATGCCCCGCACGCCTGGCGTGCTCGGAACGGCGCGCAAGGTCGTCGCCTATTTCGCCCCCACCAAGCCATGAGCCAAGTCCAAGAAGTCCCGGAAACCCTGGCCAAGCAACTCGCGCTGGTCATCGACCTGAACGTCTGCGTGGGCTGCCACGCCTGCGTCACATCGTGCAAGGAGTGGAATACCTCCGGTGCGGCCGGCCCGCTGGCGGACCTGAACGCCTATGGCGAACGCCCCAACGGGACATTCTTCAACCGCGTGCAGACCTTCGAAGCCGACAGCTTCCCGAACACGCAGACGATCCACTTCCCCAAGAGCTGCCTGCACTGCGAGGACCCGCCGTGCGTTCCGGTCTGTCCCACGGGTGCGAGCTACAAGCGCAAGGAAGACGGCATCGTGCTGGTGGACTACGACAAGTGCATCGGCTGCAAGTACTGCAGTTGGGCCTGTCCGTACGGCGCGCGCGAGTTCGACGAGGAGCGCAAGGTGATGACGAAGTGCACGCTGTGCGTGGACCGCATCTATGACGAGCTGCTGCCGCCGCAGGACCGCAAGCCCGCGTGCGTCAAGGCCTGCCCGACCGGCGCGCGCCTGTTCGGGGATGTGAAGGACCCGGACTCCGAAGTGTCCCAGGCGATCCGCGAGCGAGGGGGCTACCAGTTGATGCCGGAGTGGGGCACGCAGCCGGCCAACCAGTACCTGCCGCGCCAGGTCACCAAGAGCAAGTTGGTGGACCCCGCATGAAACCGGCGCTCTCGATCATCCTGTTCACCACCATCGCAGGCGCGGCCCAAGGCATGGTGGTGGTGCTGGCACTGGCTTCGCTGGCCGGAACCGCGCCGGTCGCGGCGCTGGGGCCCATGCTGTGGACGGCGACGGTCATGCTGATGGTGGCGCTGCTCGCCTCCTTCTTCCACCTCGGGCATCCGATGCGGGCCTGGCGCGCCGTGCTGATGTGGCGCACCTCGTGGATGTCGCGCGAAGTCATCGCGCTGCCGGTGTTCATCGCCCTCGTGGGCGGCTGGGCCTTGCTGGCCAGCGTGGCCCGGCCCGAAGCGGTCGCCGCGCCGTGGTTGGCCGTTGTGGCACTCGTGGGCGCGTTCCTGCTCTGGTATTGCACGGCCATGATCTATGCGTGTATCCGCTTCATCCAGGAGTGGGCGCACCCGCTGACGATCGTGAACTACACCACCCTGGGACTTGCTTCAGGCGCGGTCACCACCGGCGCGCTGGCGGTGCTGGCCGGTGCCGGCGAATTCGCGCGGGCCATGGCCGGCTGGGCGCTGGCCGCGACGATGCTCGCCTGGTTCACCCGCACGCTCTCCCTGCGCCGCAACGCGAGGCTCAAGCCCAAGTCCACCATCCAGTCGGCGACCGGCATCCAGGCGGCGCGCGTGGTCCAGAAGTCCATGGGCATGACCGGCGGATCGTTCAACACGCGCGAGTTCTTCCACGGCGCATCGGCTCGCGCGGTGCGCATGACGAAGGTCGGCTTCCAGGTGCTGGCATTCGCGGTTCCGATGCTGCTGCTGGCCTGGGCATGGACCTCGGGCTCGGGTTGGGCCTGGCTGCTGGCGCTGGCGTCGCAGGCGGCCGGACTGCTGGCCGAACGCTGGTTCTTCTTCGCGCAAGCGCAGCACCCGCAGAACCTCTACTACCAGGTGGTGTCCTGATGGAACCCGTCCGGATCCTCGCGTGAGAGCCGCCTGCAGTGGGCAGGTCACTGCGCAGGCGGTCAGAGAATGCCGAGCCGCTTGAACACGGCGGCCAGTGGCTCGCCCTTGCGCAATGCGTCGCGCGTCTGGTTCTCGCCCATGACCTTTTCGCTGGCCTTCTCGATCACCAGGGCTTCGTGCGAGCGCGGGATGACCACCACGCCGTCGACGTCACCGAAGACAATGTCACCCGGATCGATCGACACGCCGCCACACTCCACGCGCACGTCGCGATCCACCATGCGCGCGCGCCCCTTGGTGTCCAGCGGTCCGATGCCGCCGTGGAACACCGGGAACTGCATGGCGCGGATCTGCTTGACATCGCGCACCAGGCCGTCGGTCACGCAACCAGCCGCATTGCGTGCCACCGATGCGGTGGAAAGCAGTTCGCCCCAGGGCGCGATGCGATCGGTCGGGCCGTTGCAGGCCAGCACCACCACTTCGCCAGGCCTGAGGTCGTCCACCAGCGCAATCTCCACCTCGTAGGGGTTCTCGCCGTCGCGCAGCGAAAAGGCCGACATGTACAGCCCGGTGCGCGCGCGCCCGACCAGCACCAGTTCGTCATCCAGCGGTCGCACGAACGGCTTCATGGCGCGCCGCGTCAGGCCCAGGCTGTCCATCACGTCGGACAGGATGGCAGCGCTCAGGCCGCGCAGTTGGGTCAGGTCGATCGGTCTCATCGAATTTCCTTCCGGCATCTGGGTTGGGGAGGCGCAAGCAGTGGCTTCAGGGATGAAAGCTACGCCTGAGCTGAGGATATGGAAGGTGTCCTTCGTATGCACCTGCCCCTTGGGGAGGTACCCGATCGTGGTTTGGGCATCGACCTTTGGTGCCATGTCCTTCGCCTGGGGTTCTCGGCACAATGGCTCGCGCCGCCAGGGCGGTCTTGGCCCGCGTGTCTGGACTAAGGACGAAGACATGGACGACGTCAGGACGCTGCTGGAGCAGCAGCCGCTGCTGGCCCTGTTCCTCACCATTGCCATTGGCTATCTCGTCGGAGAGATCAACGTCAAGGGGTTCTCGCTGGGCGTGGGTGCCGTCCTGTTCGTCGCGCTGGCGATGGGCTGGTTCGCACCCAAGGCGGTTCCGGCGGCGACGCTGGGCACGATCGGTCTGGCCTTCTTCCTCTATGCCGTGGGCATCCAGTACGGCAAGCAGTTCTTCCTCGGCCTGAAAAGCGCCAACGGCCGAAGGGCCAACCTGCTGGCGCTGGCCGGCGTGCTGTCGGCCGGCCTCATGAGCCTGCTGGTGGCACGCGTGGCGGGCCTTCCACTCGATCTCGCGCTGGGCCTGTTCGCCGGGGCGGGGACCAGCACGCCGACCTTGCAGGCCGCCATCGCGACGCTCGGAAATGACGACGCGGCCGTCGGCTACTCGGTCGCCTATCCCTTCGGGGTGGCCGGGCCGATCCTGCTGCTCTACCTGGCGTCGCGCATCTGGAAGCCGAAGGTCGATGTCGGCCCGGCCCGCGGGCTGGCGGCGCAGGAGATCGCACTGCGCAACCCGGAACACTTCGGCCGCACACTCGGCGAAGTCGTGGGCAGCTTGCCGCACCAGGTGCAGGTGGTGGCCCTGCGGACCGGGCACCACAACCAGCCGGCGGCCGACGGGCACGTCCTGGCGGAAGGCGACGTCCTGCTCGTGATGGCGCCGGACCGGGAGGTGCTCGAGCGGGTGCGCAAAAGCCTGGGTGAGTCGGCCGCCGGCCGCTTCGCCAAGGACCGCAGCGACCTGGACTACCTGCGCTTGTTCGTCTCGCGGCCGGCCGTGGTGGGTTGCGCGGTCGGCGACCTCGCGCTGCCGGGCCACAAGGCCGTGGCGGTCGCACAGGTTCGCCGTGGCGACACCAACATCCTGCCCCGGCCCGACCTCGTGCTCGAGTTCGGCGACCGCGTCGGGCTGCTCGCCCACCGGGGCGACTTCCCTGTGCTGCGCCAGTTCTTCGGGGACTCGATCAAGGGCACGGCGGAGTTCAGCTACGTCTCCATCGGCCTGGGCATGGCGCTGGGCTTGCTCGTTGGCGCCCTGCGGATTCCGCTGCCCGGCGCCGGTAACCTGTCGGTGGGCCTGTCGGGTGTCTTGATCGTCGCGCTGGTCCTGGGCAACCTGCGCCGCACCGGCAGGTTGAACTGGACCATTCCCTTGTCGGCCAATCTCGTGTTGCGCAACCTCGGGCTGACCCTGTTTCTCGCGCAGGTGGGGATGGCGTCGGGACCCAAATTCGCCGCGGCGGTCACGGGGTCCGGCTTGCAGATGTTCGGCCTCGGCGCCGTGGTGGTGGTGGCCCTCGTCTTGCCTGTCTTCGTCATCGGCCGGGTGCTGTTCCGGATGCCCTATGACGAGGTTGCGGGCATCGTCTCCGGCACCTGCGGATCCGCCGTCCTCGCTTACGCGAACAAGGTCGCGCCCACCGACCGCCCGGATGTCGCCTTCGCCATGATCTATCCGGCGGCGACGATCGCGAAAATTCTTTTCGTGAGCATCGTGCCGGCGCTGCTGCGGTGACGTTTCAAACCAGCATGACGGCCGCGATCTGCACGAACAGGATCTTCGCGATGGTCATCGACGGGAAGATCATCGCGTAGCCGACATCGGGCCGGTCCGTCGGCGCGGTCTTGCTCGCGAAGGCCGCGATGGCCGGATTGCCCGTTGCACCGGCGACCACGCCGATGGACGTGTCGAAGGGCATCCTGAAGATCCAGAGGCACAGCACGGCGGTGACCAGCACCAGGATGAAGGTGACCACGATGGCGTAGACCAGGTAGGTCACCCCCGTGGCGCCAACCGTGTTGAAGAACTTGGGGCCGGAGGCGAGTCCGACCTGCGCGAGGAAAACCGTCAGGCCGAAGTTGCGCAGCACCAGGTTCGCGGAGAAGGGCATGGACCACACGAAGGGGCCCGTGCGGCGCATCTTGCCCAGCCAAAGGGCGAACAGCAGCATGCCGGCGAGGCCGAGCGTCAGCTTGCCGACGCCCGGGATGGGCAGCGGGACCAACCCCAGCAGCAGGCCGAGCGCGACACCGATCCCCATGGCAATGAAGCTGAGGTCGGCCGTGCCCTTGATCGAATCCCCGAAGAACTTGCGCAGCGCCTTGGTGTGGCTCCGGCTGGCCAGCAGGCCGACGCGGTCGCCGACTTCGAGAATGAGGTCGGGGTGCGGCATCATGTCGGCGTCGCCGCGGCGGACGTGCGCGATCGAAGCGGCAACACCGTCGGGAAAGCGCAGGCTGCCCAGCGACTGCCCGACCACGGTGCCGGCGGAGGCGAAGACGCGCAGATAGCCGAGATCCGCGCTGTGGCCCACCATGCGTCCCCGATGCAGTTCGCCGATCAAGGTCACCGCGGCCGCGAGCGCATCGGGAGCGGAGGCGGTCGCCATCACCACGTCGTCCGACCGGAGCACCAGGGCGTCATCCGGAAGCTGGTTCTGGTGCTCGCGCCGCACGGCAATCACGCCCACACCGGCGGGCAGCCGCGAACGCAGGTCGGCCAGCGTGAGGCCGACGAGGTCCGGGTTGCGCAAGGCGATTTCGGCTGCTTCCACGTTCTTCGCGGCCGTATCGAACTTCGGCTTCATCCAGACATTCAACAGGTGGATGGAAAGGATGGGAATGGCAACCCCGAACGGGTAGGCCACGCCGTAGCCGACCGCGGCGCCGTCGCTCTTGAGCGAGGCGATGATCGCCTGCAAGGTGGCCGTGCTGGTGCCCGCGCCCGCGAAGATGCCCAGGGCCTCGTCGGCCTTGACGCCGAACAGGGGAACCAGGGCGAGGGACACCAGGCCCGCGAGGACGACGGCGGCGGTCGCCGCCGCGTTGGCCTTCAGGCCTTCGGCGCTGGTGAGCCCCTTGAAGAACTGCGCGCCGTACTGGATGCCCACGCCGTAGAGGAACAGCACCAGGCCAAGGGTTCCCACCAGGGCCGGGGGGGCCGACTTCGGCGCCAGTCCGCCGATGGCCAGGCCGACGAAGAGCACCGCGCCGGCACCGAGCGAAAAGCCCTTGATGTTGATCTCGCCAACCAGGTACCCCAGCCCGATCGTCAGGAACATGGTCAAAAGCAGTTGGGATTCCAGGAGTGACCGGAGGGCGTCCATGATTTGTCTCTTTCTTTCTTCCTAGTCGACGATGCGGGAGCTGTACGACGCGGCCGGGTGTTCTCCCCGTTGTGCCAGTCATTCTGGTCGCGTTGCCTGGGGTGAATCATTGGACCAAGGTCCAATGGCAGGCCGCCGACCCGCGGGTCTCCAATGGCTGCGCATCCAACGCCTGGAAGACCATGATCAGCCGTGACATCACACTGCGTGACGGGCGCGTCCTGCACGTCCGCGACAGCTCGCTGGCCGACGAGGCGGAGTTGCTGCAGAAATTCGGCCGCATGAGCGAGAACGACCGCTACATGCGGCTGATGAGGGTGGTGCGCACGCCGAACATGGAGTACGCCCGCAGCTTGCTCGCATCCTTGCCGCAAGCCGGCATCGGCCTGGTGGCCACGGTGCCGGCAGCCGACGGCATCGACATCGTCGGCTCCGCCCTCGCCGTCTTCGCCAAGGACCGTCCGAGCTGCGAATTCGCGACCGCAGTCGATGCGGGCTACGCCGGTGCGGGGCTGGCCAGCGCCCTGATGCGCCTGCTGATGGCAGAGGCGCGGCGGCGCGGCATGCAGGAGATGGAAGGATTCGTGCTGTCGCAGAACCAGCCCATGCTCCGCCTGGCCCGCCGGCTCGGCTTCAGCGCGAGCTACGACCCCGACGATGCGTCGGTGCGCATCTGCAGGAAATCGCTGGACGAAGAGATCACGCCCACCGGGCCCGCATGACGCGCGCAGGACTGCCTGTTGCCCTTTGGTCCCATATCCCCTGACGGGCGGCGGTTTCAAACTTCTCCGACCTCTGGAATGGGAAGCGCCCGGGCGGCCGCCGGGGTGTCCTGCCGGACGATCGAGGAGACAAACATGGCCAATTCGGATTCCGCGGGTGATCGCGTCAAGACAGCCTGGCGTGGCTTCCGCCCTGGCGCCTGGCAGGAAAGCGTCGACGTGCGCGACTTCATCCAGCGCAACTACACCCCCTACGAAGGCGACGGCGCCTTCCTGCAGCCCGCCACCGCGCGGACCAAGGGCATCTGGAAGACCCTGCAGCCGCTGCTGGCGAAGGAGCGCGAGAAGGGCATCCTCGATGTCTCGCAAGTCCCCTCGGGCATCCTGGCGCACGATCCCGGCTACATCGACAAGGCCAACGAGATCATCGTGGGGCTGCAGACCGACGCGCCCCTGAAGCGCGCGATCATGCCCTTCGGCGGCTGGCGCGTGGTCGCCAACAGCCTCGAGTCGTATGGCTACAAGCCCGATGAGCGGGTCGGCGAGATCTTCACCAAGTACCGCCGCACCCACAACGACGGGGTCTTCGACGCCTACACGGCCGACATTCGCAAGGCCCGATCGTCCGGGCTGGTGACCGGCCTGCCGGATGCCTATGGCCGTGGCCGCATCATCGGCGACTACCGGCGCGTGGCGCTGTACGGCGTCGACTTCCTGCTGGCCGACAAGGACCGCGAGAAGACCGAACTCGACGACCGCCACTCTACCGAGGAAGTGATCCGCCTGCGCGAGGAACTGGCCGACCAGATCCGCTCGCTGAAGGAACTCAAGACGATGGCGGCCAACTACGGCTCCGACATCTCCGTGCCCGCCGCCAATGCGCGCGAGGCCGTGCAGTGGACTTATTTCGGCTACCTGGCGGCCATCAAGCAGCAAAACGGCGCGGCGATGTCGGCCGGTCGGCTCTCCACGTTCTGGGACGTGTACTTCGAACGCGACCTGAAGGAAGGAAAGCTCACCGAGTCGCAGGCGCAGGAGATCATCGACGACGTGGTGATCAAGTGGCGCATCGTGCGCTTCCTGCGGGCGCCCGAGTACAACGAGCTGTTTTCGGGCGACCCCGTGTGGGTGACCGAAGTGGTGGGCGGGCAGGGCGAGGATGGGCGCACGCTGGTCACCAAGTCCGCCTTCCGCACGCTGCACACGCTGTACAACCTGGGCCCGGCACCGGAACCCAACCTCACCGTCTTCTGGTCGCCGAGCCTGCCGGACGGGTTCAAGCGCTTCGCGACCAAGGTGTCGATCGACACCAGCTCGATCCAGTACGAGTCCGACGACCTCATGCGGCCCAAGTGGGGCGACGACAGCGCGATAGCCTGCTGCGTCTCGGCCATGCGCGTGGGCAAGCAGATGCAGTTCTTCGGCGCGCGCGTCAACCTGGCCAAGGCGCTGCTCTACGCACTGAACGGGGGGCGCGACGAGAACACGGGCGAGCAGATCGGCCCGGTGCTCGCGCCCCTGACCGGCGACGTGCTGGACTACGACCAGGTGATGCAGCGCTTCGACGCCATGCTGGACTGGCTGGCCAAGACCTACGTCAACGCGCTGAACATCATCCACTACATGCACGACAAGTATGCGTACGAGTCGGTGGAGATGGCACTGCACGACCGCGACGTCCTGCGCACGCTTGCCTGCGGCATCGCCGGGCTCTCGCACACCGCCGACAGCCTGTCGGCGATCAAGTACGCGAAGGTGGTGCCCAAGCGTGACGCGCGGGGCCTCATCGTCGACTTCGACACCAAGGGCGATTTCCCGTGCTTCGGCAACAACGACGACCGCGCCGACGACCTGGCCAAGATGCTGGTGTCCAAGATGATGAACAAGGTGCGCATGTACCCGACCTATCGCGACGCGGTCCATACCCAGTCAGTGCTCACGATCACGTCGAACGTGGTCTATGGCAAGAAGACGGGCAACATGCCGGACGGCCGCCGCTCGGGTGAAGCTTTCGCGCCCGGTGCCAACCCTTCGAACGGCCGCGATACGCACGGCGCGCTGGCCGCGATGCTGTCGGTCGCCAAGATCCCGTATGACGACTCCGAGGACGGGATCTCCCTCACGCTGTCCGTGGTGCCTTCCGCGTTGGGCAAGCCGGATGACCGGGTGACCCGGGGTGTCGGCGCGCTCGACGCCTATTTCGCCAGCGGCGGCTTCCATGTGAACGTCAACGTGCTCGACCGGGAGACGCTGCAGGACGCGATGAAGCACCCCGAGAAGTACCCGCAGCTCACCATCCGGGTGTCCGGCTACGCCGTCAACTTCGTGCGCCTCACCAAGGAACAGCAGATGGACGTGATCAACCGCACCTTCCATGCCAGCGTGTAGGGAGGGCCATGACCGAACCGCGCACGGGCAGCCGATACGAATTCCTCATCGACAGCGAGGGGCTCAAGAGCGTCAAGGCGCAGGGCGACTACTACGCCGTGCATGCGGCCGACGAAGAGGAAATCGACGGCCAGGACGATCTCGTCGGCTACGTTCATTCGTACGAGGTCGGCAGCACCGTGGACGGGCCTGGCCTGCGCTTCGTCGCCTTCCTCAGCGGCTGCCTGCTGCGCTGCCAGTACTGCCATAACCCCGACACCTGGCACAAGAAGAATGGCCACCAGGTGACGGTGGCCCGGGCGATGGAAGTGGTCGGCAAATACGCGAAGGTGCTGAAGATCAGCGGCGGTGGCATCACGCTGTCCGGCGGCGAACCGATGGTGCAGCGGCCTTTCGTGCGCGAGATGTTCCGCCGCTGCAAGGAACTCGGCTTGCACACTTGCCTCGACACCTCGGGCCGGCTCGGCGCCAGGATGACGGACGCGGAGATCATGAACGTCGACCTGCATCTGCTCGACATCAAGTCGGGTGACCCGGACACCTACAAGACCATCACCCACCAGCCGCTGCAACCCACGCTCGACTACGCCCGGCGCCTTTCCGACCTGGGCCGGCCGATGTGGGTGCGCTATGTGCTCGTGCCGGGCCTGAGCGACGCCTACGACAACGTCGAGAAAGTGGCGGAGTTCTGCGCCGGCCTGGCCAACATCGAGCGCGTGGAAATCCTGCGCTTCCACCAGATGGGCCGCGACAAGTGGCACGAGCTGGGCTTGACGTACCCGCTGGAGGACGTCGAGACGCCCAGCGCTGAACTCAGCGAGCGTGTCCGCAACCAGTTTCGAAGCAAGGGCCTGACCGTCTACTGAGGCGGCCGCCGCAGGAGCCTCGCCATGGATTGGATGAAGGAGCTGCTCGAGCAGCAGCCCCTGATGACGCTGTTCCTGACCGTGGCCATCGGCTACCTGGTCGGGGAGATCAACATCAAGGGATTCTCGCTCGGCGTGGGCGCCGTGCTGTTCGTCGCCCTGGCCATCGGCTGGTTCGCGCCGAAGGCGGTGCCCGCACCGATGGTGGGCACCCTCGGCCTGGCGCTCTTCCTCTACGCGGTCGGCGTCCAGTACGGAAAGCAGTTCTTCCAGGGCCTCACCAGCTCGGCCGGGCAGAAAGCCAACCTGATCGCGTTGGCCGGCGTGGCGATGGCGGGCGTGGCGAGCCTGCTGATCGCCCGCATGGCCGACCTGGAGCTGGGCTATGCCATCGGCCTGTTTGCCGGCTCCAGCACCAGCACGCCGGCGCTGCAGGCCGCCCTCGCCACGATGGGCAACGACGACCCGGCGGTGGGCTACTCGGTGTCCTATCCCTTCGGCGTGGCGGGCCCCATCCTGCTGCTGTACTTCACGTTCCTGTTCCTCAAGCCGAAGATCGACACCTCGGCTGGCAGCGGCATGGAGATGCTGGAGGTCGCCATCCGCAACCAGGACCATTTCGGCCGGACTCTGGGGGAGGTGATGAGCACCTTGCCGCCCGAAGTGAAGATCGTGGCGCTGCGAACCGGGCACCACAACGAGCCGGCCGCGCATGGGCACTTCGTCGCGGAAAACGATGTGGTGCTGCTGGTCGCGCCCCGCAAGGAGTCGCTCGAGATGGCCAGGCAGGGCCTGGGCGAGGCCGCACCCGGTCGCCTGCTGAAGGACCGCAGCGACCTCGACTACATCCGCGTGTTCGCCTCCAGGGCGAACGTGGTGGGCAAACCGATCGGCGACCTGATTCTGCCTGGCGACAGGGCGGTCGTGATCGCGCAGGTCCGCCGGGGCGATACCAACATCCTGCCGCGCCCGGACATGGTGCTGGAGTTTGGTGACCGCGTCGGCATGCTGGCCCATCGCAACGACTTCGCCGCGCTGCGCCATTATTTCGGCGACTCGATCAAGGGAACCGCGGAATTCAGCTACATCTCGATCGGCCTGGGCATGGCGCTCGGCTTCGTGCTGGGCGCCATCCAGTTTCCGCTGCCGGGCGTCGGCAAGCTTTCCATCGGGCTCGCCGGCGTCCTGGTCATGGCGTTGATCCTGGGCAACCTGCGGCGGACCGGCGGCTTGAACTGGACCATTCCGCTGTCGGCCAATCTCGTGTTGCGCAATCTCGGGCTCACGCTGTTCCTGGCGCAGGTGGGTATGTCCTCGGGGCCGAAGTTTGCCGCGACGGTGGCCGGCAACGGACTGCAGATGCTGGTGCTGGGCGCGATCGTGCTCGCCGCCCTGATCATCCCGATCATGGTGCTGGGCCTGCTGGTGTTCAAGCTGCCCTACGACGAAGTGGCGGGCATCGTGTCCGGGGCCTGCGGCAATCCGGCGGTGCTGGCCTATTCGAACAAGCTCACGCCGACCGATCGGCCCGACCTGGCCTACGCCATGATCTTTCCCGGGATGACGATCGTGAAGATCCTGTTCGTCGACATCGTTCCCGCGCTCTGGCGGTGACGCTGCCGCCCCGGCTGCTAGATCGCCATCTCCGGCACCCTGTCAGGCACCACCAGCTCCGCCTCGGTGGCGGCCAGCACCTGCTGGACGGACACTCCCGGCGCGGTTTCCATCAACGTCGCCTTCCCATCCGGGAATGCGATCACGGCCAGTTCCGTCACCAGCAGGTCGATCGGCCGCGCCGACGTCAGCGGCAGCGTGCAGGTCTTCACGAGCTTCGATTTGCCCTTGGCGCTGTGCTGCATGGCGATCACCACGCGCTTGGCGCCCGAGGCGAGGTCCATCGCTCCGCCCATTCCCGGAACCATCTTGCCCGGGATCTTCCAGTTGGCCAGGCGGCCGCCCTGGTCGACCTGCAGGCCGCCGAGCACGGTCATGGCGAGGTGGCCGCCGCGGATGAGGCCGAACGACATGGCGCTGTCGAACACGCAGGCGCCGGGCAGCGCGGAGACGGGCCGGCCGCCGGCGTCGGTGAGCATGCGGTGATGCATGCCTTCCTCGGGCACCGCGCCGGTGCCGATCAATCCGTTTTCGGACTGGAAATACACCTTGACGCCGGGCGGCACGAAATTGGCGACCCGCGTCGGAATGCCGATGCCGAGGTTGACGAGCGTGCCGTTCTGCAGTTCGAGGGCGATGCGCTTGGCGATGATGGTCTGGGCGTCCATGGTGTCAGGCCTGTGCAACGAGGTAGTCGACGAGCGGGGCGGGCGTGATGACCTGGTCCGGCGAGATCACGCCCACCGGCACGATGTTGTCGGCCGATGCGATCACGGTGTCCGCCGCCATCGCGATCACCGGGTTGAAGTTGCGTGCCGTCAGCGCATAGGAGAGATTGCCGAGGTAGTCCGCGAGGAAGGCAAGGACCAATGCGAAGTCGGCCCGCAATGCGGGTTCCACCAGGTATTGCTTGCCGGCCACCGTGATCTTCTGCTTGCCCTCCTCGACCTCGGTGCCCACGCCGGTCGCGGTGAGGATGCCGCCAAGCCCGAAGCCACCGGCGCGGATGCGCTCGATCAGCGTGCCCTGCGGCACCAGGTCGACTTCCATTTCGCCGGCGATCATCTGCGCCTGGGTCTCGGGGTTCGTCCCGATGTGGCTGACGATCGCCTTTTTCACCAGCCTGGCCCGGACCAGCTTGCCGATGCCCGTGCCAGGCAAGGCGGTGTCGTTGGCGATGACGGTCAGGTTGCGCTTTCCCTGCCGCACCAGTTCGTCCACCACACCTTCCGGCGTGCCGACGCCCATGAAACCGCCGATCATCAGGCTGGCGCCGTCGGGGATCAGGGCGACAGCATCGGCAAGGGGGAGTGTTCGCATCGTGCTTCCTTGGGGTGGCCCACGGGTCAATGTAAGCACCGTGGGCCCTGGGGCATATGGGCCTTTAGGGCAATGGCACAGCCCTAACGGGCGGCGTGCGCGGACGGCAGGACGACGCGGAAATTCGCGCCCTCGCCCGGGCTGCTGCGCACGGACAGGGAACCGCCGTGGTTGGCCGCGATCTTGCGGCAGATCGACAGGCCCAGCCCGAGCCCGTTCGTCTTGGTGGTGTAGAACGGTTTGAAGATCCCCGGCATCAGGTCCGGCTGGATGCCGGGGCCGGTATCCGTCACCAGGATCTGCACCGTGCCGTCCGCGCCATGGTGCGTGCCGACGCTCAGCACGCGTTCCGGCCGGCCGCCTTGCTCCATGGCTTCGCAGGCATTCAGCACGAGGTTCAGCACCAGTTGCTGCAATTGCACCCGGTCCCCGCGAACCTGCGGAAGGTCCCCGCAGAAGCTGGTCTTGAGTTCGACCTTGCGCGAGATGAATTCGCCGTGCACCAGCGCCAGGACCTCCTCCACCATGTGGTTGGTGTCGAGCGGGGCAAAGGCCTCGTCGCTGTTCTTCATCAGCAGGCGCAGGTGGTGGATCAGCACGCCCGCCCGCTTGTCCGCTTCGGCGATGTCCCGCAGGATGGCCCGGATTTCCGTGACATTGGGCGTCGTGTGGTCGAGCATGCGAAGTGCGGCCTGGGCGTTGCTCAGGATCGCGGCCAACGGCTGGTTCAGTTCGTGGGCGAGGGTGCCCGAGAAATCGGTGAGCGAGGCCACGCGCGCCAGGTGCTTGAGCTGCCGGTCCTGCTCCCTGGCGTCGGCCTCGGCCCGCCGCTGCGCGGTGACGTCGCGCGCCATGCGGATGTCACAGGCTTCACCATCCACGTCGACGCCGGTGGTGCACACCAGCACCACCCTCTCCTGGCCGTCGGCATCACCGAACGTCAACTCGCTTTCGTCGGGCATTCGCCCGGACTGGCCCGGCGGCAGGTTCCACCAGCCGGCATTGGCCTGCAGCACGTGGCCGTCCGACTGCCGGGTGACCGCCAGCGCGTCGGGGCTGTGGCGAAACACCGCCTCGACCAGTCCCCGCGCCTCGCGCAGCCTGCCCTGCGCGGCCCGCAGGTCCTGGTTCAACCCAGCCAGCAGCAGCAAGGGCAGCGCCATGGCGATCAGGAACAGCTGGATCGGCAGGACGGCATCCATGCTGGCGTCCTGCACGAACGGCCCGTGGCCCTGCGAGGTGGACACGATGACCAGCACGGCGACACCGGCATAGGCGGTGCTGATGAAGGAGGGACCGAACCGGAAGGCCGCCCAGAGGAGGAACGGCACCAGCAGGCACAGCAGGCTGAGCGCCGCGGGCTGGATCGAGCCGAAATTGAAGGCGATGGTGCAGGCTGTCAGCAGGCCCGCGGCCAGCAGGGCGGCCTCCGGCGCGCGGGAGCGTGACAGGCGGGGAAACTCGCCGGCAGGCGCCTGCACGCAGGTCACCAGTGCCGGAACGAAGATGAGGACCGACAGCATGTTGGAAAAGAACCGCACTTCCCAAAGGGTCGCGTAAGGAACATCGCCCCAGCCGACCGCCACGACGAAAGCGGCATCGAGGAACGAACTGAGAAAAGGAGCGGCGACGGCGACGCAGAGAAAGATGAGGACGGAACGGGCGCTGCGCAGCACCGGCCCGGGCCCGCCCAGCCACGCCATGAGCCCGGCTCCGATCAGGGCTTCGCAGACGTTGCTGACGTACCAGCACAGGGCCATGACCATCGGCACGTCACCTTGCGCCTGCGCCAGCAGGTGGGCGGGGAAAACCGCGGCGATCAGGCCCCACCACCAGCGGCGGGGAGAAAGCAGCAGCGCAGCCAGCAGCAGTGCGTTGGGCGGCCAGAGCACCGAGATCGGCAGGGGGGCGGAAGTGAGCGCAAGACCCAGCTTGGCCCCGGCGTAGTAGATGGCGGCCACGCCTGCGGCGGCCGCGGGCAGGTGCCAACGGACGTTGCCCGGATGGTTTTCCGCGGTACGGTCCATGCGGCGATTCTTTGCCCTGCCGGGCGCGGGGGCAACTGCCCGAAAGGGCAAAGGTCGCCTGCTGCTTCAGTCCGCCACGCGCAGTACCACGTTCCCCGTGACGGCCCCGCTTTCGACCAGGTCGTGCGCGCGCGCCACCTCGGCCAGCGGCAGTTCCATCGCAATCACGTGCGTCAGCCTGCCCGCGCGCAGCAGCGCGTCCAGTTCGGCCAGCGCGGCCCGGCGATCCTCCGCCGGGAGTTCGTAGACCAGGAAGAATTTCAGCGCGATGCTGTTCTGCATCAGCCAGAGCGCGGGCAGGCTTGCGTCGGCCCCCTCCACGCCGTAAACGATCACGCGGCCGTGCGGCCGGATCATGCCGGGGTAGGCGGCAGCGTTGCGCGTGAGGTTCATCTCGATCACCTCGTCCACGCCCGCGCCACCGGTGATCTCGCGCACGCGTGCCGCGACGTCCTCGCGCTTGTAGTCGATGACGTGGTCGGCCCCGGCGGACCGGGCGTGCGCGGCCTTGCCCTCGCTGCTCACCGTGGCCAGCACCGTCGCGCCGCGCGCCTTGGCCATCTGGATCGCGTAGCGGCCCACGGAGCCCGCGCCAGCCTGGACCAGGACGGTCTTGCCCGGGCCGAGTTCGGCCAGCCGGACCGCTTGCATCGCGGTGAAGGCAGGAATGCCCAGGCACGCCCCTTCGACGTCGCTCGTCCCCGGCGGCAGGGGCACGGCCTGCACCGCCGGCAACGCGATGGACTCGGCGGCCGTGCCGAAGGCCCGCTTCCACTGGCCGTTCCACAGCCACACGCGCTCGCCCACGCGGCTGGCGGGCACGCCTTCGCCCACCGCGTCGATCACGCCCGTGCCATCGCTGTGCGGCACGATCAGGGGCGCGATCAGCTTGCGGTTACCGCCGCCCTTGCGCGTTTTCCAGTCCGATGGGTTCACGCCGGAACAGCGCAGCTTCACTCGCACTTCGCCCGGCCCGGGTTGCGGCGTGGGCAGGTCACCGATGCGCAGGACTTCAGTCGCCGGACCCTGTTTCTCGTAATAAGCGGCCTTCATGTCCTCCCTTTCATCGACCTCACCGGCACAGCCCGTGCAGCCATTCGTTCGTGGCGCTCGCCACTTGCTCGATGCGGTTGGTGTAGATGTGGTCGCAGTCTTCGACGGCCACCCGCCGCACCGATGGGGCGTTCACCAGCGCTGCTTCCATGTCGATGGAGAACGAAAGCTGGGGCTTCTCATGGTCGCCGGCCAGCAGGAACGCCGGAACACGGATGCGATCGGCGTAGCGCAGCGCGGTGGTGGCTGCGTCCGGGCCGTACTTGTTGATGTAGGTGGCGTAACACATGAGGCCCTTCATCGCGGGCGTGTTGGTGGGCATGTCGACATGCATCAGCTCCTGGCCTCGGCCTCGGGCCACCATGTCCTCGCAGCGCGCCATCAGTTGCTGGTGGGCGGCCCAGTCCCACACCTTGTCGTCGGGCAGGCGGGGCGAGGAAAACATCGCCAGCGCAACGACGTCGTCGACGGGATGGTGCGCCTGCGTGTAGCAGGCCTTCAAACCGCCCAGGCTGTGTCCGGCCATCACGATCCGGCGGTGTCCGCGCTCGCGCAACCAGCGCTGGCCCGCCTGGAAGTCGAGCACGCTGTCTTCGATCTTTTCGTAAGCCGCGCCGATCCAGCGGCGGTCGCCCGCGTTCATGGCCACCCAGTCGTGCCCGCGGTTGTTCATCATCGCCACGCCCCAGCCGTCCCTGGCGGCCAGCACCTGCAGTGCGCGCCACAGGCCCGAGAGCGTGAAGCTGTTGCCCACGCCGTGCGTGGCCAGCAAGACCGGCCTGGTCGCATCGCGCGGCGCGATCCAGGCAACTTGCAGCGTGACGTTGTCCTCCGTCAGGACGGTCTCGATCGCCACCGGCTGCATGCTCAATCCGCCTTGATGTTGGCGGTCTGCACCACCTTGGTCCACCGGGCCAGGTCGTTGCGCGTGAGGTTCGCCAGGTCCTGCGGCGTGCCGGGAAGCGTCGACATGCCCTGCTGGGCGAAGACGGCCTTGATCTCCGGCGACGTGAGAAGCGCATTGACGTCCCGGTTCAATTGCGCCACCACGGCGGGCGGCGTACCCGCCGGCGCGTACATGCCGTACCAGATGTCGGCGTCGAAGTCCTTCACGCCGCTGGCCTCGGCCACCGAGGGCACGTCCGGCGTGGCCTCGGCGCGCTGCTTGCCGCCGGAGGCCAGCATCAGCAGCTTGCCCGCCTTCACCTGCGCCTGCGCCACATGAATCGGCAGGAACATCAGCTTGACCTCGCCACCCAGCACGTCCTTCACCGCGGCCGGCGTGCTGCTGTAGGGAATGTGCGTGAGGTTGGTCCCCGTGCCCTGCACGAACAGCTCCATTGCCAGGTGGTGCGGCGTGCCGTTGCCGGGAGAGGCGTAATTGATTTCACCCGGCTTGGACTTGGCGAGCGCCACGAGCTGCTGGACCGTCTTGACGCCCAGGCTGGGGTGCGCGACCAGGCTGAGCCGCCCGATCGCCAGCGGCGCGATCGGTTGCAGGTCCTTCACCGGGTCGTAGGCCGCGCCGGGGCGCAGCGCCTTGTTCAGCACCAGCGTGTTGGCCGTGACCATCAGCGTCTGGCCATCCGCCGCCGCGGCGGCGACGAACTGCGTGCCGATGGCGGAACTGGCGCCGTTCTTGTTGTCGACGACGACGGGCTGCCCCCACTTCTCCGACAGCTTCTGTCCCAGCGTGCGGCCCAGGATGTCGGGGCCGGTGGCCGGGCCGAACGGCACGACCAGCTTGACGGCGGACGAAGGGTACTTGTCCTGGGCCATCACTGGCGCCAGGGAAGCGGCCAGCAGCGTGGCGGCGCCGAACGCCGTGGCGACGCGCAGCGCGGTGCGCCGCGCGGGGAAGAACTGTCGATGCATGGTGGAACTCCTGGTGTTTGCAGTGAATGTTCAGGCAGGGCGACCCTGCACCAGCGACAGCACGCGCAGCGCCGTCTCCGGGCTGGCGAATGCGTCCTCGCTGGCCCAGGCCACGAACTGGTCGGGCCGCACTAGCACCCAGCGGGCCGCGTAGCGCCGGGCCTCGCCTTGCGCCGGGGCTTCGATGACGGCGAGCGGCAGCTTCAGCCGCGTCGCGGCCTCGCGAAAGGCGGCCACGCCGTTCGCATCGGCATCCAATGCAAGCAGCGTGAAGCCGGCGCCCAGCGCCTCGTACACATTCTGGCCGCCGGCAAGCGCCGCGGGGGCGAGGTGATGGCCGGCGCGCGCCTCGAAGCGGTGCGAGCCCTTGGCGCTGGATGCCCTGCCTGCGCCAGCGCCCGGCAGAACCACCGGCGAGCCTTCGTAATTCGGTTCGAACGCGTGCACCTCGCCCACCGCTCCCGCGGCGCGCGCCTGCCATGCCGCCTCGAAGCCCGCGCGGTCACGCGCCGGGTCGTGGGTCTCCAGGAAAGCGCGGTCCTCGGAGATGGATCGCGCGATGAAGTCATCGATGGTGGAGGCGAACACCGGCCGCCGTTCCGCGTCGTAGGTGTCCAGCAGCGCCTCGCCGCCCCAGCCCTGCAGGGCGGCAGCGAGCTTCCAGCCCAGGTTGCGCGCATCCTCCAGCCCCGAGTTGACGCCGTAGCCGCCATAGGGCGGATGGCTGTGCGCCGCATCGCCGGCGATGAAGACGCGGCCGGCGCGGTAACGGTCGGCGATCGCGAATCGCAAGTCCCAGAACCCGATGTGCTCGAATTCGATTTCGAATTCGGCGCCCACGGCCTCGTGCAGGAACGCCTTGAAATCGAAGTTGTCCGCGGTGGTGCCGGCCGGCACGGGCGCGTGGAAGAACCACGTGTTGCCCAGGTCCACGCGGCCCAGGAACTTCCAGTAGCCCTGCAGCTGGGGCTGCAGCACGTTGTAGTAAGACTTGCCGGGGTAGCGCTGCAGTAGTTCGTGCAACTGCCTGGAACGGAACACCAGCAACACCATCACGCGGTCGTGGTCGGTGCGCGTCTGCGAGATGTTCGCCTGCTCACGCACGGTCGAGCGCGCGCCGTCGCAGCCCACCGCATAGGCCGCGCGGAGCACGCGCCGGGCCTCGCCCTTGCGCTCGCGCACCGTCACGGTGACGCTGTCCTCGTCCTGCTGCACGGACTCCACCTCCCAGCCGTAGAGCGTCTCGATGGATGGCAGTTCGGCCGCGCGGGCGCGCAGCACCGCTTCGGTGGCGTACTGGGGAAGCCGTTCGTTCGCGGTGTAGTAATAGGGCCGGACCAGGTCGCGCTGCAGCCAGTCGTAGGAGTACGGTCCCAGCAAGCTGCCGTAGGCGGTCAGGCCGCCGATGCCGTATTCGGGCGGGATCGTGCGCGCGGCGCGCAATTGCTTTTCCGCGCCCCAGAAATGGAAGTGCTCCATCGTGCGCTGCGTGAGGTTCTGCCCCTTGGGAATGGGTTGCGGCTGCGCGTAGCGCTCGACGACCATGCAGCGGATGCCGCGCTGTCCCAGCTCGATGGCCAGTCCCATGCCCACGGGCCCGCCACCCACCACGATCACGTCCGCGTCCGGCGACGCCGTCGCCGTTTCAGTCTTGCTCATCTGCTTTCAATCGGTTGTTGGGACGATACCTTGATGCCTCACGGTAGAGCAGCGCGGTTCAACCACTCGCTCGCGCTCTGCCGGATCTCCTCCATCAGCTGGTCGAGTGCGTCCGACGGGACCCGGTCCACGCGACGGGTAAGCCCGACGGGCCCCTCGGTGATCCGCGTGTCGATCGGCAGGCGCACGAAGGTGCCCTGGCGCAGGTCGTTCTCGATCGCTCCCAGTGGTACGAACCAGACCGCATCGGACTGCAGCACGTAACTGCGCCCGAACGCGATGTCGATGGTTTCTATGGTCTGCACCGGCAGTCCCAGGGCGCTCGAGACGAAGAAGCGGTCCGCCGCCTCCCGCACCCGCGTGCCCGCATCGGGCAGCACCAGCCGGTGCTTGCGCAGCAGCTCCGGATCGATGTTCCTGCAGCCGGCGAGCGGGTGCTGCGGACGCACGACCAGCACCAGGGACTCCGTGTAGAGCTGCTCGAAGCTCAAGCCCTGCATGTCGGCAGGTTCGGCCAGGCGGCCGATCAGCAGGTCCAGCACGCCTTGGCGCAGCGCGGCGATCAGCTGGGCGTTGCTGCCGGTGCGCACGCTGATGCGCACGCGCGGATCGGTTTCGGCGAAGCGCAACAGGGCCGGGGGCAGCACGGTGGCCGCTACGTTGGGCAGCGCGCCGATGAGCAACGTGGGCGCCTCGCCCTCCTGTCCTGTGGCGAGGCTGTCCAGGCCTTCGTTCAGGGCGCGCAGGCTTGCGCCGGCATGGCGCAGCAGCACCCGGCCGGCCGCGGTCAGCGTGGCGCCTTTGGAGGTCCGCTCCAACAGCTGGCGGCCGACGATGCCTTCCAGTTCCGCCAGTGTCTTGGAGACGGCCGGCTGTGTGATGGACAGCACGTCGGCCGCACGCACGAGCGTGCCCTGTTCCGCCACCGCCACCAGCGCCCGCAGGTGGCGGATCTTCAATCGATCCATCATGGACATGCGAGGAGGATAACCAGACGCCCGTCCGCTTGGCTTGTGATTCAGGCCAGTCGCGCCAGCAGCGCGTCGGCGTTGCCTGTCAGGATGCGCTGCTGGTCGGGCGCAGACAGCCCGGCCTCGCGCACGGCCGCCAGGGTGCGCTCCGTGTCGAAGATCGGGCAATCCGTCCCCAGCACCACTTTGTCGGCGCCGAACACGCGCACCGCCTGCTGGAGTGCGCCCGCGCCCAGGGAGGCGCAGTCGACCCATACGCGGTGCGCGCGGCTGGACGGAAGGGAGCGCGCGGGGTCGCGCAGCTGCACCATGTGATCCATGCGCTCGACCACGGCAGGAAACGTGCCCCCGAGGTTCGCCACGTGCACGGTGACATTGCTCCAGGGCTGCAGGAACTCCGACAGCAGCAGCGTGACCATGGCTTCGCCCACCTCGTGCTGCACGGCGAGCGCCCGCCGGGCGAGTTCGTGATCGCGCGGGGCGGGCGGCAGCGGCCGGTTGCCCGGCATGCGTCCCGGGTGCACGAAGAAATGCGCGCCCAGTTCATCTCCGGCGGCGAAGATCGGCGCGATCCGCGCAGCGTCGGCTTCGCAAAGAAAGGCATCCACCGGAAGGATGGCGCCCAGCAGGCCGAGGTCTTGTCTCGCCCGCCGCAGTTCGGCGACGGCCGCATCCGTGTCCGCCAGCGGCAGCGCCGCGAGGCCGGCAAAACGCAGCGGGTGCGTTCGGCACAGCGCCGCCAGCGCGTCGTTGAAGCCGCGCACCAGCGGCGCCGACTCGGCGACGGGAAGACTGTCGACACCGAACAGGCCCGGGAGGGAAAGCAACTGCCTTCGCACGCCCACGCGGTCCATGAATGCCAGGCGCCCGGCAGGCTCGACGTAGCCCGGATGGAAGGCCAGCGTTCCGATCGGCATCACCAGCCGCTCGCCACCCGCCGGCCCAGGTTCGATGCGCGGCACGGCGTCGCTGCGTTCGCGCAGGGCGCGTGCCAGCTCGCGCGGCACCCAGTGCGCGTGCAGGTCGATCGCCATGCGGCTATTCGGCCTTGGCGCCCGACGCCTTCACCACCTGGGCCCAGCGCACGACCTCGGTGTCGATGAAGCGCCCGAATTCCTGCGGGGACGAGATCGACGGCACCGCGCCGCCGGCAGCGAGTTTCTCCTTCACGTCCGCCTGCTGCATGACCTTCGCGATCTCCGCGTTCAGGCGGTTGACGATGGGTGCCGGAGTGCCCGCCGGTGCCACGATGCCGAACCAGGGCTCCACGTCGAAGCCGGGCAGGCCGGTCTCGGCGATCGTGGGCACATCCGGCATCGCCGGGGAGCGCTTGCCACTGGGGGTCGCCAGCACCCTGAGCTTGCCGCTGTCGATATGAGGCTTCGCGACGGCGTATTGCAGGAACATTCCCGCAACCTGGCCACCCAGCAAGTCGGAGGTCGCCGGTCCATTGCCCTTGTACGGCACGTGCACGAGATCGATGCCGGCCCGCGTCTTGAACAGTTCCAGCGCCAGATGCGAGCCGGTGCCGGTGCCGCCCGATGCGAAGCTGAGTCTGCCGGGACTGGCCTTGGCGACCGCGATCAGTTCCGCCACGTTCTTCGCGGCCACGGAAGGGTTCGTGACCAGCACCATCGGCGACCAGGCGGCCCGGATGACGGGCGCGAAGTCCTTGCGCGCGTCATAGCCCAGGCGCGACTCCATCAGGCTTTCGTTGATGGCGAAGTCGGGGGCGACCAGCAGCAGCGTGTAGCCGTCCGCGGGGGCGCGGGCCACGAACGCGGTGCCGATGGAGCTGCCGCCGCCCCCCTTGTTGTCGACGATGACGGACTGTCCGAGGGCGGGTTGCAGCTTCGTGGCGATCAGCCGGCCGAGGATGTCGGTGAAACCGCCGGGCGGGTAGGGTACGACCAGCCGGATGGTCTTGTCCGGGTAGGCGCCTTGGGCGAAGACGCCGAGGGGGCCGGCGGCTGCCACGGCAGCGGCGAGGGTGCGGGTGAAGGTGCGGCGTGAGATCGGTTGCATGGTGGATTGTCTCCTGTAGCCTGAAATGACTTCAGGCGCAGCGCCCCTTGCGGAGCGCGCGCCCTGTTCGTTTGGACGGTGGATCTTGCCGGATGCGATCAGAGGTCCAACTGCCGCTTCTGGACCGTGCCCGCGTTCCGGAACTTCGACAGCGGCGGCATGAGGTAGCGGCGCAGATCGCTCTCGTCCGCGGGCGGATCGGCCGGGATCGGCCGCGTGCCGGCGATGGTGACGCGCTCCATCAGGCGGCGCTGCGGGTAGTAGTCGTGCAAGGCCGAGTGCTGGACGTTGCGGTTGTCCCAGAACACCAGCATGTTCGCCTCCCAGCGATGCCGGTACTGGTACTCGTGGATCAGCGTCTTGCGGTACAGCATCTCGAGGATCATGCGGCTCTCGTCCTCGGCCATGCCCTTGATGTGGAGCGTGAACTGCGGGTTCACGAAGATCACCTTGCGGCCCGTGATCGGGTGCACGGTGACCACCGGGTGCGTCACGGACGGGTAGATGTCCTCGAACTTGCGCATCTTCTCGATGCCCGCGCGGTCGTTGGGGAACAGGCTGCGGAACGGCTTGAAGTCGTGGACGGCTTCCAGGCCGGAGAGAAACCGTTGCCAGCGGTCGGACAGGCCCTCGTAGACGGCCGTCATGCTGGCGAACGCGGTATTGCCGCCGACCTCGGGAACGATCTTCGAGCACAGGGCCGTGCCCATCGGAGGCGCCTCGCGAAAGGTCTCGTCCGTGTGCCAGATGTCGGTGGGCGCGGGCGGGTTGCCTTCCTTGTTGTCGTAGACGATCAGCTCGGGGGCGTCGGCGGTGCTGGTGGAAAAAGGGTGCACGCTCAGTTGCCCGAAGTACCGGCCGAAGCGCTTGAGGTCCTCGGACGAGATCACTTGATCCGGGAAAACCAGGACGCCGTGTTCGGCGTGCGCCTGCTTCAGCGCTTCGATGGCCGGCGGGTCCAGCGGCCTGGACAGGTCGATGTCCGTGACCACCGCACCCAGGAAGACGCCGACCCGGCGGATCGTCGGGTTGCTGGCGCCGGCCTGCGGCCGCGCTTCCTTCGTTGCGAGTTCCATGTACTGACTCCTGCTGGCATGGCCGCCGTGGCGGCAAACACGGGACTGTAGGGTGTGATGCAGGCCAGGGAAATTGAATTTGTGGGAGCGAGCCTATGCCATCCGGTTATGGCCCTGGCGGTCGGGCAGTGCCGGCGGTTGGATTACGATGGCCGCCTTCCAGGCAGCCCTCCATGACAGACATCCAACGCATCGACCAGAACCAGCGCCGCAGCCGCGGCATCGTCCACAACGGGCTCGTCTTCCTGGCCGGCCAGACCGCCAATGACCTGTCGGGTGACATCCGGCAGCAGGCGCGTGAAGCCTTCGCCAAGGTCGACGACATGCTGGCGCAGGCGGGTTCGGACAAGACCCGCGTGCTCAGCGTCACGATCTGGCTGGGCGACATGGCGGACTACGACGGCTTCAACGAAGTCTGGGACGGCTGGATCGTCAAGGGCGAGTCGCCCACGCGCGCCTGTGCGAAGGTGGCCATGCACGACCCGCGCGTCCGCGTCGAGTTGATTGTCACCGCCGCGCAATAAACCACACACGACCCATCCATGACACGCAAGCTCCCGCCAAAAGACAAGATCACCATCTGCTTCGCGCATCCGGCCTACCGCATGCGCGAGCGCTTCCTGTTGCGCAACACGGGCATCGAATCGTTCGAAGTGCGATCGCTGGACGAACTCAAGGCGCGCATCGGCGAAGCCGATGTCCTGTCGGTCTCGGGTTTCTGGCGCAACGAATTCATCCCGTCGGCCGGCCGGCTCGCCCTGATCCAGTCGATCAGCGCAGGCACCGACCAGTATTCGAAAGAGCAACTGGGGGCGGCAGGCATTCGCGTCGCGAGCGCGCAAGGCGTCAATGAACGCGCAGTGTCGGAGCACGCCATCGCGCTCATCCTCGCGATGGCGCGCAAGCTGCCGATGGCACGCGACAACCAGGCAGCCGGCAAGTGGCGCGGCCTCATCTCCGAGATTCCGCTGCGCGAGGACGAGCTCGGTGGCAAGACGCTGGTGATCGTCGGCATGGGGCGCATCGGCTCCCGGCTGGCCAAGCTGGCCAAGGCCTTCGACATGAAGGTGATCGGCGTCAAGCGGGATCCGTCCAAGGGGGCCGGCGCGGCCGACCAGGTGGTGGCCACGCAGGAGCTGAAGTCCGTCCTGCCGCAGGCGGACTTCGTCGCGCTCACCTGCAACCTGAACCCGACGACGGAAAACATCATCGACGCGCAGGCCCTGGCCGCGATGAAGCGCTCGGCCTACCTGGTCAACGTGGCGCGCGGCAAGGTGGTCAACGAGCCGGCGCTGATCGAGGCGCTGAAAGCGGGCACCATCGCCGGCGCGGCGCTGGACTGCGTGTGGGAGGAACCGCTGCCCGCCGCGTCGCCCCTCTGGACGACGCCCAACGTCTTCATCACGCCGCATTCGGCCGGCGAAACCCAGAAGTACGAGGACAACGTGATCGACCTGCTGGTCGAGAACATGGAACGCCTCTTGCGAGGTGAAAGCCAGCTGAAGAACGAATTCGTCTAGAACGTTTTTCTACCCCCATGTCGTAGCTGGCGCGTTGCGCCGAGGAACCATCATGCAAATGCGATCCCTGCTCTGCGCCATCGGCGCGTTGACACTGTCCTTCGGGCCTCTCGCGCCCGCCGTCGCCCAGGAGTACCCCAGCAAGCCGATCCAGTTCGTCGTCATGTACCCGCCGGGTGGCGCTTCGGACGTGGTCGCCCGGGTGCTGGGGCAGAAACTCGGCGATGCCTGGAAGCAGTCCGTGGTGATCGAGAACCGCGCCGGCGCCAACGGCATCATCGCCATGCAGCACGTCGCCAAGGCGCCGGCGGACGGCCACACCCTGCTGATGGGCAACGTGGGCCCGAATGCGATCAATGCCAGCATCTACAAGATGCCGATCGACCCGGCCAAGGAGCTGGCGCCGGTCGTCCTGACCAACCTGGTGCCCTTGATGCTGGTGGTCAACGCCAATGCAGGCGTCAACAGCGTCGAGGAACTCGTCGCCAAGGCCAAGGCCAATCCTGCCAAGTTCTCCTACGGCACGGGAGGGACGGGCACCGCGGGCCACTTCGCGATGGAGCTGTTCATGATGAACGCGGGCATCAAGATGGAGCGCATCAGCTACAAGGGCGACGGCCTGGCGCTCAACGACATGATCGGCGGCCACATCCAGGCCATGTTCACCACCGGCGCCTCTTCGCTGCAACATGTCCAGGCGGGGCGCCTGAAGGTCTTGGCTGTCGGCACGACCACGCGCCTGCCGCACCTGCCCAACGTGCCCACCGTGTCCGAACTGGGCCAACCGGGCTTCGAAGCCGTGTCCTGGGGCGGCGTGCTCGTCCCGGCGGGAACCCCGCGGCCGGTGATCGCCAAATTGAATGCCGAGATCAACCGCATCCTGAAGATGCCGGACGTGCGCGAATCGCTCGCCAAGACCGGCTCCGAAGTCGCGGGCGGGTCGGCGGAGGAGTTCGAGAAGTACATCGCCTTCGAAACGGCCAAGTGGGCCAGGGTCGCCCAGGTGGCGAACATCAAGGGCGAGTAAGCCGGCATGGCCCGCACCATCGACCTGAGGAGCGACACGGTCACCGCTCCGGGGCGCGCCATGCGCGACGCGATGCATGCGGCGGTGGTGGGCGACGACGACTACGGCGAAGACCCGACGGTCCAGCGCCTGCAAGCCACGGTGGCCGAACGCTTGGGGTTCGAGGCGGGTCTCTTCGTGCCTTCAGGCACGCAGGGCAACCTGGTTGCGCTGATGACGCACTGCCAGCGCGGCGACGAATACATCGCCGGCCAGGAGGCGCATGCGTACAAGTTCGAGGGCGGCGGCGCCGCCGTGCTGGGCAGCATCCAGCCGCAGCCGTTGCCGAACGAGGCGGACGGCAGCATTTCCCTGGCGGCCATCGAGGCGGCGATCAAGCCCGTCGACAAGCATTTCGCCCGCACCCGGCTGATTGCGCTGGAGAACACGATCAGCGGCCGCGTGCTGGCCCAGGCTTATGTGCGGGACGTCCTGGCACTGGCCGGGAGCAGGGGCCTGGCCACCCACCTGGACGGCGCGCGCATCTGCAATGCCGCGGTGAAGCAGCGCGCGACGCCCGCCGAACTCGCCCGTGGCTTCGACAGTGTCTCCGTCTGCCTGTCGAAAGGGCTGGGCGCGCCGGTCGGCTCGGTGCTGTGCGGCAGCGCGGGCTTCATTGCCGAGGCGACCCGCTGGCGCAAGATGCTCGGGGGCCAGATGCGGCAGGCCGGCGTCCTGGCCGCCGCGGGCTTGTACGCGTTCGAGCACAACTTCGAACGACTGGAAGAGGACCACGCCAACGCGGCCCTGCTGGCGCGCGAGATGGAGCAGATGGGCTTCCACGTTTCCCACCCGCAGACGAATATCTTCTATGCGAACCTGCAGCCCGAGGAATGCATGCCGCTCGACGACTACTTGAAGACCCGCGGCATCCGCATGCGCGTCACGCCGCGCATGCGCGTGGTGCTGCACCTGGACGTGTCGCGCGCCGACGTGCTCGCGGTGGTCGAAGCGCTGAAGGCCTATCGGAAAACCTGATGATCTCGACCACCGATCCCCACAAGAACCGCCAGCCTCGCGACATTCCCGACGACGAGTGGGCCGTGCGCGTGCAGCTGGCGGCAGCCTACCGGCTGGCCGCCAAATTCCAGTTGACCGACCTGATCTACACGCATCTCTCGGCGCGCGTGCCCGGGCGACACGAACAGTTCCTGATCAACCCCCACGGCTGGTTCTTCGACGAGATCACGGCTTCCTCGCTGGTGAAGATCGACGTGGAAGGCCGCCCGGTGGACGACGGCCGCTTCGAGGTGAACGCGGCCGGTTTCACCATCCACAGCGCGCTGCACCAGAGCCGCGAGGATGTCGACTGCGTGGTGCACCTGCACACCGACGCGGGCATGGCCGTGGCGGCCCTGCAATGCGGGCTGCTGCCGCTCAACCAGATCAGCATGCAGTTCTACAACCGCGTCAGCTACCACGATTACGAAGGCATCTCGCTCGACCTGGACGAGCGAACGCGCATCGTGCAGTCGATGGGCGACAAGCATTACATGATCCTGCGCAACCACGGGCTGTTGACCACCGGTCGATCGGTCGCCGAGGCCTTCACGCGCATGTTCTACCTGAACCGGGCGTGCGAGATCCAGGTGAAGACGCTGGGCATGGGGCAGCCGTACATCCTGCCGTCAGCGGCCGTGTGCGAGCACGCTGCCAGGCAGCACGACGACTACGCGTACCTGGACACCGTGCACCTGGACCGCGAGTGGACGGCGTTGCTGCGCCTGATCGACCGGGACGCCAGCGACTACCGTTGCTAGGCGCCGGTCAATCCTTCTTCTTCGGCACGCTGATCACCACCTGCTTGATGCCCGTGCGGGCTTCGATGAGGCCGAGTGCATGGGCCGCCGCGCGGCTCAGGTCGATCACGCGCTTGCCGATGTGCGGACCGCGGTCGTTGATGCGCACGTCCACGGTGCGGCCGTTGACCAGGCTCTGAACCCGCACGATCGTGCCGAAGGGCAGGGTGCGATGCGCCGCAGTCAACTGGTGCATGTCGAATTTCTCGCCGCTCGCGGTGGGCCGGCCGTGGAAGCCCGGCCCGTACCACGAGGCCAGGCCACGGCCGACTTCACGCTGCCCGTCCTCCTGCGCCGCGACGACGGTGCAGGAGAGCGCGAGGGCAGCGGTGAGCGCCGACTTCAGGGGCGTTATGTTGCGCCTCAGGACTTCTTCGCCTCGGCGGTCTTGGCCTGCTTGGCGTCAGCCTTCGCCTTGTCGTACGCGGTCTTGGCGTCCTTCTTGCAGGCCGCAGCGGTGCCCTTGACGTCCTCGCACTTTTCCTTGGCGACTTCGTACTCGCCCTCGGCCTTCATCAGGCGGACCTTTTCGTCGGCGCGGGCGCCGGGATGGTTCTGCGCATCGAGTTCGGCCTTGGCGATCTTTTCCTTCGCCTTCGCTTCGGCCTGGCAGATGTCCTTGGCGTTGTCCTTCATGCCCTCGCACGCCTTCTTGTCGCTCTTGGCCTGCGCCTCGATCTTGTCCTTGGCGGACTTGTAGGCGTCCTTGGCCATGCCGTCCGCGGCGTAGGCACCGCCGGCGAAGGAGGCGCACAGCGCAACGGAGAACGCGATCAGGTGTTTTTTCATGGTGTTTGCCTTTTGACGGAGTTGTACGGAAGTTGTACCTCTAGCAAACGCCCTGGGCGGCGTCTCAGCCGTCGGCGCAGACACCAGCCCGATGTGGGAGAAAGACTACGCAACCGGATCGATCCGCCTTGCGTCACGGCAGCAGCGTCGACGCTGCGACCTGCGCAGCGCCGCTGCCGAGATAGAAGATGCCGGGCAACCCGGCGGTCTCGAATCCCGCGCTCGGGTTCAACTTGAGCAGCGAGTTCGAAATGCGCAGCGTGCCCGTCAGGTCGTTGCTGACGAAGAAGATCGCGCCGCCGCCTTCCCTGGCAGTGTTGTTCGTGATCCTGCTGCCGCTGACGCTCAGGTGGAAGGTGTTGCCGTCGTTGTAGATCGCGCCGCCGCTGCCGCCGCCGGGCGTGTTCGGGCGGGCCGGGTTGGCGCCGTAGCCGATGGCGCGGTTGTGCGTGAACAGCGAGTTGATCACGGAGTAACTCACGCCGATGGAGGACAGCGCGGCGCCGTTGCTGCAGACGTTGCCCTGTCCTGCGCGGCCGCCGAAGGTGGAGTTGACCACGTACAAGGGCAGGTCATGGTACTGGTCGAGGGCGCGCACCGCGCCACCGCCGACATCCGGGCCGTTGGGGTCGCACTGGTTGCGGAAGAAGCGGCTGCTGACGATCTTCAGGCGGCCGCCGCGCGCGAACACGGCGCCGCCGCCGTACGTTTCCGCCGCACCGGTGCCGCTGGCCATGCCATCGACGAAGGTCAGGTTCTGCAGCGTGAGTTGCGGGAATTCCTGGTCCTGGCAAGTGGGCGAGGTCCAGACCTGGGCCGGGTCGCAGGTGTTCATGTAGAGGATCCGCCGCTGGCCCCCGCCCGACAGCGTCACCTTGCCGCCGCCGTCGATGACGATCTTCCGGCGGCGATCGTTCACGACCTTGGCCGTGGCGGCCATGACGATGGTCACCGGCTCCTGCCCGCAGTTGAAGGTGATCACGCCGCCGCGCGCGACCGCGCGGACGACGGCCGCGCTGGTGCAGCTCTGGGCCGTACCGGTGCCGATCACGGTGGTGGGACGGGAGACGTCCTCGGTTCGCGCTTCGGCCGGTACCGTGGCGCCGCCGGCGTAGCCTGCCGCGGGCAGGTCGTCGCTGAACAGGTTGCGAACCGGCAGCCGGGCGGCTGCGGCCACGGGTCCCCCGATGGGCGCTGCCTCAGCGGTGGATTCCATCGACGCCTGCGCTTCAGGCTTCGCGTCGACGCCGGCGACCTGCACTTCGCGCGGAGCGTCGGGCTGCGGCTGTGGCTGGGCTTCGGCTTGCGGCTCTGGCTGGACTTCGGCTTGCGGCTCAGGCTGGGCCTCGGCCGGAGCTTCGGCCTGCATGGCAGCGGTGCCGGGTTCTGCAGGAGAAGGGTCGCCGCCGCCACAGGCTGACAGCAGAAGGGCGACCACAAAAAGCAAGGCTGGCGCCGGGCGCCGGTACGGGAGAGCAATCATGGAGAGGGCATTGCGCAGCTGCGTTGTCCGCGGCTGCCGATCAGGTTGCCAGGATGGGACCAAGGTCGGTCCCGCGCATCGAAGAACGCGCCACCGGTCCTGATGACCCAAGGCGCCCTGCGAGCCCGGATTTTACTGGAGGGTGCGGCGTGAGGCGCCTGCTGGGCCAGGTCACAGTTGCAACAAGCCTGGGAAATCAGGACGTATTTGTTGTCCGACGCCGGAAGAGGCCCGGCACAATCCGCCAGTGACCCACTCCCACTCGCCGGCGCCGAGCGCCGGGGCCGCCTCCGAGCAGCGCTTCGAAACCTTGTTCGACCAGTCACCGTTCAGCGTGCAACTGCTATCAGCGGATGGTCGCACGCTGAAGGTGAACCAGGCCTGGAAGGACCTGTGGGGGACGCAGGACGGCGACCCGCTGCTCGAGTACGTGCTGACCGAGTACCGGATGCTCGACGACCCGCAGCTCGAGGCCAAGGGGGTGACGGCCCACCTGCGGCGGGCGTTTGCCGGCGAGGCGGTACGTCTCCCGGCGGCGTACTACGATCCCGCCGAGATCGGCAAGCCCGGCAGGGCCCGCTGGGTCGAGGCCACGGCGCGACCGATCAAGGCGGCCGACGGCACGGTGACCGAGGTCATGCTGATCCACGAGGACGTGACCGAGCGCCTGCTGGCGGAGCGCGCGCTGCGTGCCAGCGAACTGCGCCTGAAGCAGCTGGCCAACACCATCCCGCAGCTGGCGTGGATCGCGGATGCCAAGGGCTCGGTGGAGTGGTTCAACGACCGGTGGTACGAGTACACGGGCACCACGCCGGGCGACATACGGGGCTGGCAAGGCGTGCCGGATCCGCGCGTGTTGCCGCAGGTGCTGGAGCGGTGGAGCCATTCCATCGCGACGGGTGAGCCGTTCCGGATGACCATCCCGCTGCGCGGCGGCGACGGCAAGCTTCGGCCCTTCTTCACGCTCGTCGCTCCGCTGAAGGACGAGGCCGGCCAGGTCGTCCAATGGTTCGGCACCAACACCGACGTCTCGCCGCTGCACGAAGCCGAAGAGGCGCGCAGGGAGGGAGAGCGGCGCAAGGATGAATTCCTCGCCATGCTGGCGCACGAATTGCGCAACCCGCTGGCGCCGATCGGCACCGCCGCGCAGCTGCTGCGGCATCCGGGCACGGACGGGCCGCGGGCGATTCGCGCCGCCGAAGTGATCGAGCGCCAGGTCCGGCACATGACGAAGCTCGTGGACGACCTGCTGGACGTCTCACGGGTCACCCGCGGCCTGATCACCCTGCAGATGGAGGAGCTGGACTTGCAGGGCGTGGTTGCGGATGCAGTGGAGCAGATGCAGCCGCTGCTGCAGGCGTCCGGCCGCACCGTTGCGCAGCCTGGCGGCCTGGAGCGCATCGCCCTGCGCGGCGACCGCATCCGGCTGGTGCAGGTCCTCGCCAACCTGTTGAACAACGCCATCAAGTACAGCCCCCCGGGCAGTCCCATTGCACTGCAGGTCGATCCGCAAGGGCCGTCGGTGCGCATCACCGTGCGCGACCAGGGCATCGGCATCGACCCGGCGTTCCAGCCGCATGTGTTCGAGCTCTTCACCCAGGCGCAGCGCACCGCCGACCGCTCGCAGGGCGGGCTCGGCATCGGGCTGGCGCTGGTCAGGAGCCTGGTCGAACTGCATGGTGGCGATGTGAAGGTCGAGAGTCCCGGGCTGGGCAGGGGGAGTTCCTTCACCGTCACGTTGCCGATGGGTGTCGCTGCCATCCGTGATCCTGCGCGCATTCCCGAAGCTGCCGCGCAGGACCCGGCAGAAGGGTTGCGCATCATGGTCGTGGACGACAACGCGGATGCGCTCGAAACGCTGGCCGCATTGCTGGAGTTGCAGGGCCACCGCGTGCGCACGGCGGGCGATGCCGCGGCCGCGCTCGCGCTCGCTCCGGATTTCCTTGCCGACGCCTACATCCTCGACATCGGCCTGCCGGGCGTCGACGGGTACCAGCTGGCGGACCAGCTGCGCGCGCAAGCCGGCGCTGCTACCTTCATCGCGCTCACCGGCTATGGGCAGGAGCGGGACCGCGAGCGCTCCCGGCAGGCGGGGTTCCACCACCATCTCGTCAAGCCACTGGATCCACGGGTGCTGGCGGCCGTGCTTGCCGACATTCCGGCCGCGTGACGCAGCCGGCGGCGAGAACCTCACATCCCCATCATCGACACCGTCAGCGGCCACGCATGGATGCCAGGCCGCGCGGTGGGTGACAGCTGGAACCGCACGCGCAGTTCGAGCGTGTCGGTCCAGAGGCCGTTGCGCGGCGCGGGCCGAGCCAGCGAGCCGCCACCGGCGTTGACGACCATCGGCGCGGCCAGTCCATGCACCACCGCCTCGCGCACCTGCTCGCCCTGGTTCTGCAACGCCAGGATGTAGCCTTCCGGTACGTTGCTGCGCACGGTCACTTCCATGGGAGACGCCACGTCCACGTAGCCACGCTGGACGTCGCTCTCGGAGATGGTCAGGGACTGCGGCGCGTTCATGCGGACCGAGGCGTGCCGCCGCACCACCGCGCTCACGTGCAGCGCTCCCTGCGCCGCTTCCGCACCGGCTGCCGCTTCGCCAGCCACGACGCACAGCAGGCTGGCCGCCAGCGCCGTGACAGCCATCGCATGCAGCTTTCTGCGGATCTGTTGCTGCGGCTTGTACATGCCCTCAAGATAGAACGCTCAGCGGCTCGCGTTGTAGGCGATCCGAACGCGGCGACCCAGCCAATTGCCTAATTTGCGCCGGAATGATCCATTCGTTCTACGGGGTAATACCGAGCATGCCATTGACAGTAAAGTGGTCGCCCACCAAGTTCGAAAGCACATGCAGTTCCACCTGGATGGTTTCCGCCCCGGCGACCCTCATGTCACGGAGCCTGCCGATGGCGCGATGCCGTTCGTCGACGCGGTTCCCCGACACGTCGATGTGCTCGTCGTCGGCAGCGGGCCGGCCGGCCTGACCCTGGCCGCGCAGCTCGCGGGCTTTGGCGACATCCGCACCTGCATCGTCGAGCAGAAGGACGGCCCGCTGCAACTGGGGCAGGCCGATGGCATCGCATGCCGGACGATGGAAATGTTCGAGGCGTTCGGATTCAGCGAGCGGGTCCTGAAGGAGGCGTGCTGGGTCAACGAGGTCACCTTCTGGAAACCGGACGAGACGGATGCCGGGCGCATCGTGCGGCACGGGCGCGTGCAGGACACGGAGGATGGCCTGTCGGAGTTTCCACACGTGGTGCTCAACCAGGCGCGGGTGCACGATTTCTACCTGGACGTGATGCGCAACGCGCCGAGCCGCCTGCAGCCGCATTACGCGCACCGCTTCGTCGACCTCGCCATCGACCCCGACGCAACCGACTATCCCGTCACCGTGCGGCTGGAACGCACGGACGATGCCCACGCCGGCCAGGCCGAAACCGTGAGGGCGCGCTACGTCGTGGGCTGCGATGGCGCCCGCAGCGCGGTGCGCAAGTCCATCGGCCGCCAGCTCGCCGGCGACTCGGCCAACCAGGCGTGGGGCGTGATGGACGTGCTGGCCGTCACCGACTTCCCCGACATCCGCTGCAAGGCAGCCGTCCAGTCCGCGCAGGGCAACCTGCTCGTGATTCCGCGCGAGGGCGGCTACCTGGTGCGCCTGTACGTGGAGATGGACAAGCTCGGCGACGAAGAGCGGGTGGCCCATCGCGGCATCACCATCGAGAAACTGATCGAGGCGGCGCAGCGCATCCTGCATCCCTACACGCTGGAGGTGAAGGAGGTGCCCTGGTGGTCGGTGTACGAGATCGGCCAGCGCATCTGCGACAAGTACGACGACGTCCCCGCGGGTGACGACGGGTCGCGCATACCGCGTGTGTTCATAGCGGGCGATGCGTGCCACACGCACAGCCCGAAGGCCGGGCAGGGCATGAACTTCTCGATGCAGGACACCTTCAACCTCGGGTGGAAGCTGGCTGCGGTGCTGCGCGGACAGGCCGCCCCGCGGCTGCTGCACACCTACTCGCTGGAGCGCCAGGTCGTGGCGCAGGAGCTGATCGATTTCGACCGCGAGTGGGCGAAGATGTTCAGCGACCGCCCGAGGCAGGCGCTGGCCGGCGCCGCCGAGGGTGTGGACCCGAAGGAGTTCCAGCGCTATTTCGAACGGCACGGACGCTTCACTGCCGGCCTCGGCACGCAGTACGGCCCATCCCTGATCACCGGAGATGCCGCGCACCAGCACCTTGCTACCGGCTTCGTGATCGGGACCCGTTTTCACTCCGCGCCGGTGGTCCGTGTGGCCGACGCGAAGCCGGTGCACCTGGGACACGCCGGCAAGGCCGACGGCCGCTGGCGGCTGTACGCCTTCGCCGCCGCAGGGGACCTCGACGACGCGCACACGGGCGTGCGGGCGCTTTGCCGCTTTCTCGAGGCCTCACCGGATTCGCCGGTGCGCAGGTACACGCCCGCGGGCCAGGACATCGACGCGGTGTTCGACGTGCGCGTCGTTTTCCAGCAGCCCCACCAGCAGGTGGCGATCGAGTCCCTGCCCGTGTTGCTGCTGCCGCCCAAAGGCCGTTACGGCTTGCGCGACTACGAGAAGGTCTTCTCGGCGAAGCCGGGCGCTGACGTCTTCGATCTGCGCGGGGTCGACCGGGTGCAGGGAGCCTTGGTCGTGGTGCGACCGGACCAGTACGTGGCCCATGTGCTGCCGCTGGCGGCGCACGGAGCGCTGGCGGATTTCCTGGCCGGCTTCATGCGCCAGGGGTGAAGCAGGCAAAAAAAAGGCCCCGCCTGGGCGGGGCCAGATGAGGGACCCCGCTTGCAACGAAGTCCCACCCCCAGCGACGTTCACCGTGCGGACAACCCCCCGGTGCCGCACGAAACGAGCTCACTCTTTTCCCCTGCCTCTCCCTTGGCGCTGTGCGCCCCCTCGTAGATGTTTCAAGAAGTATCCGGGATGACGCGTCCAGGGACCAGCCCGCCCGGTAGGCGCGCAGCGCCGCTCGTCCTGCCGCGAGCTTCGGTTCGTGACAAAAGTCGCTGGCGTCGGCCCGCCCCATGAAACACCCCCGCCGGGGCGGGGGCTGGCAGCGGTGCCGGGCGGCTTCAGCCGTCGCGCTGGATCAAGGTGATGCGTTCTTCCGCAGCCTGGTTGCCACTGGACGCCGTCACCCGCACCTCGAAGCGCGTGCCCGGCAACGTGCCGGCCCGCCCGCGCGGAGGCACGGCGGCGCTGAACAGGCCGTTGCGGTCGGCCTGGATCGTTTCGTCGAAGACGTCCCTGGATACGCCCGCGCGACGACCGACCACGGACGTCTGTTCCACCTGCACGCGCACGGTCGCATGGGGGACCGTTCGGCCCTGGATCAGCAAGTTGCCGTCGGCGTCGACGGGCGTTTCATTGCGATGGCTCGTCAACTGCAGCGGCAGGTCGCCGCCCACCCTGGCGGCTTGCCGTTCGGGCACCACCTCGAACATCCAGGTCTTGGTGGTCATGTTGCCCGCGGTGTCGCGCGCCGTCAGTTCCACCGCATAGCGGCCCGGGTCCAGGTCCGCGCGCAGGTGCACCTCGTCCGGCGTGATCCGGGCTTCGCCCGTGACGTCGCGTCCGTTCAAGCGCAGGCGCACGCGCGACGGATCCACGCCGCCACCTTCGTCCGTGATGCGCGCGCCGATATGGGTGCGGCCGCGGCCCACGATCCGGTCGCCATTGGCCGGCTGCAGGTCGGTGATCTGCGGCGGCAGGTTGAATTGCAGCTGCGCCGTCACGCGGTCGTCGCCGCGCCGCAGCGAGGCGACGGCAGTGCGGAACGCGTCCGGGTTGTCGCGCTGGCGCACGGTATAGGCGCCCTCGTATTCACCGGGCCGGGTTTCGCGCAGGTCCACGCCCTGGATCACGCCGGGGATGTCCAGCCAGGCGTCGCCGCCCGGAGAGGCGAGCAACCGGAACCTCAGCTCGCGACCGGCTTCGACCGGCCCGGACGAGCGGATGAAGAAGCGCTCGATGACCATCCGCGGACCGGGGGACGTTTGCACCTGGACGGGCGGCGGGACCGGCGCCTGCGCCTGGACCTGGGGCTGCGGCGCGAGCGGTGGCTGCACCTGGACCTGGGCCGGTGCGGGGGCCTGGGCCTGGACCGACGCCGGGGCCGTCGTCGCCCCCATGGCCAGGGCCTGGAACGAAGGTGGATAGTGGAACTGGCGGGAGACCGTGCGGCCGTCGACCACGACGCGCGCCGTCATGAGCTGGGCGGGATCGATGCGGTCATTGCGGCGCACGACATGGCTGCCGGTGAAGTTGCCCGCACCCTTCTGGCTCATCGTCACGACAACGCCGCTGTCCCCCAGCGTCACGGTGGCTTGGCCGGCGTTCGGCGCGGTGGCGAGCTGCAGCCGGATGGTGGCGCCCGGGGACAAGCCGGCGTCCGAATTGACGGAGATGTTGGCGATCGCGGGCTGCGCCGCAGCCGGGGCGGCGCTCGCCGCCGGCGCCATGAGGCTGCCGGTCATCGGGGCCAATGCCAGCATCAGCGCGGCCGCCGTAGGGCGTAGTTTCATGAGCATGGGGTCACCTCGGGATTCAGGAATGACACCAAGCTAGAGCGGTCAACTGGACCGCACTGTAGGCAACGCCAGTGGCCAGGCGTCGGAGCGCTCGCGCGCCGCCCGATGGGCTGGCGGGCCGATCAGCGGGGATCGGCCGGAGGCTTGGGTGCGGTGGGCGGCGCCCGGTGGGGCAGGTCCACCGGCATCTCGCTGGGCGACGCGTGCTGGAAACCGGTCGTTCCCTGGAAACTCGTGAGCCGGGTGTCCTCTCCCGCATCGTCGAAGAAACGCTCGGTGGCTTCTTCTCCGCGCATCACCTGGATGCGATACCAGGCAAAGCCCGCCGCACCCATGACCACCAGCGCAACGCCGCCCCAGGACTTCAGGTACAGCGACACGGCCACCAGCACCACGCAGGCGATGGCGACGGCGGCGATCATTCGGGCGTTGCGGGTCATGGGCTTACGTCGTGCAGACGCCGCATCCTAGTCCGATGCACGCGAGGTGCAAGCCCCGTTTGCACTACCGCCTTCGATCCTCAGGCGCTGGCCGGCGAGGTGGTCGCCGCCGAGTCGGACTTGCGGCCGGCCAGCTGCTGCGCCCGATCGTGCGACGTCATCGCGTTCACCAGCTTTTGCAGCCCCGGCGTCTGCAGGACCTGGTGCAGCAGCGCGTCGCGCTCCTGGGCCAGGACGCGGCCGGACAGGCGGACCACCCCGTTTTCCACGTCCACCTGGATGGCCCCCGGAAAGCTGGCGGCGCGGCCCAGCAAGTCCTGCACGCGGGCGCGCAGTTCGGCGTCGGAGCGCGGGTCCGCCTGGGTGACGCGGTGATAGCTGCGGCGCACGATGCGGCCGCGCGGGCGGCGCTCGCCGGGCAGGCCGCTCTTCACCAGTTCGGCAAGCAGTGCACGGCGGCGTTCGCCGAGTTCGGGGTCGAGGTAATACATGGCGAGAGCTCCGGCTAGGAAGGCACCGAGGGTGCCGAGAGGGTGTTTCATGGGGCGTTTCCGAATCGTTGGCGTTGCATGGCAGCCTTCAGGCGGCGCGTCGCGCGCGGGGGCTCTTGGCGGCTGGCCGCTTGGCACCGGCGGGCGTTGCACGCTTGCGCGGTGCATGCCTGGCCGGCGCCTTCGCAGTCTTCGCGGGGGTTTTCGCGCTCGCCTTGCCGGTGTCCTTGTTCGGCGCCGCGGCCTTGTGGCCGCCGCCGAGGCTGCGGCGCAGCAGCTCGGTCAGGTCCACCACATTGCTGTCCTGGGCTTCGGGCGCATCCTCCAGCGGTTGCACCGTTTCGGTGTCGCCGGCCTTGGCCTTGGCTTCCACCAGTTTCATGATCGCGTCGTGGAACTGGTCGCGCAGTTCGGCA
The DNA here is from genome assembly GCF_037572435.1 of Ramlibacter sp. PS3R-8. Classification (NCBI taxonomy): domain Bacteria; kingdom Pseudomonadati; phylum Pseudomonadota; class Betaproteobacteria; order Burkholderiales; family Comamonadaceae; genus Ramlibacter; species Ramlibacter sp. PS3R-8. The sequence continues at coordinate 336,152 of NZ_JBBHGT010000003.1, forward strand.
GCGTTCCACTCGCCGGTCATGTCCTCGATCAGGTGCTTGGCCATCTTCAGCTCGGCGTCCTTGATGCCGGCCTTGCCGGCGGCCGGCAACGGCAGGTCCTCCCAGGAGCGGATCTCGCCGCCCCAGCGCAGCAGGTTCAGCACCAGCGCCGGGCCGCAGGGCAGCACCACGGCCAGGTGCTGCTTGCTGTGGATGACCACGCGCGCCAGGCCCGCCTTGCCGGTGTCCTTCAAGGCCTCGCGCAGCAGCGCGTAGACCTTCTCGCCCTTGTTGATGGGCGCGGTGAAGTAGGGCTTCTCGAGATACACGAAGGGCACCGCATCGACGTCGATGAAGGCCTCGATCTCGATGGTTTGCGTGGTGCGCGGATAGGCCTCGGCGATTTCCTCGGGCGTGAGCACCACGTAGTTGCCCTTGCCATGTTCCACGCCCTTGACCACGTCTTCCTTGTCGATCTCCCGGCCGGTGCGCTTGTTGATGCGCTTGTAGCCCACGGGATCCATGGTGCGGCGGTCGAGCCAGTCGAAATCGACGTCCGTTTCCTGGGTGGCCGAGTACAGGCCGATGGGGATGTGCACCAGGCCGAACGTGATCGCGCCCTTCCACAAGGAACGGGTCGACGTCTTGGCCATGCCTTTGGTTTGCGCCATTGAAAAGTGTGCGTGCGGATGTTTCCTGCAGTGTGCGAACCGCTCGGGCTGCGCCCTGTCGGACACGCGCCGCCGGTCCTGTAGGCTTCGGTCCAGAACGCCAGAGTTGGGTCGCCCGACGGCGACCCGGTGCTCAGGACAGCAGGCGCAGCAGGCCGCCGCGCGGGCGAGCCGGTTCAGGCGCGAACTCTTCGGAGCGCGCGAGCCAGCGGCTCGCCAGTCGTTCGAAGCTGGCCCGGCTGCGGGCGTCGAAGCATTCCTGGCCGGACAGCGTCTCGAAATTGCGGCCGATGCGGCGTGCCAGCAGGTAGCGATGGGCGGGCGCGGGCGTGTGCATGAAGGCCGTCATCAGCCCCAGCGTCGCGCTCCACAGCGCGCGGCTGGCCTGCGCCAAAGCAAACGCCGGTGCGGCACAAGCCGGCACCGGCGCGGTGGCGGGAGAGGAGGGCGTGGACGCGGCGTCGCTCGATGGCATCGCGACATTCTCGGAGCCGCCTGCGGGCCCGGCTGTCGGAGCCGGGGACCGGGAGCGGACCGGCGCGTCCTACGTCCGGCGCATCAGGCGCGGGGAGCGTCGTTGGAGGACGAGGCGCGGGCGTGGCGCTTCTTGCCGGCGGCGCGGGCCTCCTCGCTGGTGAATTCGTGGGCGTGGCCGCTCTGGTGGGCGGCGCGGCCGCCGAGGCTGGCGATTTCGCGCTGGCGCTGCGGATCCATGGCGGCAAATCCGCGCAGGGACTTCTTGGCGGTGGGATTGATGTTGTCGGTCTGGGAATCCATGGGGTCCTCTTTTCCAGGTTGGTCTGCGAACAGGTGGCAGGGCCGCTGTCCAGGGGGTTGGTGCGCTGCCTGCTGGAGGTTTCGGGTCAACGCAACGGCAGAGTCTCTGCGTGTTCACTGCTCACTCATGTAGGACGAAACCCATAGCTGTGTCGGCGCGCTCCTTCGGCCGCCCGGGGTCCTTCGGAACGCTTGTTCTAGACTGGCGCATGCAATCCGACCCCCTGCCGCCGCCCACGCCGTCCGACGAGGCGCACTGGGTGGAAGGGGAACTGATACGCAGCCTGATGCGGACCCAGAGCAACGCGCAATGGGTGGCATTGCTCCTGACGGCGGTGATTCTCGGCGTCCTCTGGGGCGACGCCTCCACCGGGGCCACCTTCGCCTGGGTGGTGCTGGGGCTGGCATCCACGGCGGCCCGCTTCTGGGTGCTGCGCCGCTACGACCGGGACGTGGTGCGTCGCGGCACGAGCGAACTGCTTGCCTTCTTCGCCCGCTACCGCCTGGTGTGGCCGCTGTCCGCCCTGGTCTGGGGCCTCACGACCGTCCTGTATTTCGACCGCTCGTCGCTGGCCGACCAGTTCATCTGCTGGTTGATCATGGCGGGGCTGGCCATGTATTCGATCCACAGCCTGTCCAGCGAGCGCCGCACCATGCGCGCCTACCTCGACACGCTGGGGGCGACCGCGCTGGCGGTGATCCTGTGGCGGATGGTGGCGGAGCTGCGCCTGCAGGGCCCGGCCTACCACTGGTGGCTGGTCGGATTGCTGATGTTGTTCTGGCAGGTGCTGCGGCTGGCAGGCGAGCGCCTGCACGAGACGCACCGCCGCAACTTCGAGCTGCAGTTCCGCAACGCGCAGCTGATCGACTCGCTCACGCGCCAGACGCAGGCGGCGCTGGATGCCGTGGAGATCAAGAACCGCTTCCTCGCCAGCGCGGCGCACGACATCCGGCAGCCGGTGCATGCGCTGGGCCTCTATGCGGACTGGCTGGGAAGCGAGCCCGAACTGGTGCACGAACTCGCGCCGAAAATCGTCAACGCCACCAAGGCCGTCAACCAGCTGTTCGATTCGCTGTTCGACCTCGCGCGGCTGGACTCCGGCAAGATCCGCCTGACCATCGAGCCGGTGGACGTGGGCAAGCTGCTGCGCGACCTGGAACTGCAGTATCGGCCGCTGTGCGAGGCCAAGGGCCTGCACTTCCGGTTGCACGTGCGGCCCGGCACCGCCATGTCGGACCCGATCCTGCTGCAGCGCGTGCTCGGCAACCTGATCGCCAACGCCGTCAAGTACACGCAGCGCGGAGGCCTGCTGGTGGCGGCCCGCCCGGGGCGCGAAGGCCTGCGCATCGAGATCTGGGACACCGGGGTGGGCATCGCGCCCGCGCACCAGCGCGAGATCTTCCGCGAGTTCTACAAGGTGCCCACGCACGCCGGCACCGACGAAGGCTTCGGCCTGGGGCTGTACATCGTGGCGCGCCTGACGCACATCCTCGGGCACGCGCTGAGCCTGTCGTCGCGGCCGGGCCGCGGCACCGTCTTTCGCCTGGTGCTGCAGCCCACGGACGCGGGGCAGGCCGCGGAGCGCGCGAAATCATCGCTGGCGACGCTGCTGCCGCCGCGCGCCGGCGCCCCGGTCAGGTCGTGAGCAGGCCGTGGGTGCGGGCGAAGTGGATCGTCTGCGTGCGGCTCTTGACGCCCAGGCGGCGGAACAGCCGCCACAGGTGCACCTTGACCGTGTGCTCGCTGATCCCGAGTTCGTCGGCGATCTCGCGGTTGGACAGGCCGCGATCGAGCATCACGATCAACTGCGCCTGCCGCTTCGACAGCTTGCTGTCGGTCGGGGCGAGTTCCTCGAACCTGCCGTCGGCGGAGAGCAGCGCGCGCAGCGAATTGCCGATCTCGAGCGCGCCGGAGGATTTCTCGATGTAGATGTCGGCGCCGGCCTCGATGCACTGCTCCTCGGCGTCGGCCGCCGGCGAGGCCGACAGCACTGCCAGCGGCGTTGCGGGAAAGCGCTTCTTCAGTTCGTGCACGCCGGATGCGCCGGTGGTGTCCGGCAGCTTCAGGTCGAGCGTGATCAGGTCGGGGTTGCCGTGCTGCGCGACCGCGGCTTCGATGCCGCCGAGGCGGTCCAGTTCGACGACCTTCGCGCCGGGCCGCAGGCGGCGCAGCAGCATCACGATGGCCTCCCGCATCAGCGGGTGGTCGTCGACCACGTACATGGTCATGGGGTTCGTCAAGATTTTTCCAGCGGAATCCAATCCGCAAGGATAGCCGCTGGGACCTGCGTACGTCCGTGCTAATGCCTTAGTTTTCGCTGTCCGCGAGGGTCTTCAGCGCGGCTTGAACCGCTGGCACATCCACGCCCGGCGCCAGCGCTGCCTCAGCCGCGGACGGCAGCGCCTGCGATTGCTTCATCGCGGCGATGCATTGCCCCGCTTCCCTGGGCGACGCGAAGCCGGCGCTCTGCAGCAGCAACCGGCCCTGCGCGTCGACGAACTTGAAGTGGAAGCGGCCGTCGGCTTCGCGGTATTGCTTGAAGCTGGGCAGGGCTGCCTTCGCCTTGTCCTTGCGCCCGGTGGCACTGCTCGAAGCCAGGTTGCGCAGGCCCACGGCCTCGCGCAGTTCGCGCATGAGCGGCGTGGCGCGGGCGCGGGCCTTGGCGGCGCCCGCTTGCAGGATCTGCTCCAGCTCGGCGGGGTGGCTCACCAGATGCTCGTAGCGCTCGCGCATGGGCGCGATTTCGCGATCGATGCGTTCGAACAGCAGTTGCTTGGCGTCCGCCCACGAGATGCCGTCCGCATAGGCCTGGCGCAGCTTGTGCGTTTCGTCGGCGGAAGCAAAGGCCTGGTAGACCTGGAACAGCGCCGAGCCTTCGGCTTGCTTGGGCTCGCCGGGCGCGCGCGAGTCGGTGACCATGGAGAAGATCTGCTTGCGCACCTGCTCGCGCGGGCTGAACAGGCCTATCACGTTGTCGTAGCTCTTGCTCATCTTGCGGCCGTCCAGGCCGGGAAGCAGCGCCACCGATTCATCGACCGCCGCCTCGGGCAGCACCAGGTGCTCGCCATACAGGTGGTTGAAGCTCTGCGCCATGTCGCGCGCCATCTCGATGTGCTGCACCTGGTCGCGGCCCACCGGAATCCTGTGCGCCTTGAACATCAGGATGTCGGCGGCCATGAGCACCGGATACATGAACAGGCCGGCGGTGACGTCGGTGTCCGCGTCGACGCCCGCGGCGCTGTTCTTGTCGACCTGCGCCTTGTACGCATGCGCCCGGTTCAGGACGCCTTTGCCGGTCACGCAGGTGAGCAGCCACGTCAGCTCGGGAATTTCCGGGATGTCGGATTGGCGGTAGAAGAACACCTGTTGCGGGTCGAGCCCGGCGGCCAGCCAGCAGGCAGCGATCTCCAGCGTGGAACGCTGGATGCGCGCCGGCTCGTCGCACTTGATCAGCGCGTGGTAATCCGCCAGGAAATAGAAGTTCTCGGTGTCCGCGCGCCGGCTGGCCTCCACGGACGGGCGGATGGCGCCGACGTAGTTGCCCAGGTGCGGGGTGCCGGTGGTGGTGATGCCGGTGAGGTAGCGGATGGTCATGCGTCAGCGGACAAGCGAGAGCAGCGGTGCGATCAGGACGGTGTAGCTGGCGCGCACGAGGGGCGAGATCCACCACGCGCCGAGGATGCCCGGGATCAGGAGCGCCAGCACGATGAAGAATCCGAAAGGTTCGACGCGCGCCAACTGGTAGGCCGCACCGCGCGGAAGCAGGCCCACCAGGACACGGCCGCCGTCCAGCGGGGGCACCGGAAAGAGGTTGAACACGGCGAGCACCAGGTTGACGACGATGCCCGCCTGCGCAACCGCCAGGAAGTACCTTTCGTGGACGTCGGTCGCGACCAGCGCCACGAGCAACAGGGCCCAGAGGATGGCCTGGATGAAGTTCGACACCGGCCCGGCCGCGGCAACCCAGATCATGTCGCGCTTGGGGTTGCGCAGATTGGCGAAATTCACCGGAACGGGCTTCGCATAACCCAGCACGAAGGGACCGCCCGGGATCGCGGCAGTGGTGAACAGCAGCAGCAGCGGCATGGCGATCGTGCCGAACGGGTCGATGTGCTTGAGCGGGTTGAGGGTCATGCGACCCAGCATGTAGGCCGTGCTGTCGCCGAAGTGGCGGGCCACGTAGCCGTGGGCGGCCTCGTGGATGGTGATCGCGAAGAGCACCGGCAGGGCGTAGATCGCTATGTTCTGGATCAGGTTGTTGAAGTCCACCCGGCCATTCTCTCAGAGGGCGCGGCGGCGCCCTTCACAGCCCCAGCACGGCGGCGTCGCCGCGGCCCTGCCGCAACAGCACCGCGTCGCCGCCGGTGGCCATGGGAGTGAGGTCCACCACCGTGGTCGGCTGGTCCGGGCAGGGGCCGGCGCCGATCACCGCGTCCAGCAGTTTCTGGAAGCGGTCGCGGATCACGTCGGGGTCGTTCATCGGTTCGGTTTCGTCCGACGCCATCAGCGTGGTGGCCAGCAGCGGAGCGCCGTGCTGGGCCAGCAGCTCCTGCAGCACCTTGTGCTGCGGCACGCGCAGGCCGATGGTCTTGCGCTGCGGGTGGCTGACGCGGCGCGGCACTTCGCGGGTGGCGTCCAGGATGAAGGTGTACGGTCCCGGCGTCGCCGACTTCAACAGGCGGTATTGCCGGTTGTCCACGCGCGCGTAGTTGGCCAGCTCGCTCAGGTCGCGGCACAGCAGCGTGAGGTGGTGCTTGTCGTCGACGCGGCGGATCTGGCGCAGGCGGTCCGCGGCTGCCTTGTCGTCGAGGTGGCAGGCGATGGCGTAGCTCGAATCCGTGGGCACAGCCACCACGCCGCCGGTCGCGATGATGGCCACCGCCTGCTTGAGCAGGCGCGGCTGCGGGTTGTCGGGATGCAGTTCGAAGTACTGGGCCATGGTGTCATGCCGCGTTCGCCGCCGGCTCCCGGCGCTCGCGCACGGTCAGCCAGGCGCCCGCGGCGCCGCAGACCGCGATCATGACGATCCCGGCGAGCGAAAGGTGGTCGGGAACGTGCGAAAAGACGATGACGCCGCCGAGCATGGCGAAGGCGATCTGGGCGTAGAGGTACGGCGTCAACGTCCCGGCCGGGGCCCGGGTGTACGCCATGATCAGGAAGAAGTGGCCCACCGCGCCCATGAAGCCCATGAAGCACATCGCGGCCCATAGCCAGGGGTCGGCCACCGCCGTCCAGACGAAGGGCAGGGCCAGCGAGGCGACCAGCGTGCCGGTCCAGCCGGTGTACAGGTGCATGGTCACGGGGTCCTCGGTGCGCGCCATCTTGCTGGTCAACACCTGGAACCAGGAATTGCAGGCCACCAGCGCCAACGGCAGCAGGCTGGTCAGGCCGAAGCTGCTGCCGCCCGGCTGGATGATCATCAGCGTGCCGATGAAGCCGCCGGCCACCAGGGCCCAGCGGGCGGCGGACACACGCTCCTTGAGCAGGGTCGCCGCCAGCAGGGTGATCACCAGCGGCGTGATCATCACGATGGCGGTGAATTCGCCGACCGGCATGACGCGCAGGCTGACGAACGCCAGGAAGCTGCTGGCCAGCAGCAGCACGCCGCGCACCAGTTGCCAGCCGAGGTGCCGCGTGCGCCAGACGTCGCGGCCGCGCAGCGGCACCGCGATCAGGGTGGTGGCGACGGCCTGGAAGGCGTAGCGGAACCACAGCGCCATCAGCAGCGGTACGCCCGCGCTCACCCACTTGGTGGTGGTGTCGAGCGCGGCGAAACAGGCGCTGGCCGCGACGACCAGCAGGATGCCGGCCAGCGCCTGGGGCCGGCTGGCGGCGCCGGTCACCGGACGCGATCGGCCACCAGGTCCCATACGGGCGTCAGCGCGCCGTGCAGGAAGGGCAGCTGGCCCAGGTCGGTGTGGCTCTCGCCGGGGCTGTGGAAGTCGCTGCCGCGCGAGGCGGCCAGCCCGAACTCGCGCGCGGTCTCGGCGTAGGTCACGTACTCGGAGGGCGTGTGGCTGCCGGTCACCACCTCGACGCCGCGGCCGCCGTGCGCCTTGAAGTCGGTGAACAAGGCATATTCCTCGTTGGCGCTCAGCCGATACCGCGCGGGGTGGGCGATGACGGCCACGCCGCCGGCCTCGGTGATCCAGCGCACCGCATCCTTCAGGGTGGCCCAGCGATGGGGCACGAAGCCCGGTTTGCCTTCGACGAGGAAGCGGCGGAACACTTCACCCGTGTCCCTGCACACCCCTGTCTCGACCAGGAAGCGGGCGAAGTGGGTGCGCGAAATCAGTTCCTGGTTGCGCGCGTACTGGACCGCGCCTTCGTAGGCGCCTGGGATGCCGACCGCGGCAAGCCCGGCGGCGATGTCGCGGGCGCGCTCGCCGCGCCCGCCGCGGGTGGCAGCCAGGCCCGCGCGCAGTTGCGCGTCCCGGTCGTCGAAGCCCAGGCCGATCACGTGCACGGTTTCATCGGCGAAGGTGACCGAGATCTCCACGCCGGTGAGGTACTTCATGCCCAGCGCATGGGCCGCGGCGGCGGCGCGCTCCTGCCCGCCGATCTCGTCGTGGTCCGTCAGGGCCCACAGCTCGACGCCGTTGGCCGCCGCCCGGGCCGCCAGTTCCTCGGGGGTCAGCGTGCCGTCGGACACGATGGAATGGCAATGCAGGTCGGCGTTCTGGATGGGCACGGCTCGATTCTAGGGCGCGGACCCGCGCGTTGCTTCGCGCGTCGCGGAAGTCCTCACGGACTACCATGCGGCACCCCAACGCAACGGAGCTGCCATGGTCGTCGTGCACCACCTCGAAAATTCGCGATCGCAGCGCGTGCTCTGGTTGCTGGAGGAACTCGGCCTGCCCTACGAGCTCAAGCTGTACCGGCGGGATCCGAAGACGATGCTGGCGCCGCCGGAATTGCGGGCGGTGCATCCGTTGGGCAAGTCGCCGGTGATCACGGACGGGCAGCTCACGCTGGCGGAGTCGGGCGCCATCCTGGAGTACCTGGCGGACCGTCATGGCGCCGGCCGGCTGGCGCCCCTGCCGGCCTCGCCCGAGCGGCTGAAGTACAGCTACTGGATGCATTACGCGGAGGGATCGCTGATGCCCCCGTTGCTGATGAAGCTGATCTTCGACCGCGTGGAGGGTGCGCGCATGCCGTTCTTCGCCAAGCCCATCGCGCGCGGCATCGCCCACAAGGTGAGCGCGGCGTACATCACGCCGAACATCCGCACCCACCTCGATTTCCTGGAGGCCGAGCTGCAGGACCGCGACTGGTTCGCCGGCCCGGCATTCTCCGCCGCCGACGTGCAACTGAGCTTTCCGCTGGAGGCCGCCCAGGCGCGCGGCGGGCTGGACGCGTCGCGGCCCAGGCTGGTCGGCTGGCTGCATCGGATCCATTCGCGGCCGGCCTACCAGCGGGCGCTGGAGCGGGGCGGACCTTTCAGCATCATCGGCTAGCCGATCGCGCCTGCCTCCTTGCCGGCGTCCTGCCGCCCGTCCGGGGCGCAGGCGCCGCGCCCTTGCCATCGTTGCGAACTTGCCTCGGCAGGAGTACGCTGCCCGCCCCGTCCGCGTTGACAGCCAACAGGAGCGATTCATGTCCTCGACTCTGATTTTTCTCAGCGCTTTTGACCCCGGCACCTATCACATCGAGGACGACGGCATCCCGAACAACGGCATCGCCCAGCTGCGCGGACCCGACGGCAGCGTGATTCCGTTCAGCATTCCGACCGAATTCCTCACCGTGACGGCATCGGCCGGGCAGGACCTCGTCATCAACCTGACGGAATCGTTCGGCAGCGCGGACATCACGGTCGGCAGCCTGACGAACGCCGCCGAGAACCCGGACTCCATCACCGTCAACGCGATCCGCGGCGCCGGCGATGTCGTCCTGGCTTCGAACGGGGCGATCACCGAATTCGGATCGGATGCCGCCGCCGACATCACCGCGAACAGCCTGGTCCTCAGCGCGGCAACCGGGGTCGGCGCCGGCGGCAACGCGCTCGAGACCCAGGTTGCCACGCTGGAAGCGGAGACCACCACCGGCGGCATCAACCTGGCCAACACCGGCGCGCTGGCGATCGGCGGCCTGACGGACGACGTGGGCGGTCTCGACGTCGAGACCTCGGGCAACCTGAGACTGACCAACGTCGGCAGCATCACGCTCGCCGAAGAAAGTCCGGGTGCGCTCGAATCCGTCCATGGCGGCAGCACCTCCGGAAACGTCACGCTCATTGCCAGGGGCGCCAATTCGGACATCACCTCGAGCGTCGACCAGGACGCGATCGCCGCAGCGGGCGGCAGCGTGACGCTGACCGCCGGGCGCGACGTCTCCCTGGGCACCGGGGGGGCCAACTTCGACAACGATGTCCGCGCGCGCGACGGCCTGACCATCGGCGCCGGGCGCGACGTGATCGTCGACGGCTTTGCCGACCTGGCTTCCGACGGCTATGGGACTGGCAGCGGCGGTGACGTCGTGGTCGATGCCGGGCGCGACATCAAGGTGCTCAACGTGACGGGCACCGACGGGAGCATCGGCGCGGAAGGTTCGGCGGGCGGCTCCGCCACCCTGACCACCGGGGCCGACGGGTTCCTCCTGCTGCTCGCGACGAGCGCGGCGACGCTGTTCTCGAGTTCAGGCAATGTCACGGTCAACGCCGATCACCTGGTGCTGGCGGGAACTGCTGGAATCACCGCCAACAACGGGACGGTCACGCTGCGTCCGGTCACCCAGGGCTGGGCGGTGGATCTCGGCAGCGGGACCGACAGCGCCTTCGCGCTCGAACTGTCCGACGCGGAGCTCGACCGCATCTTCACGCCGTCGCTCACCGTCGGCTCGCTCACCGGCGGGCCGTTGAGCGTGGTGTCGGCGGTGACCCCGGCCAGCATCCAGAACCTGACGCTGCGCAGCGGCACGGACATCCGGGTGGGGGCCGGCGTGACGGTGACCGGGGCGCTGAGCCTCGTGGCCGGGGACAACCTGTTCCATACGGATGGAACGATTTCAGCCGCCTCGCTCTCCGCGCAGGTCGACAACGCGGGCGACGACGTGGGCACGGGCGGCTTCGGGGCGCTCGGCACGGTGGCGCCGGGCACCATCACGCTGTCCGGCAAGGCGGAGGCGGATACCCTGCGCGGCGCCGAGAACGTGGACCAGACGGTGCACGGCATGGGCGGCAACGACACGCTCCACTCCAGCGGCGAGGGCAGCTATTTCGGCGACGGCGGCGACGACATGGTCTTCGCAGGACTGAGCAGCGATCTGGTCGAATTGCTCGACGGCGGCACGGGAATCGATACGCTCGACACGACGAGCTGGGGTGGCGACTATGTCATCGACATGGCGACGGGCGCCACGAACTTCATCAACGAAAGCTTCGTCCACTTCGAGAAACTCGTCACCGGCGCCGGGAACGACGGCATCACCGGCACCAGCGGGGCCAACACGATCCAGACCGGTTCCGGCAATGACACGCTCGACGGCGGCGGCGGCAACGACAGCCTGTCGGGCGGCGAGCACGAGGACCAGATCACCGGCGGCGCCGGCAAGGACACGCTGACGGGCGGCGCTGACCGCGACGTGTTCCGGTTTCGCGATGGTGACCTCGCGGCACTGCGGCCGCTGGCGGACGTGGTCACCGATTTCACCCAGGCATCGAGCGACCGGATCCATCTCGCCGCGGTCGACGCCAACGTCAATGCCGGGGGCAACCAGGCGTTCGTGTGGATCGGCAATGGCGCGTTCACCGGGGTGGCCCGCCAGTTGCACTACCTCCAGCAGGGCGGCAGGACATTCATCGAAGGGGACACCAATGGCGATGGCGCGGCGGACTTCGTGATCGCGCTGACCGGCACCATCAACCTCGTGGCGGCCGACATCGCGCTGTGACCCGGTGCAACGACGGACCCGCCTCGCCGGCTGCTAGCTGATCGCACCGGCTTCCTTGCGGATGTCCTGGTGCGTGTCGAGGGCGCAGCCGATGGCCAGCTCCAGCCCGCGCACCAGTTCGTCCAGCCGCATCGAAGGCTGGCCCTGCTCCGGCAGCCATGGCACGTGGATCAAGCCGCCGCGCACGTCCTGCCAGCGCGGCTTCGCCAGCAGGTGCATCAGCCCGTAGAAAGTCTGGTTGCACACGAAGGTGCCCGCGGTCTGCGACACCTCCGCCCGCACCCCGGCGTCCAGCAGGGCCTGCAGCATGGCCTTGATCGGCAACTTGGTGAAGTACGCCGCGGGCCCATCGGGCACGATGGGCAGGTCGATGGGCTTGGCGCCGATGTTGTCGGGAATGCGCGCATCGTTGACGTTGATCGCCACGCGTTCCAGCGAAATGGCGCCGCGGCCGCCGGCCTGGCCGGTGAGGATGACCAGGCGCGGCTGGTGCTCCTCCAGCAGCGCTTCCAGGCGCAGCAGGGAAGCGCCGAAGACGGTGGGGATTTCGCCGCCGATGATGCGGTGGCCGTGGATCTCGCGGCCGTCCAGGGCGTGGACCGCGTCCCAGCTGGGATTGACGGCGCTTCCGCCGAACGGGTCGAAACCGGTCACGAGTACGGACAAAGGACTACGCACGGCCGTGCTTGGGCGGGCTACCATGGTTTTCACTCTACCGCAGGAGAAGGTCATGCGCTGGGAAGGCAATCGTGAATCATCGAACGTCGAGGACGCGCGCTCCGGCGGCGGCGGCGGGGGTGGCTTCGGCATCGGCGGCGGCGCCATCGGGATCGGCACCATCGTGGTGGCGCTCATCGGCGGCGCCGTGCTCGGCGTCAATCCGCTCACCATCCTGGGCATCCTCACGGGCGGCGGCGAGGGCGCGCCGCAGGTGCAGCAGCAACGCGGCCCGGCGCCCGCGCCGCCGGCCAATGACCAGGCCGCGCGCTTCGTGTCCACCGTGCTGGCCGACACCGAAGACGTGTGGACGCAGCTGTTCAAGCAGGGCGGGGCCACTTACAACCCGCCCAAGCTGGTGCTGTTCCGTGGCGCGGTGCGCACCGCATGCGGCGCGGGCCAGGCGGCGATGGGGCCGTTCTACTGCCCGGCCGACCGCAAGGTCTACATCGACCTGAGCTTCTACGAGACGATGAAGACCCGGATGGGCGCACCCGGCGATTTCGCCCAGGCTTACGTGATCGCCCACGAAGTGGCGCACCACGTCCAGAACGAACTGGGCATCAGCGAGCAGGCGGAGCAGTCCCGCGCGCGGATGTCGCCGGCCCAGGCCAATCAGGTCAGTGTGCGCATCGAGCTGCAGGCCGATTGCTATGCCGGCTTGTGGGCCCATCACGCCCAGAAAGCCCGCAGCGTCCTGGAACAGGGAGATGTGGAAGAAGCGATGAACGCCGCCCAGAAGATCGGCGACGACGCGCTGCAGGCCAGCGCGGGCCGGGCCGTGGTGCCGGAGAGCTTCACGCACGGCACCAGCGCGCAGCGGCAGCGATGGTTCGCCACCGGCCTGAAGACCGGCAGCGTGCAGGCCTGCGACACGTTCAAGGCGCGGAGCCTCTAAGGCGAACAGCCGAACAGCCGAACAGCCGAACAGCGGACGCAGAAGGCGCAGAAGTTACGCAGAAGGCGCAGAAAAAACCGGAAAGGGTTTTGGATGTCTTTTGCGTCTTCTGCGTACTTTTGCGCCTTCTGCGTCCGGTTGTCCGCTTCCGGCGCGCTTTTGCCCTCGATGCGATAATCCGAGGTTGATGTCCGAATCTGCCTTCTCCAAACTTTCCCTGGCCGAACCCCTGGCGCGCGCTGTTGCCGAGATGGGTTACGAGTCGATGACGCCCATCCAGGCGCAGGCCATCCCGGTGGTGCTCACCGGCAAGGACGTGATGGGCGCGGCCCAGACGGGCACCGGCAAGACAGCCGCGTTCTCGCTGCCGCTGCTGCAACGGCTGCTGAAGCACGAAAACGCGTCCACGTCTCCGGCGCGGCACCCGGTGCGCGCGCTGGTGCTGCTGCCTACGCGGGAACTGGCCGACCAGGTGGCCCAGCAGGTGAAGCTGTATGCCAAGTACACCAACCTGCGCAGCACGGTTGTGTTCGGCGGCATGGACATGAAGCCGCAGACGGCTGAACTCAAGCGCGGCGTGGAAGTGCTGGTCGCCACCCCCGGCCGGTTGCTGGACCACATCGAAGCCAAGAACGCGGTGCTGAACCAGGTGGAGTACGTGGTGCTCGACGAGGCCGACCGCATGCTGGACATCGGCTTCCTGCCCGACCTGCAGCGCATCCTGTCGTTCCTGCCCAAGCAGCGCACCACGCTGCTGTTCTCCGCGACGTTCTCGCCCGAGATCAAGCGCCTGGCCTCCAGCTACCTGCAGGACCCGGTGACCATCGAGGTCTCGCGGCCGAACACCGAAGCCTCCACCGTCGAACAGCATTTCTACAACGTGCCCGACGAAGAGAAGCGGCACGCCATCCGGCAGATCGTGCGCCAGCGCGGCATCACGCAGGCCTTCGTGTTCGTCAACAGCAAGCTGGGCTGCGCGCGGCTGGCGCGCTCGCTCGAACGCGAGGGGATGAAGACCACCGCGCTGCACGGCGACAAGAGCCAGGACGAGCGCCTGAAGGCGCTCGAGGCGTTCAAGAAAGGCGAAGTCGACCTGCTGGTAGCCACCGACGTCGCGGCGCGGGGCCTCGACATCAAGGACGTGCCGGCGGTGTTCAACTTCGACGTGCCGTTCAACGCCGAGGACTACATCCACCGCGTCGGCCGCACGGGACGCGCCGGCGCTTCCGGCCTGGCCGTGACGCTGGTGGCGCCGAGCGACCTGCGGCTGGTGGCCGACATCGAGAAGCTGCTCAAGCGCAAGATCGAGATCGAGCCGCTGGAGTTCGACGAGGATCGACCGCGCGGCCGCATCAACGACGGCCGCCGTGCCTGGCGCGGGCAGGGCGAGGAGGAAGAGCGGCGCGAGCGCATCGAGCCCGTTGCCCCCTCGCAGGATCGCCGCCGCGAGCCGCGTCCGCCGTCGGTCCAGAAGGACCCGTTTTTCGACCAGCCCTACGAGCCGCGGGCGGGCGAGCAGGCTCCTGCGTGGGAAGCCAGCGCCAGGCCGGCCAGCCGCGTGTCGGCCAACATCAAGACCAAGCGCAAGGTGGCGGCGCTGTTCAAGGGCGAGTAAAGCCGGGGGCGGACAGCCGGACGCAGAAACTGCGCAGAAGACGCAGAAAAAAAACCCAAGAAGGTTTTGGATGTCCTTCCGCGACTTCTGCGTAACTTTTGCGCCTTCTGCGTCTGGCTGTTGGTATTAATCTCCGGGTGCCTGGGCCTGCTCGCAAGGCACCTGGATCGCCTCATGAGCACCGCTGGCGCCCAGCCGCAGCGCCGTCAGGCAACCACCCCACACACACCCGGTGTCCAGCGACAGCAGGTCCGGCCGCTGCATCAATCCCAGTGTCGACCAGTGGCCGAAAGCGATCGGCACGCCCGCGGTCCGGCGGCCCGGCACGTCGAACCAGGGCAGCAAGCCTGCCGGCGCCTCGTGCAGGCCGCCGGATGCACGCAAATCCATCACCCCGTCCGGCGTGCAGAAACGCAGGCGCGTCAGCGCATTGACGATCACCCGCAGCCGGTCCGCACCCGCGAGTTCGTCGTCCCAACGGTCCGGCTGGTTGCCGTACATCCGCGCGAGGAAGCCGGACAGCGAAGGCCCGCGCAGCACCGCCTCCACCTCCCCCGCGAGCTGCAGCGCCTGTTGCAGCGTCCACTGCGGCAGCACGCCGCCATGCACCATGAGGATCCCCTGCGCGTGCAGCGCCATCGAACGGTGCCGCAGCCAGTCCAGCATCGCCTGCCGGTCGGGCGCGGCGAGGATGTCGTCCATGGTGTCGTTGCGGTGCTGCGCCCGCTGGCCATGGGCAACCGCCAGCAGGCTCAGGTCGTGGTTGCCCAGCAGGCAGTGCGCGCTGTCGCCGCAGGCCGAGAGCCGCCGCAGCACCGCGGCCGAGGCCGGCCCGCGGTTGACCAGGTCGCCCAGCACGTACAGCGTGTCGCGGCTCGGGGAGAAAGCGATCCTCTCCAGCAGGCGCCCCAGCGGCGCGTCGCAGCCCTGGATGTCGCCGATCAGGTAATGCGCCAAGGAGTTGTCGAGCCGGTGAAGTAAAGTGGGATTCCTCGATTCTGTCCTGATTCATGGATTTCCTGCTGATCGCGTTCCTGACGCTGCTCAATGGCCTGTTCGCGATGTCCGAAATGGCGCTCGCGTCCAGCCGGCGGGCGCGGCTCGCGGCCCTCGCCGAGGCCGGGGACGGCGGGGCGGAAGCGGCGCTCAGGCTGATGGACGAGCCGACCAACTTCCTGTCCACCGTCCAGGTCGGCATCACGTCCATCGGTGTCATCAACGGCATCATCGGCGAGGCGGCGTTCAGCGCCGCGCTGGCGCAGGTGCTGGTGGAATACCGCGTTCCGCCACGCTTCGCCGGCGGAGTCGCCACGGCGATCGTCGTGGCCATCATCACCTACATCACCATCATCTTCGGCGAGCTGGTGCCCAAGCGCATCGGCCAGCTCTATCCGGAGCAGGTGTCGCGCTTCACGGCGCGGCCGATGCGCTGGCTGTCGCGCGCCGCCGGTCCGTTCGTGCGGCTGCTTTCGGCTTCCACCCTGGCCATCCTGAAGCTGCTGTCCATCGACACGACGACGCCGCGCGGCATGACCGAAGAAGAGATCGCGCACAGCCTGGAAGAGGGCGTCGATGCCGGCGTGATCGAGCAGCACGAGCACCAGATGGTGCGCAACGTGTTCCACCTGGACGACCGCGCGCTGTCTTCGATGATGGTGCCGCGCACCGACATCCAGTGGATCGATGCCGGCACCAGCGTGCGCGAGGCGCTCAAGCGGGCTGGCGCGTCCGAGGCGCATTCCTGGTACCCGGTGTGCCGCAGCTCGCTCGACGACGTCGTCGGCCTGATCAGCGTGTCGCGCCTGATCTCGCTGGGGCCCGACCACGAAGGGCCGATCGCGCCGCATGCCGTTCCCGCCGTGTTCGTGCCCGAGACGCTGTCCGGCATGGAGCTGCTCGAGCAGTTCCGCATCCAGTCCGCGCGGCTGGTGTTCGTGGTGGACGAATACGGCGTGGTGCAGGGTCTGATCACGCCGCACGACCTGCTGGAGGCGATCACCGGGGAGCTGCAGCCGGGCGGCGAAGAGGAAGCCTGGGCCACGCAGCGGCCGGACGGTTCGTGGCTGCTCGATGGAATGATGCCGGTCTCGGAGCTCAAGGCCCGCCTGGAGATCCGCGAGCTGCCCGAGGAGGACAAGGGCCGCTACAACACCCTGGCGGGGCTGATGATGTCGGTGTCGGGGCGGCTGCCCGACGTGGGCGAACGCATCGACGTCGGCGATTGGGTGTTCGAGGTGGTGGACCTCGACGGCCGGCGCATCGACAAGGTGCTGGCGCAAGCCGTGCCGCAGCCGGCCGCGGTGGCGGCGCACGGCTGACCGCCGACCTGGAAGAGGGCGCGATGTCGGACCTGGTGTACTACGAGAAGCCGGTGATGCTGGACCGCGAGAAGCACCGCCGCCGCCGCATCCGCCCCGGCGCCAGCTTTGCCTTTGCGCGCAAGTCCAACTCGCTGTATCTCGCGGGCGCCGAATTCGCCGAGGCCTGCAAGGAATACGCGATCGTCTTCACGCGCGGCGCCAGCGGCCGGGTGATCCCGGTGGTGATGCTCGGCTTGCGCGCGCGCGAGAACCTCTGCGTGGACGACGCGGGCGGCTGGCGCGGCCGCTACATTCCGGCGTTCGTGCGGCGCTACCCCTTCGTGCTGGCGGAGCTGCCGGGGCAGGCCTCGCTTGCCGTCTGCATCGACGAGTCGTATCCCGGCGTGAACGACGTCGACGGCGAACCGCTGTTCGATGCCGGCGGCCAGGACACGCCCTTCCTGCGCAATGCGCTCGACTTCCTGGCGGCCTGCCAGCGCGAATCGCTGCGCACGGAAGCGTTCTGCCAGCGGCTCGACCAGGCCGGCTTGCTGACCGAGATGAACGCGCGAGCCGACCTGGTGGACGGCCGGACCTTCAGCGTGCACGGCCTGCTGGTTGTCGACGAGAAGAGGCTGATGGCCTTGCCGGACGCCACGGTGCAGGCGATGTTCCGCAGTGGCGAGCTGCACCTGGTGTCCATGCACCTGCTGTCGCTGTCCAACATGCAGCAGCTGGTGGACCGGCTGGCGCAGCGCAAGGTGCCCGCGGCCCCGGGGCCGGGGAGCTGAGGGGCGCATCACCGCGCATCACCGCGCATCACCGGGGTGCGGCTGCGCGCTTACCCCGGCCTACCCCCGGCCTACCCCCGGCCTACCCCCGGCCTACCCCCGGCCTACCCCCGCGTACCCCCGCCTACGCCGGACTGTGGCTGGGCGAGAAACCTGAAGGGTCGATCACTTCGACCGCGCCTTCGGCCGTCAGCTTGCGCAGCAGCGCATCGAGCTCGCGGGGCGTCATGGTGCAGTGCGACAGCAGCCACTTCCGGCTGACGGGCCGGCTGCTCATGACCGACAGCATGCGGTAGACCTCGGCAGTCCGGCCGGCGGCGGGCAGGCTCGGCCACGCCTTCATGCGGAAGATGAGATGCGATCCCAGGGCGGATGCGACGAACGAGCCGTCGCCGCGTTGCACGAAGGCCCTTCTCAGCAATTCAAGCATCCATGTAAGCATGCACATAGTCTCGCCGCGGATGAGCAGCCTTCGCTAGGGAAAGCGGCGCGGCGCAACTAAGACGTTTGCTTAGGAAGTGAGGACACGCTCAGGCAGGCGGCACACGGTAACCGACCCCGCGGACCGTTTCGATCACGTCGTCGCCCAGCTTGCGCCGCAGGTGATGAACATGCACCTCCACGGCGCCGCCGTCGCCCACGCGGTTGCCGGAGCGGGCCTGGATGTCCGCGCGGCTCAGCGGCCGGGGCCGGTCTTCCAGCAACGCCAGCAGGACGGCGAATTCCTGTTCCGTGAGTTCGATCGTCGCACCGGCGCGCTGCACCAGGCGGCTGTTCGGATCCATCACGAGGTCACGCCAGGAGATCTGGCCGGCCGACAGGGTGGTGCGTCGTCGCAGCAGGGCGCGGATCACGGCGGCGACTTCGTCCAGGTGCACCGGCTTGATCACGTAGCCGTCCGCGCCGAGGTCCAGCGCGGTCAGCCGCGAGCGCAGTTGCGACCGCGCGGAGATGACCAGCACCGGGATCTTGGGATCGGGGAGTTCACCAGCGGCGCAGCGGCGGACCTTCTGCAGCAGGTCGGTGCCTTCGCCATCGGGCAGGTTCAGGTCGAGCAACAGGACGTCGAAGGCCCGCGCGCGCAGGTGCGTCCAGGCCGCCGCCAGCGTGTCGCTCGCATCGCAATCCCACTGTTGTCGCCGCACCAGGCCCACCAGCATGGCCGACGTGGTGGGATCATCCTCGACGATCAGGATACGGGTCATGCGCGGTCGAACTGCTCCTTGCCGGGCATTGTGCATGACCCATCCGCGAAAGCGGGCCAGGCGGGGCGCATCGCGCCCGTGTCTGAAGACAAATGTGTGTCAGGCCGTCATGTCCGGCTTGAGCTCGGTGGTGGGGATGATGCCCTGGTCGCCATCCTCGTACACCAGGTGGGCGGCGTTGCCGACCAGGCGCCAGCAGGCCTGGAAGCGCTGGCCCTGGAACGTGGCGGACGCGGAGCGGTACTGCCTGGCCACGGCGGGTTCGAGGCGGGCGAGCACGAGCTCGCTCTTGCACGCCGAGTCGGACAGGCGCACGGAATCGTCGCCTTGCCGGGCCACCAGTTCCTGGGCGAACGCAGGCGCCACGGCAGAGGTGGCGAGGACTGCGCAGAGTACGAAGGCTTTCATCACGGTCTCCAGACGGGGATTGAGCGCTTCTGCAGGCGACCGGTCGGAGGTCTGGAGTTGTGCGCCAATGGAGAGATCGTGCGGCCCTAGCGCGGCGGGCGCTGTAGGAGAGGCGGCGCGCGCCTCGTCCGGCATTTCTACGTGTTTTCGACGGCGAGTGCGCCGCGGCGAATCTGGTCGCGTTCGAGCGACTCGAACAGGGCCTTGAAGTTGCCCTCGCCGAAGCCGTCGTCGCCCTCGCGCTGGATGAATTCGAAGAACACCGGCCCGAGCACGGTTTCGGAAAAGATCTGCAGCAGCAGGCGCTTGCGGCCGTCCTCGACGGTGCCGTCCAGCAGGATGCCGCGCGCCTGCAACTCCGGCACGGGCTGGCCGTGGCCGGGCAGCCGCTCTTCCAGCATCTCGTAGTACACGTCGTTGGGCGCCGTCATCAGCGGGATGCCGGCCATCTGCAGGTGGTCCACGGTCTGCCGGAGATCGTCGGTCAGGAGCGCGACGTGCTGGATGCCCTCGCCGCTGAACTTCATGAGGAATTCCTCGATCTGCCCGGAGCCGCGCGACGACTCCTCGTTCAGCGGGATGCGGATCTTGCCATCCGGAGCCGTCATGGCCTTCGAGGTGAGCCCGGTGTATTCGCCCTTGATGTCGAAGTAGCGCATCTCGCGGAAGTTGAACAGCCTCTCGTAGAAGGCCGCCCAGTGCGCCATGCGGCCCCGGTAGACGTTGTGCGTCAGGTGGTCCACCACCTTCAGCCCCACCCCGCGCGGGTGGCGGTCGACGCCGTCGAGGAATTCGAAGTCGATGTCGTAGATCGACTTGCCGTCCTCGAAGCGGTCGATGAGGTACAGCGCGGCGCCGCCGATGCCCTTGATGGCGGGCAGGCGCAGCTCCATCGGGCCGGTCGGAATCTCGATCGGCTGCGCGCCGAGTTCGAGCGCGCGCGCATAGGCCTTGTGAGCGTCCTTCACGCGGAAGGCGAGCCCGCAGGCCGACGGCCCGTGCTCGGCCGCGAAGTAGAAGGCGAGGCTCTTGGGCTCACGGTTCACGATGAAGTTGATGTCGCCCTGGCGGTAGAGCAGCACGTCCTTGGACCGATGGCGCGCCACCAGCGTGAACCCCATCTTCGGAAACAGCGTTTCCAGCTGGTTCGGGACGGGGGAGGCGAATTCGACGAATTCGAACCCCATGAGGCCCATGGGGTTCTCGAACAGATCAGTCATGCGGAAGTCGATGGAAAAAAGCGAGGCACAGGGAGCCCATTGTCAGTGCAGAAGGGGCTGGCCGCAACTGCGGGTAGCATGCGCAACGCATGAGGATCCTGCTGGTTGAAGACGACAAGGTGCTCGCCGACGCGCTCTCGCGCGTGCTGGTGCAGTCTGCCCATGCGGTGGACAGCGTCTCCACGGGCGAGGAGGCCGACCAGGCGCTGGCGGTGACCGGCTACGACCTGGCCATCCTCGACATCGGCTTGCCGGGCCTGTCCGGGCTGGACGTGTTGCAGCGCATCCGCGCCCGCAAGATGACCCTGCCGGTGCTGATGCTCACTGCCTTCGACACGCTCGAGGACCGCGTGCGCGGGCTCGACCTTGGCGCGGACGACTACCTCGCCAAGCCGTTCGACCTGCCCGAGCTGGAGGCCCGGGTGCGCGCACTGCTGCGCCGCGGCACCAACTCCACGCCGTACCTGGACCACGGCCTGCTGCGCTTCGACACGGTGGGCCGCCGCGTCTTTTACGATCGCAAGCCCCTGGACCTGTCCCCGCGCGAGCTGGCCGTGCTGGAGCTGCTGCTGATGCGCGAGGGCCGGGTGGTCAGCAAGGAGCAGATGGTCAACCACCTGTACGGCTGGGGTGACGAGGTCGGCGCCAACGCCATCGAAGTCTACGTGTACCGGTTGCGCAAGAAGCTGGAGCCGCTGGGCTGCGAGATCCGCACCGTGCGCGGCATGGGGTACCTGATGGAACGCGGCGATGAGCAAGGCTGAGCCCCGGCTGCAACGCAAGCTCCTCGCCTGGCTGCTCGGCCCCCTGCTGCTGCTGCTGGTGCTGGACACGATCGCCGCCTACTGGTCTTCGCACCGCTTCGTCAACCTTGCGTACGACCGCGCGCTGCACGAGATCGCGCGCGAGATCGTCATGCACGTGAAGCCCGGCGCGCCGCGGCCGCGGCTGGAGCTGTCGGACACGGCGGCCAACATCCTCCTGACCGATGCGCAGGATCGCCTGTTCTTCCGGGTCGACGACGCCGACGGCGCCATGCTGGGTGGTGACGCGCAACTGCCGCCACCGCCGGCGCGCACGCGCAGCCATGGCGAGCCGCGCTTCTACGAGGGCGCCCTGCGCGGGGAGCCGGTACGGCTGGTCGCCGCGCGCATGCCGATCAACGAGACGGCCGGTGCGCCGGTGGTGCACGTGCAGGTGGCCGAGACCCTGCACAAGCGCTCCCGGCTGGCGTGGGAGATGATGGCCAACGTCGTGTTGCCGCAGCTGCTGCTGATCTTCATGGCCACGGTGGTCGTCTGGTTCGGTGTCTCCCGCGGGCTGCAGCCGCTGCAGCGGCTGCGCCGTGCGGTGTCCGACCGCTCGCACCTGGACCTGAGCCCGATCGACACGCACGACGTGCCCGGCGAAGTGCGGCCGCTGGTCGATGAAGTGAACCAGCTGATGGCGCGCCTGGGCAAGACCTTCGACTTCCAGAACCGCTTCGTCGCCGATGCGGCGCACCAGTTGAAGACGCCGGTGAGCGGCCTGAAGGCGCAGATCGAGCTTGCGCTGCGCGAGCACGACCCGGAGCGCGTGCGCCACTCGCTCGCGCAGCTGTACATCAGCGCCGACCGGCTGTCCCGGCTGGTGCGCCAGCTGCTCTCGCTCGCCCGCAACGAACCGGGCGCGCTGGACACGGTCGAACTCCAGCCCCTGGACCTGAACGCCTTTGCGCTGGAGGTGAGCATGGAATGGGTGCCGCACGCCATCAAGCGCGGGATCGATCTCGGTTTCGAAGGGGTGGAGCAGCGGCTGATGATCGACGCGGACCGCGATCGCCTGCGCGAGTTGATCAACAACTTGATCGACAACGCCATCCGCTACAGCGAGTCCGGCGGCCGGGTCACCGTGCAGGCCGGCATCACGCCCGACGGGCACCGCAAACTGGCGATCAGCGACGACGGCCCCAGCATCCCGGTGGAGGAGCGCCAGCGCATCTTCGAGCGCTTCCACCGCTGGCTCGGAACCCGCGAGGACGGCAGCGGCCTCGGCCTGGCGATCGTCAGCGAGATCGCCACGCTGCACGGCGCGCGCATCACGCTGGAGGAGGACGTCGATGGGGTGGGGAACACCTTCAGCGTGTTCTTCCAGCCAGCGGCAGACGAGCAGCTGTCAGCTGGCTGAAAGCTGGAGTTCAACCAGACGACAGCTGGGCACCATGAAGGTGTCAGCGCAGCCGCCTAGCCTCGTGAAGGTCGGGACCGGACCGGTCCCACCACCCCATCACGAGGAGACACCATGGATTTTCTCTCCAGTCCGGAGTTCTGGCTTGCGCTTTCCCAGATCATCCTGATCAACATCGTCCTGTCGGGCGACAACGCGGTCGTCATCGCGCTCGCGTGCCGCTCGCTGCCCCCGCAGCAGCAGAAGAAGGCCATCCTGTTCGGCAGCGTCGGCGCCATCGTGCTCCGGGTGATCCTCACATTCTTCGCGGTGTTCCTGCTCTCGCAGCCTTACCTGAAACTGATCGGCGCGGCGCTGCTGCTCTGGATCGGCGTCGGCCTGCTCAAGGGCGATGACGGCGAGGAGGAAATGGAAGGCCACTCCAACCTGGCCGCGGCGATCAAGACCATCGTGGTCGCCGACCTGGTGATGAGCCTGGACAACGTGATCGGCGTCGCCGCAGCGGCCAAGGGCAACGTGCCGCTGCTGGTGTTCGGCCTGGTCATCAGCATTCCGCTGATCATCTTCGGCAGCACCCTCATCCTCAAGCTGATGAACCGCTTCCCGATCATCATCACCATCGGCGCCGGGCTGCTGGGCTGGGTCGCGGGCGAAATGACCTTGACCGACCCGGCGATCCACGACTTCGTCGAGAAGCACCACTACCTGCACAACATCCTGCCCGCACTCGGCGCCGTCACGGTCGTGGTCGTCGGCAAGTGGCTGGCCCGGCGCGCGAGCGAACCTGCCGCCGCCAACCAGCCTGCAGCCTGAGGACGACACCATGAGACAAGTCCTGGTACCCATCGATCCTTCCAACGAGGCGCGCACGCGCTCGGCCATCGCCGAAGTGGTCGGCCTGCACCGGCAGGAGCCCATCGGCGTGCGGCTGCTGAGGGTGCTGCCCCGGCTGACCAACCACGTGTCGATGTTCTTCGCCCCGAGCGAGCTGCACCAGCTGCAGGCCCAGTCGGGCGCCGAGGACCTGCAGTTCGCGCAGGGACTGCTCACCGCGGCGGGCGTCCCTTTCACCTGCACCGTGATGGTGGGGCGCAGCGCCGAGACCATCGCCAAGGCCGCGCGCGAATTCGGCTGCGACCGGATCGTGTTCGGCGAGGAGCCCACGGGGCTGGCCACCAAGGTGTTCGGCTCGCTGGCCGGCCAGGTGCGTCACCTGCTGGACCCGACCGAGGCCCAGGTCCTGGGCTCCTGAGGGGGCGTCGGGCGGGAGCCCGTCGCCCGCATCGCCCGCGTCCTGGGGTTGGGGCAAGATAGCGCCCGCACTCCAGGAGACACCGTGGACACCGCCATTCGCCGCCAGACCCTGGCCGACCTGCTGCGCCGCAGCGCCAAGCGCGCGCCGGAGAAGACCGCGATCCTGTGCGGCGACACCCGCTGGACGTTCCGCGAATTCGACGACGTGACGGACCGGCTGGCGGCCGGCCTGGCGCGCATGGGCGTCGAGAAGGGCGCGCGCATCGCCGTGCTGTCGCGCAATTCGCATGCCTTCGCGGCGCTGCGGTTCGCGCTGGCGCGCCTCGGGGCGGTGCTGGTGCCCATCAACTTCATGCTCAAGGCCGAGGAAGTGGCGTACATCCTGCGGCATGCCGGCGCCGGCATGCTCGCCACCGATTCGGGGCTCGCGGAGCTCGCACGCGCCGCTGCCGCGCTGGACACGCAGGTGCGCCAGTTCGTCTGGCTGCCATCGGAGGAAGTGACGCAACCCGCCGCGGGCATGACCACCTTCGACGAGCTGGTGGATCGGCGCGACGCGCCGCCGCCGGTGGACCTGCAGGGGGACGACCTCGCGCAGATCGTCTACACCAGCGGCACCGAGTCCAGCCCCAAGGGCGCGATGCTCACGCACGATGCGGTGATCTGGCAGTACGCCAGCTGCGCGGTGGATGCGAGCATCGCGGCGTCGGACGTGATGCTGCATGCGCTTCCCCTGTACCACTGCGCGCAGCTCGACGTGTTCCTCGGCCCGATGGTGTATGTCGGCGGCACCAGCATCGTCACGGCCAAGCCGACGCCGGACAACCTGCTGCCGCTGATCGCGCAGCACCGCATCAGCTCCTTCTTCGCGCCGCCCACCGTGTGGATCTCGCTGCTGCGCTCGCCGCTGTTCGACGCGACGGACCTGTCGTCCCTGCGCAAGGGCTACTACGGCGCCTCGATCATGCCGGTGGAGGTGCTGCGCGAGCTGGCGCGGCGGCTGCCGGACGTGGGCTTCTGGAACCTCTATGGCCAGACCGAGATCGCGCCGCTGGCCACCATGCTCGGGCCTCAGGACCAGCTGCGCAAGCCGGGATCCTGCGGCCGCGCCGTGCTGAACGTGGAGACCCGGGTGGTGGACGACGCGATGCGCGACGTGCAGCCCGGCGAAGTGGGCGAGATCGTGCACCGCTCCCCGCACCTGATGCTGGGCTACTTCCACGACGACGAGCGCACCCGCGCCGCCTTCGAAGGCGGCTGGTTCCATTCCGGCGACCTGGCGACCATCGACGACGAGGGCTTCATCACCGTCGTCGACCGCAAGAAGGACATGATCAAGACCGGCGGCGAGAACGTCGCCAGCCGCGAAGTGGAAGAGATGGTCTACCGGTTGCCGCAGGTCTCCGAGGTGGCAGTGGTCGGCGTGCCGCACCCGCGCTGGGTGGAAGCGGTGATCGCGGTCATCGTGCCGAAGGCAGGGCACGAGCTGACCGAGGCGATGGTGCTGGCGCACTGCCAGCAGCACCTCGCCGGCTTCAAGGCACCCAAGGCCGTGGTGTTCACGGACACACTGCCCAAGAACCCGAGCGGAAAGCTGCTCAAGCGCGAATTGCGCCAGCGCCACCAGGATCGGTTCAACGCCGCATGACGGCCACCGCCGAACTGCTGGCCCTCGACGCCGGCGCCCTGTCACGGCGCATCGCGGCGCGCGAAGTGTTGTGCCGCGAGCTGATGCGGGCTTCGCTGGACCGCATCTCCGCGCTCAATCCGCTGCACAACGCGATCGTGTCCCTGCGTGACGCCGATGCGCTGCTGCGGGACGCGGACGCGCGCGACGTCGCGCTGGCCCGAGGCGAATCCATGGGATGGATGCACGGCTTCCCCATCGCGGTGAAGGACCTGAGCGACGCCGAGGGCCTGCCCACGACGCAGGGCTCGGCGGCGGTCGGGCCGCGCGTCGCCCGCTCCGATGCACTGTTCGTGCAGCGCATGAAGCGCGCCGGGGCCATCGTCATCGGCAAGACCAACACGCCGGAATTCGGCCTGGGCTCCCACACCTTCAACGACGTGTTCGGCCTCACGCGCAATGCGTGGCAGCCGGACAAGTCCGCCGGTGGCAGCAGCGGCGGTGCCGCGGTCGCCCTGGCGCTGGGCATGGTGCCGGTAGCCGACGGCAGCGACTTCATGGGATCGCTGCGCAATCCGGCCGCCTTCAACAACGTCGTGGGCCTTCGGCCTTCGCGCGGGCGCGTGCCCGCGGTGCCGGCCGAAGATGTGTTCTACGCGCAGCTGGGCACCGAGGGGCCGATGGCCCGCACGACGGAGGATGTCGCCCGGCTGCTGTGCACGATGGGGGGCTGGGATGCGCGCGCACCCTTGTCGCTGGCCGATGCCTTGCCGGATGCGGCAGCGGCGGACCCCATCGGCGTGCTGCCGGGCAAGCGCATCGGCTGGCTCGGCAGCGTGTGGCCCGACTTGCCGCTGGAACCCGGCATCCGCGAGCTGTGCGAGGCCGGCTTGCGCGCGCTGCAGCACGCGGGTTACGCGGTCGAACCGTGCACCCTCGACGTGCCGCGCGATGCGGCCTGGACGGCATGGCTGCGCCTGCGGCAGATGCTGACCGGTGGCAAGCTGCGCGCCTTGTACGCACAACCGGAACTGCGCCGGCGCATGAAGCCGGAAGCGCAGTGGGAAGTCGAGCAGGGCTTGCAGCTCACCGGGGCGCAGCTGTATGAAGCCTCGGCGCAGCGCTCCGCCGTCTACCAGGCGTTCGTGCGCCTCTTCGATCGCTTCGACTATGTCGCCGCTCCGAGCGCCCAGGTCTTCCCGTTCGACGCGCAGCTGCGCTGGCCGCAGTCGATCGCCGGCGTCGCGATGGACACCTATCATCGCTGGATGGAGATCGTGGCGCCCTTCACCCTGGCGGGCCTGCCGGTGGTGAGCGTCCCGGTCGGCTTCGATGCCCGGGGCCTGCCGATGGGCCTGCAGATCGCCGGACCGGCCCGCGCCGACATGCCGGTGCTGGCTCTGGCGCGCGCGTTCGAAGCCATCGCGCCGTGGGCGCATCGGCGCCCGCCGGCGCTGGACCGCTTGTGAGCAACTCGCGTCACAATGACGGATTCGCATCGGCAGGAGACAACAAGATGAACAAACGATACTGGCTGCGCCTGGCGCTGGTGGGAGCCGCCGCCACCCTTGCTGCCGCCCCCGTCCTGGCGCAGGACTTCCCGCCGAAAAAGGCCGTGACCATGGTGGTGGGCTTCGCGCCCGGCGGCGCCGCCGATGCGGCCGCCCGCCTGATCGCCAAGAAGCTGGGCGACAACATCGGCCAGACCGTCGTGGTCGACAACAAGGCGGGCGCGGGCGGCAACATCGCGCACCAGCTGGTCGCCAATGGGCCCACGGACGGCTCGACGATCCTGCTGGGCTCGATCGGCCCGCTGACGATTGCGCCGCACATGATGAAGGTGGGCTACGACCCGTTCAAGGACCTGGCGCCCCTGTCGGGCGGCGTGCACTTTCCCAACGTGCTGGTCGTCAACGCCGGCTCCGGCATCAAGTCGCTGGCGGACTTCGTGGCCGCCGCCCGCAAGGGCAAGGATGCCGTGAGCTTCGCCTCCACCGGCTCCGGCTCGGCATCGCATCTCACCGGCGAACTGTTCGCGCTGCAGATCAAGGCCGACATGCTGCACGTGCCCTACAAGGGCGGCGCACCAGCCATGCAGGACCTGCTGGCCAATCGCTTCACCGGCTACTTCGCGGCGCCGCCGACGGCGCTGCCGCACATCGAGAGCGGCAAGCTGACGCCGCTGGCGACCACGGGGCTGGCGCGGCCGTCGTACATGCCGAACATCCCGACGGTGGCCGAGTCGGGCTACCCCGGCTTCGAGGCGCTGAACTGGTATGCCTTCGTCGCCTCGGCCAAGACGCCCGGGCCGATCCTCGACCGCTGGAACCAGGAGATCGTCAAAGTGCTGCGGGACGCGGAGGTGCGTGATGCCCTCACCAAGCTGGGCCTGACGCCGCACCCGACGACGCGCGCCGAACTCACCGACTTCATGACCAAGGAGTCGACCAAGTGGGGCACCATCGTGCGCGAGCGCAAGATCACCAACGAGTGAGCCGGGCGCGGTTCCCATGGCAGCGATAGCGATAGGTTGCGGCGCCGGTTTTTCGGGTGACCGCGTGGACGCCGCCGCACCGGTGGTGCGCACGCTGGTGGAGCGCGGCGGCCCGGCGGCGCTGATCTTCGAGAACCTGGCCGAGCGCACGCTGGCGCTGCAACACCTGGCGCGCCGCGCCGATCCGCAACTGGGCTACGAGCCCGCGCTGGTGCAGGAACTCGAGCCGGTGCTGGCCGATTGCCTGCGGCATGGCATCACCATCGTCGGCAACTTCGGCGCCGCCAATCCGCGCGGCGCGGCGGACGTGGTCCGCCGCCTGGCAGTCCGGCTGAAGCTGCCGGTGCCGCGCGTCGCGGTGGTGGAGGGCGACGATCTTTCCGACGAGCGCGGCCAGGCGCTGATGCGCGCGCACCTCGACGGCGGCTTCGATGCGGAGCGCTTCGTCTGCGCCAACGCGTACCAGGGCGCGATGGAGATCGCCGCGGCGATCCGCGCCGGCGCGCAAGTGGTGGTGACCGGCCGTGTCGCGGACCCATCGCTGGTGCTCGGGCCCGCGCTGGCGCACCACGGCTGGGCCGCGGACGACTGGGACGCGCTCGCCGGCGGCACCATGGCGGGCCACCTGCTGGAATGTGGCGCGCAGGTCACCGGCGGTTATTTCGCCGATCCGGGCCGCAAGGACGTGCCGGGGCTGGAGGACGTCGGCTTTCCGATCGCGGAGATCGACGCCGATGGCAGTTGCGTGGTCACCAAGGCCGGAGGTACCGGCGGCGTGGTCGACTGCCGCACGGTCAAGGAACAGCTGCTGTACGAAGTGCACGACCCCGCCGGCTACCTGACGCCCGACGTCGTGGCTGACATCACGCAGGCCAGCGTCACGCAGGTGGGTCCCGACCGCGTCCGGCTGGCCGGCGTGAAGGGCCACCCGCGCACGCCGACGCTCAAGGCGCTGGCCTTCTTCGACGGCGGCTGGCTGGGCGAAGCGGAGATCTCGTATGCAGGACCGAACGCCGAAGCGCGCGCGCGGCTGGCGCTGGACGTGCTGCGCAAGCGGCTGGGCGGCGGGCTGGCGTTGCGCTGCGACCTGATCGGCGTCACCAGCATCCTCGGCGACGACGGCAACCGCCTGCTCGCTGCGCATGCGCGCGGGGCGGCCACCGACGTGCGCCTGCGCGTGGCCGCACGGGACGCATCGCAGGCCGCGATCGATCGCCTGCTGCGCGAGGTGACGGCATTGTGGACTTGCGGGCCGGCCGGCGGCGGCGGCGCGCGCGGCAGCAAGCGACAGCGCCTGTCCAGCCGCTCCTGCCTGCTGCCGCGCGAGCTGGCGCCGGCGCGTTTCGAACTCGTCTGAGGACGCCGCCCATGCCAGAGATTCCCCTTTACGACCTCGCGCACGCGCGCACCGGCGACAAGGGCAACCGCATCAACATCAGCCTGATCGCGTATCGCGCGGAAGACTTCGCGCTGCTGGTGGAGCAGGTGACGGCGCAGGCGGTCGCGCGGCACTTCGCGCATCGCAACCCGTCGGGCGTGCAGCGCTACGTGTTGCCGAAACTCGGCGCCATGAATTTCGTGCTGGACGACGTGCTCGACGGTGGCGTCA
Organism: Ramlibacter sp. PS3R-8; assembly: GCF_037572435.1. Taxonomy (NCBI): domain Bacteria; kingdom Pseudomonadati; phylum Pseudomonadota; class Betaproteobacteria; order Burkholderiales; family Comamonadaceae; genus Ramlibacter; species Ramlibacter sp. PS3R-8. The sequence continues at coordinate 365,772 of NZ_JBBHGT010000003.1, forward strand.
ACGATTCGCTCAACCTCGACGCCCACGGCAAGGCGCTGTCGTTCCACTTGCTGGCGATGACGGTGCGGCGCGACTGAGGCAGCGGCTGCCCGGCGAAGCGGCGCTGCACCACCAGCTCGATCATCACGTCGCGCAGCAGCGGCTGCAACAGCCGCGGCTCGCCCGAACGCAGCTCGCATTCGATCACCAGGCGGCGCGGTCCGAGCCAGCGGGCGTCGACGTTGTCGCATTCGCCCTCGAACACCAGCTCGGGCCACCCGCTGCGCAGCCAGGCCCAGCGCGAGCGGACGCGAACGCCAGCAGGCAGAAGGCCATCAGCAGCAAGGCCATCGCGGCAGCGCGCTTTCGGACGTGGAATTTCACCGTTGTTCGGCTCGTGAGCGACCGCGCAATGTAACGCCGGCGCGCTGGCTCTTGCAGGGCGCCGCGCCGGTCCCATGTACCGCGCTGCACCCCATCCCGGGGGCGCTGTCGGAGGAATGCCGCGATGCTCAAGCGTGTGACCCTGCTGTGGACGGTGGTGCGAGGCGATGCGCGGCAACTGTGGGCGGCCCTGCGCCACCCGGGGTCACCCGGCTGGCTGAAGCTGGGCACCGGACTGCTGGCCCTGTACGTGCTGTCGCCGATCGACCTGGTGCCGGACTTCCTGCCCTTCATCGGCGCGCTCGACGACATCGTGCTGGTGCCGCTGGCCATCCGCTGGATGCTCAAGCGGCTGCCGCCGCACGTCGCGGCGGCTACGGCCACGCGCCGTCGCTGACCGTCGCTGACCGTCGCTGACCGTCGCTGCTCGGCCGTGCCGGCGGCCATCCGACGAACGCGCGCAAGCTGAGCAGTTGTCCTACGTTGACGTGCGAGGCGAGGCTTAACCTGCGCTCCATGCAGAACGCACTGCGCCTTGTCCTCTTGCTTTGCCTGGCAAGCGCCGGCAGCGCGCGTGCCGAAGTGCACTGCACCGAGCCCGTGGCGTCCGGCTGGCGGGAATGCCGTGCAGCGATCGCGCAGCCGCTGACGCGGCGCATGCTGCAGACACAGGAGCGTTCGCGCTGGTGCTGGGCTGCCGCCGTTTCCATGGTGTTCGCACGCTACGGCCATGCACTGCCGCAGGAGCAGATCGTGGCCCAGACCCATGGCGAGCTTGCGAACCGCGGCATGCCGACGCACCAACTGCTGGCCGCCCTCCAGCGCGACTGGTCCAGCAACGGCGAGCTGTTGCGGGCCTCCATCCGCCACCAGGTGGCGGACCCCGGCGCGACCCTTCCGGCCAGCGCGACTCTGCTGATCTCCAGCCTGGCCCGGGAGCATCCGCTGATTCTCTCCAGCAACGGGCACGCGGTGGTGGTGGTCGGCATCGCCTATGAGGAGCGTGGTCCCTGGCTGCGCATCAAGGGGGCAACCGTGATCGACCCCAGCCCGGGCGTCGGCCTGCGTCCACTGGCCGGCGACGAGCTCGACGTGGCCTTGCTGGCCAGCGTCGAGGTGATGCCGGTGGCGTGGCGCTAGGGGGTCTGCGGGGCCGCCCTACAATCCGGGCCGAAACCCTGGAGACCATCTTGCGCCGTACCTTCCTGTCACTGGCCGTCGTCGCGGCCGCATCCCTGTTGTCCTCGCCCGCCTTCGCGCAGGCCTATCCGAACAAGCCGATCAAGGCGATCGTGCCGTTTGCGCCCGGCAGCGCCACCGACCAGATCGGCCGCGCCTTCGCCAATGAAATGGCCAAGACCCTCGGCCAGCCCATCATCATCGAGAACAAGCCCGGCGTGAACGGCATGCTCGGCGCAGCGGATGTGGCGAAGGCCACGCCCGACGGATACACCATCCTCATCGGCACCAACAGCACGAACGCCGCGCTGAAAAGCCTGATGAAGCAGCTGCCCTACAACCAGGACACGGCGTTCGCGCCGGTGGCGTACATGGGCTCGGTTCCGCTGATCGTGGCCGTGAACAACGACGTGCCGGCGAAGAACCTGCGCGAGTTCGTGGCGCTGGCCAAGGCCAAGCCCGGCAACGTGACGTTCGCCAGCGCCAGCACTTCGCAGCTGGTGTCGTCCGAGATGCTCGCCAGCATGGCCGGCATCCAGATGACCAACGTGCCGTACAAGAGCGGCCCGGCGGCGATGACCGACCTGATCGGCGGCCAGGTGATGATGTTCACCGCGGACTTCGCGGTGATGCTGCCGCAGGTCAAGGGCGGCAAGATCCGTGGGCTGGCGGTCACGTCCACGCAGCGTTCGCCGGCGATCCCGGAACTGCCCACGGTGAACGAAGCGCTGGGCATCAAGGACTACGAACTGATCGCCTACTTCGCGGTCTTCGCGCCGGCCGGCACGCCGCCGGAGATGGTGGCGAAGCTGAACCAGGCCGTGAACACCGCGGCCAGCAGCAAGGAACTGCAGGAGAAGTTCGCGCCGATCGGCTTCACCGTCGAACCCGGCACGCCGGAGTCGCTGGCCCAGCGCACCCGGCTCGAAACGGCCAAGTGGGCCAAGGCGATCAAGGACGCGAAGATCGAACCGCAGTGATGCTGCGCCGCGGCTTCCTGGCCGCAGCGCTTGCCGCCGCGCTGCCTGCCTGCAGCCGCAAGGCCCGGTTGGCATCCCTGCCCGCCGGCGCCACCGTGCTGGCGCTCGGCGACTCCATCACCTTCGGGACCGGCGCATCGCCGCAAGGCAGTTATCCGGCCGTGCTCGCCGGGCTGACCGGCTGGAACGTGGTCAATGCCGGCGTACCGGGCGACACGTCCGCCGCGGCACTGGCGCGCCTGCCGGAATTGCTGCAACAGCACAGCCCGGCCCTCGTGCTGGTCAGCATCGGTGGCAACGACTTCCTGCGCCGCATGCCGCCCGACAGCACGCGCGCCAACATCCGCAGCATCTGCAAGCAGGCACGCGAGGCGGGCGCGCAGGTCCTGCTGGTCGGCATTCCGGAAGCCAGCGCGCTTGCCGCCGCCGCTCGCTCGCTGGGCGACCACGCGATGTACGAGGAGCTGGCTGCGGAGCTGAAGCTGCCGCTGCATGCGGGCGGCTGGTCCAGGGTGCTGAGCGACCCCGCCCTGCGCTCCGATGCCATCCATGCCAACGCGCAGGGCTACGAGGCCTTTGCGACGGGGCTGGCGCAGCGGCTGCGTGAACTGGGACTGTTGGCGGGCTGAGGCCGACGCTGGGGTCTCAGACGCCGCCGTGCGGATGCGTGGGATCGACCCACAGCACCTGTTCCGGCTTTTCGATCGGCTCGATGTCCAGGTTCACGGCGACAGCCTGCCCGTCGCTTCGGCACAGCACGCACTCCAGCACCTCGGTGGCGCTGGCGTTGATCTCCTGGTGCGGCACATAGGGCGGCACGTAGATGAAGTCCCCGGGCCCTGCCTCCGCGGTGAACTCGAGCTGCTCGCCCCAGCGCATGCGCGCCCGTCCCTTGACCACGTAGATGACGCTCTCGAGGTGCCCATGGTGGTGGGCGCCCGTTTTCGCGTTGGCATGGATGGTGACGGTGCCGGCCCACAGCTTCTGCGCCCCGACGCGCGCGAAATTGATGGCGGCCTTGCGGTCCATGCCGGGTGTTTGCGCCGTGTTGGGGTCAAGCTGGTTGGCGGCAATGACCCGCACGCCATCGTGCTTCCACTTTGCCTCGTTGGCGGGGTCGTGTTCGTGGTGTCGACCGTGGTCGTGCGGCTCGTGGCTCATGACGCCAGCGTACACCCGTTGCGCGCTTGCAGTGCGCCAGGAACGCCGGGCGCAGTGGCCGATGGAGGCGTCTGCGGCCCCTGGAGGCCGCACTTCAAATTACAGCTTGCCCCAGGAACTTGCGGCGATGCGGCGCTGTCCCATCGGCTCCATGGGTGCCTTGAAGCAAGCGCGCAGGGCATTCGCCCCGCGAACGGCAGACTGGAACCAGGCGTCCAGCAGGGAGCGCAGGTAAGCAGCGCGCATCTGACAGGCATCGGTTTTGAAGTGACTGGTCATCGTTCGCTCCTCAGGGAAGGTGTGTCAGGAAGTGTGTTTCCGGATACTTGTAGTTACAACACCGGCCGGGCACCGTTCCATGACCGCTTGTCTCGCATACGAACCCTTTTCGTGCATTACTACACTCCACCCATGACCCACCGCCTCCGACGTCAGCTCGCCCGCCTCGCAGCGATCACGCTCCTGGCCAGCCCCGCCTGGGGAGCGGCCGAGGCGCCCGCGATGAGCAAGCAGGCTTTCAAGGCCGCCGAAGCGAAGATCGCGGCCGCCGCCCGCAGCGAGCGCAAGGCATGCGAAACCCACAAAGGACGCGCAGCGGAGCTCTGCGCCAAGGAGGCGAAGGCGCGCGAGAAGATCGCGAAAGCGGAGCTGGAAGCGGACTACGAGCCCAGCCCGGACAGCGTGCAGGAGGCGCGCAACGTCAAGGCGCATGCCGAATACGACGTGGCCCGGGAGAAGTGCAACGACCTCAAGGGCGGCACCAAGGACCGCTGTGTCAACACCGCCAAGTCCGCGCGCGAGGCGGCCATCCGCCTGGCGAAGGTGGAGAAAGTCGACAGCATGCGCGCGGCGGAAAGGGAAGCGGCGGCCGAGCGGAAGGCGGGACTCGACAAGGCAAAGCCCTAGATTCGACCAGGCGGCTTGCCTACTCCAGACCGACACCGCGCAGGAAGGCGTCCACGGCTTTGATGCCGGTGGCTTCCAGGTCGAAGGCCCCGGGCTCCAGCAGCCAGTTCTGCACCAGGCCGTCCACCAGCGCATGCAGGCCGTGCGCGGCCGCCGACGAGGGGATGGCCAGCCGCACTCCGCGCGCGGCGGCGCTCCTGAGCAGCACCTGCCGGAAGCGCTGCGTCCACAGTTCGCGCATCTGCAGGTGGCGTTCGCGCACCGCGCACAGGCTGTCCACGTATTCGACCATGTGCGTCGCGACTTCGAAGACCCGGCGGGTCTGGGGATCGGTGACGGTCTGCCGCAATGCGGAGCGCAGCGCCTTCTTCAGGCCGGGCAGCGGGTCCTCGTCATGCGCGCCCTCCACCAGCGCCAGCGCCTGCTGCAGCGGCAGCGCGACCCGGTCCATCATGGCGTTGAAGAGGTCGGCCTTGTCCTTGAAGTGCCAGTAGATGGCGCCTCGGGTCGTGCCCGCGGCCACGGCGATGTCGTTCAGCGAGGTCCCGGCCACGCCCTGGGCCAGGAACACATGCTCCGCCGCGTCCAGCAGCTGCTGTCGCGTGGCGAGGGCGTCTTCCTTGGAGCGGCGGACCATGACCCCATCAGTATACATTCACTGTTGTATGTATATACTGCGGGTCTTCCGCGGTCCGCCGGCTCCGGGGCCCGCCTACCCACCTTCAAACGACCAAATTCCATGGCTGCTCGCATGCCGCACGTTCCTGCATGGACTGTTGCTTCCATCCTGCTTTGCGCCGTCCTGGCTGCTTGCGGAAAGGGTTCCGGCACGACGCCGGCCCAGACCGCCGCCGCGCCGCCTCCCCCGGAAGTCGGGGTCGTCACGGTCGCGACCGGTGACGTCGGGCTCGTGACCGAACTGCCCGGCCGCCTGGAGCCCTCCCGCGTGGCGCAGGTGCGCGCGCGGGCCGCGGGCATCGTGCAACAGCGCCTGTTCCAGGAGGGCAGCGACGTGCGCGCCGGGCAGCCGCTCTACCGCATCGATGCCGCACCCTACGCGGCGGCCAATGCGAGTGCGCTGGCCCAGCTGGCGCGCGCGCAGGCCAACGTCGTCGCCGCCACCGCGCTGGCGCAGCGCTACGGGCCGCTGGTGGAAGCCAACGCCATCAGCAAGCAGGAATACGCCAACGCAGTGGCTGGGCAGAAGCAGGCCGAGGCGGACGTCGCCGCTGCCCGCGCGGCGGTGCGTACGTCCGAGATCAACCTGGGCTATGCCTCGGTGACGGCCCCGATTTCCGGCCGCATCGGGCGCTCGCTCGTCACCGAAGGCGCCCTGGTGGGGCAGGGCGAAGCGACGCCGCTGGCCCTGGTGCAGCAGATCGACCCGCTGTACGTGAACTTCACGCAACCGGTCGGCGAGGTGATGAACCTGCGCCGCTCGCTCGAGCAGGGCCGCCTGCAACGCGCCGGCAGGGACGGTGCGCAGGTGCGCGTCATCCTGGAGGACGGCACCGAGCACCCGCAGCCAGGCAAGCTGCTCTTCGCCGACCTCAGCGTCGACCAGGCCACCGGCCAGGTGACGCTGCGCGCCGAAGTCCCGAACCCGAAGGCGATGCTGCTGCCCGGCATGTACGTGCGGGTGCGGCTGGAGCAGGCCAAGGCGTCGAACGCCATGCTGCTGCCGCAACAGGCGGTGACGCGCTCGCCGCAAGGCGACACGGTGATGGTGGTGGCGAGCGATGGCAAGGTGGCGCCGCGGCCCATCAAGGTGGGTGGTTCGCAGAACGGCAAATGGGTGGTGCTCGGCGGCCTGCAGCCGGGCGAGCAGGTGATGGTGGACGGCTTCCAGAAGCTGCGTCCCGGGGCGCCGGTCAAGGCGGTGCCCTGGTCGGCCACGCCCGCCGCACCGGCGAGCGCGTCATCCCAGGCGAAGAGCTGAGGCGCTGACGCATGGCCAAGTTCTTCATCGACCGACCCATCTTCGCGTGGGTGATCGCGTTGTTCATCATCGTGCTGGGCGCCGTGGCGATCACCCAGTTGCCCATCTCCCAATATCCGCCGGTGGCGCCGCCCGCGATCGTGGTGTCCGCCGCCTATCCCGGCGCTTCCGCCCGCACGCTGGAGGAAAGCGTCATCAGCGTCATCGAGCAGGAGATGAACGGATCGCCCGGCCTCATCTACATGGAGTCCGTGACGCAGGCCAACGGCAGCGGCCAGATCACGCTGAGCTTCCAGCCCGGCACCAACGCCGACCTGGCGCAAGTGGACGTGCAGAACCGCCTCTCCCGGGCGTCGCCGCGCCTGCCGGCCGCCGTCACGCAACAAGGCGTGCGGGTCGACAAGTCCCGTTCCAACTTCCTGCTGTTCACCATCCTTTCTTCCGACGATCCGAAGATCACGCCGGTGGACCTGGGCGACTACGCCTCGCGCAGCGTGCTGCCGGAGATCCAGCGCGTGCCCGGCGTGGGCCAGGCGCAGCTGTTCGGCACCGAAGCGGCCATGCGCGTGTGGATCGATCCGGAAAAGCTGGTCGGCTACAACATGTCGGCGGCGGAGGTGACCGCGGCCATCCGCGCGCAGAACGCGCAAGTCTCCTCCGGCTCCATCGGTGAGCAGCCGAACGTCGCTGGGCAGGGCATCGCCGCGACGGTGGTGGTGAACGGCCAGCTCGCCACGGTGGAACAGTTCCAGAACGTGGTGCTGCGCGCCAGCCCCGACGGCTCCACCGTGCGCCTGCGCGACGTGGCGCGGGTCGAATTGAACGCGCAGAACTACGCGACCGCGGCGCGCCTGAACGGCAGGCCGTCCACCGGCATCGGCGTGCAGCTCGCCCCCGGCGGCAACGCGCTGGAGACGGCCACGGCCATCCGCAAGCGCATGGGCGAGCTGGCCCCGTACTTTCCCGCCGGCGTGAAGTGGGAGATTCCGTACGACAGCTCGCGCTTCGTGCGCATCTCCATCTCGCAGGTGGTGGTGACGCTGCTCGAAGCCGTGGCGCTGGTGTTCCTGGTGATGTTCCTGTTCCTGCAGAACTGGCGCTACACGATCATTCCCACGCTCGTCGTGCCGGTGGCGCTGCTCGGCACCTTCGCGGCGCTGCTGGCGCTGGGTTTCTCGATCAACGTGCTGACGATGTTCGGGATGGTGCTGGTCATCGGCATCGTGGTGGACGACGCCATCGTGGTGGTGGAGAACGTCGAGCGGATCATGACCGAGGAAGGCTTGCCGCCGCGCGAGGCCACGCGCAAGGCGATGGGGCAGATCTCCGGGGCCATCATCGGCGTGACCGTGGTGCTGATCTCGGTGTTCGTGCCGCTGGCGTTCTTCGCCGGTTCCACCGGCAACATCTACCGCCAGTTCGCCGCGGTGATGGTGGCATCCATCGGTTTCTCCGCCTTCATGGCGCTGTCGCTGACGCCGGCGCTGTGCGCGACGCTGCTCAAGCCGGTGGACGCCGGCCACCACGAGAAGCGCGGCTTCTTCGGCGCCTTCAACCGCGGCTTCCGCCGCACGGCGAAGGGCTACGAGGGCCTGGTCGCGCGGATGCTGCGGCGCGCGCCGCGCTACCTGATCCTGTACGGCGTGATCGCCGGCGTCGCGGCGCTGATCTACACGCGGCTGCCGACGTCCTTCCTGCCGCAGGAGGACCAGGGCAACATGCTGGTGAACATCCAGCTGCCGCCGGGCGCCACCGTGGAGCGCACCAGCAAGGTGATGGAGCAGGTGGAAGCATGGGTGCTCAAGCAGCCCGAGGTGCAGAGCATGGTGAGCGTGCTCGGCTTTTCCTTCTCGGGCCAGGGCCAGAACGCGGCACTCGCCTTTGTCACGCTGAAGGACTGGGACCAGCGCGAGGACGAGGCGCAATCGGCGCAGTCACTGGCCGGCCGCGCGTTCGGCGCGCTGTCCGGCATCCGGGATGCGTTCATCTTCCCGCTCAGCCCGCCCCCGATCCCTGAACTGGGCACGGCTTCCGGAGTCACGTTCCGGCTGCAGGACCGCGGCGGCAACGGCCGTGAGGCATTGATCGCGGCGCGCAACCAGCTGCTGGGGCTGGCGGCGCAGAGCAAGGTGCTGACGCAAGTGCGCCCCGACGGGCTGGAAGACGCGCCGCAGCTGCAGCTGGACATCGACCGCGACAAGGCGCAGGCGCTGGGCGTCGGATTCGACGCGATCAACGCCACCCTGTCCACCGCGCTCGGATCCTCCTACGTGAACGATTTTCCCAACCGCGGCCGCCTGCAGCGGGTGGTGGTGCAGGCCGACGCGCCGGCACGCATGCAACCGGAGGACCTGCTGCGGCTGAACACGCTGAGCAACCAGGGCAAGCCGGTGCCGCTGTCGTCGTTCGCCACCACGCGCTGGGTCAATGGCGCCATGCAGACGGTGCGCTACAACGGCTATCCGGCGATGCGCATCTCCGGCGCGCCCGCACCCGGCTTCAGCACGGGTGCGGCCATGGCGGAGATGGAGCGGCTGGCAGGGCAGCTGCCGCAGGGCTTCGGCTACGAATGGACCGGGCAGTCGCGCGAGGAGAAGCTCGCCGGCGCGCAGGCGCTGATCCTCTACGGCTTCGCCATCCTGGCCGTGTTCCTGTGCCTGGCGGCGTTGTATGAAAGCTGGTCGATCCCGCTGGCGGTGATCCTGGTGGTTCCGCTGGGCGTGCTGGGCGTGCTGCTGGCGACGCTGTTGCGCGGCTACGCCAACGACGTGTACTTCCAGGTGGGGCTGATCACCATCATCGGCCTGTCGGCGAAGAACGCCATCCTGATCATCGAATTCGCCAAGGACCTGCAGGCGCAGGGCAAGGGCGTGATCGAGTCGGCGCTGGCCGCGGCGCACCTGCGCTTCCGCCCGATCATCATGACGTCGATGGCCTTCGGCCTGGGCGTGCTGCCGCTGGCCATCGCCACCGGCGCCGGCTCCGCCAGCCAGCGCGCCATCGGCACCGGCGTGATCGGCGGCATGCTGACGGGCACCGGCCTGGCCATCTTCTTCGTTCCCATCTTCTTCGTCGTGGTGCGAGGCTATTTCAAGGGCAGCGAGCGGCAGCGCAAGCTGCAGGCGCAATCCCACCACCACCACGAGATGCCATCCGGCGCGACGGCCGGAGATCCGACATGAGATACCGCATGAGGCTCCTCACTTCCCTGGCCGCGGCGCTGCTGGCCGCGGGCTGTTCCATGATGCCGACGTACGAGCGTCCCGAGGCGCCGGTGCCGCAAGCCTTTCCCTACCCGAGCGCCACGGACGGCATTCCCGCCACCGACCTGGGCTGGGACCAGTTCTTCACCGACCCCACCCCGCGCGCGCTGATCGAGCGGGCGCTGCGCAACAACCGCGACCTGCGCGTGGCGGTGCTGAACATCGCGCAGGCGCGCGCGCAATACGACATCCGCGACGCCGACCGGTTTCCAACCCTGGGCGTGGGCGCCACCGCCTCCCGCGCGCCCAATCCACTGACTGGCCAGCAGGCCACGACGCTGTCCGTGAACCTGGGCATCAGCGCGTGGGAGATCGACTTCTTCGGCCGCATCGCCAGCCTCAGCCAGGCCGCCCTGGCCCAGTACCTGGCCACCGAGGAGGGCCGCAAGGCAGCGCAGATTGCGCTGATCGCCAGTGTCGCCAACACCTGGCTGAGCCTGGCGGCCGACGAGGAACTGCTGACCCTGACGCGCGAGACGCTGGCGACGCGGGAGGAATCATTGCGCCTCACGCGCCTGCGCTTCGAGGCCGGGGCGTCGTCCGAAATCGACGTCAGCCTGGCGCGGTCCCTGGCGGAAGGCGCGCGCGCGACGCTGGCGCAGCTGCAGCGGCAGCGCGCGCTCGATCTCAACGCGCTGGCGTTGTTGCTGGGGGAGGGCGTGTCACCTGAATTCCAGGTCGGCATCACCACGGAAGGCGTGCACCTGCCCGACGTGCCGGCAGGCTTGCCGTCGGAGGTGCTGGTGCGGCGGCCGGACGTGCGCCAGGCCGAGCAGCAATTGATCGCCGCGAACGCCAACATCGGCGCGGCGCGCGCGGCCTTCTTTCCGCGCATCTCGCTGACGGCGGGCATCGGCACGGCGAGCAACGAGCTCTCGGGGTTGTTCTCGGGGGGCGCCTGGGGCTACACGATCGCGCCGTCCCTGCTGCAGCCGATCTTCGATTCGGGACGCAATCGCGCCGGGCTCGCGTCGGCGCAGGCCTTGCGCGACATCGCGCTCGCGCAATACGAGCGCGCGATCCAGCAGGCCTTTCGCGACGTCTCCGATGCGCTGGCAGGCCGCGCCACGTTCGGCGACCAGGTCGCCGCGCAAGCGCGCCAGGTGGAGGCGGAGGCCGCGCGCTTCCGGCTCTCGCGGTTGCGTTACGAAAACGGGATCGCGAACTACCTGGACCTGCTGGATGCACAGCGTTCGCTGTTCATCACCCAGCAGGCGCTGGTGCAGGCGCGGCTCGCGCGGTTGCAGAACCAGGTGCAGTTGTACCGCTCGCTGGGTGGGGGCTGGAGCGACGCGGTTCCAGCCCAGTAGCGACGGCACGGCCGCAAGGCGTCAGGGAGCGTTGTCCCCCGCGGCGACCTGGTGCATGACACCGGTGATGGCGTAACCCTTCTCGTCGATCTGCCGGCGCGGGTTGTCGATCTCGTAGGGATGCAGGTGCTCCTGCGACTCGTCGACGTTCACCCCCTGCTGGCGCGCTTGCCAGTCCACGTTGGTGGCCTCCTCGGGGATCGGCTGCCCGGCGGGCACGATGAGGTAGCTGAACTTGTTCTGCGCTTCGGGCCGCCGGTAGATGTCCACGTGCATGCGTTGTCTCCAGTTGGTCCGGCCATTCTGGTAGGCGGCCGCCTTGCCTGCCGTAGGACGCGACCGGGTCCGACCCGGGCGGCGCGCGGCCCGGAAAACGCCGCGCCCATGTCGGAAGTTGCACGGATGCGTCAAAACCCGGGATGAACGGTGCGGACGCGGGGTCCCAGCGGTGTTGCTGGCAGGTCAGCCAGACCTCGATACTTCTTGCAACACTTCTCACAAAGAGACCGACATGGCGAACCTCTACGCAGCCCGGATCCCGTCCAACTTCATGCGCAGCCCGTGGCGCGTCGCGATGGCCGTGGCCTTCGTCGCCGTGGTGGGCGGCCGGTCGATGCCGGCCACGGCCGGTCCCGCGGCGACCCTGGCGGAGCTCGAATATGCCGAGGCCGTCCAGACCTTCCGGGCCGGCCGAACGTCCGTCGCCTTCGGGCAGTTCATGGCCCTGGCCAAGAGGGGCGACGTCGATTCCGCGCGGATCACCTTGTTCCTGCATGCCTACGGCCCCGTGCTGTACGGCAAGCAGTGGGACGTCATGCCCTCGGATCTCGACCAATGGAACACGCTAGTGCGCAACAGCACCACGACCGCCCGCGCCATGCCGGACTTCCCGCTGACCGTCATGCAGCCTTCCAAGCCACGCAGCGCCGCGGCCGCAGTGCGCGCCACCGCCGTCAAGAACGTCAAGGCCAATTGAGTTGTGGGGGAAGTACGACGCGATTAGCGAACCAGGCGGTAGCGCAAGGACGACGAGCGGATCGGCGCGGCCTCCCGGAGCAGAAATTGCGCGGAAACCGACCAGTTACCAATCTTCACGATTGCAACAGCTTCGAACCGCTGGCATGCTCGTCAGCAAATAGTTCGCCCGCAGGGGCAAGGGCGCCGGCCCATCCGGCAAGCATGAGGAGATGAACGTGAACAAGACGATTGCGGCGGCAGCCGCCCTGGTGCTCGGCACTGCACTCGGCGCTTCGGTCGCAATGGCCGAGGAAAAGCGTGTGACGCCCAAGGAAGCGGAAACGATGGTCAAGAAGGGCGTGATGGCCATCAAGGCCGGTCCGCGCGACAAGGTGCTGGCGGACATGACCGACCCGAAGGGCGCCTGGGTCGACCGCGAGCTCTACATCACCGTCTACCAGATGGATGGCACCGCGCTGGCCCATGGCGCCAACGCCAAGTTCGTCGGCAAGAACATGATCGACCTGCGCGATGCCAACGGCAAGGAGCACATCCGCGAGCGGATGGAGCTGGCCAAGACCAAGTCGGTCTTCTGGCAGGACTTCACCTTCCTGAACCCGGTGAACAAGAAGATCGAGCCGAAGCAGATGTACTGCGAGAAGGCGGACGCGTTGATCGTCTGCGGCGGCATCTACAAGCCGGTGTAAGACCAGGGGCGGGCTCCGGCCCGCCTCTTCGATTCCGGACCCCGGCGACAGACCGGCGCCAACAGCATTCCCCAGAAGTGAGTCGTCCATGAAAACCTGGCACAAGATCCTGATCGCCCCTGGCATCGCCATCACCTTCCTGCTGGCGTTCGGGGGCATCGCGTACACGGCCGTGGCTGAGCAGAACCGGGTCCTGGAGGACCTCACCAACCGCCGGATGGTCGGCGTCACGACGGTGGGAGATGCCGCGCAGGACATGAGCGAGGTGCACTCCAACGTGTATCGCCTGTTCACGTGGATCGCCAACCTGAGCGAAGACAAGATCAAGCAGGCCGTCACCACGCAGAGGCAGAAGATCGACGGCGTGGCGGCTTCCCTGGCGAAGTACCGCGCGCAGCCGCACGTGACCGGCGAGGAGCGCAAGGCGCTCGACGCCGTGCTTCCCATGGTGGCGAAGTACCGCAAGCTGGCGGATGACGCCATCGACATCAGCTCGATCGAGGTGGCGATGGGCGCCATGGCGATGCAGGGCGCCGATTACCACTTCCAGGCCATGCTCAAGGAGCTGGACCGGCTGGTGGCGATCGAGAAGCAACTGGCCCAGGACAGCTACACGGCCGCCGCGGCGCAATCCCGCCGCCTGCTGATGCTCCTTGCGGCCTTGCTGCTGGCCGCAACGGTGGTCTCCGTGGCCGTGGCGCTGGTCATGAGCCGCGCCATCGTGGCGCGCCTCGACGAGGCCATCCGGGCGGCCAAGCGCATCGCGGCCGGCGACCTGACCACCGAGGTGGCGTCGGGCAAGGGCACCGACGAAACGGCGGACCTGCTGCGCGCGTTGGAAGTCATGACCCAGAACCTGCGCCGGCTGGTCGGCGAGGTGTCGGGCAGCGCCCACGCCGTGGCCGACACCAGCGCGCAGATCGCCCAGGGCAACCTGGACCTGTCGCAGCGCACCGAGGAGCAGGCCTCGACGCTGGAGGAAACGGCCAGCCAGATGGAGGAGCTGACGTCGACGGTGACGCAGAACGCCGACAACGCCCGCCAGGCCAGCCAGATGGCGGCCGACGCCGCGGACGTGGCCCGCAAGGGCGGCACGGTGGTGGGCCAGGTGGTCGACACCATGAGCGGCATCTCGGACTCGTCGCGGAAGATCGCCGACATCATCAGCGTGATCGACGGGATCGCATTCCAGACCAACATCCTCGCCCTGAATGCCGCCGTCGAAGCAGCCCGTGCCGGGGAGCAGGGCCGCGGCTTCGCGGTGGTTGCAGCCGAGGTTCGCAGCCTTGCGCAGCGCAGCGCCACGGCCGCCAAGGAAATCAAGGGGCTGATCGCCGACTCGGTGAGCAAGGTGGACGCCGGCACGCGGCTCGTGGGCAACGCCGGCAGCACCATGGACGAGATCGTGCAGTCGGTGCGCAAGGTCAGCGACATCATTGCCGAGATCGCCGCCGCGAGCCAGGAGCAGAGCGCCGGCATCGAGCAGGTGAACACCGCCGTGACGCAGATGGACCAGGTGGTGCAGCAGAACGCATCGCTGGTCGAGGAAGCGACCGCGGCCACCGAGTCGATGCGCGAGCAGGCGGGATCGCTGCTGCAAAGCGTGTCGCGCTTCCGGCTGCAGCAGGACGGCAAGGAGCAGGCGGCCGCCGAAGCCAGCCAGCCTCCCAAGGCGCACATGACCCACGCGGCGCCGGAACGCATCAACGTGCGGCCCGCCGCCGTGCAACTGCCGCCCGCGTATGCGGGGGTCCTCGCCACTGCCCACGCGAACACGCCGCGCAGTGCGAACGGGAGCTGGAAGCAGTTCTGAGCGCGCGGCCGCTGCGCCGCGCAGCCTCCTAGACCACCAGCGGGCTGTTGGCCCCGTCCACCGAGACGATCGCTCCAGAAACGTACGAGGCGCGGGGCGAGGCGAGGAACAGGATCACCGACGACACTTCCTCGGGCGTCGCCATCCGGCCGAGAGGCAGCTTCGATTCCGCCTGGCGCCTGACATCTTCCACGCTCACCTGCCGCAGGCGCGCATCGACTGCGAAGCCTTCGGACAGCCGGTCCGTCAGCGTGAGGGTCGGGTTGACGGCGTTCACACGCACGCCATGCGGTGCCCACGCGGCGGCCAGGCCCGCGGTTGCGAGCATCAACGCGGCGTTTGCCGCTCCACCGGCGAGGTGGGTGGTGGTGGCGACCTTGCCGCCCATGCCGATCACATTGACGATCACCCCCGCGCCGCGCTGGCCCATGCGCTTGACCACCGGGTCCATCACGTGGATGTAGGTGAAGAACTTGGCCTGCATCGCGTCGTGCCACGCCTGGGGCTGCAGTTCATCGTAAGGAGTGCGCCTGGCCGCGCCGGCGGAATTCACCAGGACGTCGATGGGGCCGAACCGGGCCTCGGCACCTTCGACGGCGCGCATGGCCTCGGCCGCGTCCGCCAGGTCTGCGCAGGCCCCTGCGACCTCACCCTGTCCGCGCAAGGAAGCGAGCGCGTGCTCCATGTGCTGCGGGTTGCGGCCCACCAGGCTGACGCGGCAGCCTTCGGCCAGGAAGTCGCGTGCGCAGGCGAGTCCGATGCCGCGGCTGCCGCCAGTGACGAGAACGTGCTTGCCTTGAAGTTGCAGGTCCATGGAAATCTCCTCAGGGTTGCCGTCAGCGTACGACCAGGCTGGCGCGCCGGCGCAGCGCCATGGCGAATCCGGCGCCCGCCAGCGACATCGCCACGGCAGGCACCAGCAGCAGTGCCGCGGGGCCCGCATGGTCGAAGGCGAAGCCGGCCAGCGTGACGCCGATGGCCTGGCCGGTGAACAGGCACGAAGCGAACACGGCCATGGCGCTGCCGCGCGCGGCCGGCACCATCTGCGTGGCGTTCGTCTGCAGCGTGTTATGGAACAGGTAGGTGGCGAATCCCATGGCCAGCGCCACCGGCGCCGCGATCCATCCGGCCGGCATCAGGTAGAAGGCGACGAACGCCGCGCCCATCCCGGCGCCGCCGGCCCACACCATGCGTTGTTCGCCGAACCGGCGCACGATGTGCCGCGCGGACATCGCATACAGCAGGCCACCGACCGCATACAGCGCGATCATCGCGGAAGCGCTGGACAGCGCCAGGCCGAAACGGTGGTGCAGGTACGCCGGCAGGAAGGCCAGGGGGCCGATCAGGAAAATGCCTTCCGCCAGCGCCGAGGCGAGCACCACCCGCGCCCATGGCACCGCGACCACCGCGGCGAGCTGCCGTGCGAAGCCGAAGCGGCCCACGGTGCGCACCGGCGGCGCGGCAGGAATGCGGCGAAGCCGCACCAGCAGCAGCGTCCCGATCGCCACGTAGCCGATGGCCAGCGACGCGAAAGCGCCGCGCCAGCCATAGCTGGAATCCGCGAACAGGCCGCCAGCGAGCTGGCCGGCCATCATCCCCGACAGGGTTCCCATCAACAGCCGCGCCAGCGTGGCCTGCCGCTGCTCGTACGGCACGGCGTCGCCGACCCAGGCCATCCCGAGCGGAATGACGCCGGCAGCGCTCAGGCCCCACAACACGCGCAGCCACACGAGCGCATCGAAGCCGCCCGCCAGGGCGCACGCCGTCGCGCCGATCGCGGACCCCAGCATCGCGCCGCACACGAGCCTGGCTTTGCCGTACCGATCCCCCAGCGGACCGAAGCCGAGTTGCGCCACGCCGTAGGCGATCGAGAAGGTCAGGACCACCCGGCCCGCGGTGCCCGGCGTGACGCCGAAGTCCGCCGCCAGGCGAGGCAGCAGGCCGTCGCAGATGCGCAGCGCGGCGCCGCTGAAGAAGGAAGCCAGCGACAGCAGCATGATCGCCGCGCGGATGGCGGCGGGTGAGGCGGTTGCGGTGGGGGGAGCGGGGGAGAGAGCAGAGGGCACGGGGAATCGTACATCGCCGCATGCAGGCATCGGCCTCCTCCTACGGATCGGCCAGCGTGGCCGGGCGACCATGACGGCAACGAAACCGCCCACGCACCATGAACCTTCCGCGCGTCCTGCTCACCGCCGACGACCACACGATGCAGGTCTACGTCGCCCGTACCGAGGAAGAACGGGCGCTCGGCCTGATGCACCGCCGCGAGATGCCCGAGGACGAAGGCATGCTTTTCATCTGCGACGAATGCGCGGTGCAGAAGTTCTGGATGAAGGACACGCCGCTGCCGCTGTCCATCGCGTTCCTCGACAACGACGGCACCATCCTGAAGATCGCCGACCTGCAGCCCCACGACCTGGACGGCGAGTCCTCGGACCACCCCGTGCGCTACGTGCTGGAAGTCAACCAGGGCTGGTTCGACGAGCGCGGCATCGCGCCCGGCCGCCGCATCACCGGGCCGGTGTTCCTGCCTGCAGGCAACGGCTGACGGCGGCGATCACCGCCTCCGGCTGGTCCCGATGCGGTGAGTGGCCGCACGCCGGCAGTTCCAGCAGTTGCGCGTGCGGCACGCGCCGCGCGATCCCCCTGATCTGCTCCAGCGTGCCGTACTCGTCATCGAGCCCCTGGATGGCCAGCAGCGGGCAGCGGATCGTGCCGAGCGCGTCCTCGATGTTCCAGCCGCGGAAGGCGGCATCGAGCCACACGTCGTTCCAGCCATGGAAGGCGGAATCGGGATCGTCGTGGTAGCGCGCCAGGCGTTGCCGCAAGTCCGTGTGCCGGTAAGCGTCGCGTGCCTTGCCGATGCTCCTGATGGACACCTCCTCCACGAAGATGTGCGGCGCCAGCACGACGAGGCCTTGCACGGCCTCGGGGAAGGCCGCCGCATGCAGCAATGCGATGCTGCCACCGTCGCTGTGCCCGAACAGCCAGGGCCGCTCGTTCACGCCCAGCGCATCCAGGAGCGCCGGCAGCACTTCGCGGGCCTGCACATGCATGAAGTCCGGCGACCAGTGCTCGTCGGCCGGCCTGGGCGTGGAGCGGCCGTAGCCGGGCCGCGAATACACGAGGCCGCGCGCGCCGACGGCGGCGCACAGCTGCTGCGGGAAGTCGCGCCACATGGCCACGGAGCCCAGGCCCTCGTGCAGGAAGACCAGCAGCGGGGCCGGGCCGGGCGCGTGGCCCACCCATTCGTACTCGATGCGCAGCGGCCGGCCGGCGGCGATGAGGGAAGCGAAGGCCATGGGCTGCCAATATAGTGCAGGCTCAGGAGCCCACCATGACCCACCCCGCACCCCCCGAGGGCGCCGAAGAGATGCCGCAGGCCACTCGCCTGGACGATGTCCGCATCCGCGAAGTGCGGCCGCTGATCTCGCCCGCGCTGCTGCAGTACGAGCAGCCGGCCGACGACCAGGTGCAGGCGTTCGTCGAATCGAGCCGCGCGCAGGTGGCGGATGTCGTGCACGGCCGCGATCGCCGCCTGCTGGCCATCGTCGGGCCGTGTTCCATCCACGACGCGGGCCAGGCGCTGGAATACGCGCAACGCCTGCATACCCTGGCGGACACGCTGCGCGACGACCTGCTGCTGGTGATGCGCGTGTACTTCGAGAAGCCGCGCACGACGGTGGGCTGGAAGGGCTACATCAACGACCCGCGGCTGGACGGCACGTTCCGAATCAACGAGGGCCTGCGCCTGGCGCGCGGCCTGCTGCTGGACATCGCACGCATGGGGCTGCCGGCGGCCACCGAATTCCTGGACCTGCTCAGCCCGCAGTACATCGCCGACCTGATCAGCTGGGGCGCCATCGGCGCGCGCACCACGGAGAGCCCGAGCCACCGCCAGCTCGCCTCCGGCCTGAGCTGCCCGATCGGCTTCAAGAACGGCACGGACGGCGGCGTGCAGATGGCCGCCGACGCGCTGGTGGCGTGCAGCGCTTCGCATGCGTTCATGGGCATGACCAAGATGGGCCAGGTCGCGATCTTCGAGACCGCGGGCAATGGCGACTGCCACATCATCCTGCGCGGCGGCACCCCGGGGCCGAACTACCGGGCAGCCGATGTCGCCGCCGCCGCTGCGATCCTGCGCAAGGCCAGCGTGCTCGAGCGTGTGATGGTGGACTGCTCCCACGCCAACTCCGCCAAGGACTGGCGGCGCCAGCCGGAGGTGGCGCGCGACATCGCGCGGCAGGTCGCCGCCGGCGAGGAGCGGATCCTGGGCGTGATGATCGAGAGCCACCTGCAGGCGGGCAAGCAGGACCTGAAGCCCGGTGTTCCGTTGGCGCCCGGCGTATCCATCACTGATGGCTGCATTGGGTGGGACGAAACGGAGGAAGTGCTGCGCGAGCTGGCGGCAGCCTCACGCAAGCGCCGGAGCATTTGAGGGTTACGGGAGCGGACAGCCGGACGCAGAAGTCACAAAAGTTACGCAGAAGTCGCAGAAGGACATCCAAAACCCTCTTTGGTTTTTTCTGCGTCTTCTGCGTAGTTTCTGCGTCTTCTGCGTCCGGTATCCGGATTCAACTCACATGTTGCGCCGATACTGCCCGCCCACCTCGAACAGGGCGCTGGTGATCTGCCCCAGCGAACACACGCGCACCGCGTCCATCAGCACTTCGAACACGTTGCCGTTGTCCATCACCGCCTGCTGCAACTTCTTCAGCATGGCCGGCGCCTGCGCCGCGTTGCGGGTGTGGAAGTCGTGCAGCCGCTTCAACTGGCCCTGCTTTTCTTCCTCGGTGGAACGCGCGAGCTCCAGCTTCTGCGCGACGGCATCGCCGTGCGGATTGCGGAAGGTGTTCACGCCGATGATCGGCAGCTCGCCGGTGTGCTTGAGCATCTCGTAGGCCATGCTCTCGTCCTGGATGCGCCCGCGCTGGTAGCCCGTCTCCATCGCGCCGAGCACGCCGCCGCGCTCGGCGATGCGCTCGAATTCCGCCAGCACGGCCTCTTCCACCAGCTCGGTGAGCTCGTCGATGATGAAGGCGCCCTGGCTCGGGTTCTCGTTCTTCGCCAGGCCCCACTCGCGGTTGATGATCAGCTGGATCGCCATCGCCCGGCGCACGCTGTCTTCCGTCGGCGTGGTGATCGCCTCGTCGAAGGCATTGGTGTGCAGCGAATTGCAGTTGTCGTAGATCGCGATCAGCGCCTGCAGCGTGGTGCGGATGTCGTTGAACTGGATCTCCTGCGCGTGCAGGCTGCGCCCCGATGTCTGGACGTGGTACTTCAGCTTCTGGCTGCGCTCGTTGGCGCCGTACTTGTCCTTCATCGCCACCGCCCAGATGCGCCGCGCCACCCGGCCCAGCACCGTGTATTCCGGGTCCATGCCGTTGCTGAAGAAGAACGACAGGTTGGGCGCGAAATCGTCGACGTGCATCCCGCGCGCGAGATAGGCCTCCACGAAGGTGAAGCCGTTGGACAGCGTGAAGGCCAGTTGCGAGATCGGATTGGCGCCGGCCTCGGCGATGTGATAGCCCGAGATCGACACCGAGTAGAAGTTGCGCACGTCATGGTGCACGAAGTACTGGGCGATGTCGCCCATCACCTTGAGCGAGAACTCGGTGGAGAAGATGCAGGTGTTCTGGCCCTGGTCCTCTTTCAGGATGTCGGCCTGCACCGTGCCGCGCACGTTGGCCAGTACCCATTCGCGGATCTTCGCGGCCTCGGTGTCGGTCGGCTCGCGGCCGTTGTCGGCGCGGAACTTCTCCAGGTTCTGGTCGATGGCGGTGTTCATGAACATCGCCAGGATCGTCGGCGCGGGGCCGTTGATCGTCATCGACACGGAGGTCGCGGGGTCGCACAGGTCGAAGCCGGAGTACAGCACCTTCATGTCGTCCAGCGTGGCGATCGAGACGCCGGAGTTGCCGACCTTGCCGTAGATGTCCGGCCGCGGATCGGGGTCGTTGCCGTACAGCGTGACCGAATCGAAGGCCGTCGACAGCCGCTTGGCCGGCATGCCGGCCGACAGCAGCTTGAAGCGGGTGTTGGTGCGGAAGGCGTCGCCTTCGCCCGCGAACATGCGCGTCGGGTCCTCGTTCTCGCGCTTGAAGGCGAAGGTGCCCGCGGTGTAGGGGAAGCTGCCGGGCACGTTCTCCAGCATCAGCCACTTGAGGATCTCGCCATGGTCCTCGTACTGCGGCAGGCTGACCTTGCGCACGGTGGTGCCGGAGAGCGACTGCCAGGTGAGCTTGGTGCGGATCTCGCGATCGCGGATCTTCACCACGTACTCGTCGCCTGCATACGCCTTCTGCATGTCGGGCCACTGCTTGAGCAGGTGCAGCGCGTCCTTGTCCATGCGCGACAGGCGCTGGCCGGCCAGGTCGAGGGAAGCTTCGGCGGCGGGAGCCCGGTTCGGCTTCTCCTCCTTGAGCATGCGCGCCGCTTCCTTGAGTTGCTGCACCTCGCGCGCCAGCGTCACCTGCGCGCGTACGCGCTGCTTGTAGCCGCGCACGGTGTCCGAGATCTCCGCCAGGTAGCGCGTGCGTGCGGCGGGCACCACCGGCGTCTGGTTGGTGCTGTGGCGTACGGCCACCGCCGGCAGCCGACCCTCGCGCACAGGCAGGCCCAGTTCTGCGAGTCGCGGCTTCACCGCCTGGTACAGCGCGGTCACGCCGTCGTCGTTGAAGCGCGCCGCCATGGTGCCGAACACCGGCATCTCGTCGGGCCGCTTGCCCCAGGCCTCGCGGTTGCGCTGCACCTGCTTGGCGACGTCGCGCAGTGCGTCGGCGGCGCCCTTGCGGTCGAACTTGTTGATGGCAACGAACTCCGCGAAGTCCAGCATGTCGATCTTCTCGAGCTGGCTGGCCGCGCCGAATTCGGGCGTCATCACGTACATCGGCACGTCCACGTGCGGCACGATGGCCGCATCGCCCTGGCCGATGCCGGAGGTTTCCACCACCACCAGGTCGAAGCCGGCGGCCTTGCAGGCGGCGATCACGTCGGGCAGCGCCGCGGAGATCTCGCTGCCGAATTCACGCGTGGCGAGCGATCGCATGAAGACCCTGGGACCTTGCTGCCAGGGCGCTATGGCGTTCATGCGGATGCGGTCGCCCAGCAGCGCGCCTCCCGTCTTGCGACGGGAAGGATCGATGGAGATGATGGCCACGCGCAGGTTGTCGTCCTGGTCCAGGCGCAGGCGGCGGATGAGTTCGTCGGTGAGGGACGACTTGCCGGCGCCGCCGGTTCCGGTGACGCCCAGCACGGGCACCTTCGCCGTGTCGGCCTGCATGCGCAATGCCTGCATCAGCGAGGCGTCGGCGGTTCCGGCCTCGACGGCGGTGATCAGCTGGGCCAGCGAGCGCCATGCCTCCTGCGTTTGGCCCTGGATGGCCTGCAGCGTCGTCGGTGCGTGCGGCGAAAGATCGCGGTCGCAGCGCATCACCATCTCGCCGATCATTCCGGCCAGGCCCATGCGCTGCCCGTCTTCTGGGCTGTAGATGCGGGCGACGCCGTAGTCCTGCAGCTGCTGGATCTCGGAGGGCACGATCACGCCGCCGCCGCCGCCGAACACCTGGATGTGCGCGCCGCCGCGTTCGCGCAGCAGGTCCACCATGTACTGGAAGTACTCCACATGGCCGCCCTGGTAGGAGCTGATGGCGATGCCCTGCACATCCTCCTGCAGCGCCGCGGTGACGACGTCGTCGACGCTGCGGTTGTGGCCGAGGTGGACGACCTCCGCGCCCATGCCCTGCAGGATGCGCCGCATGATGTTGATGGCCGCGTCGTGGCCGTCGAACAGGCTGGCAGCGGTGACGAAGCGCACCTTGTGCGTGGGGCGATAGCTGGCGAGCGCCTTGAATTCGGCGGACAGGTCGGTCATGGGAATTGTCTCCGGGGAGACCGGAGCCTAATTGACGTTTACGTCAACGTCAACTTGAACCCGGCAAAAGGGCGGCCGCGGCCGCCCTTCTTCCCGCCGGCCCGGCCCTTACTTGCCGTAGAGGTAGTTCGGCAGCCACAGGGTGAGCTGCGGCCAGATGTACATCAGCACCATGCAGATGATCACGATGAACATGTACGGCATCATCCCCGCGAAGATCTGGTTGATCGTCACGTGCGCCGGCGACACGCCCTTCAGGTAGAAGGCCGACATGGCCACGGGCGGCGACAGGAACGCGGCCTGGAGGTTCACGAAGACCAGCACGCCCCAGAGCATGGGATCGATCTGGAAGTGCTGCAGCAGCGGCAGGAAGATCGGCACGAAGATCACGATGATCTCGGTCCACTCCAGCGGCCAGCCCAGCACGAAGATGATCGCCTGGGACAGCAGCATGAACTGGATGGGTGACAGGTCGAGGCTCAGCACCCAGCGCTCGACCAGGGCCTGGCCGCCCAGGATGGCGAACACCGCGGAGAAGATCGCGGAGCCGACGAACAGCCAGCACACCATCGACGTCGTCTTGGCCGTGAGGAACACGGCCTCCTTGATCTTCTGCCAGGTCAGCGTGCGGGCCTGCCACGCCATCAGGAACGCGCCCGCGGCGCCGACGGCCGCCGACTCCGTGGCGGTGGTGATTCCGAACAGGATGACGGCCAGCACCACGAAGGTCAGGATGGCCAGCGGCATCACGGAGGAGGTCAGCATCCGCAGGATCTCGAACTGCTCCGCGTCGAAGCGCCGGTAGTACCAGGCCAGGAGCGCCGCGGCCAGCGCGCAGGCGATCCAGAAGCCCGTGTAGAAAGCCTGGGGCACCGGCGGCGGGCCGTCGTCCGTCACCGTGTTCAGGCTGCGCGCACCGTCGCCCGAGCCCGGCGGTTCCCGGACCCCGTTGTCCGACTGGGCGCCCGGGGGCTCCTTGAGCGCATCGGTGTCGCCGGGAGGCTCCCGCAGGGCGGACGATTCCGCCGGCGGTTCCTGCAGGCCACCGGCAGCCGGCGGCTCCTGCAGGCCGGCCGACGCGGGCGGTTCCTGGACCCCCCCGGTGGCCGCGGGCGCTGCCGACGTGACCGCCGGCGCGTCCACCATCGGCGGCGGCTCCGTCTTCTGCGAGTAGATCACCACGTACCACCAGACGGTGCCGAGAATGACCAGCATGAGGATCAGCGGGACAAACGCGGTGACGAGCGAGCCCAGCAGCGCCCCGCGGCGCACCGGCCGCCCGCCGTCGCCGACGAGGGCGCGGCGCGGCACGGCGATCGCCCGCATCAGGGAAGGCAGCACGCGGCGGGAGTAAGTCGCCGAGAGCTGGTCCAGCCAGCCGGGGATCGGCACCCGCTGCTGCTCCGGCGGCAGCTTCGGCGCGATCTTCGGGTTGATCATCACCCAGCCGATCACGTAGATCAGGTACAGCAGCGCCAGGAAGAAGCCGGGGAACATCGCGGCCGCGTACAGCTTGACCACCGACTGCCCGGCCACCGCCGCGTACACGATGATCATGACCGAGGGCGGGATCAGGATGCCGAGCGTGCCGCCGGCCGTGATCACGCCGGCTGCCAGTCGCGTGTCGTAACCCGCATTGAGCATGGGCCGCATGGCGATCACGCCCATCAGCACGACGACGGCGCCGACCAGGCCCGACGCGATGCCCCAGAAGGTGCAGATGATCAGCGTGGTGACCGCCAGCGAGCCGGGCAGGCTGCGGAAGGCGAGCTGCACGCTGTGGAACATCTTGTCCACCAGCGCGCCGCGCTCCATCACGTATCCCATGAGCACGAACAGCGGGATGGAGATCAGCGTGTCGTTGTTCATCGCCCCGAAGGCGCGCTGCACCATCAGGTCGAACACCCGGTTGTCCCAGAAGTGGACGTTCGGGTCGTAGAAGGCGACCCATCCGAACATGATGCCCAGCCCCATGAGCGTGAACGCGGTGGGGAAGCCCATCATGATCACCACGATGATCAGGATCAGCATGGTCAGCCCCAGGGCCGACTCGCTGATGAAGGGAAAGAGCGCGCTCATTTACTCCTGCTCCATGCGCTGGCGCGCCATTTCGTCGATGTTCCTGGAGCGGGCGATCGCGTCCCTCTTGGCGGCCTCGTCCACGTACGTGCTGCTGGCGAGCTGCTGCTCCACCACGTCGATCTCCTGCGCGTCCTTCAGCCGGGGCGTCCATGCGCCGGTGCGAAGGCACACGATGCAGCGGACGATCTCCGAGATGCCCTGCACCAGCACGACGGCGCCGGCGAGCGGGATGAAGAACTTGAAGGGGTAGATCGGCAGCGGCGTCGCGTTGAAGGTGGTCTCGTGCATGCGCAGCGAGTCGCCGAAGTAGATCCAGCCGGCCCACGTGAGGGCAAGGATTCCGGGCAGGAAGAACACGATGTACAGCGCGAGGTCGATCGCGGCCTGCCGGCGCGGCGGCATGCTGCCGTACAGGAAGTCGCCGCGCACGTGGCCGTCGTGCGCCAGGGTGTAGGCGCCGGTCATCATGAAGAGCGTTCCGTACAGCATGTTGCTGACGTCGAAGACCCAGGCCGTCGGCATGTTCAGGATGTAGCGCTTGAACACCTCCACGCACACCAGCAGCATCAGCGCCACGATCAGCCAGGCGAAGGCCTTGCCGATCCAGGTGCTGAATGCGTCCACGCCCTGCAGCAGTTTCTCGGTTGTCATCGTTCGATTCGCGTCCCCTCCGGTTGCAAAAACGGCCAGCGGGGGGAGGGTTCCCCCGCTGGCCGGCTGGCGGACGCGAGGTCCGGTCAGGCCTTCTTGGGCTGGGCCTTGGCGAAGTAGCGGTTCCAGGCCATCTTGAAGTCGACCATGTAGTCGTTCTGCCACTGGCCGGCGCGCTCGGCGAAGGCCTTCTGCGAGTCCAGCACCTTCTTGAAGTGCGGGTTGTCGGTCTGCTTCTTGGCGATGACCTTGTCCCAGGCGTCGAGCTGC
This sequence comes from Ramlibacter sp. PS3R-8, assembly GCF_037572435.1. Lineage (NCBI taxonomy): Bacteria > Pseudomonadati > Pseudomonadota > Betaproteobacteria > Burkholderiales > Comamonadaceae > Ramlibacter > Ramlibacter sp. PS3R-8. Next base: position 391,226 of record NZ_JBBHGT010000003.1, read on the forward strand.
GCGCGCAGGATGGAGTCGGGCGTCTTGTAGAAGTTGACCTTGTCCTTGGTCTTCAGTTCGATGTAGTCCTTGGAGTTGCGGTCGATCGCCTTCCAGCTCATGTCGGCGCTGGCGGCCTGCACGGCGTAGTCGATGATGGCCTTGAGCTCCGCCGGCAGGGCGTTGTACTTGGTCTTGTTGAACAGGATCTCGAACTGCTCGCCGGACTGGTGGAAGCTTTGCAGCATGCAGTTCTTCGACACGTCCTGGAAGCCCAGGGCGCGGTCGGAAGATGCGTTGTTGAATTCCGCCGCGTCGATCAGGCCACGATCCAGCGCCGGCACGATCTCGCCACCGGGCAGCGGGTTCACCGCCGCGCCCAGTTCGGTGAAGATGTCCACGGACAGGCCCACGGTGCGGAACTTCAGTCCCTTGATCTGCGCCACGTTGGACACCGGCTTCTTGAACCAGCCCAGCGGCTGCGTGGGCATCGGGCCGTACAGGTAGGAGACCACGTCCATGTTGATGGACTTGTAGATCTCGTCGAGCAGCGCCTTGCCGCCGCCGTAATAGTGCCAGGACAGGACCATGTTGGGATCCATGCCGTACGCCGGGCCCGAACCCCAGAGCGCCAGCGCGGAGTTCTTGCCGTAGTGGTAGGCCACCACGCCGTGGCCGCCGTCGAGCGTGCCCTTGTTCACCGCTTCCAGCAGCTGGAAGGCGGGCACGACGGCGCCGGAGGGCAGCACCTCGATCTTCAGGCGGCCACCCGCCATGTCGTTGACCTTCTTCGCGAAGTCGTTGGCGTACTCATGGAAGATGTCCTTGGCAGGCCACGTGCTCTGGAAGCGAAGCGACGTGGTCTGTGCGACAGCGACCATGGGAGCGGACATCGCGCCCGCGGCAACTGCGGCGCCCTTGAGCAAACTGCGGCGGCGCGGGGTCTTGGGATCGGACATGGGGGGTCTCCTTGACGTTGGAATGGTTAGCAAGCTATCTTTGATTCCGGTTGGTGAACCGGTAATAGGGTTTACGCGGAGCGGCGCCGCGGAAGGCGCTCGTTTCCTGACGTCTGGCTGTCTGCACCTGAGCAGCGCCCTCGTCACTCTGTTCCGGGACTCGTACGGTACGCTGGCAAAATCGCCCGCATGAATGCTGTCCCGTCCTCAACCGGCGACCAACCCCGGCCTGCCCAAGGCTACGCCGGCGACGTGTCTCCGGAGCTGGCCTGCCGCTGGTGGCAGGCGGGTGACGCCGTGCTGGTGGACATCCGCACGGACGCCGAGCGCGACTGGGTGGGTTTCATCCCGGGCGCCCTGGCGCTCGAGTGGAAGCATTGGCCCGGCATGGAGATCGATCCCGGCTTCGGCGAGAAGCTCAAGGCGATGGTGCCCGCCGGCAAGAAGGCGGTGCTGATGTGTCGCAGCGGCGTGCGATCCATCGCCGCTGCCAGGCGCGCCACCGAGGTCGGCATCGAGGCGTACAACATCCTCGAAGGCTTCGAGGGCGATCCGGACGAGCAGGGCCACCGCAACAAGAAGGGCGGATGGCGCATGCGCGGCCTGCCCTGGCGCCAGGGCTGAGCCCGGCGCTTTCATCAACGAAGACAAGGTTCCATCCATGGCAGTCAATCTCGGCGCCCCGCGCGCGGACTCGCTGCACCCGGTTTCCGGCGTGCGCATCGGCGTGGTGGAGGCCGGCATCCGCAAGGCCAATCGCAAGGACCTCACGGTGTTCCTGCTCGATGCGGGCGCGGCGGTGGCCGGCGTGTTCACGAAGAACCGCTTCTGCGCCGCGCCGGTGCAGGTGTGCCGCGAGCACCTGTCCGGCGGCGACATCCGCGCGATGGTGATCAACACCGGAAATGCGAACGCGGGCACCGGCCAGGACGGCCTCGTGCGTGCGCGCACGACGTGCATCGCGGCGGCCCAGGCGCTCAACCTGGCGCCCGAGCAGGTGCTGCCGTTCTCCACCGGCGTGATCATGGAGCCGCTGCCCGTGGACCGCATCGAGCGTGGCCTGCCGGCCGCCATCGCCGATGCGCAGCCGGGGCACTGGCTCAAGGCCGCGGAGGGCATCATGACCACCGACACCCTGGCCAAGGCGTTCAGCCGGCAGGTGAAGATCGATGGCGCCACCGTCACCGTGACCGGCATCAGCAAGGGCGCCGGAATGATCCGCCCCAACATGGCGACGATGCTGGGGTTCCTGGCCACGGACGCCAAGGTGGATGCGGCGCTGTTGCCGAAACTTGCATTCGACCTGGCTGAGGGTTCGTTCAACCGCGTCACCGTGGATGGCGACACGTCCACCAACGACTCCTTCATCGTCATCGCCACGCAGCAGGCGAAGCATCCGCCCATCACGTCCTTCGATTCGCCGGCCGGGCGTGTGTTGGAGGACGCGATGCTGGAGGTGTCCCGCCTGCTCGCGCAGGCAATCGTGCGCGACGGCGAGGGCGCCACCAAGTTCATCACCGTGCGCGTGGAAGGCGGCAAGGACGCGGCCGAGTGCCGCAAGGTGGCCTACGCCATCGCGCATTCGCCGCTGGTGAAGACCGCGTTCTTCGCCAGTGATCCGAACCTGGGCCGCATCCTGGCGGCGGTGGGTTACGCCGGCATCGACGACCTGGACCAGGCCGGCATCGAGCTGTTCCTGGATGACGTCCACGTCGCCACGCGCGGCGGCCGCAACCCGTCGTACCGCGAGGAGGACGGGCAGCGCGTGATGAAGCAGCAGGAGATCACGGTCCGCGTCGGCCTCGGCCGCGGCACGGCCGCCGACCAGGTGTGGACCTGCGATTTCAGCCACGAGTACGTGACCATCAACGCCGACTACCGCTCATGACATCGAATTTCGACGCGCTCATCGCGCGTGCCACCCAGCTGCTGGACCGCATCGAGGCGATCCTGCCGCAGCCCCTGACCGCGCCCGACTGGAACGCGGCGATCGCCTGGCGCTACCGCAAGCGCTCCAGCGGGCATGGCGTGATGGAGCCGGTGAAACACGTGGCGCCCATCTCGCTGGACGACCTGAAGGAGATCGACCCGCAGAAGGAGAAGATCCAGCGCAACACCGAGCAGTTCGTGCAAGGGCATCCGGCCAACAACGTGCTGCTCACGGGCTCGCGCGGCACGGGCAAATCCTCGCTGATCAAGGCCTGCCTGAATGCGTACGCGAAGCAGGGCTTGCGGCTGATCGAGGTGGACAAGGCCGACATGGTGGACCTGCCCGACATCGTGGAGGTGGTCGCCGGGCGGCCCGAGAAGTTCATGATCTTCTGCGACGACCTGAGCTTCGAGGAGGGCGAGCCCGGCTACAAGGCGCTGAAGTCCATCCTCGACGGTTCCGTCGCCGCCGCCACGCCCAACGTGCTGATCTACGCCACCAGCAACCGCCGCCACCTGCTGCCCGAGTACATGAAGGAGAACCTCACGTACACGCACACCGAGGACGGCGAGGTGCATCCGGGCGAGGTGGTGGAAGAGAAGATCTCGCTGTCCGAGCGCTTCGGCCTGTGGGTGAGCTTCTATCCCTTCAGCCAGGATGAATACCTGCACATCACGGCGACGTGGCTGGCGCACTTCGGCGTGCCGCCCAAGGACGTCGAAGCGGCGCGGCCGGAGGCGCTGGTGTGGGCGCTGGAGCGCGCATCGCGCAGCGGCCGCGTGGCCTACCAGTTCGCGCGCGATTACGCGGGCCGGCATCACGCGTGAGTCCGCTGCTCGTCGCCGACGGTGACCGTCCGCGCGAAGGCGGGCCGGACCGCAAGGAAGTCGAAGTCGCGGTTGGCGTGCTGCTGCGCCCTGACGGTGCTTTCCTGTTGACGTCGCGTCCGCCCGGAAAGGTGTACGAAGGCTATTGGGAGTTCCCGGGCGGCAAGGTCGAACCCGGCGAAAGCGTGGAGGAGGCGCTACGCCGCGAGTTGCAGGAAGAAATCGGCGTCCTGATCGGCGCCGTGCACCCCTGGCGCGTCGAACGCGTCGACTATCCCCACGCGCTGGTGTGCCTGAACTTCTGCAAGGTCCACGACTGGACCGGAGAGCTGCACATGCATGAAGGCCAGCAGTTCGCGTGGCAGCAGCTTCCCGTCACGGTGCAACCGGTGTTGCCGGGGACTGTGCCCGTCTTGAAGTGGTTTGCGGAGGAACGAGGGTTCGGGGGCGCGACCTTCTAAACCCAACAACCGGACGCAGAAGGCGCAGAAGTTACGCAGAAGTCGCCGAAGGACTTCCAAAAGAATGTTTTCTTTTCCGCGTCTTCTGCGTAACTTCTGCGCCTTCTGCGTCCGGCTGTCCCGAATTACTGCTCCTTCGGATCCCCAAAAGGCAGATCATCCGGCGGCGATTCGTCGGGAACGCGGAAAGACTCGCTCGCCCACGCCCCCAGGTCCATGTTCTTGCAGCGCTCGCTGCAGAAAGGCCGATACGGATTGCTGGGCGCGTAAATGCTGTCGCCGCTGCAGGCCGGGCAGCGCACGATGCGGGGCTTGTCGGCACGGGTGGCCATGGGAGACCTCAGGCGCAGAGGGTGAGTTCGAAGGTGGTGTTGTCGGTGCTCGGCACCAGCCGGTCGGCCTCCTGCCGCATCAGGCGCACGGAGACGATCAGGCGGTTGCCGCTGATCTCGGGCACGAGGCCCAGCGTGGGATCGATGCGCAGGCGCAGCAGCTGGAAGGTGCGGCCCTGCGGCAGGTTCTGCTGCAGCTGGCCGCCGCTGGCCATCACCTTCTGCGGCGCGCCCGAATCGCGGAACAGCTTGAGCAGCACGTGGACCGATTCCGCCAGCGGCGCCAGCGTGCCGGCCCAGCGCTCCAGGTCGGCACGGCGGTCATCGGCGGGATGGTGCTGCCACGCATAGTAGGCGGGCAGGTCGAACTCGCACGTCCCACCCGGGATGCCCGCGCGGCTGCGGATGCTCATCAGCCACTCGTTCTCGGTCAGCGAGTTGCCGGCCCGGCCGGCCGTGCTGTTGACGCTGTGGAAGCACGACTCGATCCTGCCGACGACCTCGTCGAGCACCGATTCCTCGACGCCGGGATTGCCGCGGTAGGAATTGAGCTGCTGCTTCTGCCGCTCCAGGTCCTTCAGCACGTCCGACTTCAGGTCCGCCCGCGCGGCGACGTCCATCACTTCGAAGATGGTGGAAAGCGCGTAGTGGTGGTCCAGCGGATGGCTGCGCGGAATGAGCTCCCCGAGGCGGCGGAAGAGGTGTTCGAGCCGCAGGTACGTGCGGATGCGTTCGTTGAAAGGGTATTCGTAGAGGATCACGCGGGCGCCATCATAGCCCGAAGGATCGCGCCACCTGTTCCACTTCGTTGCGCAGCTGGCCCAGCGTCAACCCCTCGTTGCAGATCACTACATCCGCGGCCGCCAGCCGCAACGCGCGCGGCGCCTGGGCGGCGATGATGGCCCGCACGGCGTCCGGCGCCAGGCCGCTGCGCGCCGTGACGCGGGCCACCTGCGTTTCGGGCTCGCAGTCGACCACCAGCACCCGATCGACCTGCGACCGCCAGCGGCCGGACTCCACCAGCAGCGGGATGTCGAACACGATGCAGCGCGCGCCGGCGGCAACCGCGGCCCCGACCTGGCGCTCGATTTCCGCGCCGACCAGCGGGTGGATGATCTGCTCGAGCTCGCGGCGGGCGTCGGGCTGCGCATAGGCGCGTTCGCGCATGCGATCGCGGTCCAGCGCACCGGCAGGCGTGATGAAGTCGGCGCCGAATTTCTGCGCGATCGCCGCAATGGCCGCGCCACCCGCAGCGGTGGTCGCTCGCGAGATGGCGTCGGCGTCGATGGGCACCGCGCCCAGCTCGCGCAACATTTCCAGCACGGTGCTCTTGCCGCTGCCGATGCCTCCGGTGAGGCCGATGCGGGCGGCGGCCACCATCGCTCCCGTCAGCGCGCCCCGAAGGGGAAGGCGAAAGGCAGCAGCGCCGGCACGGCAGCCGGGCTGAGCACCAGCGTGAGCAGCCCGGCGCCCGCGAGGTACGGGCCGAAGGGCATGGGGATGTCCTTGTTCGCCAGCTTGCCGACGAGCAGCAGGATGATGCCGATCACCGCACCGACGACGGAGGACAGCAGGATGATGGCCAGCAGGTACTCCACGCCCAGCCAGGCGCCCAGCGCCGCCAGCAGCTTGAAGTCGCCGTAGCCCATCCCTTCCTTGCCGGTCGCCAGCTTGAACAGCTGGAAGATCGACCAGAACACCAGGTAGCCGAGCGCGGCACCCCACACGGCGGACTTCAGCGGGATGCTCCAGCCGACCGCCGACACCAGCAGGCCGAGCCAGAGCAGGGTGTAGTTCAGGTCGTCGGGCAGGATCTGCGTGTCCATGTCGATCAGGAACAGGCAGATCAGCAGCGCCGCGAAGGCGGCCCACGCGGCCGCCTGCAAGGTCAGGCCGAAGCGGGCGCCGCACAGCGCAAAGAAGGCGGCCGTGACCAGCTCCACCACCGGGTAGCGCATGCTGATCGAGGTGTGGCAACCGGAGCACTTGCCCCGCAGCGCGAGCCAGCTCACCACCGGGATGTTCTCGTACCAGCGGATGCGGTGGCCGCAGTGGGGGCAACGCGAAGCCGGCACGACCAGGTTGAAGGGGTCCTCCGGCTTCGGCTCCTGACCGGCGAATTCCGCGCACTCGGCGGCCCACTGCCGCTCCAGCATCTTCGGGAGGCGGTGGATCACCACGTTCAGGAAACTGCCGAACAGCAGTCCAAGGACGCCGGCGACCGCCGCGTCCATGGCCCAGTCCGCGCCCATCAGACGACGGAACCCAGCTTGAAGATGGGCAGGTACATCGCCACGACGATGCCGCCGATCAGGCCGCCCAGGAACACGATGATCATCGGCTCCATCAGGCTGGACAGGCCGGCCACCATGTCGTCGACCTCGGCCTCGTAGAAGTCCGCGGCCTTGCCCAGCATGTGGTCGATGGAGCCGGACTCCTCGCCGATCGCGCACATCTGCAGCACCATCGACGGGAACACGTTGGTATTGATCATCGCCGCCGTCAGGCTGGTGCCGGTGGACACCTCCTGCTGGATCTTCATGGTCGCGGCTTCGTACACCGAGTTGCCGGAGGCGCCGCCGACGGAGTCGAGCGCTTCCACCAGCGGAACGCCGGCAGCGAACATGGTGGCGAGCGTTCGCGTCCAGCGCGCGATCACCGACTTGTAGACCAGGCTGCCGAACAGCGGCAGCTTGAGCATCAGGCGGTCCATGAACATCTGCACCTTCTCGCTGCGCTTCCAGGCCTGCATGAAGAAATAGAAACCGCCCCCGAGGGCGCCGAAGATGAGCCACCAGTAGGCGACGAAGAACTTGCTCATGGCGATCACGAACAGCGTCGGCGCCGGCAGGTCGGCGCCGAAGGACTTGAACACTTCCTCGAACGCCGGGATCACGAAGATCATGATCACCGTCACCACCACGAAGGCCACCACGACCACCGAGATGGGGTACATCAGGGCCGACTTGATCTTGGACTTGATCGCCTCGGTCTTCTCCATGTAGGTGGCCAGCCGGTCCAGCAGGCTTTCCAGGATACCCGCGGCTTCACCCGCTTCCACCAGGTTGCAGTACAGGTTGTCGAAGTACAGCGGGTACTTGCGGAAGGCGGCCGACAGCGAGGTGCCGGTCTCGACGTCCTGGCGGACGTCGTTGAGCAGCTTCGTCACGCTGGCGTTGGCGTTGCCGCGGCCGACGATGTCGAACGACTGCAGCAGCGGCACGCCGGCCTTCATCATGGTCGCCAGCTGGCGGGTGAAGATGGCGATGTCCTTCGGCTTGATCTTCTGGCCGCCGCGCATGCGCCGCTTCTTGATCTTGGTCGGATTGACGCCCTGCCGCCGCAGCGAGGCCATCACCTGGTTCTCGCCGGCGGCGCGCGTCTCGCCGCGCACCTGCTTGCCGTTGCGGTCCTTGCCTTCCCATTCGAAGACGAACTCGGAGACCTTGGTTGCTGCTGTGGCCATTGGGGGGTCCTCTTCTGCTTCCCTGCGCTTATTCGTTGGTGACGGCCAGTACTTCCTCGAGGGAAGTCAGGCCCAGCTTCACCTTGTGCAAACCCGATTCACGCAGGCTTCGCACGCCTTCCACCTTGGCCTGCTTGGCGATCTCGAGCGCGCTGCCGTCGGCCAGGATGATGCGCTGCATGTCCTCGCTGATGGGCATCACCTGGTAGATGCCGACGCGGCCCTTGTAGCCGTTGTTGCACGCCGAGCAGCCCACCGGCTGGTAGGGCGTCCAGCTGCCGTCGACGTCCGCTTCCTGGTAGCCGGCTTCGATCAGCGTTTCGTACGGGATGTCGAAAGGCTGCTTGCACTGGCCGCAGAGGCGCCGCGCCAGGCGCTGCGCCGTGATCAGGATCACCGAGGACGCGATGTTGAAAGGCGCGATGCCCATGTTGCGCATCCGCGTGAGCGTGGTCGGCGCGTCGTTGGTGTGCAGGGTCGACATCACCAGGTGGCCCGTTTGGGCGGCCTTGATGGCGATGTCGGCGGTTTCCAGGTCGCGGATTTCGCCGACCATGATGATGTCCGGGTCCTGCCGCAGGAAGGCCTTGAGCGCGACGCCGAAGGTGAGGCCGGCCTTGTCGTTCACGTTGACCTGGTTGACGCCGGGCAAGTTGATTTCCGCCGGATCTTCCGCGGTGGAGATGTTCACGCCGGGCTTGTTCAGCAGGTTCAGGCAGGTGTACAGCGACACCGTCTTGCCCGAGCCGGTGGGGCCGGTCACCAGGATCATGCCGTAGGGGCGCTCGATGGCCTTGAGCAGGCGCGCCTTTTCCTCGGGCTCGTAGCCGAGGGCGTCGATGCCCAGGCGGGCGCTGCTCGGATCCAGGATACGGATCACGATCTTCTCGCCGAACAGGGTGGGCAGCGTCGAGACCCGGAAGTCGATCACGCGGTCGGCGCTGATCTTCAGCTTCATCCGGCCGTCCTGCGGCACCCGCTTCTCGGAGATGTCCATGCGGGAGATCACCTTGATGCGGGAGGCCAGCTTGTCCTTGATGGCCACCGGCGGCGAGGCGATCTCGCGCAGTTCGCCGTCGACGCGGAAGCGCACGCGGTAGGTGTGCTCGAAAGGCTCGAAGTGCAGGTCCGATGCGCGGGCGCCAATGGCGTCGAGCAGCATCTTGTGCAGGAACTTGACGACCGGGGCGTCCTCGACGTCCGACGTGGCGCCCTTGTCGTCGTCGTCCGCCGCGCCGGTGTCGATCGTCGACTCGTCGAATTCGAAGTCGTCGCCGATGATGCTGTCCATGGCCTCGGTGGCCGTGGTGGCGTGCAGCTCCACCGTCTTGGACAGCTTGTCGTATTCGGCGATGACCCAGTCCACGCCCATCTGCGTGGCGAACTTGATCTTTTCGGCCGCCTGCTGGTCGGACGGGTCCGCCGTGGCGACGATCAGCCGGTTGTTGCGCTTGGACAGCACCACCACGCGGTAGGCCTGGCAGATCTTGGTGTCCAGCAGGCCGCGCGGCAGCCGCTGCAGGTCGACCACGTCCAGGTCCAGCAGCGGCGCGCCGAAGGCCGACGACATGGTGTGGGCCAGGTCGGACGGCGACACCGCCCCCGAACCGGTCAGTTCCGCAATGAAGCTCGTCCGGTTGGATTGCGCCTTCCGGTAGATGTCGTCGGCGGATTTCTGGCCCAGTTTGCCCGCCGACACCAGCGCGCGGCCCAGCCCCGGCAGGGCGGACGCTTCAACGGCGGGATCGACGGCAGCCATGGATTCCGATCAGCAAGTACTACTCCATGCCCTTTGCGGGCTGCTGCCATCATCACCAAAAGCTGAGTTCCTGTAAATGATCCGCGCCCCCGCGGGGGCCGGGCAGTTGGTAGGAAGTCACGACCGTGCGCAGACGGTCACTCTCGGGGCACGAGCGGTATGTCGGGGCGGAAACGAAAAAGCCCCGGTGAAGGGGCTTCAGGTGTCATGCGACGATGGAATCCTGGTCGGGGTGAGAGGATTCGAACCTCCGGCCTCTACGTCCCGAACGTAGCGCTCTACCAGGCTAAGCTACACCCCGATGGTGCTTGCGGTGCGCCGCGATGCCTCGACCGGTGAACCGGCCTCAGTTGCGACGTTGCAGCAGCGAAGCCGCCAATTGTACCAAAGCCTGAGCATGCGGATTCACCGGCAGCTGTGCAGCGGCTGACATCGCGCGTCGCGCTTCGGCGGCGGCGGCCTCCTGCGCCACCTCGAGGGCGCCGGTTTCGCGCACGATGGCGCTGATGCGGTCCAGTTCCTCCAGCGCGCCGGTCTCGATGGCATGCCGGATCAGCGCGCGCTGCTCCGGCCGGCCCCGGCGCATGGCGGCGATCAGGGGCAGCGTGACCTTGCCTTCGCGCAGGTCGTCACCGAGGTTCTTGCCCATCTCCTCGGGCGCGCCGGCGTAATCCAGCACGTCGTCGATCACCTGGAAGGCCGTGCCGAGCGCCTGCCCGTAGTCGGCGCAGGCCCGTTCGATCGCCGGCGGCGCCTTCGCCAGCACGGCTCCCAGCCGCGCACTGGCTTCGAACAGCTTCGCGGTCTTGGAGCGGATGACCTGCATGTAGGCGGCTTCGTCGAGCTCGGGGTCGTGCATGTTCATCAGCTGCATGACCTCGCCCTCGGCGATGATGTTGGTTGCCTCGGCCAGGATCTCCATCACGCGCACGTCGTGCGCGTCCAGCATCATCTGGAAGGCCCGGGAGTAGAGGAAGTCGCCCACCAGGACGCTGGCGGGGTTGCCGAAGCTTTCGTTGGCGGTGGCTCGGCCGCGGCGCAAGGTGGACTCGTCGACCACGTCGTCGTGCAGCAGGGTGGCCGTGTGGATGAACTCCACCACCGCGGCGAGGTTGTGCCGCTGCTCGCCCCGGTAGCCGAGCGCGCCGCACACCAGCAGCAGCAGGGCAGGGCGCAGGCGCTTGCCGCCGGAAGAGATGATGTAGCGCGACACCTGGCCCACGAGCGGAACGCTCGAGGCGAGCCGCCCGGCGATCACGGCGTCGACTTCGCCCATGTCATCGGCGATGAGGCTCAGGACAGAGGCGGCGCTGGGGGAGGGATCGGTCAAGGAGGGGTCCGGCGAATGGGCCGATTATAGAAAGCCCCCCTCCGGCTGCTGCCGGTGGCGGCCCGCGGCTTGTGAGTGACCGCAAACAATGCTATAGTCTTGGGCTCTGCGGAAATCCGTCCGGCAGGGATCGACGGCCCCCGAAGGGCCATCCATTTGTGAGGTCAAACCATGTACGCGGTCATAAAAACCGGTGGCAAGCAGTATCGCGTTGCTTCCGGCGATAAGATCAAAGTAGAACAGATTGCTGCGGACATCGGCCAGGAAATCACGATCGACCAGGTGCTCGCAGTCGGAAACGGCGGCGACCTGAAGATCGGCGTCCCCCTGGTATCCGGTGCCACGGTCAAAGCCACCATCCTGGCGCACGGCAAGCACGAGAAGGTGCGTATCTTCAAGATGCGTCGCCGCAAGCACTACCAGAAGCACCAGGGTCACCGCCAGCAGTACACCGAACTGCAAATCGGCGTGATTGCCAGCTAAGGAGAGCGGGAAATGGCACAGAAAAAAGGCGGCGGCTCGACGCGAAACGGGCGTGATTCCCAGCCGAAGATGCTGGGCGTCAAGGCCTTCGGCGGCGAACTCATCAGCGCCGGCTCCATCATCGTGCGCCAGCGCGGCACCAAGTTCCATCCCGGCGTCAACGTCGGCCTGGGCAAGGACCACACGCTGTTCGCCCTGGTGGACGGCCACGTGAACTTCCAGGTCAAGGGTTCGCTGAACAAGCACACGGTCAACGTGACCCCGGTGGCTTGAGCTAAGCTCAAACCACGGACAAGAAGCCCCGACTTGTCGGGGCTTCGTCTTTTGTTCACTTCAGATTCGCCTTCGGCAACTCTGAAGTGGTCTGACCAGTGCGAAGAGGACCGGCAAAGCCGGATCCTCTCCGCAAGGGAGACCGGACGGCGCGATGCGCCGTCCGGTCTGGGTACACGGTGAGGACCGCGCGGAATAACATGCAGCGCGGTCCCGCCTGTGAAGAGGAACCGGCTTTGCCGGTCCTCTTCACACTGATTGGCAACTTTGAAAAGTCGCCGCAGGCGACTTTTCAAAGTTAAGGATTATGAAATTCGTTGATGAAGCTTTCATCGACATCGCCGCGGGCGATGGGGGGAACGGCTGCGTCTCGTTCCGCCACGAGAAGTACAAGGAATTCGGCGGGCCCAACGGTGGCGACGGCGGCCGGGGCGGCCACGTGTGGGCCCTGGCGGACCCGAACCTCAACACGCTGGTGGACTACCGCTTCTCGCGCCGGCACCACGCGCGCGGCGGCGAGCACGGCATGGGCTCGGACATGTTCGGCGCCATGGGCGACGACATCGTGTTGAAGATGCCGGTGGGCACCATCATCACCGACGCGGAAACCGGCGAGGTGCTGTACGAACTGCTGCAGCCGGGCGAGAAGATCATGATCGCCAAGGGCGGCGACGGCGGCTTCGGCAACATGCGGTTCAAGAGCTCGATCAACCGGGCACCGCGGCAGAAGACCCCGGGCTGGCCGGGCGAGAAGAAGAACCTGAAGCTCGAGCTGAAGGTGCTGGCCGACGTCGGCCTGCTCGGCATGCCCAACGCCGGCAAGTCCACCCTGATTTCGGCCGTCTCGAACGCGCGGCCGAAGATCGCCGACTACCCCTTCACCACGCTGCACCCGAACCTGGGCGTGGTGCGCGTCGGGCCGGAACAGAGCTTCGTCCTCGCGGACGTGCCGGGCCTGATCGAGGGCGCCTCCGAAGGGGCGGGTCTCGGCCACCAGTTCCTGCGCCATCTCCAGCGCACCCGCCTGCTGCTGCACGTGGTGGACCTTGCGCCCTTCGACGACGCGGTCGACCCGGTGCAGCAGGCCAAGGCGATCGTGCAGGAGCTGAAGAAATACGACAAGAAGCTGTTCGACAAGCCGCGGTGGCTGGTGCTGAACAAGCTGGACATGGTGCCGGCGGACGAACGCGCCGCCCGCGTGCAGGACTTCGTCAAGCGCTTCAGGCACAAGGGGCCGGTGTTCGAGATCAGCGCGCTCACCCGCGAGGGCTGCGAGCCCCTGGTCAAGGCCATCTGGAAGCACATCCAGTCGCTGCAGATCGCCGAGAACGCGCCGGTGGAAGTCGACCCCCGCTTCTCGGGCAGCGACAATCCGGCTTCATGAGCGATATGAAGGCGTCGGCGACGCTGCGCGATGCGCGGCGCATCGTCGTCAAGGTCGGTTCCAGCCTGGTCACGAACGAGGGCCGCGGGCTGGACGAAGGCGCCATCGGCGAATGGTGCCGGCAGCTCGCCATGCTGGCGGCCGACGGCCGCGAAGTGATCATGGTGTCCAGTGGCGCGATCGCCGAGGGGATGAAGCGCCTGGGCTGGACCACGCGTCCCCATGAACTCAATGAACTGCAGGCCGCCGCCGCCGTGGGCCAGATGGGCCTGGCCCAGATGTACGAGACCAAGCTGCGCCAGCACGGCCTGGCGTCGGCGCAAGTGCTGCTCACGCACGCGGACCTGGCCGACCGCGAGCGCTACCTGAATGCGCGCTCCACGCTGCTCACCTTGCTGCGGCTGCGCGTGCTGCCGGTGATCAACGAGAACGACACGGTCGTCAACGACGAGATCAAGTTCGGCGACAACGACACGCTGGGTGCGCTGGTCGCCAACCTGGTCGAGGCCGACCTGCTGGTGATCCTGACCGACCAGAAGGGCCTGTACAGCGCCGACCCGCGCAAGGACCCCGCAGCGCGCTTCATCGAGGAAGCCGCCGCGGGCGATCCGGCGCTGGAGAAGATGGCGGGCGGCGCCGGCTCCAGCATCGGCAAGGGCGGGATGATCACCAAGGTGCTGGCGGCCAAGCGCGCGGCCGGCTCCGGCGCCTCCACCGCCATCGCCTGGGGCCGCGAGCCGGACTGCCTGTTGCGCCTCGCGCGCGGCGAGATCGTCGGCACCCTGCTGGTCGCGCCCACGCAGAAAAGCCAGGCGCGCAAGCGCTGGATGTCGGACCACTTGCAGTTGCGCGGTGCCGTCACGGTGGACGCCGGCGCGGCCGGCAAGGTGCGCACGGAAGGCAAGAGCCTGCTGCCGATCGGCATGGTCGCGGTGGAAGGCGACTTCGCCCGCGGCGACGTCATCGCGGTGCGGGATCCGGCGGGGCAGGAGATCGCGCGCGGTCTGGCGAACTACGCCTCAGGCGAGGCGCGCATCCTGTGCCGCAAGCCTTCGGCGGACATCGAGAAGCTCCTGGGCTACATGGCGGAGCCGGAGATGATCCACCGCACCAACCTGGTGGTGACGCGCTAGCGCCGGTCGAAACGCGCTTCGGCGGGCGAGCGCAATGCGCGCACGATGTCCGAAGCGGTGCCGCTGATGCCGCGTCCCATGCAGGCGCCGGTGCGCGCCACGACCAGGCTGTGGCGCGAATTGGGACGGTCTTGCAGCGGCTGCCATTCCGCGCCGCGCACCGGCACCCAGCCGCTGTCCGGGTTGTGGCGCGCGTACACCTTCACCTCCGCCGTGTTGCAGCGCAGGCCTTCATACATGGCATTGACGGTGCCGCTGGCGCTGGACGCGACCACCACGTAGCGCACGACGCCGTCGGCGCCGACGCTCACCGATGCGGGGTCCACCCCGAAACGCAGCGCGATGCTCGCCGACGTTTCCAGCGGGATCAGCCCCTGCGTGCGCACGGCCGGCGGAGGCGGCGCGTCCACTTCCTTCCAGTTCGGGTCGATGTCGGTGAGCAGCTGGCCGAAAGACGAGGCCGCGGCGCAGGCGAACCCCAGCGCAAGGATCCTACGAAGCATGTTTTCCCTTGGCGGCATCGGGCTGCGCCCGGCCTTGCGGGTTGGGCTCGAAGGTGGCGCCCGGCGGCAGCTCCATGCCCTGGCCGGGCATGGCCTCGTGCGGGCCCTGCTCGCCGTCACGCGTGCGCATGCCGCTGCGCAGGTAGCGATTGCGGTGGTCGTTGCGGGGAAGGTAGCGCGCCAGTTCGCGCAACGCCATCTCGTAGACGCCGCGCTTGAATTCGACCACCACGTCCAGCGGGACCCAGTAGTCGTTCCAGCGCCAGGCGTCGAATTCCGGGTGGTTGGTGGCGCGCAGGTTCAAGTTCCAGTCGTGGCCGGTCAGCTGCAGCAGGAACCAGATCTGCTTCTGTCCCTTGTAGTGGCCGCGCGCGTCGCGCCGGATGTAGCGCTCCGGCACTTCGTAGCGCAGCCAGTCGCGCGTGCGCGCGATGATGCGCACGTGTTCCGGCATCAACCCGACTTCCTCGTGGAGTTCCCGGAACATGGCCTGCTCGGGGCTTTCGCCGCGGTCGATGCCGCCCTGCGGGAACTGCCAGCTGTGTGTCCGGATGCGCTTGCCCCAGAACACCTGGTTTTTCTGGTTGAGCAGGATGATGCCGACGTTGGGCCTGAAGCCGTCCCGGTCCAGCATAATCAAACCTCAAATCTTTGAACTGAGTTCATTATGCACGGCGGTAAAGGGTGCAGGAAGGGCTCGGTTTCCCCTCCTTTCCTTCCTGTTCCATGAGAGCTTCGCAGTTCCTGATTTCCACCCTGAAAGAAGCCCCCGCGGACGCCGAGGTGGCGAGCCACCGGCTCATGACGCGCGCCGGCATGATCAAGAAGCTGGGCGCCGGCATTTACACGTACATGCCGATGGGCCTGCGGGTGATCCGCAAGATCGAGGCCATCGTGCGCGAGGAAATGAACCGGGCCGGCGCCGTCGAATGCGCGATGCCGGTGGTGCAGCCCGCGGAGCTCTGGCAGGAAACCGGCCGCTTCGAGAAGATGGGCCCCGAGCTGCTGCGCATCAAGGACCGCCACGACCGTGACTTCGTGGTGCAGCCGACCAGCGAAGAGGTGGTCACCGACATCGCCCGCCAGGAGCTGCGCAGCTACAAGCAGCTGCCGAAGAACCTTTACCAGGTGCAGACCAAGTTCAGGGACGAACGCCGTCCGCGCTTCGGCCTGATGCGTGGGCGCGAATTCATCATGAAGGACGCGTACAGCTTCGATCGCGACCAGGACGGCGCGAAGAAAAGCTACGACAACATGGCGCAGGCCTACCGGCGCATCTTCGACCGCTTCGGTTTGCGCTACCGCGCAGTCGCCGCCGACAGCGGCGCGATCGGCGGGGACCTCTCGGAGGAATTCCAGGTGATCGCCGCAACGGGCGAGGACGCGATCGTCTACAGCCCCGAAGGCGACTACGCGGCCAACATGGAGAAGGCCGAGGCGCTGGCCCCGAAAGGGCCGCGTGCGGCGGCCGGCCGGCGCATGGAGAAGACGCCGACGCCCGGCAAGAGCACGTGCGCGGACGTCGCGGCGCTGCTGTCCGTGCCGCTCGCGACCACCGTGAAGTCGCTGGTGCTGGCCACCGACGTGGTGGACGACAAGGGCCAGCCGGTGAAGACCCAGGTGTGGCTGTTGCTGGTTCGCGGCGACCACGACATGAACGAGATCAAGGTGTCCAAGGTCCCGGGGCTCGACGCGGGCTTCCGCTTCGCCACCGTCCCCGAGATCGAGGCGCATTTCGGCACCAAGCCCGGCCATCTCGGTCCCATTGCCTTGAAGCAGCCGGTGAAGGTGGTCGCCGACCGCGAGGTCGCGCTGATGGCCGACTGGATCTGCGGCGCCAACGAGGAGGGCTTCCACCTCACCGGCGTCAACTGGGGCCGCGACCTGCCGGAGCCGGACGCGGTGGCCGACCTGCGCAACGTGGTCGAAGGCGACCCTTCGCCGGACGGCAAGGGCAAGCTGGCCATCGAGCGCGGCATCGAAGTGGGCCACATCTTCTATCTCGGCACCAAGTACAGCGTGCCGATGAACGCCACCTTCCTGGACGAGGACGGCAAGCCCAAGGTGTTCGAGATGGGCTGCTACGGCATCGGCATCACGCGGCTGCCCGCCGCCGCGATCGAGCAGAACCATGACGAGCGCGGCATCATCTGGCCCGACGCCATCGCGCCTTTCACGGTCGTGATCTGCCCGATCGGCATGGACCGCAGCGCCGACGTGAAATCGGCCGCGCAGCAATTGCACGACGAGCTGTGCGCAGCCGGCGTGGACGCGATGCTGGACGACCGTGGCGAGCGCCCCGGCGCCATGTTTGCCGACTGGGAGCTGATTGGCGTGCCGCACCGGGTGGTGATCTCGGACCGCGGCCTGAAGGAAGGGCAGCTGGAATACCAGCATCGCCGCGACGCTGGCGCCACCAAGGTGGCCGCCGGCGACATCGCGGCCTTCCTGAAAGGGAAGCTCGCAGCGTGATGCGCCGCCGTTCCGTCCTGCTGCCGGCGCTCGCGGGGCCGGTGTCCTGGATGGTGCCCGCGCCGGCGCAAGCCGGCGGCCAGCTCGAGGAGCCGCTGGCGGACTCGGTGCGCACCGCGCTCACCTCCGCCATCGCCAACAGCGCTCCGCCGATCCCGGACTTCGCGGACATCGACGTGCGGCTGAGGTACCTGCGCTGGCTGGGCGCCATGAGCAACCGCCTGCAGCGGCGCAAGGTCGACTGGACCGAGCGCAAGGAATTCCTGCAGACCGTCTGGTACGAGAGCAAGCGGGCCGGGCTGGACATGGGGCTGGTGCTGGGACTCATCCAGGTCGAAAGCGCTTTCCGCAAGTTCGCGGTGAGCCCGGTGGGTGCGCGCGGCTACATGCAGGTGATGCCGTTCTGGACGCGCGTCATCGGCAACGGCGATCCGTCCAGCCTGTTCCACATGCAGACGAACCTGCGCTTCGGCTGCGTGATCCTGCGCCACTACATCGACCGCGAGCGCGGCGACTTGTACATGGCGCTGGGCCGCTACAACGGCAGCCGCGGCCGGCCGCAATATCCGAATGCGGTATTCGCCGCCGCGAAGGTGTGGGAGTGGAAGGAGACCGGGCCGGTGCCGGTCTCGCCGATCCCCGGCGTGCCGCCGGAGCGCGTGCCGGGGGGATAGGAACGGCGGGGTTCGCGTTCGCGAAACCCGCCCTACCGGATGACCCGCTGTTCGTAGGGTGGGTTGCGCGCAGCGCACCCCACCACGCATCTACTGCACGAACCCCATCTTCGTCTTGCTGCCGCCGCACTTCGGCAGGTCTTCGGCCTGCAGCGTCCCGCGGTGCGCCAGGCGCGCGTTGCCGAAGCCGGTCATGAGCGCGCGGCGCATTTCGCGGGGCGCCAGTTCGGCCAGGCAATCCAGCACGTCGTCGGCCGGCTCGGTGTCGAAACGCCCGCCCCAGCCGTGCTCGCCGCGGATGGACGCATAGAGGTTGCGGGCGATCGTGCGCGCCTGGTCCAGCGAGGGCGCATCGATCTCGAACACGTTCATGCGGTTCAGGATCGGCTCGGGGATGCAGCGTTCGTCGTTGGCCGTCATGATCCAGATCACCTGGCTGGCGTCGATGGCCACTTCGGCGAATTCGTCCATGAAGGTCTGTGCGGTGTCGTGTTCGAGCAGGCTGTAGAGGGAGCCCAGCGGGTCGTACTGCGCGTCGGCGCTGGCCTTGTCGATCTCGTCGACCACCAGCACCGGGTTGGCGTACTGGCCGTCCACCAGCGCCTCGAACACCTTGCCGGGCTTGGCGCCTTTCCATTGCGACGAGGCGCCCGAGAGCAGCCAGCCTGCGGTCATGGAGCTCATGGGAACCAGGCTCATGCCGGTACCCAGCAACTCGGCGAGCTGCCGCGCGAAGTGCGTCTTGCCGATGCCGGGCGGCCCCAGCAGCAGCATCGGGGTGATCTCGATGCCGTCGCCGGAGTCTTGCGAGAGCGCCACGTGGCGCTTCACGTCGTCCAGGGCGTCGGTGAAGTTGGGCAACTGCTCGTACAGGTCGGCCATTTCGGGCACGCCGCTCGGCTTGACCTGGAAGCGCTCCGGCCCGCGCTCGAGCATGCGCTCGTAGGTGGCGCGAAGGTTTTCGTGTTCGCGCGCGGCCAGCTTGGCCAGCTTGCGCTCGACGTCGTGCGGGCGAAAGACGCTGCGCAGGTTGGCGATCGGCAGTTTCAGGCCGGGGCCATGCGGTACGAGGCTGCGTGACGATTGCATCTGCGCTCCTTCAACGACTTTTGTGCATTCCAGCATAGGCCGTGCCAGCGGGCAACGAATGGCTGCGCTGGCGCACGCGCCTGTCGGCAGGAGTCGACAGTGAAGGAGAGAGGAAGGCTGCTTTGGCAGCCTGAGGCCGGGAGTGCTAAGCCGCGTTGCTTCCCAGCACCTGCTGCAGCTCGCCGCTCTGGTACATCTCCATCATGATGTCCGAGCCACCGACGAATTCGCCGCGCACGTAGAGCTGCGGGATCGTCGGCCAGTTGCTGTATTCCTTGATGCCCTGGCGAATCCCGTCGTCCTCGAGCACATTGACCGTCTTCAGCTGCTTGGGGTCGACGCCGCAGGCCTTCAGGATCTGGATGGCCCGGCCCGAAAAGCCGCACATGGGAAAGCTCGCGTTGCCCTTCATGAACAGCAGGATCTCGCTGTTCTTGACGAGGTCGTCGATGCGTTGCTGGTCGTCGCTCATGGTGTTCTCCTGGACAGGCTGTTCCTGCCCTCACGTTGCGGTGGATTATCCCAGTTCAAGCCGGCGCCCGCCGGAACAGCGGGCGATGCCCGCCAGGTCGTCCCGGCTGGCCACCGCCGCGAAGCCTGCTGCCGCCAGCAGCCCCCGCACGGCGTCCGCCTGGTCGTGGCCGTGCTCCAGCAACAGCCAGCCGCCGGGCCGCAGGTGGGCCGGCGCCGCGGCGACGATGGCGCGCAGGTCGTCCAGCCCGTCAGGGCCGGCCGCCAGCGCGGACAACGGCTCGTGGCGCAGGCTCTGCAGGTGCGGGTCTGCCGCCGCCACGTACGGCGGGTTGCTGACCACCAGGTCGTAGGTGCCGGCGCCTGCCAGCCAGTCGCCGTGGCGAAAGGCGACCGGCAGCCCGAGCCGGCGCGCATTGCCGGCGGCGACGGCCAGGGAGTCGGCGCTGCGGTCCACGCCTTCCAGCTGAGCGTCCGGCCGCGCGGCCTGGATCGCCAGGGCGATGGCGCCGCTGCCGGTGCCCAGGTCCACGATGCGGGGCGCGGCCAGGTCGCGCACCACGTCGAGCGCCCACTCCACCAGCGTCTCGGTGTCGGGCCGGGGGACGAGCACCCGCGCATCGACGGCGAGTTGCAGCCCGAAGAATTCCTTTTCGCCGGTGAGATAGGCGACGGGCTCGCCGTCCCCGCGGCGGCGACACAGGCCCTCGAATTGCCGCAGTTGCGGGTCCGCCAGCACGTCCTCGTCGTGCGCGATCAGCCAGGCGCGGTCGACCGCCGGGCGGCCCAGCACGTGCAGCAGCAGCAGTTGCGCATCCAGCCGCGCCACGCCCAGCGTGGCCGCCTGCGCCAGCGCTTGCCGCAGCGTCACGCGCGCGCGGCCCCCATGCCGACCTCGAGTTCCTCCAGCTGCTCGGCCCGGCGCGCCAGCAGCAAGGCCTGCACCACTTCGTCGAAATCCCCTTCCATCACGCTGGCCAGCTTGTACAGCGTCAGGTTGATGCGGTGGTCCGTCATGCGGCCCTGCGGGAAGTTGTAGGTGCGGATGCGGTCGGAGCGGTCGCCGCTGCCGATCAGGCCCTTGCGGGTGGCGGCCTCCTTCGCGGCGCGTTCGGAGCGTTCCTTCTCCTGGATCCGTGCCACCAGCACCTGCATCGCCTTGGCCTTGTTGCGGTGCTGCGAGCGGTCGTCCTGGCATTCCGCCACGATGCCCGTCGGGATGTGCGTGATGCGGACCGCGGAGTCGGTCTTGTTGACGTGCTGGCCGCCCGCGCCGGAGGCCCGGTAGGTGTCGATGCGCAGGTCCGATGGATTGATCTGCACCGCGGCCGTTTCGTCCGGCTCCGCCAGCGCCGCGACCGTGCAGGCGCTGGTGTGGATGCGGCCCTGGCTTTCGGTGGCCGGCACGCGCTGCACGCGGTGGCCGCCGGATTCGAACTTGAGCCTGCCGTAGACGTTGTCGCCGACCACCCGCAGCACCACCTCCTTGTAGCCGCCGACTTCGCCGAGGCTCTCGCTGACGATCTCGGTGCGCCAGCCCTGGCGTTCGGCGTAGCGCGTGTACATGCGCAGCAGGTCGCCGGCGAACAGCGCCGATTCGTCGCCGCCGGTGCCCGCGCGGATTTCCAGGAAGGTGTTGCGGGCGTCGTCGGGATCCCTGGGCAGCAGCAGGGCCTGCAGCTGGGCCTCCAGCGCGGGCAGTTCGGCCTCCAGCGCGGCGATTTCCTCGCGCGCCATGTCGGCCATCTCGGGGTCCTCCATCATCTCGCGCGCCTGGGCGAGGGCGCTTTCGCCTTGGCGGAAGCGCTGGAACACGCCGTTCACATGGCTCACCTCCGCGTGCTCGCGCGTGATCTCGCGGTAGCGCTCCATGTCGTTCACCACGTCCGGCTGCGCCAGGAAAAAGTCGAGTTCCTGCAGGCGGACGGGGAAACGTTCCAGTTGTTGTCTTAAAAAGGGTTTCACGGGCGAAGGAATTGAACGCAGAAGACGCAGAAGGAAGTCAAAAGTCGCAAAAGAAATCCGGTATTCCTTTTGCGTCTTCTGCGTACTTTTGCGTCTTCTGCGTTGAAGACGGTGGCACGCAGATCCGTCAGCGTCGCTAACGCTCTTTGCGCAGGAAGAAATGCTCGATGGCAGCGGTCGCGCGCTGGCGCGACTCGGCGTCGCCGGTGCGCAGTTCGGCCATGGGGCCGTGCAGCATCTTCTGGGTGAGCCCGCGCGACAGCGCTTCGAGCACCGCCTCCACGTCTTCGCCCTTGGCCAGCATCCGGCGGGCACGCGCCAGTTCGACGGCGCGCCACTCTTCGGTCTGTTGCTGCAATTGCTGGATCAGCGGCACGGCCGCGCGCTGGTCCAGCCAGTGCACGAAGCTCTGCACGCCGGCATCGATGATCGCCTCGGCCTGCGCGACGGCGGCCTGCCGGTGGGCCTGGCCGCCCTGCACGACGTGCGCGAGGTCGTCCACCGTGTACAGGTACACGTCCTCCAGCTCCTTGACCTCCGGCTCGATGTCGCGCGGCACGGCCAGGTCCACCATGAACATCGGGCGGTGCTTGCGGGCCTTGAGCGCGCGCTCGACGGCGCCCAGGCCGATGATGGGCAGCTGGCTGGCCGTCGAACTGACCACGATGTCGAATTCGTGCAACCGCGTCGGCAGGTCCGCCAGGCGCATCAGCTCGGCGCCGAAGCGCCCGGCGACCTTCTCGCCACGCTCCAGCGTGCGGTTGGCGATGGCGATCCCCCGGGGGCTGCGGGCGGCGAAGTGCGTCGCCGCCAGTTCGATCATCTCGCCGGCGCCGACGAACAGCACCTTCACGCGCGACAGGTCCTCGAACAGCTGCGCCGCCAGCCGCACCGCCGCGGCGGACATGCTGATCGAGTGCGCGCCGATCTCGGTGGAGGTGCGCACTTCCTTGGCCACCGCGAAGGAGCGCTGGAACAACTGGTTCAGGGTGGAGCCGAGCGCGCCCGCCTCCTCCGCCACCCGCACGGCGTCCTTCAGCTGGCCCAGGATCTGCGGCTCGCCCAGCACCATCGAGTCCAGCCCGCTGGCGACGCGAAAGGCATGCCGCGCCACGCCGGCATCCTGCAGCGCATAGGAATGGCTGCGCAGCACCGCCGGGTTGACGTGGCCGGCCTGCGCCAGCCACTCCACGGTGGTGTCGATCTCGTGCTGCGCGCCGGCGCAGTAGATCTCCGTGCGGTTGCAGGTGGACAGGATGGCGGCCTCGGGCTGCCGGCCCAGCCGGTTGCCCACGTCGGTGCGCAGCGAGTGCAAAGTGGGGGCGATCTGGTCGAGCGCGAACGCGAACCGGCCCCGCAAATCCAGCGGGGCGGTCGTGTGGTTGATGCCCAATGCCCAGACTGCCATGCCGCCGATTATAAAATTCGATCGAGACCAGGCACCCAAGAGTTTCACAATCCCCGTTTGCGCTGGATCAAGCCCCCATTGAACCCCCTCGATTTCCTGGTCCACCTGCTCAGCTTCGCCGCCCCGGCGCTGGCCGTCGCCGTCCTGGTCGCCCTGGGCGCGCGCCTCGTGATGCCGGGGGCCCGCCGCCCGGGGTGGTGGGCCTCGTTGCTGGCCAACTCCGTGACCGGGGTCCTGGTGCTGGTCGCCGGCCTCTGGTGGTTCGGCCGCGACGGCAAAATGGCGACTTATGCCGCCCTCGTCGTGGCGGTTGCAACAGCCCAATGGCTGGTGGGGCGCGCCTGGCGCGACTGACCCGCCGTATGCCATCATGAAGCGGGCAGTGACGCTGGCGTTCAGGCCAAGGACAAGACCATGAGCACGACAGGAACGACGCAGCAGGTGACGCCGCAATTGCGGCAATGGATCGTGGAACAGGCGCAGGCCGGCCACAGTGCGGAATCCGTGCTGAAGGCCATGATCGCCTCCGGCTGGAACGAAGACGTCGCCGTGGACGCGATGGAGGAAACCCTGCGCGTCCACGTGGAGAGCCAGGTCGTGGCGAAGGGCCTGCCGCCGGCGGTGCGGGTGCCCGAGCCGCAGCTGGGGGAGTCCCCCCTTTACATCGACACCGGCGATCGCCGGGTGGCCGTGCTCCAGACCATGGCCGATCCGCGGGTGGTGGTGTTCGGCGGCGTGCTGTCCGACGAGGAATGCGAGCAGCTGATTGCGCTGGCGCGCCCGCGCCTGGCGCGCTCGCTCACGGTGGCCACCCGCACCGGCGGCGAGGAAGTGAACGCCGACCGCACCAGCAACGGCATGTTCTTCCAGCGTGCCGAAACCGAGCTGGTGCGCCGCATCGAGCGGCGCCTGGCCGTGCTGGTGAACTGGCCGGAGGAAAACGGGGAGGGCCTGCAGATCCTGCAGTACGGGCCCGGCGCCGAGTACAAGCCGCACTACGATTACTTCGACCCCACCGAGCCGGGAACGCCCACCATCCTCAAGCGCGGCGGCCAGCGTGTCGCCACCATCGTCATCTACCTGGCCGAGCCGGACAAGGGCGGCGGCACGGTGTTTCCCGACGTGCTCCTCGAGGTGGCGCCCAAGCGTGGCAATGCCGTTTTCTTCAGCTACGAGCGGCCCCATCCCTCCACGCGCACCTTGCACGGCGGCTCGCCGGTGCTGGCGGGCGAGAAGTGGATCGCCACCAAGTGGCTGCGCGAGCGCCGCTTCGAATAGCTCGATGAATTCGCCCGACCAGTCCCGACTGGGCAAGCCGGTCACCTATGCGGACCGTTACGACGCCAGCCTGTTGTACCCGCTGGCCCGCGGTCCCAAGCGCGACGAGCTGGGGCTCGCGGGGGCGCTGCCCTTCTTCGGCGCCGACCTGTGGACTGCGTTCGAGCTGAGCTGGCTGAATCGGCGCGGCAAGCCGCAAGTGGCCATCGGCCAGTTCACCATTCCCTGCGAAACGCCGAACATCATCGAGAGCAAGTCGCTCAAGCTGTACCTGGGCAGCTTCAACAGCGAGCCGTTCGATAGCGCGGACCAGGTGCGGGACCGCATCCGGGCGGATCTGAGCGAGGCGGTCTGGCGCGGCGCGTCGGCGCCGGGCACGGTCGGCGTCCGGCTGCTGTTGCCGGAACTCTTCGACCGGGAGCCGCTGCATGAACTGGACGGCCTCAGCCTCGACCGCCTGGACATCGAGTGCGCCGACTACACCCCGGCGCCGCACCTGCTGCGCGCGGCGCAGGACGAGCAGCCCGTGGAGGAAACGCTCACCAGCAACCTGCTCAAGAGCAATTGCCTGGTGACCGGGCAGCCGGACTGGGGCAGCGTGCAGATCCGCTACACGGGCCCGCAGATCGAGCAGGGCGGGCTGCTGCGCTACCTGGTCAGCTTTCGCAACCACAACGAATTCCACGAGCAGTGCGTCGAACGCCTGTTCATGGACATCTGGCGCCGCTGCAAGCCGACGAAACTGGCGGTGTACGCGCGCTATACGCGCCGCGGCGGCCTGGACATCAACCCGCTGCGCACCAGCCATCCCATGGCCTTGCCTGCCAACGTGCGCACCGCGCGGCAGTGATTCAACGCGCCGCGAGCCAGTCGCAGCGCAGGCGCCGCTGGCGGTGGGCCTTGACCCGCCAGGCCACGTACAGCGTGGGCGCGGACATCGCCGCGGCGAGCATCGGGACGGCCCACCAGGCTCCGAAAGTGAAGGCGGGCAGCCAGCCCACCCATCCCATCACCCACAGCATCAGCATCGCGTCCCAGGTGTGGTATTCGACAGGGTGTTCTTTCTGGTGCGCCACGTGCCACTTCTTGATGCGCTGCAATGCGTCCAGGTCCATGTTGTGCTCCGGCGCCTCCCTCCGGCTGGGGGCTTGAAGTCACTCTAGTTCGCCAGCGGCGGACTTCAATCAGCCTCTGGGCGTACGGCGCGTCAGCCAACGTCCCGCGCCGGGTGAAAGAGGTCAGGCGTGAACTCCGCCACATGCGGGGGGCCCGCCGGCTCCACCGGCGCAGGCGCGGGGATGGCGTCTGCCTTGGCGAGCTTGCCCACCCGCACCCCGATCAGCCGCAGGCGCCGTGACAGGTCGACACGTTTGAGACATTGGCCCGCGGTCTTGCGGATGGTTGCTGCGTCGGCCGTGTACGCCTCCAGCGTCTGGTCGCGCGTGGCGATGCGAAAGTCGTCGTAGCGCAGCTTGATGCCGATGGTCTTGCCCACGTAGCCCTTGCGCCGCAGGTCCTCTGCGACGCGCGCGCACAGGTCGGTGAAGATCGCGCCGAGTTCGGCGCGGTCGCGCACCGCGTGCAGGTCGCGGTCGAACGTGGTCTCGCGGCTCATGGACACAGGCTCGCTTTCGGTGACCACTGGACGGTCGTCGCGGCCCCAGGCCGCGTCGTGCATCCAGGCGCCGTAGGCCTGGCCGAAATTGTCGATCAACCAGTCGCGCGACTGCTGCGCGATGTCGCCGATGGTGCGCAGGTGCAGCTTGTGCAGCTTGACCTCCGCCTTCGGGCCGATGCCGTTGATCTTGCGCACCGCCAGCGGCCAGATCTTCGTCTGCACGTCCTCCGGCCACACGATCGAGATGCCGTTGGGTTTCTGGAATTCGCTGGCCATCTTGGCGATCAGCTTGTTCGGCGCGACCCCGATCGAGCAGGTGAGCCCGGTCGCATCGACGATGGCTTTCTGGATCAGCCGCGCCAGCACCCGCCCGCCTTCCCGTTGCCCGCCCGGAACGTCGGTGAAATCGATGTAGACCTCGTCGATGCCGCGGTCCTCCACCACGGGCGCAATGTCCCGGATGATGTTCTTGAAGCTGCGGGAGAAGCGCTTGACCTCGTCGAAGTCCACCGGCAGCACGATGGCCTGCGGGCACAGCTTGGCCGCTTTCATCATGCCCATCGCGGAGCCCACGCCAAACTGGCGCGCCGGATAGGTGGCGGTGGTGATCACGCCGCGGCCGACATAGTCCTTGAGCAGCGGGAAGTCCTCCACCGGGATGTGCCGCAGCTCGCGGCCCGCATGGCGTTGCAGCAGCAGTTCGTCCACCCTGCGGCGGCCGCCGCCGATCACGATCGGCAGGCCCTTGAGCTGCGGGTAGCGCAGGAGTTCGACGGACGCGAAGAATGCGTCCATGTCGAGGTGGGCTATTCGTCGCTGGACACTCACACTGTGATTGTGCCGCTCATGGGGAATGCGGGCAGCCGGACGCAGAAGGCGCAGAAATTACGCAGAAGACGCAAAAGAAAACCAGGAGATTTTCTTGAGAATCCCGGATGTCCTTCTGCGCCTTCTGCGTAACTTTTGCGCCTTCTGCGTCCGGTTGTCCTTCCTCAAAAAGTCCCGGGCAGCAGAATGCCCTTGTCGACATCGCGGATGTCGGTTCGGCCGCAGAAGGCCATCGACAGGTCCAGCTCGTTGCGGATGATCTCCAGCGCGCGCTCCACGCCCTCCTGGCCCATGGCGCCCAGGCCATACAGCATCGCGCGGCCGATGTAGGTGCCCTTGGCCCCGAGCGCGATGGCCTTGAGCACGTGCTGGCCGGAGCGGATGCCGCCGTCCATGTGCACCTCCATGCGGTGGCCCACCGCCTCCACGATGGCGGGCAGCGCCGAGATGGAGGAGGGCGCGCCATCGAGCTGCCGGCCGCCGTGGTTGGAGACGATCACCGCATCCGCGCCCGAGTCGGCCGCCAGCCGCGCGTCTTCCACGTCCTGCACGCCCTTGAGGATCAGCTTGCCGCCCCAGCGCCGCTTGATCCACTCCACGTCGGCCCAGGACAGGCGCGGGTCGAACTGCTTGGCCGTCCACTCCGACAGCGAGCCCATGTTCTCCACGCCCTTGACGTGGCCGACGATGTTGCCGAACTGGCGCCGCTGCGTGCCCAGCATGCCCAGGCACCAGCGCGGCTTGCCGGCCATGTTCAGCAGGTTGCCGATGGTCATCTTGGGCGGCGCCGACAACCCGTTCTTCAGGTCCTTGTGACGCTGGCCCAGGATCTGCAGGTCCAGCGTCACCACGAGCGCGGAGCAGCCAGCCGCCTTGGCGCGGTCGATCAGGGCCTCGATGAAGCTGCGGTCCCGCATCACGTACAGCTGGAACCAGAACGGGTGGCGCCCGGTCGCCTCGGCCACGTCCTCGATGGAGCAGATGCTCATGGTCGACAGCGTGAAGGGGATGCCCATCTTCTTCGCGGCCTTGGCCGCGAGAATCTCGCCGTCGGCATGCTGCATGCCGGTCAGCCCGGTGGGCGCGATGGCCACCGGCATGGCGACGTCCTGGCCCACCATGGTGGTGCGCAGGCTGCGGCTTTCCATGTTCACCGCCACCCGCTGGCGCAGCAGGATGCGCTCGAAGTCGGCCTCGTTGGCGCGGTAGGTGCTCTCGGTCCACGAGCCGGAATCGGCGTAGTCGTAGAACATGCGCGGCACGCGCTTTTGCGCGAGGACGCGCAGGTCCTCGATGTTGGTGATCACGGGCAAGTCGCGTCTCCTCTTTCCTTGAATCTCAGGTGCCCAGCCGGGCCCGGTGGCGCTGGATCTGCGCGCGCACCTGGGCCGGCGCGGTGCCGCCCAGGGTGTTGCGGGCGTTCAGCGAGCCGCGCAGCGACAGGGCGTCGTACACGTCCTTCTCGATCGACGGGTTGAACTGTTGCAGCACGGCCAGCGGCAGCTCGCCCAGGTCGCAGTTGTGCGACACGGCGGCCTTGACGGCGTGCGCGACGGTTTCGTGCGCATCGCGGAAGGGCAGCCCCTTCTTCACCAGGTAATCGGCCAGGTCGGTGGCGGTGGCGTAGCCCTTCAGCGCGGCCTGCTCCATCGCCTGCGGCTGCACCGTGATGCCTTCGGCCATCTCGGCGAAGATGCGCAGCGTGTCCTTGAGCGTGTCCACCGTGTCGAACAAGGGCTCCTTGTCCTCCTGGTTGTCCTTGTTGTAGGCCAGGGGCTGGCCCTTCATCAGCGTGATCAGGCCCATGAGGTGCCCCACGACGCGGCCGGTCTTGCCGCGGGCCAGTTCCGGCACGTCCGGGTTCTTCTTCTGCGGCATGATCGACGAACCGGTGGTGAAGCGGTCGGCGATGCGGATGAAGCTGAAGTTCTGCGACATCCACAGGATCAGTTCTTCCGAGAACCGGCTGACGTGCACCATCACCAGGCTGGCCGCGGCCGCGAACTCGATGGCGAAGTCGCGGTCGCTGACGGCGTCCAGCGAGTTCTGGCACACGCCCTCCATGCCCAGCTCCGCCGCCACCGACTCGCGGTCCAGGGGATAGGTGGTGCCCGCGAGCGCGGCCGCGCCCAGCGGCAGGCGGTTGACGCGCTTGCGCACGTCCAGCATGCGCTCATGGTCGCGGGAGAACATCTCCACGTAGGCCAGCATGTGGTGGCCGAAGCTCACGGGCTGCGCGACCTGCAGGTGGGTGAAGCCGGGCATCACGACGTCGGCGTTCTTTTCGGCCAGCCCGAGCAGCGCTTTCTGCAGCGCGGTGAGCAGGTCGGCTATCAAGTCGATTTCGCCGCGCAGCCACAGGCGCACGTCGGTCGCGACCTGGTCGTTGCGGCTGCGCCCAGTGTGCAGGCGCTTGCCCGCATCCCCCACCAGCTGCGTGAGGCGGGCCTCGATGTTCAGGTGCACGTCCTCCAGGTCAAGCTTCCACTCGAAGCCGCCGGATTCGACTTCCGCCAGGATCTGCGCCATGCCGCGGCGGATGTCCGCCAGGTCGCCGGCGGAGATCACGCCCTGGCGCTGGAGCATCGCCGCGTGCGCCAGCGAGCCCGCGATGTCGGCCTGCGCCAGCCTCTTGTCGAAGAAGACGCTGGCGGTATAGCGCTTGACCAGGTCGCTCATGGGCTCGCTGAAAAGGGCGGACCAGGCCTGGGATTTCTGATCGAGTTGGCTCATAGGGGGTGCACACGATGCGGGAAAGAGACTAGGCAAACGCGGCGATTCACCAATAATGGGGCCCGAGGAGGCCCGTTCTGCGGCCTGCGCCAACCCCTGCCCGATGAACGACGAACAACTATTATCCGCGTTCCAGGAGCTGTCCCGCGACACGCCGCGCGTGGCCAAGCCGCGCGCCGGCCACCTGCTGTTCGATGCCTGCCAGCTCGGAGTGGTGCTGCGCGCGGTGCTGTTCGTGGAGACGGTGATGGCGGTCGGGGCCCTGTTCGGCGCCGGCGGGGTGATGGGATGGGTGGAGCGGCTGGCCTATCTTTCGGGGGCCGCGCTGCCCGCAACCCTGGGGTGGCTGGTGATCACCTGCAGCTGCAAGCGGCTGCTGGCGCGCCTGCCGGCCCCCGCGCAGCAGGCCGTGGGCGTCGCCCTCGGCGCCGTGGCCGGCATCTATGGCTGCGGCCTGATTGCCCTCGTCGCCGGCACCACGCAGGCGCCCTGGCTCGCGTCGGCCGCCGCCGGCGCCCTGTTGTCCGCCGTCCTTGTCGCCGCCCTGGTGCTGCGTTCCAAGGGCCGGCTGCCGGCCGAAACGGTGGCGCGGCTGGCGGAGCTGCAGGCGCGCATCCGCCCCCATTTCCTGTTCAACAGCCTCAATAGCGCCATCGCCCTGGTGCGGGAGGACCCGCGCCGCGCCGAGGCGCTGCTGGAGGACCTGAGCGAGCTGTTCCGGCATGCGCTCGTGAGCAAGGACGAATCCGTCACCTTGGGCGAGGAAGTGCAGCTTGCACGCCACTACCTGGCGATCGAGCAGGTCCGCTTCGGGGAAAGGCTGCGCGTCGAGTGGGCGATCGACCCTCGAACAGGCAGTGCGAAAGTGCCTGCTTTGTTTTTGCAGCCGTTGGTGGAAAATGCGGTCAAGCATGGAGTGGAACCCAGTCCGACCGGCGCGGACGTGAAGGTCTCCACCCAGAAGAGAGGGAGCGTGGTGGTGATCAAGGTCACCAACACGGTGCCATCGGGCCAGGGGCGGCCCGGGCACGGCGTGGCGCAAGACAACGTGCGGGACCGGTTGCGGCTGCTGCACGACGTACAGGCACAGTTCCAGACGGCATTGATCGACGGGCTGTACCAGGTGCGGATGGAAGTACCCGCATGACAACGGACGGAGGATAGCGATGGGCCTGAAGATGCTGGTGGTCGATGACGAGCCGCTTGCGCGCTCGCGCGTGCGCACGCTCCTGGCGGACTGCACCGAGCCCGCCGCGGAAATCGCGGCGGAAGCGGCCAACGCCGCCCAGGCGATGGAGCACCTGCGACGACAGGCTTTCGACGGAGTGTTGCTGGACATCCACATGCCGGGCGCCGACGGACTGGCGCTGGCGCAGGTGCTGCGCACCCTGCCGGAGCCGCCGCCCGTGGTGTTCGTGACTGCCTACGCCGAACACGCCGTGGCCGCCTTCGAGCTGGAGGCCGTCGACTACCTGACCAAGCCGGTGCGGCTGGATCGGCTGCAGACCGCGCTGGCGCGCATCGAGAGGTCCCGCCTGGGCCGGCTCGGCGCCGGCGAGACGGAACAGGAAGTGCTGGTGATCCAGGACCGCGGCCGCACCGAGCGCGTCCCGGTGGTCGAAGTGCTCTATTTCAAGGCCGAACTGAAGTACATCACGGTGCGTACGGCGGCCAGGAGCTATATTCTGGACGGCTCGCTCAGTGAGCTCGAGGAGCGCCACGGCACGCAGTTCCTGCGCGTGCACCGCAATGCGCTGGTTTCGCGGCGCGCGGTGCGGGCGCTGGAAAAGCATTTCGACGCCGAGGAAGGCGAAGGCTGGGCGGTGCGCCTGAACGGGCTGGACGAGTCGCTGGCCGTGTCGCGCCGGCAACTGAGCGCGGTGCGGGAGGCACTGGCCAGCTGAAGACACCGAGAACCACAGGGCTCGCGAAGGAATGAACACACCAGTGAGTCCGGACCCATCCGAAATAGACGACCTGCCGCGCACGCCGGTCGATCCCCGCGCGCCGCCGCACACGCTGTTGCACCTGCCGAACGCGGCGCGCAGCACGACCCTGGTGGTGCTGACGGTGCTGGCGATGCTGGCCGTCCTGCGCTGGGCCAGCGGCTTTTTCATCCCGCTCATGGTCGGCCTCGTCTTCAGCTATGCGCTGTCGCCGCTGGTGGACTGGCTGTACCGGCACAAGGTGCCGCGCAGCCTGAGCGCCGCCGTGCTGATCCTCGGCATCCTCGGCGGCATGGGGGCCGCCATGTACTCGCTGGCCGACGACGCCAACGAGCTGGTCACCTCGCTGCCCGAGGCCGCGCGCAAGTTGCGCGACTCCCTCAATCGCGAACGCACCGCCAAGAAGTCCGAAACCACGCTGGAAACGGTGCAGAAGGCGGCCGCCGAACTGCAGAAGGCGGCCGACGAAGCCGGAGGCACCAATGTCCCCGCAACCCGCGGCGTCTCCCGGGTCATCGTGGAAAAGCCCCGGTTTGACCTGCGGGACCACCTCTGGCAGGGGACCCTGGGCCTGGTCAGCGGCATCGGCCAGACCATCATGGTCACTTTCCTCACCTATTTCATGCTGATCTCGGGCGACACCTTCCGGCGCAAGCTGGTAAAGATCGCCGGGCCGGGCCTGGCCGAGAAGAAGTTGACGGTGCAGGCGCTGGACGAGATCAACTCCCAGATGCAGCGCTACATGCTGGTGCAACTGCTGGCGAGCGTCGGCGTCGGCCTGGCCACCGGCATTGCCTTTGCCCTGTTCGGACTCGAGTACGCCGCGGTGTGGGGCGTGGCGGCGGGCATCCTGAACCTGGTTCCCTATGTCGGGTCCGTGGCTGTCACCGCCGGGGCCGGGCTGGTGGCTTTCCTGCAATTCGGCACCACCAACATGGCATTGCTGGTGGCGGGGATCTCCCTGCTGATCAACACCATCGAAGGCTACCTGCTGGTCCCGTGGGCTACGAGCAAGGCGAGCAGCATGAACCCGGTGGCGGTGTTCATCGGCGTGCTGGCCTGGGGCTGGCTGTGGGGGGTCTGGGGACTGCTGCTGGGCATCCCCATCCTCATGGCGGTCAAGGCGGTGTGCGACCGGGTGGACGACCTCAAGCCGGTGGGCGAACTCCTGGGGACGTGACAATACGGGACATGACCGATCCCACTTCCTTGCCCCCGCTGCCGGACCGCCTCTCGATCGACCCGCGCAGCCCGCACCACGTGGCCGCCCTCTTCGAACACGACGTCGGCATCCGCTTCAACGGCCAAGAACGCGTCGATGTGGAGGAGTACTGCATCAGCGAGGGCTGGATCCGCGTCCCGGCGGGCAAGACGGTCGACCGCAAGGGCCAGCCGCTGATGATCAAGCTGAAGGGGAAGGTGGAGCCGTTCTACCGTTGAGCGGCCCCGGCGCGGCGCGCCGCGTGGCTCAGTGCAGCGGGTTCTCGACCGCTGGGACGGACAGCTCCCGCCCAACCATGGCGCGCGCATAGAAGTAGTTGTTGCGGGCGCGCTCGCTCATGCCGTCCAGGTCCACCTGGCCCTTCGGATCGCAGGGGAAGGCGAACCCGCGGCCCTCGTGGAACAGCGAGCGGAAGCAAAGCTGGAACTGGCTGGCGGTGGATTGCATCATTTGCGACTCCCGATGGTTGGGCCTGCTGGCTTGGTTCCAATATGGGCGACGGCGCGGCGCCTTGCGATCAGCCAAGGGTGCGTTGCAGCCTCGGCCGCAACCGACGCGCAGGGCGGGCGGCGGCCGATGAGGCATAGGAGCTGTCCTATGCGATGACGGACAAGCGCTGTAGGCCGGCAACGGCCGAGCGGCCGCTTACCCCGTATTCCGCAGTCCCGCCGCGATCCCGTTGATGGCCAGGTGGATGCCCCGCCGGGCGCGTTCGTCGGCCTGGCCCTGTCGCCAGCGCCGCACCAGTTCCACCTGCAGGTGGTGCAGGGGGTCGATGTAGGGGAAGCGGTGGCGGATCGAGCGGGCCAGCGCCGCATTGCTGGCGAGGCGGTGCTTGTCCCCGCTGATCAGCACGAGCGCGTCCACGGTCCGTTGCCACTCGGCCTCGATCGCGCCGAAGATGCGCCGGCGCAGGCGCGCATCGGGCACCAGCTCCGAATAGCGCGATGCCAGCGCCAGGTCGCTCTTGGCCAGCACCATGTCCATGTTCGACAGCAGTGCGCGGAAGAACGGCCAATGGCGGTACATCTTCTGCAGCAGGGCCAGGGCCTCCTTGCGCTGCGCGCCCGGCGCGCCCAGGAAGGCTTCGACCGCGGAACCGAAGCCGAACCAGCCATTGAGCGTCATGCGCGACTGGGCCCAGCTGAAGCTCCAGGGCACGGCGCGCAGGTCCTCGATGCTCTGCGCCGACTTGCGCGACGCCGGACGCGAGCCGATGTTCAGCTCGGAGATCTCGCGGATCGGCGTGGCGGCGAAGAAGAAGTCGGCGAAGCCCGGGGTGTCGTAGACCAGTGCGCGATACGCACGCATGCTGGCCGTCGACAACACCTCGGCCGCCTGCAGGAAGGCCTTGGTGGCCGGTTTGGTCGGCTGCAGCAGGGTGGCCTCCAGCGTCGCGGCCACGAGCGTCTCCAGGTTGCGCCGGCCGATCTCCGGGTTGGCGTACTTCGAGGCGATCACCTCCCCCTGTTCGGTCAGCCGGATCTGGCCGCGCACGGTGCCGGGCGGCTGCGCGAGGATCGCCTGGTAGCTCGGACCGCCGCCGCGTCCCACGGTGCCGCCGCGGCCGTGGAACAGGCGCAGCTGGATGTCGAACGCGTTGGCGAGCTGGTCGAACAGGTCCACCAGCGCGATCTCGGCCCGGTACAGCTCCCAGTTGCTGGTGAAGATGCCGCCGTCCTTGTTGCTGTCGCTGTAGCCCAGCATGATGTCCTGCTCGGCGCCGGAGCGCTGCACCATCTTCGCCACGCCCGGCAGCGCATAGAACTCGCGCATGATCGGCGCGGCCTGGCGCAGGTCCTCGATGGTCTCGAACAGTGGCACCACGATCAGGTCGTTGGTGGCGTCGGCATCCAGCCTGCCGTGCAACAGGCCGACTTCCTTTTGCAGCAGCATGACCTCCAGCAGGTCGCTCACCGCCTCGGTGTGGCTGATGATGTAGTGGCGGATGGCCTGGGCGCCGTAGCGGGCGCGCATCCGCTTCGCCGCCTCGAAGATCGCCAGTTCCTTGCGCGCGTGCTCCGAGTAGTCGTGGCCCAGCACGCGCAAGGGTCGGGCATCGGAGAGCAGCCGCAGCAGCACCGCGCGCTTGCCTGCTTCGTCGAGCTCGCGGTATCCGGCTTCGATCCGCGCGACGGCCAGCAATTCGGCGACGACTTCCTCGTGCTGCTCCGAGTTCTGCCGCAAGTCCACGGTGGCCAGGTGGAAACCGAACACCTCCACCGCGCGGATCAGGGGCTTCAGGCGCTGCTGCGCCATCGCCGCGCCGTGGTGGGCGAGCAGCGAGTCGCGCAGTGTCCGCAGGTCGGCCAGCAGGTCTTCGGCGCGCAGGTAGGCGTTCTGCGGTGGCACCGCGTGGCGCGCCGCGTCGCCGCCGGTGAACTCCTTCAGCGTGGCCGCCAGCCGCGCGTACATGCCGGTCACCGCGCGCCGGTAGGGCTCGTCCTGCCGGTGTTCGCCGCGGTCCGGCGAAGCGTCCGCCAGGGCCTGCATCGCGGGCGTCACCTTCACCAGCATCGCGGAGATGGAGAGGTCGCTCCCCAGCCAGAACAGCTCCGTCAGATAGTGGCGCAGGGCCACCTCGCACTGCCGGCGCAGCGCATATTCCAGCGTCTGCGCCGTCACGTTCGGGTTGCCGTCGCGGTCGCCGCCGATCCACTGCCCCATGCGCAGGAAGCTCGCCACCGGCTGCTGCCCGAGCTCCTGTTCGAGCTGGCCATACAGCTTGGGGATCTGCCGCAGGAAAGTGGCTTCGTAGTAGCTGAGGGACGTCTCGATCTCGTCGGCCACCGTCAGCTTGGTGAAGCGCAGCAGCCGCGTCTGCCAGAGCTGCTGCACGCGCGCGCGGATCATCGCCTCGTTGGCGGCGAGCTCCTTGGGCGCGAGCGCGTCGCGCGGCTGCGCACGCGCGCGGATCTCGTCGCGCTCGGTGAGCAGCCGCGCGATGTCGCGCTCGGCGTCCAGGATGCTCTTGCGCTGCACTTCGGTGGGATGCGCGGTGAGCACCGGCGACAGGTAGGCGTGGGCCAAGGCCTGCGACACCGCGCGTGCATTGATGCCGGCCCAGCGCAGCCGCGCCAGCGCCACCTCGATGCTGCCTTCCTGCTGGTCGCCGGCGCGCTCGTGTACCTCGCGCCGGCGGATGTGGTGGCGGTCCTCGGCCAGGTTGGCCAGGTGGCTGAAGTAGGTGAAGGCGCGGATCACGCGCACCGCCGCGTCCCCCGACAGCGACTTCAGCAGCGACTTCAGCGCCCGGTCCGCTTCATGGTCGGCGTCGCGGCGGAACGCCACGGACAGCTTGCGGATGCGCTCGACCAGCTCGAAGGTTTCCGCTCCTTCCTGCTCGCGGATCGCGTCGCCCAGGATGCGCCCCAGCAGCCGGATGTCCTCCAGCAGGGGGCGTTCGTTGTCCTTCGCGCGGCGCGCGGGAGCCTGCTCGGTGGGCGGCATGCGGTGTTCCGTAGGGGGGCGAGGGGATGCTAGCATCGACCTTCCCCTCGAAGGATGACATGCGGGTTACGAAGTGAGCCAGTTCACCATCGCCACGCGGGAAAGCCGGCTGGCCCTCTGGCAGGCCGAGCATGTGCGGGCCTTGCTCGCGCAGCATGGCCACGCGGTGTCGCTGCTTGGCATGTCCACCAAGGGCGACCAGATCCTCGACCGCACCCTCAGCAAGGTCGGCGGCAAGGGGCTGTTCGTCAAGGAACTGGAAGTCGCGCTCGAGGAGGGCCGGGCGGATCTCGCGGTGCATTCCCTCAAGGACGTGCCGATGGAGCTGCCGGCAGGCTTCGTGCTCGCCTGCGTCATGGAGCGCGAGGATCCGCGCGATGCGCTCGTCTCCAATCGCTTCGAGCGGCTTTCCGACCTGCCGCAAGGCGCTCTGGTCGGCACTTCCAGCCTGCGCCGCCTGGTGCTGCTGCGCGCCTTGCGGCCGGATTTGAAGATCGAGCCGGTGCGCGGCAACCTCGACACGCGGCTGCGCAAGCTGGACGACGGGCAGTTCGACGCCATCGTGCTGGCCGCCGCGGGCCTGAAGCGGCTCGGCCTGGGCTCGCGCATCCGCCAGCTGTTCGATCCGGCGGAGATGCTGCCGGCCGCGGGGCAAGGTGCCCTGGGCATCGAGGTGCGAACGCAGCGCGCCGACGTGGCCGCCGCGCTGGCGCCGCTGGTGCACCAGACCACGTGGCTTTGCGTCGCCGCCGAACGCGCGGTCAGCCGCGCCATGGGCGGCAGCTGCTCCATGCCGCTGGCGGCCTATGCAACGTTCGACGGCGAATACCTGCAGCTGTCGGCGGCCTGGGGCGACCCGGACCAGCCCGGCGCGCTGGTGCGCGCCCGTTCCGCCGACGTGGTGGCGGACCTCGGCCAGGCCGCGGCGCTGGGCGAGGCCGTCGCGGCGCGCCTGCGCGCCGGCGGCGCCCGCTGACCCGTCCCATGCCGGTGGTCGTCACCCGGCCGGCGCAGGACGCGTTGCGCTGGGCCGCGCAGTTGCGCGAGCGCGGCTTCGATCCGGTGGTGCTGCCCCTCATCGCCATCGGCCCCGCGCCCGACCTGCAGGCACTGCGCAAGGTGGCCGCGCAAGCCGACGAACACGCGGCCGTGATGTTCGTGAGTGCGCACGCGGTGCAGGGCTTCTTCGCAGCCGCGCCCGCCTTCTCGAAGGGGCGGGCCTGGGCGCCCGGCCCGGCGACGCGCGAGGCCCTGCTGGCCGCCGGCGTCGCATCCGCGCGAATCGACGCCCCGGCGCACGATGCCGGCCAGTTCGATTCGGAGTCGCTCTGGCAGCAGGTGGCGGGCCAGTTGCGCCCTGGCGACCGGCTGCTGGTGGTGCGCGGCGCGGACACCGAGGGCCGCAGCCAGGGCCGCGAATGGCTTGCGCAGCAAGCCGCGGCGGCGGGCGCCCGGGTCGCGCACGTGGCGGCGTACCGGCGCGAACTCCCGACGTGGAGCGACGCGGACGTGCAGCAGGGCATCCGCGCCGCAGCGGATGGGTCCTGGTGGCTCTTCAGCAGCTCGGAGGCCGCACGCAACCTCGCCACGCTGCTGCCGCGGCAGGACTGGTCGCGCGCGCGCGCCGTGGCGACCCATCCGCGCATCGTGCAATCGGTCCGTGCGCTCGGCTTCGCGACCGTGCTGGCATCCCGTCCCGCCTTCGAGGATGTCGTGGCGTCGATAGAATCCGGCGGATGAGTTCCCTGCCTCCGTCCCCTGCG
Source organism: Ramlibacter sp. PS3R-8 (assembly GCF_037572435.1). NCBI lineage: Bacteria > Pseudomonadati > Pseudomonadota > Betaproteobacteria > Burkholderiales > Comamonadaceae > Ramlibacter > Ramlibacter sp. PS3R-8. The sequence goes on from NZ_JBBHGT010000003.1 coordinate 428,962, forward strand.
CCCGAGCCGCTGCCGGCGTTGGCGCCGACCGCCGCGGCCCCGGGGGCCTTCGCGCTGCGCCGCAGCGCCTTGCGCGGGGTCCTGCTGGTGCTCGGGTTGCTCGCCGGCGCAGGCCTGCTGTCCAGCGTGATGCTCTGGCAGCGGCTGTCTTCCATCCAGGAACAACTTGCGCGCCAGTCGGCCGACAGCGGCGCGAATGCGATCGAGGCGCGCGCGCTCGCGCGCCAGGCGCAGGAAATCGCGCGCGACGCCGCGGCGCGCCAGTCGGTGCTCGAGGCGCGGTTGTCGGAGGTGGCGCTGCAGCGCACCCAGCTGGAGGACCTGATCCAGAGCCTGTCCCGGTCGCGCGACGAGAACCTGCTGGTCGACATCGATTCGGCCCTGCGCCTGGCGCAGCAGCAAACCCAGCTCACCGGCAGCGCGGAGCCCCTGCTGGCGGAGCTGCGCATGTCCGAGCAGCGCCTGGCGCGCGCCGCGCAGCCGCGGATGGCGCGCGTGCGGGCTTCGATCGCCCGCGACATCGAAAGAATCCGCTCCACCAGCGTCACCGACGTCCCGGCGCTGCTGGCGCGGCTGGACGAGGTCGTGCGGCAGGTGGATGACCTGCCGGTGGCCAATGCCGTGCCGGCGCGGGCCATCAGTGAGCCGGTGCGCAAGACGTCTGCGCAGGGCGGCGTGTGGTGGGAGCGCGCGCGCGACACGTTGCTGGAGGAGGCGCGGGGCCTGGTGCGGGTCAGCCGCATCGACCAGCCCGACGCCGTGCTGCTGGCGCCCGAGCAGGCCACCTTCCTGCGCGAGAACCTCAAGCTGAAGCTGCTGAACGTGCGCCTGTCGCTGCTGGCCCGCCAGACCGACACGGCGCGTGCCGACCTCACCGCCGCGATCGCCGCGCTGAACAAGTACTTCGATCCCGCGTCGCGCCGCACGCAGGCCGTGGCGACGCAGCTGCAGCAGGTGCAGGCCCAGGTGCGATCGGTGGAAGTGCCGCGGGTCAACGACACGCTGGCGGCCATCGCCACGCTGTCGGCCGGGAAGTAGCCGTGGGTTCCGCGCTGTGGCTCCTGGTGCTGTTCGGCATTGCCGCGGCCGTGGCACTGTTCGCCGGCAACAACCAGGGCTCCGTCACGCTGTTCTGGCCGCCCTACCGCATCGACCTGTCGCTGAACCTGGTGCTGCTGCTGCTGGCGGCGTCCTTCTTCTTCGTGCACGCCGTCATGCGCGCGCTGTCCGCGCTGTTCGACCTGCCGCGGCAGGCGCTGCGCTGGCGCACCCAGCAAAAGGAGCGGGCGATGCACGGCTTGCTGCTGGATGCGATTTCGCACCTGCTCGCGGGCCGCTACATCCGCGCGCGCAAGTCCGCCGAGGCGGTGCTGGCGCAGGAGGCTTCCCTCACCGCGTCCGCGCAGGAGCCCGCCAACAGCGCGCAACTGCGCGCCATCGCGCACATCCTCGCCGCCGAGAGCGCGCAGGCCCTGCAGGATCGCAGCGCCCGCGAGGAACACCTCAAGGGTGCGCTGGAGCAGGCCTCGGCGCGCGATGCCCAGGGAACCCGCGACGGCGCCGTCCTGCGCGCGGCGCGCTGGGCCCTGGAAGACCGCGAGCCGGACGCCGCCATGGAGTTGCTCAAGAGCCTGCCGCAGGGTGCGGCCCGCCGCACCGTGGCGCTGCGCACGCGGCTGCGCGCCTCGCGCCAGGCCGGCCAGCCCATGGAAGCGCTGGAGACCGCGCGCCTGCTGGCCAAGCACCACGCGTTCTCCGACGTCGCGGCGATCAGCATCGTGCGCGGCCTGGCGATCGACTTGTTGAACGGCGCCTACGACGTCGCGCAGTTGCAGCGGGCCTGGGCTTCGCTCGAGCCGGCGGAGCGCCTGGTGCCGGAGGTGGCCATTCACGCGGCGCAGCGGCTCATGGCCTTGCGCGGCGACGCGCAGCTGGCGCGCGACTGGCTGCTGCCAGTGTGGGAGCGGCAGGCCAGCCTCTCCGCCAGCCTGCGCGTCAAGCTGGTGGGCGCGCTGGAAGAGGGATTCGACTCGCTGGACGGTGGCTGGCTGGCGCGCATCGAGGCCGCGCAGAAGGCCAATCCGCGCGACGCCACGCTGCAGTACCTGGCCGGCATGGCCTGCATGCGGCGGCAGCTCTGGGGCAAGGCGCAGCAGTTGCTCACGCAGGCCGCGCTCGGCCTGCAGGACGCAACCCTGCACCGCAATGCCTGGCGCGCGCTCGCCGAGCTGGCGGAGCAACGCGAAGATGCAACGGCCGCGGCGCTGGCGTGGAAGCGGGCAGCGGGGGAGTGATCTCGTCTGCAGCTGCCGGGGTCGGCTTTGCCGAACCCGGCCGACGGTGGAGGTGAGGGCTTCGTTGGCCGGGTTCCGCGAAGCGGCCCCCGGCGTCGGAAGCGACCAATGCAAAGGGCGCCCGAAGGCGCCCTTTCTCATCGAACGTCAGCTTAGAACGGCACGTTGAGGTTGCGCAGGTCGCGCTTCGTTTCCACCAGCACCAGCGGCCCTTCATCGGCCACCTGCACGGCAGGACGCTCGCGCGGCACGTGCGCCGGCTTGGGTTCGGCCGCCATCGCTGCTTGCGCGGCGGCGATCTTCTCCGCGTCCGACAGAACCCATTGCAGGCCCGAACCTTCCGCCACGTGCTTCAGGTCGTCGATCGGCAGGTTGAAGGCCTGGACACGCGGCATCACGCGTCCCGTGGCCGGTGCGGCCGCCGCAGCCACCGGCTGCTGCACGCGTCCCGCGCCGTTGCCGGCATGGCGCTCTCGCGGCATCGGCGCATGGCCGGCGAACACTTCCTGTTCCGCCGGCGACACTTCGGCGCCGGTGGCCACGTCGGCCGCCTGCTCCGGGCGGTCGGCGCGCTCTCCGCGCTCGCGGCGGTCACGGCCGTAGCGATCGCGCGAGCGGCCGCGCCGGCTTTCGTCGTTGCCGGCTTCCACCGGCCGCGTTTCGTCGAAGTGCGTATGCGACTCCAGCACGGCGTTGGCCATCGGCGGACGCTCCGCCATCGGCGATTCGGTCACCGCGCCGACCGAGCCGGCCGCCCCGGCCAGGGCTTCACCTTCTGGCGAGGAATCGCGCGGCAAGCGGTTGTCGCGGCGCTCTCCACGGTCCCGACCGCGGCTGTCGCCACGCTCGCCACGGTCACCGCGTGACTCCTGGCGTGGCTGCTGCGCGGCGCCGCCTTCGTTGCCGGCCTCCGGCGCATCCATGGCGACGCCTTCGCCCGCGGCATTGCGCTGCAGCAGCTCCTCGCGCTCGCGGTCGGAGCGCTCGGCCTCGCGGCGCTGGCGCGCCTCGTAGCGCTCGCGGCTTTCCGGCGGCTCGCGATTGTCGCGGGTTTCGCGCGGCGGCTGCCCTTCGCGGGTCTCGCGCGGCTGTTGCGGCTGCTGCGGCTGCTGGGGCTGCTGCGGTTCGCGGCTGTCCCGGGCCTGCCGCGGCTCGCGGTTGTCGCGCGGCTCGCGGCTGTCCCGGGCTTCACGCGGCTCGCGGCTGTCCCGCGCCTCGCGCGGCTCGCGGCTGTCGCGCGACTGAGGCTCGCGCTGCTCCCCGCGGCTGTCGTTGGCTTCACGCGGCGCACGCTGGTCGGTGGCCTCGCGCGGCTCGCGCTGGTCGCGTTGGCGGCTGTCGCCGCCGCGGCTGCGGTCATTGCGACTGCCGCGACCGTCGTTGCGCTGCGAATCGCGCTGGCCTTCGGGCTTCTGACCGGCCTGCTCGCCTTCGGCGGCAATGGGTTCGCGCTTCTCGCCCTCGCGGCGACTGTCGTTGCCACGGCGGCTGTCGCCACCACGGTTGTCGCCACCACGGTTGTCGCTGCCGCGGCTGTCGCGGCCCCGGTCGCGTCCGCCACGACGGCTGTTACTGCGGCCATCGCCGCGATCGCTGCGGCCATCGCCGCGGCCGTCAGTGCGGCCATCGGCGCGCGGCTCGCGCTTTTCGTCCTTGCCGGCCGTCGGTGTCGAAGCGGGCACTGCGACTGGCGCTGCGGGAGCGGCGTCCGTCGGGGCCAGGCCCAGCACGTTCTTGAACCACGAGAAGAATCCCTTCTCCGCCGGGGCCTGCGCCGCTTGCACGGGAGCCGCGGTGGGTACGGGTGCCGCAGCGGGGGCGGGAGCCACCCTGGCCACTGGCTCCTGCACGGGCGGCTTCGCCACGGGCATCGGCGCCGGCGCGTCCGGCAGCACGCCCTTGATCAGGGGCTCCTGCTTGTTGGTGCGCTCGTGCGAGCGGCGCGTCACGGCGGTCGGGTCTTCGATCTCCTCGGCCATGTGGTAGCTGGCGCGCAGGCTGTCCAGGCGCGGATCGTCGTGCTTCAGGCGCTCGAGCCGGTAGTTCGGCGTCTCCAGCGTCTTGTTCGGCACCATCAGCACGTTGATGCGCTGCTTCATCTCGATCTTGGCGATCTCGGGGCGCTTCTCGTTCAGCAGGAACGAAGCGACTTCCACCGGCACCTGGACGTGCACGGCGGCCGTGCCGTCCTTCATCGACTCTTCCTGGATGATCCGCAGGATCTGCAGGGCCGAGCTTTCGGTGTCGCGGATGTGGCCGTGGCCGCTGCAACGCGGGCAGGGGATCGATGCGCCTTCGGACAGGGCCGGGCGCAGTCGCTGGCGGCTCATCTCCATCAGGCCGAACTTGCTGATCGAGCCGAACTGCACCCGGGCGCGGTCCTGCCGCAGCGCGTCGCGCAGGCGGTTCTCGACCTCGCGCCGGTTCTTCGACTCTTCCATGTCGATGAAGTCGATGACGATCAGGCCGCCCAGGTCGCGCAGCCGCATCTGGCGCGCCACTTCGTCTGCCGCTTCCAGGTTGGTGCGCGTTGCGGTTTCCTCGATGTCGCCGCCCTTGATGGCGCGCGCCGAGTTGACGTCGATCGACACCAGCGCTTCGGTATGGTCGATGACCACCACGCCGCCCGACGGCAGCTTCACTTCGCGGGCATATGCCGACTCGATCTGGTGTTCGATCTGGAAGCGGGCGAACAGCGGCGCGTCGTCGCGGTAGCGCTTCACGCGGGCCGCGTGCTCCGGCATCACGTGCGCCATGAACTGGTGCGCCTGGTCGTAGATGTCGTCCGTGTCGATCAGGATGTCGCCGATGTCGTGATTGAAGTAGTCACGGATCGCGCGGATGACCAGGCTCGACTCCTGGTAGATCAGGTAGGCGCCCTTGCCGCCCTTGGAAGCGCCTTCGATGGCGGTCCACAGCTTGAGCAGGTAGTTCAGGTCCCACTGCAGTTCGGGCGCGCTGCGGCCGATGCCTGCGGTGCGGGCAATGATGGACATGCCGTTGGGATACTCCAACTGGTCCATGTTCTCCTTCAATTCCGCCCGGTCGTCGCCCTCGATGCGGCGCGAGACGCCGCCGCCGCGCGGGTTGTTGGGCATCAGCACCACGTAGCGGCCGGCCAGCGAGATGAACGTGGTGAGCGCCGCGCCCTTGTTGCCGCGTTCTTCTTTTTCCACCTGGACCAGCAGCTCCTGCCCTTCCCGGATGGCGTCGCTGATGCGCGCCTGCGAGACCGATACGCCCTGGGCGAAGTACTGCTTGGAGATCTCCTTGAACGGCAGGAAGCCGTGGCGGTCTTCGCCGTAGTCCACGAAGCAGGCTTCGAGCGAAGGCTCGACCCGCGTCACGACCGCCTTGTAGATGTTGCCCTTGCGCTGTTCGCGCCCCTCGATCTCGATTTCGTAGTCGAGCAGTTTCTGCCCGTCAACGATCGCCAGCCGGCGTTCCTCCGCCTGCGTGGCGTTGATCAGCATCCGCTTCATCGCGTCACCTTTTTCTCGTCAAACATGCCGGCCTCCCTGCGGAGGCCCCACGATGCGAACAGGCGCTTCGAAACGAATGGAATTGCCGGAGTGCGACGCGGCTGCCCGAGCTGTCTAGCTCAGCAACCGTCGCAAAGGCACAGGGATGGGGGCGAGGGAGCGACGGCGCTGCACCGCAAATGCAGCGGTGGAATGGGCGCCGTCGAGAAGCCAAGGGGCCTGCATGGCAGGCGCCGGCAGCAGCCAGCGCCAGAAAGCCAGGAGGAGAACCATCAGCACCGTTGTCTCGCTTTGATCCGTCCGCAAGCCGGAGGCTTGCGGACTCGTATTCCGTATCAGTGTTTCAAAGAGCCGGCCCCTGCCGGCACCGGCCGCGCCATGACGGGCTCAGGCCCGGAATCTGCGCGGCACGATGCCGGTGGCATCGACCAGCCAGGGGCGATGCAGGTGGGAGGGGTGGACTAAACTGCCCGCTAAATCAACCACTTACAGCGTAACCCTGGTGAAACAGATTATAGGGGGCCGGCCGCCCCCTGCAAGCGCCGAGGTGCGGTTTCTTGTCGTCGGGGAGGAATCCGCAGGCCAGCGCCTCGACAATTTCCTCATCCGGGTCCTCAAGGGCGTGCCGAAAACCCATGTCTACCGGATCATCCGGTCGGGCGAAGTGCGGGTGAACAAGGGCCGGGCGGGGGCCGACACCCGGGTGGAGGAGGGCGACGTCGTGCGGGTACCGCCGGTGCGCATCGCCGACAGCGTGGCGGCCAAGGCGGACAAACCGGCGCCGCCGCGCGAGTTCCCCATCCTGCTGGAGGACGACCACGTGCTGGCCATCGACAAGCCCGCGGGCGTGGCGGTGCACGGGGGCAGCGGCGTCAGCTTCGGGGTGATCGAGCAGCTGCGCCAGGCCCGGCCGGCGGCCAAGCTGCTGGAGCTCGTGCACCGGCTGGACCGCGAGACCTCCGGCATCCTGCTGGTGGCCAAGAAGCGATCGGCCCTGACGAAGCTGCAGGAGCAGTTCCGCGACCGCGAAACCGGCAAGACCTACCTGGCGCTCGTCACCGGCGCCTGGCCGGCCAGCAAGAAGGTCATCGACCAGCCGCTGCACAAGTACCTGCAGGCCGACGGCGAGCGGCGGGTGAAGGTGGTGGCGAAAGATGATCCGGACGGGATGCGGGCGATCAGCGTGGTGAAGGTGCAGGAGAAATTGCAGGGCTTCACGCTCCTCGAAGTCACCATCAAGACCGGCCGCACGCACCAGATCCGCGTGCACCTGGCCAGCGCCGGCCACCCGATCGCGGGCGACGACAAGTACGGGGACTTCGAGCTGAACAAGGTGCTGGGCAAGCAGGGCCTCAAGCGCATGTTCCTGCATGCGTGGCGGTTACAGTTCGATCACCCGGCCACGGCGGAACGCGTCGCATTGCTCGCGCCGCTACCCCTGGAGCTGCAGAATTTCATCGACCATGCCCGCCTCCCGACCGCGCCGGTTTGACCTGATCGCCTTCGATTGGGACGGCACCCTCTTCGACTCCACGCAGATCATCGTGCGCTGCATCCAGCAGGCCGTGGGCGATGTCGGCGGCGCGGTGCCGTCGGACAGCGACGCCGCCTACGTGATCGGCATGGGGTTGATGGAGGCACTGGCGCACGCCGCGCCGGACGTGCCGCGCGAGCGCTATGCGGAGCTGGGCGCGCATTACCGCCGCCACTACATGGCGCGGCAGGACGACCTGAGCCTGTTCCCCGGCGTGCTGCCGATGCTGGCGGCCCTGCGCAAGCGCAACCACTGGCTGGCGGTGGCCACCGGCAAGTCGCGCCGTGGGCTCGACGACGTCCTGCGCAGCGAGCAGCTGCACGGGGTGTTCGACGGCTCGCGCACGGCGGACGAGACCGCGGGCAAGCCCGATCCGCGCATGCTGCATGAGCTGATGACCGAGTTCGGGACCGAGCCGCGGCGCACGCTGATGATCGGGGACACCACCCACGACCTGCAGATGGCGCTGAATGCGGGCTGCCCCAGCGTCGCGGTGAGCTACGGCGCCCACGACACACACGGGTTCGCGGCGTTGGGGCCGCAGGTGGTGGTGCATTCGGTCGCGGAGCTGCACGAGTGGCTGCTGGAGCACGCGTGACGTGAGCCAGGCGCAGCAGGTCCCCCTTTGCAACGGCCGCGACCTCGTGGACGGCGGGGTCGCCGTACCGTTCGACGTGGTGTATGCCGGCCAGACCTGCCGCGCCTTCGCCATCCGCTGGCAGGGCGGTGTGCACGCCTACCTGAACCGATGCACGCACGTGGCGATGGAAATGGATTGGCAGCCCAACCAGTTCTTCGACGACACCGGCCGCTGGCTGCTGTGCAGCACGCACGGCGCTGCCTACCAGCCCGACACCGGCGCCTGCGCTGGCGGGCCCTGCCGGGGCGCGCTGGTGCGCATTGCCCTCACGGAGAGGGATGGCGTCGTGCACTGGCATACTGACTACAACCTGCAACCGGTTTCCTTCTGACATGAACGATCCCACCACCCCGCCGGAAAGCCCGGCCCCCGCGCCCGCAACCGGATGGGAGCGCGGCACCATGGAGCGCCTGCTGTTCGCGACCTTGAAGGAGCAGAGGGCGCAGCGCCGCTGGCGCACGTTCGTGCGGCTGGCCTGGCTGGCGTTCTTCATCTTCCTGTTCTGGACGCTGTCGTCGCGCGGCAGCACGGGCGCCGACAAGCTGACGCCGCACACCGCCGTGATCGAGATCGACGGGGAGATCGGTTCGGGCAACGAGGCCAGCGCCGAATTCGTGGTCGCCGCCGCCAAGGCGGCCTTCGAAGATGCCGGCGCGCAGGGCGTCGTTCTGTTGATCAACTCGCCGGGCGGCAGCCCGGTGCAGGCCGGCATCATCAACGACGAATTGCGCCGCCTGAAGGCGAAATACAAGAAGCCCCTGTACGCCGTGGTCGAGGAGTCTTGTGCTTCGGCCGCGTATTACATCGCCGTCTCGGCCGATCGCATCTTCGTCGACAAGGCCAGCATGGTGGGCAGCATCGGCGTGCTGATGGAAGGCTTCGGCTTCACCGGCCTGATGGAGAAGCTGGGCATCGAGCGCCGGCTCATGACGGCCGGCGAGAACAAGGGCTTCCTCGACCCGTTCAGCCCGCAGACCGAGCGCCAGCGCGAACATGCGCAGGAGATGCTGAACCACGTGCACAAGCAGTTCATCGACGTGGTGCGCACCGGCCGCGGCAAGCGCCTGAAGGAAGTGCCCGAGCTGTTCAGCGGCCTGTTCTGGACCGGCCAGCAAGCCATCGAACTGGGCCTGGCGGACCAGCTCGGCAACCTCGATTACGTCGCCCGCGAAGTGATCAAGGCGGAGGAACTGGTGGACTACACCCGCCACGAGAACGTCGCCGAGAAGCTGGCCAAGCGTTTTGGTGCATCGATCGGCGAGGGCGCGGTGAAGGCGTTGCGGACGATGCAGCCCCTTCGGTAGTCTCCGAAGAGAGCCCGTCGCGCTGCGAAATTAACGCAGAAGACGCAGAAGAACAGCCAAAGACGCAAAAGAAACCCAATTGGTTTTTTCTGCGTCTTTTGTCTTTCTTTTGCGTCTTCTGCGTTGAAATCCGCAGCGAGTCCGACTATGCGCCAAGGGCAAACACGCTGGGCACGTCGTTCGTCACCGGTTCCGCAAGCCTCTTCCACTCCGCAACGAGTCCACTGCGGCATCGCGCGGTCGGCAGCGTCAATGCTGAAGCCATCGCAATGCGTGTCGTGGGCTTGAGCGACTGCAGCATCGCCTGCCACAGCGCCACGTTGCGATACGGCGTCTCGATGAACAGCTGCGACTGTCCCGTGCGCAGGGCCAGCGCTTCCAGCTCGCGCAAGCGCTGCTGGCGCGCGGCGCCTTCCTGCGGCAGGTAGCCCACGAAAGCGAAGTTCTGGCCGTTCAGGCCGCTGGCCGCCAGCGCCAGCAGCAGCGACACCGGGCCCACGAGCGGCACCACTTCGATTCCCAGGTCATGCGCGGCCCGCACCACCGACGAGCCAGGATCGGCGATCGCCGGCATGCCGGCTTCGCTCACCAGGCCGATGTCATGGCCATCGAGCGCCGGCTGCAGCAGGCCCCGCGCGTCGAACGACGCAGGCGCGTGGTCACCCTTCTTGTGCACGGCGCGTGGCAGTTCCTGGATCTGCTGCAACTGCACGGTGGCGGCCAGTGCCTGCACCTCGCCGACCCGCTTGAGGAAGGCGCGCGCCGACTTGGCGTTCTCGCAGATCCAGTGCGTGAGGCCCGCGGCGACGGCGATGGTGCCGGCCGGCAGCACGTCCGCCAGCGGCGCCACCGCAGCGCAGCCGAAATCCAGCGGCGTCGGGACGAGGTAGAGCCGGCCCTTCATCCCGGCACGCGGATGCCGGCCGCGCGCAGCATCCGGCAGGTGCGGATCAAGGGCAGTCCGACCAGCGCGGTCGGGTCGTCGCTGTCGATGGCGTCCAGCAACGCGATGCCCAGACCCTCGCTCTTGGCGCTGCCCGCGCAGTCATAAGGCTGCTCGGCCTGGAGGTAAGCCTCGATCTCGGGCAACGCCAGTTCGCGAAAGCGCACGCGCACCGGCGCCAGGTCGTGCTGCGTGAAGCCGCTGTCCGCGCACATCACCGTCACCGCTGTCTGGAAGATCACGGTGCGGCCGCTCATCTTGCGCAACTGCGCCAGGGCGTTGGCATGGTTGCCCGGCTTGCCCAGCGGCTCACCATCCAGGTCCGCCACCTGGTCCGAGCCGATCACCACCGCACCCGGATGCAGGCGCGCCACGGCTTCGGCCTTGGCGGCGGCCAGTCGCCGCGCCAGGAGCGCAGGCGTTTCCCCGGCCCGGGGCGTTTCGTCCACGTCCGGCGGCACGACGCTGAACGCCAGCCTCAGCCGTGCCAGCAGCTCGCGGCGGTAGAGGGAGGTGGAACCCAGCACCAGCGGGCGCGCGGCGGGGGCTTCAGTGGACGGCGGCATCCGGTGATTCTCTTACACTGGCCGGATGGCCAAGGACTACGACCCGCACCGTCTCGACGTGCGCCGCTTCGCCGAGGAAGGAGCCGAGCTCACGGGCGAAGACGGGCTGCGCCGCTACCACCGGCTTTCCGCCGAGACCCAGGGTGGCGCGCCGGACCGCCCGGTCACCTGGCAGGCTCGCGGCGAGCTGCTCAACCCGCGGCACGTGCATCCGCAGGTCTGGCTGCACCTCGATGTCGCCGCCAACCTGCCGCTGGTCTGCCAGCGTTGCCTGGCCCCGGTGGAGATGCCGCTGGCGGTGCGCCGCTCCTTCCGGTTCGTGCCGGACGAGGCCACGGCCGCGGCCGAGGACGACGCGGCCGAGGAGGACTTGCTGGCGCTGAGCCACAGCTTCGACCTGCTCGAACTGGTGGAGGACGAACTCCTGATGGAGGTGCCGGTCGCCCCGATGCACGAGGTGTGCCCCCAACCCGTGAAGATGTCCGCGGTGGATGACGATTTCGACACCGCCGGCGGCCAGCGCGAGAACCCGTTCGCCGTCCTGGGGCGCATCAAGGCCGGCAAGTAGGCGGGGCAGCCGAGTTGGTCTATAATCGCGGGCTTCGCGCCAAAAGGGCAGCGGCATGGCCATGGGGCGTGCGCCGACCTTCGCGACCCGTCCAACCCATCAACCTGCCGAGCGCGTGCATCGCTGCGCGCGGCGCCCAGATTCCAGGAGCCCGTCATGGCTGTCCAGCAAAACAAGAAGTCGCCTTCCAAGCGCGGCATGCACCGTTCGCACAATGCCCTGGTCACGCCGGGCATCGCGGTGGAGCCCACCACGGGCGAGACGCACCTGCGCCACCACATCAGCCCGACCGGGTTCTATCGCGGCCGCAAGGTCGTGAAGACCAAGAACGACGCCTGATCCTGCAGTCACGGGATCCCGGGGCCCGGCTGCGCCGCGCGGTGCAGCCGGGCCCTTGTCTCTTCTGCGCTCGCAATCCGCCGGTTTGCCCCTACAGTTGATGCCATGACGACCATCCTGGCTGTCGATTGCATGGGCGGCGACCATGGGCCGCGCGTCACGCTCACGGCGTGCCGCCATTTCCTGCACGCGCATCCCGAGGCGCAGTTGCTGCTCGTCGGCGCCCCGGCCGCGCTCGCATCCCTGGAGCATCCCCGCGCGCGCATCGTGCCCGCCACCGAGGTGGTGACGATGGACGACGCCATCGAGGTGGCCTTGCGCCGGAAGAAGGACTCTTCGATGCGCGTGGCCATCCAGCAGGTGAAGGACGGCAACGCGCAAGCCGCCGTGTCCGCCGGCAACACCGGCGCGCTGATGGCGCTGGCGCGCTACCTGCTCAAGACGGTGGACGGCATCGACCGGCCCGCCATCGCCACCCAGCTCCCCAACGCCAAGGGCCAGGCCACCACCGTGCTGGACCTCGGCGCCAACGTGGACTGCACGGAGCAGCACCTGCTGCAGTTCGCCGTGATGGGTTCGGCGCTGGTCGCGGCGCTGACCGGCAACAACATGCCGACCGTGGGCCTGCTGAACATCGGCGAAGAAGTGATCAAGGGCAGCGAAGTCATCAAGAAGGCGGGCGAACTGCTGCGATCCGCGGGCGCCGCCGGCGACATCAACTTCTTCGGCAACGTTGAGGGCAACGACATCTTTAAGGGCACCACCGACATCGTGGTCTGCGACGGCTTCGTCGGCAATGTCATGCTCAAGACCGGGGAGGGCGTCGCCTCGCTGATCAGCGGATTCCTCAAGGAGGAATTCACCCGCAGCCCGCTGACCAAGCTGGCCGCACTGGCCGCGTATCCGGTCCTGACCGCGCTGAAGAAGCGCGTGGACCACCGCCGCTACAACGGCGCGGCCCTGCTGGGCCTGCGCGGCCTGGTGTTCAAGAGCCACGGCTCCGCCGACGAATTCTCGTTCGAGCAGGCGCTCAACCGGGCTTATGATGCGGCCCGCAACAACCTGCTCGACCGCGTCCAGGCCCGGATAGCGCACGCCCGACCGCTGCTGGTCGGGTCGGATGCCGACGCCGCGCCCGTGGAAACGGCCACCACCTGAGAATGACCAAGTATTCCCGGATCACGGGCACGGGCAGTTACCTGCCGCCGAAGCGCGTGACCAATGCGGAGCTGGCGGCGCAACTCGCAGCCGACGGTGTCGAAACCTCCGACCAGTGGATCGTCGAGCGCACCGGCATCCGCGCGCGCCACTTCGCCGAAGCCGACGTGACCAGCAGCGACCTGGGCTTGCACGCGGCGCGCAGCGCGCTGGAAGCCGCGGGACGCCAGCCCTCCGACATCGACCTGATCATCGTCGCCACATCGACGCCGGACATGGTGTTTCCCTCGTCCGCCGCGATCCTGCAGCACAAGCTGGGCATCGCCGGCTGCCCGGCGTTCGACGTGCAGGCGGTGTGCAGCGGCTTCGTCTATGCGCTGACCGTCGCCGACGCGATGATCCGCACCGGCAGCGCCAGCAAGGCGCTCGTGATCGGCGCCGAGGTGTTCTCCCGCATCCTCGACTTCAAGGACCGCACGACCTGCGTCCTCTTTGGCGACGGCGCCGGCGCGGTGGTGCTCGAAGCGTCGGATACGCCCGGCATCCTGGCCACCGACCTGCATGCCGACGGCAAGTACGTGGGCATCCTGTGCGTGCCCGGCAACGTGTCCGGCGGCAAGGTGCTCGGCGACCCGCTGCTGAAGATGGACGGGCAGGCGGTGTTCAAGCTCGCCGTGGGCGTGCTGGAGGAATCCGCGCGCGCCACCCTCCAGAAGGCGGGCCGCACCGAAGCCGACATCGACTGGCTGATTCCGCACCAGGCCAACATCCGCATCATGCAGGGCACGGCGAAGAAGCTGAAGCTGCCGATGGACAAGCTGGTGGTGACGGTGGACCAGCACGGCAACACGTCCGCCGCGTCGATCCCGCTGGCGCTGGACGCCGCGGTGCGCAAGGGCCAGGTCAAGAAGGGCGACACGCTCATGCTCGAGGGCGTGGGTGGCGGCTTCACCTGGGGTGCGGTGCTGCTGGACTTCTGAGCCGGGACAGCGGCTCGTACAACGACAAAGCAGGTGGAGACATGAAATCGTTCGCTTTCGTCTTTCCCGGGCAGGGCTCGCAGTCCGTCGGCATGCTCGACGCCTGGGGCGACCATCCGGAAGTTCGCAAGACGCTGCAGGAAGCATCGGAGGCCCTCGGCGAGGACGTCGGCCGGCTGATCCGGGAAGGGCCGAAGGAAGCGCTGGCGCTGACCTCGAACACGCAGCCCGTGATGCTGGTGGCCGGCCTCGCCGCCTACCGTGCGTGGCTGGCCGAGAGCGGCGCACAGCCTGCCGTGGTGGCCGGCCACTCGCTGGGCGAATACACGGCGCTGGTCGCCGCCGGCGCGCTTACGCTGGCGGACGCCGCGCCGCTGGTGCGGTTCCGGGCGCAAGCCATGCAGGAGGCGGTGCCCGTGGGCACCGGGGCGATGGCCGCCATCCTCGGCATGGACGCGCAGCGGGTGATCGAGGGGTGCGCGGAGGCCCTGCGCAGCTTCGGCCCGAACAGCGGCGAGACGGTGGAGGCCGCCAACTTCAACGATCCGGCGCAGACCGTCATCGCCGGCAGCAAGGCGGCCGTCGACAAGGCCTGCGAACTGCTCAAGTCCATGGGCGCCAAGCGCGCGCTGCCGCTGCCGGTGTCGGCGCCTTTCCATTCCAGCCTGATGAAGCCGGCGGCGGAGCGTCTGAAGGAGCGGCTGGCGGCGACCACGCTCGTCGCGCCGCGCATCCCGGTGGTGAACAACATCGAAGTGAAGGTCGAGACCGACCCGGATCGCATCCGCGGCGCCCTCTACGAACAGGCGTTCGGTCCGGTCCGCTGGGTCGAATGCGTGCGCGCGATCCAGTCGCGGGGCATCACCACCATCGTCGAATGCGGCCCCGGCAAGGTGCTGGCCGGCCTGGTCAAGCGCATCGACCCGACGCTGGTTTCCGCCAGCATCCACGATCCGGCCAGCCTGGCCGAAGCCAAGGGACTGCTCGCATGACCACCACCACGCTGCAGGGCCAGGTCGCCCTCGTCACCGGCGCCTCGCGCGGCATCGGCGCAGCGATCGCCCATGAACTCGCCGCCCGTGGCATGAAGGTGATCGGCACGGCCACCACCGACGACGGCGCCGCGAAGATCAGCGCCGGCCTGGCGCAGCATGCCGGCTGCAAGGGCGAGAAGCTCGATGTGAACGACGCCGCGGCCGCCGAAGGCTTGATTGCCGCCATCACCAAGGAGCACGGCGCGCTGCACGTGCTGGTGAACAACGCCGGCATCACGCGCGACAACCTGTCGATGCGCATGAAGGACGACGAGTGGGACGCGGTGCTGGACACCAACCTGAAGGCCGTCTTCCGGATGAGCCGCGCCGTGATGCGCACGATGATGAAGCAGCGCTACGGCCGCATCGTCAGCATCACCAGCGTGGTGGGCGCTTCGGGCAACCCCGGGCAGGCGAACTACGCCGCGGCGAAAGCCGGGGTGGCCGGCATGACCCGCGCGCTGGCGCGCGAGCTTGGCAGCCGCGGCATCACGGTGAACTGCGTGGCGCCCGGCTTCATCGAGACGGACATGACGGCGGCCCTGCCGGAAGACCAGCAGAAGGCACTGCTGGGCCAGATCCCGCTGGGCCACCTGGGCAAACCCGCCGACATCGCGCATGCGGTGGCGTGGCTTTCCTCCCCCCAGGCCGGCTACGTGACGGGCCAGGAAATCCACGTCAATGGCGGCATGTACATGACATAGTCCTGATTCCACGGACCGGGCAGCGCATCGCGATGCCCGGTCTCCCCTGGGAAGGGGATCCGGCTTTGCCGGGCCCCTTCCCACTGACCAGGCCACTCTGAATTCGCGAAGCGAATTCAGAGTGATCGGCGGCCCGGCTAAAATCGGCGATTCAAACACAACCCCCAGAGGGAACCATGAGCGATATCGAAGCACGTGTCAAAAAAATCATCGCCGAGCAACTCGGCGTGGAAGAGTCCCAGGTCACCAATGAAAAAGCCTTCGTGGCGGACCTCGGCGCGGACTCGCTGGACACGGTGGAACTGGTCATGGCCCTCGAGGATGAGTTCGGCATCGAGATCCCGGACGAAGACGCCGAGAAGATCACGACGGTGCAGAACGCCGTCGACTACGCCAGCGCCCACCAGAAGGCCTGAGCCCAGATGCGTCGGCGCGTCGTCGTGACGGGACTGGGCTGCGTGTGCCCGGTGGGCAATACCGTCGCCGAATCCTGGGCCAACCTGCTGGCGGGCCGAAGCGGCATCGACATGGTGCAGTCGTTCGACACGGGCAGCCTGTCCGTGAAGTTCGCGGGCGAGGTCAAGGGCTTCAACGTCACCGACTACATGCCGGAGAAGGAAGCCCGGCACATGGACCGCTTCATCCACCTCGGGCTGGCCGCGGCCAGCCAGGCGGTGGCGGATGCCGGCCTGCCCACGGGTGACGCCCTCGACCCGGAACTGGCGACGCGCATCGGCGTGAACATCGGCTCGGGCATCGGCGGGCTGCCGATGATCGAGGTCACCCACACCGAGATGGTCAATCGCGGTCCGCGCCGGATTTCCCCGTTCTTCGTGCCGGCGTCGATCATCAACATGATCTCCGGCCATGTGTCCATCCGCTACGGCTTCCAGGGCCCGAACATCGCGATCGTCACGGCCTGCACCACCGGCCTGCACGCGATCGGCGTGTCGGCGCGGATGATCGAAAGCGGTGACGCCGACGTCATGGTGGCCGGCGGCGCCGAATCCTGCGTATCTCCGCTCGGCATCGGCGGTTTCGCCGCGGCCCGGGCCCTGTCCACCCGCAACGACGACCCGAAGACGGCCTCCCGTCCCTGGGACAAGGACCGCGACGGCTTCGTGCTGGGCGAGGGCGGCGGCGTGATGGTGCTGGAGGAGTACGAGCACGCGAAGAAGCGCGGAGCGAGGATCTACGCCGAGCTTGCCGGCTTCGGCATGAGCGCGGACGCGTACCACATGACCGCGCCGAACGTGGACGGCCCGCGCCGCTCGATGGTCGCGGCGCTCAAGAATGCGGGGGTCAACCCCGACCAGGTGCAGTACCTCAACGCCCACGGCACCTCCACGCCCCTGGGCGACGTGAATGAGACCAACGCCATCAAGAACACGCTGGGCGATCACGCCAAGAAGGCGGTGGTGAACTCCACCAAGTCGATGACGGGCCACCTGCTCGGCGGCGCCGGCGGGATCGAGTCGGTGTTCACGGTGCTGGCGTTGCACCACCAGAAGAGCCCGCCGACGATCAACATCTTCAACCAGGACCCGGAGTGCGACCTGGATTACTGCGCCAACGAGGCGCGGGACATGAAGATCGAGGTGGCGCTGAAGAACAACTTCGGCTTCGGCGGCACCAACGGCTCGCTGGTCTTCAAGCGCATCTGAGCGCTTTCGCCTGCCTCCCACCCCATGCATGCCGCTCCATCGGTGAGTTATCCGGTGGGGCGCAGCGCGTTCGCCGGCGTGCTGCTGGGGCTGCCCGGCGCGGCCGGCCTGGCCGCGGCGATCGCGTTCACCCTGCAATCCGATGGCTTCGGCTGGCGGCAGGCGGCTGCCTGGGTCGCGCTGGCGGTTGCCGGACTGCTGGCCGGCACTGCCTGGGCGCGATCGGCGCGCGGGGTGCTGCACTGGGACGGCGTCGGCTGGCAGTGGGAAGAAGGCGCGGCCATGGGCTCGGGCGCGCCTGAAATCGCCCTGGACCTGCAGTCCCGGCTGCTGTTGCGATGGCGCTCCGAAGCCAGCGCGGTGCGCTGGCTCTGGCTCGAGCGAACGTCGGCCCCGTCCCACTGGGACGCGCTGCGGCGTGCGGTATATTCGCGCGCTTCCGCGGCCTAACAATGACCAAGACGCCTCCTGCCGCACCCCCATCGCCCGGCGACACCGACCTGATGCTGGTGGAGCGGACGGTGGCGGGCGACCAGAAGGCCTTCGAACTGCTGGTACTGAAGTACCAGCGGCGCATCGAGCGCCTGATCGGCCGGATGGTGCGCGACACCGACCTGATCGAGGACATCGCCCAGGAAACCTTCATCCGCGCCTACCGCGCCCTCGCCCAGTTCCGCGGCGAGGCGCAGTTCTATACGTGGCTGTACCGGATTGCGGTGAATACCGCGAAAAAAGCCCTGGTCGACCTCAAGCGCGATCCCGTCGTTTCCGAAAGCGCGCTGCGCGGAAACGATGATGAGGAAGAAACTTCCGGCATGGAGAACGAACTAACCACCGCGGAAACGCCGGAAACGGTGCTCGCGGCCAAGGAAATCGCCGCCACGGTCAACTCGGCCATGGAGGCGCTCCCCGAGGAATTGCGGCAGGCGGTGACGCTGCGCGAGATCGAGGGCCTGAGCTACGAGGAGATCGCGGAAGTGATGAATTGCCCGATCGGCACGGTGCGCTCGCGCATCTTCCGGGCGCGCGAGGCGATTTCGGCGAAAGTGAAGCCCATGCTGGAGAACCAGTCGGGCAAGCGCTGGTAAAGGCGCGGGATCAATAAGAGATGGAACAGATGGACAACCGGGAAATGATTTCGGCGCTCGCCGACGGCCAGTTGCGCGGTGACGCGCTGGTCCGCGCCGTGCAGGCCGCGGCAGCGGACGCGCCCTCGCGCGAGGCCTGGTGTGCCTATCACCTGGTCGGCGAGGTGCTGCGCACCGGCCGGGCGCCGGTGGGCGCAGCGCCGGAGGCCTTCCTCGCCCAGCTGCGCGGCCGCCTGCAGGCCGAGCCCGCGCCGAGGGCGGCCGCCACCGTGTTTCCTGAAATCGTGGTGCGGGGCAGCGAGCGTGCCGCGGCCAACGACTGGCGCTGGAAGATCGCCGCTGGCGTGGCTTCGGTCGCGGCGGTCGCCGCCATCGGCTGGAACATGGCGGGCACCGGCATGCCGTCCAGCGCGCAGCCGCAGCTCGCCGCGGCCCCGGCCGCAGGTGTGACGGCCGCCGCGGTGCAGCCCGCCTCCATGATCCGGGACCCGCAGCTTGACCGCCTGCTGGCGGCCCACCGCCAGCATGGCGGCGCCACCGCGCTGCAGACGTCCTCCGGTTTCCTGCGCAACGCCACTTTCGAAGGGCCGGCCCGCTGAGGGCCCAGCATGACGCGGCCGATCCCAGCCGTCGCCGGAAGGCGACTTGCCAACGGTGTCCTCGCCTTGTCGGCGGTCGCCGCCATGAGCTTCGCCGCGGCTGCAGCGGCAGGCGGCCGGGCGGATGCCCGGGCCGGCGTGAAGGGCGAGCTCGGCGTGAACGAGTGGCTGGCGCGCATGCACGACGCCTCGCGCCAGCGCAATTACATCGGCACGTTCGTGGTGTCGTCGAGCAACGGCTCGATGTCCAGCGCGCGCATCTGGCATGCCTGCGACGGCCAGCGACAGGTGGAACGGGTCGAGTCGCTGTCGGGCACGCCGCGGTCCACCTTCCGCCGGGACGACGAAGTGCTCACCTTCCTGCCGGAAACGCGCACCGTGCGCAGCGAGCGGCGCGAGTCGCTGGGGCCGTTCCCCGAGCTGATGCGGCCGGAGGAGTCGGCCATCGCCGAGTACTACACGGCGCAGCGCATCGGCGGCGACCGCGTCGCCGGTTTCGAGGCGGACATCGTGCAGTTGACGCCCAGGGACCCCCTGCGCTTCGGCTACCGCATCTGGTCCGAGAAGAAGAGCGGCCTCGTGGTGAAGATGCAGACGGTGGAAGACGGCGGCAAGGTGCTGGAGCAGGCGGCCTTTTCCGAATTGCAGCTCGACGCGCCGGTGCGCATGGAGCGGCTGGCCCAGATGATGGCCGTGCCCGAGGGCTGGCGCGTCGAGAAGACCGACGAGGTCAAGACCACCGCCGCCGCCGAGGGCTGGGCCCTCAAGGCAGCCGTGCCGGGCTTCAAGCCGATGACCTCGTACAAGCGGCCCAGCGAAGGTGCACTGCAGTGGACGTTCTCTGATGGGCTGGCGTCGGTGTCCTTGTTCGTCGAGGCCTACGACGCGAAGCGGCATACCCAGGAGGGCGTGTTTTCCAGCGGCGCCACCAACACCCTGACGCGTCGCGTCGGGCAGGACTGGTGGGTCACGGCGGTGGGAGAAGTCCCGTCGCCGACCCTGAAGGCTTTTGCGATCAGCCTTGAGCGGCGCCGGTAACGCCCCCATCTGGACAGCCGGGCCTTGGCCCCCGCATGTAAAGGGCCATGCGTCGCCCGCTGACGCAGAACCTTTGCGCTTGGACGTATTCTCAGCTATTGAGTTTGGTCGACCCTTCTGGAGAGATCCGTATGTTTCCCCTGGCTAGCAAGAACGTGTGCAGCCGTGGACTGGTGGTGGCCCTGGCCATTGCCGGCGCCGCGGCGTTCACGCCGGTTCCCCCGGCGCATGCGCAATCGGCGCCGCAACCGCGGTCGCTGCCCGATTTCACCGACCTGGTGGACCAGGTGGGTCCGGCGGTCGTCAACATCCGCACCCTCGAGCGCTCGCGCGTCGCTGGCAGCGCCGGCGGCGGCCGCGAGGGCGGCAGCAGCCAGGATGAGGAGATGCAGGAATTCTTCCGGCGCTTCTTCGGCGTGCCGATGCCCAACGCGCCGAACACGCCGCGCCAGCCGCGGCCCAACCCGCGCGGCGGCGGCGAAGAAGAAACGCCGCGCGGCGTCGGTTCCGGCTTCATCCTCACGGCCGACGGTTTCGTCATGACCAACGCGCACGTGGTCGATGGCGCGGACGAAGTGATCGTGACCCTGCCGGACAAGCGCGAGTTCAAGGCCAAGGTCATCGGCACGCCCGACAAGCGCTCCGACGTGGCTGTCATCAAGATCGAGGCCACAGGCCTGCCCTTCGTGCGCGTCGGTGACGTCGCCAAGCTCAAGGTCGGCGAATGGGTGATGGCGATCGGTTCGCCGTTCGGCCTGGAGAACACCGTCACCGCCGGGATCATCAGCGCCAAGGGGCGCGACACCGGCGACTACCTGCCCTTCATCCAGACCGACGTGGCGATCAACCCCGGCAACTCGGGCGGCCCGCTGATCAACATGCGCGGCGAGGTGATCGGCATCAACAGCCAGATCTATTCGCGCTCGGGCGGTTTCATGGGAATCTCGTTCGCCATCCCGATCGACGAGGCCATCCGCGTGGCCGACCAGCTGCGCGTGAGCGGCCGCGTGCAGCGTGGCCGCATCGGCGTGCAGATCGACCAGGTGACGCGCGACGTCGCGGAATCGATCGGCCTGGGCCGGCCGCAAGGCGCGCTGGTGCGCAGCGTCGAGAGCGGCTCGCCTGCGGACAAGGCGGGCGTCGAGGCCGGCGACATCATCACGCGCTTCAACGGCCAGCCGATTGAACGTGCTTCCGACCTGCCGCGCATGGTGGGCAACATGAAGCCGGGCACCCGCGCGGCCCTGACG
Organism: Ramlibacter sp. PS3R-8; assembly: GCF_037572435.1. Classification (NCBI taxonomy): domain Bacteria; kingdom Pseudomonadati; phylum Pseudomonadota; class Betaproteobacteria; order Burkholderiales; family Comamonadaceae; genus Ramlibacter; species Ramlibacter sp. PS3R-8. The sequence goes on from NZ_JBBHGT010000003.1 coordinate 450,147, forward strand.
GTGTTCCGTCGCGGCAGCGCCAAGGAGCTGGCGGTCACGGTCGCCGAGTTCGAGCAGGAGGTCGCCAAGGCCACGCCAAAGCCGCCGCAGGCGCCCGACGACCGGCCCAAGTCGTCGTCGCCCGCAGCGCAATCGCTTGGCCTGGTGGTCGCTGAACTCACGGCGGCGCAGCGCAAGGAGGCCAAGCTTGCCAAGGGTGGTGTGCGCGTCGAGGCGGTGACCGAAGCAGCGCAGCGCGCCGGTATCCGCGAGGGTGACGTGATCGTTGCGATCGCCAATACCGAGATCGCATCCGTCAAGGAGTTCGATGCGGTGGTGGCCAAGGCCGACAAGGCAAAGCCCATTCCGGTGCTCGTGCGCCGAGGCGAGCTCGCGAGCTACCTGCTGATCCGGCCCACGCGCTGAGAACTGGCAGCCCCCGGCAAAAGGCCCCAAGCCCCGCGCGGGCCTGGGGCCTTTTTTTCGGCATCGTCAAAAAAAGACAGGGGGGATGAGAGGTTTACTTTCCGACCCCAACGGTCTTTTTAGTTTGTACCCGCTAACTTATTGAGCGGTCTATGGACGGGATTGGTTAGAATTCGGGTCCCCGAGCGTGCCTTCCCGGCATATGGACCGGTTCCAGAACCACCATGCGGGATGCTCAACTGGACGTGCACCGCCGATCCACAGGCGGCCCACATGTTGTCCCCCCGAACCTCGTTCAGAAATGTTGAAAACCTGTGGATAACATGCGAGTTGCAGACCCGCAACGGCTGAGTGGGCGAGACCCCGAGGCTGTACGCCCGGCGCGTTTTGCCTACAATGAAGCTCCAACTATCGCAGTTGCCATAGATTGTTGGTTCAGGGCGCGTCACCTTCAGGGCGCGCCCTTTTTTCTTTGTGCGCGGCTTTTGAATCAATCACTTATCTGTCCCCGTTGATGAATCACATCAGAAACTTTTCGATCATCGCGCACATCGACCACGGCAAATCGACACTCGCTGACCGCCTGATTCAGCGCTGCGGCGGACTCTCCGATCGCGAGATGGAAGAGCAAGTACTGGACTCGATGGATCTCGAAAGGGAGCGTGGGATAACCATCAAGGCGCAGACCGCGGCGCTCTCGTACAAGGCCCGCGACGGACAGGTCTACAACCTCAATCTGATCGACACGCCGGGCCACGTCGACTTCTCCTATGAAGTGAGCCGCTCGCTTTCGGCATGCGAAGGCGCGCTGCTGGTGGTGGACGCGAGCCAGGGCGTCGAGGCGCAGACCGTCGCGAACTGCTACACCGCCCTCGACCTCGGCGTCGAGGTGGTGCCGGTGCTGAACAAGATGGACCTGCCGCAGGCCGACCCGGAGAACGCGAAGCTGGAGATCGAGGACGTGATCGGCATCGACGCGACCGATGCGATCCCGTGCTCGGCCAAGACCGGCATGGGCATCGACGACATCCTGGAGGCGATCGTCGCGCGCATTCCGCCGCCGCGCGGCAAGGTCGACGCGCCCCTGCGGGCCATGATCGTCGACAGCTGGTTCGACACCTACGTCGGGGTCGTGATGCTGGTGCGCGTCGTCGACGGCCGCGTGACCCGGGGTGACCGCATCAAGCTGATGGCGACCGAAGCCACCTACGAGGCGAACAGCCTCGGCGTGTTCACGCCGTCCACCTCGCCGCGCGAGGCGCTCGAGGCCGGGGAAGTGGGTTTCATCATCGCCGGCATCAAGGAACTGCAGGCCGCCAAGGTGGGCGACACCGTCACCCTGATCAAGCCGGGCACCGGCGGCGCTTCCTTCACCGCCACCGAGGCGTTGCCGGGCTTCAAGGAGGTGCAGCCGCAGGTGTTCGCCGGCCTGTACCCGGTGGAAGCCAACCAGTACGACTCGCTGCGCGACAGCCTCGAGAAGCTCAAGCTCAACGACTCTTCGCTGCACTACGAACCGGAAGTGAGCCAGGCGCTCGGCTTCGGCTTCCGCTGCGGCTTCCTCGGGCTGCTGCACATGGAGATCGTGCAGGAGCGGCTGGAGCGCGAGTTCGACCAGGACCTGATCACCACCGCGCCCAGCGTGGTGTACCAGGTCCTCAGGGGCGACGGCGAAGTGCTCATGGTCGAGAACCCGGCCAAGATGCCCGATGTCGGCCGCATCCAGGAAATCCGCGAACCCATCGTCACCGTCCACCTGTACATGCCGCAGGAATACGTCGGCGCGGTGATGACGCTGGCCAACCAGAAGCGGGGGGTGCAGATCAACATGGCCTACCACGGGCGCCAGGTGATGCTCACCTACGACCTCCCGCTCGGCGAGATCGTGCTGGACTTCTTCGACAAGCTGAAGTCGGTCAGCCGCGGCTACGCCTCCATGGACTACACGTTCAAGGAGTACCGCGCCTCGGACGTCGTCAAGGTCGACATCCTGCTGAACGGCGAAAAGGTGGACGCGCTGTCGATCATCGTGCACCGGAGCCAGTCGCTGTACCGCGGCCGCGCCGTCGTCTCCAAGATGCGCGAAATCATCAGCCGGCAGATGTTCGACGTGGCCATCCAGGCGGCGATCGGGGCCAATGTGATCGCCCGGGAGACGGTCAAGGCGCTGCGCAAGAACGTGCTGGCAAAATGCTACGGCGGCGACATCACCCGCAAGAAGAAGCTGCTCGAAAAACAAAAAGCTGGCAAGAAACGCATGAAGCAGATCGGCTCCGTCGAGGTGCCCCAGGAAGCGTTCCTCGCCATCCTCCAGGTAGAAGACTAGAACGATGATGCCTTTCCTCACGGCCGCGGTCCTCGCGGCCTTCGTCGGCTACGCCGGCGCCTGGTACTTCGAATACGTCGAGGGCAACTTCGCCCTGCTGCTGTTCCTGGCCACCATCGTGACCGGCGTGTACTGGGTGGCCGAGCGCCTCTGGTACCTGCCGCGCCGCCGCCGCGCCGCCGCTGCGCTGGAGGCCCACGCCGCGCGCCGCAACCAGCGGCTGTCGGCCCAGGGAATCGCCCCGGTCGACGCGGAGTTGGAGGAAGCCAAGCACCGGATGCTGGCGCAGCCGTGGTGGCTGGACTGGACCGCGGGACTGTTCCCGGTGATCGTGGCGGTCTTCGTCCTGCGTTCCTTCCTGTTCGAGCCGTTCAAGATTCCTTCCGGCTCGATGATCCCGACGCTGCTGGTCGGCGACCTCATCCTCGTGAACAAGTTCACGTACGGCCTGCGGGTGCCGGTGCTGAACACGCGCCTGACCGAGGGCACGCGGCCCCAGCGCGGCGATGTGATGGTTTTTCGCTACCCGCCCAAACCCAGCCTCGACTACATCAAGCGGGTGGTCGGCGTTCCCGGCGACGAGGTGGCCTACCTGAACAAGCGCCTCACCATCAACGGCAAGCCGGTGGAAGTCAAGCAGCTGCAGGACTTCTTCGAAGCCGACGCGATGCGCTACTTCAAGCACTTCGAGGAAAGATTCGGCGACGGAGCGCACCGTATCCTGAACGACGACGAGCGCCCGGCCTTTGTTCCCGGGGTCGAGGACTTTCCGTTTCGGCAGAATTGCCGCTACAGTGTGGAGGGGGTCGTCTGCAAGGTGCCGGAGGGGCACTATTTCATGATGGGCGACAACCGTGACAATTCGCTCGATTCGCGCTACTGGGGCTTCGTTCCGGATCGGAACATCGTCGGCAAGGCGTTCCTGATCTGGATGAATTTCGGCAACCTGAAGCGCATCGGGTCATTCGAATAGGCTTGGACGGAGGGGTTTCAATGGCAGGCAAATCGCGGCAGCGCGGCATTTCTTTTCTCACGCTGGTTTTCATCCTGGCGGTGCTCGGCGGCGCCGGCGCGGTGGTGATGCAGACCTTGCCGTCCTTCCTGGAGTACCAGGCGGCCCTCAAGGCGATCAACAAGGCCAAGAGCGAGGCCACCGTGGCCGCCGTGCGGGCGTCCTTCGACCGCTACGCCCAGGTGGACGACATCACCTCGATTCGCGGCAAGGACCTGGAAGTCACCAAGAACGGCGAGCAAGTCGTGGTGGCGTTCAATTACCAGAGGGAATTTCACCTGTTCGGCCCGGCCTGGCTGCTCCTCAAGTACGCCGGGACCTCGAATCCCGGCCGCTAGTGTCGTGACCGATGCGCTCGCGGCGCTGCAGTCGAGGCTGCAGCACCGCTTCCAGGACCCCAAGCTGCTGGCCCGGGCGCTGACGCACCGCAGTTCGTCCGCCGAGCACAACGAGCGGCTGGAATTCCTCGGCGACGCCGTGCTCAACCTGGCGGTCGCCGCGCTGCTCTACCAGCGCCTGGCCGACCTGCCGGAGGGCGACCTGTCGCGCGTGCGCGCCAACCTCGTCAAGCAGGACACGTTGCACAAGGTGGCCGTGGAGCTCGGCCTGTCGGGGCTCGTCCAGCTGGGCGAGGGCGAGGCGCGCTCCGGCGGCCACAAGCGGCCCTCGATCCTGGCCGACGCGCTGGAGGCGGTCATCGGGGCCGTCCACCTGGACGCGGGCTACATCGCGGCGGAGGCGCTGGTGCACCGGCTGTTCTCCCAGGTCGAGATCACCCCGCACATGTCCGCCGCCGCCAAGGACCCCAAGACGGAGCTGCAGGAGCTGCTGCAGGGGCGCAGGATGAGCGTGCCCCTGTACCGGGTGGTCGGCACCGTGGGCGCAGCCCACAAGCAGACCTTCGACGTGGAGTGCGAAGTGGCTGAGCTCGGCATCGTCGAGCGTGGCATCGGTGCGTCGCGCCGGGCCGGCGAGCAGGCCGCTGCAGCGGCTATGCTGATCATGCTCAAATCGAAATTGAAATGAATTCGCCCAGCCCCCATCCCGGCCTTCCCCCAGAGGGGGAAGGAGGAAGCCCGGCGCAACGTTGCGGACTCGTCGCCATCGTGGGCAAACCCAACGTCGGCAAGTCCACGCTGCTGAACGCGCTGGTCGGCCAGAAGATCAGCATCACCTCCAGCAAGGCGCAGACCACGCGCCACCGCATCACCGGCGTGCGCACGCAAGGCGCCACGCAGTTCGTGTTCGTCGACACGCCCGGCTTCCAGACGCGCCACGGCTCCGCGCTGAACCGCTCGCTGAACCGGGCGGTGACCGGCGCGATCAGCGATGTCGACGTGGTGCTGTTCGTGGTGGAGGCGGGCAACTTCACGCTGGGCGACGCGAAGGTGCTGTCGCTGCTGAAGCCGGACATCCCCGCGATCCTGGTGGCCAACAAGCTGGACGTGCTGCATCGGCGCGGGGACCTCGCACCCTGGCTGCGCGACATGCAGGAGCGCCACCCGTTCGCCGAGTTCATGCCGATCTCCGCGAAGAACGCCAAGGACATCGAACGCGTGCTCCCGGTGTGCGAGAAGTACCTGCCGCAGCAGCCCTGGTTCTACGCCGAGGATGAACTGACCGACAGGAGCGAGCGCTTCATGGCCGGCGAAATGGTGCGCGAGAAGCTGTTCCGCCTCACCGGCGACGAGCTGCCCTACACGTCCACGGTCGTGATCGAGGAGTTCAAGGAGGAACCCAGCCCGAAGTTCAAGCGCATGGTGCGCATCGCCGCCACGATCATCGTCGAACGCGACAGCCACAAGGCGATGGTGATCGGGGAGGGCGGCGAGAAGCTCAAGCGCATCGGCACCGAGGCCCGCACGGAGCTGGAGCGGCTGTTCGACGCCAAGGTGTTCCTGCAGATGTTCGTGAAGGTGCGCTCGGGCTGGGCCGACGACGAAGCGCGCGTGCGCAGCTTCGGCTATGAATAGCGCCTGAGGCGGCCGTGCCTGCCAAGCGCATCGCCGACGAACCGGCGTTCGTCCTGCACCGCTACGACTGGAGCGAGTCCAGCCTGATCCTGGAGCTGTTGACGCGCCACTTCGGGCGCATCGCCGTCGTCGCCAAGGGCGCCAAGAAGCCCAGCTCCAACTTCCGCCCCGTCCTGCTGCCGCTGCAGCCGCTGCAGGTGGCCTTCGGCGGCGACGCCGAGATCCGCACGCTGAAGTCGGCCGAATGGGTGGGGGGCCAGGTCATGCCCACCGGCGACGCCCTGCTGGCCGGCTACTACCTGAACGAACTGATGATGCGGCTGCTGGCGCGCGACGATCCGCATCCGGGCCTGTTCGACGTCTATGCGTCCGCGGTGCGCGTGCTGGCCATGGACGATCCGCACACGCTCCAGCCCGCCTTGCGGGCGTTCGAGCTGCTGCTGCTGCGCGAAGTCGGCTTCCTGCCCTCGCTGGACCTGCAGACCGGCACGCTGGCGCCGCTGGGCAGCGACCAGCGCTACAGCCTGCGACCCGAAGGCGGACTGGTGGAAGCGCACGATCCGGAGGGCCGGGGCAGCCTGACGGGCACCCAGTGGCTCGCGGTCCAGGCGGCGCTGGACGACCCGGCGCCCTTCCACGCCACCTTGCGGACGGTGGCGACCCTGGGCGAACTGAAGACGCAGCTGCGCGCGCTGCTGCACTACCATTGCGGCGTGACGACCTTGCGCACGCGCCAGCTGATGATCGACCTCCAGGCCCTATGAAATCTCCCCGCACGCTGCTGTCGGTGAACGTGAACAAGGTTGCCTTGTTGCGCAACACGCGCCACCTCGGCATCCCCAGCGTCACGCGCGCGGCCACGCTGTGCCTGCAGGCGGGCGCCCACGGCATCACGGTGCACCCGCGCCCCGACGAGCGCCACATCCGGCCGCAGGACGTGCGCGAGCTGCATGCGCTGCTCCAGCGCGACTGGCCGCGGGCGGAGTTCAACATCGAGGGCAACCCGTTCCACAACCTGATGGAGTTCGTGCGCGAGCTGCGCCCGCAGCAGTGCACCTTCGTGCCGGACAGCGAAGGCCAGTTCACCAGCGACCACGGGTGGGACCTGCGCACCGACGGCGAACGCGTCAAGCCGCTGATCGCGCAAGCCAGGTCGCTCGGTGTGCGCGTCAGCCTGTTCATGGATGCCGATCCGTCGGCCATGCCGCTGGCCAGGGCGCTGGGGGCGGACCGCATCGAGCTGTACACCGAGCCGTATGCCGCCGCCTGGGGCACGGCGCGCCAGGAGGAGCAGTTGCGCCGCTTTGCGGCCGCCGGCCAGGCCGCGCTGGATGCGGGGCTCGGCGTGAATGCAGGACACGACCTGAACCGTGACAACCTCGCTGCGTTCGTGCAGCGGGTTCCCGGCGTCAGCGAAGTGTCGATCGGCCACGCCCTGGTGGCCGATGCGCTGGAGATGGGGTACGCGGCGACCGTTCGCGCGTACCTGGAAGCCCTGGCGGTCCCGTGATCTACGGCATCGGCACCGACATCTGCGACGTGCGCCGCATCCGCGAGTCGATCGAGCGGCACGGGGACCGCTTTGCCCACAAGGTGCTCAGCGACGCGGAGTTCGACGTCTGGAAGGCGCGAAGCGCGCGCTGGCCCGAGCGCGGCGTGCGCTACCTGGCCACGCGCTTCTCGGCCAAGGAGGCCTTCAGCAAGGCCGTCGGCATGGGCATGCGCATGCCGATGACCTGGCGCAGCTGCGAGATCGCCAACCTGCCCAGCGGCAAGCCCACCATCGTGCTGCATGGCGCGCTGAAGGCCTGGTGCGAGAGCCGCGGCCTGGCCGCGCAGGTGACGGTCACCGACGAATCGGACTACGCGGCGAGCTTCGTCGTGATCGAACAAAAGGAAAGCCCACCATGAGTGACCATGCCCCGGTGATCATCGACGTCGCCGGCACCCGCCTCACGGCGGACGACCGCCGCCGCCTCTCCGATCCGCTGGTGGGCGGCATGATCCTGTTCGGCCGCAACTGGGAAAGCCGCGAGCAGGTGGCGGCCCTGTGCGCGGAGGTCAAGCAGGTGCGCGACGACCTGCTCATCTCCGTGGACCACGAGGGTGGGCGGGTGCAGCGTTTCCGCACCGACGGCTTCACCCACCTGCCGCCGATGCGGCGCTTCGGCGAGATGTGGATGAAGGATGCCAGGGGCCGGGAAGGCAGCGGGGCGATGCGCGCCATGGCGGCAGCCACCGCTGCGGGCTACGTGCTCGGGGCGGAGCTGCGCGCCTGCGGCGTGGACCTGAGTTTCACGCCGGTGCTGGACCTGGACTTCGGCGCCAGCTCGGTGATTGGCGACCGCTCGTTCCATCGCGACCCGCGCATCGTCACCCTGCTGGCGCGCGCGCTCATGCAGGGCCTGCTGCAGGCCGGCGTGGCGAACTGCGGCAAGCATTTCCCGGGGCACGGTTACGTGAAGGCGGACTCGCACCTGGAGATCCCCGTCGACGACCGTGCGCTGAAGACCATCCTGGAGGACGACGCGGTGCCATACGAATGGCTGGGGACGGCGCTGGCCAGCGTGATGCCCGCGCACGTGATCTACCCGAAGGTGGACAAGCTACCCGCCGGCTTCTCGCCGAAGTGGCTGAATGACGTCCTGCGCGAAAAGCTGCAGTTCCAGGGCGCGATCTTCAGCGACGACCTGAGCATGGCCGGCGCGCGCAGGATCGACGGCCGCGAAGTGACGTACACGCAGGCCGCAGTGGTCGCCCTGCAGGCCGGCTGCGACATGGTGCTGCTGTGCAACGAGTCGGTGAACAGCGAAGGAGGCCGCGCGATCGACGAATTGCTGGAGGGGCTCGCCCAGGCGCGGGACCGGCGTGAATGGCAGGCGAACGAGGCCAGCGAGCAGCGCCGCCTGGCCTTGCTGCCTTGCGGCCCGGCGCCGTCGTGGGATCACCTCATGACGGAGCCGCGGTACATGCGGGCGTTGCAGCTGCTTCCGTGACCGATGCCGGGGTGCCTGCGGCAACCCGGCCTACGCGAGTGACGCGCATCCCGTGGGGCCTCGTAGCATCCCGTAGGTCGGGTTGCGCGCAGCGCACCCCGACTTCTACGCGCGACCCGCCGAATACGACAAGCCCGTCGCCACGCCGCCGAACAGGTCTCCCTCGACGATCTCCGTGCCGGGAAAGCGCTTGCGCAGCAACTGCTGGAACGGCCGCAGCGCGGACGATCCGCCGGTGAGGTAGATCGCATCCATCGCCTGTGACGCCAACCCGGCGCGATGGATGCAGGATGCGGCGCAATCCACCACCTGCTCCAGCAGGAGCGCCAGGTCCTGCGCCATCTCCTGCGGTCCCATGTCCGCATGCAGGCCGGCTTCGACGGCCGACAGGTCGATCGTCGCGGTCCCGCCCGACACCGAACTCCGGATCTTCGCCTGCTCCACCTCGCTGGCGACCAGGTGTCCCAGGTGCTGCTCCAGCACCGTCATCAATCGATCGTGCAAACGGGTGTCGGTGTAGTCGCTGCGCAGCGTGCGCACATGGCGCACCATCTTCGGCGTGGTCATCCAGTGGATCAGGTGCCAGCTGGAAAGGTCCAGGAAGGGCGGACTCGGCACCTCGCGGCCCGTCGGCCCGATGTGGCGGAAGCCGAGCAGGGGCATCACCTGCCGCAGGTTCAGCTTCTGGTCGTAGTCGGTGCCGCCGATGTGGATGCCCGCCGTGGCAAGGATGTCGCCGGAGCGGTCGGCCTGCCGCATGCGGTCCGGCCCGAGGCGCACCAGGGTGAAGTCCGAAGTGCCGCCGCCGATGTCGACGACCAGCACCAGGGACTCGCGCGTGATCCGGCGCTCGTAGTCGAGGGCGGCCGCGATCGGCTCCAGCTCGAACGACACGTGCTCGAAGCCGGCGCTGTGCGCGGCTTGCGCCAGCGCGGCCTGCGCGCGGCGGTCGCGCCCGGGATCGCCGTCCACGAAGTGCACCGGGCGGCCGATGACGGCGCGGCGTGGCTCCGTGCCCAGGTGCCGGCCGGCGCGCGCGCGCAGCTCCGACAGGAAGCGCGCGATGATCGCCTGGAAGCTCAGCATCGTGCCGCCGACGGCCGTTTCCTCCTCCAGCAGGCTGCTTCCCAGCAGGCTCTTGAGCGAGCGCATCAGCCGGCCCTCGGTGCGGGCCAGATAGTGCGCGATGGCCTCCCGCCCGAACGAGGCGCGGTGGTCCTCCGCGTTGAAGAACACGGCGGTCGGGATCGTCGTGGCCGCCCCTTCGAGCGGAACCAGCCGGGATACCCCGTCCGGGCCCGTGAACGAGACCGCCGAGTTCGAAGTGCCGAAGTCGATGCCGAGGGCCGGCGCCTCCGGCCGCATCAACCCTCGCGCCGCAGCGCCGGGAACAGGATGATGTCGCGGATGCTGGGGCTGTCCGTCAACAGCATCATCACGCGGTCGATGCCGATGCCGCAGCCGCCGGCCGGCGGCATGCCGTATTCGAGCGCGCGCACGAAGTCGTGGTCGTAGAACATGGCTTCGTCGTCACCCGCGTCCTTGGCGCTCACCTGCGCCTGGAAGCGCGCAGCCTGGTCTTCGGCGTCGTTCAGTTCGGAGAAGCCGTTGGCCATTTCGCGGCCGGTGATGTACAGCTCGAAGCGTTCCGTGACTTCCGGGCGCTCGTCGTTGGCGCGCGCCAGCGGCGAGATTTCGGTCGGGTGTTCCATGATGAAGGTGGGGTGCCACAGCTTGTCTTCCACCTTCTCCTCGAAGTACATGACCTGCAGCGACGCCACCGAGCGGGTGGAGAGGCGTTCCTTTTCTTCGGTCTTGCCCAGCTTCCTCAGCTGGCCGACCAGCCAGTCGCGGTTGCCGACGTTGTCGGCCGCATCGCTGTGGCGAACGATCGCTTCCGGGATCGTGAGGCGCTCGAAGGGCTTGGCGAGGTCGACCTCCTTGCCCGCATAGGTGAGCTGCAGCTTGCCGGTGGCCTTCTGCGCGGCGTCGCGCAGGAGTGCCTCGGTGAAGTCCATCAGGTCGCGGTAGTTCCAGTACGCCGCGTAGAACTCCATCATCGTGAACTCGGGGTTGTGCCGCACCGAGATGCCTTCGTTGCGGAAGTTCCGGTTGATCTCGAAGACGCGCTCGAAGCCGCCGACCAGCAGGCGCTTGAGGTACAGCTCGGGCGCGATGCGCAGGAACATCTCCTGGTCCAGCGCGTTGTGGTGCGTCGTGAAGGGCTTGGCGTTGGCGCCGCCGGGGATGGGGTGGAGCATCGGCGTCTCCACTTCCAGGAAGCCGTGTTGCACCATGAAGTCGCGGATGCCCGACATCGCCTTGCTGCGCGCGACGAAGCGCTTGCGGGCTTCTTCGTCCATCATCAGGTCGATGTAGCGCTGGCGGTACTTCACCTCCTGGTCGGCGACGCCGTGGAACTTGTCCGGCATCGGGCGCAGGCTCTTGGTCAGCATGCGGATGCTGGTGGTGTGCAGGGACAGCTCGCCGGTGCGCGTCTTGAACAGCTTTCCCTCCGCGCCGACGATGTCGCCCAGGTCCCAGTGCTTGAAGGCGGCATACGCCTCCTCGCCGACCGCGTCGCGCGTGACGTAGATCTGGATGCGGCCGGTCTGGTCCTGCAGCGTCGCGAAGCTGGCCTTGCCCATCACGCGCTTGAGCATCATCCGGCCGGCGATGCGCGCGGTGCCGCCCTCGGCTTCCAGCTGCTCCGCGGTCTTGTCGCCATGCGCGCCGTGCAGCCCCAGCGCGTTGTGCGCGGGCTTGAAGTCGTTGGGGAAGGCGGGGCCGGCCCCCTGGCGGTGGGCTTCCCGCAGGGCCTTGAGCTTGTCGCGGCGCTCCGCGATCAGCTGGTTCTCGTCGATGGGCGGGGTGGTCTGTTCGGACATGGATGGGGGGCGGGCAGCCCTGGCGGGAAGGCGAAACCCTCCATTCTAATTTTTTGCCTGGAAGCGCTCCGGGGAGCCGGAAGTCAGATGGTGATGCCGGTGCGCGTCAGGACGTCGCTGACCAGTTCGAGCCGCACCAGCGGGTTGTCCAGTTCCATCAGGCGCTGCTTCAGCGCCACCGGCAGCGGCAGCAGTTCGCACCAGCGGTTGGCCACCCAGCCGCAGTCGTCCAGCTTCCACGGCGGCATCAGCGGCATGGGCCCCGGCTGGTCGGCTTGCAACTGGAGTGACTGGATCAGGCGCTGCAACGCATCCGCGGTCGGCCGCAGGTCGTCCGGCACGGGCACGACCATGTCGGCCGGCACCCGCACCACGTCGGCCACCCACAGGCCGTGCTTGAGCTGGTCGCTGGCGGTGATGCGGAAACGTTGCGTGCCCGTGGCCCGCACCAGCATCAGGCCGGGCTGGGGGCTTTCGAAATCGTGGATGGTGGCCAGCGTGCCGACCTGCGAGAAGGCCTCCGTGCCGCCCGGCTGCCGCACCTCGTTGCCTTGCGTGAGCGAAACGACGCCGAAGGGAGCGCCGGTCTTGCGGCACTTGGAGATCATGTCGAGGTAGCGCACCTCGAACACGCGCAGCGAGAGCAAGCCGTCCGGGAACAGCACCGCCGTCAGCGGAAACAGGGGCAGGGACTGCAGGGTAAGGGCGGCGGGCACGGTGGGTCCGATGGCTGCCGCTATCATCCCACGACTCCACCCACTCCATGTTCCTCCAGATCACATCCTTCCTGCTGGACGTGGCCGCGGGCCTGCTGGGCGGTGCCTGCCTGCTGCGGCTTTACATGCAGGTGCAGCGCATCCCTTTCGGCAACCCGGTCGGCCAGTTCATCTTCGCGCTCACCAACTGGATCGTGCTGCCCTTGCGCAAGCTGTTGCCGGGCTACAAGCGGTGGGACTTCGCGAGCCTGATCGCCGCCTACCTGTTCCAGCTGGCGCAGTACGGCATCCTGTGGCTGCTCCTGGGCCGCACCAGCGGCGCCGGGCTGGTGCCGATGCTGGCGCTGTTCGGGCTGGTGCGACTGGTGATTTCCGGGGCGATCGGGCTGGTGATCGTCTATGCGATCCTGTCGTGGGTAAGGGCTGACTCACCGATCGTCGACGTGATCGACAAGCTGACCGCGCCGATGCTGCGGCCCTTTCGGCGGATGATCCCGCTGGTAGGCGGCTTCGACCTGTCGCCGCTGGCGTTGCTGGTGCTGCTGCAGGTGGCGGCGATCATCGTGGCGAATGTGCAGGATTCGCTGATTCGCTGAATGCGGGAGCGGACAGCCGGACGCAGAAGACGCAGAAACTACGCAGAAGACGCAAAAGAAACCAAGTCCAATTTTTTTGGATGTCCTTCCGCGACTTCTGCGTAACTTCTGCGCCTTCTGCGTCCGGTACCCGTATCCGGTACTACTCCACCGCATCCGCCGGCTGCCGCTGCAGCATCGCCAGCACGTTCGCAACTGTCTTGCGCAGTTCGCGGCGGTCGCAGATCAGGTCGACGGCGCCCTTGGTCTGCAGGAATTCGGCGCGCTGGAAGCCTTCCGGCAAGGTCACCCGCACAGTCGACTCGATCACGCGCGGGCCGGCGAAGCCGATCAGCGCTTTCGGCTCGGCGATCACCAGGTCGCCCATGAACGCGAAGCCCGCGCTCACGCCGCCCATGGTTGGATCGGTCAGCACGCTGATGTAGGGCAGGCCCTTCTTCGCCAGCCGCGTCAGCGAGGCATTGGTCTTGGCCATCTGCATCAGCGACAGCAAGCCCTCCTGCATGCGCGCGCCGCCGGTGGCGGTGAAACAGAGGAACGGCACTTTCTGCTCGATGGCCGTCTCGACGCCGCGCACGAAGCGCTCGCCGACCACGCTGCCCATGGAACCGCCCATGAAGTCGAATTCGAAGCACGCCGCCACCAGGCTGATGCTGTGGACCGCGCCGCCCATGACGATCAGCGCGTCGGTCTCGCCGGTGTTCTCCAGCGCTTCCTTCAGCCGCTGCGGGTACTTGCGGCTGTCCTGGAACTTCAGCGGGTCGACCGGCAGCACTTCCTGGCCGATCTCGTAGCGGCCTTCCGGATCGAGGAAGGCGTTCAGCCGGGCCCGTGCGCCGATGCGGTGGTGGTGGCTGCACGTCGGGCAGACGTTCTGGTTCTGCTCCAGGTCGGTCTTGTACAGCACCGTCTCGCAGCTCGGGCACTTGATCCACAGGCCTTCCGGCACGCTGCGGCGCTCGGCCGGGTCCGTCGGCTGGATCTTCGGGGGCAGCAGTTTTTCCAACCAGCTCATCTCTGGCACCTCTTCTTTATTCCCGCGAGTCTAGCGCGGCCCGGATGCCGCGCAGGAAGGTCGACAGTGCCGGTAACACGTTGTCACGCGGCTGGTCCTCCACGACCTGGATCACCTTGGTGCCGATCACGACGGCATCGGCCACGCGGCCGACCGCCTTGGCCGTCACCGCGTCGCGGATGCCGAAGCCCACGCCCACGGGGATCTTCACGTGCTTGCGGATCCTCGGCAGCGCTTCTTCCACCGCCGCGGTGTCCAGGTGGCCGGCGCCGGTGACGCCTTTGAGCGAGACGTAGTACACGTAACCGGTGGCGATGCGGGCGACCTGCTGGATGCGCTGGTCCGTGCTGGTGGGTGCCAGCAGGAAGATCAGGTCCAGGCCGTTGGCCCTGAGTTGCGCGGCAAAGGCTTCGCACTCTTCCGGGGGGTAATCGACGATCAGCACGCCGTCAACGCCGGCGGCGGCCGCATCGCGCGCAAAGCTGGTCTTGCCGTTCGTGAGCTCGTAGCGCTCGACCGGGTTGGCATAACCCATCAGCACCACCGGCGTGGCGGCATCCTGGTCGCGAAAGCTGCGCACCATCTGCAGCACCTGCGCCAGACCCACGCCGGCAGCGAGCGCCTTCTCGCCGGCCTTCTGGATGACCGGCCCGTCGGCCATGGGGTCCGAGAAGGGCACGCCCAGTTCGATCACGTCCGAACCCGCTTGCACCATCGCATGCATCAGCTGCGGCGTGATGTCGGCAAACGGGAATCCGGCGGTGATGTACGGGATGAGCGCCTTGCGCTTGTCCTTGGCCAGTCGCGCGAAGGTTGTCGCGATCCGGCTCATGGCTTGCTCCCCTTGAGGGTGAAGCCGCGCATCGAAGGCCGGTCGTAGAAGTCGACGCCGGCGAGGTCGGCGACGGTGCCGATGTCCTTGTCGCCACGTCCGGACAGGTTGACCAGGATGTGCTGGTCCTTCTTCATCGTCTTGGCCAGTTTCATCGCGTAGGCGATCGCATGGCTCGATTCCAGCGCCGGGATGATGCCTTCGGTGCGGCACAGGTAGTGGAAGGCTTCCAGCGCTTCGGCGTCGGTGATGCCGACGTATTCGGCGCGGCCGCTGTCCTTCAGCCAGGCGTGTTCGGGGCCGACGCCCGGGTAGTCGAGTCCGGCGCTCACGCTGTGCGTCTCGATGATCTGCCCGTTGGGATCCTGCAGGATGTAGGTGCGGTTGCCGTGCAGCACGCCGGGGCTGCCGCGCTGCAGCGATGCGGAATGCTTGCCGCTCTCCAGCCCTTCGCCTGCGGCCTCCACGCCGACCAGCCGCGTCTGCTCGAAGCCGATGTAGGGGTGGAAGATGCCCATGGCGTTGCTGCCGCCGCCGACACAGGCCACCACCACGTCCGGCTGCCGGCCGGCCAGCTGCGGCATCTGCTCGATGCACTCCTTGCCGATCACGCTCTGGAAGTCGCGCACCATCATCGGGTAGGGGTGCGGGCCCGCCACCGTGCCGATGATGTAGAAGGTGTTCTCGACGTTGGTGACCCAGTCGCGCATCGCCTCGTTCAGCGCATCCTTCAGCGTCTTGCTGCCGGACTCCACCGGCACCACGCGGGCGCCCAGCAGGTTCATGCGGTACACGTTGGGGCTCTGGCGCTTGACGTCGTTGACGCCCATGTACACCACGCATTCCAGGCCGTAGCGCGCGCAGATCGTGGCCGTGGCCACGCCGTGCTGGCCGGCTCCCGTCTCGGCGATCACGCGCGGCTTGCCCATGCGCCGCGCCAGCATGGCCTGGCCGATCACGTTGTTGATCTTGTGCGCGCCGGTGTGGTTGAGGTCTTCGCGCTTCAGGTAGATCTGCGCGCCGCCCTGCTCACGGCTCATGCGCTCGGCGTGGTAGACCGGCGAGGGCCGCCCGACGAAGTGCTTGAGCTCGTAGTGGAATTCGCGCAGGAATTCCGGGTCGTTCTGGTAACGCGCGTAGGCGTCGCGCAGTTCGCTGATCGCATGGGTCAGCGTCTCGCTGACGAAGCTGCCGCCGTAGATGCCGAAGTGGCCGGTGGCGTCAGGTTGCTGATAGGAAGACATTCGGGGACCTTGCAAGAAGTTGGTCCGCGGCGCGCACGGCCGCGACGAACTGATTGATCTTCCCGGCGTCCTTGATGCCCTTGGCACTCTCGACGCCGGAACTCACATCAACGGCCAGCGTCCGGAAACGCGGCCGCACTTGCACGATGCCATCGCCCACGCTTGCAGGAGTGAGCCCACCAGACAAAACGGCGTGACAGCTGACGCTTGGTGGAAGACGTGACCAATGGAATGCCTGGCCGGCGCCGCCGTAGCCCTCGACGTGGGCGTCGAGGAGCAGGGCCGCCGCGTGGGAATGCTCGGAGGCGAATTTTAGCAAGTCGAACGGGGTGGCGTCGTCCAGCGGGATCCGGGCCGCCCGCAGGTAAGGCCGCCCCGCCGCGGCCTGCTGGCACTGCGCGGGCGTCTCGTCCCCATGGAATTGCAGCATCGCCGTGGGCACCAGCGCGCTGGCTGCGCGCACCGACGCCGGCGGTTCGTTCACGAACAGGAGCACCGGGGTGACGAACGGGGGCAGCGTGCGGGCCAGTTGCGCAGCGCGTTCGGCGCTGACGGAGCGCGGGCTCTTCGCGTACAGCACGAAGCCGACCGCGTCTGCACCGGCCTCGACGGCTGCCTGGACGTCCTGCTCGCGTGTCAGCCCGCAGATCTTGATCCGCGTGCGATGGGGCAGGGGCTGCGCTGCGCTCATGGCAGCCAATCATACGCAGGCACCTGGCTCGGCAAGCCCCAGTGCGGCTCGTACAGCGGGCCCAGGAAATACAGGCCGTCCGGCGAAAAGGTCGGGGCGGCCGCGTCACGGCTGCGGGCCTGCAGCACCTCGTGCATCCATTGCGGCGGATGCGACCCCTGGCCGACGGCGACCAGGCACCCCATGAGGTTGCGGATCATGTGGTGCAGGAAGGCGTTGGCCTGGAACTCGAAGCGCCAGTAGCCGCCACGGCGGCTGATGCGCACCGGCTCCAGCGTCTTCACCGGCGTGGGCGACTGGCACGAGGAGGCGCGAAAGGAGGTGAAGTCGTGTTCGCCGACCAGGTACGACGCCGCTTCGCGCATCGCCGCCTCGTCGAGCGGACGGAACACCCAGCCGACCCGGCCTGCATCGACGCTGGGCCGCACCGGCGACTCCAGCAGCACGTAGGCGTAGCGGCGGGCCTTCGCGCTGTTGCGGGCGTGAAAGGCGTCCGGCACGGGCATCGCCCATTGCACGGCGATGTCGGGCGGCAGGAAGGTGTTGGTGCCGCGCACCCAGGAGAAGTCTTCGCGCTGCACCGGGGTGTCCAGGTGCACCACCTGCATCAGTCCATGCACTCCCGCATCGGTGCGGCCGGCGCAGACGGTGGTGACGGGCTGCGCTGCAAAGCGCGCCAGCGCGGCCTGCAGATGGTCTTGCACGGTGCGGCCCGATGGCTGGCTCTGCCAGCCGTCATAGGCTTGTCCGTTGTAGCTGACACCGAGGGCAAGTCTCACGACGATGGCCCGGGATTCGCAGGCGGGTGGTGAGTGAAACGAACCCCGGCGCTCTGCCGGCCGGGGTTCCTGTCGTCACCCCAGCCTACGGGGAGCCTCAGCCGATCTCTGCCAGCAGGCGCTGGGCGCGCGACTTCAGGTCGCCCGACGCTTCGGCCAGCACTTCCTCGGCCAGGCTGCGCGCGCCGTCGGTATCGCCGATGGCATTGAATTCCTCGGCCAGCGACAGCTTGGTGGCCAGCGGGCTGTCACCGCCGTCGGCCAGGCCGGTCTCCGCACCACCGACTGCCGGCAGCGGGTCCATGCGCATGGCGGGCGCCGCCGCAACGGGGGCGGGACTGGGCGCGGGAGCCGGGGCGGGAGCGGGAGCAGGCGCGCTCGGCGGCAGGTCCAGGGACAGGCCGCCGAGGTCGAATTCGAGCATCTCGCCCTTGGCGGCGGCAGGAGCGGCGACCGGCGCGGCCTGGGCCGGCGAGGGCAGGTCGAAGTTGAGGCTGTTCTCGTCGAGCGTCAGGTCCGGCGTTTCCAGGCGCACGGGTTGCGTCTTCTCGTGCATCGTCGGCAACTCCGCCTTCGCCGGCGCCGGCGCCGCGCGTGCCGGCGCAGCAGCGACGGGCGTACGGACCGGTGCGGCGGGCTCGGGCTCGTCACCGAGCGAGAAGTCGAGGTCCAGGTCGATGTCGGCCGCCGCGGGAGCCGCCTGCGCCGGGATGGGACGGGTCGCGTTGAAGCTGGTGGGGCTGGCCACCGCCGCCGCGGCAACGGCGCCGGCGCCCGGTTGCCCGCCAGGGCGGTACATCGGGTTGGAGGCGTCCAGTTCGCGGCCCAGCTCGCAGATATGGTCCCACTCCGGGCCGCTGCCCTGCGTCAGGTTGTAGGCCTCGGCCGCCACCACCTCGAACGCCTTGGCGTCGCGCCGCTTGGCATAGATCTCCAGCAGCTTGCCGTGGATGGCCACGCGCTGCGGGTTGATGCGCAGGGCTTCCTTGAGGATTTCCTCGGCCTGCAGGTCGCGGCCATAAGCCAGGTACACGTCCGCCTCGGCCACCGGATCCACGTCGCCCGCGGCATCCAGCTGGCTGGGCGAATAGACCATGGAGGAGCCGGTCGGATTGTTCGTCTCGGCCGTGTCGATGCGCTGGCCGCCGCTGGCGCCGAAGAAGGAGTCCGGCTGCAGGCGGCTTTCGAGGAACGAGCTGTCGACGGAAGCCGTCTTGCGCTTCTGGCGCATCTTGTAGAAGCCGAATCCGAGCAGCACCGCGAGCAGGCCGACGGCCAGCGCAGGGATCAGCGGATTGGCGAGCACGTCGTCCAGCAGGCTCGGCTCCGGCGGCGGCGCGGCGGAGGCAGGCGTCGGCGTGCGGGCCGGCGTGGCAGCGGCGATCGGCGCGCTCGCGCCGGCCTGGGCGGCTGTGGCGCCCGGCGTGGCGGCAATCGCAGCGGAAGCAGCGCCTTGCGGTGCTGCGGCCGGCGTGGTGCTCGTGCCGGTGGCGGGCGTGGGGGCCGGTGCAGGGGCCGCGGCGGCGGGTGCCGGTGCAGGTGTGGGAGCCGGCGTTGCCGCGACCACCGGAGCAGGCGCGGGAGTGGGCGCAGCAGCAGCGGGTGCGGGTGCCGGGGCCGGACTGGCAGTGGGTGCGCGCGCAGTTGCAGGTGCGGGCGTCGGAGCAGGTGCGGGAGTTGCCGCAGCCGGAGCCGGCGTCGCGGCCGGGACGGGCCGGGTCGCAGCCGGAGCCGGCGTCGTGGCCGGTACGGCCGATGCGGGCCTGGCAGCCGGAGCCGCCGTCGTAGCAGCCGGCACGGCCGCCGACGCGGCGCGGGCCGAGGTGCCCGCGGGCGCCGTCGCGGCGGGTGCCGACACGCCTGGGGGCGCCGCGAGGCCAGGCGCGGGGCGCGTGCCAGTGCCGCTGCCGGTGCCGCTGCCCGAGCCGGCGCCAGGGGGAGTGCCGGTCAGCTTGTTCAGGTCCGCGATGTTCTTGTTCAACTCCGCCACGCGGGTCGACGAGTCCTTGTTCGCGCGTTCGCGTGCGATCTGGTCCGCGGTGGACGGCTTGCCCTGCACCGCGCCCTTGGACAGCGTCAGCTTGTCCGGGCTGGCCGTGGCGGGCTTCTTGTCTTCCACCCGGGCCTGCACCGTGCCGGAGGCCTGGCGGCTGGCGCTCGCGACCGTCGCGGGGGGCAGGCCTTCGGCCAGTCGACGGCGGTATTCGTTGAAGTCGCGGCTCTGGGCCACGATGGTCTGGCGCGCTTCTTCGGGCGGCACGCTGCTGGCCTGGTCGCCTGAAGGAATGTCGACCACCGCCCCGGTCTTCAACCGGTTGACGTTGCCGTCGACGAAGGCATCGGGGCTGCCGCGCAGCATCGCCACCAGCATCTGGTCCAGCGACACGCTGGCCGGCTTGGCGGCGGCCGCGAGCTTGCCGGCGGTATCCCCGCTCTGCACGGTGACTCGCTTGCCACTCGCGTCCCCGGCCGGTGCGGGGGACGGAGATGGTGCGCGCGCCGGCGCCGGTGCGGCAGCAGCAGGCGCACGGGCGGTGGCGGTGCCCTCGGAGGACGCAGCGGTGGCCGGGCGGCTGGCGGGAGCGGCGGCCGCGGGTGCTGGTGCTGGTGTGGGGGTGGTGCGTTGCGACGGTGCCGGGGGCGTGACTTGCGCGGCGATCGGCGCGGACGGCGCCGGCTGCCGTGCCGCGACCGGCGGGTCGAACAGCATGGTGAAGTCGCGCTGGACGCGGCCCGACTGCCAGACGGCGTCCAGGATCACGTCCACGAACGGGTCGTTCACGGGCCGGTCGCTGGCCATCTGCAGGTAGTAGCTGCCGTTGGGGCGCCGCTGCAACGTGATCGTCACGCCGCTGAGCCCCTGGCTGAATTCGAGACCCTTGTCCCGGAACACCGAAGGTTCCGCGATGTTGGCGCGCAGCGACGACACTTCCTCGGGAGTGATCTGGGGAACGTCGATCTCGGCGCGCAGCGGTTCGCCGAGCGCCGATTGCACCGTCACGCGACCGAGTGCAAGGGCGAGCGCGTCGGGACTGGCGAACCCGAAAGTGACAGCCGCCGCAAGAGCCAGCGTGGACAGACGCAGCTTCGGCAAGCCTTCCGATTTCGTCGTCCCTACTGCTCGTTTCGAAGGCAGTCTTGTTCTCTTCATGCGGCCCATCGCCTGGAGGCTAAATCGAAAAAGGACCATAACAGCAACGACATAGGCTGACAAGCTGAGACACCTCTTAACGTCGGCGCGACGCAAACTCACACCTTGTCTCGGGTGCTCTTGTTGTCGCGTCACAACGTGCGCGATCCCGCAGCTCACGGCTGCGGGATGCGAGAAGGGGCGCGCAAGGCCCCCGTTTTGTCAGGCTTCGATCAGGATGCGCAGCATGCGGCGCAGCGGCTCCGCGGCCCCCCACAACAGCTGGTCGCCGATGGTGAACGCGCCCACGTACTCCGGACCCATCGCCAGCTTGCGGATGCGGCCGACGGGGATGTCCATCGTCCCGGTGACGGCCACGGGAGTCAGCCCCTGCAGCGTCGCCTCGCGGGTGTTCGGCACGACCTTGGCCCAGGGGCTGTCGGCGGCGATCAGCGCTTCGATGTCCGCCACGGGCACGTCCTTCTTCAACTTGAAGGTCAGGGCCTGGCTGTGGCAGCGCATCGCTCCCACTCGCACGCAAAAGCCATCGACGGGGACGGCGTCGCTGCCGAAGCCCGGCCCCTGGCCCAGGATCTTGTTGGTCTCGGCGCCGGCCTTCCATTCTTCACGCGACACCCCGCCCCCCAGGTCCTTGTCGATCCACGGGATCAGCGAACCACCCAGCGGCACGCCGAAATTGGTGGTCTCTTCGCCGGTCATGGACTGCTGGCGGGCCAGCACCTTGCGGTCGATCTCGAGGATGGCGGACTTGGGGTCATCGAGCAGATTGCGTACTTCCGCATTCAATGCGCCGAACTGCGTGAGCAGCTCGCGCATGTGCTGCGCGCCGCCGCCGGAGGCAGCCTGGTAGGTCATGCTGGTCATCCACTCGACCAGCCCCGCCTTGTACAGCGCGCCCACGCCCATCAGCATGCAGCTGACGGTGCAGTTGCCGCCGATCCAGTTGCGGCCGCCCTTTCCCAGGGCGTTGCGGATCACCGGCAGGTTCACCGGGTCCAGGATGATGATCGCGTCATCCTTCATGCGCAGCGTCGACGCCGCATCGATCCAGTGGCCGCTCCAGCCGGCCGCGCGCAGCTTGGGGAAGACCTCGGTGGTGTAGTCGCCGCCCTGGGCGGTGATGACGATGTCGCACTTTCTCAGTGCGTCGATGTCGAACGCGTCCTTCAGCGTCTTCTCGTTCTTCGCCTGCGCGGGCGCCTTGCCGCCGGCGTTGGAAGTGGAGAAGAAGACCGGCTCGATCAGGCCGAAGTCGCCTTCGGCCTGCATGCGGTCCATGAGGACCGACCCGACCATGCCGCGCCAGCCGACGAGGCCGACCAGCGGTTGTTGTCCGTTCGTGAGTTTCATCGCGGCGCCCTTTCAGTTGAATCCTGTGTCCCCCGGCTCGTTCGGCCTGGGGAGGGCGCGACGAACCGGAGCTTGCTAGCCCTTGGGGGTCTTCTTGGTGATGGCAGCCACGACCGCATCGCCCATTTCGCGGGTGCCGACCTTGCGGGTGCCATCAGAGAAAATGTCCGCCGTCCGCAGGCCCTGGGACAGCACGTCCTTCACCGCGGACTCGATGCGGTCGGCGGCTTGGGGCTGGTTGAGGGAGAAGCGGAGCATCATGGCGGCTGACAATATTGTAGCCAAAGGATTCGCAATCCCCTTGCCGGCGATGTCGGGGGCGCTGCCGTGGGACGGCTCATACAGGCCCTGGTTGCTGGCGTTCAGGCTGGCGGAGGGGAGCATGCCGATGGATCCGGTCAGCATGGCGGCCGCATCGGACAGGATGTCGCCGAACATGTTGCCGGTGACCATCACGTCGAAGCTCTTGGGCTGCTTGACCAGTTGCATGGCGGCGTTGTCCACGTACATGTGGTCCAGCTTCACGTCGGGATATTGCTGGCCTACCTCGGTGACCACGTCCTTCCAGAACTGGAAGGTTTCCAGCACGTTGGCCTTGTCGACGCTCGTCACCTTCTTGCCACGCTTGCGGGCCGCCTGGAAAGCGACGTGCGCGATGCGTTCGATTTCCGGGCGCGTGTAGCGCATGGTGTCGAAGGCTTCCTCGGCGCCGGGGAAGTTGCCGTCGGGGGACGTCCTGCGGCCGCGGGGCTGGCCGAAGTAGATGTCGCCGGTGAGCTCGCGGATGATCAGGATGTCGAGGCCCGACACCAGCTCGGGCTTCAGGCTCGACGCGTGGGTGAGCTGTTCGTAGCAGATCGCCGGGCGGAAATTGGCGAACAGGCCGAGGTTCTTGCGCAGGCCGAGGATGGCCTGCTCGGGGCGGAACTGGCGTTCGAGCTTGTCGTACTTCCAGTCGCCCACCGCGCCGAACAGCACGGCGTCGGCTTCCTTGGCGAGCTTGAGCGTCGCCTCGGGCAACGGGTGCCCATGCCTGTCGTAGGCGACGCCGCCGACGTCGGCGGTCTCCATCTCGAACTTCAGGTCGAGGACGTTCAGGACCTTGACGGCCTCGGCGACGATCTCGGTGCCGATGCCGTCACCGGGGAGGATGGCTATTTTCATTGGTGTTCTCTCTCATGGGAAAAGCCAGCATCCGGACGCAGAAGGCGCAGAAGTTACGCAGAAGTCGCAAAAGGGATGCAAGAAGATTTTTCTTGGAAGTCGTTCTGCGACTTCTGCGTAACTTCTGCGTTTTCTGCGTCCGGCAGTTGGGTTTAGAGGGTGCGCGCCAACCAAGGCTTGGTTGCGAGACGCTGCGCTTCGAAGGCACGGATCTTGTCGGACTGGCGCAGGGTCAGGCCGATGTCGTCGAAACCATTCATCAGGCAGAACTTGCGGAAGCCCTGCACTTCGAACGGAATCTCCTCGCCCTGCGGCTTCACCACGACCTGGCGGTCCAGGTCCACGGTCAGTTCGTAGCCGGGGAACGCGAACACCTCGTCGAAAAGCTTCGCCACGGTGGCCTCCGGCAGCACGATCGGCAGCAGGCCGTTCTTGAAGCAGTTGTTGAAGAAGATGTCGGCGAAGCTCGGCGCGATCAGCGCACGGAAGCCGTACTGCTGGATGGCCCACGGCGCGTGCTCACGTGACGAACCGCAGCCGAAATTCTTGCGCGCCAGCAGCACCGACGCATTCTTGTAGCGCGGCTGGTTCAGGATGAAATCCGGATTCGGCTTGCGTTTGGTGATGTCCTCGCCCGGCTCGCCCGGATCGAGGTAGCGCCACTCGTCGAACAGGTTCGGGCCGAAGCCCGTCTTGCGGATCGACTTGAGGAACTGCTTGGGAATGATCGCGTCGGTGTCGACGTTCTCGCGGTCGATGGGGGCGACGATGCCCTTGTGGATGGTGAACTTGTCCATGTCGTGTCTTTCGGTGTTCAGGCGAACTGGCGCACGTCGACGAAATGACCGTGCACCGCCGCGGCCGCGGCCATGGCGGGGCTCACGAGGTGCGTGCGGCCGCCCGCGCCTTGCCGGCCTTCGAAGTTGCGGTTGCTGGTGGAGGCGCAGCGCTCGCCCGGCTCCAGCCGGTCCGCGTTCATCGCCAGGCACATGGAGCAGCCCGGCTCGCGCCATTCGAAACCGGCGGCCCGGAAGATCTTGTCCAGCCCTTCGCGCTCGGCCTGTTCCTTCACCACGCCGGAGCCCGGCACCACCATCGCCACCTTGATGCTGGACGCGACCTTCATGCCCAGCTTCTTCACCAGCGCGGCGGCTTCGCGCATGTCCTCGATGCGGCTGTTGGTGCAGGAGCCGATGAACACCTTGTCCACGAACACGTCGTTCATCGGCTTGCCCGGCTGCAGGCCCATGTACTTCAGCGCGCGCTCGATGGCGTCGCGCTTGTTCGGGTCCTTCTCCTTCTCGGGATCCGGCGTGCGGCCGTCGATGCCGGTCACCATCTCGGGAGAGGTGCCCCAGGTGACCTGCGGCAGGATCTGCGCGGCGTCGAGCTTGACGACGGCGTCGAACTTCGCGTCCGGGTCGGACTGCAGCGTGCGCCAGTACGCGACGGCCATGTCCCACTCCACGCCGGTCGGCGCCAGCAGCCGGCCGCGGACGTACTCGATGGTCTTCTCGTCGACGGCCACCAGGCCGGCACGGGCGCCGGCTTCGATCGCCATGTTGCACACCGTCATGCGGCCTTCCATGCTCAGCGCCCGGATCGTGCTTCCCGCGAATTCGATCGTGTAGCCGGTGCCGCCGGCGGTGCCGATCTTTCCGATGATGGCCAGCACGACGTCCTTGGCGGTCACGCCCCGGGCCAGCTTGCCGTCCACCTGCACCAGCAGGTTCCTGGCCTTCTTCGCCAGCAGGGTCTGCGTGGCCAGCACGTGCTCGACCTCGGAGGTGCCGATGCCGTGCGCCAGCGCGCCGAACGCCCCGTGCGTCGAGGTGTGCGAATCGCCGCAGACCACCGTCATGCCGGGCAGCGTCGCGCCCGACTCCGGGCCGATCACGTGCACGATGCCCTGGCGCTTGGACAGGAACGGGAAGTACGCCGCCGAGCCGAACTCCGCGATGTTCTTGTCCAGCGTGGTGACCTGCTCCTTGGAGATGGGGTCCGTGATGCCGTCGTAGCCCAGCTCCCAGCCGGTCGTGGGCGTGTTGTGGTCCGCGGTGGCCACCACGGAGCTGATGCGCCAGACCTTGCGGTTGGCGACGCGCAGCCCTTCGTAGGCCTGCGGGCTCGTCACCTCGTGCACCAGGTGGCGGTCGATGTAGAGGATGGAGGTGCCGTCCTCCTCGGTGTGGACGACGTGTTCGTCCCAGATCTTGTCGTACAGGGTGCGTCCCATGGGGCTTCCTTTGGTCTCGAAAAATTCTATGCGGCGAGCGCGGCGGCTCCCGTCTCCGCGCGCTCGCGGAGATGGTCGACGAGCAGGCGCGCGGTGAGGGGCAGGGTGGAGAAGTCGCGCGCGACCAGGCGGATGTCGCGTCGCGTCCAGGCATCCGTGAGGCCCACGCATTCCAGGTCGCCCACGCCGTGCATCAGCGTGAACGCGCGGTGGGGCATGACGCCGACGCCGAGGCCGTTGTGGATCATGCGGCACATGGCGTCGAGGCCGGTGACGTGGATGCGCAGGCGGATCGGACGGCCCACCGCCGCTGCGGCCTCGCGCATCGCCAGGTGGATCGAGCTGTTGGAATGCAGGCCGACGTGGTCGCAGTCGAGCGTGTCCTCGAACGCGATCGCCTTGCGGCGCGACAGCGCGTGACCCCGGGGCACGATCAGGACCAGCTCGTCCTGCCGGTACGGCAGCGTCTGCAGTTCGTGGCCGGTCGCCGCGGAGATGTTGCAGATGCCCAGGTCCGCCGCGCCTTCGTGCACGGCACGCAGCACCTCGGTGCTGAGGTGCTCCTCCAGGTCGATCTTCACCTGCGGGTGTTCGCTGCTGAACGCCCCGAGATCTTCCGGCAGGAACTGCACGATGGCGGAGATGTTGGCGTGGATGCGGACGTGGCCGCGCACGCCGTCGGCGTATTCGGACAGTTCGGCCTGCATCTTCTCCAGGCTGAACAGGACGCTGCGCGCGTGGTGCAGCAGGCTCTCCCCGGCCGGGGTGAGCTTCACGCCGCGGGTGTGGCGATACAGCAGCGGCGTCTCGAGCGTGGCTTCCAGGTCGGACAGCCGCTTGCTGACGGCCGACGCGGCGATGAATTCACGCTCGGCCGCGCGCCCGATGGACCCCAGCTCGCACACAGCGACAAACAGCTGCAGCGAGGTCAGGTCGATCCGGCGGGCAAAGGAGCGTTCGGTGGGGCGCATGGTCCAGTCATCGCCGGCGGCGATGGCGTACGGGCATTTTCCCAAAGAAACGCGGCGCCAGCCATCGCGATACGCGATGACCGCCTTTCCGGAGTGGGCGAATCAGCCGGGCAGGAAGGCTTCGTGCACGGCGCTCTGGATGCCGCCGCCCATGACCGGGCCGCCGCCGGCAACGTGGATCGCATCTCCCAGGGCAGCAGCACCGAGCCCGTGCCGGGGCGTCGCCATGGGGGCGAACTGTTCCCAGCGGTCCCCAGCGATGTCGTAGGCCTCGTTCTGGCCGAACACCCGGTTGGTGCCCTCGCCGCCCATCACGAAGATTCGGGTACCCACCAGCACCGCGCCATGGCCGGAGCGAGCGGTCGGCAGCGGGTTGCGCGCGGTCCACTTGTCCGCGCTGGGGTCCCAGGTGTGGTGCAGGTTGCTGTTGGTGTGGAAGCTGTCGACGCGTCCGCCGATGACGTGGACCAGTCCGTTGGCCACCACGGCACCGACGTGGTCGCGGGCGGTAGGCAGCGGCGCCGCCCGGGTCCAGCGGTCCGCCCCCGGGTCGTACAGCAGGTGCCAGTCGAGCGACCGCTTGGCGTCGAAGGTGTCGCCGACGGCGCCGCCGATGCCGTGCAGGCGTCCGCCGATGGCCACGCAAGCCACCGAGCCGCAGGGCTGCGGCAGCGGCGCCACGCGGGACCAGCGATTGTCCGCCGCCGTCCAGGCGAAGCATTCCGCGTGCGGCTTGCGATTTTGCTCGACGAATCCGCCGATCGCATAGAGCCGGTCGCCCAGGACGGCGACGCCGACGTGGTTGGCGCCGAGCGGCAGGGACGCGGCTTCGCTCCAGGCGTCGGCCTTCGGGTCGTACACCTGGTGGTAGGGGCGGTCGACGCGCTGCTCGCCGTAGCCGCCGACCAGGTGCATGCGCCCCTGCATCGCGACCGCCCACGCCATCTCGCTGCGCGGCAGCGGCAGCGGCGCGCGCGCCACCCAGCGGCCGGGCCGGGTGGCCTTGGGCGCCGGGCTGTCGAAGACGTTCTGCTGCGCGGCCTGCTGCGGCCGGTCGATGCGGCCGGGCGCCGCGAGTCGCTCGTACATCGGGCCGTGATCGGCATGCGACGCTCGCCGCGCCGGTTGGGCACAGGCCACCAAGGCGGCGGGACCGGCGAGGACGAGGGTGCGGCGGGACAGTTGCATGCGGGCTCCTGCTTCGGCCGTGCAGCATAGACGCGCCCGTGGCTGGTGTCACCCGCACCGCATGCGGTACAACGCGGCCGTGCCCGAAAGGATTTCGATGCCACGCCATGCAGCCCTGCTGCTCGCCGTCTGCTGGTTTGCCGCGACCGCGGGCGCGCAGGAGCGGCGCAATGCCTTCGACGATCCGTTCCTCCAGGTGACCTCGTCCCTGCCCGGATGCCCGGTCCCGCGGCCGCCCGGCTTCACCGAGGAAGAGGTGCGCAAAGAGGCGCACGTGCGCGCCCAGCACGGCAACAGCTGCTACCGGTCCGGGCGCTGCCGGCTGCCGAACTCCTATCTCTACGACAAGGAGATCATTCCCCGCGTCCAGCAGTACATCCGCATGGACGGCCGCTTCGACGACACCTCGGTCTGGATCCTGGGCGAGCGCAGGCTGGTCACGTTGATGGGCTGCGTGAAGACCAGGGAGCAGGCCGAGCAGATGGAGCAATCGGTCCGGCTGGTCGACGACGTGATGGGGGTGGTGAACCACCTGATGGTCGGGACCCGGGAAAAGCCGAAGTACTAGCGTCGCCAACCGGGATAGGTCATCATCCGCGCAGGAACTCATGGGTGTGATGACCAAGACCTCCAGAACGCAAGAGCCGGTCCGGTTCCTGCTCGGCCTGTCGTTCATGGTCGCTGCCGCCGCCGCCGGCGCGGCGGGCGAGGATGCCGCCACCATTCCCGCCTTTCGCAGCCTCGACTCGATGGAAGCGCGCGTCCAGGGCTGCGTCACCTGCCATGGCCAGCAGGGGCAGGGCACCAACAACGACTACTTCCCGCGCATCGCCGGCAAGCCCGCGGGCTACCTGCACAACCAGTTGCGCGCCTTCCACGACGGCAGCCGCCGCTATGCGCCGATGAACTACCTCATCGCGTACATGACCGACGACTACCTCAAGGAGATCGCGGAGTACTTCTCCGGCCTGCGGCCGCCGTTCGCCCCGCCGACACCCGCCAGCCTGCCGGCCGAAGCGCTGGAGCGCGGCCGCACGCTGGTCCAGAACGGCGACGCTTCGCGGCAAATCCCGGCTTGTGTCGGCTGCCATGGCACGCGCCTCACCGGCATGGTGCCGGGCATCCCGGGGCTGGTCGGCCTGCGTCCCAACTACATCTCCGCCCAGCTCACGCGTTGGCGCGCCGGCGAGCGCAAGGCCGCCGCACCCGACTGCATGCACCGCATCGCGACGCGGTTGAACGATCCGGAAATCGCGGCCGTGGCGGCCTGGCTGGCCGCGCAAGCGGCGCCGCGCGACCCGGCGCCGGATGCGCGAGACACCGTGCGGATGCCGCTTGCCTGCGGGAGCCAGCGATGAGGCGCGGCACCCGGATCCTGTTGGGGCTTGGCGCTCTGGGCGTCGTGGCCGGCGGCGCGGCGCTGCTGTGGGACTACCAGCCCTGGAACAAGCTGCAGGTGGCCGCTCCCAGCGCCGCCCCGCGCAACGACGTCATCTCGCGCGGCGAGTACCTGGCGCGCGTCGGCGATTGCGTGGCCTGCCACACCGCGCCGGGCGGCCGCGAGTTCGCCGGGCTGCGGCAGATGGCCACGCCCTTCGGCAGCATCTACGCTCCCAACGTCACGCCCGACGACGAGACCGGCATCGGCACCTGGACCGCCGACGACTTCTACCGGATGATGCACACGGGCCGCTCCAAGAAGGGCGAGGTCCTGTACCCGGCGATGCCTTACGCCAACTACACCAAGGTGACGCGCGAGGACTCGGACGCCATCTACGCCTACCTGATGTCGGTGCCGCCGGTGAAGCAGCCGAACCGGCCGCACGAGCTGCGCTTCCCCTTCAACCAGCGCGAGCTGCTGGTCGGCTGGCGCACGCTGTACTTCAAGCAAGGCGTGTACGAGGCCGACACGAAGCAAAGCAAGGAGTGGAACCGGGGCGCCTACCTGGTGCAGGGCCTGGGCCACTGTTCCATGTGCCACACGGCAGTCTCCGCGCTGGGCGGGTCGCGGGACCAGCAGGCCTTCAGCGGCGGGATGATCCCCAACCAGAACTGGTACGCGCCATCGCTGACTTCCAACCGCGAGGCGGGCCTGGGCGAATGGGACATCAAGGACATCACCGACCTGCTGCAGGCCGGCGCCTCCAAGCGCGCCACCGTCTACGGGCCGATGGCGGAAGTCACTTTCCACAGCCTGCAGTACATCAACGACGAGGACGCCCGGGCGATGGCGGTGTACCTGAAGTCGCTGCCGCCCAAGAACGAGCCGCTGCCGACGCCGCAGGCGCAGATGGTGGCGCCGGGGACCATGGAATCGGGCCGGCGCATCTATGCCAAACAGTGCGCGATGTGCCACGGCGACGAGGGCAAGGGCTATCCGCCGGCTTTCCCGCCGCTGGCCAACAACCAGTCGATCGAAATGGCCTCCCCGGTGAACGCGGTGCGCATGATCCTCAATGGCGGCTACGCGCCGGCAACGCACAGGAATCCGCGGCCTTACGGCATGCCGCCATTCGCCCACCTGCTCAATGACGAAGAGATCGCCGCAGTCGCCACCTACGTGCGCGTGGCCTGGGGCAACGGCGGCACCCCCGTGACGCCGGCGCAAGCCAACGCGCTTCGTTCCGTGACGCAGGAGTAGCCATGCACGACGAACACGGAGAGGAGGACAAGGCGGTGGACGAGATCGTGCGGCAAGGCCCCTCGGGCACGTGGGCCGTGGCCGGCGTAGCCACCTTCATCGTGCTGCTCGTGTACGTGCTGTTCTACTTCCTGGCCTACCTGCCACGGGGGGTGATGGAATGAGCGCCGTCGCGCCTGCCGCAGGCGGCGACGTTGCCGAGCGGGCGGAACGCCGCTGGGCCTGGGTCGTGGCGGCCATCATCTTCGTGCTGGTCGCGATGATGGTCTTCACGGGCGTGCACTGGGCCGCGATGCCGCCGTCCCGCGTGGAACCGATCGATCCCCGCACCCTGCACATGGCCGGCGAGTTC
Organism: Ramlibacter sp. PS3R-8; assembly: GCF_037572435.1. Taxonomy (NCBI): domain Bacteria; kingdom Pseudomonadati; phylum Pseudomonadota; class Betaproteobacteria; order Burkholderiales; family Comamonadaceae; genus Ramlibacter; species Ramlibacter sp. PS3R-8. The sequence goes on from NZ_JBBHGT010000003.1 coordinate 480,673, forward strand.
GTGGAGGACAACCTGGGCACCCGGGTCGAGGAGGACGGCAAGGTGGTCGTGCGGCTGGTCGCGCAGCAGTACTCGTTCACGCCGCAGTGCATCGTGGTACCGGCCGGCACCCCGGTCACCTTCCGCGGCACGGCCAGCGATGCGGTCCATGGCTTCGTCGTGGGCAGGACGAACGCCAACGTGATGCTGATCCCGGGCTTCGTCTCCACCTTCACCACCCGCTTCCCGAAAGCCGGGGAACAGCTGATGCCTTGCCACGAGTACTGCGGCACCGGCCACGAAGGCATGTGGGCCCGGGTGCAGGTCATCGATGCGGTGGAGTTCCTGCAGAAAGTGAAGCCAGGAAAGGCGATGAGCTGTGTTCCTCGCTAGACGACTCGTCCTGGCCCACTTCTGGGTGGCCTTCATCGCCTTCGCGGTCGCCCTGGTGCTGGGCGAATGGCAGATGGTGGTGCGCAGCCCGATGCATCCCTGGGTGGGCAACCCGGAGCTGTACTACCGGTCCGTCACGGCGCACGGCACCGTCATGGGCTACGTGCTGCCCACGCTGGTAGCCATGGGTTTCGGCTATGCGCTGACGGAGCTCGCCCTGAAACGGCCGCTCCTGGGCCTGCGCTGGGCCTGGGCGAGCTTCTGGATGGTGGTGGCGGGCACGGTGATGGCGGCGACCCCCGTGGCGCTGGGCAAGGCATCGGTGCTGTACACCTTCTACCCTCCGATGCTCGCCAACGTCTTCTACTACCTGGGCATCGTGCTGGTGGTGGTGGGCTCCTGGGTGTGGGTGGGCCTCACGTCCTGGAACGTGCACCGCTGGAAGAAGGACCACCCCGGCGAAAAGATTCCGCTGGCGATGTTCGGCAATGCGGCGGGCGCCTACCTGTGGGCCTGGACCTCGGTCGGCGCGGCGTCCGAGATCCTGCTGCTGATCCTGCCGGCCGCCTTCGGCTGGCGCGACACCATCGACGCCGGCCTGTCGCGCGTGCTGTTTTCCTGGACGCTGCACGCCATCGTCTACTTCTGGCTGATGCCGGCCTACATCGCGTTCTACACGATCATCCCGCGCGCCATCGGCGGCCGCCTGTACAGCGACACGATGGGACGCGTGGCCTTCGTGCTGTTCCTGGTGTTCTCGATGCCGATCGGCATCCATCACCTCTTCGCGGATCCGCAGGTGGGGGCCGGGTTCAAGTTCGTGCACGCGGTGTTCACGGCCATGGTGTCCGTGCCGACGCTGCTGACGGTGTTCACCATCTGCGCCTCGGCGGAGATCGCGGGGCGCCTGCGGGGAGGCCGCGGCGCCTTCGGCTGGGTGAAGGCCCTGCCCTGGTCCAACCCCTACATGCTGGCGGTGACCTTCAGCTTCATCATGCTGGGGTTCGGCGGCGCGGGCGGCATCATCAACATGAGCTACCAGCTCAACGAAACCATCCACAACACCCAGTGGGTCACGGGCCATTTCCACCTGATCTTCGCCGGCGCGATCGTGATCATGTACTTCGTGATCGCCTATGACCTGTGGCCGCACCTGCTGCGCTGCGCGCCGCTGAACGAGCGCCTGATGCGTTGGCAGCTGTGGCTCTGGTTCGTCGGCATGATGGTCACCACGATCCCCTGGCACTTCGCCGGGCTGCTCGGCGCGCCGCGCCGCATGGCGTACTTCGACTACACGCATCCGGCGCTGCAGCCGCAGGCGCTCACGGTGACCATCTCGTCGATCGGGGGCCTGCTGCTGGTGGTCTCCGGCCTGCTGTTCATCTGGATCCTGGCCACCGCGCGCCGCGGCGCCCCGGAGCCGACTGTCTACACTTTCAGCACGCCGGTGCACGACGGCCCCGTGCCCGCGGCCCTCAACAGCTTCGCGCTGTGGATCGCCCTGATGGTCGGCCTGACGGTGGTGAACTACGGATTTCCCATCGTGCAGCTGGCGCTGATGCCGGGAACCTCGGTGCCGGTGATCCCGGTCGGGGGCGCGCGATGACCGTGCCGCCGAAGCTGCTGACGGGGCCCGTGCGGCTGGCGCTGGCCGCGCTGGCCGTATTGCTGGTGCTTTCCGTCTTGGTCGGCTTCCTCTGGCTGCCGATGGTGAAGCCCGACTTTGCGCAGGGCGGCCTCTGGGACGCGATCTGCCGGGCCGCCGGCGTGCCGGCGAGCTGGTCCGCGCCGCTCGCAAGCACGGACGCGGGAGCGAGCCGCGTGGCCATGGTGCCGGCGCTCACCGGCTCCGCCGGTGGCGACGTCGGCAAGGGCGGCACGCTGGCGCAGCGCTGCACCATGTGCCACGGCGCGCGCGGCGTCAGCGCGTCGGACGTGCCGAACCTCGCCGGCCAGTATTCGGAAGTGACGTACAAGCAGCTGGTCGACTACAAGAACGGCCAGCGGCGGCATACGCTGATGCAGGCCCTGGCGCAGGGCCTGGAAGATCAGGACATCCGGGACCTGGCGGCCTTCTACGCGCAGTTGCCGCGGCCTTCGCCGGCCCTGGCGGCCACCCCGGTGCCCGCGCTGGTCAACGTGGGCGACCCGATGCGCAACGTGGCGCCTTGCGCGTCCTGCCATGGCGGCATCGACCAGAAGCCCGGCAGCCCCTGGCTGGAAGGCATGCCGCACGCTTATCTTGCCGGGCAACTCAAGGCGTTCGCCGCCGGTGAAAGGCGCAACGACGGCCACGGCGTCATGCGCAACATCGCGCGGCAGATGAAGCCCGAAGAGATCGAGGCGACGGCGCGGTACTACGCGAGCCGGACGATCGAGGGCGTGCGTCCGGCGGCTGAGCCCGCAAGGTAGCAGACGTGAAAAAGCCCGCGGGTGCGGGCTCTCGAAGGACTTGTCATCGCGGGGCTCGACCCCGGATGACTTTCTTCACGCGCTCATGCGTTCAACGCTGCTCGAGCGACTTCACGTCCCGGCGCACCGAGCCGGTGTACAGCTGGCGGGGGCGGCCGATCTTGTACTCCGGGTCGCCGATCATTTCGTTGAGCTGCGCGATCCAGCCGACCGTGCGGGCCAGCGCGAAGATCGCGGTGAACAGGCTCACCGGGATGCCGATGGCGCGCTGCACGATGCCCGAATAGAAGTCCACGTTCGGGTACAGCTTGCGCGAGACGAAGTACTCGTCTTCCAGCGCCACCTTTTCCAGGGCCATCGCCAGCTTGAACAGCGGGTCGTTCTGCAGGCCGAGTTCGGCCAGCACTTCGTGGCAGGTCTCGCGCATCAGCTTGGCGCGCGGGTCGTAATTCTTGTACACGCGGTGGCCGAAGCCCATCAGCTTGACGTTGGAGTTCTTGTCCTTGACCTTGGCCACGAACTCGCCGATCTTGGCCACGCCGCCCATCTTCTGGATGTCGCCCAGCATGTTGAGCGCCGCTTCGTTGGCGCCGCCGTGCGCCGGGCCCCACAGGCAAGCCACGCCGGCCGCGATGGCGGCGAACGGGTTGGTGCCCGACGAGCCGCACAGCCGCACGGTGGAGGTGGAGGCATTCTGCTCGTGGTCGGCATGCAGGATGAAGATGCGGTCCATCGCGCGCACCAGCACGTCGTTGGGCTTGTAGTCCTCGCACGGCGTCGCGAACATCATGTGCATGAGGTTCTCGGTGTACGACAGCGAGTTCTTCGGGTAGATGTACGGCTGGCCGATGGTGTACTTGTACGCCATGGCCACCAGCGTGGGCATCTTGGCGATCAGGCGGATCGCGGAGATCTCGCGGTGCTCGGGATTGGTGATGTCCGTGCTGTCGTGATAGAAAGCCGACAGCGCGCCGACCAGGCCGGTCATCACCGCCATCGGATGGGCGTCGCGCCGGAATCCGCGCAGGAAGAACTGCATCTGCTCGTTGACCATCGTGTGGTTGGTCACGCGCGAGACGAAGTCCGTCTTCTGCGTCGGGTTGGGCAGCTCGCCGTACAGCAGCAGGTAGCACGTCTCGAGGTAGTCGCACTGCGTCGCCAGCTGCTCGATGGGGTAGCCGCGGTACAGCAGCTCGCCCTTGTCGCCGTCGATGTAGGTGATCGTGGACTGGCACGACGCCGTCGACATGAAGCCCGGGTCGTACGTGAACATGCCGGTCTGGGCATACAGCTTGCGGATGTCGATCACGTCCGGGCCGATGGTGCCGTGGTAGACCGGCATCTCGACGCTGGGACTGCCGTTGCTGAAGGACAGCGTGGCCTTGTTGTCAGCGAGTTTCATGATTGTTCCTGTACGAATTTCAATGCCCACGTCCCGGTGATGCTGCCGGCGGCATGCGCAGCATCTCCAGTACTTCCTTCACGTCGGGCCCGGCCAACGCGCCGTCCGGATCCTTGCGGCGCAGCAGCAAGTCCAGCAGGTCATTGTCGGCCAAGTCCATCAACTCCCCCAGCGCCTCGGCCTGGCGAACCGCCAGTCCGGCCGCGTACCTGTCGAAGAACCGCTCGATGAGAAGGTCGTTCTCGAGCAGGCCGCGCCGGCAGCGCCAGCGCAGCTTGCTCAATCCGCGTTCGTCGAGCAGTGGTTCCGACATTGTTTTCAGACCGCGCGGCGGACCAGCAATTCCTTGATCTTGCCGATCGCCATGGTCGGGTTCAGTCCCTTCGGGCACACGTCCACGCAGTTCATGATCGTGTGGCAGCGGAACAGGCGGTACGGATCTTCCAGGTTGTCCAGCCGCTCGTTGGTGGCCTCGTCGCGGCTGTCGGCGATGAAGCGGTATGCCTGCAGCAGGCCGGCGGGGCCGACGAACTTGTCCGGGTTCCACCAGAAGCTGGGGCAGCTGGTCGAGCAGCTCGCGCACAGGATGCACTCGTACAGGCCATTGAGCTCGTCGCGCTCTTCGGGCGACTGCAGGCGCTCCTTTTCCGGCGGGATCTGGTCGTTGACCAGGTACGGCTTGATCGAGTGGTACTGCTTGAAGAACTGCGTCATGTCCACGACCAGGTCGCGGATGACGGGCAGGCCGGGCAGCGGCTTCAGCACGATCGGCTTGTCACCCAGCTGCAGCAGGTTGGTCAGGCAGGCCAGGCCGTTCTTGCCGTTGATGTTCATCGCGTCCGAGCCGCACACGCCTTCGCGGCAGGACTTGCGGAAGGTGATGGTGGGGTCCTGGGCCTTGAGCTTCATCAGGGCGTCGAGCAACATCCGCTCGCTGCCGTCCAGCTCGATCTCGACCGTCTGCATGTACGGCTTGGCGTCCTTGTCGGGGTCGTAGCGGTAGATGTGGAAAGTGCGCTTGTGCATGAAAGTATCCGTATCCTGAATCTAGGCGGGAATGGCGTGCGCAGAACTACGTAATCAAAACGTCCGGATTTTCGGCGGCACGGAGTCGACAGACAGCGGCTTGAGCTTCACCGGCTTGTACGCGAGGCGGTTGCCCTCGCTGTGCCAGAGGGAGTGCTTCATCCAGTTGGTGTCGTCGCGGCCGACCGGCGCCACCGGGTCGTCGGCGGGGCGCTCGTAGTCGCTCACCGTGTGCGCGCCGCGGCATTCCTTGCGGGCGGCGGCCGAGACGATGGTGGCCTGCGCGGCCTCGATCAGGTTCTCGACCTCCAGCGCCTCGATGCGGGCGGTGTTGAACACCCGCGACTTGTCGCGCAGCTCGATGCCGCCGACGCGCTCGCGCAGCGCCGCGATCTTGCGCACGCCTTCGTCCATGGACGCCTGGGTGCGGAACACGCCGGCGTGCTTCTGCATCGAGGCACGGATGTCGTTGGCCACGTCCTGCGCGTATTCGCCGGACCGGGTGTTGTCCAGCCGGTTCAGGCGCTCCAGCGAGCGGTCCGCCGCATCCGCCGGCAGCGGCTTGTGCGACTTGGAACGGCTGGCGAAGTCGACGATGTGGTTGCCCGCGGCCTTGCCGAACACCAGCAGGTCCAGCAGCGAGTTGGTGCCCAGGCGGTTGGCGCCGTGCACGCTGACGCAGGAGCATTCGCCCACGGCGTACAGGCCATTGAGCGGGCTGTTGTCGTCGCCGTTCTTCTGCAGCACCACCTGGCCGTGGATGTTGGTCGGGATGCCGCCCATCTGGTAGTGGATGGTGGGCACGACCGGGATCGGCTCCCGCGTGATGTCCACGTTGGCGAAGTTCACGCCGATCTCGTACACCGAGGGCAGGCGCTTGTGGATGGTTTCCGCGCCGAGGTGGTCGAGCTTGAGCAGCACATAGTCCTTGTTGGGACCGCAGCCGCGCCCTTCCTTGATCTCCTGGTCCATGGAGCGGGACACGAAGTCGCGCGGGGCCAGGTCCTTCAGCGTGGGCGCGTAGCGCTCCATGAAGCGCTCGCCGTTGCTGTTCAACAGGATCGCGCCTTCGCCCCGGCAGCCTTCGGTGAGCAGCACGCCCGCGCCGGCCACGCCGGTCGGGTGGAATTGCCAGAACTCCATGTCCTCCAGCGGGATGCCGGCGCGTGCCGCCATGCCGAGACCGTCACCGGTGTTGATGAAGGCGTTGGTGGAGGCCTGGTAGATGCGGCCCGCGCCGCCGGTGGCCAGCAGCACGGTCTTGGCGTGCAGCACGTGCAGGTCGCCGGTTTCCATTTCGAGCGCCGTCACGCCGACCACGTCGCCCTCGGCGTCGCGGATCAGGTCCAGCGCCATCCACTCGACGAAGAAGCTGGTGCGCGCCTTCACGTTCTGCTGGTACAGCGTGTGCAGCATGGCGTGGCCGGTGCGGTCGGCCGCGGCGCAGGCGCGCTGCACCGGCTTTTCGCCGTAGTTGGCGGTGTGGCCGCCGAACGGGCGCTGGTAGATCGTGCCGTCCGGGTTGCGGTCGAAGGGCATGCCGAAGTGCTCGAGCTCGTACACGACCTTGGGCGCTTCGCGGCACATGAACTCGATGGCGTCCTGGTCGCCCAGCCAGTCGGAGCCCTTGACCGTGTCGTAGAAGTGGTAGTGCCAGTTGTCTTCCGACATGTTGCCCAGCGAGGCGCCGATGCCGCCTTGCGCCGCCACCGTGTGGGAGCGGGTGGGGAACACCTTGGAGAGAACGGCGACGTTCAGCCCCGCCAGGGAAAGCTGCAGCGACGCGCGCATGCCGGAGCCGCCGGCGCCGACGATGACGACGTCGAACTTGCGGGTGGTGATGTTGTTGTTGGTGTAGGAAGCCATGTTCTTCAAACTCGCCAGAGGACCTGGATCGCCCAGCCCGCGCAGCCCACCAGCCACACGATGACCAGGATCTGCAGCACGAGGCGGATGCCCACGGGCTTGACGTAATCCATCAGCACGTCGCGCATGCCGACCCACACGTGATAGATCAGGGCGACGATGGTGGCGAAGGTCAGGGCCTTCATCCACTGCGGGTGGTAGATGCCGGCCCACTTGTCGTACCCGATGGGGCCGCTGGAGAACAGCACCTGCGCCAGCACCGCCAGGGTGAACAGCGCCATCAGGACGGCGGTGACGCGCTGCGCCAGCCAGTCGCGGGTGCCGTAGTGCGCGCCGACGACCGTGCGCTGCGAACCGTAGTTGACTGCCATTTGCTTGTTGTCCTCGTCAGTTGGGAACAGGGCTGAAGATCTGTCCCGCAGGATTAATAAAGGCCGAACAGCTTGGCGCCGAGGACCACGGTCAGCACCAGGCTGGCGATCAGCGTGAACCTCGCCGAGCTGAAGCCGAAGGCCTTGCTCACCGCCTTGTGGCTGACATCCATCCAGACGTGCCGCACGCCGGCGATGAAGTGGTGCAGGTAAGCCCAGATCAGCGACAGGGCGATCAGCTTGAGCAGCACGCCGCCCGGGCCGTTCTCGAAGGCGTTGCGAAAGCGGGCGAACGAGATTTCCGAGGACACCGAGGTGTCGAACATCCAGATGATCAGCGGCAGCAGCACGAACATCAGGACGCCGCTGACGCGGTGCAGGATGGACACCCAGCCCGCGGCGGGCAGCCGATAGGTCGGCAGGTCCTTGAAGGCGTGGATGTTGCGGAATTCCGGCCGCTTCTTGGCGAGCTCTGGCATGGGGGTTTCTTTCAGGGAGGCTGGCGTGCGTATAGGGGGCAACCCTAAATTCTATTGCAACGCAACAGCCTGACACGAAGGTTGCAATATTCGCACGGGGGCCGCGCCGTTTCAGCTCAGGTCGTTGCGGTAGTGATGGGTGTCCGTGCGATAGAGGCCGCGCCGCAATTCCATCGGCACATCGTTGTACGTAAAGGAGAGTCGCTCCACCGACAGCAGCGGCGCCGCGGGCTCGCAAGCCAGCAGCACGGCCTGCTGCGCATCGGCCGCGACGGCGCGGATCTTTTCCTCGGCGCGCACCATGCGCACGCCGAATTCGAGCTCGAACAAGGCGTAGGTCGGCCCCTGGTGCGCGGCCAGCTGGTCGGCGGTGAGGCCCTTGAAGGTGGTGCCCGGCAGCCAGAGGTCTTCCAGGATGGTCGGCACGCCCGCAAAGGAAAGCACGCGGCGCACCTGGACCACCGCGTCGCCGGTGCGCAGGGCGAGGGAGCGCGCCACTTCGGCGCTGGCGCGCTGCCGCCGGCATTCCAGGATCGAGCGCTGGGCGGGCCCCTCGCGCTCCCCGCTGTCCGGCACCAGCTTGAGGAAGCGATAGCGCACCTGCTGCTCGCTGTGGGTGGCCACGAAGGTGCCCTTGCCCTGGCGGCGCACCACCAGGTTTTCGGCGGCGAGTTCGTCGATGGCCTTGCGCACGGTGCCCTGGCTCACCCGGAAGCGCGCGGCCAGGTCCATCTCGCTCGGGATGGCCTCGCCCGGCTTCCATTCGCCGGTTTCCAGGCTTTGCAGGATCAGGCCCTTGATCTGCTGGTACAGCGGGCTGAACGCGGGAGTGGCCGGAAGCGCCGCTTCGGCAGTCGGCGGGTCGGCGGAGGAGGTGGTGGTGGCGGCCATGGCGCGAAAGGCGCGGCAAGCGCCCTGGATGGAGCTCCATCCTATCTTATATAAGACATAAGACACGTTGACCCTCAGGGTTTTGTCCGCGTAAAATACCGGGCTGTCCCGCAGGGGCCGGCCCTCGCGCCCGTGTCCCTCCCGGCTCCCGTACGCCCCTACCTTCCTTCGGAGATTCCCATGAGCAAGAAGCCCGTCCGCGTCGCCGTCACCGGCGCCGCCGGCCAGATCGGTTACGCCCTGCTGTTCCGCATCGCCTCCGGAGAGATGCTGGGCAAGGACCAGCCCGTGATCCTGCAGCTGCTGGAAGTGCCGGCGGAAGGGCCGCAGAAGGCGCTCAAGGGCGTGATGATGGAGCTGGAAGACTGCGCTTTCCCGCTGCTGGCCGGCATGGAGGCGCATGGCGACCCGATGACCGCGTTCAAGGACACGGACTACGCGCTGCTGGTCGGCTCCATGCCGCGCAAGGCGGGCATGGAGCGCTCGGAGCTGCTGTCCATCAACGGCAAGATCTTCATCGGCCAGGGCCAGGCCCTGGACAAGGTGGCCTCGCGCAACGTCAAGGTGCTGGTGGTCGGCAACCCGGCCAACACCAACGCGTACATCGCGATGAAGAGCGCGCCGAGCCTGCCGCGCAAGAACTTCACCGCCATGCTCCGCCTGGACCACAACCGCGCGCTGTCGCAGGTTGCCGCGAAGACCGGCACCAAGGTGGCCGACATCGAGAAGCTGACCGTGTGGGGCAACCACTCGCCCACGATGTACGCCGATTACCGCTTCGCCACGGTCAACGGCAAGTCGGTCAAGGACCTGATCAACGACCAGGAGTGGAACGCCCACACCTTCCTGCCGACCGTGGGCAAGCGTGGCGCCGCCATCATCGAGGCGCGCGGCCTGTCGTCCGCCGCGTCGGCTGCGAACGCCGCCATCGACCACATGCGCGACTGGGCGCTGGGCAGCAACGGCAAGTGGGTCACCATGGGTGTCCCGTCTGACGGCCAGTACGGCATCCCCAAGGACACGATGTTCGGGTTCCCGGTGACCACGCAGAACGGCGAGTACAAGGTCGTGGAAGGCCTGGAGATCGACAAGTTCTCGCAGGAACGCATCAACGCGACGCTGAAGGAACTGCAGGACGAGCAGCAAGGCGTGGCGCACCTGCTCTGATGGCCCATCCGCGAGACGTCCTCCTTGGCGCGCAGGCGCGCACCGGCACGCTGCCGGTGTGCGACCACTACAGCGGCGTCGAGGCGCGCATGCGCAAGAGCCTGCAGCTCCAGGAGGAGATGACGCAGGAGTTCGGCGCGTGCGTGTTCGACGTCACGCTCGATTGCGAGGACGGGGCGCCGGTCGGTGGCGAAAAGGAGCACGCGGCGCTGGTGACCGAGCTGGCGCTCGGTGCCATGCCCGGCGCGCGGGTCGCGGTGCGCGTGCACCCGGTGGACCACCCTGCGTTCGAGAGCGACATCGAGGCCATCGTCGGCAAGGCGGGGCATCGGCTGGTGCATGTCATGCTGCCGAAAGTGGAACGGGTGGAAGACGTCGAGCGGGCCAGCCGCGCGCTCGACGCCGCCGGTGCGAAGGGTCTCGCTTTGCAGGGGCTGATCGAATCGCCGGCTGCGGTGCACCGGGCTTTCGACATCGCGGGCCATCCGCGCATGCAGTCCCTGAGCTTCGGGCTGATGGACTTCGTCTCGGCCCATGGCGGCGCCATCCCCTCCGACGGCATGGGGGTGCAAGGCCAGTTCACGCACCCGCTGGTGGTGCGTGCCAAGCTTGAAATATCGTCGGCTTGCCATGCCCATGGCAAGGTCCCATCGCACGGCGTGGTCACCGAATTCCGCGACCAGGCCGCTTTTCGGGCCGCGGCGTCGCGTGCAGCCAACGAATTCGGTTACACCCGCATGTGGAGCATCCACCCTGACCAGATCAGGTCCATCGTGGAAGTGTTCGCTCCCAGCGCTGACGAAATTCACAAGGCGTCACAGATTCTTCGTGGCGCGGAAGCGGCGAACTGGGCGCCGATCAGCTTCGACGGCAAACTCGAGGACAGGGCGAGCTACCGCTATTACTGGCAAGTGCTGGAGAGGGCACACGGGACCGGGAGGCAGCTGCCCGATACAGCGCGGGATTGGTTCGCCGCTCCCGCGTCCATGAAAGTCCAAAGGAGAACGTCATGAAGTTGCTGCTCGTCTCGATTGCCATCGCCTCGCTGTCCGTCGCCGCCCAGGCCCAGACCACGGCACCTGCCGCCAAGCCCGCGGCCAAGCCGGCCGCGAAGGCCGCGCCCGCCAAGGTGGCGGCCAAGCCCCAGTCCAAGCGCGACATCGAGGTGTCGACGCCGCTGGAGGAGAACGACCCGTCCGACAAGTTGACGCCCGCGGAACTGGCCATCGCCAAGACTGTTTATACGGGCGAGATCAAGTGCGAGCTCGGTGCCAAGGTGGTCATCAAGCCGCGCATGCGCGAGGGGTATTTCCTGGTCACGCACGGCATCAACCGCTTCGTCATGCATCCGGTGGAAAGCCGCACCGGCGCCATCCGCCTGGAAGATCCGCAGCGGGGCGCCCTGTTCCTGCAGATCGCCAACAAGTCGATGCTGATGAACCAGAAGGAAGGCAAGCGCCTTGCCGACGAGTGCATGAGCCCCGAGCAGGCGAAGTTCGCCGAGGACATGAAGAGCCGCCCGGCGGTCAACATCCTCGAAGCCACCCCCGCCGTTGCCACAACCCCGCCGGCGCGATAGCGCCTTTGACTGAACGGAGAGAGACCCCCCATGTTGCAAGCCTACGTTGAACACGTTGCCGAACGCGCTGCGCTCGGCATCCCCCCGCTCCCGCTGTCCGCCAAGCAGACCGCCGACGTGATCGAGCTGATCAAGTCGGCCCCGGCCAAGGAAGAAGGCTTCCTGCTGGACCTGCTGACGCACCGGGTGCCGCCGGGCGTGGACGACGCGGCCAAGGTGAAGGCGAGTTTTCTCGCCGCCGTCGCGCATGGGGACCTCTCCGTTCCCGCCATCAGCAAGGCCAAGGCGACCGAGTTGCTCGGCACCATGGTCGGCGGCTACAACGTCAAGCCGCTGATCGACCTGCTGGACGATCCCCAGGTCGCCGGCGTGGCGGCCGAAGGCTTGAAGAAGACGCTGCTGATGTTCGACTTCTTCCACGACGTGGCGGAGAAGGCCCGGGCCGGCAACGCCTACGCGAAAGACGTGGTCCGCAGCTGGGCCGACGCCGAGTGGTTCACCAGCCGTCCCGAACTGGCGCAGAAGGTCACCGTCACCGTGTTCAAGGTGCCCGGTGAAACCAATACCGACGACCTGTCCCCGGCGCCCGACGCCTGGTCGCGGCCGGACATCCCGCTGCACACGCTGGCGATGCTCAAGAACAGCCGCCCCGGCGCCGCGTTCACGCCGGAAGAAGAGGGCAAGCGCGGCCCGATGAAGTTCATCGAGGAACTCAAGGCCAAGGGCCACCAGATCGCCTATGTCGGCGACGTGGTGGGCACCGGGTCGTCGCGCAAGTCCGCCACCAACAGCGTCATCTGGGCGACGGGCCAGGACATTCCCTTCGTGCCGAACAAGCGCTTCGGCGGCGTCACCCTGGGCGGCAAGATCGCCCCGATCTTCCTGAACACGCAGGAGGACTCCGGCGCGCTGCCGATCGAGGTGGACGTGTCCAGGCTGCAGATGGGCGACGTCATCGACATCTACCCGTACGAAGGCACGATCGAGAAGGACGGCAAGGTCTTCGAGCGTTTCACGCTGAAGAACGACGTGCTGCTGGACGAAGTGCGCGCCGGCGGCCGCATCAACCTGATCATCGGCCGCTCGCTGACCGCCAAGGCGCGCGAGTTCCTCGGCCTGCCCGCCTCCACCGTATTCCGCCTGCCGAAGCCGCCGGTCGATTCCGGCAAGGGCTTCACGCTGGCGCAGAAGATGGTCGGCCGCGCCGTCGGCCTGCCGGAAGGCAAGGGCGTGCGTCCCGGCACCTACTGCGAACCGCGCATGACCACCGTCGGCAGCCAGGACACCACCGGCCCGATGACCCGCGACGAATTGAAGGACCTGGCCTGCCTGGGCTTCTCCGCCGACATGGTGATGCAGTCGTTCTGCCATACCTCGGCGTACCCGAAGCCGGTGGACGTCAAGACCCACCGCGAACTGCCGGCCTTCATCAGCAACCGCGGCGGCGTCTCGCTGCGCCCGGGGGACGGCGTGATCCACAGCTGGCTGAACCGCCTGCTGTTGCCCGACACGGTGGGTACGGGAGGCGACAGCCACACCCGCTTCCCCATCGGCATCAGCTTTCCGGCCGGGTCCGGCCTGGTCGCCTTCGCGGCGGCCACCGGCGTGATGCCGCTGGACATGCCCGAGTCGGTGCTGGTGCGCTTCAAGGGCGAGATGCAGCCTGGCATCACCCTGCGCGACCTGGTGCACGCCATTCCCTACTTCGCGATGAAGCAGGGCCTGCTGACCGTCGCCAAGCAAGGCAAGGTCAACGCGTTCTCGGGCCGCGTCCTCGAGATCGAGGGCTTGCCGAACCTGAAAGTGGAGCAGGCGTTCGAACTGTCCGACGCGTCGGCCGAGCGCTCCGCGGCCGGTTGCACCGTCAAGCTCAACGAAGCGCCGATCCGCGAGTACCTGCAGTCCAACGTCGTGCTGATGAAGAACATGATCGCGCAGGGCTACGCGGACAAGCGTTCGCTGGAGCGCCGCATCCGCGCGGTGGAGGCCTGGCTGGCGAAGCCCAGCCTGCTGGAGGCGGACCGCGACGCGGAATACGCCGAAGTCATCGAGATCGACATGAACACGATCACCGAGCCGCTGCTGTGCTGCCCGAACGATCCCGACGATGTGAAGCCGCTGTCGGAAGTGCAGAACACGAAGATCGACGAGGCCTTCATCGGCTCGTGCATGACCAACATCGGCCACTTCCGCGCGGCGTCCGCGCTGCTGGAAGGCAAGCGCGACATCCCGGTGAAGCTGTGGGTCGCGCCGCCGACCAAGATGGACGCCGAGCAGCTGACCCTGGAAGGCCACTACGCCAACTTCGGCGGCGCCGGCGCCCGCACCGAGTCACCCGGCTGCAGCCTGTGCATGGGCAACCAGGCGCAGGTGAAGGAGGGCGCCACCGTGGTGTCCACTTCCACCCGCAACTTCCCCAACCGCCTGGGCAAGAACACCAACGTGTTCCTCGCCTCGGCGGAGCTGGCGGCCATCGCGTCCAAGCTGGGCCGGCTGCCGACGGTGTCCGAGTACCACGCCGACATGGGCGTGATCAACCAGCAGGGCGACAAGGTCTACCGCTACATGAACTTCGACCAGATCGCCGAGTACGCGGAAACGGCGCAGTCCGTGACGGTCTGAGCGCCTGATCGGCGCAACGTGAAAACGGCCCGCGAGGGCCGTTTTTTCATTGGGGCAGGCGGGTCGCGTCGCTGGTCCCGTCGGGGGCCGCCTGGGTGCCGATGGCCACGGTGCCCTGTGTCGCGGGCGCCGGCGTGGCCGCGAACGTCGGCGTGCGCCGGGTGCGCCTGAGCCAGGTTCCGTCGGCGATGCCGCTGCTGCCGGCGCTTGCGCTGTCTCCGCTGCCCGCACTCGTGCCGGCACTCGTGCCGCCACCGCCACCGGCGCTGCCGCCGTCACCGCAGCCCGCGCCGCCCCCGCCGCCACCGCCGCCCTTGGCCGAAGCCACGCCCAACGCGCTCATCATGGCCACCGCAACCAGGGCCACGCGCATCTTCGCCATGCCGCACTTGTTCATGATGTGTCTCCTTTGAAATGAACTGCAGGACCATGTTCGAAGCAGCGGCGCGCGTGCATCGTCGGCGTGTGCACGGGGGCGATGTGCGAGAAGGCCGCCACGCGGCGTGCGCACCGGGACGACGTGCCCGAGTTCGGCTGAGCCCGGTGTGCGCCGCGCGAGTTCTCGCCTGAGCTTGCGCACGGTTCGCGGGAAAGCCGCTAGCATCCGCGCACCGCTTAGCCAGGAGCCCGCGCGCATGTTCCGTTCCTTTTTTCTCTCCCGCCGATGGCTGCCATGGTCGGTGTTCGGCACCGCCCTGATCCTGCTGGCGACCTGGTATCGCGTGCAGCTGGACGTGCAGATCAACGAGTGGTTCGGCAGCTTCTACGACCTGGTGCAAAAGGCGCTGTCCGCGCCCGGCAGCATCACGGCGCCGCAGTACTGGCAGCAGATCATGACCTTCTTCTCCATCGCGATGATCTACATCACGGTGGCGGTGTTCATCGACTTCTTCACGCGCCACTACGTGTTCCGCTGGCGGCAGGCGATGAACACCTACTACATGGCGCACTGGCAGAAGCTGCGCGTGGTGGAAGGCGCCGCGCAGCGCGTGCAGGAGGACACGATGCGGTTCGCCCGCATCGTGGAAGGCCTGGGCGTCGAGCTGATGCGCAGCCTGATGACGCTGGCGGCGTTCCTGCCGATCCTCTGGGGGCTGTCGGACAAGATCACTAGCGTGCCGATCATCGGGGCCATTCCGCATTCGCTGGTGTGGATCTCCATCGGCTGGGCCTTGTTCGGCACGGTGCTGCTGGCCGTCACCGGCATCCTGCTGCCGGGGCTGGAGTTCCAGAACCAGCGCGTGGAGGCTGCGTACCGCAAGGAGCTGGTGTACGGCGAGGACGACCCCTCACGGGCTTCGCCGCCGGTGGCCGGCTCACTGTTCGAACAGGTGCGGCGCAACTACTTCAGGCTGTATTTTCACTACCTGTACTTCGACGTCGTGAAGTGGTCCTACCTGCAGGCGAGCGTGCTGGTGCCGCTGGTGGCCATGGGCCCGACCGTCATCGCCGGCGTCTTCACCCTCGGCGTATTCCAGCAGATCGCGCGGGCGTTCGACAAGGTGACCGAATCGTTCCAGTACCTCGTATTGAGCTGGAGCACGATCATCGAATTGATCTCGGTCTACAAGCGGCTGCGCGCCTTCGAGGCGCGGATCCACGCGCCGGACGCGGCGCCACCGGACGACGGCCTGGTGCCCCTCAATCCGTGAGCGACGACGCGAGGGAGCGCAGGGCGTTCCCCGTGAACGCATCCGCCGGGAAGAACGTCTCCAGCGCCAGCTCCTGCAGCGTCACGTCCACCGGCGTGCCGAAGATGGTGGTCGTGCTGATGAAGTTCAGCACCGCGCCCTCGCGGGTGCGAAAGCGCAGCGGCATCGCGATGCCCAGCACCTCGCCGTCGAGCCGGTGCGCGTCCGCATCCGCGGGCGTGGGATAGGACCGCAGTTCTTCCTCCAGCGCCTGCAACTGGCGGTCGCCCGTGGCCTGGATCTGCTGGCGCAGGCGCTCGAACAGGTGGTGCCGCCACTGGCCGAGGTTCACGATGTGCGGCGCCAATCCGTTCGGATGCAGGCTCAGCCGAAGCACGTTGATCGGGCCCTGCAGCAGCGCGGGGTCGGCGCGGTCCATCAGGTGCGGCACCATGGCGTTGTGCGCCAGCAGGTTCCAGTGGCGGTCCACCGCCAGGGCGGGGTAGGGCTCGTGGCTTTTCAGGATCAGTTGCACCGCTTCGCGTGCCGGCGCCAGCGCGGCGTCGTCCAGTGGCCGCTCGCGGTACATCGGTGCAAATCCGGCCGCGACCAGCAGCGCATTGCGCTCGCGCAACGGGATGTCCAGGCGTTCGGCGAGTCGCAGCACCATCTCGCGGCTGGGAAGGGAGCGGCCCGTTTCCACGAAGCTCAGGTGTCGCGTCGAAATCTCGGCTTCGCCCGCCAGGTCCAGCTGGCTCATGCGCCGGTGCTGCCGCCAGTGCCGCAGGTGCTCGCCGAAGCTGCGGGCTTGCGACGCGGAAGCGGGGGCGGGGGCGAGGTCCATGGCCGGGATGGTAGTCGCGGCCGGGCCGGGTTTCCATGACCTGCGGGGTCATGGACCTGCCGCGTTGCCGCGCAGACAGTGCGGCTTCCCACTTCCCTCCCAAGGAGCTCTCATGAAACTCGTGTCTTCGCCCCGTTTCCTGCCCACCGTGCTGTGGATCGACGCCGTGTCCGCGGCGGGCAGTGGTTTGCTGCAAGTCGGCGCCGCCTCGCTCCTTGCCGGCTGGCTCGGCGTGCCCGCCGCATTGCTATCCGCCTCTGGGGTCGCCCTTTTCGCCTTCGCAGCGTTGGCGGCATGGTCGGCGCACGCCCGGCCGATCCCCCGTGCCGCCGTGTACGTGCTGGTCGCCGCCAATGCGGCCTGGGTGCTGGGGTGCGTGGAACTGCTGCTCACCGGCAGCACGCTGACCATGCTGGGTCAGGCCTTCCTCGTCGTGCAGGCGCTGTTCGTCGGAGTGGTGGCCGAGCTGGAGTGGATGGGCCTGCGTCGCGCCCCTGCCGCCGCCTGGGCCTAGGAGACCCCGGGCCAGCGGGTCGTCGGGCTTCTTGTATGCTGCGCCGATGACCCGTGTTTTCAATTTCAGCCCCGGTCCCGCCACGCTGCCGGAGGCGGTGCTGCGCCAGGCGGCGGACGAAATGCTCGACTGGCGCGGCAGCGGCATGTCGGTGATGGAGATGAGCCATCGTGGCAAGGAGTTCATGTCCATCCACGCCGAGACCGAGGAGCTGCTGCAGGAGCTGATGCGCATCCCCTCGGGCTACCAGGTGCTGTTCATGCAAGGCGGAGCGATCGGCGAGAACGCCATCGTCCCGATGAACCTGATGGGTGCCACGGGCCGCGCGGACTATGTCATCACGGGGGACTGGTCGAAGAAGTCCGCCAAGGAAGCGAAGACGTACGGCACCGTCAATATCGCGGTGACGGCCGATGCTTCGAAGTTCTCCGCCATCCCGAAGCAGTCCGAATGGAAGCTCGATGCCGGCGCCTCGTACGTCCACATCTGTTCGAACGAGACCATCGGCGGCGTGCAGTTCCACTGGACGCCGGACACGGGCAAGGTGCCGCTGGTGGCGGACATGTCGTCCGACATCCTGTCGCGCCCCATCGACGTGGCGAAATACGGCCTGATCTATGCCGGCGCGCAGAAGAACATCGGCCCGTCCGGCCTGACCATCGTGGTGGTGCGCAAGGACTTGATGGGCCATGCGCTGCCCATCACGCCTTCCGCCTTCAACTACCAGACGCAGGCCGAGTCCGACTCCATGTACAACACGCCGCCCACGTACGCGATCTACATCGCGGGCCTGGTCCTCAAGCACGTCAAGGCGCTCGGCGGCATGGAAGCGATGGCGCAGCACAACATGGCCAAGGCGAAGTTGCTGTACGACTTCCTCGACGGCAGCAGCTTCTTCCGCAACCCCATCGCCAGGGAGGACCGTTCCATCATGAACGTGCCCTTCTGGCTGAAGGACGAGGCGCTGGACGCCGAATTCCTCAAGGGCGCGCAGGCGCGCGGCATGGTGCAGCTCAAGGGCCACCGTTCGGTCGGCGGCATGCGCGCCTCGATCTACAACGCCATGCCCATCGAAGGCGTGCAGGCGCTCGTGCAGTACATGAAGGAATTCGAGCGCAGCCATGGCTGACGCCGTGTTCGGGATCCGGATCCTCAACCAGATCTCGAAGGCTGGCCTCGAGCGGCTGCCTGCGGGCCGCTATCGCACGGGCAAGGACATCGCCGCGCCCGACGCGGTGCTGGTGCGCTCCGCCGACATGCATGGCATGGACATTCCCGCTTCGGTGCGCGCGATCGGTCGCGCCGGCGCCGGCACCAACAACATCCCGGTCCAGGCGCTGAGCGCGCGCGGCATCCCGGTCTTCAACGCGCCGGGCGGCAACGCGAACGCGGTGAAAGAGCTGGTGCTGGCCGGCATGCTGATGGCCGCGCGCCACCTGCCGGATGCGCAGCGCTTCGTGCAAGGGCTCGACCCCGCGGCGCCGGGCCTGGAGCAGGCCATCGAAGAGGGCAAGAAGGCCTTCGCCGGTTTCGAGCTGTCCGGACAGACCCTGGGGGTCATCGGCCTCGGCAAGGTCGGCGCGCTGGTGGCCGACGCGGCCATCAAGCTGGGCATGCACGTGATGGGCTACGACCCCGAGATCACGGTCGACGCCGCCTGGAGCCTGCCGTCGCAGGTGCAGCGCGCCGCCAGCGTGGACGACGTCCTGAAGCACGCCCGGCTGGTCAGCCTGCACGTGCCCCTCGTCCCGGCGACGCGGCACCTGGTGCATGCGGAGAATGTGCAGCTGATGGGGCCGGAGGCCGTGCTGCTGAATTTCTCGCGCGATGGCGTGGTGGATGACACCGCGGTGGTGGCAGCGCTCGGGGCCGGCCAGCTCGGCCGTTACGTCTGTGATTTCCCGCATGCCGGCCTGCTGCGCCACCCGCAAGTGATCGCCTTGCCGCACCTCGGCGCATCGACCCGGGAAGCCGAGGACAACTGCGCCGCGATGGTGGCGGACCAGCTGCGCGACTTCCTCGAGCACGGGAACGTCCGCAATGCCGTCAACTTCCCCAATGTCCACATGAGCCGCGGCACGGACTGGCGCGTCGCCATTGCCAATGCCAACGTGCCCAACATGCTGGGCCAGATGTCCACCGCCATGGCGCACGCGGGCCTGAACATCCACAACATGGTCAACAAGTCACGGGGCGACATGGCCTATACGCTGGTGGACGTGGACAGCGCGGTCGGCGAGGACGTATTGGCCACCTTGCGCCGCATCGAAGGGGTGCTGGCGGTGCGTTACCTGCCCATCGGCTGAGCGGTGGGCGAAGAGGTGCGGCAGAGCCGCACGGGTGGCGCGTCTCGCTGCAAAATGACGCAAAGCAACAACGAGAGAACGCGCAATGCCCAACGCCTTCGCCCACACCCTCCAGTCCTTCAAGGCCGGCCTCGGCCGCACCGGGCAGTTCTATTCCCTGCCGGAGCTCGCCAAGCGCTACCCCAACGTCAAGCGCCTGCCCCTGAGCATGCGCGTGGTGCTGGAGTCCGTGCTGCGCAACTGCGACGGCCGCAAGATCACCGCTGAACACGTGGAGCAGGTGGCGAACTGGTCGCCCACCGCTTCGCGCACCACCGAGATCCCGTTCGTGGTGGCACGCGTGGTGCTGCAGGACTTCACCGGGGTGCCGCTGCTGGCAGACCTGGCGGCCATGCGCAGCGCCGCTCAGCGCCTGGGCAAGGACGTCGGCCGCATCGAGCCGCTGGTGCCGGTCGACCTGGTGGTGGACCACTCGATCATGGTCGACCACTACGGCAAGCCCGACGCCATCGACCTGAACATGAAGCTGGAATTCCGCCGCAACCAGGAGCGCTACCAGTTCATGAAGTGGGGCATGCAGGCCTTCGACACGTTCAAGGTCGTCCCGCCCGGCTTCGGCATCGTCCACCAGGTGAACCTGGAATACCTGGCGCGCGGGATCCACCAGCGCTCCGATGGGGTCTGCTACTTCGACTCGCTGGTCGGCACCGACAGCCACACGACCATGATCAACGGCGTGGGCGTGGTGGGCTGGGGCGTCGGCGGCATCGAGGGCGAGGCGGCGATGCTCGGGCAACCGGTCTACTTCCTCACGCCGGACGTGGTGGGGTTCGAGATGACCGGCAAGCTGCGCGAAGGCTGCACCGCCACCGACCTGGTGCTCAGCGTCACCGAGCTGCTGCGCAAGCACAAGGTGGTGGGCAAGTTCGTCGAGTTCTTCGGCGAGGGCACGCGCAGCCTGGCCGTGCCGGACCGCGCCACCATCGGCAACATGGCGCCCGAATACGGCGCCACGATGGGCTTCTTCCCGGTGGACGAGCGCACCATCGACTACTTCGAGGGCACCGGCCGCACCAAGGACCAGGTCAAGTTCCTCGAGGGGTACTTCCGGGCGCAGGAAATGTTCGGCGTGCCCATGCCCGGGGAGGTGGACTACTCCGCGGTGGTGACGCTGGACCTGGGCGACGTGACGCCCAGCCTGTCGGGCCCGAAGCGCCCGCAGGACCGCATCGAGCTCGGCAAGGTGGCCGGCACGTTCCGGTCCCTGTTCTCCAAACCCATTGCCGAGAACGGCTTCAACCAGCAGGCCGAAGTGCTGCTGACGCGGCACCAGGTGGAGAGCGAGCTGCAGAAGGTGGCGCCGATCCCCGCCAATCCACCCACCCCGCTGGCCGCGCCGCGCAACGTGCAGGAGATGGAGGCGAACAAGCCGACGTTGCGCGCCGCGAAGGCGATGTCCGTGCCGCCGGTGGAGGGCGGCGACATCACGATCGGCAACGGCGACGTGCTGATCGCGGCGATCACCAGTTGCACCAACACCTCCAATCCCGGGGTGATGCTCGCCGCCGGCCTGCTGGCCAAGAAGGCGGTGGAGCGCGGGCTGAAGGTCCAGCCGCACATCAAGACCTCGCTGTCGCCGGGCTCGCGCATGGTCACGGAATATTTGCGCGACGCCAAGGTGTTGCCCTACCTGGAGCAGCTCGGATTTTCCCTGGCCGGCTACGGCTGCATGACCTGCATCGGCAACTCGGGCGACCTCACACCGGAAATCAACGAGGCGATCGGCAAGAGCGACCTCGTGTGCGCCGCGGTGCTTTCGGGCAACCGCAACTTCGAGGCCCGCATCCACCCGAACATCAAGGCCAACTTCCTGGCCAGCCCGCCGCTGGTGGTGGCGTACGCCATCGCGGGCACGGTGCTGAAGGACCTGATGACGGAGCCGGTGGGAAAGGGCGCCGACGGCAAGGACGTGTGGCTCGGCGACATCTGGCCTTCCAGCGACGAGATCCACAAGCTGATGAAGCATGCGATGAATCCGAAAGGTTATCGCGACAGCTACGGCAAGGTCAACGAAGCGCCCGGCGAGCTGTGGCAGGCCATCGCGGGCGATGCCGGCGACACCTACAGCTGGCCCACCAGCACCTACATCGCCGAGCCGCCGTTCTTCGACGGCTTCACGCTGGAAGGGCCGTCGGCCCTGCCGGCCGCGTCTGCGGCGAACGCCGGTTCCGAAGCCATCCGGGAGGCGCGGATCATCGGCCTGTTCGGTGACTCGATCACCACGGACCACATCTCGCCGGCCGGCTCGATCAAGGACACCTCGCCGGCTGGCCGCTGGCTGAAGGAGCATGGCGTCGCCAAGACCGACTTCAACAGCTATGGCTCACGGCGCGGCAACCACGAAGTGATGATGCGCGGCACCTTCGCCAACGTGCGCATCCGCAACCTGATGTTGCCGATGGGGCCGGACGGCTCGCGCGAGGAGGGCGGGCTCACGCTGTACCGCGATGCGCAGGGCAGCGCGGAGAAGATGTTCATCTATGACGCCGCGATGAAGTACATGGCGCAGGGCCGCGCCACGGTGATCTTCGCCGGCGAAGAGTACGGCACGGGCTCGTCGCGCGACTGGGCGGCCAAGGGCACGCAGCTGCTGGGGATCAAGGCGGTGGTGGCGCGCAGCTTCGAGCGCATCCATCGCAGCAACCTGGTGGGGATGGGCGTGCTGCCCCTGCAGTTCCAGGGCGACATGAGCTGGCAGGCGCTGGGGCTCACGGGCGAGGAGTTCATCGACATCATCCCGGACGCGCAGCTGCGGCCCCAGAGCCAGGCGGAGATGGTCATCCGGCGCGCCGACGGCACGCGGCAGGAAGTGAAGCTCACGCTGCGCATCGACACACCGATCGAGGTGGACTACTACCGGCACGGCGGCATCCTGCCTTACGTCCTGCGGCAACTGCTGGCGGCGTGACGAGGGAACTGCTGGTCGCGGGCGGCGGCATCGGCGGCCTGGCCGCGGCCGTGGCCGCGCGGCGCGCGGGCTGGGAGGCTCGCGTGTTCGAGCAGGCCGCGGCCTTTTCGGAAGTCGGCGCCGGCATCCAGCTCGGCCCCAACGCCACGCGCATCCTGCACGAATGGGATCTGCTGCAAGGCGAGCTGGAGCAGCTGGTCGTCGCGCCGTCCCGCTTGCGCGCGCGCGACGGGGTGGATGGCGCGGATCTCGGCGTGCTGGAACTTGGCGGCGCGATGCGCCAGCGCTATGGCGCCCCCTATCTCACCGTGCACCGGGCGGACCTGCAGGCCGCCCTGCTGCGCGCGGCGCAGTCCAGCGGCGTGCGGCTGCACTCGGGCAGCCGGCTGGGTGGCGTCGAGGAGCAGGGCAAGGTCGTCACAGCACGCACGGGCGAAGCGCGCTTGGTCGAAGCCGAGGCGCTCGTCGCAGCGGATGGTGTGTGGAGCAGTTTGCGCGTGGAGGTGGCGGGCGATGCGCCCACGCAGCGCACGGGCCAGCTCGCCTACCGCGGCCTCGTGCGGCAACAGGACTTGCCGCAGGCGCTGCGCAGCGATGAGGTGACGGTGTGGCTGGCGCCGCGCATGCACCTGGTGACGTATCCGGTGCGCGGCGGCGATTGGCTCAACGCCGTGTGCGTGGTCGAGGGAACGCAGCCGGGCGACCCGCGCGACTGGGACCTGGCTGCGTCGCGGGCGCAGCTGGATGCAGCGCTGGGACCGGTGTGCGCCGCGGTGCGCGAGCGCGTCGCGTCCGTCCCGCAATGGAGCCTCTGGGTGCTGCATGCGCGGCCGCCGGTCGGGTCGGCCGACGAGATGGCGCGCGGCCGCGTGGCATTGCTGGGCGATGCGGCGCATCCGATGCGTCCCTACCTGGCGCAGGGCGCCGGCATGGCGATCGAAGATGCGCGGGAGATGCAGCGCGTGCTGGCCATCGCCGACGATCGCATCGTCGACGTGCCGACGGCCTTTCGCCGCTATGCGCTGAACCGCTGGCAGCGCGTCGCCCGCGTGCAGGAGCGGTCGATCCGCAATGGAACGATCTTCCATGCGAGCGGGCCGTTGCGGATGGCGCGGAATGCGGCGATGCGGGTGTTGGGGCAGAGGCTGCTGGATCAGCCTTGGTTGTACAAGTGATGGCGGGGTCGCTGCCGCGAACCCGCCCTACATGACCCGCCGGAATGACCCGCCGTACGTGACCCGCCGGACATGACCCGCCATACATGACCCGCCGTACGTGACCCGCCGTACGTGACCGGCCGTACATGATCCCATTTCGTAGGGCGGGTTCGCGAAGCGACCCCGCCACCCGATTTCACAACTCGGTTCGCAACTGCCAGATCTCCGGGAACAGCACCACGTCGAGCATCTTGCGCAGGTAGCTCACGCCTCCGGTCCCGCCGGTGCCGCGCTTGAAGCCGATCACGCGCTCCACGGTGGTCACATGGCGGAAGCGCCAGAGGCGGAACGCGTCCTCCAGGTCGGTGAGCTCCTCGCCGAGCTGGTACAGGTCCCAGTGCGTGTCCGGCGCGCGGTACACGACCAGCCACGCCTGCTCCACCTGCTTGCTCGCCTCGTACGGCTTGGTCCAGTCCCTCTCCACATGCGACGCCGGAACCGGCAGTCCACGGCGAGCCAGCAAGCGCAACGCTTCGTCGTACAGGGACGGCGCATCGTGCGCGGCGCGCACCACGGCCAGGCGCGCCTCGTGGTGTTCGTGCGGCTTGAGCATCGCCGGATTCTTGTTGCCCAGGCGGAATTCGATGCAGCGGTACTGCCAGCTCTGGAAGCCGCTGGAGTTGGACAGGTAAGGGCGAATCGCGCTGTACTCGGGCGGCGTCATCGTGGCCAGCACGTCCCAGGCGTGCACCAGCTGCTCCATGATGCGGGACACGCGCGCCAGCATCTTGAACGCCGAGGGCAGCCGATCCTGCGCGACGGCCGCGATGGCCGCGTTCAGTTCGTGCAGCATGAGCTTCATCCACAGCTCGCTGGTCTGGTGCTGCACGATGAACAGCATCTCGTTGTGGTCGGGCGAAAGCGGCTTCTGGGCCTCCAGGATGGCGTCGAGCTGCAGGTAGTCGCCGTAGCTCATGTCGCGGCTGAAATCGAGCTGCGCACGTTCCGCATGCACGATGTCTTCGGGTCTCGGGGGCTGGGTCATGTCAGGTCACCGCTTGCTGTCGGTTGAATTCGTCGCGGCGCCACTCCCCGCTGTCCAGCACCTCGCGCAAGTGCTCCGCAGCGTTCCACACGTCGGCGAAGCGCAGGTACAGCGGCGTGAAGCCGAAGCGCAGGATATCGGGCCGGCCGGCACGGAAGTCGCCGATGACGCCCCGCGCTATCAGCGCCTGCACGATCGCGTGAGCGCCCTCGTCCCGCGTGAGGCAGACCTGCGATCCGCGGCGGGCGTGCTCGCGCGGCGTCGCGAGGCCCAGTCCCCGGCCGCCACAGCGCTCTTCCACCAGGGCGATGAACAGATCGGTGAGCGCGAGCGACTTGCGCCGCAGCGCTGTCATGCCACCGAGGGGCTCGGCCGCCAGCAGCGTGTCGAGTCCGCATTCCAGCGCCGTCATGCTCAGGATCGGCTGCGTGCCGCACATGTAGCGGGTGATGCCCGCCGCCGGGCGATAGTCCGGCGTGAAGGCGAACGGCGCCGCATGGCCCCACCAGCCGGCCAGCGGCTGCCAGAAGCGGTCCGCATGGCGCGGGTGCGCCCACACGAAGGCCGGCGCCCCGGGGCCGCCATTGAGGTACTTGTAGCCGCAGCCGACGGCGAAGTCGGCGTCGGCGCCATGCAGGTCCACCTCCACGGCGCCGGCGCTGTGCGCGAGGTCCCACACCACCAGCGCGCCCACCGCGTGCGCCGCCGCGGTGACGGCGCGCAGGTCGTGCATGGCGCCCGTGCGGTAGTTCACGTGCGTGAGCATCAGCACCGCCGTGTCGGTGTCGAGCGCGCGCGCGATCCCGTCAGGCTCCACCAGGCGCAGCGTCATCCCGCGTTCCTTGCACAGGGCCTCGGCAATGTACAGGTCGGTGGGGAAGTTGCTGCGCTCGCTGACGAGGGTGCGGCGGGAAAGCTTGTCGGCGTGCGCGATGGAGAGCGCCGCGCTCAGCACCTTGAACAGGTTGATGGAGGTGCTGTCCGTCGCGACCACCTCGCCCGGGAGCGCACCGACCAGCGTTGCGATCCGGTTGCCCAGGCGCTGCGGCAGTTCGAACCAGCCGGCCGTGTTCCAGGAGCGGATCAGCCCTTCGCCCCATTCCTGCCGCACGGCGCGGGCGATGCGCTCCGGCGCCGCTTTCGGCAGCGGGCCGAGCGAATTGCCATCCAGGTAGATCACGCCTTCGGGCAGCGAAAAGAGGTCGCGCAGGTGGCGCAACGGGTCTTGTACGTCCAGCGCGATGCAATCCTGCAAGGTGGTCATGCCAGTTCCCTCAGCACAGCGCGCACCGGCGAAGCATCTGCGGCCATCAGCTTCAGCGGCAGCGCGATCAGTTCGTAGTCGCCTTCGGCGACGTCGTCGAGCACCAGGTTCTCCAGCACGCGCAGGCCGCGCCGGCGGATCACCTGGTGGCTGTCGAGCGTCTTGCTGTCCGCCGGGTCGATGCTCGCGGTGTCGATGCCCACCAGCCGCACGCCCGCGTCCGCGAACCGCTCGATCACCTGCGGCGCGAAAGCCGCGAGGTGCGGATCCCACCGGTCGACGGGGGCGCGCGCGTAGGTGCGCAACAGCACGCGTGCAGGCAGGTCCTGCAGGGCATGCGCCACGTGCTCCCACAGCACCAGCGGCCCGCAGTCGATGGCGTGGATCACGCGGCAGCGCCCGAGATAGGGCTCGAGCGCGATCGCACCGATCGATGCGCCTTGCGGGTCGTAGTGCAGCGGCGCGTCGGCGTGCGCCCCCACGTGGGGCGACAGCGTGATGGTGCTGACGTTGACCGGGCAACCGGGGCCGATGGAGGCCGCCCATTGCTGGCGGTAGGGGGTGTCACCGGGAAAGACCGGCGCGCCCGCATCCACCGGTGGAGAGATGTCCCAGAGGCGTGTCATGGGGCGAGTGTGCCGCCTAAAGCGCCCGCGGGTCGAGCCGCGGTACGTCGGCTGTCAAGCCATCCGGCCCGCCTCCGTCCCCCGATCGGAGGGGCGTCGGGAATCCCGGATCGACGGGCGTCAACGCAAGCAACGGCGGGCACGTTGCGGGGAGAGCTGTATGGAAATACAGCCAACCCACCACTTCCTTCAGGAGGCTTTCATGGAACTGCAGATCGCTCGCCAGATCATCGACACGCTGGCGCAGGGCATCCATCCCGTCACCGGTGAAGCGATGCCGGACGACAGCCCGTACAACGCGCCCCCGGTCATCCGTGCGCTCCACACCGTGGCCCGCGCGCTCGAAGGCGAGCCGCCTGCGGCAGGTTCGCGCCGCGTGCCGAATGCCGGCAAGCCGTGGTCGGCGGCGGACGACTCGGCGCTGGAGACCGCTTTCGACGCCGGCATCCCCGTCAAGCAGGTCGCGCAGGAACTGGGCCGCACCGCCTTCGCGGTGGAGCAGCGCCTCATCAAGATCGGCAAGGTTGCCGCGCCGGCGGGCGGCGGGCGGTTCACGGCGGCAGCGCCGGTGAATTGAGGGGGAACGGCGGGGTGCGCTGCGCGCAACCCGCCCTACGGGATCCCGCCGGCACCGTAGGCCGGGTTCGCAAAGCGACCCCGGCTGCGCGGTTGGCGTCTACCCCGCCACCTTCCCCAGCAGCAGGAACTCCATCAGCGACTTCTGCACGTGCATGCGGTTCTCGGCCTCGTCCCACACCACGGACTGCGGCCCGTCGATGACGTCCGCCTCCACCTCCTCGCCGCGGTGCGCCGGCAGGCAGTGCATGAACAGCGCGTCCGGCTTGGCCATGCGCATCATGTCGGTGTCCACGCACCAGTCCGCGAAGGCCTTGCGGCGCTCGTCGTTCTCCGCTTCGAAGCCCATGCTGGTCCACACGTCGGTCGTCACCAGGTCCGCGCCCCGGCACGCTTCCATCGGGTTCTTGAAGACCTTGTAGCTTTCGCTGCTGCGGATGCCGGCGATGGCCTGGTCCACCTCGTAGCCGGTGGGCGTGCTCACGTGCACGGTGAAGCCCAGCAGCTCGGCCGCCTGCAGCCAGGTGTTGGCCATGTTGTTGCCGTCGCCCACCCAGGCCACCACGCGCCCCCGGATCGACCCGCGGTGCTCGATGTACGTGAAGATGTCCGCGAGGATCTGGCAGGGATGGAACTCGTTGGTGAGACCGTTGATCACCGGCACGCGCGAGTGCGCGGCAAACCGTTCGATCTTGTCCTGCCCGTAGGTGCGGATCATCACCAGGTCCACCATCCGGCTGATCACCTTGGCGCTGTCCTCGATCGGCTCAGCGCGACCGAGCTGGCTGTCGCCGGTGGTGAGGTGCACCACGGATCCGCCCAGCTGGTACATGCCCGCCTCGAAGCTGACGCGCGTGCGCGTGGACGCCTTCTCGAAGATCATCGCCAGCGTGCGGTCGGCCAGCGGGTGGTACTTCTCGTAATTCTTGAACTTGCGCTTGATCTCCGCCGCCCGCTGGAAGATCCACTCGTGCTCGTCGGTGCTGAAATCGCTGAACTGGAGGAAGTGGCGCAACCCCATGGCACTCATTCCGCCAGGAAGGATTTGACCAGGGGCGCCAGGATGGCGACGACTTCGTCGGCCTGCGACTCGGTCATGATCAGCGCGGGCAACAGCCGGACCACGGTGTCGGCCGTCACGCTGATCAACAGGCCGGCGTCGGCGGCGCGCTGCGTCAGCACGCCGCAGGGGCGCGCCAGTTCCACGCCGAGCATCAGGCCCTGGCCGCGGATCTCCACCACGCCCTTGAGTCCGCCGAGCTCACGCGCCAATGCGCCCTTCAGGTGCGCGCCGACACGGGACGCGTTTTCCAGCAGGCCGTCCTCTTCCATGATGCGCAGCGTCTCCACGCCGGCACGCATGGCCAGCGGATTGCCGCCGAAGGTGGTGCCGTGGTTGCCAGGCTGGAAGATGTCGGCGGCGCGCGGGCCGGCCACGACCGCGCCGATCGGCACGCCGGAGCCCAGGCCCTTGGCCAGCGGCATCACGTCCGGCACGATGCCGGCCCACTGGTGCGCGAACCACTTGCCGGTGCGGCCCATGCCGCACTGCACCTCGTCGATCATCAGCAGCCAGTTGCGCTGGTCGCACATCTCGCGCACTTTCTGCAGGTAGTCGATGCGCATCTGGTTGATGCCGCCTTCGCCCTGGATCGTCTCGAAGAACACGGCGACCACGTTGCGATTGCCGTCGGTGGCCTTGCGCAGCGCGTCGATGTCGTTGAGCGGCACGCGGATGAAGCCTTCCACCAGGGGCCCGAAACCCTTCTGCACCTTTTCGTTGCCGGTGGCGGACAGGGTCGCGATGCTGCGGCCGTGGAAAGCCTTGTCGTACACCACGATCTCCGGCCGCTCGATGCCGCGGTCGTGCCCGAACTTGCGCGCCAGCTTCAGCGCGCCCTCGTTGGCTTCCAGGCCGGTCGAGCCGAAGAACACGTTCGTCATGCCCGACAACTGCACCAGCTTGGCCGCCAGCTTCTCCTGGTTGGGCACGTGGTAGTAGTTGGAGCTGTGGATGATCTTCGAGATCTGGTCCTGCAGCGCGGGCACCAGCTTGGGGTGGTTGTGGCCCAGCGTGTTGACCGCGATGCCGGCCAGGGCGTCGAGGTAGCGCTTGCCGTTCACGTCCCACACATACACGCCTTCGCCTCGCTCCAGCGCCAGGGGCAGCCGGCCGTAGGTGTTCATGGTGTGGGGCGACGACGCCTCGATCTGTGCCATTGCGCGCTTCCTCTTGCTTCCAGAAATGAGAGCGGCTCAACGAATCGTGAGCCGTTGGAGCGCGATTGTAGGCACACGCCTTGCCTGCCCTGGTTGAGAATTCCGCATCACTGCGATGCAGCGCGCAGGCCGCCTTCCCCCGTCGAACCCGGCTCCAGTCTTATAGAAGATAGAATACTTTGTGCGCTGCAGCAATACCGCTTGCGCAGCGCCCAGACCCGCACCCATGGTTCCCAGCAATCCCGCCGAAGTGATCATCCAGGGCGTCACCCGGGACGGACGCACCTTCCGTCCCAGCGACTGGGCGGAGCGCCTGGCGGGCGTGATGAGCTCGTTCCGCCCCGGCGGCGCCCAGCCGGGCAGCCACCTGAGCTATTCCCCGTGGTGCATCCCGACCGTGATCGACGAGGTCAAGTGCGTCATCGTCAACCGCGAACTGCGCAACCACGAACCGATGGCCTGGGACTTCGTCATGAACTTCGCCAAGGACAACGCGTTGAAGGTGAGCGAAGGCCGGTTCGAGAAGTGACTCCCTGCCTTCGTGTCCGACGAAGGCAGGGGAGTTGGTGGCGGCTCAGACCAGCAGGAAGTGCGCGCTCGCGAGGCCCAGGTCCGTGCCCAGCACCGCGATCTCCACCGCCGTGCCGTCGCCGCTGCCGTCGGCATCGTAGAACAGCTTGCCGGTGTCCGTTTCGTACACCAGGAAGTCGTCGGCGTCCCGGGCCATGCCGCGTGCATTGGCGACGAAGTTGTCCGCGCCGACCGCACCCGTCGCACCGCCGAACGCGGTGAACACCGAGGTCTCCAGCGAGATCGTGTCCTCGACGGTCGAGAAGTCGCGGATCCGGTCGCTGTCCACGTCGGACAGGCCGTCGAAGCGGAAGTCGTCCGCGCCCTGGCCCCCGGCCAGCACGTCGTGGCCGCGGCCGCCTTCCAGCAGGTCGGCGCCCGAGCCGCCCGCCAGCCGGTCTTCACCGTTGTGGCCGCCAAGATCGTCGTTGCCGCGGCCGCCGTGCAGCTCGTCGTGCCCGTTGCCACCCCTGACGCTGTCCATGCCGTCGCCGCCGCTCACGGAATCGGAGCCGCTGCCGCACGTGACGTTGTCGTCGCCGCCGCCGCCGTCCATGCTGTCGTCGCCCATGCCGCCGCTGAGCGTGTCGTGGTGCGAGCCGCCCTCGAGGCTGTCCATGCCGTCGCCGCCGTACAGGTGGTCGCGGCCGCGGCCACCGGACAGGTGATCGTCGCCGCCTTCGCCGTGGATGTCGTCGTCGCCATCTTCGCCGTCGGCGGTGTCGTCGCCGTCGGTGCAGGCGATGTCGTCATCGTCGTCGGAGCCGATCACGTCGACTTGATCGCCCAGCGCGAGCTCGATCACGTCATCCACGTCGTCGAGCATGTCTTCGCCCACTTCCTCCACGTCGACAGCAAGTCCCGTGGCGTCGAACTGCATGACGCCATCGATGTCCATGGAGATGCCGGTCACCATGCCCTCCAGGCCGGTGAGGTCCAGGCCGGAAACCCCGGTCCATGCGCCCGTGATGAAGAAGTTGGAGAAACGGCCGTCTCCCAGGTCCACCGCCGCCCGGATCAGGCCGTCGGTGACTTCGAGGACGCTGACCGCGTCCGCCTCCACGTCTTCCAGCAATTCCCAATCCGCATGGGTGATGGTCAATGTCGTCATGGTGTTCTCCTTGTGAATGGTTGGCTACGCAAATGGATGCCCTGCGGCATCGTCAGATCCTGAAATCCACTTCCGACGCTTCGACGTTGCCGGCGCCGCCGGCGGGCAGCGTGCCCCGCACGCGCACCGTCGCGCCGTTGCGCAGGTCGGCCGCGAACGTGCCGTCCTTTTCCTCGGTG
Source organism: Ramlibacter sp. PS3R-8 (assembly GCF_037572435.1). Taxonomy (NCBI): domain Bacteria; kingdom Pseudomonadati; phylum Pseudomonadota; class Betaproteobacteria; order Burkholderiales; family Comamonadaceae; genus Ramlibacter; species Ramlibacter sp. PS3R-8. The sequence goes on from NZ_JBBHGT010000003.1 coordinate 511,871, forward strand.
GCGCCCGGCGTGTAGTGGAAGGTCACGTCGCGCACGACGAAGGTCCGGGCGCCGGTGTCCAGGGCGGACACTTCGCCGCGCACGTCGACCTCGGCTTCCTCGTCCTCGTCCTCGACTTCGATCGCGTTGGCGAACAGCACGCCGTCCACGATCTCGCCTTCCACCTCCACCTGCAGGCCGACCGGGAGCGCAGTGCCCGCCGGAAGCCGCGAGGTATCGATCCGGATTCCGTTGACCGAGAGGACGGAGCCGTTCTGCACGAGAATGCCCTCGACCTTGGCTTCGTCGCTGTCTTCCACCTCGTTCTCGCGCAAGTCGATCCGGGTCACGATCCATGCGCCGTCGGCGTTTTGGGCGGGCCGCGTCCGCACGCGCACGAACAACCCATTCGCCAGCGCGGTGGAGGGCAGCCGCACACCCGCGCCGGAGTAGTCGAAGCTGGCGGTCCCGACGGTGAAGGTCTTGGCCGCGGTGTCCAGATTGCTGATGGCGCCGCGCACACGGAACTCGCTTGTGGCGTCCTCGCTTTCGATGCGCGATGCGGTGATCACGCCGGCCGCGTTGGCAAAGCCGGACACCTCCAGCAGGTCGCCGACCGCGATGGCCGCGAAGGTCGTGCCGGCGAACACCGTGGCCGCATCCACCTTCACCGTCTGCCCCAGCACCACCAGCGTGTCGGGTGCGGTCTTCGATGCGACCGGCCCCTTCACCTGGGTCTCGACCGTGATCTCGGTGGCCGTGGCCGTCGGCGGGTTGCCGGCGCCGCCTGCGCTCGTGGCGCCGGCACGGATGCGCACCACCATTCCCAGCTTCAGGTCCCGCGGCTGCAGCGCGGTTGCGTCGTCCGCGTTGGTGATCCGCGCCGCACCGTCCTGGTAGCGGACGCCGTTGACGATGACCGAGCCGGTGCCGAAGCCGCTGATGCGGCCCGCGGAAAAGGAGCCCGTGCCGCCGGTATCGACGCCGGCGACCCCGCCGCCGCCGCCGCCGCACGCAGGCAGGACGATGACGCCGGCGCCGGCCAGCAAGGTGACCAGCAGACGCCTGCGCTGCAGGAGCGGGGCGGCGGAAGATGCGGAGAGTTTGGACATCAGGACTCCTTCGATGGGGATTGGGTCGGGGATGGGGGGGCCATGGCCTCGGCCGGGTGCATGGCTTCGGTGAATGCAAACAGGCCGATGCGCAGGCGCTGGTCGGCGGGGCGGCCGGCCGCCTTGTCGGCGTCGATCAGGGCCTGCAACGCCGGGGCCAGCGTATGCAGCAGCCCCTGCCATTGCTCCGTGATCAGGACCTTGGCTTGCGCCATCGACTCGGCCGAGAGTTCGTCCGCGAAGAGCGCCTGCTCGAAGTGACGGCGACCGTCATCGAGCACGTTGCTCACGGCGGCTGCCAGGTGGTCGCCGACGTTGGCGCCCAGGAAGGCCAGCATGCGCTCGCGGTCCGCGCGCGGAACGAACGCGTTGTGCAGCAGGCGCACGCTCCCTTCGGTGTCCGCACGCGCCAGGCCCAGGCGCGAGAGCTCTTCCAGCAGCGTGCGGGGGTGCACGTCGCGGGTGATCGAGTTCGCCAGGCTTTCGAAGCTGGGTGCGGGGCCCTGCACGCGCAGCGCCATCGGCGCGCCGTCGGCGCCGCGAAAGGCAGGGTCGGTCAGCCAGCGGGTGAATGCCTGCGTCGCGGGCGAGGGCGCCACCGGCACGTCGCCGTCGGCGCGCTGCATCAGCCGCGTGACTTCGCGGCGGTTCAGTCCCGTCGTGGTGCTGATGCGGCTGACGGCGCGGTGCGCGGCGGCGCCGGGATGGGCGGCCCGCGCGGCTTGCACAAAACCCTGCTTCAGCACTTCGGTGACGGCCGAGAACGTGAGACCGTGGCCGACCGCCAGCCGGGCCAGCGGCGCCAGCACGGCGCGGCAGGCCCGCAGCAAGGCCCGTTGTTCGCCCGGCGAGTGCCCGGCCGACGCGGCGGTGACTGCCGTGTCAGGTGGGAATGGAGCGTCGCGTTGGGTCATGGATGAGCCGTAAGTTGATCGAAGTGTAAATGTGCGGATTGCACAGTCAATGGGAAATGTGCAAGTTTCACATTTTATGTGTAACAACCGAGTTACCTTCCGGGCATGAAAAAGCCCTCCGAAGAGGGCTCCTGGCTTCACGCCTGCACGGAAATGAAAAAACCGCCCGGAGGCGGTTCTTCACTTTGCTTTGCTGGCAGCGCACCCGGTTCAAACGGCGCGAAGCTTTCGCTTCACGGGCTGACCTGATGGGTGATCAGGCGGCCGCGGCGGCGGGCTGGAGGCCCTTGACCTTGGCGGAGAGGCGGCTCTTGTCGCGAGACGCCTTGTTCTTGTGGAAGATGCCCTTGTCGGCAACCGTGTCCACGATCGACTGGGCCTTGGCGAAGAGTTCGGTCGCCTTGGCCTTGTCGCCGGCGGCGACGGCCTTCTCGACGTTCTTCACCGCGGTGCGGTACTTGGAACGCAGCGACGTGTTGGCTGCGTTCAGCTTCATGTCCTGGCGGACGCGCTTGCGTCCCGACGCCAGGCGCGGGTTCTTCTTCTTGGGTTTGGCAGAGGCCATGTGTGTTCCTTAGGTGTCTGAGGATGATGCCAGCAAAGCCCACCATTATAGCCCGCGGGCATGCCCCCGCCACGCGTGGGGGACCCCCGGCTACACTCGCCCGCTTGAGCCTGTTCAAAGCCGCCTCGACCGTTTCGGCCCTGACCCTCGCGTCGCGCATCACCGGCCTCGCCCGCGACGTCCTGTTCGCCGCCTTCTTCGGTGTCAGCGCCCTGACCGACGCGTTCTACGTGGCGTTCCGCATCCCCAACATGTTCCGCCGGATCTTCGGGGAAGGCGCGTTCAGCCAGGCCTTCGTGCCCGTGCTCGCGGCCACCCGCACCGAAGGGGGCGACGAAGGCGCCCGGCGGCTGGTGGACCACGTTGCCACCGTGCTGCTGTGGACGCTGGTCCTGCTGTGCATCGTCGGCGTGGTCGGGGCGCCCTTGCTGGTCTGGGCCCTGGCCAGCGGGCTGCGCAAGGATCCCGCAGCCTACGACGCGGCGGTGGTCATGACGCGCTACATGTTCCCCTACATCGGCTTCATGTCGCTGGTCGCGCTCGCGGGCGGGATCCTGAACACCTGGAAAAAATTCGCGGTTCCCGCGGCATCGCCCGTGCTGCTGAACGTGATGCTGATCGCATCCATCGTGCTGGTGGCGCCCTGGTTCCAGCGGCACGGGATCGAACCGATCTACTCGCAGTGCATCGGGGTGATGCTGGGCGGCGTTCTGCAACTGGCCATCCAGGTGCCCGCGCTGCGCCGCATCGGGATGTGGCCGCGTTTCGGGCTGGCCTGGTCGGGCCTGCGGGAGTCCTGGAGCGACCCGGCCACCCGCAAGATCCTCGGCCTGATGCTGCCGGCGCTGCTGGGGGTGAGCGGGGCGCAGATCTCGCTGCTGATCAACACCCAGATCGCGTCCTATCTCGCGGCCGGCAGCGTCAGCTGGCTCAACAATGCAGACCGGCTGATGGAGTTTCCCACGGCCTTGCTGGGTGTGGCGTTGGGCGTGGTGCTCATGCCGCAGCTGGCCGCCGCGCGGGCGAGCCAGGACGAGGAGCGCTATTCCGGGATGCTGGACTGGGGCCTGCGGCTGGTCGTCCTGCTGGCCGTGCCGAGTTCCGTCGCCCTGCTGCTGTTCGGGGTGCCGCTGGTGGCCACGCTGTTCCACTATGGTGCGTTCACCGACGCGGACGTGCGGCAGGTCGCCATCGCGCTGGCCGGCTACGGCACGGGGCTGCTCGGGATCGTCGCGATCAAGGTGCTGGCGCCCGGCTTCTACGCCAGCCATGACATGAAGACCCCGATGAAGATCGCGCTGGCGGCGCTGGCGGTCACCCAGCTGTGCAACATCGCGCTCGTGCCCTACCTGCGGCATGCGGGGCTGGCGCTGTCCATCGGCATCGGGGCCCTGGTGAACGCGGGCGTGCTGCTGGCGATCCTGCTGCGGCGCGGGCGGTATCGCCCGCGTCCCGGGTGGGGCGTGTTCCTGCTCCAGGTCATCGTCGCGACCATCGTGCTCGGTGCTTTCCTGCTGTGGTCGAACCAGGCGTTCCCGTGGATGCAATGGCGCACGCAGGCGTGGCTGCGGGCCGGCGCGATGGCCGGGATGCTGGCCGCGTGCGCTGCGATCTACTTCCTCTCGCTCGCGCTGACGGGCTTGAAGCTGCGTCAGTTTGTCACGCGATGATCCGCGAGCGACGCGAACCAGCCACGGTGGCTTGACGCCTCCTGGCCCGTCCATTACAACGAGCACATGTCGCTGCAATTCACTGCTCCCACGCCGCTGGAGTATTTCCGGATGCTGGTGCAAAGCGACGAACAGTTCCCGCTGCTCGAGGCGGCGGCCAGCCTGGCGCAGGACGAATACCCCGACCTGGACCTGCAAGTGGTCCTGGGCGACGTCGACCAGCTGCTGGCGCGCCTGAAGCGCCGCATCCCGGTGGACGCCGCGGCGCTGCAGCGGCTGCGCACGCTGAACCAGTTCTTCTTCCGCGACCTCAGCTTCGGCGGCAACGTCAACGACTACTGCGACCCCGACAACAGCTACCTCAACGTGGTGCTGCGCACCCGGCGCGGCATCCAGATCTCGCTGGCGGTCCTGTGGATCGAGCTGGCGCAGGGCATCGGGCTGCATGCCCGCGGCGTGTGCTTCCCGGGCCACTTCATGGTCAAGGTCAACCTGCCGAAAGGCCAGGTGGTGATCGATCCTTTCACCGGCCAGTCGCTGTCCCGCGAGGAACTCTCCGAGCGGCTGGAGCCGTACAAGCGGCGCAGCGGACTGGTGGATGAATTCGAGGTGCCCCTGGGCCTGTACCTGCAGGCGGCGCCGCCGCGCGACATCGTCGCGCGCATGCTGCGCAACCTCAAGGAGATCCATCGCGCGCAGGAAGACTGGCAACGCGTGATCGCCGTGCAGAACCGGCTGCTGATCCTGCTGCCCGACGCTTGGGCGGAATTCCGGGATCGCGGGCTGGCCCATGCCGAACAAGGCCATTCGCAGCGTGCCGTCGAAGACCTGGAAACCTACCTGGTGCACGCGCAGGACGCGCTGGACATCGACGCCATCGCCGACCGCGTGGCCGACCTGCGCCGCGCCAAGCAGTAGCGGCGGGGTTAGGCCGCCCGCACCAGCGGATTCAACGGCCGCGCACCCCGGAGCACCGAACCCCGATGGACGGACGCCAGCACGCTTTCGCGCGTGCGCGCCTCCGCCGCGGGCAGCGGCTTGAGCACCGGCCGCAGCCAGTCCAGGATGGGCACCCATTGGGCCAGGTCCACCGCGGCCTTGTCGTCCGGCAGGTCGAACATGGTCAGGCCGCGTTCCAGGCTGCGCACGTACAGCTGCGTCTCGCGCAGCATGCCCACCATCTCCACCTTCTGCTCGGCGGACCAGGCGCGCAGCATGTCGGCGGCATTGGTGCGGCCGTCCACCCGCATGCCCACCGTCGCCAGGCGGCACTGGCCCTTGGCGATGCGCGGCAGCGTCATCAGTTCGGCAATGCAGGCGGCCGCCGATTCACGGTCGAACATCGAGGGGCACACCGGCAGGACGATGGCGTCGGCGAACATCACGATGCGCGCGAGTTCGAAGCCGTGCAGGCCGCCGGGTGTGTCCAGCACGACGTGCGTGATGCCGGTGGGCACCCGCAGCACGTTCTTCTGGTCGATGGTCCAGGGGGCGATGGCCGGCAGCGCCGCATCGCGCCGGCGCAGCCAGCCGCGGCTGGATTGCTGGCGGTCGATGTCGCCCAGCATCACGGCCAGGCGTTCACGGGCGCACCAGGCGGCCACGTGGGCGGCGAAGGTGCTCTTTCCGCTCCCTCCCTTGCGGTTGACGACCGCGACGACCGGCATGACTGCTCCTCGGGATGAAGCGGCAGTTTCCGCCAGGAAATGCGGCAAGTCCAGCCTGGCGCAACGCCGCTTGCTCCGGCTTTTGTAGCTGCGCAACGTCCGCCGCCGCCTGTCGCCCGCTAGCCGCCGTCCGCCGTCGGCGCCTTCCATGCGAGCGCCCCAAGTGCCAAGGCGCTGATCGCCGCCCCGGCCATGAAGGGGCTGGCGCCGCCGAGGCGGTCCCACAGCAGGCCGGCCAGGCCGCTGGCCACCAGCATCGCGATCCCGCTGGCCAGGTTGAACACGCCGAATGCGGTGCCGCGCAAGGCCTGCGGCGCGGCTGCGGCGACCATCGTGGCCAGCAGGCCCTGGGTGAGCGCCATGTGCACGCCCCACAGGCCGATGCCGGCCCACAGCAGCGGGCCGCTGTCCGCAGCGGCCAGCGCCAGGTCCGCGGCCATCAGCACCGCGAGTCCCACGGCCAGCAGCGTGCGATGGGACACCCGATCCGCCAGCTTGCCAAACGGATAGGCCAGCCCGGAGTACACGACGTTCATGGCGATCAGCACCAGCGGCGCCCACGCGATGGCCAGGCCGCCTTGCTGCGCCCGCAGCACCAGGAAGGCTTCGCTGAAGCGCGCCAGCGTGAACAGCGCGCCGATGGCCACCACCCACCAATAGGCACGCGACAGCTGCCGCAGGCTGTCGCGCCGGATCGGGTTGGTGCGCACGGCGCCGGCCGGCCGGGCCGGCTCGCGCACGCCCACGACGAGCAGCAGCACCGAGAGCACGGCGGGGATCGCCGCCAGCCAGAAGACGGCGCGGAAATCATTGGCCCACAGCAGCATCAGGCCGATGGCGATGACCGGTCCGAGGAAAGCACCGACCGTGTCCAGCGACTGCCGCAAGCCGTAGGCGGCGCCGCGCTGGGACGGATGCGCGATGTCCGCGACCAGCGCGTCACGCGGCGCGCCGCGGATGCCCTTGCCGACGCGGTCGATCAGCCGCGCGCCGAGCACCAGGCCGGCGGAGTCGGCCAATGCGAAGAGAGGCTTGGAAGCGGCCCCGAGGCCGTAGCCCAGCACCGCCAGCGGCTTGCGGCGCCCGAGCCAGTCGCTCCAGGCGCCGGAGAACACTTTCACGATCAACGCCGTCGCCTCGGCCACCCCCTCGAGCAGCCCGACCACCAGCATGCTGGCGCCCAGGCCGGTCACCAGGAAGATGGGCAGCAGGCTGTGGATCATCTCCGAGGAGACATCCATGAGCAGGCTGACGAAGCCCAGCGCCCAGATGCCCGCGGGCAGCCGGCCCGGCGCGGGGCCTTGCATGCGCAGTGTCAGCCGACCGTCACGGGCGCACCCGCGCCGCGCGGGCCGATGCGGCCGATCTCGTGCACCTGCTCGCCCTGGCGATGCAGCGTCGCCGCCACGGCGGCGGCGTCGGCCGGGGCGACCACGACCACCATGCCGATGCCATTGTTGAAGGTGCGGTTCATCTCGTGGTCGTCGATGGCCGCGGTGGCCTGCAGCCAGGCGAACAACTCGGTGCGCGGCCAGCTGTTGGCCTTCAGGTGCGCAGCCAGTCCGTCGGGCAGCACGCGGGGGATGTTCTCCAGCAGGCCACCGCCGGTGATGTGGGCCAGGGCCTTGATGCCCGGGTGCGCCGCCAGCGCCGCCAGCACCGGCTTGACGTAGATGCGCGTGGGCTCCATCACGGCCTGGCGGAACGGCTTGCCGTCCAGCGTCGCGGGCAATCGCGCCGCACCGGCTCGCTCGATGCACTTGCGCACCAGGGAAAAGCCGTTGGAATGGACGCCGCTGGAGGCCAGCCCCAGCACGACGTCGCCGTCCCGCACGTCCTGCCCCGCCAGGATCTTCGACTTTTCGACGGCGCCGACGGCGAAGCCGGCCAGGTCGTACTCCCCGGACGGATACATGCCCGGCATCTCCGCCGTCTCGCCGCCGATCAGGGCGCAGCCGGCCAGCTCGCAGCCGCGGGCGATGCCGCCGATGACCGCTGCCGCGGTGTCCACCTCGAGCTTGCCGCAGGCGAAGTAGTCCAGGAAGAACAGTGGCTCGGCGCCTTGCACCAGCACGTCGTTCACGCTCATGGCCACCAGGTCGATGCCCACGGTGTCATGCATGCCCCACTCGAACGCGAGCTTCAGCTTGGTGCCGACGCCGTCGGTGCCGCTCACCAGCACCGGCTCCTTGTAGCGCTTGGGCACCTCGAACAGGGCGCCGAAGCCGCCGATGCCCGCCAGCACACCCTCGCGCATGGTCCTTTTCGCCAGCGGCTTGATCCGTTCGACCAGTGCGTCGCCGGCGTCGATGTCGACGCCGGCATCCTTGTACGAGAGGGGGGAAGGGTTCATGGAGGTGGGCTGGACCGGGGCGCGAGCGCCGGCCGATAGAATTTGTCTTCGATTTTACTTGCCGGCCCGTCGCGGAGCCGGTCCACTCCCCCGGATGCAATTCACCCCCACGCAGAAGCAGGCCGCGGCCTGGCTGGCGATCGCCGTGCTGGCCCTGTTCGCCATGCGCGCGCTGGGGCCCGTGCTCACGCCCTTCATCGTGGCGGCGGTGCTGGCCTATGCGCTCACGCCCCTGGTCGACCGGCTCGACGCCCTCTGGGGCGGCCGCATGCCCCGCGTGCTGGCGGTGGTCATCGTCCAATTGCTGTTCCTGCTGGCGATGTTCTGCCTGGTCCTGCTGATCATCCCGGTGCTGCTCAAGGAGATCCCGCTGATCCGCGAGCAGCTGCCGTTGCTGCTGGACAGGCTGCACATCACGCTGTCCCCGTGGCTGGCGCAGTTCGGCATCCGCATCGCGCTGGACCTGGCCAGCCTGCGCGAACTGCTGGTCGGGTACCTGAACGCCAACTGGGGCGACAGCTTCGGATCCCTATGGTCGTCCCTCAAGCTCGGCGGCAGCGTGCTGTTCACCGTGGTGGGCTACACGGTGCTGATCCCGGTGGCCTTGTTCTACCTGTTGCTGGACTGGAAGCAGGTGGTCGCCCGCGCGCTGGAGCTCGTGCCGCCGCGCGTGCGCCCGGGCGTCGATTCGTTCACCCACGAGGCCGACCTCGTGCTGGGGCAGTACCTGCGCGGCCAGTTGCTGGTGATGGCCACGATGGCCGTCTTCTACAGCACGGGGCTGGCGCTGTTCGGGCTGGACCTGGCGGTGCCGATCGGTGTGTTCACTGGCCTGGCCATGTTCGTTCCCTACGTGGGTTTCGGCATCGGCCTGGTCCTGGCCATCGTCGCCGGCGTGCTGGAATTCGCATCGATCAAGGCGCTGGTGATGGTGGGCTCGGTCTACGGGCTGGGGCAGGTGTTCGAGGGCTTCTACCTCACCCCGCGGCTGGTGGGTGAGCGCATCGGCCTGCACCCGCTCGCCGTGATCTTCGCGCTGCTCGCCTTCGGCCAGCTGTTCGGATTCGTCGGCGTCCTGATCGCACTGCCTGCCAGTGCGCTGCTGCTGGTGGCGATCCGGCGCATCCGGGCCGGCTACCTGTCCAGCCGCCTGTACCAGGGATAAGGCGTGGAGCGAATGAAGCAGCTCACGCTCGACATCGGCCTGGCCCGGGGACCGAGCCTTGCCAGCTTCATGGCCGGGCCCAGCGAGGCCGCGTGGAAGCACCTGCAGCTGTGGGCAGGCAGCCCGACGCGCTCCCCGGTGCCCACCTACCTGTGGGGGCCGGCCGGCAGCGGCAAGACGCACCTGTTGCAGGCGGTGCAGGCCGCGCTGCGCGAGCTCGGTGCGCTGGTCGGTTGGCTCGACCCGTCGCTGGCGGAGCCGCCGGCCTTCGACGAAAACTGGGCGGTCGTCGTCATGGACGACGTGCACCAGTATTCGGCCGTGCAGCAGCACGCCGCGTTCTCCTGGTTCGTGCAGGCGCAGGCGCTGCAGCGCGGCGTGCTGGCCGCCGGCCTGTTCCCCCCCGCGGACCTCAAGCTGCGCGAGGACTTGCGCACGCGCCTGGGCTGGGGCCACGTCTTCGAACTGCATGTGCTCAGCGAGACCGAGCGGCGCGCCGTGCTGCGCCAGGAGGCGGATGCGCGCGGCGTGTTCCTGAGCGACGAGGTGATGGATTTCATCCTGCACCGCTTCTCGCGCGACCTCGGCAGCCTCATGCAACTGCTCGATCACCTGGACGCGTACGCGCTGCAGGCGCAGCGTGCCATCACCATTCCCCTCATCAAGTCCATGCTGGAGAACGATTGACTGCACAGCGAACGCGGGTCACGCTTTTCGACCTCGACCACACGCTTTTGCCGATCGACTCGGACCATTCGTGGGGCGAGTTCACGCAGCAGATCGGCTGGACCGATCCGGTCGACTTCAAGCGCCGCAACGACACGTTCTATGCCCACTACATCGCCGGCACGCTGGACGTGCACGACTATGTGCGCTTCGCCGTGGAGGCGGTGCGGCTGCGCGGCCACCAGGCCTATGTGCAGGCGCATGAGCGCTTCATGCGCGAGTGGATCACCCCGGCGCTGCGGCCGCAGGCGCTGGAGCTGGTGCGCCAGCACCAGCGGGCGGGCGACGCCGTGGCCATCGTCACGGCGACCAACGAGCTCGTCACGCGGCCGATCGCAGCCGCGTTCGGCGTGGCCGAGCTGATCGCCGTCGAACTGGAGCGGGATGCGGCCGGCTGGATCACCGGCGAAATCGCCGGCGTGCCCTCCATGCGGGGCGGCAAGGTGGTCCGCGTCGAACAGTGGCTGCGGCGCCGCGGCCTCGACTGGGACGGCGTCGAAACCACCTTCTATTCCGATTCCATGAACGACCTGCCGCTCCTAGAGCGCGTGGACCACCCGGTCGCGACCAACCCGGACCCGAAACTGCGCAGCCTGGCCCAGGAGCGGGGCTGGCGCATACTCGACCTCTTCGAGAGGGCCTGAGAGCCCTGCTTTTTCCCCATGATCAAGAAATTCATCGACAGGCTGCTCGGCAGCGGCCGCAAGCCCAAATTCGGCAAGCGCCAGGAAGTCGGGCCTGAAGTCCACGGCATCGATCCCACCCTGGTGGACGAACGCGCACTGAGCGTCGTTCGCACCCTCAAGGAGGGCGGGCACGAGGCGTTCATCGTCGGCGGCGCGGTGCGCGACCTGCTCCTCGGCCTGCGTCCCAAGGACTTCGACGTGGCCACGACCGCGACGCCCGAGCAGGTGAAGGCGCTGTTCCGCCGCGCCTTCATCATCGGCCGGCGCTTTCGCATCGTGCACGTGGTGTTCGGCCGCGGGCGCGAGCACGAGGTGATCGAGGTCTCCACGTTCCGCGCGTACCTGGAGAGCGCTGACGCCGAAGCGGTGAGCGGCAACGAGCGCACCAGCAAGAGCGAGCTCGCGGGCATGAAGCACGCGGTCGACTCGTCGGGCCGGGTGCTGCGCGACAACGTCTGGGGTCCGCAGGAAGAAGACGCGGCGCGCCGCGACTTCACCATCAACGCGATGTATTACGACCCCGAGCGGCGCGTCGTGGTGGACTACCACGGCGGCATCGCCGACGCCAAGAAGAAACTCCTGCGGATGATCGGCGACCCGGCCGCGCGCTATCGCGAAGACCCGGTGCGCATCATCCGCGCGGTGCGTTTCGCCGCCAAGCTGGCGGGCCTCGGCTTCAAGATCGAGCCCAAGACGAAGGCGCCCATCGTGCCGAGCCTGCCGCTGCTGCAGGAAGTGCCGCAAAGCCGCCTGTTCGACGAGATGCTCAAGCTGCTGCAGACGGGGCATTCGATCGCCACCATCGAGCAGCTCAAGGCCCAGGGGCTGGCGCGCGGCATCTATCCGCTGCTGGACCTGATCGTCGAGCGCGCCGACCAGCCTTTCGTGCGCGCCGCGCTGCAGGACACCGATCGCCGTGTCGGCGAGAACAAGCCGGTCGCCCCCAGCTTCCTGCTCGCGTGCGTGCTGTGGGCGGAAGTGCGCGACGGCTGGCAGAGCCGGCTGAACCGCAGGCAGCATCCCTTCCCCGCGTTGCAGGAAGCGATCGACGAGGTCTTCGAATCGCGCATCGGCGACATCTCCGGCCGCGGCAAGCTGGGCGCGGACATGCGCGAGATCTGGATGATGCAGCCGCGCTTCGAGAAGCGCACCGGCAACACGCCGTTCAGCCTGGCCGAGCAGCCGCGCTTTCGCGCCGCCTTCGACTTCATGCGGCTGCGCGCCGACATCGGCGAGGTGGACGACGTGCTGGCCGACTGGTGGCAGGACTTCAGCCAGGCCAGCGACACCGTGCGCGAGGACCTGGTGGCGGCGCTGCGCGACGAGCAGCACAAGCAACAACGCAAGGTCAAGCGCGTGCCGAAGTCCGGTGACGAGGACGGGGGCCCGCGCGACGCGCCGCGTGACACGGCGCCCGCGCCGGTCGCGGCGAAAAAGCCGGCAAGCGCGGCCGGGCCCGTCGACGAAGTCGCGCACGCCGACGGAGAAGGCGAGAGCAGCGCGAGCGGCGAACCGCCACGCAAGCGTCGGCGGCGCCGCCGCAAGCCCTCCGGCCAGGGCGGCGGCGACGCGCAGGCCACGGCGTCGGGCGGCGACGGCGACTGACAGCCCCGGGGTCCCGGATGCGCGAAGCGGTCGTGGCTTTTGTCGGCCTGGGCGCCAATCTCGGCGACGCGCCGCAGGCCTTGCAGGATGCAATCGCTGCCTTGGGGCAATTGCCCTCCACCCGGGTGGTGCAGTCGTCACGCATCTATCGAAGCGCTCCGGTCGACGCCAGCGGGCCGGACTACTTCAATGCGGTGGCCCAACTGGAGACCGCCCTCGACGCGCCCGGACTGCTGCGGCACCTGCAGGCCATCGAACAGGCGGCCGGCCGCGAGCGGCCGTACCACCATGCGCCGCGCACGCTCGACCTCGACTTGCTGCTTTATGGCAGCGCCCGCATCGACAGCGCGCGGCTGACCGTGCCGCATCCGCGCCTGCGCGAGCGCGCCTTCGTGCTGCTGCCGCTGCGCGAGCTGGCGCCGGCGCTGGTCAGCGACGCGGACCTGGCCGCGGTGGCCGGCCAGCGCATCACCCCATGACCTCCCACGTCATCGCCAGGATGACGTCGCGCCTGCACCATGCGGACAGGTTCCACAAACGGAGGTCACCATGACAGACACAGGTCTCATCGCACTGGCGTGCGGTCTCATCATCGGGTTGGGGGCGATCGGCGCCTGCCTGGGCATCGGCGCCATGGCCGGGCGTTTTCTCGAAGGCGCCGTGCGCCAGCCGGAGATGATGGAGCCGCTGCAGGTCAAGATGTTCCTGGTCGCCGGCCTGATCGACGCCAACTTCCTGATCGGGGTGGGCGTGGCGATGATGTTCGTCTTCGCCAACCCCTTCGCGTAGGCCGGCGGTGAGCCCGAAGGCGAACCCCGGTGACAAGGCGACCCCAGGCTCCGCTAGAACCAGTCCACCAGCCCCGACTGCTCCGCATTCTGCGGGTTCGACCCCGCCTCGCGGACGCGCTGCAGCGACTCTTGCGCGCCCAGTCCCAGCGCCTTGAGCACGCACGCCGCGGTGGTCCCGGTGCGCCCGATCCCGGCTGCGCAGTGCAGCAGCACGGCGTCGCCGCGCCGGATGGCGCCTGCCATCTCGTGGACCTCGCGCCGGAATCCGGCGGGGTCTTCCGGCACGCCGAAATTGCGCATCGGCAGGTGCAGCCAGCGAAAGCCGAGGCGCCCGGCGACGACCGCCGCGTGGTAGTCGGGCGATAGCTCGGCCAGTTCGGCGCGCGGCGTCAGGCACACCACCAGCGCCAGGCCGGCGCGCTGTGCCTCCGCCTCGAAGTCGGCCCAGCTGTTGAAACGTCCGGGCATCGGGCCCAACCAGAGCTGGCCCGGCAGGTCGGCGGGAAGGCGCACGCGTCGCAGCGACATGACCGGTTGCATCCTCACTCGCGCTGGCTGGACCGCTGCTGCGAAACCGCCAGTTCGCTGACCGGCGCCGCCGCGTTGCCCCACGACGCACGCAAGTAGCTCAGGACGGAGGCCACGTCGGCGTCGGACAGCGTCGTCGCGAAGGGCGGCATGCCATAGGGACGCGGGTTGCCGCGCGTGGCCGGCGCGAAGCCGCCGTGCAGCACGACCTGGACCAGGTTGGCTGTCACAGGCATCGTCACCGCCCGGTTGCCCGCCAGGGCCGGGTAGGCGCCGCGCACCCCTTCGCCCTTGTCGCCGTGGCAGGCAGCGCAGTGCTGCTCATAGAGCTTCCCGCCTCTTGCAAGCACCGCGCCGGCGGCTTTCGGCACTTCGAGCGGATTGGTGTCCGCCGGTGTCGGCGGCAGGCTCTTGAGGTAGACGGCCATCGCACGGAGGTCGCCGGGTTCGAGGAACTGGGTGCTGTGCAGCACGACGCCGGCCATCGGGCCCTGCACCGTCCCGCGCGGGGAGTTGCCGGTCTGCAGCAGCGTCTGGATGTCCTCGAGCGACCACTCGGCCACGCCCGCCTCGCCGGCGGCCGTCAGCGACGGCGCATACCAGTTCTGCATCGGGATCAGCCCGCCCGACAGGTCCATGGCGTCGCGCAGGCCGCCCAGCGCATCGCGCGACGTGTGGCAGGCGCCGCAATGGCCCAGCCCCTGCACGAGGTAGGCGCCGCGATTCCATTCGCGCCCGCGCGCCGGATCCTCGACGAAGGTCCCGGCGCGGAAGTAGATGGCGCGCCAGACCGCCAGCGCCGCCTGCGTGCTGTACGGCCAGCGCAGGCGATGCTGCAGGTTCGGCCGGTGCACCGGCGGCAGGCTGCGCAGGAAGTCGAACAGGGCGTCGGCATCGGCGCCGCTCACCCGCGTGGTGTGCGTGTAGGGGAACGCGGGGTACAACAGGCGGCCGTCGCGCGAACGGCCTTCATGCAGCGCGCGGCGAAAGTGCGCTGCGGACCAGCGCCCGATCCCCGTTTCCGCGTCGGGCGTCAGGTTGCTCGAGTACACGGTGCCGAACGGCGTCGCCAGCGGACGGCCGCCGGCATAGGTGGCCGCGCCGCGCTCGGTATGGCACAACATGCAATTGCCTGCGCGCGCAAGGTACGCGCCGCGCGCGACCTGGTCACTGGACGGCGGCATCGTGGGCGCGGTTTCGTTGATGCTCTGGCCACCCCAGAAAGCGGACATCCACACCAGCAGGAAGAGGCCCCCCACCAGGCCCGCGAGGACCAGCAGCGCGCGCTTCATCGCGACGTCCCGGCAACCGGAAGCTGCGCCGATCCGCAGCGCATGGGCGGGGGCTCGGGTGCTTGCGCCACCGGCGCCGGCTTGCGGCCCTTGCGGCGTGCCGGCGTGGGCTGCGCGGCGGCGGGCACCACGGCCGCTGTCGGCCGGCTGTCGCGCGGCGGCGCTTCGGAGGCCAGCCACGCAGTCACCGCGGACAGGTCCTCGGGGGCGAGCCGGCGTGCGATTTCCGCCATGCAATCGGGCAGGACGGCGCGTCGCTGGCCGGTGCGCCAGGCGCCGAGCTGGGCGTTCAGGTAATCGCGCGACAGCCCGAGCAGGCCGGGCGTCGTCGGCTGGACGCCGGTGAGGGACTGTCCATGGCAACTGGCGCACGCGGGCAGGCGGCGCTCCGCATCGCCCTGCAATGCCAGTGCGCGGCCGCGCTGCAGCACCTCCGGGGCCGCCGTGGCGGGCTGGGGAGGGGGGTACGGCACGTCCAGTTTCGAGAAGTGCAGCGCGATTTCGTACAGGTACTCGTCGGACAGCGTTTCCACCAGCCCCGCCATCAATCCGTAATGCCGGCGGCCTTCGCGGAAATGGAGCAGCTGGTTGTAGAGATAACCGGCAGGCTTGCCGGCGATGCGCGGGTAATAGCCGTCGGGGCCGGCGCGCCCTTCCTTGCCGTGGCAGCTGGTGCAGGCGAGCGTGCGCTGCGCCATGGAGTCCTGGAAGGACGGCGGCGCGGCAGGCGCGCTGACGGCGCTCCAGCAGGCAAGGAAGACGAGGATCAGGCGGAGCATCGCCTGCGACTATGCCATCGTTGCCGGCGCCGACCCATCGAGTCGGCATGCGGCGGACACGCGCAGGGTCGGCGTCCTACATGCGCGCCGCGGGGCCAAACCTAATGTGCATGCATGAACCTGTACCGACGTTCCAGCAAGCCCAAGCCGGAGGCGGACGCCGCGCGCAGCCGGCGGCGCCCGCCCGGCGAGGACGGGACCAACGCGGTCCAGCACCGCCCGGATCCCAAGGCCGAGCCGATCCCGGACGGCGAGCACAAGTACGTGCCCCGCAGCCCGTACCGCACCGGCAATTACTGAGTCGACGAGGGCAGCGCTCCTGGTCGTGCACCGGCACGCGCCAGGCCGGCCCCTTTTTGGCGATCGGCTCGTGATAATGGGCCGACAACGACAACGAACCCTCCATGGCCACCAGCCTTCTCGCACTGCTTGACGACATCGCGTCGCTGCTCGACGACGTCTCCGTCCTCACCAAGGTCGCCGCCAAGAAGACGGCAGGCGTGCTGGGCGACGACCTCGCGCTGAATGCCCAGCAGGTGAGCGGCGTGGTCGCGGACCGCGAGCTGCCCGTGGTCTGGAAAGTGGCGCAAGGCTCCCTGGTCAACAAGGCCATCCTGGTGCCGGCCGCCCTGGCCATCAGTGCCGTGGCGCCCTGGGCCGTCACGCCGTTGCTGATGGTCGGGGGCGCGTTCCTGTGCTTCGAGGCGGCGGAGAAGCTGGCGCACCGGCTGCTGCATTCGCGCGAGGAGGACGATGCGCACCGCCGGGAACTGCGCGAGGCCGCACTCAACAAGGTGGACATGGTCGCCTTCGAGAAGGAGAAGATCAAGGGCGCCATCCGCACCGACTTCATCCTCTCCGCCGAGATCATCGTCATCTCGCTGGGCACGCTGACCGGGCAGGACTTCGTCACCCGCCTGGCCGTCCTCGTCGGCATCGCGCTGATCATGACCGTGGGTGTCTATGGCCTGGTGGCAGGCATCGTCAAGCTCGATGACCTGGGCCTGTACCTCAGTCGGAAGGCCGGGGCCGCGGCGCGCGCGGTCGGCAGGGGCATCCTGTGGACGGCGCCCTGGCTGATGAAATTCCTGTCCGTGGCCGGCACCGCGGCGATGTTCCTGGTCGGCGGCAGCATCCTGGAGCACGGGCTGCCGCCCCTGCACCACCTGGCGGCCGACCTGACCGAGCGCGCCGGGGCCTGGCGCGTGCCGGCGGGAATGCTGATCGACGCAGTGGTCGGCATCGTGGCAGGGTCGGTGCTCGTGGCCGCGTACGCTGCCGTTCGCAAGGTGCGCGGCAAATCGGCGTTGCCGGCATAGTCCGGGCGGCCGCTCACCAAGCTCATGCGTAGGCGTTCGCCTACGTGGCATTGGGCGATCGTCGGATAACGGCCAGCGCGGCCGCAGCCAAGAATGAATCTTCACACGAGGGAGATCCACATGACCGATATGCAGCCCGCGCAGTCCGCCGCCACGCCGGTGATGATGGACCTGTCCAGCAGCACGTCCGACGATTTCGACTACGCGCTCGGCTGCGAATGCGCCGACCCGTCGCTGCAGATCGAGCAGTGGCAGCAGCTCTCGCGGGCGTCCTCCGCCGAGTGAGAGGCGGCGCAGCGGCATGAAAGAGCCTCGAGCCGGCGAGGAGCGCACTGGTTCCGAATTCACCGATTCCCTGAAGAAGGGGTTGCTGATCGGAGCCGTGCTGCTCGTGCTCATCGTTCCGCCCCTGCGCATGTACCAGGCGGCCAAGGCGCCGCCGCAACCGCCGCCTGCCGTCACGCAAGCGCCTGCCGCGCCGCGCGCCCGCGTCGAGGCGCCCGTCGAACCTTCCCTGCGCATGGCCAACTTCGCCGGCGAACGACCGTCCGCTGCGGCACGCCACGTGGCGAACTGGGCCGTTTTCACCAGCAACCACGGCCGTCACGCTTTCGTCATCGTCGACAAGAAGGATGCGCGGGTCTACGTGTTCGCCCCGGATGGCAAGCTCAAGGAAAGCGCGCCGGCGCTGCTGGGTGCCGCCCGCGGCGACGACTCCTTTCCCGGCATCGGTGACAAGCCCCTGAACCAGGTCCGGCCGGAAGAAAAAACGACGCCTGCCGGGCGCTTCATCGCCGAACCCGGGCGCAACACCAACAATGAAGACATCGTCTGGGTCGACTACGACGCCGCCGTCTCGATGCACCGGATCAGGCCGAACGTGGCGGCGGAAAGGCGGCTGGAGCGCCTGGCGTCGCGGGTGGTCGAGGACAACCGCATCTCGTTCGGCTGCATCAACCTGCCGGTGACCTTCTACGAGGAAGTGCTGAGTCCCGCCGTGCAGAAGTACGGCGCCGTGGTGTACGTGCTGCCCGATGTCAAGACGCCGCAACAGGTCTTCGGCTCTTTCGACGTGCGGGACCCGGCGCAGGTGGCGGCCTGGAAAAAGGGCCTCGCACTGCAGGCCGTGAAGGGCCCCGCCAGATCCAACGGCGTGCAGAAGGTCGCAATGCAGGCCTCGTAGCGCGGCTGTTACCTTTACAAATCATCCCGCGCACTGTCGCGCTTGCTAGCATCTTCCCTTGTTGAGCCAACCATGGCTCGGCAACACGGGGGACTCGGATGCTGGACTTCCGCCGGTGGCTGCGCAGCGCAGCCGTGTGTACCGCATGGATGGCCGCGACGCCGTTGGCGCTCGCGGCACCCGATACCTGGAAGATGGCGGTCAGCCGCGATGCCGGCAGCGTGCTCGAATGGGTGCGCGGCAGCCGCGACGCCGGCGGCAGCCCGTTCGCCGTGGTCGACAAGCGCGCCGCCCGGATCTACGTCTTCGATGCCGCCGGCCGGCTGGCCGGCCAATCCGCGGTGCTCCTGGGCAGCGCGCCGGGCGACCACACGGTCCCCGGCGTGGGCCTGCGCGCGCAGACAGGCCACGTGCCACCGCAGGAACGCACCACGCCGGCCGGGCGCTTCGAGGCTTCTCCCGGTGTCAACACATCCGGTGAACACGTGGTGTGGGTGGACTACGAAAGCGCGTTCGCGATCCATCGCCTGCGCCCGGGCTTCTCTTTCAAGGCCCGTGCGGATCGGCTTGGCAACGACGTCGTGCAGGACCGGCGCGTGTCCTGGGGTTGCGTGGTGGTGCCGGAAGCCTTCTACCTGAAGGTGGTCGAGCCGGTGCTCGGACGCTCGCGCAGCATCGTCTATGTGCTGCCGGAATCCCGCCCGCTTCGCGCGGTGTTCAACGATCTCGAGTCCAACTGAAGACTCCATTTCGCGGGCGATCTGCAAGCTTTCGTCCGACAAATTGCTGCGCCGGGGACCGACGACGCCTCATGGGGGCAAGCCTACTCTGGGGTACCCGGCGCTCTCGCCGGGGAAGATCCAAATCCAAGCAGACCAAGGAGTCAAACATGTCGTTCAAGATCGTCATCGCAGCCGTCACGGCCGCCACCTTCAGCCTCGCCTTTGCCCAGGGCACGCCGCCGAAGCCCGCCAGCGACCCCGCCACGGGCGCCGGCCAGCGCAGCACGCAGAACACGCCGATGGGCTCGACCGGCACGCCGGGCGCCGGTTCCGGCGCAGCTGCGCAAGGCTCGACCAGCGGCAGCGGCTCGGCGTCCACCGCCGGCTCTTCCGGCACGATGAGCTCGGGCTCCAGCGCTTCCAGCACGCCGAGCAGCAGCGGTTCGTCGGACTCCGCGAGCTCGAGCTCCACGGGATCGGGCAGCATGGCGAGCAACAGCTCCTCGCGCTCCACCCGTACCGCCAAGGCCGACCGCAACTAAATCTGCGTCGCCCATGAAAAAGCGCGGCATGTGCCGCGCTTTTTCATTGGGTGTGGATCAGGCCAGGATGCGCTTGCCTTCCGAGGTGACGACGCAGCCGCTGATGCGCCACTGGTCGTCCTGCTGGCGGTTGAGCAGGTAGGTCAGCGACCACGCTGCGCCATTGACATCGGTGACGCGCACCTTCTGCATCGCGATCGTGCCGTCGGTCTCGGCCTTCAGGAACAGCACGCTGGCCGGCCGCACCAGCATCGGGTACTTCTCGCGGACGGTGGCGAGGAAGGTTTCCGCGTTGCCGAACTGCGTGCGCATGCCGGGATCGGCGAGTGCAAAGGCGCTGGCGGCGTCCTCGCTGGCCAGCGCATTGAGCTGCTGCTCCACCACGCGCTGCACGACCTGCGGCGTCACGCTTCTGGGCGCTGCCGCCTGGGGCAGGTCCGAAGCGAACACGCCGCCAAGCAGCACCGCGGTGAACAGCAGGGACCACGCCACCGCTGCCTTACTGCGCGCGCGCTGGCGCGAGCGAGCGGGCAGGCTGAAATCCTGGGGGGAAGGTTGGTACGGCACGGGCATCCTCAGGTGGAGCACTGGTCGATGGAGCGCACCTGCTGGTGGTCCGGGGCGGTGACGGTCTCGGCACGTACCCGCATCTGCATGCTGGCCGCCGCAAGGGCGATGCCCACCAATGTGAAGAAGCGCATCATCAGCGGACTCATCGGATTCTCCCTGGCGTTTTGTTGTGGTGTCGTGACCTGCCTTCAGGGTAGGTCCGCCGTGGGGATGCGACCTGTAGGTGAACGGCGCAGCGGCGCGTGGGAGCCTCCATCTCGCTGATGCCGGTGCGCCGGAGGCGCGGCCGCGAGGTGCTCCGCGATGGAAGCCGGCCGGCCCGCTGGGCAATGTTCTCGCTGATCGCGTGCGGAAGCGAAGAGTCCGATACCTGTCGTTGTAGCGCGGAGTCCGGCCGGCTTTGTGTGATTGGAATGCGCGCGCCGTTGCGGCCGCGCAGGCGCCGCCCGCGAGCGGCTGTAGGCACGCGTCAGCGCGGCCTGTGGGACCCTTGAAGGGCGGCCATGCCGCGCGGATCAGTCGCCCAGCAGGATGGGCAGGCCGGCGTCCGGCTCGAAGCGCTGGTTGCGCCAGGTCAGGCGCGTGGGTCCGGGCAGCACCTGTCGTTGCTGCGAATGCCCGGGGTCCCCGGGGTAGCACAGCACGCGGACGCCCTCGACGTCACGCGGCTCGGGACGAATGCAGGGCGGCGCACCGGAGCGCGCCGCCTGCAGCACGCCGGCGGCGCTGCGGTGGCGCGCCAGGTGCGCCAGGCTCATGATCTGTGGCGGCGCCAGTTCGATCTGGCCGTCCCAGTAGCGGCGCAGCGCTTCGCGCGGTGACAGCCAGACGCTCGCAGTGGCCTCATGCGTGTCGTGCCCGGGCACCTGGCCGGCCGGCACGGTGGCGACGAAGAAGCGGGTGTCGAAGCGCTTGCGCGTCACGCTGCTGAGGGTGGGCGTGATCCAGCGCGACCACGGGTGCAGCGTGCCGGCCGATAGCCGCACGCCGGTCGGCGCGAGCAATTCGTCGAAGCCGGGGCCGGTGCGCAGCGCGGCCCAGGCCGCGCTGGCCTGCTGCGGCGTCACGTCGGCGAGCAGGACGCCGGTTTCCTCGAACAGCTCGCGGATCGCGGTGACGAACAGCCCCGCCGCAGCCTCGGGTGCCAGGTCCGGTTCGCCCAGTCGCGCATGCAGGTCCCGCGGCGTCGCATCCAGGCGGTCCGCCCACTCCACGTCTTCGGCATCGACCTTGCCGCCGGGAAAGACGTAGGCGCCGCCGAGCACCTCGGACTGCCCGTGCCGCCGCAACAGGAAAACCTCCACGTCGTCCGGCGCATCCCGTAACAGGACGACCGTGGCGGAAGGGGCGGCCGGACCCTCGTTGAAGACGGTGTTCAGCTCCATGGCGGACAGCGTACCTTATGCTGCCGGCATGACTGATTTCACCGAAGCCATTGCCTATGCCCAGGCCCACGAGGTCGGCTGGCCGCGCGACCCGCAGGCCGACCCCGCACGCTGGGGCGTCCACCACGAGGACCCGCCGCCGTTCAACCGTTTGCGCGGCCCGGTGCATCCCCGCGGCGGCGTGTCCGGCGTCATCCGCGTGCGTGGCGAAGAAGTCGCGGCCTGGGGCGAGCCGGATCGGGCGGACCTGACCTACAGCGTGGCCAAGACGTTCCTGGCCTTGCTGGCCGGCATCGCGCAGGCGCGCGGCCTGTTGCAGCCGCAGGATCGCATCCACGAGACGTTGCCGGGCATCGGCTTCGACGATGCACACAACCGCCAGGTGACATGGGCGCACATGCTGGAGCAGACCAGTGAATGGCACGGCACCTGCCTGGGCATGCCCGACCAGGTGGAGCACAACCGCCGCGTCTCGCACGATCCCAAGCCGCCGCAGGGGCGCAAGGGGGAAGCGCGCGTGCTGCAGCCGCCGGGGACGTATTGGGAATACAACGACGTGCGCATCAACCAGCTGTCGCTGGCGCTGCTGCACCTGTTCGGCCGGCCGCTGCCGGAGGTGTTTCGTGAAGAGGTGCTGGCCCCGCTGGGCGGCGGTGACAACTTCCGCTGGGTCGGCTATGACGATGCGTGGGTCGACATCGGGGGCCAGCGCATGCAGTCGGTGCCCGGCGGCACGCACTGGGGCGCCGGCGTCAGCATCAGCGCACGCGACCAGGCGCGCGTCGGCCAGTTGCTGCTGGATGGCGGCGCCCATGGCGGCCGCCAGATCGTGCCCCGCGACTGGATCACGCGGATGCAGCAGCCGTGCGCGATCGCGCCGTTCTACGGCTGGCTGGTCTGGCTGAACCGGGGCGGCGCCATGTTCGCCGACGCGCCGCACGACAGCTGGTTCATGGTGGGCGCGGGCGGCCACTATGTGTGGATGAACCCGGCGCAGCACGCCGTGGTGGTGGTGCGCTGGCTGGACCCGGCGCGCTCGCCGGGCTTCGTGAGCCGCGTCACGCGCGCGCTGGCGTAGGCCGGTGGGTGCGCGCGAAGCCGAACCCCGGTGATGGGGTTCATCCCCCCGTGCGCAACCGCTCTTCGATCAACTGCCGCGTCGCGCGGATCTCGGAGGCGAAGGGGCTCTGGGAATCCGCCGCGCCGTCGATCAACGCCAGCGCTTCGCGGTGCTTGCCCTGGTCGGACAAGGTCTGCGCCAGGTTGTTCTTCAGGATCGCCGATTGCGGATTCTTCTGCAGCGCCGTTCGCAACACGCCCGCGGCGTCTGCGAGCGAGCCCTGGGCGTGCAGGTGGTTCGCGAGTCCCACCGCGGCAGGCAGGCTGTCCGGCCAGCGCGCGAGCGCCGCGCGGTAAGCGCTGACCGTCGCATCCATGTTGCCGCCGCGCGCGAGTCCGAGCAGGGCTTCGAGCCACCGCGGTTCGGTGGCCGTGACGGGAATGCGGTCCGGGGGGGTGACGACCATCGACCAGTGGCCGCCGGGCTCCCACGTGCGCTCGAAGAAGCTGAAAGGCATTTCCTGCCGCTTCTGAAGTCCGGAACGCAGGAACAGCGTGCCCGTTTCGTAGTCGAAGCCGTTGACCACGGCGTAGTGCCATCGGGGCCACAGCATGCCGACGTCCTGCAGCACGAGCACTGGATTGCCGGCGGCGATCTCCCGCAGCATGTCGGCGTACTTCGGTTCGAGCCGGTAGCTCACCAGCCCGTGGCGCCGTGGTGTCGCCAGCATTTCCAGCTGCAGGCTGCCTTTGCGGGCGGGCAACCAGACTTCGGGGACCAGCGCCGCGGGCGTCACGCGTGCCCCGCTGTTGTTCATGGCCATGGCCAGCGCGGCGGGGCCGCACTGGTATTCATCCTGGGGAAAGAAGGGAACCTGTGCCAGCTCCACCTGCCGGGAGACGGTCGCCGGCCATCCGGTGCGCAGAGCGGTGGTTTGCGGGATCAGCGTCGAGCAGCCGGAAACGCAAAGGAGCACGGTGGCCCACAAGGTGAGCCACCGTGCCAGGCGCGGGACGTTCGGTGGTCGCGCCTGCATGCGGCCTACTTGCGGATCACGTAGTACCAGATCAGCGCCGCGATCAGGATGACGGCAACGATGGCCCAGCCACTGGAGGCGCCGGCGGGAGCGGCCTGGATGTCCTGCGCCAGGGTCTGCACTTCCGCTTCCGACATCGTCTTCACGCGTTCGCGAGCGGCAATCGGGTCGACGCCGGCAAGCTGCATCTGCGCAACCACTTCAGCGCGGTCGAGCGTCCCGAGCACCATGGCGCGCTCGGCGCTCATCGTGCCGCCGGCCGCCTGCTCGGCACCGATCATTCCGGCGTTGGCCGACTGGAACGACAACGCGAGAACCGAGATGACCAGCGCGCGGCAGGTCGTTTTCTTCAAGCCGAGGTTCATGGAATACGCTCCTTGTTGCATGGGCCCGCGTCGGACGGAACGCCTCGACCGGAGCGTCCATTTACGCATGGGGGCTGAAGGCGAGGTGTGGCGCTTCACCAAGGGGAAACACGTTGGTACAAGTGTTTCCGCCAGCGCCCACTGCGCGAAAAGCGCAGGCGGCGGCACGTGTACGCACAGAATGCGCCCATGAACCCGACCGATTTTTCCGCCGGTGCCGCGTGGCAGCGCGGCGCTTTCGTGCCCATCGCCAACGCCAGCGTGCCGCTGACGGACTGGGGCTTCCTGCGCTCGGACGCGACCTATGACGTCGTGACGGTCTGGGACGGGGCGTTCTTCCGGCTCGACGCGCACCTCGAACGCTTCGCGCGCAGTTGCGCGCGCTTCCGGCTCGACCCGGGGCGCACGCCAGGGGAGATCACGGACATCCTGGCGCAGTGCGTGCGGCTGGCCGGCTTGCGCAACGCCTATGTGGAGATGCTGTGCACGCGCGGCCAGCCCCCATGGGGATCACGCGACCCGCGCCAGGCGGTCAACCAGTTCTTCGCCTTCGCGGTGCCTTACGTGTGGATCGCCAACGAAGAGCAGCGGGCGCGCGGACTGAACGTGATCGTCAGCGACGTGCAGCGGATTCCGCCGTCCAGCGTGGACCCGACCGCGAAGAACTATCACTGGAACGACCTGACGATGGGCCTGCTCGGGGCGCTCGATGCCGGCGGCGACTCGGTGCTGCTGACGGATGCGCATGGCAACGTCGTCGAAGGCCCGGGCTTCAACGTCTTTGCAGTGCGGCGGGGCCGCCTGGTCACCCCGCGCGAAGGCGTGCTGGAAGGCATCACCCGGCGCACCGTGATCGAGATGGCGGGAGCGCTGGGGATCCCGGTGGACCTGCGCGCATTGCCCGCGGACGAACTGCGGACGGCCGACGAAGCCTTCCTCAGCACGTCGGGTGGCGGCGTTCTCGCGGTGACGAAGGTCGATGGACGCGCCGTGGGCAGCGGCCGGGCTGGCGCCGTCACCCAGCGCTTGCAGGAAACGTACTGGGCGTGGCACCGCGACCCGCGGTACAGCACGCCGGTCGCCTACTGAATCAGGACTGCGG
Organism: Ramlibacter sp. PS3R-8; assembly: GCF_037572435.1. Classification (NCBI taxonomy): domain Bacteria; kingdom Pseudomonadati; phylum Pseudomonadota; class Betaproteobacteria; order Burkholderiales; family Comamonadaceae; genus Ramlibacter; species Ramlibacter sp. PS3R-8. Next base: position 536,987 of record NZ_JBBHGT010000003.1, read on the forward strand.
CGGCACCACCTCGTCCAGCACCTCCGGGTCGCGGCGGATGGTGTCGCGTTCGCGGTGCTCCCTGCGGTCCTTCTTGCCGAACGCGTGCTCCAGCGCATGGATGAGCTTGTCGGCCGCGCCGCGAAAAGCCACGTTCTGGTCGGCGGCAAAGCTGGTCACGGCGATCGGCGCCCGGCCGTTCACGCGCGCTTCCATCATGCAGCGCTTGTCGTTGCCGCCGCCCTTGCCGGAATGGTTCTCGTCCGTCATCTGCACTTCGATGCTCGTGATGTCCTGCTCGAAGCGCCCGAGGTGTTCGTTGACGTAATCGGTGGCCCAGCTTTCCAGGGCGTCCTTGTTCTCGACGCCGTTGCTGGTGTTCACTTGCACTTTCATCATCTTCGGTTTCCTTTCGGTCAGTCTTCATGCTGCGGACGGCCGCGCTGGCCGGCAAGGGGCACGCGGTGCATTGGCTTGTGGGACACGGCTGGCGCAGCGCGTTTATGCTTCGGCCAAGGAGCAAGCATGCTGGACATCATCGAAGCCGAAACCGGCGACAACCCCGTCGCCACCCTCATCATCCTCCACGGCCTGGGCGCCGACGGCAACGATTTCGTGCCGGTGGCGCAGGAGCTCGACCTCGACGCGGTCGGGCCGGTGCGCTTCATCTTCCCCCACGCACCCGTGTTGCCGGTGACCATCAATGGTGGCCACCGCATGCGCGCCTGGTACGACATCATCGGCTTCGACGCCGCTGCGCCGCAGGACGAGGCGGGCCTGCGCCGCTCGATGGCGATGGTGCAGGCGCTGCTCAAGCGCGAGAACGAGCGCGGCGTTCCGTCGGACCGCATCGTGCTGGCCGGTTTCTCGCAAGGCTGCGCCATGTCGCTGCTGGCCGGGGTGCGCCATGGCGAACGACTGGCCGGCATCGCCGGGCTCTCCGGCTACCTGCCGCTGGCCGACAAGACGGCGGCCGAACGCAGCCCCGCCAACCAGTCGACGCCGATCTTCCTGGCCCACGGCACCCACGACGAGGTCGTTGCATTGGAGCGTGGCGAGGCCTCCCGGGACGCGCTGCGGGCGCTGGGCTACCCGGTGGAGTGGCACGAGTACGTCATGGGCCACGCGGTGACACCGCTGGAAATCGCCGAACTGAACGACTGGCTGTTGCGCGTGCTGTCCGCGTCCTGACGGTTGTGCACAGCCTGTGCGCCTACACACGAGGCGCGCAGGCCCGCTAGGCTGGAAGCATCCGAAAAATTCAGGAGCTTTCGATGAACAGGAATCCATTGCTGGGCCAGGTGCTCGGCGGCCTCTTCGGCCAGGCCATGATGCGGCGCCGCGGCGGCGCCATGGGCGGAATGGGCGGCCTCGGCGGCGGCCTTGGCGGCATCGCGCTGGGCAGCGTGCTCGGCGGCCTGATGCGCGGTGGACGCAGCCCCATGGGCGTGCCGGGGCCCCGCAGCGGCGGCGGCAGTCAGGCGGCAGTGTTGATGATGCTGCTGCCGCTGGCGATGCGCTGGGTCCAGCGCAATGGCGGCGTCGGCGCGGTGCTTGACAAGTTCAAGCAGAAGGGCTTCGACCGCCAGGCCAAGTCGTGGCTTGCCACTGGCGACAACGATGGGGTCGACGAGAAGGCGGTCGAGGAGGTCGTCGGCCGCGAGGAACTGAGCGCGATGGCGCAGCGCCTGGGCGTGCCGGAACATGAGGTGGCCCAGGCCTTCGCCGAAATCATGCCGGAGATGGTCGACAAGCTGTCGCCTGAAGGGCGGTTGCCGCGCGAGGCCGACGACGTGCTGGACGAAGGCGCGCGGACGCTGGAAAAGGAAATCGAGGACGTGCAGTTCCGCGAGGTTTCGTCGAACCAACGCTAATCCGGACATCCGGACATCCGGACGCAGAAGTCGCAGAAGCTGCGCACGCAGAAGACGCAGAAAACACTTTGCAGGTACCTTCTGCATCTTCTGCGGTACTTCTGCGCCTTCTGGTCCGGCGCCGTATTCGGGCGTCCAGGCTGTCGCCCCCGCCGCCAGCAGGTTTTGCCCAAAGGTGTTAACTTCGCACGCGAAAAGCAACCAGGGCGAGACGACCGATTCCATGAGCATCCTGCAACAGGCCTTGAGCACGCTGGCGCCCTCGCGGCTGCAAGGCATCCGGCGCGGCATCGAAAAGGAGAGCCTGCGGGCCTCCCGTGCCGGCGCGCTGGCGCTGACACCGCACCCGGGCGCCCTCGGCTCGGCGCTGACGCACCCGAACATCACGACCGACTACAGCGAGTCACAGCTGGAGCTGATCACGGGCGTGCACGGCAGCGTCGAGCAGTGCCTGGAGGAGCTGACCCAGGTCCACCAGTTCACGTACCGCGCGCTCGGCGACGAATTGATGTGGGTCGGCAGCATGCCTTGCGTGCTGCCGCCCGACGAAACCATCCCGATCGGCCGCTACGGCGGCTCGAACGTGGGGCGCGCCAAGAGCGTGTACCGCATGGGCCTGGCCCACCGGTACGGCCGGCGCATGCAGACCATCTCCGGCATCCACTACAACTGGTCGCTGCCGGGCGTGAGCGATGCGGACTACTTCGGGCTGATCCGCAATTTCCGCCGCCATGCTTTCCTGCTGCTGTACCTGTTCGGCGCATCGCCGGCCGCGTGTTCGAGCTTCGTCAATGCCCGCCAGCACGAGCTGCAGACGCTGACGCCGGGCACGGTGTACATGCCGCACGGCACGTCCTTGCGCATGGGCCGCCTGGGTTACCAGAGTGCCGCGCAGTCCAGCCTGGCCGTCAGCTACAACGGCCTCGAGGGCTACGCCGCGTCGTTGCACGAAGCGCTGACCAAGCCGTACCCGGCTTACGAGGCAATCGGCATCGTCAATCCGGGCGGCGAATACAACCAGCTGGCCACCAGCCTGCTGCAGATCGAGAACGAGTTCTACGGAACCATCCGGCCCAAGCGCGTGATCCGCCCCGGCGAGCGTCCGCTGCATGCGCTGCGCGAGCGGGGCGTGGAGTACGTCGAGGTGCGCCTGATGGACCTCGACCCGTTCGTGCCGATCGGCATCAAGGCCCAGACGATCCGGTTCCTGGACGTGTTCCTGCTGCATTGCCTGCTGTCCGGCAGCCCGGAGGACACGCCGCAGGAGATCGCCGCGCTGGGCCGCAACCAGCACCGCACCGCCGCCTACGGGCGCGAGCCGGGCCTGAAGCTCGAGCGCGATGGCGGCGAAGTGAAGCTGACCCAATGGGGCGGCGAAATCGTCGAGCAATGCGGCCCGATCGCCGCCATGCTCGACTCGGTGCACGGAACCAGCGACTACGGCGACGCGCTGCGCTCCGCCGAGGCGCTGCTGCAGAATCCGGACATGCTGCCGTCGGCCCGCGTGCTGGCCGCCATGGCGCGCGACCACTGGAACAGCTTTGCCGCGTTCACGCTGTCGCAGTCGCAGCAAGCCAAGGACAAGCTGCTCAAGCTGCCGTACGCCGGCGGGTTGCATGCCCGGCTGGAGGGGCTGGCCCGCCAGTCGCTCGAAGACCAGGCGACCGTCGAGGCGGCCGACACCATGCCCTTCGAGCAATACCGGCAGCAGTACATTTCGCCCGAGCGCCTGGGCAAGGGCAAGGCGGCGATCGCGCCGGCCCTCGCCACCGTCTGACCGCGGCAAAGGAATACCCCCATGCGCTTTGCGACCCTGCTGCTGGCTGCGTGCATCGGCACCGCCGCGGTCGCCGCGCCGCCGGAGCGCAAGGAAAAGGACGGCGTCGACCCGCGAGCCCGGAACCCCGAGGTGGGCAAGGGCTCGCAGCTGGCCACCCAGCCGCTCAAGCCCGGCGCGTACTTCAACGAGCAGGCCCGCAAAGGCGTGCGCGAGTACTACGCCAAGGGCAAGCAATGCCCGCCGGGCCTGGCCAGGAAGAACAACGGCTGCTTGCCGCCCGGCCAGGCGAAGAAGTGGCAGATCGGCGAGCCCATGCCGCGCGACGCGGCCCCGGCCCCGGTGCCGCAGGACGTCCTCGCCTTGCTGCCCAGGCTGCCCCCGGGCCACCAGTACATCGCCTATGGCGGCGACATCCTGCTGATCGCCGCCGGCTCGCGGATGGTGGTGGACGCCATCACCATCCAGGTCACCGTCCGCTGATGCCGGCGCGACGCCAAACGCTTACAATCCAGCTCATCTGACTGCCGGTGCTGCCCTCCGCGAGGGGTGCGATGCTGCTCGCGAGGCGCCACCGGCTGTTCCCAGCAAGGAGCGTCTTTTTGCCCAAGGAAGAACTGATCGAGATGAACGGCCGGGTGGCCGAGATCCTGCCGGACTCGCGCTACCGCGTGGTCCTGGAGAATGGCCATGAACTGGTGGCCTATACCGGCGGGAAGATGCGCAAGAACCACATCCGCATCATCGCCGGCGACCTGGTGAGCCTGGAGCTGTCGCCCTACGACCTGACCAAGGGCCGCATCATGTTCCGCCACCTGCCCAACCGCAACCCGGCGGGGATGCCGCCCCCGCAACACCGCCGGCGCTGACGCTCGAGGCGTCTCACGACACCTCCACGCCATGGAGGTGCTGCCGCAGCCGATCGATCTCCTCCGACAGCGAGGGCGCGTCGCCCTCCGCGGCCCGTGCCGAGATCCGGCGACTTTGCCAGGCCGCCCAATGGAACCCGAACAAGGCCAGCCCGCCCGCTGCCCGATGCGAAACCGCGCGCAGTTCCTGCCGGTCGCCCTGGGCCAGCGCATTCCTCATCACCTCCACCATCCGCCGCCGTGACTCCAGGAAGGCCGGGATCTCGCGCAGCAGGTGCGGGTCCACCCGCACGCTCACGCCGGCCGCGGGTTCCGCCGGCGCAGCGGCGGGGTCCTGCAGGTCCAGTGGCACCTGCATCGGCAGCAGCCCGCCGCCCGCATCCAGCTCCTGGAACGTGGCCACCAGCGTCTCGCGCGTGAACGGCTTGGTCAGGAAGCGGTTGCTGCCGGCAGCCAGTCCGCGCCGGATCGAAAAGGAATCGTCGTTCGACGACATCATGATGATCACGCACGGCCTGCGGCCTTCCGCTTCCTCGCGCTGCCGGATCCGGGCCACCGCTTCCAGCCCGTTCATGCCCGGCATCTCCATGTCCATCACGATGATGTCGGGCCACTGGCGGGCCACTGCGTCCACGGCGGCCTGGCCGTGCTCGGCGGTCTCGATGGTGAACGGCGGCGACGGCAGGTAGCGCAGCAGCAGCACGCGGTTGTATTCGTCGTCGTCCACGACCAGCACCCGCCGCGGCGCCAGTGCGGCCCACATCGGCGCGGGCGCGGTGGACGCATCGGCTGGCGCGGGCAGCGGCAGCTGTTCGTTGCCCAGCGCGCGCAGGGTGAGCGTGATCACGGTCATCGCCTCGCCGGTCTCCATCTCGAGCTCGCCTTCCTGCACGCGCGCCATCAGTCGCGCGGAGTACGTGCCCAGGCCGGTGCCGCCGCTCTTGCCCGCGGTGACGTACTTGTCGAAGAAGCGGGGCGCGACCTGCGGGTCCACCGTTGACGGGTTGCGCACGCGCACCCGCACGCGCTCGCCAGGATCGAGGGTGACGCGCACCACGCCCCCTGCCGGCGTGGCCTCGATGGCGTTCTTCACCACGTTGCCAAGCAGCGAATAGCAAAGCAGTTCCTCGGCCCGCGCGTACACCGGCTGCGCGAACTCGGGCTCCATCCGCACCTGCACCCGGCCGGCATCGGCCTGGCCCCGCAGGTCGAGCAGCACGCGCCGGATCACGTCCACCAGGTTCACCGCCTGCGGCCGGAACGCGTAGGTGCCCATCTCCATGCGCGCGAGGTCGAGCGACAGGTTGACCATCTCCAGCATGCGGTAGCCCGCGCGCTCGGCGATGGCCAGCAGCTCGCCGTGCTCCGGCTGGACCGCCGCGTCCTCGCGCAGCAGGCGCGCCACGCCGATGATGCTGTTCAGCGGCGTCTTCAGGTCGTGCCGCGACATGCGCTCCACGTCCTCGCGCAGCCGCGCGTTCTCGGCCAGCGCCGCGTTCTGGCGCTGCAGGCCGTCGGCCAGCGCGCGGTGGTCGGTGATGTCGAGGTAGGAGCAGATGTAGCGCAGCACCCGGCCGTCGCGGTCGCGCAGGCTGATCGCCTCCGCATGCACCCACACCGCGTCGCCGTCGCGCCGCAGCAGCCGGTACTCCAGGGGCTCGTGCCGCATCTCGCCGGCGCGCACCGAGCGGTCGCGCAGCTGGTTCATGTACGCGTCGCGCACCATGTCGCGGTCGGCCGGATGGATGTGCTCGAAGATCGGTCCCCAGTTCGCCGTATCGGTGTCCGGGGGATGACCCATGATCTCGAGCAGCCGCGCCGAATAGCGGGCGAGGTTGCGCGTGTAGTCCCAGTCCAGGATGCCGGCCTGCGTGGCGCGCACCAGCAGGTCCACCTTCTCGCGCTGTTCGGCGCTGCGCTGCTCCTCGGTGTTGAGCGCGCGCGCCAGCCGCCGCAGCAGCACCATCGCGGGGGACAACATGAAGGCCAGCAGGCTGAAGGCGGTGATGCTGCTCTGCGTGCGGCCGGCATCGAAGGACTCCAGCGCGTTGAGGGCCAGGGCCAGCGCGAGGAAGGCCATGCCCACGAGGATCACGCCCGCGTCCTTGCGGCCTTGCCGCGCGGCGCGCGAGATCGCCACGGTGATGTAGACGCCGATCGCGACGCCCAGGGCCTGGCCATACCAGACCAGGTGGCTGTAGATGCGGCCGGGCGTGAAGGCAACCACCACCACCGCCAGCGCGCAGGCCGCGGTGAACATGCGCACGACCCCTGGCCGCAAGGTGCGGGGGAACAGCTGGTCGACCACCGTCACGAACAGCGCCATCGAGGCGAACCACGAGAAGTACTCGATGCGCAGGTAGGTTTCCCAGTCGGTCTCGGGCCCGCCCAGCTGCAGCAGCAGGCGGTCCCCGTTCATGTCGGTGTACACGGTGAGGGCGGTGGCCAGCAGGCCGAAGTACATCGGCAACCGCTCCTTGCGCCGCGCCAGGAAGAAGATGAAACCGGAGATGCTGAGCACCAGGTAGGCGCCCAGCAGGATGGTGTCGAGCGCCAGGCGCTGCTGGTGCCGCGGTGCAAGCTCGTCGATCGGCCCCGCCACGGGGGTGCGGATGAAGCCCCCGGAGCGATGCGAGTAGTTGGAGATATGGACGGTGATGCGCAGCGGACAGGGGAAAGGTTCGGTCAGCACGGCGCGGCGGCCGATCGCCGGGCGGGCGGATCCAGGAGTAGCGCCGGGGACGCCCTGCGCGGCCACCAGCCGGCCGTTGACGAACAGGCGCATGGCGGTGCGCTGCGCGGGGACCGACAGGGCAAGCTGCTCGCCCGCCGGGCACTTCACCACCAGGGTGTAGCTGCCGTGGCCGTCGGGACCGGGCGCCTTGCGGCCGGCCGTGACGTCGTTCCACTCCGAAGGCACGGGCGCCACCTCGGTGAGCGGGACCTTGTCGAAAGCCGGATTGGTGAAGGCCTGCCAGTCGAACAGCCAGTCCCCGCGCAGCGAATGCACGCTGGAAGTTGCGCCCAGGCGGGACAGGTCGAGCACGCCGGCCACGGCGGCGTTCGCCTGTGCGAGCGCGGTGACTGGCAGGAAGCAGGCAACAACGAGCAGGGCGCGCGCACAGGCACGCCAGGCCGCCCGCAGGCAGCGCTGCGCAGGCTCAGAGCTTGGCAGGCCGGGTGGGTGCGAAGTTGTCACCGGCCTTGCTGTGGCGCTTCATGTCCTCGTCGCGCAAGGACAGCAGCCGCTCGAGGTCGGAACGCACTTCGTCGACAGGCTTGGGAATGAACACCGGCCCGGCGATCACGTCGCCCGAATGTTCTTCCGGCGCGGCTGCAACCGGCTCTGCGGCCGGCTCCTGCGGGGGCGCCGTCCAGGCGCCGGCATTCGGCAGCGGCGGGCACTTGCTGATGTCGTCGAGGGTGAACTGCCAGGAGAAACCCATCAGCCAGTCGGCGGCCAGCGGGTCCAGCAGCATCAGCCGCTGGACGAACTCCTGCTCCAGCGCCGGGGCGTGCTGCAACAGGCGCGGCTCGAAGTGGCGCATGAGGAAGCGCACATGGATGCCTTGCTCGCGCTTGGAGTTGGTGGTGCGCAGCAGGTCAGCGCTGAGCCAGGCATTCGGGATGCCGTTGCGCATCAGCAGCTCGCGCAGCACGAGCTTGAGCACGTCCTTGCGCACCTGGTGCGGCGAGCTGGTGGCCTGCGTCGACTGCGAAGGGGCGAACTGGGTGCTGGCAGCCGGAACCGGGCGCTTGGCCGCCTTCGCGCCAGCGCTTTTCTTCCCGAGCAGCAGATCCAGCATCCCCATGTCGTTCTCCCCGCCGCGGCGGCTTTGCTTGCTGGTCGAATTCTGGCCTTGCTCGACCTTGGGGAGTCGGATTTGGTCAAAAAAGCCCGAAAGCCGGCAGGAAAGTGTTGCGCTACAGTCGCCGGTCGTCCGAAAACAGCTTTGGGAGAGAGTGCATGTCCCTGGATTTCCATGGCCGCGTGGCCATCGTCACCGGCGCCGGCGGCGGCCTGGGGCGGCAGCACGCGCTGGCGCTGGCGGCCCGCGGCGCCAGGGTGCTGGTGAACGACCTGGGGGCCGGCGTCGACGGTTCGGGCGGATCGGCGACGGCGGCGCAGCGCGTCGTCGACGAGATCCGCGCCGCCGGGGGCGAAGCCGCTGCCAACGGCGCTTCGGTCACCGACTTTCCCGCGGTCCAGGCGATGGTGCAGCAGGCGGTGGATACGTGGGGCCGCGTCGACGTGCTGGTGAGCAATGCAGGCATCCTGCGCGACAAGAGCTTCGCGAAGATGGACCTGGCCGACTTCCGGCTGGTGCTGGACGTCCATCTCATGGGCGCCGTGCATTGCTGCAAGGCCTTGTGGCCCGTGATGACGCAGCAGAAATATGGACGGGTCGTGTTGACCACGTCGTCCTCGGGCCTGTACGGCAATTTCGGGCAGGCCAATTACGGGGCGGCCAAGATGGCGCTGGTGGGGCTGATGCAGACGCTGGCCATCGAAGGCATGAAGCACGACATCCGGGTGAACTGCCTCGCGCCCACCGCCGCCACCCGCATGACCGAAGCGCTGTTCCCGCCCGACATGCTGGAGGCCTTCGGGCCGGAGGCCGTGGTGCCGGCGATGCTGGTGCTGGCCGGCGTCGACGCGCCCACGCGCACGACGCTGTGCGCCGGCGCGGGGACGTTCGCAGCCGCCCACGTCACCTTGACACAGGGCCTGCACCTGGGAAGCGGGCCGCAGGTGCCCGAAACCTTGCAGGCCCGCCTGGACGCGGTGCGGGACCGCTCTGGCGAGACGGTCCCGGAAAGCGGCGCCGGGCAGGGAGCCAACGAGATGCGGCTCGCCCGTGCGGGCCGCGGGCAGGGCATCGCCTAGAACGTCAGCAAGTTGGCGATCAGGCCGGTGGTCACGGCGACCAGCAGGAACTCGTTGCCCACGTGCACCCACTGGTAGCCATACGGCGGCGCATACAGGGCCGGGTACGTATTCCAGTTGGAGACGTAGTACGAGGAGTGGCGATAGTTATGCGGCAGGTAGCCGCCGCGGTAGAAGCGCGGTGCCGTGTTGGCGTAATAGCTCGGCGCATAGCCGCGGTTGTAGCCGTTGGCGTACCCGTGGTTGCTGTAGTTGTTGTACCCGTGGTGATAGACACGGTTGTTGTAGCCGTAGTTGTTGCGGTTCGGCGCGTTGTGCGCGGGCGGGTTGGCCCAGCGGCGCTGGCCGTCGCGAACATCTTCGCGGCGCTCCGCGCGGTCTTCGACGCGTTCGCGGCGGTCCTCGCGCACTTCGCGACGGTCCTCGACGCGTTCGCGGCGGTCCTCGACACGTTCGCGCGCGTCCTCGCGCCGTTCCTGGCGCGCTTCATTGCGGTCGTTGCGGTGGACCTGTGCCGAAGCCAGGGTGCTGAACCCCATCGTCGCGGCGATGGCGGTGCACAGAATGGTCGATGTTTTCATGGGTAGGGCTCCTTGGGTCGATGGGAGCATCTTGCGGCGCGCACATGTCTGCGCCACGAAGCCGGCGCCGAGTTCGTGCAAAGCTGCGTGAAGAGTTGTGCGCCGGCGGCCTGCGGGCCTACAGGAGCTTGCGCAGGTCGCCCACGAAGGCGGCGAAGGCCTGGGGTTGCTGCGCTGGGTCCATGCGCAACACCGAGGACGGATGCACCGTGACCAGCACGCGCACGCCGTCGGCCCGGTCGAACCATTGGCCGCGCTCCGACAGCACGGCCACCGCGCGGCCCAGGAGCGAACGGGCCGCCGTGGCGCCCAGCGCCACCAGCGCGCGCGGCTGCACGATGCCGATTTCGTCATCGAGCCAGCGGCGGCAGGCCAGCGCCTCCTCCTGCGAGGGCGTCTTGTGGATGCGGCGCTTGCCGCGCAGTTCGAACTTGAAGTGGCGCACCGCGTTCGTCACGTACGCGGTGTCACGCGCAACGCCCGCCTGCGACAAGGCGCGCTCGAACAGCTGGCCGGCAGGCCCCACGAACGGGCGGCCGCGCAGGTCTTCCTGGTCGCCAGGCTGCTCGCCCACGAACATCAGCGCCGGCTTCAGGGGGCCTTCCCCGCACACGGCTTGCGTGGCGCAGGCGCCGATGGGGCATTCGCGGCATTGCTGCGTGCGCGCATTCAGCGCGGCCAGCGCATCGGGATGGCCGATGGCAGGCGGCCGATCGGGAAAACGCGGGATGCGCCGCAGGGTGGCCGTGGGCGGCTGCTCGATCATCACGCCGCTGCGTTCCTGCGCCTGCGCGGCGAGGGGCGAGATCAGCTGAGCCTCCGGCAGGTTGCGCCAGTACTTGCGCGGCATCTCCTTTTGCATCATCTTCAGCTTCAGCCGCGCCGGATTGAAGATGTTCTCGTAGTAAGTCAGCCAGAGCTGCTCGCCCGCGTCGGGCGGCGGCGCCTCGCTGCGCTGGGCGCCGGCGCGCAAATGCAGTTCCTTGCGGTCCCATTCGACGCAGCGCTGCGGCGTCAGAATGGCCCAGCGCATGTTGGCGAAGCGGCGGCGGAACCACGGCGCATTCGCTTCGACGATGTAGTGGTCCGGCTCGAACCAAGCCACATGCAGGGGGTCCAGCGGATCCTGGCCGTCCTGCACCTGCCGGAAGCGCACGAAGGCGTGCATCTTGTGGATGTCGCGCTGGACCGACTTGGCCATCTCCCGTGCCTGCAGCATGTCCGCATCCAGCGGGTCGTGCCGCAGCGAGGGTTCGTGGGCCAGGCGCCAGAGCAGGCGATACAGCAGGGCAAAGCGCTGCGGCGCGCTGTGCAGCACCACGGTGTGGCACAACTCCAGGAACGCGGGTGGAACGTTGATGCCGCCATCCGGTGGCGGCTCCCCGGCAGGCGCTTGCGTGCCGCCGAACAGGTCGTCGTGGTACGGGCCGGCGGACCAGTGCACCTCGTCCGGCGGCACGCGGCGAGCCAGCAGCTTGCGCGCCTCCTGCCGGAAACCGGCGAGGTCCGTCTCGTTGGCCAGGCGCACCAGCATCAGAACAGCGCAGCCTGCAACGCAACGGGCCTGGCCGTGGCCAGCATCTTCTGCGCATCCGGGACCTGTGACGGCCGATGGCCGGCCACCACCACGAAGGGCAGCACCTTCTGCACCGGCACGCGCAGCCGCTTGAGGTCTTCGGTGCGCAGGCGGCGAACGCGCCGCGACAGCAGCAGGCGGTCGACGGCCTTGACCCCGAGTCCGGGCACACGCAGGAGCAGTTCGCGCGGCGCGCGGTCCAGGTCGACCGGAAACTGCTCCGGATGCGCGAGGGCCCACGCCAGCTTGGGATCCACCTCCAGCTGCAGCATGCCGCCACTGCGCGGCGACGCGATCTCGTCGGCGGCAAAGCCGTAGAACCGCATCAGCCAGTCGGCCTGGTACAGGCGGTGCTCGCGCACCAGCGGGGGCGCCTGCAAGGGAAGGGAAGACGAGGCGTCCGGGATCGGGCTGAACGCGGAGTAGTACACGCGCTTGAGGCGATAGGCGCCATACAGCTGCGCGCTGGTGGCCAGGATGGTGGCGTCGTCGGTGGTGTCCGCGCCGACGATCATCTGCGTGCTCTGGCCGGCCGCGGCAAAGGTCTTCGGCCTGGCCCGGGCGGGCGTGGACCGGGGCAGCGAAATCACTTCCACACGCTGGTGATCGCGTGCTTCCGCCTTGGCGTCGTCGATGTGCACCCGCAGGCGCGCCATCGAGCGCTTGATGGCGGACACGTCCTTTTCCGGCGCCAGCGTCAGCAGGCTGCCTTCGGTGGGCAGCTCGATGTTGATGGACAGGCGATCCGCATAGCGGCCGGCGCGTTCCAGCAATTCGGGCGCGGCGTCGGGGATCGTCTTCAGGTGGATGTAGCCGCGAAAGTCGTGCTCCTCGCGCAGGCGCCGCGCCACCTCCACCACCTGCTCCATCGTGTAGTCGGGGCTGCGGATGATGCCGCTGGAGAGGAACAGCCCCTCGATGCAGTTGCGCCGGTAGAAGTCCAGCGTCAGCTGCACGACCTCGTCGATGGCAAAACGCGCGCGCGGCACGTTGCTGCTGACGCGATTGACGCAGTACAGGCAGTCGTACTGGCAGTAGTTGGTCAGCAGGATCTTCAGCAGGGAGATGCAGCGGCCGTCCGGCGCGTAGCTGTGGCAGATGCCGGCTCCTTCGTTGGAGCCCAGGCCGCGGCCTTTGACCGAGTCACGCCGGACGCCGCCACTCGACGCGCAGGAGGCGTCGTACTTGGCGGCGTCGGCGAGGATGGCGAGCTTGGCGTTCAGGTCCACTGTATAAGCATACAGTGAAACCTGGAAGAACTCAGAACTGCGCGGGTAACACTTTCAAGCCCAGCCACGCCGCGCCGATGACGGCATTGACCGGCACGCTCAAGGCGCTGGGCACGTAGAACAGCACCGAGAAACCCGGCGCGTGCAGCGCCCATTCCGCGATGCTGCCCAGCCCGTAGAAGAACAGGCCGCTCCACAGCCAGCGGCGCATGTACGTGGGCAGCCAGCGCGCCATGTCGCGGTTGTGGCGCAGCGCGGCGGAACGCTCGAACACGTTGCCCTGGTTCACGTCCTTGAACAGCCAGCCGAAGAAGAAGTAGCGGTACAGCAGGGTGCCGAAAGTCATGTCCGACCTCATGCAGGCGATGGTGCAACCCTTGTAGCCCCAAGGGCCGTGCGTGTCCATGCTGATTGCGTGTAGGCGACCCGCCGTCGCAGGAAGCAAATCACGTATCCAACCCGTGTCGTGTGCACCGTTCCCGTGCGCGCGCCGTCAGTCCAGCAGCAGGCGCGCCTTCACCGTCTTGCCCTTGATGCGGCCGCCGTTCAGGCGCTCCGCCGCCTGCGCGGCCACCGAACGCTCGATGGCGACGTAGGTGGCGAATTCGTTGACGTCGATCTTGCCGACCTGCTCGCGGCTGTATCCCAGGTCCGCGGTGAGCGCACCCAGAACGTCGCCGGCCCGGATCTTTTCCTTGCGGCCGCCCTGGATATGCACGGTGGACATCGGCGGCACCAGCGGCCCCTGACCGGACGGCTTCAGCGTGTCCAGCGGGGACCACTGCGTCGCGGCGGCCTGCACGACTTCGATGCGGCCGACCGCGCCCATCTCGTCCAGGCTCGCCAGGTTCAGGGCCAGCCCCGGCTCGCCCGCGCGACCGGTGCGGCCGATGCGGTGCACGTGCACCTCGGCGTCCGGCGGAATGTCGACGCTGATCACCGCCGCCAGCGCGGCGATGTCCAGCCCGCGCGCGGCGACATCGGTGGCCACCAGCACGGAACAGCTGCGGTTGGCGAACCGCACCAGCACCTGGTCGCGATCGCGCTGCTCCAGGTCCCCGTGCAGCGCCAGCGCGCTGATGCCTTGCGCCTGCAGCAGCGCAGCCAGCGCCGTGCAGCGCGCGCGGGTGTTGCAGAAGGCGATGCTGCTGGGCGGGCGGAAGTGGTCCAGCAGCCGCAGCACCGTGGGCAGCCGCTCGCTTTCCGTCACCTGGAACCAGCGCTGCTCGATCACCGTGCTGGCATGCTGCGCCTCCACCTTCACCGTCTGCGGGTCGCGCATGAACTGGGCGGCAAGCTTGGCGATGCCTTCCGGGTAGGTCGCGGAGAACAGCAGGGTCTGCCGATCCTTGGGGCACCGGCTCGCCACTTGCACCATGTCGTCCAGGAAGCCCATGTCCAGCATGCGGTCCGCCTCGTCGAGCACCAGCGTGTTCAGCTTGTCCAGCACCAGCGTGCCGCGACCCAGGTGGTCCAGCACCCGCCCGGGCGTGCCGACGACCACGTGCGCGCCGTTCTCGAGCGACGCCAGCTGGCCGCGCAACGGAACCCCGCCCGAGAGCGTCAGCACCTTGACGTTTTCCTCGGCGCGCGCCAGCCGCCGGATCTCCATCGTCACCTGGTCGGCGAGCTCACGGGTCGGGCAGAGCACCAGGGCCTGCACGTCGAAGCGCCGGGCGTCGAGCTTCGCGAGCAGCGCCAGCGCGAAGGCGGCGGTCTTGCCGCTGCCGGTCTTGGCCTGCGCGATCACGTCGCGGCCGGACAATGCAAGGGGCAGGCTCGCGGCCTGCACGGGGGTCATCTCGACGTACTCCAGCCGCTGGAGGTTCTGGAGCATGGGCGCGGAAAGGCGAAGGCTGGCGAAGCTGCGGTCGGTGTCGGTCATCCCCCATTCTCCTCGCCTGGTGCCCGGTGCCGGCAAGGGCTGCCGGCGAAACTCCTAAAGCTGCATCCCCAGCACCAGCAGACCGACGAGCACCAGCGCCAGCCCGGCCTGCTCCATGCGCACGAGCTTCTCGCGCATCAGGCGACGCGACACCAGGTAGCTGAACACCACTTCCACCATGCCCAGCGTTCGCACGTTGGCGGCGGTCGTGAGCGCGAACGCGGTGAACCAGCCGATGGAGGCGAGTGCGCCCGTTCCGCCGGCGATGACCGAGATGCGCCAGGCCGTCACTGTCGCCCTGAGCGCAGGGCGCGCGCGCCAGGCGAGCCACCCTCCGAGCAGCAGCGTCTGGATGCTTTGCGCCAGCAGCACGCCCCACGCACCCGCGAGCCAGGGAGAGGTGTCGGGAATCTGCAAGGCCGCCCCGCGATAACCGACCGCCGAAAGCGCGAACCCGGCGCCGGAAGCCAGCCCGAACCATGCGGCCCGCCCGGTCCAGGCGCTGCCGTCCACGGGTGTCTTTTGCGGCAGGGAGAGCAGCACGACGCCGGCGGTGGCCAACGCGATCGCCAGCAGGGTCAACGGGCCGGGCAGTTCGCGCAGGAACACCGCGCCGAGCAGCGCAACCTGCAACGCGTCGGTCTTGGAATACGCCACGCCGAC
This sequence comes from Ramlibacter sp. PS3R-8, assembly GCF_037572435.1. Lineage (NCBI taxonomy): Bacteria > Pseudomonadati > Pseudomonadota > Betaproteobacteria > Burkholderiales > Comamonadaceae > Ramlibacter > Ramlibacter sp. PS3R-8. The sequence continues at coordinate 552,308 of NZ_JBBHGT010000003.1, forward strand.
GACGAAATTGCGTTCCTTCATGGCCGCGAGCATGAAAGCGGTTGCGCCCAGCTGCCCCAGCGCGCCGAGCACCAGCCAGCCGAAGTACGTGGGCTGGAACCGGGGCAGCGGAGAGGCGGTGCCCGGCATCACGTGCAGCAGCACCACCCACGCGGCGGCAAAAGGGATGCCGTAGAGAAAACGCGAGAGGGTGGCGCCGAGCGTGCCAGCCTGCGCCACCAGGGACCGCTGCGCCGCATTGCGCGCGGTCTGGGCCAGGGCCGCCCAGATGACGATGGGGACCCAGAGCCAGGGCAGGTGGCTCAACGCGTGCAGCTGTCCGCGATGGCGCGCGTGAAGGCCTGGCCCTTCAGGATGGCCAATGGCCCGGTGCCGGCGGTCACCCGCAACTCGTTGCCCAGCGCCTGCAGTTCCAGCGTGTGGTTGCGCTGCGGGTCGGTCAGCACGGTGTTGCCTTCGATCCGTCCGGTGATCTGGCGCACGCGGTTCTTGCGCACCAGCCGCGCTTCGAGCAGGTTGAACTGCTGCGCCAGCTCGAGCCGGAATTCGTGCAGCAGGCCGACGCCGCACCACAGGCCGCCGACTTTCATCGGCAGGCCACTGCTGGCTTGCGCGGCGAGCGGGAGGCCCGCCGCAAAAAGGAGCGCAGCCAAGGCTGCGGAAGAGGTCCGATACGACATGGCGCGAAAGTTAACACGGGCTTCGCCCGGGGAACGCAAACCCAGCCGGAAACGTGGCTCAGCGGCGGGGTCTTATGGCTTGCTTGGCGCGGACGGCCTTGCCGAGGTAGGCCTCGTCGGACCAGGTGGCCAACCATTGCGGACGGTAGGCCACGAGCAGGCTGACGATGGCACAGGTCCACGACGCCTCGCCCATGGCGAGCAATGCGATGGCCACGCGCTGCAGGTCGCCCGTGGGACCGGCTAGGCCGTTGCTCATCAGGGCTGCCGCGAGGCCGCAGGAAGCCAGGGCCAGCATCGGCACGAAGAATGCACGGCCCACCATGTAGGCCACCGGATGGAGGCCGAACGCCTTGCGCACGCCGTAGCCCAGCACCAGCACGATCGTGGCCGGCAACACGCCGGACCAGACGGTGAGCGACATGGCCTCGCCCATCGACGCACCCGTGCTCACCATGGTGCTCAGGCCCGCCAACGTCACCACCGGGATGGCAAGCGGCCAGCCGAGCATCAGCACCGCCAGCGGCGCGGCCGACCACTGCAAGGGCAACGACAACGCGGTCAGTCCGGGCCATGACCAGAGCCAGGGCACGATCACCAGGCTGGCGAGCAGCGGGGTGACCAGCGGCACCTTGCCTTCGTACGGGCGCAACAAGCGCCAGGGGCGCACCAGGAGCACTGCCCCCCAGGCCAGCGCGAGCAGGATCGTTTCAGCGGCGAGACGCGACACGACGGGTGCTACTGGCTGGCGAGACGGATCTTGCCTTCCTCCACGTAGCGATCGAATTCATCGCGCGTGAGGGCAGCGGACATGGCGTTGCCGGGCTCGTCCTCCCATCCCAGGGTGACGCTGTCGTCGGCGAGGTCGATCGACACCGGCCCGTCCGGGATGGGCTGGAGCACGCCGTCGCCGACGCGGAAACACACTTCGCCGCGGATCATGGCTTGCTGGGACATGGGTCGATCTCCTCTGACATGAGCACGCATCAGTTTGGCGGGGCCGCTCGGGGCAGGGTTGTCAGCGGATGGCGCGTGTCCGTGCCGGACACGCGTTCCTGTGGACAATAGGTCCATGGGGAGATCGAGGGACGTGTTGGCGGTGCTGGGGGCCGCGCTGCTTTCGGGCGCGCTGCTGGCGTACGCCCTGCTGCACATGCGCGAAACCACTTTGCGCAGCGGCGAGGAGCTGACCGATTCACTGTCGCTGGTGATCGCCGAACAGACCGCGCGCACCCTGCAGTCGGCAGACCAGGCCCTGCGGCTGGCCGCGGCCCGGCTCGACGCACTGCGGCGCGCCGGAGCGCCGGATACCGCTGCCGCAGCCACCATCCTGCAGGCCGAATCGCGCGATGCGCCCTTCATCCGGGACCTGTGGGTGACGGACGCACAAGGTCGCGTGGCGATGGCATCGCGGCCGCAGCATGTCGGCCGCATCGTTGCCGGCATGCCGCCCGCCGAGGCCTGGAGCGCGGTTCCGGCGCCCGACCTGCATGTCGGCACGGTGCAGCGCGACGAGACCGGTCAATGGCAGATGCTGCTGGCGCGGGCGGTGCGCGAGGGCGGCAAGGTGCGCGAGGTGATGGTGGCCGCGATCGACCCGCGCTACTTCGAGCAGTCGTGGCGCGGCATCGACCTGGGCGCCACCGGCGCCGTGGTGCTGTACCGGCGCGATGGCCGGCTGATGGTGCGCAGCCCCGGGGACGAGCGGGTGATGGGGCAGGACTTCTCGCAACTTGCTCTGTTCCGCGAGTACCTGCCGCGGGCGCCGGAAGGCACCTTCATCCGCGAGAGCACGATCGACGGCGTGCGGCGCGTCGTGGCGTACCGCAGCTTGCCCGGTTTTCCCGACCTGCTGGTTGCGGTGGGCACGGGCTTCGATGAGCTGCTGGCGCCATGGCGCAAGTTCGCGGCGCTGGCGGCCCTGCTGTGGACTGCCGCCGTGATCGCTGCAGTCGCCCTGACGTTGCAATTGCGCCGCCACTCTCGGCGCAGCCACGAGACCCGGCAGAGTTTCTGGCAGCTTGCGCAGGCCATGCCGCAGATCGTCTTCATCGCCGACCAGGAGGGCGGGATGGAATTCGTCAACCAGCGGTGGACGGAGGTCACGGGCTATCCGAGAGAGCAGGCCATGGGCGCCGGCTGGCGCAACGCGGTGCATCCGGACGACCTGCCGATGCTGGTGGAGCAGCTGGCCGCGAGGCTGAAGGAAGGCAAGGAACTGCAGCTGGAACTGCGGCTGCGCTCCGGCAGCGGAACGTATCGCTGGCAACTGCTGCGGGTGCTGCCCGTGCCCATCGGGGAGGGCGCACCGCCGTCGTGGTTCGGCACCGCCACGGACATCGACAGGCTGAAGGAAGCGCAGGACACCCTGCGCCGGCAGGCCGAGCAACTGGGCATCGCCACCCGCCTCACGCGCATGGGCAGCTGGCGCGCGGACCTGCAGACCCAGCGCATGGCGATGTCCGAGGAAGTGTGCGCCGTGCTGGACCTCGCGCCTGACGTCCAGCCGACGCTGCAGGAAGTGTTTGCCATGCTGGATCCGCAGTCGCTGCCGGCCGCCACGGAGGCGCTGACCCGTTGCATCGAGCAGGGCGAGTCCTTCGACGTGGAGCTGGGGATGATCTCCGCCGCCGGCCGACGGGTGTGGGTGCGTTCGGTGGGCGAGCCGATTCGCGACGCGACCGGCCGCGTGGTGGCGATCCAGGGCGCGCAACAGGACATCACCCTGCGCATGCTGATGATGGAAGAGATCCGCAGGCTCAACGCAAGCCTGGAAGAACGCATCGCCGAGCGCACCGCGCAGCTCAGCGCCAACGAGGCCGCGCTGCTGCTGGCCAACAAGCAGCTGGAGGCCTTTTCGTATTCGGTGTCGCACGACCTGCAGTCGCCGCTGCAACGCGTGGGCGCCTATGCAAGGCTGCTGCAGCAGGAATTGCCCGCTGCGGCCGACAACCGCGCGCAGCACTACCTGGACCGCATCCTGGCCAATGCCGACACGATGACGCAGTTGATCGAGGGGCTGCTGGCGCTGGCGCACGTCTCCGAGGTGGAGCTGATCCGCGCTCCCGTGAACCTGAGCGAGCTGGCCGCGGAGATCCTGTTCCGCCTGCAGTCCGAGCAGCCGCACCGGCGCGTGCAGTGGCAGGTGCAACCGGGCCTGGCCGTGCAGGCGGACGCGCGGTTGGTGCGCTCCGTGCTGGAAAACCTGATCGGCAATGCATGGAAGTTCACTTCCGGCAAGGCCGAGGCGTCCATCGTCGTCGGTTCGTCGGCCGAACGCGGCGAGTATTTCGTGCGCGACACGGGCGTCGGCTTCGACATGGCCTACGTGGACCGGTTGTTCGGCACCTTCCAGCGCCTGCACGGCGAAGACGAATTCCCGGGTACGGGCATCGGCCTGGCCACGGTGGCGCGCGCCATCACGCGCCAGGGTGGGCGGGTGTGGGCGCACTCGGCGCCCGGCGAAGGCGCGACCTTCTATTTCACGCTGCCCCCGGCCTGAAGCCCGAGCGGTGACGAGCGGCCGGCCCGGGTGCATGAGCGGTCGGCGTGTGGGCTGCGCGCATCGCCGAAACGTCTTGTAGTGGTGCGCACGCGGGCGATGCTCCTAGCATCGCCGTGTTGTCACAGGAGGATGCATGGTGCGATGGATGCCGCTAAGCCTGGTTGCCGGCGTGGCGCTGATGGGGCTGGCCCATGGGTCCGCGAGCGCCTCGCCTTTCAAGTGCATGACCAGCTCCGGGGTGACCTATTCGCAGGTGCCGTGCCCTGGAGGTGGAGGCCGCGACATGAGCCCGGCCGCCCGCCGCGTGACCGACAAGTCGGTGCCGCCGCCGCAGGACCGCGCCACCCTGGCGCGCCGGGCCCCGCTGTCGGCCGATGAGAAGCGGGAGTGCCAGGCCCTCGACAAGACGATGCGCGACCAGCGGGCCCAGCTGAAGGCGCGGGGCGACGCGGTCACGATCGAGGACGAGATGCCGCTGGTGCGCAACCAGAAGCGGTATCGGGAAGTCGGCTGCTGACGGGCCGCCGCCCGGGTACGCGGCGCGCGCTCAGGGCGCCTTGTTCTTCAGCTTGCCCTTGGGCAGCACGGTGGTCATCGGCGGCATGGGCCGGTCGGACGTGCCTTCCTTGGGAAGCGAGGTGTCCTTCTTCGGCTTCTTGGCCATCTTGTTGTTGCGTTGTTCGCCTTTGGGCATGGAAAGCTCCTCTCATTGGAATAGCCGCACTTTAGCAGCGGCCTCCGCCCGCCGCCAACGGGCGTCAGCCCCGGGTGCTAAGCTGCCCTTTTTGGACTTTGCGAGACAAGAAGCCATGCCCGGATTGCTGCCCAACGTCGACCCCGACGGCCTCCTCGAATTCTCCGTGGTGTACACGGACCGCGCCCTGAACCACATGTCGCGCAGCTTCCAGGGCGTGATGAAGGACATCTCCTCCATCCTCAAGGACGTCTACAAGGCGCATGCCACGGCGCTGGTGCCCGGCAGCGGAACCTTCGGCATGGAATCGGTCGCGCGGCAGTTCGCCACCGGCAAGGACGTGCTGGTGCTGCGCAATGGCTGGTTCAGCTACCGCTGGACGCAGATCTTCGACATGGGGAACATCCCCGCGTCTTCCACGGTGCTGAAGGCCCGCAAGCAGGGCAGCGGTCCCACCGCGCCCTATGCGCCCGCGCCCATCGCCGAAGTGACCGCGACCATTCGCGAAAAGAAGCCGGCGGTGGTGTTCGCCCCGCACGTGGAAACGGCCGCCGGCATCATCCTGCCGGACGACTACATGCGCGCCGTGGCCGATGCGGTGCACGAGCACGGCGGCCTGTTCGTGCTGGATTGCATCGCGTCCGGCGCGATGTGGGTCGACATGAAGGCATGCGGCGTCGACGTGCTGATCTCCGCGCCGCAAAAGGGGTGGAGCAGCTCGCCTTGCTGCGCGATGGTCTGCCTGAGCGAGCGTGCGCGCAAGGCCATCGACGGCACCACCAGCACCAGCTTCAGCATGGACCTGAAGAAGTGGCTGCAGATCATGGAGACGTACGAGGGCGGTGCCCACATGTACCACTCCACCATGCCCACCGACGCCCTGACGCGCCTGCGCGCCACCATGAAGGAAACGCAGGCGTATGGCTTTGCCAAGGTGAAGGCGGAGCAGGAAGACCTGGGCCGCAAGGTGCGCGCCCTGTTCGAAAGCCGCGGTTTCGCCAGCGTGGCGGCCGAGGGCTACAAGGCGCCCGGCGTCGTGGTGAGCTACACCACCGACCCCGACATCCAGTCCTCCAAGAAATTCCTGGCCGAAGGCCTGCAGACCGCGGCAGGCGTGCCGCTGCAGTGCGACGAAGGCCCCGACTTCAAGACCTTCCGCCTGGGCCTGTTCGGCCTGGACAAGTGGCACCACGTGGACAGCACGGTGAAGTCCCTGGCGGATGCCCTGGATCGGATCGGCGTGGTGGCTCAGAAGAAGGCGGCTTAACCGACGTCGTCCCCGCTCCCTCCTTCGTCATCCCCGCGAAGGCGGGGACCCAGGGCTCCCGGCACCCTCTCCCCCCTCATCCCCACTCTCTCCCCCGTCATCCCCGCGAAGGCGGGGACCCAGGGCTTCCAGCACCCTGCCTTTGGCAACCGCCACCTCCCGGACCAGCACGTGGAACTGCGTGCCGGTTCCGAGGTGCGGCAGTGCGCTCTGTGGGTGCAGCAACTCCAGCATGGTGTCTTGCCCGTCGCCCATCGGGCCCATACGTCCGACGAAGCCATTGCGGCCGACCACGATGAGAACGCTGGCTGCCTCCGGCATCGGCAACGCCTGGTCCTCCAACCTCACCTTCCACTGCGGCGCGAACGCAGCGCCCGGCGCGAACTGAGTCGCGGGCGGAACCTTCCGTGGTATCCGGCGGGCGAACCACGCCACGAGGTTCCCCACCGCCGGCAGCCACAACACCAGCAGCAGCGTGCCGATGTCACGCAGCGTCGAGGGATTGGGCGCAAGCACGCGGATCACCGCGCCGGCGCTCGCCAGCGAGAGCAGGGCGATCATCGCCGCGCGGCGGCGGGCAGGGGTTGCGGTGAAGAGGGCCAACGACGGTGGTGTCAGGTGCGCAGCTTGCGACCCACGTGCCCTTCGACGGCATCCACCTTGCTGCGCAGGCGCGACTCGGTGCCGGCGCGGTAGTCCATCTTCAGGTTCAGGCTGATGCGCTTGCAGTCCACCTGCAGCGCGCGAAAGCATTCGCCGACCACGCCCATCACCTGGTCCCAGTCGCCTTCGAGGATGGTGCCCATCGCCGTGAGCTGGTAGGTCACGCCGCTGCGGTCGACGATGTCCAGGATGCGGGCCACCTGCCGGCTGACGCTTTCGCCTTCGCCCGAGGGCGCCATCGCGAATTCCAGCAAGACCATCTTGTGCTCCGTGGGGGTGGACGACAAGCTGCATCTTGCCTCAGCCCGGGTTTCGTGTCGTTCGCGGGGGTGGCGCCGCCTACGTGAGCAAGGAAGGGTGTGGGGCACATCCCACGAAACGATCACTCTCCCCCGTCATTCCCGCGAAGGCGGGAATCCAGGGCTTCCGCTTTCTGCTTGCTGGCTTCACCATTCACCAGCGAGGGCAAAAAGATGGGTCGGAGAAGAACAGGTCCGGGCGAGGATTTCGTAACCGTGATGGCGAAGTTGCCGTGGTGGGTCGCGCTTGGCGCGGGCGCCGCCACATGGCTGCTGTTCCACCGTCTTGCCATGGTGCAGCCGGACACGGCGGGCCTGGCTCGCCGCGCAGTAGTCGGCAGCCTCACGAGCATAGTCGTGCCCACGCTTAGCGGCGTGCTTCAGTACCTGGTGCCGACGCTATGCGCCGTGGCGGCATTCATTTCGTGGTGGGGCCGAAGAACACGAACAGGCCTCGTCAGCTCGGTAACTCGCTCCCCGTCGGCCGACGTGCTGAATGGAATGAGCTGGCGTGAGTTCGAGATGCTCGTCGGCGAAGGGTTTCGTATGCAAGGCTATGCGGTGGTTGACAACGGTGGCAGCGGCCCGGACGGCGGTGTGGACCTGACCGTTCGAAAAGGCGATGAGACCTACATCGTGCAATGCAAGCAGTGGAAAGCTTTCAAAGTCGATGTCGGGATCGTCCGGGAGCTATACGGAGTCATGGCGGCAAGGGGCGCAGCCGGTGGATTCGTGGTCACATCCGGCAGTTTCACGAAGGACGCGATTGAGTTTGCGCAGGGGCGCAACGTGAAATTGATGGACGGCAAGAATCTGTACGGCTTCTTGAAACAGGCCAAGACATCCACGGCCGGCAGGACTGCCACTCAAGGACCTGGGCAGCCCGAAGCACCCGTAGGCAGCCAGCCCACTGAACACTCCACTGCCTGTCCAGTGTGCAGTGCTTCCATGGTTCGGCGGGTGGCGAAGAACGGCCCCAGGGCCGGATCGCAGTTCTGGGGTTGTTCGACGTTTCCCCGTTGCCGGGGAACACGCTAGGAGGACGGATCCGATGGTTTCCCCTGAGAAAGGCCAAGGCCGGCTGGCAGTGCTCATCGACGCGGACAACGCGCAGGCGAGCGTCATCGAAGAATTGTTGGCCGAGGTGTCGCGGTACGGCTCCGCCACGATCAAGCGAGCGTACGGTGATTGGACGACGCAGAATCTGCAAGGTTGGAAGGAGGTGCTGCATCGAATGGCCGTTCAACCGGTGCAGCAGTTCCGCTATACGACGGGCAAGAATGCCACCGACTCGGCGCTGATCATCGATGCGATGGACGTTCTGCATTCCAAGGCAGTCGATGGTTTCTGCCTGGTGTCCTCCGACAGCGACTTCACCAGGCTGGCAACTCGGATTCGTGAGTCCGGCCTGGTCGTGTACGGATTCGGTGAGAAGAAGACGCCTGCGCCGTTCGTAGCTGCCTGCGATAAGTTCGTCTACACAGAGATCCTTCGGAATCAGCCGGAGGAACAAAGACCACCCGAACCGTCCGTGTTGCCGAAGCTGAAGCCCATGTTGCTAACGGCACTCGAAGCCACTGCGAGAGAGGATGGCTGGGCACTGCTTTCGGCGCTCGGCGGTCAATTGACCCGAAACCATCCTGCCTTTGATCCGCGGAACTACGAGTGCACGAAGATGGGTGAACTGATGCGGAAGCAGACGTATCTGGAAGTGAAGGAAGTACCGGTCAGCGAGGGAAGCGCACATATGCATTTGTTTGTGCGACGGCGGCCGAACGGAAATTCCAATGCACTCGCGAAGTCGGAGTCCGGCCCGAAATTGGAATTTGACCCCGATTCAGCTGACCCCAATTCAGCGGGGCAGTCGCCCGAAGCGTTCCACGTCCGTCGGGCGTGAACTGATCGCGAGTGCCACCAACACATCCCGGTCAAGGCACTACCTTCCGTATCTCCTCCATCCAAACCTTCGCCAGCTTGTTCCACCCGCCCGTGTTGGGGTGGATCTCGTTCTGCCAGTCACCGCTGCTGCCGGTGCTCTGCGGATCGGCGAGCTCCAGGTCGACGGCGCTGGTGGGCACGACGAACAGGTTGTCGCGCCCGTCCACCTTCGTCCATCCCGTGACCGCAGCCTCCACGTCGATGAAGATGCGCCGTGTCACGTCTTGCCAGAGCGACGAAGGGATGCCGTTCTTGATGTAGGCCCTGGACAGCCACGGTCCGGAGCCCGGGAAGGCGGGCGCGTTGCGCGGCACGGGTTCGTTGTAGCCGTTCAGGAAGATCGGCATCTCGGCGCGCTGGCGGCTGTCGCGCACCGTCTGATAGAGCTTGTCGAAGTTGGGATCGAGGAAGTCGATGACGAGCGTGGCCACCGCCTGCGCATCGATGCAATCATCCTCGGAGGCGGGCGGTGCACCACCGCGCAAGTCCTTCAGGATGCCTTGGCCGGGCGGCGGGTCGAGCGCCGCATCGATGAAGTCGTTGCCCGCAGCGCTGAAGAGGAGGGCGTCGAAGGAAAAGCCGAGGTCCTGCGTGTTCAGCCACTGGTGGAAGTCGTCGTTCAGGCAATCGGCGATGTGGCGCAGCGTGTGGCCGAAGCGCGAGAGGTTGATGAACAGGGCGTCGTCGCCGCGCACGCCGCCCTTGAACATCTTCGCCAGCGCGAACGGCAGTGACATGTGCGTGGGGGAACTGCGGTCCATCCACGAGTCGCCTTCGCAGAGGAAGAAGTAGTCGAAGTTCTCTGGCACCAGGGTGCCGTTCTCGATCTCCCTCATGAACTCGTGGCTGTAGATGACGCGCGACGCCATGGGAGCCTCCTTCCGCCGGGGGAGGGCAGTTTAGGCGCGCGTTGCGGCCCGGGTCCAGCGCCAATGGAAGAGCGGCGGCCGCCTGCGTTGTGATGCAGGAGCCGCCGCGATGAGTCCATCATGAATGCGCGGTCACCGCGCACCGGGCATCAGCCCATCTGGATCTGCTTCTTCAGGCTGGAGAGCTCGTCGTGCAAGCGCTGCACCGACTGCTGCGTCTGCTGGTCCACGCTGCTGCCCGCCTTGCGACAGGCTTGCAGGGCGCGGTCTCCCGCCTGCTCCATCTGCAGCACGGCCTGGCGCAGGCTGTCCTGGTTTTGACCCTGCCCTTGCTGCTGGCCCTGACCCTGACCCTGCCCTTGCTGCTGCTGGTTGTTCTGCACCTGCTGCTGGGCCTGCTTGGCCTGGTCATGCAGCGAGAGGATGGATTGGCGCAGTTCGTCGGGCACCGAGCCTTGCTGCACCTGGCGCTTGGCCTCGTCAGCGCACTCCTCGATGCGTTGAATGCTCTGCTTCAATTGATCTGCCTGCATGGTTTGCTCCTTGGTTGAGTGCGGCACGCGCCGCAACGCAAGGGATATTGGCTGTTTGTCGCAGGACAGAAGCCAGCGCACCGCCGCCCTGGAAGTCAGGGCAATTCGACTCAGCCTGGCGTCCCTCGCGCGGCGATCGGGTGGCTGCTACTTCCCGAACGAATCCTTCAACCCCGTCACCCGATTGAACACGGCGTTGCCATCGCCAGCAGAATGATCCTTCCGATCCGCCACAAAGTACCCGTGCCTCTCGAACTGAAATTTCTCATCCGCCTTCGCAGTCGCCAGTGACGGCTCCACATAAGCGGTGACCACCGTCAGCGAGGACGGATTCAGTTCCTCCAGGAAATCCTTCTCCCCCGCGCCAGGCTGCGGCACTGCGAACAGCCGGTCGTACAGCCGCACTTCCGCTTTCACGCCATCGGCCACGCCCACCCAGCTGATGTTGCCCTTCACCTTCACGGCATCCGCACCCGGCGTGCCGCTCTTGGTATCCGGCAGCACCTTGGCTTGAACTTCGACAATCGCGCCCGAGGCATCGCGAGTAGCGCCGGTGCACTCCACCACATACCCGAACTTCATCCGCACCTTGTTCCCCGGGAACAGCCGGAAGAAGCCCTTGGGCGGCGTCTCTTCATAGTCGCTGCGTTCGATCCATAACTCGCGGCCGAACTTGAACTCTCGCCGGCCTCGCGCGGGGTCATGTGGATGCACCGGCGCGGCGCAAGGCTCCAGGTGGCCGGCCCCCATCACCTCGTCCCAGTTCGTGATGACCAGCTTCACCGGGTCCAGCACCGCCATGGCGCGCGCCGCCTTCGGATCCAGGTCGTCGCGCAGCGCGATCTCCAGCGTCGAATAGTCGATCCACGAATCGGCCTTGCTCACGCCGATGCGGTCGGCGAACAACCGCAGCGACTCCGGCGTGTAGCCGCGCCGCCGCAACCCCACGATCGTCGGCATGCGCGGGTCGTCCCAGCCGGTCACGTGCCCCTGGTCGACCAGCTGCCGCAGCTTGCGCTTGCTGGTGATCACGTAGGTCAGGTTGAGCCGCGCGAATTCGTATTGATGCGGCCGCGGCAGGTTGATCAGGCCGCCTTCGCCCAGCCGGTCCAGCAGCCAGTCGTAAAAGGGCCGCTGGTCCTCGAACTCCAGCGTGCAGATGCTGTGGGTGATGTTCTCCAGCGCGTCCTCGATCGGGTGCGCGAACGTGTACATCGGGTAGATGCACCACTTGTTGCCGGTGTTGTGGTGCTCCGCATGCTTGATGCGGTAGATGGTCGGGTCCCGCATGTTGATGTTGGGGCTGGCCATGTCGATCCTGGCGCGCAAGACTGCAGATCCATCCGCCAGCTTGCCGTCACGCATCTCGCGAAAGCGCTGCAGGTTCTCGTCGATGCTGCGGCTGCGGTACGGGCTGTCCACGCCGGGACGGCCGAAGTCGCCTCGGTTCACCCGCATCTGGTCCGGCGTCTGTTCGTCGACGTAGGCCTTGCCGGCCTCGATCAGGTATTCCGCGGCGCGGTACATGAAGTCGAAGTAGTCGCTGGCCTGGTACAGGTGGCTGGTGCTGCCGGCGTCCCAGCTGTAGCCCAGCCAGCGCACCGCGTCCTTGATGCTGTCGACGTACTCCTGCTCTTCCTTCTCCGGGTTGGTGTCGTCGAAGCGCAGGTGGCAGATGCCCTGGTAGTCCTGCGCCAGCCCGAAGTTCAGGCAGATGCTCTTGGCATGGCCGACGTGCAGGTAGCCGTTGGGCTCGGGCGGAAAGCGGGTGCGGATGCGCGCGGGGTCGGGCTGGCCCTTCCGGTGCTCAGCCGCGTCGGCGGGATGCCCTGCCCAGCGGCGCGGTGCGTACGTGCCTTGCTCCAGGTCGCGTTCGATCACCTGGCGCAGGAAATTGCTCGGCTTGGTGGCCGAGTCTTTGTCGGTGGGGGAGGAAGCGGAAGCCATATCCCGACGATTCTGTCATGCCTTGTTGCAGGACCCGCTGGCGTGACGAAGTGGCGGTTTTCAGGGCCGCTCGGTAAACGCGTTACGTCCGGCAACGGTTTTGACCAAGCAGTCATAGCCGGTCTCGGGGGCCCAAACGTTAAATAACGGTCAAGGGGCCTTCGCCCTGAGCAGTACACGCGGACCCAACATCATGAAACTGACACTCTCTCGCACCCTGGCTGCCGCGGCCCTGGTGGGCCTCGCGGCCTTCGGCTCGGTCGCCCAGGCACGCACCGCCGTTTCCATCGGCTTCAGCGTGCCGATCGGTGGCTATGGCTATGGCTACGGCTACAACGGCGGTTACTACGGCGGCTACAACGCCTATGTGGCGCCTCCGGTCGCCTACGCGCCGGCACCCGTCTACTACAGCGCGCCGGCGTACTACGCACCGGCTCCGGTGTACTACGCGCCCCCGCGCGTGGTGTACCGCCCGCGCGCGTGGGTTCGCCCGGTGCCGGTGGTCGGTGTCCGGTACCGCGCCTGGTAAGTTGACATGATTGGCGCGGTGCTCGCCTCAGGACCAAGCACCATTCCTTCAGGCTCTCCAAGCATTGGCCCCACGCCCACAGGCTGGGGCCTTCTTTTGGGCCCTTTCAGCACTGCGTGGTCGCGCCGTCCCGCGTTGTAGATCCTGTCGACGCCCGCCTCAGTGGTGGTGGTCGTCCTTGCTCGAGTCGTGCTGCTCGGCAAAAGTCGGGAAGGGGCTGGGCAGGAGGGCCTTGAGCCGCAACTGGTCCCGCAGGTGCGGCCGGACGCTTTCCGATCCATGCCCGCTGTGCCCGCCGGCCGTCGCTCGCGCGACGTAACCGCGTTGCTTCTTCGGCCCGCTGCCCCGTCTCCCCGGCCCCGCTGCCGCGCGCCGGTCGTCCGGCTCGCTGGCATGAATGGGTTTTCCGTCTTTCATTGGATGTTCCTCTGAGTGTGTACAGAGTAAGTCCATTGAAACGCTTTACATGCCGGTTGTGCCCAACTGCAAACGTCGGACCACTTCTACCGAGCAGTAGTCGCCGGCGCCTGAACGGGGTCGGCGAAGCCGCAAAAAAGAACCCCCAGGTTCTGGAACCTGGGGGTAACAATGCCAGTCGCGGGACGGAGGGCCGGACCAGCTCACCCCGGAGGAGGAGGGGACTCAGAGGAGTCGGGGTGACCGGGAGACGAAACGCACATGTCTGGTTCGTGGGAAGACAGGCGCCCTTCGTGCAATTCGATGGCTTGTAGTAAACCGCGCGTTCGGCGTTCCGCTTTGTAGGACGACGCCCACGGCGCCTGCCAGACGAACTCTCTAACCCGAACAGTGGCCCGAAGCCGTCGAAGCACGCCCGCGGCCCCCGAGAGCTACATCGGTTTGAACAGGTGCGCGTAGAGGCGGCTGACCTGCAGCCGCTCCGTGCGACCGCGCAAGGACAGATGCAGCTTGCCTGCCTCGTCGCGATGCAGGCTGTCGATGGCAGTGGACCGCACCACCGTGCCGCGATGCACCTGCCAGAACAGCCGGGCATCCAGCTGGGGCAGCAGATCCTTCAACGGCGTGCGGATCAGGACCTCCCCCTCGCCGAACACCACGCGCACGTACTTGTCGGCAGCCTCGAAGTACACGACTTCCTCCACCGGCACCATGCGGATGCTGGTGCCCACGCTGGCCTGGATCACCTTCAGCGGCGGCTGCGGCGCCGCCGGCTCCGCAGCCGCTTGCAGGAGGTGGCGCAACTGGCCCAGCGTGGCGTCCAGGTCGCCCGGTCCGCGCCGGCCCAGAGCCGCCTTCAGTTTCTCCACGGTCTTTTGCAGCCGCCCTGACTGCACCGGCTTGAGCACATAGTCCACCGCCTGGGCATCGAAGGCCTGCAGCGCGTACTGGTCGAACGCCGTGACGAACACCAGCGCGGGAAACGGCGTGCCGGCGGGCCAATGGTCCGCCAGGTCCGCGGCCGCATCCAGTCCCCCCTGCCCGGGCATGCGGATGTCGAAGAACAGCACGTCGGGCCGGTGCTGCAGCGCGGCGCGGACGGCCGAGGCGCCGTCGCCCACCGTCTCCACGATGCGCAGCTGCGGCCACGCACGGGCCAGTTCCGCCTGCAGCGCTTGCGCCAGCAGCGGCTCGTCCTCGGCGATGAGGCCCGTCGCGTTCATGACACGGGCAGCGCGATGCGCGTGTGGGCGCCTTCGGGCGTGAGCGCGAAGTCCATCCGCGCCTGTGCGCCGTAGAGCGCGGCGAGGCGTTCGCGAACCTGCGTGAGGCCGAAGCCCGGGCCATCGCCGCTGGCACGTGCGTCGCCGACTCCGGTGTCCCGCACCTCGAGCACCAGGGCCGGTCCGTCGCGATGGGCTCGCACCGTGATGCGGCCACCCTGCACCTTCGGCTCCAGGCCGTGCTTGATGCTGTTTTCCACCAGCGGCTGCAACAGCAACGCGGGAACCGGCAGGCCGGCCAGTTCCGCCGGCAACTCCAGTGTGTAGGCCAGGCGCGGGCCCATGCGGATCGCCATCAGCTCCAGGTAATCGCGCAGGCGATCGAATTCGGCCTGCAGCGGATGCGTGGCGGCGCGCGACGCGTCGAGCGTGGCGCGCAGGTACGCGATCATGTGGTCCAGCATCTCCTGCGCCCGCACCGCGTCCACGCCGATCAGCGCGCGCAGGTTGGCCAGCGTGTTGAACAGCATGTGCGGTTCCAGCTGCGTTTCCAGCAGCTTCAGCCGCGCCTCCTTGGCGTGCCGCTGCACCTCGCCGACCTGCCGCTCCAGGTAGCCGCTGCGGTTGCGGCTGTAGAACCAGTAGCTGCCCGCAATGCCGGCCAGCAGCGTGATCAGCATGCCGCTGCGCAGGTCGGCGTCCGTGTGGGCCATGCCGCGCGGGCCGAACAGGCCGAAAGCCTGGCAGATGGCGTCGCCCAGCTTGTTGCCGAAGAAGTAGCCGGCCACGATGCCGGCTGCCACCAGCAACACGCCCGAAAATCCCTTCGGCCATCCGGTTTCCGCGGCCGACGGCATGGCGTGCCGGCCGATGTCCACCACCACCCAGATGATGGTGCCGACCAGGATCGAATAGACCACGCCCGGCGCGTACGAGCGCTCGGGCATGAAGGCGAACTGGATGGAGGCGACGGCCAGGCAAAACGCCAGCGTCTGCAGCAGGTGCTGCAGCTTGGCGTTCCAGTCGATCGTCATCGCCCGCTCGCGCTGTCCTGCTGCTCGCGCTGCAGGCGCTGCAGGCGCTCGCGTTCGCGCTGCAGCAGGCGCGCGCGCAGCGGGGTGCCGTTGGCCAGGATGAAGACCGAGATGCCATGCAGCACGAGGCCCGCGCCCCAGCCCAGCACCGGGGCCATCGACCACGGCCGGCGGGCGAAGCCGAAGTAGGCGAAGGCGAACATGCCCAGGTTGACCACCACGAAGATGGTGGCGTGGACGTACCAACCCAGCTTGGCGCCGGCGCGCTTGCGCGCGATGCGCTCGATGTCGTCTTCGGAAAGCAGTGCCATGGCGCGGACCATTCTAGGGGAGCAGGCGCGCCCTGAAAAAGGCCACGATCTTCTGGTCGACGGCCGCGAGTTGCGCGCGGTCGAAACCGGGCGGGTCCGCGAGCAGCTCCGCAGCCACCCGACCAAGCACGTTCGCCGGCGGCCGCGGCGACAGCAGCGCGGCATGGCCGCCCTGCGGCAGGTGCGCCAGCAGCTCGCAGCGCGGGCGGCAGGCGGCCAGCACCGGATCGCTGTGGAAGCGCGGGGTGAGCCATTTGTCCTGGCCGGCCGTCACCAGCCCCAGCGGCACGCGCGGCTGTGCCAGCGAAGCCATGTCGAAGTCGGCCGCGTACGGCACACCGGCGACCACCGCGGCGATGCGCGGGTCGTGGTGCGACTGCGCGGTGTCGTCGGCAAAGAAGATGCGCTGCACTCCCAAGGTCACCTGGATTTTCAGGCCGTCCAGCAGGTCCCCGCGCAGTTGCGTGGCCAGGCCCGCGCACCCGTTGAAGTCTTCCGCGATGTGGGCCTGGCAATGCCGGCGCATTCCGGCCGGGGACCAGCGACCGCCGGCCAGCGACAAGGCGGTGTGGCCGCCGGCGGACATGCCGTACATGCCGACGCGGTCCAGGGTCAGCAGGCGGGCCAGTTGCGGCCAGCGGGCCACCGTGTCGATCGCACGCGAAACCTCCTGCGGCCGCCGCTTCCAGCTCTCCGGGCCCGGGCGCGATGCATCGCGGGCGTTGTCCTTGTGGTGCTCGGGAAAAGCCACCGTGAAGCCCGCTTCCACGAGCGCGCGGGCCAGGTCCGAATGCACCCAGGGCCCGCCACCCGAGCCGTGCGACATGACCACCAGCCGGCCGTTGCCGGCGACGGGCGTGGCGTTCTCCGCGACCCGGACCGTGAACGGACCGCGCAGGACGGGCCGGTCCGCGGAGGCGGTGGGATAGAACACCGTGACCGGCCCATCGGCGTCGAGTCCCGGCAACTGCATCAGGCCGACGCCGGCCCGGCTGGCCAGCGGGGCCGCCGCCGCTGCCAGCGCCAGCAGGACCGTGGCGCCGTAACGAAGGGCGCCTTTCACCACGGATCCTTTTGCGCGGCAAGCTGGCGACGCTCGCGGGCGACGAGGCTGTCGAAGACACCGCCGGTGACGGCGAAGACGACGATGCCGTGCACCGCCAGGCCCACGCCCCAGCCGAAGGCGGGGAAGATGGCCCAATGGCGATCCGACAGCGCGGAAAGGGTGGCCAGCCCCAGGTTGACGGCGATGTACACGCCGGCGTGGATGTACCACCCCAGCTTGGCGCCGGCGCGGCGGCGAGCGATGCGTTCCAGGTCGGGTTGCTGCAAGGTTTGCATGGTGGTTCTCCGGGGTGTCATGTTCAAGCCGCGACGGCGGCCGGGGCGGGGGAAGGGGAGCGCAGGGCCAGGCGCCACAGGCGGGCGGCACGGCCGATGAAGATGCCGCTGAAGCTGCCGTACAGCGCAGCCAGCGTCAGAACGAAGGGGCCGTCCTGCACCAGGCGCGGCGCCATCGCCAGTTCGACACCCGCCGCGTACTTGACCAGGAAGATCGCCAGGATCAGCAGCAGCGGGACCACGCTGCCGCGCAGGGCATAGGTGCGGGTGGCGGCGTCATAACGGGCATCGACGGGCAGGAACGCGATCGGGGCGTAAGCCATCGCCGCTGCGGCGGCCCAGGCCGCCAGCAACTGCGGCAGCAGCGACGAGCCGCCGAATGCGGACAGCGTGCCGTACAGGGAGAAGCCGGTCATCGCCACCGGCATGATCGACACGCGCAGCAGGCTGGCGTTGCGGTCGCGCAGTTGGGTGCTGCCCAGCATCACCAGGCCGGCGAGCAGGCCCCACACCCACGGGGGGGTCTTGCGCAGGATGGTCCCGATGGCTTCGGGGTGCTGGGTGATGAGCTGGATCAGCATGGCAGGTCTCCGGGTTGTCGATGGAGCGGACTTTGCAGTCCGGCGCCATCCCGGGCCAGTGCCGTGCGACGAAACGCAGCCGCGCCGCCGCGAAATGCCGGCAGGCGGGAGTGAAAAGAGGGAGCGGGGGGAGGGAAAGTGGGGCCGGCGCCGCCTGCTCATCGCAGGCGGGTCCGGCCAGTGGCGCTCAGGCCCAGATGCGGCGGTACTTCTCGTTGAGCTGATGCTGGCGCATCATGATCCGCGGCACGTCGGGGTGCATCGGATTGATTTCCTTCATCGCCCATTTGTAGAAGGCCTGGGCGCAAACCACGTGGAGCAGGTTGATGACTTTCATGGGTGCAATGATTGCCGCCAACCTGTTACCAGCCTGTAGGTACCGTACGCACATGTGAACGGCGGTTTCCGACAGGCCATGTCGGACGCAGTCGATGGCTGAGCTAGGCCCGGGCGCCGGAGCAAGCCCCATAATCCGCCCTTTTGCTGGGAGCTCGCGTGGATGTCGTCTTGCTGGTGAAGGCCGCGATCATGGGCATCGTGGAGGGCCTCACGGAGTTCCTCCCCATTTCCAGCACGGGGCACCTCATCCTCGCCGGCGCGCTGCTCGGCTTCGAAGGCGAGAAGGCGAAGGTGTTCGACATCGCCATCCAGACCGGCGCCATCCTGGCGGTGATCCTGGTGTACTGGCAGAAGATCCGCAGCACGATCGCGGCGCTGCCCACCGAACGGCAGGCGCAGCGTTTTGCCCTGAACGTGCTGGTGGCCTTCATCCCCGCAGTCGTGCTGGGCCTGCTTTTCGGCAAGGCCATCCAGGAAAACCTGTTCACGCCCGCGGTGGTTGCCACCACCTTCATCCTTGGCGGCTTCATCATCCTCTGGGCCGAGCGCCGCACGCAGTCGCACGTGCGCATCCAGGAGGTGGAGGAGATGCGCTGGACCGACGCGCTCAAGCTGGGGCTGGTGCAGTGCCTCGCGCTGGTGCCGGGCACCAGCCGCAGCGGCGCCACCATCATCGGTGGCATGTTGCTCGGCCTGTCGCGCAAGGCGGCCACCGACTTCTCGTTCTACCTCGCGATCCCGACGCTGATCGGCGCCGGCGCGTACAGCCTGGTCAAGGAGCGGGGCCATCTCGGCGCCGGCGACCTGCCGATGTTCGCGGTGGGCCTGCTGTTCTCGTTCCTGAGTGCGTGGCTGTGCGTGCGCTGGCTGCTGCGCTACATCTCCACCCACAGCTTCACGCCCTTCGCCTGGTACCGCATCGCCTTCGGCATCATCGTGCTGGCGACTTCCTGGACCGGCTGGGTGCAGTGGCAGCACTGACCACGGCGCGCTTTCGCCGGTAGGGACGCCAGGCGCCTTCGGGCTGCGCCAACCGGTCGGCGACGATGCGCAGCACCTCCGGGTGCGTGGTCATGCCCAGGTGGCTGGCGTCCACCGCGATGTTCTCCGCCTGCGGGCCGCGTTGTTCCAGGCAGCCGCGCCAGCACACCATGCCGTCGCTCTTGCTGTAGATGGAAGTGGTCGGAACCGGCGGCCGCTCGCGCCAGCGTTGCTGCATCTGCGCGGTGAGCTGCGAGGTGCTGCCTCCCAGCATCGTGAAGATCGTGCCCGCATGGTTGCCGCCTTGCACCGAGCTGAAAGGCGTGGCCAGCGTGATGACCTGGCGCACGGCGTCCGGGGCGCACTTGGCCAGTTCGCGCGCATACACGCCGCCGAGGCTCCAGCCCACCAGGCTGACCTTGCGTCCGTGCAGCGCATGCAATGCACGCACGCGATCGGCCAGCGGCTGCAGCCAGTCGTCGAACAGGCCATCGGGTCCCGTGTTCACGCCGAGCTCCCAGTCGTGGACGGTGAAGCTGCATTTCTGCAGGTGGGTGCGCAAATGTGACGTGGTGAGGGCGCCGGCGCCGAGGCCGGGATAGACGACCACGGGGTGGCCGTCACCGTCCACGGTCGGCAGGTGACCGAGCCGGGACGCACAGAAGTCGAGCGCGGCGCGCAAGGGCTCGGTGACCAGCAAGGCAAACGAAGGGGCCTGGAAGGCGACCGAGGGTAAAGTCATGCAGCCACTTTGCGGACGCAGCGGTTCCAGCGATGTCCTCCCGGGGATGGCAGCCGTGTAGGAGGGATGCTGCAATGCAGCAAAGGCAAGCTCTTCAGGCGGGAAGCGCGACCAGGGCTGCCTCGACCGCCGCGGCAGTGGCCAGCGGGCGCTCCATCGGGAACAGGTGGCTGCCGTCCATCATCGTCATGCGGCCTTGCGTGACCTTCGTGGTGAGCCCCAGCCCGACTTGCTGGATTTCCTGCGACTGCAGGCCGCCGATGAAGGCCGCGGGGCAACGGATGCGCTGCAGCAGCCCGCCCAGGTTGTCCGGCAACGTGTTGTAGATGGCCGTCTCGATGTCGCGATCGAAGGCCAGGACGCGCTCGCCATCCTCTTCCACGGTGCCGAACGCGATGTAGTCGGCCAGCACCAGCGGGTCCCATCGGGCGAAGGCCTTCTTGTGGCGGAAATGTTCGAACGCCGCTTCCTTGGACGGCCAGCGGTGCTTGCGCTTGCGGCTGACCGCGCCGGGTGAGATCGAACCCACCAACTGCGTCCGCTTGGCCGCCCACAGTGCCGGCGATTTCCAGCCGCCCAGCAGGGGCGAGTCGAGCAGCAGCACCCCGCGCGCCAGCTGGGGGTGGCGAGCGGCGCACATCGCGCTGAGGAAACCGCCGAGCGAATGCCCCACCAGGTAGGCCGGCTCGCCGGCCTGGTGCACTTCGCGCGCGGTGAAGTCGTGCAGCTGCCGCACCAGGTGCGGCCAGTTGTTGGTGACGGGGTAGTCGAGGTCGTGCCCGAACCGGTCGACCGCCGCCACGGTGAAGCCGCGCGAGCGGAGCTGGCGAAACAGGACGCTGTAGGTCCCGGCGGGAAAGCTGTTGGCGTGGGAAAAAACGATGAGGGACATGAACGAGTCCGTCATCCCCGCGCAGGCGGGGACCCAGGGCTCCCGGATTTCAGATCAATCGTTCATCCGGCCGCGTGATCTTCTTCAGCGCCTTGGCGCGTCCCGCCGCCAGCGTGAGCAGCGGCGTGTCGGTATGCGTGCTGTCCCACACCGGGTCGTCCAGGCTGTCGAAGACCTCGCGCAGCTTCTGGCCCCAGCTCGTGTGCAGCATCCGGAAGTACGGGTTCTGCATGTCCATGCACACGATGCGATCGGTCTCGAATCGATTGGCCTCGTACACCACCAGGTCCAGCGGCGGCCCGACCGAGAGGTTGGACTTCATGGTGGAGTCCATCGACACCATCGCGCACTTGGCGGCCTCTTCCAGGCTGGTTTCGGGGGTGAGCACGCGGTCCAGCACCGGCTTGCCGTACTTGTATTCGCCGATCTGGAAGTAGGGCGTCTCGGCGGTGGCCTCGATGAAGTTGCCGGCCGAATACACCTGGAACAGCCGCATGCTCTCGCCGCGGATCTGGCCGCCGAAGATCAGGTTGACGTTGAACTCCACGCCGGCGTGCTGCAGCGCCTTGGCGTCGCGGTCGTACACGTGGCGCACCGTCTGGCCCAGCACGCGGCAGGCGTCGAACATGCTGGTGGCGTTCCAGATCGTCACGGCCTCGCCGGTCTCCTGCTCCTTGAGTTGTTCGACCTGCAGGATCTCGCGCACCGATTGCGAGATGCTCAGGTTGCCCGCGGACAACAGCACCATGAAGCGGTCGCCCGGCTTCTCGTACACGATCATCTTGCGGAAGGTGCTGATGTTGTCCACGCCGGCATTGGTGCGCGAGTCGGACAGGAACACCAGTCCCGCATTGAGCTTGATGCCGACGCAATAAGTCATGGTTTGATCAGTTTCTTGAGCGAGTACAGCGTCTCGAGGGCATCGCGCGGACTCATCGCATCCGGGTCCAGCGCGGCAACCGCCGCTTCCAGCTTGCCGGGCGCCTGCGTCTCGGCAACGGGGGGCGGTGCGAACAAGTCTACCTGCTCGCGGCTTTCCACCTGGTGTTTCTCCAGCGCGGCCAGCGCGTGGCGTGCGTGGTTCACCACGCCGGTGGGCATGCCGGCCAGCCGCGCCACCTGGATGCCGTAGCTGCGGCTGGCCGGCCCCGGCTGGATCTCGTGCAGGAACACGATGTCAGTGCCCGACTCGGTGGCGCCCACGTGCACGTTGACGGCGCAGTGATGCCTGGCCGGGAATTCGGTCAGCTCGAAGTAGTGGGTGGCAAACAGCGTGAAGGCCTGCGTCTTGTCGTGCAGGTGGGCGGCGATGCCCGAGGCCAGCGCCAGTCCGTCGAAGGTGGAGGTGCCGCGGCCGATCTCGTCCATCAGCACCAGGCTCTGCGCCGTGGCGCCGTGCAGGATCTGCGCGGCTTCGGTCATCTCCAGCATGAAGGTGGACTGGGCGTTGGCCAGGTCGTCGGCGGCGCCGATGCGCACGTGGATCGCGTCCATCGGGCCCAGCCGGCAGGCCTGCGCGGGCACGAACGAACCCAGGGAGGCCAGCAGGCAGATCAGCGCCACCTGCCGCATGTAGGTGGACTTGCCGCCCATGTTGGGGCCGGTGATCACCTGCATGCGCTGCTTCGGGCCCAGCCGCGTGTCGTTGGGGATGAAGGCGCCGCCGGTGGTCTCGGCCAGCCGGGATTCCACCACCGGGTGCCGGCCCTTGTCGATCTCGATGCCGGGCTCGCGCATGAACTGCGGCCGGCACCAGCCGAGCGTGAGCGAGCGTTCGGCCAGCGCGCACAGCGCGTCCAGCGCCGCCAGCGCACGCGCCAGGCGGGTGAGGGCGGGCACGTGCGCCTGCAGCGCGTCCAGCAGCTGCTCGTACAGCCACTTCTCGCGCGCCAGCGCCCGGTCCTGCGCCGACAGCGCCTTGTCCTCGAAAGCCTTCAGCTCCGGCGTGATGAAGCGCTCGGCGTTCTTCAGCGTCTGGCGGCGGCGGTAGTCGGCCGGCACCTTGTCCAGCTGGCCCTGCGTGATCTCGATGTAGAAACCGTGCACCTTGTTGAACTGCACGCGCAGGTTGCCGATGCCGCTGCGGGCGCGCTCGCGCGTCTCCAGGTCCAGCAGGAAGCCGTCGCAGTTGTCCTGGATGGCGCGCAGTTCGTCGAGCTCGGGGTCGTGGCCGGTGGCGATGACGCCGCCGTCGCGCACCAGCGCCGCGGGGTCTTCGCGCAAGGTGGCGGCCAGGCGCTCGGCGCAACCGGCCGGCGGCTGCAGGTCGTGCGCCGCGTTCGCCATCAGGCCCGGCAGGCCGTGCAGCATCGCCGCCAGGTGCTGCGACTTGTCCAGCGCCCAGCGCAGCCCGACCAGCTCGCGCGGGCGCACCTGGCGCAATGCGATGCGCGCGGTGATGCGCTCCACGTCGCTGACGCCCTTGAGCTGCGCGCGCAACTGCTTCCACAGGCCTTCGCGCATGCCGGCGATGGCGTCCAGCCGCTGCGTGGCGACGCCGCGATCGCGCAGCGGCTCCAGCAGCCAGGACTTCAGCATGCGGCTGCCCATGCCCGTCATGCAGGTGTCCAGCAGCGAAAAGACGGTGGGGCTGTCCTCGCCACGCAGCGTCTGCACCAGCTCCAGGTTGCGCCGCGTGGCCGGCGGCAGCTCGATGCGTTCGCCGTCGCGCACCACCAGCAGCTGGCGCACATGCGAGAGGGCGCGGCCTTGCGTGTGCTCGGCGTACGCCAGCAACGCCGCGGCGGCGGCGTGCGCTTGCGGCAAGTCGTCGGCGCCCCAGGCCGACAGGCTGGCCGCCTGCAACTGTTCCAGCAGCTTGCGCTGGCCGAGGCCGCTGTCGAACTGGAAAGCGGGGCGCTCGGTCAACGGCACGCTGCCGCGCGCTGCCTGCAGCCGTTGCCCATAGGCCGGCGTGATGTCGCTCGCATGCAGGACTTCGCTGGGGGCGATGCGGGCGATCCAGTCGCCGACGGCGTCGCCATCGCATTCGGCCAGCTGCACGGCGCCCTGCGTGACGCTCAGCCAGGCCAGGCCGGTGCGGTTCTTCGCGCCTTGGTGCAGCGCCAGCAGCACCGCCTCGGTCTTCTCGCCCAGCAGCTCGGTGTCGGTCAGCGTGCCCGGGGTGACGACGCGCAGCACCTTGCGCTCCACCGGGCCCTTGGTCGCGCCGACTTCGCCCACCTGTTCGCAGATGGCGACGGACTCGCCGCAGCGGATCAGGCGCGCGAGATAGCCCTCCATGGAATGGAAGGGGACGCCCGCCATCACCACCGGCTCCCCGGCCGACATGCCGCGGCGGGTGAGGGTGATATCGAGCAGCCGCGCCGCCTTCTCGGCGTCTTCGTAGAACAGCTCGTAGAAGTCACCCATGCGGTAGAACACCAGCGTGGACGGGTGCTCCGCTTTGATGGCCAGGTACTGGGCCATCATGGGGGTGTGCTTGCTCAGGTCGGGCGGGACGGTGGCGGCTGGGGACGGCATGCAGGGCGATTATCCGGTGCCGCCGGGCTGCCGCTTCAAATGCGACAATCCGGGCGCGATCAGAACAACAGCAGTTTTTCCGTGTCCCTTCCTTCGGGCGACGCCGCCGTCGCCATCCCCCCAACGTCCGCCCAGCGCCTGCGTGGCTGGCTCGCCCGGCTGCTGCCGGGGCCGGTCGCCATCGACGGCGTCGAGACCTGGCGCGTCACGGGCGGCGTCGCCGCCGGCATCCTGTTCTCGGCCGTCTTCAGCTGGCTGCTCGCCGGGCCGGCTGTTGCCTCTGCCTGGCTCGTCGCACCGCTCGGAGCGTCCGCTGTGCTGGTGTTTGCGCTGCCCGCCAGCCCATTGGCGCAGCCCTGGGCCGTGGTGGCCGGCAACACGCTGTCGGCCCTGGTCGGCATCGCTTGCGCCACACTGGTTCCGGACCCCGTGCTTGCCGCCGGCCTGGCGGTCGCCCTGGCCACGCTGCTGATGGTGCAGCTGCGCTGCCTGCATCCGCCCGGTGGCGCGTGCGCGGTGCTGATGGTGATCGCGCACGTCACGCAGTTGCGCTTCGCGCTGTTCCCCGTGCTGCTCAATTCGCTGCTGCTGGTGCTGATGGGCGTGCTGTACAACAGCCTGACCGGCCGCGCCTATCCGCGCGCGCAGCTGGCGCAGCCAGAGCCGGGGTTGCGGCCCGTGCACGGGCGCGGCTTCCACGCAGCGGACCTGGACGCCGCGCTGGCGCACTACAACCAGGTGGTGGACATCAGCCGCGCGGACCTGCAGTCGCTGCTGGAACACGCAGAGATGGCGGCCTACCAGCGCAAGCTGGGCGCCTTGCGCTGCGGCCAGGTGATGAGCCGCGCGCCGCTGTCGGTGCAGTTCGGCACGCCGCTGCAGCAGGCGTGGGACCTGATGCGGGCGCGGCGCGTCAAGGCGCTGCCGGTGGTGGACCGGGCGATGCGCATCACGGGCATCGTCACCACCGCGGATTTCATGCGGATCGCGGAATTCGACCGGCCCGAAGGCATGGGCGAGCGGCTGCGCCAGGTCCTGCGGGCCAGTGGCCTTTCGCATTCAGAGCGGCCGGAGGTGGTCGGCCAGATCATGACGCGGCAAGTGCGCGTGGCCAGCGAAGACCGCCTGCTGGCCGACCTGGTGCCGGTGTTCTCGGAAGACGGCCACCACCACATCCCGGTGATCGACGCCGAGCAACGGCTCACCGGCATGATCACGCAGACCGACCTGGTGCGCGCCCTGTACCGGGCCGCGGCCACCTGACGCGGAGGGCTTGCCGGCGCACGCCACCGCTTGACCACCCGGGCGCCGCTCCACACACTGTGCGTATTTCCTCGAGGGAACGCCCATGCCACCGAGTCCCCCGCGCTGGTCCCAGCGCCCGCCCGGCTCCAACTGGGGAGACTTCGGCCCGGACGACCAGCTCGGTCGCCTGAACCTGATCACGCCCGAGAAGGTGCGCCAGGGCGTGGCCGAAGTGAAGGACGGACGCTCGTTCTGCCTGAGCCTGCCGCTCGACTATCCCGGGGGGAGCCTGCTCAATCCGGCCCGGCATCCGCCGGTGTTGCGACCCACGCTGCGCCAGGGGACGCGCGTCAACTTCAACTTCCGCCTCGCGCAGCTGGTGGAGGACCGCACCGATGTCATCAGCGACGACCTCGCCATCCTGCACCTGCAATATTCGACGCAGTGGGACTCGCTGGCGCACGTCGGTTCGATGTTCGATGCCGACGGCGACGGCCTGCCCGAGCCTGTCTACTACAACGGCTACCGCGCGCAGCGGGACGTGCTGGGGCCGGCCGATGCCGCGGATGCCGGCGCCCTCGGCCCCGACCTGCGCAGCACTTCGTCGGCGCATGCGCTCGGCATCCAGAACATGGCGGAGAAAGCGATGCAGGGCCGCGCGGTGCTCATCGACCTGCACGCGCACTTCGGCGATGCCCGCACCCTGATCGGCTACGAGCAACTCGTGCAGGTGCTCGGCATGGACGGGGTCGTGGTGGAACCGGGCGACATCGTCTGCTTCCACACCGGCTTCGCACAGGCCCTGCTCGGCATGGGCAAGCAGCCCACGCAACACGCGCTGGAGCACACCGGCACCGTGCTGGACGGCCGGGACGAGCGCCTGCTGCAGTGGATCACCGACACTGGGGTGGCGGCGATCGCGGCCGACAACTACGCGGTGGAGGCGCTGCCTGCGCGTCACCGCGGGGGCTGCTGCGCGGCGCTGCCGCTGCACGAGCACTGCCTGTTCAAGCTGGGTGTGCACCTGGGCGAGCTCTGGTGGCTGACGCCGCTGGCGCAGCACCTGCGAAAGGAGGGCCGGTCGCGCTTTCTGCTGACGGCGCCGCCGCTGCGCCTGCCGGGCGCGGTCGGCTCGCCGGTCACCCCGGTCGGGACGACCTGACCTAGAGCGCCTCGGCCAGTTCGGTCTCCGCCACGGGCTCCGTCGACCGGATGGTGGGCAGCGCTTCCGGGAATTCCCTGGCGACGAAAGCCACCAGCCCTTCCCGCAGCTTGCAGCGCAGGTCGAAGTTCCTGCCGGAATTCGACGAGGACACCAGCACGCGGACCTGGATTGCCTTGTCGGTCGCCTCCGTGACCTGCACGCCGAACACGCGGCGGTCCCACTCCGGCATGGTTTCGACCAGCCGCTTCGCCTCGGCACGCAGGGGCTCGATCGGCATCCTGTAGTCGACCCACAGGAACACCGTGCCCATGATCTGCGACCCGGTGCGCGTCCAGTTCTCGAACGGGTTCTCGATGAACCATTGCAGCGGCACGATCAGGCGCCGCTCGTCCCACAGCCGCATCACCACGTAGGTGCCGGTGATTTCCTCGACGCGGCCGTGCTCGCCGTTGACGATCAGCACGTCGTCGATGCGCAGCGGCTGCGCCAGCGCGATCTGCAGCCCCGAGATGAGGTTGCTGAACACCGGCCGGGCGGCGAGGCCGCCGATGATGCCCAGCACGCCCGCAGAAGCCAGCAGGCTGGCACCGAGCTGGCGCGCGCCGGGAAAGGTCATGAGCGCCATCGCCGTGCCGCCGACCAGCACCAGCACCATCGCGCTGCGGGAAAGCACGCGCGTCTGCGTCTCGATGCGCCGCGCGTGGAGGTTGTTTTCCACGTCGATCGGGTGCTTCGCGATCAGGCCGTCGGCCAGCCCGCCGATCACGCCCATGGCCAGCGCGGTGAGCGCGGCGATGACCAGGATGCCGTTGAGGTGGCGGACGGTTCCGATCGAATCCAGGTCGTTCGGCGCGGCCGCCCAGACCGCCTGCATGGCCATCAGCGGCCAGGCAAAACCGAGGGCGCGCTGGGTGCGTTCCAGCATGCAGCTGAAGATGATGTTGCCGCGCACTGCGCGGCGCAGCACCGCGCGGGTCACCGTGTACAGGACCATCGCCACCGCGGCCGCCACCAGGGCGGCCAACAGGATGGTGGGCCAACTGCGCCCGTCGAAGTTCAGGAACATCCCGGCGACATCAGGCATCCTGCACGGGCCCTTCATCGACGTGCGTGCCCGGCTCCATGGCCGGATCGACCAGCGCCGGCGTGTTCTGGCTCAGCTCGGTCTTCTCGGCCACGCTGGCGAACTTGCTGTACTTGCCGAGGATCTTGACCAGCTGGCCATAGATCTTGGGGTTGCCGGCCACGCATTCGCGCTGCTCCAGGAAATCCGCTTCGCCGGTGAAGTTGCCCACCAGGCCACCCGCTTCCGTCACCAGCAGGGAGCCCGCGGCCACGTCCCACGGCGACAGTCCGGTCTCGAAAAAGCCCTCGGTGAAACCGGCCGCCACGTAGGCGAGGTCGAGCGCGGCCGCGCCGGGCCGGCGCAGGCCGGCCGTGCGCTTCATGACGTCGGCCATCATGCGCAGGTAAATGTTGAAGTCGTCGCCCGGCCGGAACGGGAAGCCGGTGGAGACCAGCGACTCCTTGAGCTGGATGCGCTTGCTCACGCGCAGGCGGCGGTCGTTCATGTACGCGCCGCGGCCGCGGGTGGCGGTGAAGAGGTCGTTGCGGGTGGGGTCGTAGATCACGGCCTGTTCGACGCGGCCGCGCACCAGCAGGGCGATGCTGACGCAATAGAAGGGAAAGCCGTGGATGAAGTTGGTGGTGCCGTCCAACGGGTCGATCACCCAGACGTGATCGGAACTGGCGCTGCCATGCTCGCGGCCGGACTCCTCGGCCCAGATGCCGTGGTCGGGATAGGCGGTGAGCAGCGTCTCGATGACGGCGCGTTCGCTGGCGTGGTCGATCTCGGTGACGAAATCGTTGGCCTGCTTCTGCGACACGCGGACGGCCTCGACGTCGAGGGCGGCCCGGTTGATGATCGCGCCGGCGGCGCGAGCGGCCTTGACGGCCACGTTGAGCATGGGGTGCTGGTTGGACGACATGAGTTGTGCGAAGAGCGCGCTCGGGAGAGCGGACGGCATACCGCCGATGCGGACGCCACGTTAGACACATTTTAACGGGCGAGGTGTCGGCCGGCTTCGGCAGGGGCTTCAACGGTGTCCTACGTCCAACTGCGTACCCGACAATCGGCACATGGCCACCCGTTTCGTCCTGATCCAGCCCAGCCACGCGGGCAACGTGGGCGCGGCTGCGCGCGCGATGAAGGTGATGGGTTTCGATGACCTCGTGCTGGTGGATCCGCGCTGGGACGACGTGCTGGCGCGCGACGAAACCATCGAACGGGCCAGCGGGGCCATCGACGTCCTGAAAAAGGCGCGGGCCGTGTCGACGCTCGACGAGGCGCTGGATGGCATGACGCATGTGCTGGCCACCGTGATGACGGCGCGTGACTTCGGTCCTCCGACCTTCACGCCGCGCGAGCACCTCGGCGCACTTGCCCCCCAGGGCCAGCACGTCTGCTTCCTGTTCGGGTCGGAGCGCTACGGCATGCGCAACGAGGACGTCTATCGGTGTCATGCGGCCTTGCGCATCCCGGTATCGCCGGACTACGGGTCCCTGAATCTTGCCGCGGCGATCCAGGTGATCGCGTACGAATGGCGGATGGCGTTGGGCGGTTTCGATGCGCCGCCGGCGGCGCCGACGCCGGCGGCCGACGCGGCGGCGGTGGCCGGCATGTTGCGGCACTGGGAAGAGGCCTTGGTGGATGTGGGGTTCCTGGACCCCGCCGCGCCCAAGAAGCTGATGCCGCGGCTGAACCAGTTGTTCAATCGCGCGCAACCCACCCCGGAGGAAATCCACATCCTGCGCGGTGTTGCCAAGGCCATGGCCGATGCAGCAAGAAAGCCAAAGCCTTAGACTGATCGGCATAGAAGCAAAGAACCCCATGTTCACGCGCCTTCGCTCCGACATCCAGTGCATCCTCGACCGCGACCCTGCCGCGCGCAGCAAGTGGGAGGTGCTCACGTGTTACCCGGGGCTGCACGCCATCGTGCTGCACCGCGCGGCGCACTGGCTGTGGCAACGGCAGCTGCGTTGGCTGGCGCGCTTTCTCTCGCAGTTCGCGCGCTGGATGACCGGCATCGAGATCCACCCCGGCGCCGTAATGGGGCGCGGCGTGTTCATCGACCACGGCATGGGCGTCGTCATCGGCGAGACCGCCGAAGTCGGTGACGGCTGCACCATCTACCAGGGCGTGACGCTCGGCGGCACGACCCTCTACAAAGGCGCCAAGCGGCATCCGACCCTTGGCAAGAACGTCGTCGTGAGCGCCGGCGCCAAGGTGCTGGGCGGCTTCACCGTGGGCGACGACGCCAAGATCGGCAGCAACGCGGTGGTCATCAAGCCGGTGCCGCCGGGGGCCACGGCCGTCGGCATCCCGGCGCGGATCATCCAGGCGGAAGACACCGCGCGGCGCGAGGAAGCGGCGGCGAAGATGGGGTTCTCCGCCTACGGCATCACGGCCAACGACGACCCGCTGTCGCAGGCCATGAAAGGCCTCATCGACAACGCCTCCGGCCACGAGCACCAGATCGCGCTGTTGTGGCAAGCCATCGAGAAGCTGTCGGCGCAAAGGCGCGGCGAGGATTGCGTGCCGCTCGATGCGCAGACGAAGGAAAACTTCGAGGCGGACAAGTTGACGCAGCTGGTGGGGAAATAAAGCCAAACAACCGGACGCAGAAGGCGCAGAAGTTACGCAGAAGACGCAGAAAAAACCAAGAAAGGGTTTTGGATCCTTTTGCGTCTTCTGCGTAACTTCTGCGTCCTCTGCGTCCGGCTGTCCGCTCCCGTATCCGGGCTACTTCCGAATCGCCGACTTCGGCCGAAACGCCTTGCAAACCTCGTCGTTCGTCTCGAGGTACGGCCCGCCGATCAGGTCGATGCAATACGGCACCGCGGCGAAGATGCCCGGCACCACCTGCTTGCCGTCTTCCTTCAACCCCTCCAGCGTCTCCTGGATGGATTTCGGCTGGCCGGGCAGGTTGATGATCAGGCTCTGGTCGCGGATCACCGCCACCTGGCGCGAGAGGATGGCGGTGGGCACGAAGCGCAGGCTCACCTGCCGCATCTGCTCCCCGAACCCCGGCATCTCCTTGTGCCCCACGGCCAACGTGGCCTCCGGGGTCACGTCGCGCAGCGCGGGGCCGGTGCCGCCGGTGGTGAGAACGAGCGAGCAGCCCGCGTCCACCAGTTCGATCAGCGTGGCGCTGATGCGCTCCTTCTCGTCGGGAATCAGGCGCTCCTGGAACGTGATGGGATTCTTCAGCGCCCGCCCCAGCCAATCCTTCAGCGCCGGCAGGCCCTTGTCTTCGTAGACGCCGGTGGAGGCGCGGTCGCTGATCGACACGATGCCCACCGAGACGCGGTCGGGCTCACTCATGCTCTTCCTGCCCCAGCTGTTCGCGCACCATCTGGAAGATGTCGCGATAGGCGCGGCCGCGCCGCGGGGCCTCGCCACGCGAGACCTCGTCGGGCGTCGGTGTTCCGTCCTTGCGCGCCTGCCGCACCAGCGCGCGCAGCTGCTGGGAATCGGCATCCGGATGCGCCTGCAGCCAGTTGTGGACCGCTTCGTCGCTGGCGATCAGGTCGTCGCGCCATTTCTCGGCCGCGTGCAGCGACAGCGTCTGCTGCGCCGAGCCGCCGTGCTGCTCGGCGAGTGCGTCGCGCACCGCCTGCAGTGTTTCGGGCTCCAGTTGCCGCATCAGCTTGCCCACGAACTGCACCTGGCGGCGGCGGCCCTCGAAGTTAGTGATCGTCTTCAGGTCTTCCAGCGTGGTGAGCAGCTTTTCCGGCAGGTCCAGCCTGGCCAGCGAGTCGCCGCGGAGCGTGAGCAATTCCTCGCCCAGCTTCTGCAGCTCCGTGCTTTCCTTCTTCAGCTCGGTGCGGCTCGGCTGGCCGCCGGTGATCTCCGCGCGCAGGCCGAGATCGAGTTCGCTGCCTTCGGCAACGAAGTGGCCTTTGACGAAATAGCCTTTTTTGGGTTTGCGGGGCATGCGGGGGACTGGTGGCTGGATGGCACGCGACCGTGGTGCGCGACCTTGCGCAAGTATCATAGCCCGCCATGAACAAACAACCCGCGCCAGCCGCCACCGGATTCGCCTACAGCCGCGCCGACTTCGAGGAACTGGTGGACTACGCGCTGGCCCACGCCCGCAAGCTGGGCGCCACCGACGCGGGAGCCGAGGCCTCCGAGGGCTGCGGCCTGAGCGTATCGGTGCGCAAGGGCGAGCTGGAGACGGTCGAACGCAACCGTGACAAGTCGCTGGGCATCACCGTCTACATGCGCAGCCAGCGGGGCAACGCCAGCACCTCGGACTTCTCGCGCGCCGCCATCGAGCGCACCGTGCAGGCCGCCTACGACATCGCCCGCTTCACCGCGCAGGACCCGGTGGCCGGACTGCCCGAGTTCGACGACGTGGCGCCGCAGGACGCGCACCGGGACCTGGACCTGTTCCACCCCTGGGAACTCACCAGCGAGCAGGCCGCCGTACTGGCGTTGCGCTGCGAGCGCGCCGCCTTCGACACCGATGCCCGCATCATGAACAGCGAAGGCGCCGGCGTGTCGGCGCAGCAGAGCCACTTCTTCAGCGCCCACACCCATGGGTTCCGAGGGGGCTACGCCAGCTCACGCCACTCGATCTCGGTGGCGCCGATCGCGGGGCGCGGCGACGAGATGCAGCGCGATGCCTGGTACAGCTCCATGCGGTCCGCGCAGGAGCTCGCGTCGCCCGAGTCGGTGGGCCGCTATGCCGCCGAGCGCGCGCTGGCGCGGCTGAAATCCCGCAAGATCGCCACGCGCGAATGCCCGGTGCTGTTCGAGTCGCCGCTGGCCGCCGGCCTGCTCGGTGCGTACGTGCAGGCCACCAGCGGCGGGTCGCTCTATCGCAAGAGCAGCTTCCTGCTGGATTCGCTGGGCAAGCAGGTGTTTCCCGAGCACATCGACGTGCTCGAAGACCCGTTCGTCAAGCGCGGCAAGGGCAGCGCCGCGTTCGATGAGGAAGGCGTGCGCACCAGCGCGCGCAAGGTGGTCGATGCCGGCCGCGTGGGCGGCTACTTCCTGAGCAGCTACTCGGCCCGCAAGCTGGGGATGAAGACCACCGGCAACGCCGGCGGCTCGCACAACCTGACGCTGACCTCGCGCCTGACGCAGCCCGATGACACGCTGGTGGAGATGCTCAAGAAGCTGGGCACCGGGCTGTTCGTGATCGAGCTGATGGGGCAGGGCGTGAACTACGTCACCGGCGACTATTCCCGCGGCGCCAGCGGCTTCTGGGTGGAGAACGGCGAGATCGCCTATCCGGTGCAGGAGATCACCATCGCCGGCAACATGAAGGACATGTTGATGGGCATCCAGGCCGTGGGCGCGGATGTCTACAACTATGGGGCGAAGACGGTCGGCTCGATTCTCGTCAACAAGATGAAGATAGCGGGCTCCTGATGTCGGGGTCTGATGTCGGGGTCCGCTAACGCGGAACCCGACCTACGGCGGAACCCGACCTACCGGCGCTACCGGCGCCGCGGGTAGGCCGGGTTGCGGCGAAGCCGCACCCCGGCGTGTGCCGCGGAACCCGTAGGCCGGGTTGCGGCGCAGCCGCACCCCGGCGTGCCGGCTACCCCGCCAGCGCCGCCTTCACCGCCGCCGACAGCATCCCCATGTCAGCCTTGCCCGCGAGGCGGGCCTTGGCGGCGCCCATCACCTTGCCCATGTCACCCGGCCCCTTGGCGCCGACCTCGGTCACGATGGCCTTCACTTCGGCGGCCACCTCGTCGGCCGACAGCCGCGCCGGCAGGTAGACCTGCAGCACCGCCACCTCGGCCTGCTCCTTGTCCGCCAGGTCCTGGCGGCCCGCCTTCTGGAAGGCATCGATGCTGTCCTTGCGCTGCTTGAGCAGCTTGTCGACGATGCCGACCACCATCGCGTCATCGAGCTCGATGCGCTCGTCCACTTCCTTTTGCTTGATGGCGGCGGTGAGCATGCGGATGGCGCCCAGGCGCTCGGCGTCCTTGGCGCGCATGGCGGCCTTCATGTCCTCGGTGATGCGTTCCTTGAGCGTCATGGGTTTCTCCTGGATTCTTCCGCGAATGAAAAAAAGCCCGCGCGGGCGACCCCGGGCGGGCTTTCCTGGTCTCGGCCGGGGCTCAGTAGAGCTTTTTCGGCAGCTGCATGCTGCGCACGCGCTTGAAGTGGCGCTTCACGGCGGCGGCCTTCTTGCGCTTGCGCTCGGCGGTCGGCTTTTCGTAGAACTCGCGGGCGCGCAGCTCGGTGAGCAGGCCCAGCTTCTCGATGGTGCGCTTGAAGCGGCGCAATGCCACGTCGAACGGCTCGTTTTCCTTGACACGGATGGTCGTCATGACTTCCTGAATTCAGCTTGTGGCGGACGAAGATCGAGGACGTCCGCCGGGGGGTCCCCACCTGAGGGATCGATCAGGCCGGTGGGGGTTTGCCAGCAAAGCCCGAGATTATAGCCTTGCCGGGAAACCCGGCAAGTGGCGGCTCTTTACGGGGGTGCAGGACCGGCCGGGCTGCCAATGAGGGCATCATGCGGGCATGACTGGGACTTCGAACGATTCCGCGGCGCCTTCGGGCGGCGCCCGGCTGCTGGTGGTGGACGACAACGCCGACGCCGCCGACACCCTGGCCGACCTGCTGCGGGTGCTGGGCTACGACGTCCGTTGTGCCGGCGACGGCACCAGCGCCATGGCCGCGCTGGACGGCTTCCGGCCCCAGCTCGCGCTGCTGGACATTGGCCTGCCAGGGGAGGACGGCTATGCCGTGGCCGCCCGGATGCGCGACGATCCGCGCATGGCCGACGCCAAGCTGGTGGCGCTTTCAGGGTATGGGGCGGACGCCAAGCGCTCGAAGTCGCTCGGCGCGCATTTCGACGCCCACCTGGTCAAGCCGGTCAGCGTCGACGAACTGATCGCGCTGCTGGAAAAAATGCTGGGCTAGCCCCTGGCGGCGGCCAGGCCGTGCGCGCAGGCGAATCCGCTGGCCCACGCCCACTGGAAGTTGTAGCCGCCCAGCCAGCCGGTCACGTCGACCACCTCGCCGATGAAGTGCAGGCCCTTTTGGCTGGATTCCATCGTCTGCGAGGACAGTTCGCGGGTGTCGACACCGCCGGCGGTGACTTCGGCTTTGCGGTAGCCCTCGCTGCCGGTGGGCACCAGCTCCCAGCGCAAGAAGCGCTGCGCCAGCTGCGCCAGTGCCTTGTCGCCCGCTTCGTTGACGGGGCGCTGCCACGCCGCATCCTGCTGCACCCACGCATCCGCCAGCCGTGACGGCACCCATTGGGCGAGCTCGTTGGCCAGTAGCTTGCGCGAGCGCGCCTTGGCCTGCTGCAGCTCGTGCGCAAGGTCCTGCCCCGGCGCGAGGTCGATGCGCAGCGGCGTGCCTTCGCGCCAGTAGCTGGAGATCTGCAGCACGGCCGGACCGCTCAGGCCGCGGTGGGTGAACAGCAAGTCTTCGTCGAAGGCGATGCGCTCCTTCTTCTCGCCGGTTTCGATGCGCACCGGCAAGGCCAGTCCGGCCAGCTGCGCGAAGGGCGCCCAGCCTGCGCCATCGAAGGTGAGGGGCACCAGCGCGGGACGTGGCTGGACCAGCCGCAAGTCGAACTGGCGCGCGATGCGGTGCCCGAAGTCGGTGGCGCCGATCTTCGGGATGGACAGGCCGCCGGTGGCGATGACGACCGCGGGTGCGCTGACGGTTCCGCGCGAGGTCTGTACCTGGTAGCCGGCGCCGGACTGCGCGATGCCCTGCACGCTGCACGGCTGCCAGTGCGTCACCCCGCCGGCTGCGCATTCGTCCAGCAGCATGCGGATGAAATCGTCGGCGGAGCGGTCGCCGAACAGCTGGCCCTTGTGCTTTTCGTGGAACGGGATGCCGTGTTTCTGCACCAGTGCGATGAAGTCCTGCGGCGTGTACCGCGCCAGCGCCGAGCGGCAGAAATGCGGATTGGCGCCGAGGAAGTACTTCTGCGGCGCCTTCGGGTCGAGCTCGCGGTTGGTGAAGTTGCACCGGCCGCCGCCGGAGATGCGGATCTTTTCGGCGACCTTCTCGGCGTGGTCGATCAGCAGGACCTTGACACCGAGCTGCCCGGCGACACCGGCACAGAAGAGGCCTGCGGCGCCGGCGCCGATGACGATGGCGTCGAAGGAAGTGGTGGGCGCGTCCGGCATGGACGCGGATTATCAAGCCGCGCGGGCCTTGTCCACCGCGACTGCTGCCGCCGCCACTCCCTGCACCACGTCGCCGACCACGATGACCGAAGGACTCGCCAGGCCTTCGCGTTCGATGGTCGTGGCAAGTTCGCCCAGGGTGGTGACCGCATGGCGCTGGTCCGGCAGCGACGCGCGCTGCACCACCGCCACCGGCGTGGCAGCGGGCAGGGCCGCCAGCAGGTCCTGCTGGATGCGATGCGCGCTGCTGACGCCCATGTAGATGACCAGCGTGAGACGGGCGTCGCGGGCGGTCGCCGCCAGCGACTGCCAGTCCGGCGCCTGCGAACCCTTCTGGGCGTGGCCGGTCAGGAAAATGGCGCCTTGCGCGTGATCCCGGTGCGTGAGCGGCACGCCCAGCGCGGTGGCGGCCGCCAGGCCCGCCGTGATGCCGTTGATGACCTCGACCTGCACGCCGGCGGCACGCAGGTGCTCCACCTCCTCGCCGCCGCGGCCAAAGATGAACGGGTCGCCGCCCTTCAGGCGCACCACGCTTTCACCCTCCCGCGCGGCCATCAGCATCAGCTTCTCGATGAAGGCCTGCGGCGTGCTCTTGCAGCCGCCGCGCTTGCCGACGTACACCACGCGCGCGGTTTTCGGCGCATGCGCGACGACTTCGTGGCTGACGAGGTCGTCCACCAGCAGCAGGGACGCGCCCTGGATGGCCTTCAGCGCCTTCAGCGTCAGCAGTTCCGGGTCGCCAGGGCCGGCGCCGACGAGCGTGACCTTGCCTGTGTTCGTGTTCATGCCTTGGCCAGTCGCAAGATGTGTTCCACCTGCAGCGCAACGGAATCGGGAATGGGCTTGCGTCCGCCCAGGACGTCGCCAATGTAGCCGGCAGTGGTGGAAGCATCCACCTCCTTCGGCAGGTGCGGCAGGTCGGTCAGGGTGCCTTTGCGCCCTTCTTCCAGCGTCACGCGCCGCCCGCGGACGAAGCCGTCCATCTGCGGCAGGCGGCGCGCATCGGCCACCGCTTCGCCTTCGGTGCCGCGCAGCAGCAGCGCCGTCGCGCCCTGCATCTCGAAGACCTGCGCCATCGACACCGCGTATTCCGGGTGCGTGTAGCTGCTGACGATGACCGCCGGGCCATCGCACGGGTTCATCAGCTTGACGACGCTGTGCGCGCTGTTGCGCAGGCCGATGAGCTTGCGCGCATCCAGCAGGCGCTTCAGGCCGGGCGACAGCACTTCGGTGGGGACGAACGCCACCTGGCCATCCGCGATCCGCGTCGAGGCCGAGGACGCGCCGATGTCCATCGCATGCAGCACGTCGCGCACGAAGACGCGCGCGGATTCGGTCTCCGTCCCGTGGATCAGCACAGGCAGGCCGCCGCGCGCCACCAGGCCGGCCAGCAGCGGTGTCAGCACCGGAAGGCGGCGCGCGCCGTTGTAGCTGGGCAGCACGACCACCGGCTTGCCACTGGCGGAGCCTGCGCGCTGCACGCGGGCGTGGGTCGCGTCGAGGAAGCCGCACATTTCTTCGGGCGTCTCTCCCTTCACGCGCATGGCGATGCAGAAGGCGCCGATCTCGAGGTCGCTCACGCTGGCGTCCAGGACCTGGCCGAACAGGTCCTGCGCCTGGACGCGGTCGAGCGCCCGCGCGCCCTGCTTGCCGCGGCCGATTTCCTTGAGGTACTGGCTGATTCCCACGGTCGCGATTGTCCCAGAGGGTTGATGACCTTTGGCTATAAGCCGAATTCGAGCGATGCCGGGGTTCGCGTTTGCGAAACCCGGCCTACCAGGCGAGGCCGAATTCGGCCACCGGGGTCCGGCGGCGCCTCAACCCGGCCTACGGTTCGCTGCGTTCGTAGGCCGGGTTTCGCGCAGCGAACCCCGGCGTCTCGAACGACCGAACCATCCGCTTCAACTCCGGCACGCACGACCCGCAATTGGTCCCGCAACGCAAGGCCCCCTGCAACGATGCAAGCCGTTCCTCCGCCGACCCGCTGCAGTGCGCCAGATGATCCTCGATCGCCGATGCCTCCACCGCAAAGCAGCTGCAGACCTGCTTGCCCTTGGCCTGCAGCGCCAGCGGGGCCTTGGCACCGGGCGCCAGCAACAAGCGGCCATAGGCTTGCGCCGGCAGCTCCTGCAGCAGCAGCGTCTTCAGCCACGCTTGCGCGCTCGTGTCGCCCGCCAGCAGCATCGCCTGCAGGCGGACGTCGGCGTCCTGGCGAACCACCCGGATCGCGCGGCGCTGGGACTTGCGGCGGTCGGCATACCGCAGCGTTTCCGCACCGCCCAGGTCGAAGATCGATTCGAGCTGCTCGAGCAGCGCCTCCGGCGGCGCTTCGTAGGCCGAGGCGCGAAACAGCACGCCGGTGCGTTCCTGGCTCGCCGCCTGCTCGAGCGGCGCGTTGTTGGAGAACGGAACGCACGAGGTGAACGGAAACACGTTCATCAAGGGCTTCAGGCGTTCGCGCACGGCGAGCGCATTCCCCGCATCGAACCAGCCGATGGCCAACAGCGTCCACGGCAGCTCGGAATTGAGGATCTTCACTGCCGCGTGCTTGAGTTCCGGCTGCTTCGAGGTCGGGCAATAGGCGGAGGTGGTGATGGCGTTCACGCCGGCCAGCGGCTCGCCCGTGCTGGACACGCCGCCCAGGTATTCCGAACCCCAATGCATGGCGATGAAAGCCTGGCTCAAGCCCACTTCGCTGCTGGCCTGCACCGGCAGCACGATCGAGCCGCGCTTGGAAGTGACGTGCACCAGGTCGCCGTCGTGCAGCTGGCGCCGCTCGATGTCCTGCGGGTGCATCTGCACCACCGGCTCGGGCACGTGGCCGAACAGTCGGCCCAGCGTGCCGGTGCGGCTCATGCCGTGCCATTGGTCGCGCAGCCGGCCGGTGAGCAGGGAGAACGGATAGCGCGATTCCCGCGGCTCGGCGAGCGGCTGGTAGGTCACGGCGGCGAAGCGTGCCTTGCCGTCGGGCGTGGGGAACACGCCGTCTTCATAGAGGCGCTTGCTGCCGTCGGTGGCGCCGGTTGCGAAGGGCCACTGGCGCGGGGCTTCGTCGAGCAGGGCGTAGGAAAGCCCGGTGATGTCCAGGTCGCGGCCGCGGGTGGATTCGCGGTGTTCGAGCCAGATGGATTCGGGGGACGCGTAGGGGAAGAGGGTGGTCGCGCCGCGCCCCCACCCCGGCCCTCCCCCAGAGGGGGAGGGAGGATGAGTAGAGAGGGAGTTCCTCCCTCCCCCACCGGGGGAGGGTTGGGGTGGGGGCGCTAGCCGCGTCTCCAACCTCCGCGCAAACTCCACCGCGATCTCCCAATCGTGCCGCGTCCCCCCCGGCTTGCCCACCGCCGGCCGCACCCGGCTGATGCGCCGCTCGCTGTTGGTGACCGTGCCGTCCTTCTCGCCCCACGTCGTCGCCGGCAGCAGCAAATCCGCGTAGTCGCAACTCGCCGTGGTGGCAAAGGCCTCCTGCACCACGACGAACTCCGCGCGCTGCAAGGCGCGGCGCACGGTGGACTGGTCCGGCATCGATTGCGCGGGGTTGGTGCAGGCGATCCACAGCGCCTTGATCTCACCGTCGGCGGCGGCCTGGAACATCTCCACCGCCGTCTTCCCCGGTTTCTCCGGCACGGAAGCCAAGCCCCACAGAGCGGCCACTTCGGCGCGGTGTTGCGCATTCGACAGGTCGCGGTGCGCGGAGAGCAGGTTGGCCAGGCCTCCCACCTCGCGCCCGCCCATCGCGTTGGGCTGGCCGGTCAGCGAGAACGGTCCGGCGCCCGGCTTGCCGATCTGCCCCGTGGCCAGGTGCAGGTTGATCAGCGCGGCGTTCTTGGCCGTGCCGCTGCTGGACTGGTTCAGGCCCTGGCAGTACAGGCTCAGCGTCGCGGGCGAAGTGGCGAACCACTGCGCCGCGGTGAACAGGTCTTCCTTGCGGATGCCGCAGGTCTGCGCCACCAGCTCCGGCGTGCACTCGCGCACCACCGCCTTCAGCGCGTCGAAGCCGCTGGTGTGCTGCGCGATGTACGCCGCGTCGGTCCAGCCCTCCCACAGCATGATGTGCAGCAGGCCGTGGAACAGCATCACGTCGGTGCCCGGCTGCACCGGCAGGTACAGGTCGGCCAGTTCCGCGGTGTCGGTGCGGCGCGGGTCGCAGAAGATCACCTTCATCGCGGGCCGGGCAGCCTTCGCCTCTTCGATGCGGCGGAACAGGACCGGGTGCGCGTACGCCGTGTTGCTGCCGACGATGAAGATGCAACCCGCATCGTCCACGTCGTCGTAGCAGGTGGGCGGGGCGTCGGCGCCCAGCGTCATCTTGTAGCCGGCCACCGCGCTGCTCATGCAAAGCCGCGAGTTGGTGTCGACGTTGTTGGTGCCGATCAGGCCCTTGGCCAGCTTGTTGAAGACGTAGTAGTCCTCGGTGAGCAACTGCCCCGAGACGTAGAAGCCCACCGAGTCCGGCCCGTGCGCGCGGATCACCTGCGCGAAGCGGTCCGCCGCCAGTTCCAGCGCCACGTGCCAGTCCACGCGCGTCGGCTTCTCGCCGCGCTGCTCGCGCAGCATCGGGTGCAGCAGCCGGGTGTGAAGCGTCACTTCGGGCGTCGCCGTCAGGTGCAGCGTCGATCCCTTGGTGCACAGCCGCCCGAAGTTGGCGGGGTGGTCCGGATCGCCGCGCACGCCGGTGATCCGGTCGCCGTCGGACCGGATGATGACCCCGCAGCCCACCCCGCAGTACGGGCAGGTGGACCTGGTCTCGGTCACCGGCTGGGCCCGGCCTTGGGCGGCTGCGCGTCGATGGCCAGCGTCGCCAGTTCCACCGGGTCCAGCATCACCTGCCCGGCATCCACGCGGCAGGAGAAGCGCTGGGTACAGCCTTCGTCCGGCGCCTGCGCCTGGCCGTCGGCCAGCGAGATCGTCCAGTTGTGCAGCGGGCAGGCCACGCTGGTGCCGAACACGATGCCCTGCGACAGCGGGCCGCCCTTGTGCGGGCAGCGGTCCAGCAGCGCGAACACCTGGTCCTCGTCGTTGCGGAACACGGCGACGTCCATGCCGTTGGCGCGCGCCACGCGGCGCGAACCCAGCACCGGAATGTCCTCCACGCGGCAGATCGCCTGCCAGTCCTGCGGTTTCATGCCGGCTGTTCCTGCGCGTTGAGCTTGTCGAACTGGCGCGTGTCGACGGCCGCCTTGTCCTGCTCGAACCAGGGATCGGGTTCGCCGCCCAGCGAAAACTGCAGCCGCTCCCACAGCGCCTTGCGGCCCTCGTGGTCGTCGAGGATCTTCTTCTTGACGGAGTCCAGCCCGACGCGGTGGAGGTAGTGCACGGTGCGTTCGAGGTACCAGCCTTCCTCGCGATAAAGCTGCAGGAAAGCGCCGCTGTATTCCAGCACTTCCTCGGCCGTCTTCACCTTGCAGAAGAACTGGCCGGCCTCGGTCTTGATGCCGCCGTTGCCGCCGACGTAGATCTCCCAGCCCGAGTCCACGCCGATCACGCCCACGTCCTTGATGCCGGACTCGGCGCAGTTGCGCGGACAGCCCGACACGGCCAGCTTCACCTTGTGCGGGGCGTACATGCGCCACAGCGCCCGCTCCAGGTCCTTGCCCATCTGGGTGGAGTCCTGCGTGCCGAAACGGCACCACTCGCTGCCGACGCAGGTCTTGACCGTGCGCAATGCCTTGGCATACGCGTGGCCCGAAGGCATGCCGATGTCCTTCCACACATTCTGCAGGTCTTCCTTCTTCACGCCCAGCAGGTCGATGCGCTGGCCGCCGGTGACCTTGACGGTCGGGATCTTGTACTTGTCCACCACGTCGGCGATGCGGCGAAGCTCCGCGGCCGTGGTCTCGCCGGCCCACATGCGCGGGATCACCGAATAGGTGCCGTCCTTCTGGATGTTGGCGTGGCTGCGCTCGTTGATGTAGCGCGACTGCGGGTCGTCCTTGGCCTCCTTGGGCCAGGTGGAGAGCAGGTAGTAGTTCAACGCCGGCCGGCACGATGCGCAGCCGTTGGGCGTGCGCCATTCCATGAACTTCTGGATGCCGGCGATCGTCAGCAGGCGATTGGCCTTGATGGCCTCCCGCACGTCCTGGTGGCTGTGGTCGGTGCAGCCGCACATGGCCTTCTTCTTGGGCGCGGCGGAGTAGTCGCCGCCGGCGGTGAACATGATGATCTGTTCCACCAGGCCGGTGCAGGAGCCGCAGGAGGCGCTGGCCTTGGTGTGCTTGCGCACCTCTTCCAGCGTGAACAGGCCTTTCTCCTTGATGGCCTTGCAGATCGATCCCTTGTTCACGCCATTGCACCCGCAGACCTCGTCGACGTCCGCCATGGCCGCCGCCCGGTTCTGGCCCTGGTGCCCGGCGTCGCCGAGGTTCGATTCGCCGAACATCAGCTTGTCGCGGATGTCGGCGATCTTGCGGCCCTCGCGCAGCAGCTTGAAGTACCAGCTGCCGTCCACCGTGTCGCCGTACAGGCAGGCGCCCACCAGCTTCTCGTCCTTGATCACCAGCTTCTTGTAGACGCCGGCGAAGGGATCGCTCATCACGATTTCTTCCGTGCCTTCGCCGCCCATGAATTCGCCGGCCGAGAACAGGTCGATGCCCGTCACCTTCAACTTGGTCGAGGTCAGGGAGCCGGTGTAGCGGCCGATGCCGAACTGCGCCAGGTGGTTGGCCGCCACCTTGGCCTGCTCGAACAGCGGCGCCACCAGGCCATAAGCGATGCCGCGATGCGCCGCGCATTCGCCCACCGAATAGATGCGCGCATCCGTCACCGTCTGCATCGTGTCGTTCACCACGATGCCGCGCTGGCAGTGCAGGCGTGCCTTCTCGGCCAGCGCCGTGTTCGGCCGGATACCGACGGCCATGACCACCAGGTCAGCTTCGGCTTCGGTGCCGTCCTTGAAGCGGATGGCTTTCACCCTGCCGTCTTCACCGGCGACCAGGTCCTGCGTCTGCGCGCCGATCAGGAACTTCAGGCCGCGCTCCTCCAGCGATTTCTGCAGCAGCTTGCCGGCGACGTCGTCGAGCTGGCGTTCCATCAGCCAGGGCATGACGTGGACCACGGTCGTCTCCATGCCGCGCTTCATCAGGCCGTTGGCTGCTTC
Source organism: Ramlibacter sp. PS3R-8 (assembly GCF_037572435.1). NCBI lineage: Bacteria > Pseudomonadati > Pseudomonadota > Betaproteobacteria > Burkholderiales > Comamonadaceae > Ramlibacter > Ramlibacter sp. PS3R-8. The sequence goes on from NZ_JBBHGT010000003.1 coordinate 595,256, forward strand.
CAGCCCGAGCAGGCCGCCGCCGATCACGACGGCCTTCCTGTACTTGGCCGCCGCATCGATCATCGCGTTCGTGTCGGCGATGTCGCGGTAGGCGATCACGCCCGGCAGGTCCTTGCCCGGCACGGGCAGGATGAAGGGCGTGGAGCCGGTGCACAGCAGCAGCCGGTCGTACTCCTCCTCGGTGCCGTCCGCCGCGCGCACGACGCGCTTGACGCGGTCGATCTCCACCACCGTCTTGCCCGCGTGCAGGCGGATGCCGTTCTCCGCGTACCACTCCCACGAGTTCAGCACGATCTCGTCGAGCGTCTGCTCGCCGGCCAGCACCGGCGAGAGCAGGATGCGGTTGTAGTTGGGGTGCGGCTCGGCACCGAAGACGGCGATGTCGTAGAGCTCCGGAGCGATCTTGAGCAGTTCCTCGAGCGTGCGCACGCCGGCCATGCCGTTGCCCACCATCACCAGCTTCATCTTCTTCATGCCGCCACCTTGTGCTTGCGGCCGAAGGCGCCGGCGGGCCGGTGGATCGGCTCCACCTTGCGCTGCTTCTCGTACAGGAAGGTCAGGATTTCCTGCCGGCAGTGGTTGTAGACCTTGTCCTCGGCCAGCGCGATGCGGTTGCGCGGGCGCGCGAGCGGCACCTCCATCACCTGGCCGATCGTCGCGGCCGGGCCGTTGGTCATCATCACGACGCGGTCGGACATCAACACCGCCTCGTCCACGTCGTGGGTGATCATCATCACCGTGCTGCCCAGTTCGGCCTGGATGCGGAGCACCTCGTCCTGCAGGTGGGCGCGCGTGAGCGCATCGAGGGCGCCGAAAGGTTCGTCGAGCAGCAGCACCTTGGGCTCCATCGCGAGCGCACGGGCGATGCCCACCCGCTGCTTCATGCCGCCGGAGATCTGCGAAGGAAGCTGGTGCAGCGCGTGCGACATGTTCACCATTGCCAGGTTGTGCAGGATCCATTCCTCCCGCTCGGCGCCCGAGCGGGTGCGGGCAAAGATCTTGTCGACCGCGATTTCCACGTTCTGGTACACGGTCAGCCAGGGCAGCAGCGAGTGGTTCTGGAACACCACGGCGCGATCCGGCCCCGGCGCGTTGACTTCGCGGTTGTCCACGATCACGCCGCCGGAGGTGGCCTTCAGCAGGCCGGCCACGATGTTGAGCACCGTGGACTTGCCGCAGCCCGAGTGGCCGATCAGCGAGATGTATTCGCCCCGCTGGACCTCCAGGTCGATGCCCCTGAGCACCGGGTTGCCGCCATTGGGGCCGGGGAAGGTCATGTCCACGCGGGACAGGGTGAGGTAGCCGCTCATGGTGTGTCCTCTCTAGCTGGCGGAAGTGCCGCGGGTGACCTTGCGGCCGATGAAGGCGACGATGCGGTCCAGCGCGAAGCCGATGAGGCCCACGTAGATGAGCGCCAGGATGATGTCGCTGATGCGCGAAGAGTTCCACGCGTCCCAGATGAAGAAGCCGATGCCCACGCCGCCGATCAGCATCTCCGCGGCGATGATCGCCAGCCACGACAGGCCGACGCCGATGCGCAGCCCCGAGAAGATGAAGGGCGCCGCCGCCGGCAGCATGATCTTCAGGAAGTACTCCGCGCCGTTGAGGCGGATCACCCGGGCGACGTTGCGGTAGTCCTCCGGGATGTTGCGGATGCCGATGGAGGTGTTGATGATGATCGGCCAGATCGAGGTGATGAAGATCACGAAGATGGCGGACGGGTGGCCGTCGCGGAAGCCGGCCAGCGAGATCGGCAGGCAGGCCAGCGGCGGCACGGTGCGCAGCACCTGGAACAGCGGATCCAGGCCGCGCAGCGCCCAGGTGGACTGGCCGACCAGCACGCCGAGGCTCACGCCCACCAGCACCGCCAGCGAATAGCCGTAGGCCACGCGCTTCAGGCTGGCCAGCAATTGCCAGGCGATGCCCACGTCGTTGCCGCCGCGGTCGTACCAGGGGTGGACGATCAGCTCCCAGGTGTCCTGGATCACCTTGGTGGGCGCGGGCAGCGATGCGCCGGGCCGCGAACCCAGCATCTGCCAGATCAGCACGAACAGGCCGATCACCACCAGCGGCGGCAAGACGTGTGTCATGAAGCCGCGCACGGCATCGCGCGCGAAGGTCGCGACCGGGTGGGGCGCGGCGGGCGCCGCGAGCCCGATCGGTTCGACGATGTCGGAGGTGCTCATGGTGCGGCCTCAGGCGGACTTGATGTTCTTGATCTCGAGCGAGTCGAGGTACTTCTTCGGGTTGGCCGGGTCGAAGACCTTGCCGTCGAAGAACTTCTCGACGCCGCGCGACGTGGAGGTGGGGATCTCCTTGGCGGCGACGCCGAGTTCACTGGCGGCTGCGCGCCAGATGTCCTCGCGGTTGACCTTGGCGATGAGCGCCTTGGTGTCCAGGTTCGGCGGCAGGTAGCCCCAGCGCTGGTTCTCGGTGAGGAACCACAGGTCGTGGCTCTGGAACGGATAGGAGGCGTTGTCCTTCCAGAAGCGCATCTGGAACTTGCTGTTGGCCTCGACGCGGCCGGTGCCGTAGTCGAAGTCGCCCTTGACGCGGTCGATCACGTCTTCCACCGGGGCGCTGATCCAGCGGCGGCGCGAGCAGATCTCGGCCACTTCGGCGCGGTTCTTCGGGTCCTCGCACCACATCTGCGCTTCCATCACGGCCTTGAGCAGCGCCTTCGTGGCATTGGGGTTGGCCTGCACGTAGTCGGCGCGCATCGCGAACGCCTTCTCCGGGTGGTTCATCCACAGTTCGCTGGTGGTCAGGGCCGTGTAGCCGATCTTCTGGTTGATCAGTTGCCGGTTCCACGGCTCGCACACGCAGAAGGTGTCCATGCTGCCCACCTTCATGTTGGCCACCATCTGCGCAGGCGGGACCACGATGGTGTTGATGTCGCGGTTGGGATCCACGGTCCCGGCCGCCATCCAGTAGCGCATCCACAGGTCGTGCGTACCGCCCGGGAAGGTCACCGCGGCATTGACCGGCTTGCCGGTCTTCAGGCGCTTGTCCAGCAGCGCCTTCTTGAACGTCTTGTTGTCCAGCCCGACTTTCAAGTCCTTGTATTCGTTGGCCACCGAGATGCACTGGCCGCCCAGGTTGAGGCGGGCCAGGATGTTGATCGGCACCTGCACGTTGTTGGCCGTCACGGCGCCGGTGCTGATCAGGTAGGGCATGGGCGTCAGGATGTGGGCGCCGTCGATGCCGTTGCTCTTGGAGCCCAGCACAAGGTTGTCGCGCGTCGCGCCCCAGGAGGATTGCTTGAGCACCTCCACCTCGGTCATGCCGTGCTTCTTGAAGAAGCCCTTTTCGTCGGCCACGAACAGCGGCGCGGCGTCGGTGAGCGCGATGAAGCCGAGCTTGGCGGCCTTGGTTTCGAGCGCCGTGCCCTGCGCCATCACGATGCCGGGGAACAGGCTGGTGCCGCCGAGGGCGGCCGCGCCTTGCAGGACGGTACGGCGGGTGACCGGGGTGGTGGGGTTGTGCATCGTGTGCTCCTGGGTTGCGAAGAGATAAAAGAAAACGGCGCCCGTCGCACTGCGCGCTCTTGCACGCAGGGAGGGACGCCGTTGTCCGGATGTCGGTGTGTTCGCGCGCCGCCGTTGGCGCCCGATCTCGATGGGGTTATGCAGGGACCGTGCCAGCACGCAGTTGTCATCCCCGCCAAGGCGGGGATCCAGGGCTTTCACGGGCAACGAATGCGGGAGCCCTGGATTCCCGCCTGCGCGGGAATGACGGATAAACGTGCGCAGCGCACTCTTTTTGTGCACTGCAGCAGTGCACCCTGCCTCAGCGTCCCCGCCCCGGCAGCACCTCCGCCAACGACAGCACCGCCTCGGCGACGTCCACCAGCCGGCGGTTCTGGTTCATCGCCATCTGCCGCAGCGCCTTGTACGCCTCGTCCTCGCTCATCTGCCGGTGCGCCATCAGCAAACCCTTGGCGCGCTCCACCGCCTTGCGCTCGTTCAGCGTCGCCCGCACCGCATCGAGTTCGTCGCCCATCGCCTGCAGGCGGCGCGACTGCTCCTGCAGCATGCCGAGCATGGAGCGCTCCAGGTGCGGCCCATAGACCGTCGCCTCCTCCGGTCCCGGATCCAGCGCGCCCCTGGCCAGCGCATCGAGCATGGCGCGCTGGTCCCGCAATTCGCCGCGCGCCTGCGCGATGCGGTCTTCGCACAGCGTCCGCAGGTGCAGTGCCAGCACGTCCTCGACGCTGCGCATCGCGTCGATGCGGCGCGTGAGCAGCTCGAACCAGGCGGGGCTGAGATTCGCGTCCAGCGGGCCCGGGCGGCCGGCGCAGGCGACACGCCGCAGCCGATCGACCTCCGCCAGCAGCGACGCGTCGCGGCTGGAATGGTCGACGCGCAGCACCTCGGCATCCGCGAAATCGCAGAACACCTGGAAGCACGCCTGCTGCGACTCCACCAGGTGGCGCCACTGCTGCTGCCCGGCCCCGTCGATGGCGCCGGAGGCGAAAGCCCCGGCGCCGAAGGCGCGCTCCTGGCCTGCGAATTCCTTGCCCTGCATGAAATTGAACATCGCCACCAGCGCGCGCGAGATGGCGGGGTCGGTCGCGCTGTCGGCCGCCTCGAACACCACTGCCAGCAACCCGGCGACCAGCTTGACGAAGGCTGCCGTCGCTTCGCGCGTCGAGACCGCCCGCGCCGCCACCTGCTCGCGCAGCTGCGCCAGCCCGTCCAGGCCGTGCAGCACCACCGCCACTCGGCTGAACAGGCGCGCGCCATTGCGCACGTGGCTGGACGCGGTGTCCAGGAGGTCGAATTGGGCGCGCACCTGCTGCTCGGCGAGCCCGCATTCGGCCACCTGTTGCAGGCGCTGGTCCGCAAAGCGGCTGCCGTGGGAGCCGAGGAACACGTTCGACAGCCCGCGCTCGCGCTGCAGCGCGTGGACCAGGCGGCCGATGGCGCCGACCAGCTCGCCCGTGCGCGCCAGGTGCTCCAGTTCGGCGATCTCGCACTGGCGGGCAGCGAGCAGGAAGCTGGATCCGGAAGTCATTGGAGCGTCATGCAGCAACAAACATGCCGCCGCCGTGAGGGCAAGGGCCCGCCGCTACACTCGCCGCATGATCGTTCTGGGCATCGAGTCCTCCTGCGACGAGACCGGTGTCGCGCTGGTCGAAACCGCCGGGACGCAAGTCCCGGTGCTGCGCGCCCACGCCCTGCACAGCCAGGTGGAGATGCACCAGGCCTACGGCGGCGTGGTGCCGGAGCTGGCAAGCCGGGATCACATCCGCCGCGTGCTTCCGCTGGCCGAACAGGTGCTGGCGGAGGCCGGTTGTCGGCTGCCCGACATCGACGTGGTGGCATACACACGCGGGCCGGGGCTGGCCGGCGCGCTGCTGGTGGGCGCCGGCGTCGCCTGCGCGCTCGGCGCCGCGTTGGGCAAACCGGTGCTCGGCGTGCACCACCTCGAAGGCCACCTGCTGTCGCCCTTCCTGGGCCAGGATCCGCCGCAATTCCCGTTCATTGCCCTGCTCGTGTCCGGCGGGCATACGCAGCTGATGCAGGTAGAAGGCGTCGGCAGCTACCGGATGCTGGGCGAAACCATCGACGATGCGGCCGGCGAGGCTTTCGACAAGTCCGCCAAGCTGCTCGGCCTGGGCTATCCCGGCGGGCCTGCGCTGTCGCGGCTGGCGCAGCAGGGCGATCCCGCCGCCTTCAAGCTGCCGCGGCCGCTGCTGCACAGCGGTGACCTGGACTTTTCCTTCGCCGGCCTCAAGACCGCCGTGCTCACCCAGGTGAACAAGCTGGGTGGCGAACTGCAAGCGCGCAAGGCTGATTTGGCGGCATCGACGGAAGCGGCCATCGTCGATGTCCTGGTGAAAAAGTCACTGGCGGCGCTCGAAAGCAGCGGCCTGCAGCGCATCGTGGTGGCCGGCGGCGTCGGCGCCAACCGGTTGCTGCGGGCCCAGCTCGACGCGGCATGCCGCAAGCGCGGCGTGCGGGTGCACTACCCGGAACTCGCGCTGTGCACGGACAACGGGGCCATGATCGCCCTGGCGGCGGCCATGCGGCTGCAGGCCGGGGTCGAGCAGGCCCGCCTGTCCTACGCGTTCGACGTCAAGCCGCGCTGGCCGCTGGACGCGCTGGCCGGCGCTTAGGAATCTCCCCGACACGTCCTTCGACCCGTCGAAGGGTTTCCCTGAGGGTTGCGCGCGCCGCTCGTGCCTAAGATGAGGCATGGACCCGGCCGCTACTTCCCCGCAACCCTTCGAAGACCCGGCAGGCGCCTGGAACCGGCGCTTCTCGGAAAGCGGCTACCTGTTCGGCACCGAGCCCAACGGCTGGCTGGTGGAGCATGCCGACGTGTGGCAGGCTGGCCAACGGGTGCTGAGCATCGCGGACGGGGAAGGCCGCAACAGCGTCTGGCTGGCGCAGCGCGGCCTGACCGTGGATGCGTTCGACATCTCCGAGGTGGGCGTGCGCAAGGCGCGCGACTTCGCGCGCATCACCGGCGTGAAGGTGAACTTCGCGATCTCCGACATCGTCGACCTGCGCTGGCCGCACAACATCTACGACGGCGTCGCCGCCATCTTCTTCCAGTTCGCCGACCCGGTGCAGCGGGCGCGCATCTTCAAGGGCATCGTCGCCTGCCTCAAGCCGGGCGGCACGCTGGTGCTGCAGGGCTATACGCCCAGGCAGCTGGACTACCGCACCGGCGGCCCGCCGCGCGCGTCGCACATGTACACGCCGGAGCTGCTGCGCGAAGCCTTCGCAGGGATGGAGATCCTGGAGCTGCGCGAGTACGAGGCGGAGCTCGCCGAAGGCAATGGGCACAAGGGGCATTCGGCGCTGATCGGGATGGTGGCGCGCAAGGCCACTTGAACATCGGCTCCAGTAGGCCCTGTAGGCCGGCGGTGAGCGCGCAGCCGAACCCCGGTATCCCCGCCCACATCACCGCGCGAACCACTCCGTCCAGTAATCCAGGCACGCCTTGATCTTCGGCAGCCGGTGGCGCGCACCGGTCGTCACCGCATGCACGGGAACCGGACGCAGGTCCACGAAGTCCGCCAGCACCGGCACCAGCAGTCCCTGCTGCACCAGGCCATCGCCGATCAGCGTCGTCAGGCGGCCGATGCCGAGACCTTGCAGCACCATCGCGGCGGCCATGTTGGTGTCGTTCGCACGCCATTGGCCCTGCGCCGGGAAGGTCCAGGGTTCGCCGTCGACCAGGAAGGGCCACTCGTTGAGCGCGGTGACCCCGCTGTTGGCCACGAGGGCGTGGGCCGCCAGTTCGTCCGGCCTCCGGGGCAGGCCGCGCGCACGGACGTAGGCAGGCGTCGCGTAGAGGGCACGGCCCAGGCTTCCGATGCGGCGCGCCACGACGCTGTCCGGCAGGTCGTGCATGGCCCGGATGGCGATGTCGATGCCATCGCGCACCATGTCCACCAGGCGGTCGCCCACCTCGAGTTCGACTTGCAGGCGCGGATGGCGTTGCGCCAGCCCGGGCAGGCCGGGCACCAGCTGGTACTGCGCGACGACCGTGCTGGCGGCGATGCGCACCACGCCGGCGGGTTCGCCCGAGCGGGTGGCGAATTCGCCTTCCAGTTCGTCCAGGGTCGCCAGCGCGCGGCGGCTGTATTCGAGGAAGGTGCGACCGTCGTCCGTGAGGGACAGGCCATGCGTGGAGCGATGCATCAGGCGCACGCCGCAGGCCTTTTCCAGCCGTGAAAGCGTGCGCGACACCTGGCTCACGGGCACGTCGCGCTCGCGCGCCACCGCCGAGAGCGACCCGAGTTCGGCCACCCGCGCGTAGAGCGCCATTTCGTCGAACTGCAGGTTGCGCATGGGCAGCCATGGTAGCCGTCGCGTGCGGGGGCTTGCTGGTGGCGCAAAACCAATTTGCGCCGGGCGCCGTTTCGCGGGCCGCCCTCGCTGCCTAGAGTCCATCCATCGCATCCGCGAACCAAGGAGAAGCAGATGGACTACCGGCACACCGAAGATTTCGCGCGGCGCATGGAAGCCGAGGCCCTGCACGGCCGCGCGCTGCGGCGACAAGCCATCGATGCGTTCTGGGCGGACATGTTCGCCGCGATGGGACGCGGTTTGCGCGCGCTGCGTGGCCGGCTGTCCGGCGCTTCGCGAAACAAGAACCTGCTGCCGGAGGCCTGAACGTGCCGACCCTTCAACTGAAGATCACGCCGCCGCAGGCCGGCGACCGCCTCGCGTCGCTGGCACGCCGCCTCACGGACCTGTCCACGCGGATCCTGGGCAAGCGGCGCGAGGTGACCGCGGTGGTGGTCGAGGAGCTCTGGCCGGGCCGCTGGTTCATCGACGGACGCCAGGTCAGCGGTGCGACCGCGCTGCTGGAGATCCGGGTGACGCAGGGGACGAACAGCGTCGAAGAGAAGGAGGCTTTCGTGCAAGCCGCCTTCGAGGAACTGTCGCAGCAGCTCGGTCCGCTGCACGAGGCCAGCTATGTGGTGGTGCAAGAAGTGCCGGCCAGCGATTGGGGCTATGGCGGGCGCACGCAGGCGCAGAGAAAGGCGGGGTCGCTTTCGCGAACCCGCCCTACGGAAGAAGTCACGTCAGAGGCGTAACGGCGAAACCGCGAAACGGCGCCATGGCCACCGCGTAGGGCGGGTTGCGCAACGCGCACCCCGCCGCACGGGACTTACTTCACCTCGATCGAACGCGACGTCACCACCGGCTTCTTCTTCGCCAGCGACAGCGTCAGCACGCCGTTCTCCAGCTTGGCCGTGGTGGCCTCGGCATCGATCTCGGTCGGCAGCTCGTACGCGGCCTGGTACTGGCGCGCGGCTTCGGCCACGGTCTTCACGCGGACCACGGTGCCGTCGACGTCGATGGCCAGCTGCTCACGGGTGACGCCGGGCACGTCGAGGGTGACGGTCCAGGCCTGCTCGTCCTGCTCCACCTTCACGCCCACGGCAGCGGGGGCGAGGAAGGCGTCGTTCAGGAAACGCTCGAAACTGCGGTCGACGCCGCGGGCGGGAACATAAGCACGGGTGCGAACGGCGGGTGCGAAAAACATGGGAAGCTCCTGTCTGAAAACGGGGTGGGACGCGGCGCGATCCGTGCCTGCGGCTCCCTTACACTGCGCGGCTCTCACACTGATCGCCGCCTGCTCACCATCTGCGCACCCGACGGCGCTTTTCAAGGGATTCCCTGGCATGAATAAATTGCGCCGCGCGGTCTTGAAATCGCTGGCCGCGTCTGCATTTCTCCCCGCCTTCGCGCAGGCCCAGCCCGCCCCGCCCATCCAGCTGGCCGTGATCGAAGGGCTGTCCGGCGGCAACGCCAACGGCGGCGAGGCGGTGTTCCGCAACCTGGTGTGGGCCGTGGAGCGCGTCAACCAGCGCGGCGGCGTGAAGACCCGCGACGGCGTCCGCCCGCTGCGGCTGGACCGCCATGACAGCAAGGGGCAGATCGAGGAGGCGCTGTCGGCGATGCGTTCCGCCATCGACGACGGCGCGCGCGTCATCCTGCAGGGCAATTCGTCGGCGGTGGCCGCCGCGCTGATCGAGGCGGTCAATCGCCACAACGAGCGCGAACCGCAGCGCCGCGTGGTGTTCCTGAACTACTCCGCGGTCGACCCGATCCTCACCAACGAGAAGTGCAGCTTCTGGCACTTCCGCTTCGACGCCCATGCCGACATGCGCATGGCGGCGCTGATGTCCGTGGTGCGCGAGGACAAGGCGCTGAAGTCCGTGTACCTCGTCAATCCCGACTACAGCTTCGGCCAGGCGGTGCAGCGCGAGGCGCGCCGGCAGCTCGCGGCGCAGCGCCCGGACGTGCAGGTGGTGGGCGAGGAGCTGCATCCTTTGTTGCGGATCAAGGATTTCGCGCCGTATGCGATCAAGATCAAGGCCAGCGGCGCCGACGCGGTGGTCACCGGGAATTTCAGCAACGACCTGACGCTGCTGGTGAGGGCGGCGCGCGACATCGGCTTCGAAGGGCGCTTCTTCACCTTCTACGGCAATGCGCTGGGTGCGCCGGCAGCGATGGGCGAGGCGGGCATCGGCAAGGTGGTGGCAGTGGCCGACTGGCTTCCCAACCTGCCGACGCCCGAGAGCGAGGCGTTCTACCGGTCGTTCCGCCAGCGTTTCCCGCGGCCGGCGGACGATTACGTGCACATGCGCCTGCAGTTGATGATCGAGTCGCTGGCGCAGGCGATCGAGCGTGCCGGCTCTGCGGACGCCGTACCGCTGGCCCTGGCGCTGGAGCAGGCCAGCGTCACCTTCGCCGGCCAGGCAGGCCGCATGCGCGCGGCCGACCACCAGTTCCAGCAACCCCTGGCCGTCGGCGTCATGGACCGCCAGGGCACCCCGGGCGTCCCCTTCGACGTCGAAGGCTCAGGCTATGGTTTCCGCGTGGTACGGCAAATTGCGGCGTCGCAGGCGGAGATGCCGCACACCTGCAGGATGGTGCGGTACTGAGTCCAAACCCAACAACCGGACGCAGAAGGCGCAGAAAGTTACGCAGAAGACGCAGAAGAAAAACCAAAGAAAGGTTTTGGATGTCCTTTTGCGATTTCTGCGTAACTTCTGCGCCTTCTGCGTCCGGTTGTTTGCTTTAGCGATTGCACGACAATCCCTCAGATGCGCCAAACAGTCATCAACCTCGAAGTATCCAAGATCCGCGAAGTCGCCAACGCCGGCATGGGGCGCAGCGACGTGTTGCCGTTCTGGTTCGGCGAAAGCGACGAAGTCACGCCCGACTTCATCCGCGAAGCCGCCATCGCCTCCTTGCAGAAGGGCGAAACCTTCTACGCCCACAACCTCGGCCTGCCCGAACTGCGCGAAGCGGTGTCCGCGTACACCTCGAAGCTGCACGGGCCGGTGGGGGTCGAGCGCATCGCCATCACCTCGGGCGGGGTCAATGCATTGATGCTGGCCTGCCAGGCGATCGTCGATGCGGGCGACGAGGTCGTCGCGGTCACGCCGGTGTGGCCCAACCTGCCGGCGCAGGCGCTGATCATGGGCGCGAAGCTGCGGACCGTGTCGCTCACCCCGCGCAACGGCGCGTGGCAGCTGGACCTGCAGCGCCTGCTGGACGCCATCACGCCCGCCACGCGCCTGCTCATCGTCAACGCCCCGAACAATCCGACCGGCTGGACGCTCTCGCGCGACGAGCAGCAGGCCATCCTGGCCCATTGCCGCCAGACCGGCACCTGGATCCTGGCGGATGAGGTGTACGAACGGCTCTACTACGAGCCGACCCCCAACGGCTGCGCGCCGAGCTTCCTGGATGTGGCGCAGGCGGACGACCGGCTGGTCATCGCCCACAGCTTTTCCAAGAGTTTCCTGATGACCGGCTGGCGGCTGGGCTGGCTGGTGATGCCGCCGGCGATGACGCACCACATGGGCAAGCTCATCGAGTTCAACACTTCCTGCGCCAGCGTGTTCACGCAGCGCGCCGCGGTGGAGGCCGTCCGGCGCACCGACGAAGTGACGCCGCGGGTGGTGGCGCACCTCAAGGCCTGCCGCGACACGCTGGTGCCGCTGCTGCAGGCCTTGCCGCAAGTCGAAGTGACGCCTGCCAAGGGCGGCATGTACGCATTCTTCAAGCTCAGCGGGAAGGGTGACGATTCGCTGGCGCTGGCCAAGCGGCTGGTCGCCGAGGCCGGCATCGGGCTGGCGCCGGGCAATGCCTTCGCGCCCGAGGCGCAGGGGTGGCTGAGGTGGTGCTTCGCGTCGAAGGACGTCGGCCGGCTGCGGCAGGGGGTCGACCGGCTTGGTACGTGGTTGGCCCGGTAGGCGTCGGGGTCGCTGGCGCGAACCCGACCTACGAAGGAGTGGCGGGTTTGCGCGAACCCCGGCAATCGGCGGGCGCATCCTCGTAGGCCGGGTTGCGCGAAGCGCACCCCGGCGCGGCGGCAATACCCCTCCTCGTCGCGTCCGCTATAATCGTCGGGTTCTGCAACGCAGAGCGCACGTAGGGCCGCAGTTCCGGCAGCCCTTCGCAAGTCAACAACTTTCAAGGACACACCCATGACCGCCCTCAACAAGGCAGAGGTCGTCGCCGCCCATGCGCGCGCCGCCAACGACACCGGCAGCCCCGAAGTGCAAGTCGCACTGCTGACCGCCCGCATCAACGAACTCACCCCGCACTTCAAGACGCACGCCAAGGACCACCATGGCCGCCGCGGACTGCTGCAGATGGTGAACCGCCGCAAGAGCCTGCTCACGTACCTGAAAACCAAGGACGCGGAGCGCTACACGGCCCTGATCAGCAAGCTGGGCCTGCGCAAGTAACGCGACCCCATCGATGAACGCCTGAGACGGTTCTCGTAACTGCCTCAGGCGTTTTTTACTTCGGAGCGGCAGGACCGGCTACGCGCTGTGTCATTCCTGGGGGGCTCGGGCCCACCCGAACCCCACAGGAATGGCATCGTCTCCGGCCCCAGGCTCCGCCAACCAGGAAAGAGAACAAGCCATGAGCATCTTCAACAAGGTCACCAAGACTTTCCAGTGGGGCAACCACACTGTCACGCTCGAGACCGGCGAGATCGCCCGCCAGGCCGGCGGCGCCGTGCTGGTGGACATCGACGGCACCGTGGTGCTGGCCACCGTGGTCGGCTCCAAGACGCCGAAGCCCGGACAGGACTTCTTCCCCCTCACCGTCGACTACATCGAGAAGACGTACGCCGCCGGCAAGATCCCCGGCAGCTTCTTCAAGCGTGAAGCCAAGCCCTCCGAGCACGAGACGCTGACCAGCCGCCTGATCGACCGCCCGATCCGTCCGCTGTTCCCCGAAGGCTTCTACAACGAAGTGCACGTGGTGATCCACACCGTGTCGCTGAACCCCGAAGTCGACGCCGACATCGCCGCCATGATCGGCGTGTCCGCCGCCCTGTCCATCTCCGGCATCCCGTTCAACGGCCCGATCGGCGCGGCCCGCGTCGGCTACGTCAATGGCGAGTACGTGCTGAACCCGGGCCAGACCGCCCGCAAGATGTCCGACCTCGACCTGATCGTGGCGGGCACCGAGTCGGCCGTGCTGATGGTCGAATCCGAGGCGCAGCAGCTGTCCGAAGAGATCATGCTGGGCGCCGTGGTGTTCGGCCACGAGCAGGGCAACATCGCCATCAACGCCATCCACGAGCTGGTGCGCGAAGCCGGCAAGCCGGTGTGGGACTGGCAGCCGCCGGCCCGTGACGAAGCCTTCGAAAGCAAGGTCCGCGAAGCCGCCGAGGAAAAGATCCGCGCGGCCTACCAGATCCGCAGCAAGCAGGCCCGCACCCAGGCCTTGCGTGATGCCGGCGCTTCGGTGCAGGCCGCGCTGAAGGAGCAGGGCGTCGCGTTCGACCCCGTGAAGGTCGAGAACCTCGTGTTCGAGATCGAGTCGCGCGTCGTGCGCAGCCAGATCCTGTCCGGCGAGCCGCGCATCGACGGCCGCGACACGCGCACCGTGCGCCCCATCGAGATCCGCACCGGCGTGCTGCCGCGCACCCACGGCTCCGCCCTGTTCACGCGCGGCGAGACGCAGGCGCTGGTGATTTCCACGCTGGGCACCGAGCAGGACGCGCAGCGCATCGACGCGCTGATGGGCGAGTACCAGGACCGCTTCCTGTTCCACTACAACATGCCTCCCTTCGCCACCGGCGAAACCGGCCGCATGGGCTCCACCAAGCGCCGCGAAGTCGGCCACGGCCGGCTCGCCAAGCGCGCGCTGATCCCGCTGCTGCCCTCGAAGGAAGAGTTCCCCTACGTGATGCGCGTGGTCTCCGAGATCACCGAGTCCAACGGCTCCTCGTCGATGGCATCGGTGTGCGGCGGCTGCCTGGCGCTGATGGACGCCGGCGTGCCGATGAAGGCCCACGTGGCCGGCATCGCCATGGGCCTGATCAAGGACGGCAACCGTTTCGCGGTGCTGACCGACATCCTGGGCGACGAGGACCACCTCGGCGACATGGACTTCAAGGTCGCCGGCACGGTCAACGGCGTGACGGCGCTGCAGATGGACATCAAGATCCAGGGCATCACCAAGGAAATCATGCAGGTCGCGCTGGCGCAGGCCAAGGAAGCGCGCATGCACATCCTGGGCAAGATGCAGGAAGCGCTGGGCGAGGCCAAGACCGAGGTCAGCAACTTCGCGCCGCGCCTGTTCACGATGAAGATCAACCCCGAGAAGATCCGCGACGTGATCGGCAAGGGCGGCTCCGTGATCCGCGCGCTGACCGAAGAGACCGGCACGCAGATCGACATCGGCGAAGACGGCACCATCACGATCGCTTCCACCGATCCGGAAAAGGCCGAAATGGCCAAGAAGCGCATCGAGCAGATCACCGCGGAAGTCGAGATCGGCAAGGTCTACGAAGGCCCGATCACCAAGATCCTGGACTTCGGCGCGCTGGTCAACCTGCTGCCCGGCAAGGATGGCCTGCTGCACATCAGCCAGATCGCGCACGAGCGTGTCGAGAAGGTCACCGACTACCTGTCCGAAGGCCAGGTCGTGAAGGTCAAGGTCCTCGAGACCGACGACAAGGGCCGTGTCAAGCTGTCCATGAAGGCTTTGCTGGACCGTCCTGAAGGCATGGAAGAGCCGCGCCGCGAGCCGCGCGAATACCGCGACCGCGAGCCGCGCCGTGACGGCAGCGGTGGCCGTGGTGGCGAGCGGGGCGACCGTGGCGACCGCGAGCCGCGTGCCGACCGTGCCGGCGAAGCGCGTCCCGACCTGCGCGAGCCGCGTGGCGACCGCGCCGGCGAGCCGCGTCCCGACCTGCGCGAACCCCGTCCGGAGCCGCAGCAGGAAGAGTCCAACGGCAACCAGGGCGGCACCCAGCAATAAGGCTGCGCCATGAAGGCCATCGAGATCACGCAGTACGGCGCGCCGGAGGTGTTGCGCGCGGGTGAGCGTCCCGACCCCGTCCCCGCGGCGGGAGAGGTGCTCATTCGCGTCACCGCCAGCGGCGTCAACCGTCCCGACGTGCTGCAGCGCACCGGCAATTACCCGGTGCCCCCGGGTGCATCCGACATCCCCGGCCTGGAAGTGGCGGGCACCATCGTGGGCGGCGACGCCCAGGCGATGGCGGCTGCCGGCTTCAAGACCGGTGACCGCGTGTGCGCACTGGTGGCCGGCGGTGGCTACGCCGAACTTTGCGTGGCCCCGGTGGGCCAGTGCCTGCCGGTGCCCAAGGGCCTGAGCGACATCGAAGCGGCTTCGCTGCCCGAGACGTTCTTCACCGTGTGGAGCAACGTGTTCGACCGTGGCCGCCTGCAACCGGGTGAAAGCTTCATGGTGCAGGGCGGCACCAGCGGCATCGGCGTGACGGCGATCCAGATGGCCAAGGCCATGGGCGCCGGCAAGGTGATCGCCACCGCCGGCTCCGACGAGAAATGCCAGGCGTGCATCGGTCTCGGGGCCGACCACGCGATCAACTACAAGTCGCAGGACTTCTCGGAAGAAGCGAAGAAGCTCACCGACGGCAAGGGCGTGGACGTGGTCCTCGACATGGTCGCCGGCGCCTATGTCGACCGCGAAGTGAAGTGCGTGGCCGAGGACGGCCGCATCGTGATCATCGCGGTGCAGGGCGGGACCAAGAGCGAATTCAACGCGGGCCTGGTGCTGCGCCGCCGGATCACGGTGACGGGCTCCACGCTGCGACCGCGGCCGATCGCCTTCAAGGCGGCCATTGCGGCGGCGCTGAAGAAGAACGTGTGGCCGCTGGTCGAGGCCGGGAAGATCAAGCCGGTGATCCACAGCACCTTCCCGGCCGCGGAGGCCGCGAAAGCGCACGCGTTGATGGAATCCAACCAGCACGTCGGCAAGATCGTCCTGACCTGGTAATCCGATGACACCGAAGAGAAAGCTGATCGCCGGCAACTGGAAGATGAACGGCACCCTGGAGGCCAACGACGCGCTCGTGCGCGCGGTGGTGGCCGGGATGAAGCAGGCGCGCTGCGACGTGGCGCTCTGCGTGCCGGCGCCTTACCTGGCGCAGGTGCAGATGCTGCGGCACGGCTCCACCATCGACCTGGGTGCGCAGGACGTGTCCGCGCAGGAGCAGGGCGCCTACACGGGCGAGGTGTCCGCGAAGATGCTGCGCGAGTTCGGGGTGCGCTACGCCATCGTCGGCCATTCGGAGCGTCGCCAGTACCACGGCGAGACGGATGCATTGGTGGCCGACAAGGCCAGGACGGCCCTGGCCAACGGCGTCACGCCCATCGTGTGCGTGGGCGAGACGCTCGCCGAGCGCGAAGCCGGGCAGACCGTGGAGGTGGTGAAGCGTCAACTCGCCGCCGTCATCCACGTCAATGGCCATTGCATCAGCGAGATCGTGGTGGCTTACGAACCGGTGTGGGCCATCGGCACCGGCAGGACGGCGACGCCCGAACAGGCCCAGGAGGTGCACGCGCTGCTGCGCAAGCAACTCGGCGCGGCCACCGCGCAGGCCGAGCGGGTGCACATCCTCTACGGCGGCAGCATGAATGCCGCCAACGCGGCCAGCCTGCTGGCCCAGCCGGACATCGACGGCGGCCTGATCGGCGGAGCATCGTTGAAAGCGCCCGATTTCCTGCAGATCATCGCCGCCGCGAGCGCCTGACGCCGCGGCCACAGACAAGAATTAGGAGTGATTGAATGAACGTTCTGTTGACCATCGTGCTGGCCGTCCAGATCCTGACGGCGCTGGCCATGATCGGGCTGATCCTGCTGCAGCACGGCAAGGGCGCGGACATGGGCGCGGCCTTCGGCGGCGGCGCCTCCGGCAGCCTGTTCGGCGCCACCGGCAGCGCCAACTTCCTTTCGCGCACCACGGCCGTCCTGGCGGCGGTGTTCTTCGTCTGCACGCTGGCGCTGGCCTACTTCAGCCACAGCGTGAAGCCGGCCGGCACGGGCAGCGTGCTCGAGGGCGCCGCCGTCCCGGCCGCGGTTCCTGCGTCCGGCGCCGGCGCGATCCCGTCGACCACCATGCCTGCCGCGACCACCGCGCCCGCCGCCGCGGTGCCGGCTGCGACGCCGGCCTCCGGCGCGGCGCAGATCCCCACGAAGTAGGGAGCACCGGCGGTCCGGGCCAGCGCTGCACGGCAGTGAGGCCACGGATTCGCGGTACACTTAGGGGTTGTCCGGATAGGCCGCGTTTCCCTCTGGAACGCGCCCTCGCAATGCCGTTCCGGGCAGCTTTTTGAATAGATTGCCGACGTGGTGAAATTGGTAGACACGCTATCTTGAGGGGGTAGTGGCGAAAGCTGTGCGAGTTCGAGTCTCGCCGTCGGCACCAAGACAACAGCCTGCCGGGCTGCAGCAACGGCGGGCATCCTCTCGCGGATCCGTGCCTCGATGAACCTCGACCAGTACCTCCCTGTCCTCCTGTTCATCCTCGTCGGCATCGGTGTCGGCGTCGCGCCCATGGTGATGGGCTGGGGGATCGCCAAGGGCATGGGCGTGCAGAAGCCCGACGCGGCCAAGAATTCCCCTTACGAATCCGGCTTCGAGGCCTTCGGCGACGCGCGCATGAAATTCGACGTGCGCTACTACCTCGTCGCCATCCTCTTCATCCTGTTCGACCTCGAGATCGCCTTCCTCTTTCCGTGGGCCGTGGCGCTCAAGGAGATCGGCCCCGTGGGCTTCTGGGCCATGATGATCTTCCTCGCCATCCTGGTCGTCGGCTTCATCTACGAATGGAAGAAGGGCGCGCTCGACTGGGAATGATCCCGCGGCGTCCATCCACCCGAGCACAAAATTCATGGCAGACCAAGGCATTTCCGAGAAGGGCATCGTGACCACCAGCGTGGACACGGTCATCAACTGGGCCAAGACCGGCTCGCTGTGGCCCATGACGTTCGGCCTGGCGTGCTGCGCCGTGGAGATGATGCACGCCGGCGCGGCGCGCTACGACATCGACCGCTTCGGCATGCTGTTCCGCCCCAGCCCGCGCCAGTCCGACCTGATGATCGTGGCCGGCACGCTGTGCAACAAGATGGCGCCCGCCCTGCGCAAGGTGTACGACCAGATGGCCGAGCCGCGCTGGGTGCTGTCGATGGGCACCTGCGCCAACGGCGGCGGCTACTACCACTACAGCTACTCGGTGGTGCGCGGCTGCGACCGCATCGTCCCGGTCGACGTCTACGTGCCGGGCTGCCCGCCGACCGCGGAGGCGCTGCTGTACGGGATCATCCAGCTGCAGCAGAAGATCCGCCGCACGCAAACCATCGCGAGGGCTTGACGATGGAGTCCAACCTCGCAGCCGTCACGCCGTCTCTGGGCGCCACCGTGCAGGCGGTCACCGCCGCCCTGGGCGACCGGGCGAAGAGCATCGACCTGAAGCTCGGCGAGATCACGGTCGTGGTCTCCGCGCGGAACTACCTGGAAGCCGCCCGCGTGCTGAAGGAAGCGCCGGGCTGCCAATTCGAGCAGCTCATCGACCTGTGCGGCGTCGATTATTCCGAATACCGCATGGGCGAGTGGGACGGCCTGCGCTACGCGGTGGTGGTGCACCTGTTGTCCGTCAGCCTGAACCAGCGGGTGCGGCTGCGGGTGTTCTGTCCCGACGACGACCTGCCCGCGGTGGAGTCGCTCACCAGCGTGTGGAGCGGCGCCAACTGGTTCGAGCGCGAGGCGTTCGACCTGTTCGGCATCGTCTTCGAGGGCCACTCCGACCTGCGCCGCCTGCTCACCGACTATGGCTTCATCGGCCACCCGTTCCGCAAGGACTTCCCGGTGTCCGGCCACGTCGAGATGCGTTACGACCCCGAGAAAAAGCGCGTGATCTACCAGCCCGTGTCGATCGAGCCGCGCGAGATCACTCCGCGGATCATCCGGGAAGAGAAGTACGGGGGGCTGCAGTGAGCTTGAAAACCCAACATCCGGACGCAGAAGGCGCAGAAGTGACGCAGAAAACGCAAAAGGACATCCAGAAAACCTTCCTTGGTTTTTTCTGCGCCTTCTGCGCAACTTCTGCGCCTTCTGCGTCCGGTTGTTCCGGCTGTTCCGGTTGTTAAAAATGGCAGAGATCAAGAACTACACCCTCAACTTCGGCCCGCAGCACCCGGCGGCGCACGGCGTGCTGCGCCTGGTGCTGGAGCTCGACGGCGAGGTGATCCAGCGCGCCGACCCGCACATCGGCCTGCTGCACCGTGCCACCGAGAAGCTGGCCGAGACGCGCACCTACCTGCAGACGCTGCCGTACATGGACCGCCTCGACTACGTGTCGATGATGTCCAACGAGCACGCCTACTGCCTGGCGGTGGAGAAGCTGCTGGGCGTGGACGTGCCCATCCGCGCGCAGTACATCCGCGTCATGTTCTCCGAGATCACCCGCTTGCTGAACCACCTGCTGTGGCTCGGCGCGCACGGGCTGGACTGCGGCGCGATGAACATGCTGATCTACTGCTTTCGCGAGCGGGAAGACCTGTTCGACATGTACGAGGCGGTGTCGGGCGCGCGGATGCACGCGGCCTACTTCCGTCCGGGCGGCGTGTACCGCGACCTGCCGGACTCGATGCCGCAGTACAAGGCCAGCAAGGTGCGCAACCAGCGCTCGGTCGACCAGCTGAACGAAGGCCGCAGCGGCTCGCTGCTGGACTTCATCGAAGCCTTCACCCAGCGCTTCCCGAAATACGTCGACGAGTACGAGACGCTGCTCACCGACAACCGCATCTGGAAGCAGCGCACCGTCGGCATCGGCGTGGTCACGCCCGAGCGCGCGTTGAACCTGGGGTTCACCGGCCCCATGCTGCGCGGCTCCGGCATCCTGTGGGACCTGCGCAAGACGCAGCCCTACGAGGTGTACGACCAGATGGATTTCGACATTCCCATCGGCCGCACCGGCGACTGCTACGACCGCTACCTGTGCCGCGTGCAGGAATTGCGCGAGTCCAACCGCATCATCAAGCAGTGCGTGGACTGGCTGCGCGTGAATCCCGGCCCGGTGATCACCAGCAACCACAAGGTGGCGCCGCCCGACCGCGAGAGCATGAAGACGAACATGGAGGAGCTGATCCACCACTTCAAGCTGTTCTCTGAGGGCATGCGCGTGCCGGAAGGCGAAAGCTACGCCGCGGTGGAACACCCCAAGGGCGAGTTCGGCATCTACATCGTGAGCGACGGCGCCAACAAGCCCTACCGCCTGAAGATCCGCGCCCCCGGCTTCCCGCACCTGGCCGCCCTGGACGAGATGGGGCGCGGCCACATGATCGCGGATGCCGTGGCCATCATCGGAACCATGGACATCGTGTTCGGAGAGATCGACAGATGATTTCGGATAGCACCCGCACCCGCTTCGACCGCGAAGTGGCCAAGTTCCCGCCCGACCAGAAGCAGTCGGCCGTGATGGCCTGCCTGGCGATCGTGCAGCAGGAGCAGGGCTTCGTCAGCAAGGAAAGCGAAGCGGACATCGCCCAGTACCTGGGCATGCCGACGATCGCCGTGCACGAAGTCACCACCTTCTACAACATGTACAACCAGCGCCCGCTGGGCACGTACAAGCTGAACGTCTGTACCAACCTGCCGTGCCAGCTGCGCGACGGGCAGAAGGCGCTGCAGTACCTGGAGCGCAAGCTCGGCATCTCCATGGGCGAGACCACGCCCGACGGCATGTTCACGCTGCAGCAAAGCGAATGCCTCGGCGCCTGCGCCGACTCGCCGGTGATGCTGGTGAACGACCGCACGATGTGCAGCTTCATGAGCAACGACAAGCTCGACCAGCTGATCGACGGCCTCAAGGGGGCGCAAGCATGAACGCGCAACAAGTGCTCGCACAGTTCCAGGCCACGGGCGTGCAGACCTGCTTCCATGGCCGCCACATCAACCCGCAGATCTACGCGGGTCTGGACGGCACCAACTGGCGCCGCGCCGACTACGAAGCGCGCGACGGCTACAAGGCGCTGCGCAAGATCCTCTCCGAGGGCCTGACGCAGGATCAGGTGATCGCCACCGTCAAGGAATCGGCCCTGCGCGGCCGCGGCGGCGCCGGCTTTCCGACCGGCCTGAAGTGGAGCTTCATGCCCCGCCAGTTCCCGGGCCAGAAGTATCTGGTGTGCAACTCCGACGAAGGCGAGCCCGGCACCTGCAAGGACCGCGACCTGCTGCTGTACAACCCGCACCAGGTGATCGAGGGCATGATCATCGCGGCCTACGCGATGGGCATCACCGTGGGCTACAACTACATCCACGGCGAAATCTTCAACGCCTACGAACGCTTCGAAGAGGCGCTGGAAGAAGCGCGCGCCGCGGGCTTCCTGGGCAACAACATCCTGGGCAGCAACTTCAGCTTCCAGCTGCACGCCTCGCACGGATGGGGCGCGTACATCTGCGGTGAAGAGACCGCGTTGCTGGAATCACTGGAAGGCAAGAAGGGCCAGCCGCGCTTCAAGCCGCCGTTCCCGGCCAGCTTCGGCCTGTACGGCAAGCCGACCACGATCAACAACACCGAGACCTTCGCGGCGGTGCCCTGGATCATCCGCAACGGCGGCCAGGCCTTCCTCGAGGTCGGCAAGCCGAACAACGGCGGCACCAAGATCTACTCCGTCTCCGGCGATGTCGAACTGCCCGGCAACTACGAGATCCCGCTGGGCACTCCCTTCAGCAAGTTGCTGGAGCTCGCAGGTGGCGTGCGCGGCGGCAGGAAACTCAAGGCCGTGATCCCCGGCGGCTCCTCGGCTCCGGTGCTGCCGGCCGACATCATGATGAACTGCACGATGGACTACGACTCCATCGCCAAGGCGGGCTCCATGCTCGGCTCGGGAGCGGTGATCGTGATGGACGAGACGCGCGACATGGTCGAATCGCTGCTGCGCCTGTCGTACTTCTACATGCACGAATCCTGCGGCCAGTGCACGCCCTGCCGCGAAGGCACGGGCTGGCTGTGGCGCGTGGTCGACCGCATCCACAACGGGCACGGCAAGCCGGCCGACATCGACCTGCTCAATTCGGTGGCCGACAACATCCAGGGCCGCACCATCTGCGCGCTGGGCGACGCCGCGGCGATGCCGGTGCGGGCGATGATCAAGCATTTCAGGCATGAGTTCGAGGCGAAGATTGCCGCTGTGTCTTCCACCGATACCCTCACCCCGGCCCTCTCCCAGGGGGAGAGGGTGAGAACTGAGGCGCGGAGCGCCTAATCACATGATCGAAATCGATCTCGACGGACAGAAGGTCCAGGTCACCGAGGGCAGCATGATCATGCATGCCGCGGACAAGGCCGGCACCTACATCCCGCACTTCTGCTATCACAAGAAGCTCTCCATCGCCGCCAACTGCCGCATGTGCCTGGTGGACGTGGAGAAGGCGCCCAAGCCGATGCCGGCCTGCGCCACGCCCGTCACCAACGGCATGATCGTGCGCACCAAGAGCGAGAAGGCGATCAAGGCGCAGCAGTCGGTGATGGAGTTCCTGCTGATCAACCATCCGCTGGACTGCCCCATCTGCGACCAGGGCGGCGAATGCCAGCTGCAGGACCTGGCCGTCGGCTACGGCGGCTCCGGCTCGCGCTACGACGAGGAAAAGCGCGTCGTCATGCACAAGGACATCGGCCCGCTGATCTCCATGGAGGAGATGAGCCGCTGCATCCACTGCACCCGCTGCGTGCGCTTCGGCCAGGAACTCGCCGGCGTGATGGAGCTGGGCATGATCCACCGCGGCGAGCATTCCGAGATCACCACGGTGCTCGGCGACACGGTCGATTCCGAGGTGTCCGGCAACATGATCGACCTGTGCCCGGTCGGCGCGCTCACCAGCAAGCCGTTCCGCTACAGCGCGCGCCCGTGGGAGCTGTCGCGCCGCAAGTCGGTGAGCCCGCACGACTCCACCGGCGCCAACCTGATCGTCCAGGTCAAGAACAACAAGGTGATGCGCGTCCTGCCGTTCGAGAACAACGACGTCAACGAATGCTGGCTCGCTGACCGCGACCGCTTCTCCTACGAAGCGCTGAACGGCGACGACCGGCTGACTTCGCCCATGATCAAGCAGGGCGGCGAATGGAAGCCGGTGGACTGGCAGACCGCGCTGGAATACGTGGCACGCAACGTCGGCGACATCAAGCGCGACCACGGCGCCAAGGCCATCGGCGCGCTGGTCAGCCCGCACAGCACCGTCGAGGAGCTGTTCCTCGCGGGCAAGCTGGTGCGCGGCCTCGGCAGCGAGAACATCGACTACCGCCTGCGCAACGCCGAATTCACCAATCACGAGGGCGTCCGGTGGCTGGGCACCAGCATCGCGTCGCTGTCCACGCTGCAACGCGCCCTGTTCATCGGCACCAACCTGCGCAAGGACCACCCGCTGTTCGCCCTGCGCGTGCGCGCCGCGGTGCGCAGCGGTGCGCACGTGTCCGTCGTGCACGACCGCGCCGACGACTGGGCGATGACCATCACCGGCGCCAGCATCCTGCCCGCCGGGCAATGGGTGCAGGCGCTGGCGGACATCGCCACGGCCATCGGCAACGAGAAAGGCGCGAAGGCGCCGCTGCAGGGCAACGCCACCGATTCCGCCAAGGGCATCGCCGCTTCGCTGCTGTCCGGCGAGCGCAAGGCGATCTTCCTGGGCAACGCGGCAGCGCACCACCCGACGTCGACGTCGCTGCTGGCGCTGGCGCAATGGATCGGGGAGCAGACCGGTGCGTCCGTCGGCTTCCTGGGCGAAGCCGCCAACACCGTCGGTGCGCAGCTCGCCAGCGCGTTGCCGGGCGAAGGCGGCATGAACGCGGGCCAGATGCTGGCCGGCGGATTGAAGGCGCTGTTCCTGCTCAACACCGAGCCGGAGTTCGACTCGGCCGCCGGTGCGCGCGCCAGGGCGCTCGGCCAGGCCTCGGGCATGGTCGTGACGCTCAGCCCCTTCAAGGCCAACCTCGACATCAGCGACGTGCTGCTGCCGATCGCACCGTGGACGGAGACGCCGGGCACTTTCGTCAACGCCGAAGGCCGCGTCCAGAGCTTCCACGCCGTGGTCAAGCCGCTGGGCGAAGCGCGCCCGGCCTGGAAGGTGCTGCGCGTGCTGGGCAACATGCTGGGCGTGCAGGGCTTCGACTACGAATCGGCCAGTGACGTGCTGGTCGCCGCGCGCGGGGCGGCGGATGCGCAGCAGCCGATGGTGCAGGGCAGCCTGCTGTCCAACAGGACGGCCAAGGCCGCCTGGCTGGGCGACACCGAGGCTCGCCCCGTGACCGCGGCCATCTACCAGCTCGATGGCATCGTGCGCCGCGCACCGTCGCTGCAACTGACCGCCGATGCGCAATCCGCGGGCCGGGTTCGCGAGAGCGACCCCGGCCTTGCCATGGGAGTCGCGGCATGATCGACACCATCTACGGCTACGGCAACGGCCTGATCGCCGCGCCCTGGTGGACGGGCGCCGGCTGGCCCGTGATCTGGACGCTGATCAA
Organism: Ramlibacter sp. PS3R-8; assembly: GCF_037572435.1. NCBI lineage: Bacteria > Pseudomonadati > Pseudomonadota > Betaproteobacteria > Burkholderiales > Comamonadaceae > Ramlibacter > Ramlibacter sp. PS3R-8. Next base: position 619,550 of record NZ_JBBHGT010000003.1, read on the forward strand.
GATCGTCGCGGTCGTGCTGCCCCTGATGGGCGCCGTGGCCTACCTGACGCTGTGGGAACGCAAGGCCATCGGCTTCACGCAGATCCGTCCCGGCCCCAACCGCGTCGGGCCCTTCGGCCTGCTCACGCCGATCGCGGACGCGCTCAAGCTGCTGACGAAGGAAATCATCCTTCCGACCATGGCCAACAAGGGCCTGTTCCTGCTGGGCCCGATCATGACCATCATGCCGGCGCTCGTCGCCTGGGTGGTCATCCCCTTCGGCCCCGAGCAGGCGCTGGCCAACATCAACGCCGGCCTGCTGTTCCTGATGGCGATCACCTCGCTGGAGGTGTACGGCGTCATCATCGCCGGCTGGGCCTCGAACTCGAAGTACGCCTTCCTCGGCGCCCTGCGCGCCTCGGCGCAGATGGTCAGTTACGAGATCGCCATGGGCTTCTGCCTGGTCGTGGTGCTGATGGTGTCCGCTTCGCTGAACATGACCGACATCGTGCTGCAGCAGGACCGCGGCTACTTTGCCGAACGCGGCATCAACTTCCTGTCGTGGAACTGGCTGCCGCTGCTGCCGATCTTCTTCGTCTACTTCATCTCGGGCCTGGCGGAAACCAACCGCCATCCGTTCGACGTGGTCGAAGGCGAGTCGGAGATCGTGGCCGGCCACATGATCGAGTACTCGGGCATGTCGTTCGCCATGTTCTTCCTGGCGGAGTACGCCAACATGTGGCTGGTGTCCATCCTCGCCGTCATCATGTTCCTGGGCGGCTGGCTGCCCCCCATCGACGCGCCGTTCCTGAACTGGGTCCCGGGGTGGATCTGGCTGGGCATCAAGACCTTCGTCATGGTCACGATGTTCCTGTGGATCCGCTCGACGTTCCCGCGCTACCGCTACGACCAGATCATGCGCCTGGGCTGGAAGATCTTCATTCCGGTGACGCTGGTCTGGCTGATCGTGATCGGGGCCTGGATGCAGACCCCCTACAACATCTTCAAGTAAGGCATCCTCAATGTTGTCGTCCAACACGTTGCCTGCACGGTCCACCGGCTTCTCGCTGAAGGACTTCCTCTCCAGCTTCATGCTGCTGGAGCTGTTCAAGGGCCTGCGCATCACGGGCAAGTACTTTTTCGCCCGCAAGATCACCGTGCAGTTCCCGGAGGAAAAGACGCCGCTGTCGCCGCGCTTCCGCGGCCTGCACGCGCTGCGCCGCTACGAGAACGGCGAGGAGCGCTGCATCGCCTGCAAGCTGTGCGAGGCCGTTTGCCCGGCGCTCGCGATCACCATCGAAAGCGAGCAGCGCGACGACGGCACGCGCCGCACCACGCGCTACGACATCGACCTGACCAAGTGCATCTTCTGCGGCTTCTGCGAGGAGAGTTGCCCGGTGGATTCGATCGTGGAGACGCACGTCCTGGAATACCACGGCGAAAAGCGCGGCGACCTGTACTTCACCAAGGACATGCTGCTGGCCGTGGGTGACCGTTACGAAGCCGAGATCGCGGCCAGTCGCGCGGCCGACGCGAAGTACCGCTGAGCGGCACAAGAAAGAAACAACGTTCATGGACGTCCGTACCGGTCTTTTCTATCTGTTCTCGGTGGTGCTGGTCTTCGCGGCCTTCCGGGTGATCACCGCGCGCAACCCGGTGTACGCGGCGCTGTTCCTGGTGCTCACGTTTTTCCAGGCGGCCGGCGTGTGGCTGCTGCTGAGGGCCGAATTCCTGGCCATCTCGCTGGTGCTGGTCTACGTCGGCGCCGTGATGGTGCTGTTCCTCTTCGTGGTGATGATGCTGGACATCAACGTCGACGCGATGCGCGCGGGCTTCTGGAAGCACTTCCCGGTGGCGGCCAGCATCGGCGCGCTGATCGCCCTGGAGATGGCGGCCGTGCTGATGGGTGGCTTCCGCACCGGTGACGAAAGAGTGGTGACGCCCGTCGTCGCGCAAGCGTCCACGCAGGCCGCGCCCGCCGCCGGCCAGGTGGCCGTGCAGTACTCCAACACCAAGGAGCTCGGCCGGCTGCTGTACACCGAATACCTGTTCCCGCTGGAGATCGCCGCGGTGATCCTGCTGGTGGCCATCATCGCCGCCATTGCACTGACGCTGCGCCAGCGCAAGGACAGCAAGGCCATCGACCCCAGCTTGCAGGTGCGCGTGCGGGCCAGCGACCGGCTGCAGATCATCAGGGTGCCGCCGTCGCGTCCCGCGCCTCCCCAGCCGGAGCCCGCGCCTGTCGTTGCCGCGGCGGAGACGAAGCCATGAGCCGCCGGGCCGTTCCCAAGGCGAATACCGCAGTGCGTAGCACGGAGGTTTCCGAATGACGCTCACCCTTGGACATTTCCTGACCCTGGGCGCGATCCTGTTCGCGCTGTCGGTGGTCGGCATCTTCCTGAACCGCCGCAACCTGATCGTGCTGCTGATGGCCATCGAGCTGATGCTGCTGGCGGTCAACATGAACTTCGTGGCCTTCTCCTACTACTTGGGTGACATGCACGGCCAGGTGTTCGTGTTCTTCATCCTCACGGTGGCGGCGGCGGAGTCCGCCATCGGCCTGGCGATCCTGGTCCTGCTGTTCCGCAACAAGTCGAACATCAACGTCGAAGAACTGAACACGCTCAGGGGCTGATCCCTCAAGAGCGGGAAAAGAAACGATGGCTACAACCCTCAACGCAGCAACGCTGCTCGCCGTGCCGATGGCGCCACTGGCCGGCGCCGTTCTGGCCGGCGTGTTCGGCACCACCCTCGGCGGCAACGTGATCGGGCGGCGCCTGTCGCACACCGTCACCATCCTCGGGGTGCTCATCGCCTTCATCCTGTCGGCCATGACCCTCAAGAGCGTGGCCATCGACGGCGCCCGCTTCAACGAGACGCTGTACGAGTGGATGGTGGTGGGCGGCTTGAAGATGGAGGTGGGCTTCCTGGTCGACGGCCTCACCGCCATGATGATGTGCGTGGTGACCTTCGTGTCGCTGATGGTGCACATCTACACCATCGGCTACATGGAAGAGGACGCCGGCTACAACCGCTTCTTCGGCTACATCTCGCTGTTCACCTTCTCCATGCTGATGCTGGTGATGAGCAACAACTTCCTGCAGCTGTTCTTCGGCTGGGAGGCGGTGGGCCTGGTGTCGTACCTGCTGATCGGATTCTGGTTCACCAAGCCGACGGCCACGTTCGCCAACCTCAAGGCCTTCCTGGTCAACCGGGTGGGCGACTTCGGCTTCATCCTCGGCATTGGCCTCATCGCCGCCTATGCCGGCACGTTGAACTATGCCGAGACCTTCGCCAAGGCGCCCGCGCTCGGGGGCCTGCCCTTCGGCTACGGCACGGACTGGATGCTGATCACCGTGATCTGCATCTGCCTGTTCATCGGCGCCATGGGCAAGAGCGCGCAGTTCCCGCTGCACGTGTGGCTGCCCGACTCGATGGAAGGCCCGACGCCCATCTCCGCGCTGATCCACGCCGCCACCATGGTGACGGCGGGCATCTTCATGGTGGCGCGCATGTCGCCGCTGTTCGAGCTGTCCGACACCGCGCTGTCGTTCATCCTGGTCATCGGCGCCATCACCGCGCTGTTCATGGGCTTCCTGGGCATCATCCAGAACGACATCAAGCGCGTCGTCGCGTACTCGACGCTGTCGCAGCTCGGGTACATGACGGTGGCGCTCGGCGCCTCGGCGTACTCGGTGGCCGTGTTCCACCTCATGACGCACGCCTTCTTCAAGGCGCTGCTGTTCCTGGCGGCCGGCTCGGTGATCATCGGCATGCACCACAACCAGGACATCCGCTGGATGGGCAACGTGCGCAAGTACATGCCGATCACCTGGATCACCTCGCTGCTCGGCTCGCTGGCGCTGATCGGCACGCCGCTGTTCGCCGGCTTCTATTCCAAGGACTCGATCATCGAGGCGGTGCACCTGTCGAAGCTGCCCGGCTCCGGGTTCGCCTACTTCGCCGTGATGGCGGGCGTGTTCGTCACCGCGTTCTATTCGTTCCGCATGTACTTCCTGGTGTTCCACGGCAAGGAGCGCTTCGACCAGAATCCCGACGCGCACCACGACGCCCATGCGCACGACGATCATGCGCACGAGGAACACCACGAGCCGCACGAGTCGCCCTGGGTGGTGACGGTGCCGCTGCTCCTGCTGGCCATCCCCTCGGTGGTGATCGGTTTTCTCACGATCAAGCCGATGCTGTACGGCGAGTTCTTCAAGGACGCCATCGCCGTCAACGCGGAGAAGCATCCCGCGATGGCGGAGATGGCCAAGGAATTCCACGGTCCCGTGCAGATGGCTTTCCACGGCCTGCAGACGCCCGTGTTCTGGCTGGCGCTGGCCGGCGTGGTGCTGGCCTGGTACCTGTACATGAAGAACACGGCGCTGCCGGCGCGCATCCAGCGCATGGTCCAGCCGGTCTACACGCTGCTGGACAACAAGTACTACATGGACTGGTTCAACGAGAGCGTCATCGCGCGCGCGGCCCGCGGCCTGGGCACCGGCCTGTGGAAGGGCGGCGACCAGGGCGTCATCGAGAACGTGTTCGTCAACGGCAGCGCCCGCTTCGTCGGCAGGTTCGCCGGGGTCGTGCGCTGGGTGCAGTCCGGCTACATCTACCACTACGCCTTCGCCATGCTGCTGGGGATCATCGTGCTGATGACGTATTTCGTCAGCTGGCCGATGCTCCAGGACTGGCTGAGGAAGTAAGGAACAACAACAAATGAAGATGGGACTCCTGAGCCTGGCGATCTGGACGCCGATCGTCTTCGGCGCGATCCTGCTCGCGCTGGGGCGCGACGACCAGGCACGCAGCGTGCGCTGGCTGGCGTTGATCGGCGCCGTCATCAGCTTCCTCGTGACGCTGCCGCTCTATGGCCAGTTCGACCAGGGCACGGCGGCGATGCAGTTCGTCGAGAAGGCGCAGTGGATCGACCGCTTCAACGTGTTCTACCACCTGGGGCTGGACGGCATCTCGTTCTGGTTCGTGCTGCTCACCGCCTTCATCACGGTGGTGGTGATCATCGCGGGCTGGGAGGTGATCACCGAGCGCGTCAACCAGTATTACGGCGCGTTCCTGATCCTGTCGGGGCTGATGATCGGCGTGTTCTGCGCGCTGGACGCGGTGCTGTTCTACACCTTCTTCGAAGCCACGCTGATCCCGATGTACCTGATCATCGGCATCTGGGGCGGCCCCAACAAGATCTACGCGGCGTTCAAGTTCTTCCTGTACACGCTGCTCGGCTCGCTGCTGATGCTGATCGCGCTGGTGTTCCTGTACACCAAGTCCGGCGGCAGCTTCGACATCCTCACCTGGCACAAGCTGCCGCTGTCGTCGCTGGCGCAGACGCTGCTGTTCTTCGGCTTCTTCGCGGCCTTCGCGGTGAAGGTGCCGATGTTCCCGGTGCACACGTGGCTGCCCGACGTGCACGTGGAGGCGCCCACCGGCGGCTCCGCGGTGCTGGCGGCCATCATGCTGAAGCTGGGCGCCTATGGCTTCCTGCGCTTCTCGATGCCGATCGCCCCCGACGCCTCGCGTGAATGGGCCTGGCTGATGATCGCGCTGTCGCTGATCGCCGTGATCTACGTCGGCCTGGTCGCCATGGTGCAGCAGGACATGAAGAAGCTGGTGGCCTATTCGTCCGTGGCGCACATGGGCTTCGTCACGCTGGGCTTCTTCCTGTTCAACGACCTGGGCGTGTCGGGCGGGCTGGTGCAGATGATCGCGCACGGCTTCGTCTCGGGCGCCATGTTCCTGTGCATCGGCGTGCTGTACGACCGCGTGCACTCCCGCCAGATCGCCGACTACGGCGGGGTCGTCAACACGATGCCGACTTTCGCGGCCTTCGCGATCTTTTTCGCGATGGCCAACTCCGGGCTGCCGGGCACGGCCGGCTTCGTCGGCGAGTGGATGGTGATCCTGGCGACGGTCAAGGCCAACTTCTGGCTGGGCCTGCTGGCCGCCACCGCGCTGATCCTCGGCGCCTCGTACAACCTGTGGATGGTCAAGCGCGTGTACCTGGGGCCGGTGGGCAACGACCACGTCAAGGCGCTGACGGACATCAACGCCCGCGAATTCGTGATGCTGGGCCTGCTGGCCGCCGCCGTCCTGTACATGGGCGTCCATCCCAAACCCTTCACCGACGTGATGAACGCCTCGGTGGCCGGCTTCCTGAAGCACGTGTCGGCTTCCAAGCTCTGACGCCGGGAGAGAAGAGAACATGATGGAAAAACTGAGCCTCGGCGTGATCGGGCCCGAGATCGTGCTGCTGGTGATGGCCAGCTTCATCGCGATCTTCGACCTTGGCGTGAAGACGCGGCTGCGCAACGGCACCTACCTGCTGACGATGCTCACGCTGGCGGCGGTGGCGTTCTACACCGGCGACATGGCGGCCAGCGGCGAGACGCGGTACGCGTTCAACCGCATGGTGGTGACGGACCCCATGGGCAACTGGCTCAAGTGCTTCGCCAGCATCGCCATGATGGTGTGCATGGTGTATGGCCGTCCCTACGCGGGCGACCGCGACATGCTGCGCGGCGGCGAGTTCTTCACGCTGGCGCTGTTCTCGCTGCTGGGGATCTTCGTGATGATCTCGGGCAGCAACTTCCTGGTGATCTACCTCGGGCTGGAACTGCTCACGCTGTGCAGCTACGCGCTGGTGGCCCTGCGCCGCGACAACGCCACCGCCACCGAGGCGGCGATGAAGTACTTCGTGCTCGGCGCCATGGCCAGCGGCTTCCTGCTGTACGGCCTGTCGATGATCTACGGCGCCACCGGCTCGCTGGACATCGGCACGGTGTTCAAGGTGATAGCGAGCGGCCAGGTCAAGCACCAAGTGCTGGTCTTCGGCCTCGTGTTCATCGTTGCGGGCCTCGCCTTCAAGCTGGGCGCCGCGCCTTTCCACATGTGGATCCCGGACGTCTACCAGGGTGCGCCGACGGCGGTGACGGTGATGATCGGCACCGCGCCGGAACTCGCGGCCTTCGCGATCTGCATCCGGCTGCTGGTCGAAGGCATGCTGCCGCTGGCGATCGACTGGCAGCAGATGCTGGTGGTGCTGGCCGTGGCTTCGCTGTTCATCGGCAACCTGGCCGCCATCGCCCAGGCGAACCTGAAGCGGATGCTGGCGTACTCCACCATCGGCCAGATGGGCTTCGTGCTGCTCGGCCTGCTGTCCGGCGTGGTCGGCGACAGCGCGGCTGCCGCGGCCAACGCGTACAGCTCGGCGATGTTCTTCATCGTGACCTACGTGCTGACCACGCTGGCGAGCTTCGGCGTCATCCTGCTGCTGGCGCGCGAGGGCTTCGAGAGCGACGAGATCTCCGACCTGGCCGGGCTCAACCAGCGCAGCCCGCTGTATGCCGCGATCATGGCCATCTGCCTGTTCTCGCTGGCCGGCATCCCGCCGATGGTGGGCTTCTACGCCAAGCTGGCCGTGCTGCAGGCGCTGGTGGTGTCGGGCAGCGGCTTCTTCATCGGCCTGGCGGTGTACGCCGTGCTGATGTCGCTGGTGGCGGCGTACTACTACCTGCGCGTGGTGAAGGTGATGTACTTCGACGCGCCGATCACCGCGACCACGGTCGCCGCGCCGGCGGACGTTCGCATCGTGCTGACGATCAATGGCGCGCTGGTGCTGATCCTGGGCATCCTGCCCGGCGGCCTGATGACGCTGTGCGCCGACGCCATCGTCAAGATGCTGGCGAGTTGATGGCAGGCCTGACGTGAGCCAGACAGCCTCGGTCTGGCTGGTTCTCGTGCTGGCCTTCTGCGCCGCCAACCTGCCTTTCGTCACGCAGCGCCTGCTGGGCGTGGTGCCGCTGGCGGGCGGCAAGAACCTGGGCATGCGCCTGGGCGAGCTGGTGCTGATGTACTTCGTGGTTGGCGGCATCGGCCTGCTCATGGAGCAGCACGCGGGGCAGATCGCGCCGCAGCGCTGGGAGTTCTACGCGGTGACGGGCACGCTATTCCTGACTTTTGCCTTCCCCGGCTTCGTCTACCGCTACCTGTACAAGAACCGGAACTGAGCCGATGTCCGACGACCCGCACCTGACCGAGCACACGCTCTCGCGCGAGGAGCTGCTGCGGGGACTGTTCCTGCACGTGGTGCGCGACACGGTGCGGCTGCCCGATGGCGGATCGGCCACGCGCGAATACGTGCTGCATCCCGGCGCGGTGGCGGTCGTGCCGCTCACCGACGACGGTCGCATCGTGCTGGAGCGCCAGTACCGGCATCCCACCGGCCAGGTGATGATCGAGCTGCCGGCCGGCAAGCTGGATGCGGGCGAATCGGCGCTGGTGTGTGGCCAGCGCGAACTGCTCGAGGAAACCGGGTACACGGCGCGCGAGTGGGCTTATGCTTTCACGATGTATCCCACCGTGGCGTATTCGGACGAGGCGATCCAGGTCTGGTTCGCCCGCGGCCTGACGCTCGGCGAGGCGAAACTGGACCAGGGTGAATTCCTCGATGTCTTCACCGCGACGCCGCAGGAGTACCTGGCCTGGTGCGGCAACGGCAGGATCGTCGACTCCAAGACGATGGCCGCGGCGATCTGGATCCAGAATGTGCTGGCCGGGACTTGGAAACTCGACTGGCAGGCCTCACCTGTCCCGGCATGAAGGTCCTCAACCTGCAGTGCGGCCAGTCCCACGGATTCGAGGGCTGGTTCGCCTCCGAAGAAGCGTTCCAGGACCAGCTCGCGCGCGGGCTGGTCGAATGCCCCTTGTGCGGTGATGCGGCCGTCACCAAGCTGCCGAGCGCGCCGCGCCTGAACCTGGGCGCTTCCCAGCCTGCCGCCTCCGTGCCCGCGAAGCACGAGGTGGTCTCCGCCCCCAATGCCCAGCTGCAAGCCGCGTGGCTGCAGCTGGTGCAGAAGGTGATGGCGAACACGGAAGACGTGGGCGAACGCTTCGCGGAAGAGGCGCGCAAGATCCACTACGGCGAAACCGAAGAGCGCGGCATCCGCGGGCAGGCGTCGAAGGAAGAGACGGAGTCGCTGCTGGAGGAGGGCATCTCGGTGCTGCCGCTGCCGATTCCCAAAGGTCTCAAGGGGCCGCTGCAGTAGGACTTCCGGGAGCGGACAGCCGACGCAGAAGGCGCAGAAGTTACGCAGAAGACGCAGAAGAAACCAAGAAAAGGTTTTGGATGTCCTTTTGCGATTTCTGCGTAACTTCTGCGCCTTCTGCGTCCGGTTGTTGGGTTTGGCGCCCGCATGCGATCCCATCGCATCAAGACGTTCCCAAGGGCCTCAAGGGGCCGCTGCAGTAAGGCGGGAGCGGACAGCCGGACGCAGAAGGCGCAGAAGTTACGCAGAAGACGCAGAAAAAACCAGAAAAGGTTTTGGATGTTCTTTTGCGCCTTCTGCGTAACTTCTGCGATTTCTGCGTCCGGTTGTTTGGTTTGGCGCCCGCATGCGATCCATCGCATCAAGACATGAACTGCAACCCCGCCAACCGCGCATAAACCCCCCCGGCCGCCATGAGTTCGTCATGTCGGCCCGTCTCCACGATCCGGCCATGGTCGAGGACGACGATGCGGTCGGCTTTCTGGACGGTGGCGAGGCGGTGGGCGATGACCAGGGTGGTGCGGTCGCGCATCGCCGACTCCAGCGCCGCCTGCACCATCCGCTCGCTCTCCGCATCCAGCGCACTGGTCGCCTCGTCCAGCAACAGCAACGGCGGATTCTTCAGCATCGCCCGCGCGATCGCAATGCGCTGGCGCTGGCCGCCGGACAGGCGCACGCCGCGCTCCCCCAGGAACGTGTCGTAGCCCTCCGGCAAGGCCCGGATGAAATCATCGGCGAAGGCTCCGCGGGCCGCCGCATGCACTTGCGCATCGGTCGCCCCCGGGCGCCCATAACGGATGTTCTCGATGGCCGTCGATGAAAAGATCACCGGCTCCTGCGGCACCAGGCCGATGCGCCCGCGCAAGTCCTGCAGGCGCTGCCGGCCCACCGGCACGCCATCGAGTTCGATCGTTCCCTGCTGCGGATCGTAGAAGCGCAGCAAGAGCTGGAACACCGTGGTCTTGCCAGCGCCGCTGGGGCCGACCAGCGCCACCGTCTCGCCGGGCCGCACGGCCAGGCTGAAATCCGCCAGCGACGCGGTGGCGGGCCGGGACGGGTAGTGGAAGCGCACCGCGTCGAAACGCACGCTGCTGCCCGCCTGCGGCGCCGGCGCCGACACGGGCTGCGCCGGCGACACCACCGGGGAGCGGCTGGACAGCAATTCCATCAGCCGCTCGGTGGCACCCGCGGCCCGCAGCAGGTCGCCGTAAACCTCTCCCAGCACGGCCACAGCGCCCGCGAAGATGCCCACGTACAGCGCGGCCTGTCCCAGCTGGCCGGCGGTGATCGTGCCGCGCAGCACGGCTTGCGTGCCCTGGTACAGGCCCCACAGCATCAAGGCGGCATTGGCGATGATCACGAAGGCCACGAGAATGGCCCGCGCCCGGGTCCGCCGCACGCCGGTGCGAAAGGCGTTGTCGGTGGCCGCCTGGAAGCGCGCGGCCTCGCGGCTTTCCGCTGCGTGGCTCTGGACCACCGGAATGGCGTTCAGCACCTCGGCGGCGATGGCGCTGGAGTCCGCCACCCGGTCCTGGCTGGCGCGGGACAGGCGCCGCACCCGCCGGCCGAAGACCATGGCGGGCAGCACCACCAGCACCACGACCAGCAGCACCTGGACCATCACGTAGGGGTGCGTCACGACCAGCATCCCCAGGGCGCCGAGCCCCATCACCAGGTTGCGCAGGCTCATCGAGAGGGACGACCCGACCACCGTCTGCACGAGGGTCGTGTCGGTGGTCAGGCGGGACAGCACCTCGCCGGTCTGCGTGCTCTCGAAGAACTCCGGGCTTTGGTCGAGCACGTGGGCGTAGACCGCGGTTCGCAAGTCCGCCGTCACGCGCTCGCCCAGCCAGCTGACCACGTAGAAGCGGCCGGCGGAGAACAGGCCCAGGGCCACCGCAACCGCAAAGAGAAGTAAAAAGTGTTCACGCAGGGCGACCAGGCGGGTCCCCGGATCGGCCGCCATGCCGCGGTCGATCATGCTGCGCAGCGCCACGGGAAACACCAGCATGGCCGCGGCGGCCAGCAGCAGCAGCAGCGCGGCCAGCGCGATCCGCCCCCGGTAGGGCCGCACGAAGGGCAGCAACCCGGACAGCGACTGGGGCGAGCGGGCAGGTTCGGCGGGACGCGGCATCGCGGGAGTGTAGTCACCGACCCGGTGGCGTCCCGGACGGGCGACTTTCAGGGTGCCTGACACAACCCGCAACGCATGGCCGCGCCGCTGCTACAGTGGAAGCGCCATGGCCTTTTCTCTCCCGCCCAAGAAAAACCCCGCCCGCAAGGACGAACTGGACCGCCCCTGGGTCGCGGGGGACTCCATTCCGGCAGGCGACGCGGTGCACAAGGACAGCGATTCCGGATGGGCGCTGTGGAACGAGGCGTCGCAGGTGCACGAGCGCAAGTTCATGCCCACCGCGCCCATGACGGCGCCCGGCAAGCTGTCCACCGAAAACCCCGCCTGGGCGGCCACGCAGCCCGCCGGCATGCAGCAGCGCCCCGGCCCGATCCCGAAATCGCAGCCGCTCTTCACGCTGGAATCCGCCATGCTGGTCGCGCGCCGCAACAACCGCGTGTGCCCACGCCCCGAGCGCTGGAACGAGTTGTCCAAGCTGCTGCCGCCCCGCAAGACGCTGCGCGGATCCCAGCAACCGCCGGTTCCCATCACCGGCCCGGCCTGGGGCGCAACCCCGGCGCTCACCAAGCGCCTGTGCTTTCGCGAGCAGATCGAGTGGGCCGAAAGCCAGGGCGTGCTCGAGAACGTCGTGGCCTTCATGCAGACCATGTCCGAAGCGGAATGGCTGCACATGGGCGAAGACTAGCCGCCGCGAGGGCCAGCGCGCCCGGGTCCCAGATGGAGACAGCAAACACCAAGGAAGCCGGCCCGCTCGCGGGGTTGAAGGTGCTGGAGCTCGGCCAGCTCATCGCCGGCCCGTTCGCCGCCAAGACGCTGGGCGACTTCGGCGCGGACGTCGTGAAGGTCGAGCCGCCCGGGGCCGGCGATCCGCTGCGCAACTGGCGGCTGCTCAAGAACGGCACTTCCGTGTGGTGGCAGGTGCAGTCACGCAACAAGAAGTCGCTCGCGCTGGACCTGCGGCAGCCGGAAGGCCAGGACATCGTGCGCCGCCTTGCGCTCGATGCCGACGTGCTGGTGGAGAACTTCCGTCCCGGCGCGCTGGAGGGCTGGGGGCTGGATCCGCAGCAGCTGGTGCAAGCCAATCCTCGCCTGATCGTGCTGCGCATCAGCGGCTACGGCCAGACCGGCCCGTACCGGGACCGGCCTGGCTTCGGCGTGGTGGGCGAGGCCATGGGCGGACTGCGCCACCTCACCGCCGAGCCCGGCCGCGTGCCCGTGCGCGTCGGCGTGAGCATCGGCGACACGCTGGCCGCGCTGCATGGCGTGATCGGCATCCTGTCCGCGCTGCACGAGCGGCAACGCTCCGGCCGCGGCCAGGTGATCGACGTGGCGCTGTACGAAGCGGTGTTCAACTGCATGGAAAGCCTGCTGCCCGAATACAGCGCGTTCGGCGCCGTGCGCGGACCGGCCGGCAGCGCCTTGCCCGGCATCGCACCCACCAACGCGTACGCATGCAGCGACGGCTACGTGCTCATCGCGGGCAACGGCGACAGCATCTACAAGCGGCTGATGACGGCGATCGGTCGTGCGGATTTCGCCAACGATCCGGCGCTCGCCGACAACGCGGGCCGCGTCAAGCGCGTCGATGAGATCGACGCGGCGATCGGCGCCTGGACCGCCTCGCGCACGGTGGACGCAGCGTTGACAGTGCTGGAGGGCGCCTCGGTGCCGGCCGGCCGCATCTACACCGTGGCCGACATTGCCGGCGATCCGCACTACGCGGCGCGCGGCATGCTGCAGGACATCCGCCTCGACGACGGCGAGCCGCTCACGGTGCCCGGGGTCGTGCCGAAACTCTCCCGGACGCCGGGCGCGCATCGCCGCAACGCCCCGCGCCTGGGCCAGGACACCGACGCCGTGCTGCACGAGCTCGGCCTCACCGAAGAACAGATCGCCGGGCTGCGCAGCCGCGGCGTGATCGCCAGCTGACCGACAACACACGGAGACACCCCATGCACCGCCGCCCCCTCCTTGCCCGCGCCATCGCCGCCGCGGCCTGTGCCTTGCTCTCGCCGCTGGCGCTGGCGCAGGCCTATCCGGCCAAGCCCATCGCCTTGATCGTGCCCAACCCGCCCGGCGGGCTGGTGGACACGTCCGCGCGCATCGTCGCCGACTCGCTGGGCAAGGTGCTCAACCAGAGCGTGGTGGTCGACAACCGCGGAGGCGGCAGCGGCAACGTCGCTTACGGCTTCGTCGCCCGCGCGCCGGCCGACGGCTACACGCTGCTGACGTCCTATTCCGCCTACCACGTGGGCAATCCGTCGCTGTCGCCGCGCCTGCCGTGGGCGCAGAAGGACTTCACGCCGATCGCCCTGGTGACGGTGGCCACCAACGTCATCGCGGCGCATCCTTCGGTGCCGGCGAACAACCTGCAGGAGTTCATCGCCCACCTGAAGAAGAATCCGGGCCGCCTCAGCTACGCATCGCAAGGCAACGGCTCGGTCTCGCACATCGGCACCGAGATGTTCAAGGCGCAGACCGGCACCAGCATGGTCCACATCCCGTACAAGGGTTCGGGCGATGCGATCCGCGATGTGCTGTCGGGGCAGGTGCAGGTGTTCATGACGACGCCGCCTTCGGTGATGGGCCACGTGCAGCAAGGCAAGCTCAAAGGCTTTGCGGTGACAGGCAAGACGCGCCACCCCGGCCTGCCCAGCGTGCCCACCACGGCGGAAGCCGGCCTGAAGGGCTTCGAGCTGGAGTCGTGGGTGGCCATCTTCGCGCCCGCCGGCACACCGCCCGACGTCGTCGACAAGCTCACCACCGGCATCCGCCAGGCACTCGATTCGCCCGAAGCGAAGACGCGCGCCACCACCGCCGGCATCGAGCTGCGCTACCAGCCGCCGGCGGCGCTGGATGCGATGGTGAAGAGCGAAACGGAGTTCTGGGCGAAGACGATCAAGGCTGCGAACATCACGGCCGATTAGCACCGCAACGCTCTACGGCCAAACCCAACAGCCGGACGCAGAAGACGCAGAAGTTGCGCAGAAGGCGCAAAAGAACAGCCAAAAATTTTCTTTGGTTTTTTCTGCGTCTTCTGCGTCACTTCTGCGTCTTCTGCGTCCGGTATTCCGGCTGTTGGTTCTGCACGAAGCGTTACAACTTCCCTCGCCAACGCCCCCTCCACGTTCAGGAAGCGTTCACGGGCCCCCGCGCAAACTTCCCTCCACGCCAACACAACCTGGCGCCTTTGTTCAACCTGGAGGTGAATCATGCAAGCTACTCTTCGTACCCGCCGTTTCGCAGCTGCCCTGCTGCTGTCCCCCATCGCCGCCGCCATCGTGGCCACCCCTGCGCTGGCGCAGCAGTACGGCGCCGGCCAGCGCGCCAACAGCGTGGTGGCCGCGCAGTCGCCGGTGATCGAGCGCTTCTCGGTGCGCGCGCTCAGCATCGAGCCGGGCCGCGACATGCGCTTCCGCCTGCTGGGCTCGCCCGGCGCGAAGGCCCAGATCGACATTCCGAAGGTGGTGCAGAACATCCCGCTGCGCGAAGTGAAGCCGGGCGTGTATGAAGGCTCCTACACGATCCGCGTGCGCGACGACCTGAGCGAGATCGACCGCGCCGTGGCGACGCTGCGCAACGGCCCCATGGCCACCACCGCGCGTGTCGCGCTGGAAGGTGAGGGCGCGCAATGGCCCGACCGCAACGGCCCCCGGGTCGTGGACATCACGCCCAACAACGGCCAGCACGTGGGCGAGCGTGGGCGCACGGAAGTCTCTGCACGCTTTGCCGACGAGCGCAGCGGCGTGGACCTCTCCTCCGTGCGTCTTCGCATCGACGGCGATGACGTCACCCGGCAATCACGGGTGACCGCCCACCAGGTGACCTTCGAAGCCAACCTGCGCCAGGGCCGGCACCAGGCCGAGCTGGTGGTGCGTGACCGCGCCGGCAACGTGACGCGCACCGCCTGGAACTTCGTCGTCAACAACGACATCCGCGGCAACAACGGCGTCAGCCTCGGCTACGGCCGCTAAGCCGACAGGGGGCGGCCCGCGCGGTCCGCCCCCTTGCCGCGCCCGCCGCGCCCGCAGCGCGATTACCATCCCTGACTGATCTGACGATCGACCGGTGACCGACCATGCCGTACGCTGTCCGCCTTCTCCTTTGCGCCGCGCTTGTCGCGGCGTTCGGGCCTGCCTCGGCCGAGGCCAGCCGCGACGACGCCGCGGCGGCCGCGCTGCGCGTTGCGAGCGGCCGGGTGCTGGCGGTGGACCGCGCGCAGTCCGGCGACCGGCCGGTCTGGCGCGTCAAGGTGGTCACGGCGGCCGGCGAGGTGCGCGTGATCGTGATCGACTTTGCCAGCGGACAGCCGGTGCCACCCCGCTGACCCGGCCGCCCCCGCATGCGCCTGCTGCTGATCGAAGACGACACCGCCCTGCGACAAGGCCTCAAGCGCCAGTTGGAGGCCGATGGCTACCGGGTGGACGAAGCCGCGGATGGCGAGGAGGGCCTCTTCCTTGCGCGTGAATATCCCTTCGACCTGGCGATCGTCGATCTCGGCCTGCCCAAGCTGAACGGCCTGACCATCGTGCAGCGCCTGCGCGGCGAGGGCCGCGCCACGCCGATCCTGATCCTCACCGCCCGCAGCACCTGGCAGGACAAGGTGGTCGGCCTGGAAGCGGGCGCCGACGATTACCTGGTCAAGCCTTTCGAATACCCCGAGCTGGCCGCGCGCGTCAAGGCGCTGCTGCGCCGATCGCTCAAGGCGACCACCGACGTGCTGGTGCTCGGCCCCGTCAGCATCGACCTGTCGACGCAGGCCGTGCGCCTGGAGGGCGCGCCGCTGGAATTGACGGCCTACGAATACCGCCTGCTGGAATACCTGGTGCGCGAGCGCGCACGGGTGGTCACCAAGCAGGAGCTGTCGGACTATCTCTATCCGCACGGCGACGACCGCGACAGCAACGTGCTGGAGGTGTTGATCGGCCGGCTGCGGCGCAAGCTGGATCCGCAAGGCACGCTGGGCCCCATCGAGACGTTGCGCGGCCGCGGCTACCGCTTCACCCTGGAATGAAGCCGGGCTACTCGATCCGCGCCCGCCTGCTGCTCGGCGCCGCGCTGGTGCTGCTGGCCTTCCTGGCCGGCGCCGGCTTCGCCGTGCAACGCGCGCACGCGGACAGCGTGCTCGACGCGCACTACGCCCGCCTGCAAGGCACGGTCTACCTGCTGCTGGCACGGGCGGAGATCGACGAAGCCGGCGCGCTGCAGATGCCGCAGGAATTTGCCGAGCCGCGGCTGACGCTTCCGGGCTCGGGCCTGTACGCCGCCATCACCCACGTCCGGCGCAACGAGGAATGGCGCTCGTCGTCCAGCGTCGGCCAGGCGCCGCCGTTTCGTCGCGCCCAGCCGGTGGGGCGGTGGAGCTTCGGCACGGCGGAGCAGGGCAAGCGCGGGTTCCTGGCGGCGACGTACGCCGTGAACTGGTCGGGGCCCGCCGGGCTGACACCGTTGGTGCTGAGCGTGGTGGAGGACCGCGCGGGCTTCGACCGCGAGATCGCCACCTTCACGCGCACGCTGTGGCTGTGGCTGGGCGGCGCGGCGCTGCTGCTGCTGGCGGCGCAGACACTGCTGCTGCACTGGGGCCTGCTGCCACTCAAGCGAGTGGCCGGCGAAATCCGGCGCGTGGAGAGCGGGGACCAGGACGGCATCCAGGGCCGTTATCCGGCCGAGCTCTCGGGCCTGACCGACAACCTCAACACGCTGATCCAGCAGGAGCGGGTGCGGCAGGCGCGCTACAAGGAGGCCCTGAGCTTCCTGGCGCACAGCCTGAAGACGCCGCTGGCGGTGCTGCGCAACACGCTGGGCGAGCCGCAGCAGTTGCCCGCCGTGGTGGCGCAGCAGGTCGACCGCATGGACGACATCGTGCAGCACCAGCTCGGTCGCGCGGCCGCCAGCGGCAGCGCGCGCTTCGCCCGTCCCGTCCTCGTGGGACCGGTGCTCGAGCGCATCCGCGAGGCCCTGGGCAAGGTCTACGCGGACAAGGGCGTCGGCATCACGCTGGACGCGGCGCCCGGCCTGGCGTGGCGCATCGCCGAAGCGGACCTGTTCGAGATGATGGGCAACCTGATGGACAACGCCGCCAAGTGGGCGAAAACGCGGGTGGTGGCGCGCGCCTGGCGCGAGGGCGCGGCCTTGCGCCTGCGCATCGACGACGACGGCCCCGGCTTCAGCGACACCGAATCGATCCTGCGGCTGCACGTGCGCCTGGACGAGCGCGTGCCGGGCCACGGCGTCGGGTTGGCGGTGGTGAACGACCTGGTGGCCAGCTACGAAGGCCAGATGAAGCTGGAACGCGCGGAGCTGGGGGGAGGGCGCGTCGATATCACGTTGCCGGGACGGTAATCTGCACCGGGGTTCGGCTGCGCGCTCACCGCCGGCCTACCGCTCACGGCCGGCCTACCGCTCGCCGCTCGCCTACCGCCCACCGCCGGCCTACGGCTCGCCGCCGGCCTACGGCTGCGTATCTGCGGCGACCCGCTCGTAGCGGATGCGGTTGCCGTGGATGTGGTCCACGCCGACGAATTCGTTGCGCGTCTCGAAGCGGATCTCGAAGGTGGCGAAGGGCAGGTTCAGGCGGGACGGCGGCTCGCCATTCATCAGCGTGTACTTGCGCTTGAGGTTGGTGCCGTCGTAGATCCAGGTGCCCTCATGGTTCTGCGTGGTCGCCTTGCCCGCCGCATCGACGATGCGCACCGTTTCCTGGAAGACACCGTCCGGCCGCAGGACCAGGATGCGCCGGGCACGGATCGCGGCCTCGTTCGACTCGCGCAACCAGGTGCCGTGCAATTTCTGCTCCGTGTCCTGCGCTTCGCCCGCGGATGGAGCGTCGCATCCGCCCAGCAGCAGACCGGCCGCCAGCAACATGGCGGCGCAGCGGGCGGGGAGAACAGGGCCTGGCATGGACCGACTATCGCAGGATGCCGGCCACGCCGATGCGCAACTGCATAATCCGGGGGATGCACAGCCTGCGCCGCGCCCGCCACCTTGCCGCAATGGCATTGGCGTGGTTCGTCCTGTCGCTGGGCATCGCGGTGATGGCTCCTGCGCTGGCGGGCCCTGCGCTGTTCGACGACATCTGTTCCGTCGACAGCGCGCGGGCAGCCGATGGGCAGCGGCATTCGGGCTCCGGGCCCGACCACGTGGTGCACTGCCCGGCCTGCCTGAACACCGCGGCACCGCCACCGGTGGATGCCGTGGCGGTGGTGCACATGCATGCGCCGGCGTCCGGGCTGCCCCTTGCGGCCCAGCCGGCGCCGCACCAGGCGCCGCCCGCGCCCTGGACGGCGCGCGGCCCTCCCTTCCTCTCCTGATCCTCCGCTTCGCTGGCCGCCGCCTGGACGGCCGCATTTCCTTCTCGCATCAGGAGAATCGTTCGTGCGTCTTCTTTCCGCCACCGTGCTCGCCGCATCGGCGTGCGCCTTCACCCCCATCGCCCAGGCGAGCTGCGGCTCCGCCTTCTGCTCCGTCAATACCGACTGGGCGTCCGACGCCCTGGGCCTGTCCGATGGCAGCGTGCTCGACATCCGCTACGAGTACATCCCGCAGGACCAGCCCCGCACCGGGTCGAGCCGCACCAGCGTCGGCGCCATTCCACGCCATCACGACGAGGTGCGCACCATCAACAACAACCTGCTTCTCAACTACAGCCGCGGGTTCGCGTCGGGCTGGGGCTTTTCGGTACAAGCGCCGCTGGTGGATCGCGAGCACCTGCACATCCACAACCACGACGGCGGCCAGATCGCCGAAGAGTGGAAGTTTCGCGAGCTCGGCGACATGCGCATCACCGGCCGCTACCAGGCGCCGCTGGGCGAGCAGGAACGCGGCCCGCGCAATGCCGGCGTGGTGTTCGGCCTGAAGCTTCCCACGGGCCGCACGGACATCGCCAACGACGCCGGTGACGCCGCCGAGCGCAGCCTGCAACCCGGCAGCGGGACAACGGATGCGGTGCTCGGCGCCTTCTTCCACCAGCAGTTCGCGGCCAGCGGGGCAGCATGGTTCGCCCAGGCGCAGGTGCAGCACGCGCTCGCGGAGCGCCGCGGCTTCGCGCCCGGTACGCACTGGACGCTGGACCTGGGGTACTCCATGGGCGTCGCGGCGAAGCTGTCGGCACTGCTGCAGCTGAACGCCGTGGTGAAGCAACGCGACCGCGGCGCCGAGGCGGAGCCCGACGACAGCGGAAGCCGGGCGCTGTTCCTGAGCCCGGGCCTGGCCTACGACGTGACGGATGGAACGCGCTTGTACGCCTTCCTGCAGCAGCCGCTGTACCAGCACGTGAACGGCGTGCAGCTGACGGCCAAGCGCGCCTTCACCGTCGGACTCGCCACGCGCTTTTGATGCCGGCCATGCGCAAGATGCTCCTCGCCGCCGTTGTCTGCGTCGCCGCCGTGGGCGCGGCGGCCCAGGGCCTCGACGCGAAGTTCGATCCGCGTCGCGACGCCGCCGCTGACGTCGCGCGCGCCGTGGCGCAAGCGGGCGAGCAAGGCAAGCACGTGATCGTCGACGTCGGCGGAGAGTGGTGCGCGTGGTGCCACATCCTGCACCGCTTCATCGCGCGCACCGTGGAGGTGCGTGCCGCGATCGAGGCCGATTACGTCTGGGTCAAGGTGAACTGGTCGCCGGCCAACAAGAACGAGCAACTGTTGTCGGCCTGGCCGAAGGTCGCGGGCTATCCGCACCTCTTCGTGCTCGATCGCAGCGGTCGCGTCATCCGGTCGCAGCCCAGCGTGGAACTGGAATCCGGCACGGACTACGACGTGGCCAAGGTGCTGGCTTTCGTGCGAGACAGCCGGCCCGCGCGCTGATCGGCGCCGGCTGCAATCCCCTGAATGGGTGAGTGTGGGACCTGGTACAACGGGTGAGGGTGGCGGCTTAACCTTCGCTGACGGCTATCGCGCGCTGCGCCTCGGCGCGCTCCACCATCCGGGCAAGAAGAAGACGGAGCGAATCATGGGACTGCGGGACCTGCTGTTCGGCAAGAAGCGTGCGGCCACGAAGGTGGTGGGCAAGCGCTCGTCCGCGCCGCAGTCCGCCAGTTCCAATTCCACGCTGGGCGGCGCCGGCTCCGCGCACTCCGTGCGCAAGGACCTGCTGCGACTGGTGCTGCGCGAAACGCTGCAACGCAACGGCATTCCCTCGGGGTGGCTGTCCGCCGACCTGCTGCGCACCACGACCACCCGGCGCGAGGAGGGCATCCACGTGCGCTTCCTGGTGCGCGAGTGGGTGCCCGGCCTGCTGCAGCACGGCGTGGCCTTCGAAAAGGAATACCTGCTGCGCCTGCTGCTGCTCGACCCGCTGGCGGTCAACTGGTTGATGGGGTTCTCGTGGCAGTTCGTGCTGCGCGATGCCAGCGCCTGTCCAGCGATGCCGCACGCCGGCTCCTGGACGGCCGCGCCCGCGGCGGCGCCGGTGCGCCGGCCGGCGGCGCCGCAGCATTCCGGCGACGTGATCGAAGGGCCGGTGATGATCCCGCAGACGGTGGACAGCGTGCGCGGCGACCTCGACCGGCTGTTCGCGCTGCGCGACGAGGACATGAAGCGCCACGATGGGCATCGCAACACGTACGCCCCCACCCGGCCCGCCAGGCTTTCCTGAGCCGCATACTGCGGCCATGACCCTGGCCGACGACGACGCCCCCATCGCCTACCTGCAGCGCACGCGCGACTGGTACCTGGCGCTCGGCTACGGCAATCCCTACCGGTACGCGCACTTCCAGGAGGTGCCGTTCCACCCCCTGCGCAAGCCGCTGGCGGATTGCGTCGTCACCCTGGTGACCACCGCCGCGCCTTATCAGCCGGACAAGGGGCCGCAGGGCCCGGGCGCGGCGTACAACGCGGCGGCGAAGTTCTTCGAACCGTACACCGGCGACACGGCCACCGATCACGACCTGCGCATCTCGCACGTGGCGATCGATCGCGTGCACACATCGATGGAAGACGCCAACGCCTGGTTCCCGCTGCCGCTGCTGCGCCGCCGCGCCGCCGAAGGCCGGTTCGTCCTGGCCCCGCGCTTCCATGGCGCACCCACCAACCGCAGCCAGCGCCACACGATGGATGTCGACATCCCGCAGATCCTGCAGCGCTGCCAGGAAGACCGCGTCGACGCGGCGGTGCTGGTCGCCAATTGCCCGGTGTGCCACCAGACCTTGAGCCTCGCCGCACGCGCCCTGGAGGCCGCCGGCATTGCCACGGTGCTCCTGGGTTGCGCGCGCGACATCGTGGAGCACGTCGGCGTGCCGCGCTTCCTGTTCTCGGATTTCCCCCTCGGCAACGCAGCGGGGAAGCCGCACGACCCGGTCTCGCAGCAGGACACCCTGGACATGGCGCTGCGCTTGCTGGAAGCAGCGAGCCATCCGCGCACCACCGTGCAGTCGCCGCAGCGCTGGAGCGCCTCCGGCGCGTGGAAGCTGGACTACTGCAACGCCGAACGGGTTGCGCCCGCGGAACTCGCGCGCCTGCGGGCGGAGTTCGATGCGGCGAAGGAAGATGCGAAGGCCGTGCGCGGTTGACCGCGCTTGCCTGCTAACCGATCAACCCCGGCAGCCAGAGCGAGATCGCCGGGAAGGCGCACAGGATCAGCAGCCGCACCACGTCGACCGCGATGAAGGGCATGGTGCCGCGATAGATGCGGCCCAGCGTGATGTCCCGCGCTATCGAGTTGATCACGAACACGTTGATGCCCACCGGCGGGCAGATCATGCCGAAGGTGACCGCCATCACCACGATGACACCGAACCAGATCGGGTCGAAGCCCAGCTGCATCATGGCCGGGAACACCACCGGCACCGTCAGCAGGATCATGGCCAGTTCGTCCATCACGGCGCCCAGGATGAAATAGCCCACCAGCACCAGTGCCAGCACGCCGTACGCGCCGATCGGCAGGTGCACGAGGAACTCCACCGCCTTCTGCGTGAACTGCGTGATGGTCAGGAAATACCCGAACAGGAAGGCGCCGATCACGATGGTCATGATGGCCGACGAGACCCGCAGCGTGTCGATCAGGGCGGCGCGGATCTCCGGCACTTTCAGGCGCCGGCGCAGCACGCCGATCAGCAGCGTGCCGGTGGCGCCCGTTGCGGCTCCCTCCTCCACCGTGAACAGGCCGCCATAGATGCCGCCGAGCACGAACAGGAAAAGCACGATCACCGCCCACAGCCCGCGGATCGAGGCCCAGCGCTGCGGCCAGGTGTGCGCCTCGCCGCGCGGCATCGCTTGCGGGCGCAGCCGGCTGATCAACTGCACGACCACGAAGTAGAACGCGACGCCCATCAGCCCCGGGATCACGCCCGCCGCGAACAGCTTCTTGATGTCGGTCTCGGTCATGATCCCGTAAAGCACGAAGATGACCGACGGCGGGATCATGATGCCCAGCGTGCCGCCCGCGGCGATCAGGCCGGCCGAGAGGCCGGGGTGGTAGCCGGCGCGGCGCATCTCCGGCAGCGCGACCTGCGCCATCGTGGCCGCCGTCGCGACGGAGGAGCCGTTGATGGCCGCGAAGCCGCCGCAGGCCGCCACCGATGCCATGGCCAGGCCACCGCGCAAATGACCCAGCCATGCGCGTCCCGCCGTGAACAGTTCGCGGCTCATGCCGCCGCGCGAGGCGAAAGCGCCCATCAGGATGAACATCGGGATGACGCTCAGGTTGTAGTCGGTCACGACCGAGAGCGGCACGTTGCCCAGCAGGTTCAGGCCCGCCTTCCAGCCTGACAGCGCCCCGAAGCCGCAGACGCCGGCGATGCCCATGGCAATGCCGATCGGCACGCGCACGGCCATCAGCGCAAACATGCCCACGAAGCCCAGCAGGGCGACCAGGTCGCGATCCATCGTCAGGCGGCGCCGCCGGGTTCCAGCGGTTCGTGGCGCAGCGCGTCCTCGTCACCGCGCCAGAGCAGCACGATGCGCACGATGGCCAGCAGCACGGCCACTGTCGTGCCGAGGGCTGCGACCGAATAGAACATCCACAGCGGCATGCGCAGGTCCATCGTGCCTTGCGTGCCGGTGCCCCCCACCTTCACCCACACCATCCAGGCCAGCGGCAACAGGAAGGCGAGGGTGAAGAGCGTGGCCACGATGTCCAGCCGGCGCCGTCCGGCGGGCTCGAGGTGCTCCCACAGCGCATCCACGCAGATGTGGCTGCCGTAGTAGGTGGCCAGCGCCACGCCCCAGAACAGCGCGATGCCCTGGATCATGCGGGCGCCATCGAACCAGTCCGGAATCTGCACGCTGAACAGGTCGCGCAACAGCACGTTGCCGGCCGTGAGCAGCGCGATGGCCAGCAGGAAAAAGGCGGCCACCATTTCGGTGGCCGACAGGATGCGCTTCATCAGTTCGCCTTGCGGCTGTCGATTTCCTTGCGCAGTTCGCCCAGGGCCTGCTGGCTGTTCACGCCACTCTTGGTGACGGCATCGGCCCATTGCGTGTAGACCGGCTCCGCGGCCTTCTTCCACATGTCGACCTGCGCGGGCGTCAGCTTCACGATGGTGTGCCCGGCCGTCTTCTCCAGCTTGTCCTTGCCGGAATCCTCGAAGTCGCCCCAGGCGGCGCCGACCTTGGCGGCCCATTCGTTGTTGCAGTGGTCGTCGATCACCTTCTTCTGGCCGGCCGAGAGCTTGTCGTACCAGCCCTTGTTCATGACCCAGGCGAAGTCGCTGGCGTACATGCGCATGTCGCTGTGGTACTTGACGGCCTTGTCGATGCCGAAGCTGATGACCGAATCCCAGGGGAAGGCCAGCGCATCGGCCACGCCCTTTTCCAGCGCGTCACGCGCTTCGGGGGCGGAGACCTGCACGTTGGTGGCGCCCAATGCCGACATGAAAGCGGCGTTGGTGCCGTTGGACGAGCGGATCTTCATGCCCTTGATCTGGGACGGTTCGGTGATCGGCTTCTTGGAATGCATCGTCCCCACGTGCAGGTGGGCAAAGCAGAACTTCACGTCCTTCATCTCCGCGGCGGCGTACTTGCGGTACCAGGCGTCCAGTGCGGCAGAGCCCGGACCGGGCTTGCCGATCAGGAACGGCAGTTCGCCGGCGGCGAAGACCGGGAAGCGGCCAGCCTGGTAGCCGGGGTTGGCCCATGTCACGTCGGCGATGCCGTCGCGGGCCATGTCGTAGTGGTCGGCTGCCTTGCCGAGTTGCTGGGCAGGGAACAGGGCCACCTTGATGGAACCCTTGGATGCCGCTTCCACCGACCTGGCCCACGGCTCGAAGCCGGTCTTGGCCAGGGAATGGGTCGGGGGCAGCCAATGGGCGAATTTCAGTTCGACCGTCTTGTCCTGGGCCAGCGTGGCGCCGGCCAGGGAGGCAGCCGCAGCGGTGACGAGCAGCTTGGCGCAGAAGGGCAGGTGGGCTCTCAAATCCGGTCTCCTTGGTTATCGAAAGTAATCAAATCAGCGCGGATGCTGACGCACCCCGCGGCGGCGCGGAAGAGTGTTTTCCCGCTGGAGGGTCGCGCAGTCGCGCCGGGCTACACCACCAGCTCGATCAGGAACGGCCCGTCCTGCCCGAAGCTGCGCGCCATGAGCTGCGCGCACTGCTCCATGCTCGTCGCGCGCGCGGCCTCCACCCCCATGCCGCCGGCGAGCTGGACCCAGTCGAGGGCGGGGTCCCCCAGGTCCAGCATGCGCCGCGCCGTTTCGCCGGGCATCGCGCCCACTGCCTTGTATTCGCCCACGAGAATGTTGTAGCTGCGGTTGTTCAGCAGGATGGTGGTGCAGGGCAGCCGTTCGCGCGCCTGCGTCCACAGCGCCTGCAGCGTGTACATCGCCGACCCGTCGGCCTGCAGGCTGATCACGCGCCGCTGCCCACCGGCGGCGATGGCCGCGCCGGTGGCCAGCGGCAGGCCCTGGCCGATCGCGCCGCCGGCCAGGTGCAGCCAGTCGTGCGCCGGCGCCGCGTGCGTGTGGCGATAGAAGCCGCGCCCGTAGGAGACGCTTTCGTCCGAGACGATCGCATGCTCCGGCATCAGCGCGGCGACGGTCTGCGCCAGCTTCTCCGGCGTCGGTGCGCCGGAAGCGGCGTCGGGCCGCGGGCCCGGGTCGGGGATGGGCGCCGGCTTCGCGCCGAGCGCATCGCCGAGCGCGCGCAGCGCCGCCAGCGCATCCTGTTCCGGCCGTGACAGCACATGCAGCTGCGCGTGCGGCGCATATTGCGTGGACGGCTTGCCTGGGTAGGCGAAGAAGTTCACCGGCGGCCGGGCGTTGACCAGCACGATGTGCTCGTACTTCGCCAGCGCCGCCATCGCCAGGTCCGCCACGTAGGGAACGCGCTCCAGCTGCAGCCGGCCGCGTCCGCGCGCCACCTGGGCATTGACATAGTCGGCCATCAACGCCGCCCCCGTGGCCTGCGCCGCGCGCCAGGCCAGCGCCTGGCCTTCGGGCTGCACGGCGGCGCCGGCCAGCAACAGCAGGACGGGACGGCCGCTGCGCAACACGCGCGCGGCGTTCTCGACGGCCACCCCATCGGGCGCCGCCGCTGCCGGCGCCGGCAGTGCCTCGGCCACCACGCCGCCTTCATCCCACGAAGCGTCGGACGGCAGCACCAGCGTGGCGATGCCGCCATTCGCGCTGCGCGCCGCCTGCACGGCTGCAGCGGCGTCGCGCCCGACGTCCTGCGCCCGGGCGCTGGTCCGCACCCAGGCCGACACCCCTCGCGCCCAGCCTTCGGTGTCCGCCGTGAGCGGCGGGTCGAACGGCCGGTGCCAGGTCGCCTGGTCGCCCACGATGTTGACGATGCCGCTGCCGGCGCGCCGCGCGTCGTGCAGGTTGGCCAGCCCGTTGGCGAGCCCGGGGCCGCAATGCAGCAGCGTGCAGGCCGGCTTGCCAGCGATGCGCCAGTAGCCGTCGGCCATGCCGGTCACCACGTTTTCCTGCAGCCCGAGCACGCAGCGCATGCCGGGAATCTGGTCGAGCGCGGCGACGAAATGCATTTCGCTCGTGCCGGGGTTGGCGAAGCAGGTGTCGACGCCGGAGGCGAGGAGGGTACGGACCAGGCTGGCGGCGCCATTCATGCGGTGATTCCTTGCGCCCTGTCGGATGGGCGAGGGGATGTTAAGACCTGCGGCGGCCGGCGCGCAGCGGCGCCAGCAGGTGGCCCAGGCCGTTGTGGTCGATCTCGTGCATCAGCGCCAGCAGCCGCCCGATCTCGCCCGGCGGAAAGCCCTCGCGCGCGAACCAGTTCAGGTAGTTGCCCGGCAGGTCGGCGATGGGCGTGCCCTTGTGCTTGCCGTAGGGCATCTCGACTTCGAGGAGACGGACGAGGGGGTCGGACATGCGCGGATTTTCGCCCAGGCCGGCAGGCGGTCGGCGGGCGCCTTCAGCCGCTGACCAACCCCGCCGCCTGCACGCCCGCCATGCAGATCTCCTCGTCCTCGTCGCCGGTCCCGCCGCTGGCGCCGACGGCGCCGATCACGTGGCCCGCGGCATCCTTGATGAGCACGGCCCCCGTCTGCGGCACGAACTTGCCGTCGCCCACCGCTGCCAGCGCCACGAAGAAATTCGGGTTGTCCTTGGCGCGCTGGCCGAGCACTCGGCTCGAAACGCCCATGCCGACCGCGCCCCAGGCCTTGGCGCGCGCGATGTCGAAGCGGAACATGCTGGCGCCATCCTCGCTGGCAAACGCTTTCAGGTTGCCGGCTGCGTCGATCACCGCGACGCCCATCGGCTTGAATCCCTTTTCCTTCGACTTGGCCAGCGCCGCCTGGATGATCTGCTGCGCCTGGGAGAGCGTGAGTGTCTGCATTTTTCCTGTGTCCTGTGTCAGCGCGTGAGCGCATCGAATCCGTACTTGTTCATGGCGCCGAACATCGGCCCGGCCGGGTGCGGCACGAAGCGGGTGCGGCAGTCCAGCACGGCGGGCAGGCCCGCCGCGACAGCCCGCCGGATGGCGGGCCCGACTTCCTCCACCTGCGTCACCACCTCACCGTGGCAGCCGAAGCCCCGCGCCACCGCAGCATAGTCCGTCCCTTCGAGGCTGGTGCCCAGCTCGAAGTCCAGCTGCATGCGCTGTCCGGCCCGGATGATGCCCCATGCCGCGTTGTTGTGGATGACGCTCACCACCGGCAGGCGTTCGCGCCGCGCCGTGTCCAGTTCAGCCAGCGTGAAACCGAAGGAGCCGTCGCCGGTGATGTTGAACACCGGCCGGCCGGGCTGCTGGACCTGCAGCGCCAGCGCGTACGGCAGGCCGAAGCCCAGGTGGCTCATGCCGGGCTCGTGGAAGCGCGTGCGCACCTCGTGCACCGGCGTGAAGTCGTTGCTCCAGAAAGTGGTGTGGCCGCCGTCGTACACCGCCAGCGCATCGGCCGGCAGCGCCCGGGCAATCTCGCGCGCCAGCGCCGCCGGATGCATCACCTCCGTGCGTTCTGCGGCCAGCGTCGCTAGCTGGTCCTCGTAGCTGCGTCGCACGGCGCGCGCGCTGTCCAGCCAGCCAGGCTCGACGTCTGCAACCGTACCGGCATCCCAAGCATCCAGCAGGTCCTGCAAGGCCTGCTTGGCATCCGCTTGCATCGCCACGGCGTGCAGCGCGGCTTGCCCGAGCGCGGACGGGTCGATGTTGATGTTGATCACCTGGTGCTGGCGCCGGGCGAACGGCCCTTGCGCGTCCCACATCCAGGATGACCAGCGGCAGCCCACGCTGAGGATCACGTCGGCGCGTTCGAACGCCGAGCGCACCGCCTCGCCCGCGATCAGGCCGCCGTGGCCGATGAAATGCGGGCTGTCGCTGGGCACGGCGCCCAGCGCCATCTGCGTCGGCACCACCGGCGCCTGGAGTCGCTGTGCCAGTTCGCGCAG
Organism: Ramlibacter sp. PS3R-8; assembly: GCF_037572435.1. NCBI lineage: Bacteria > Pseudomonadati > Pseudomonadota > Betaproteobacteria > Burkholderiales > Comamonadaceae > Ramlibacter > Ramlibacter sp. PS3R-8. The sequence goes on from NZ_JBBHGT010000003.1 coordinate 647,507, forward strand.
GGCTGGCGCCGCGCCGCTGGCCACGACGCCGCCACCGGCGACGATCAAGGGCCGCCTGGCCGCCCGCAGCAACGCGATCGCCTGCTGCACCGCTGCTGCCGCCGGACGCGGTTGGGACGTCGCCCGATAGCGCTCGGGTGCGAGGTCGAACTCGTCGGCCGCAAAGTCCACCTGCATCGCCAGCACGTCCTGCGGGATGTCCAGGTGCACGGGGCCGGGGCGTCCGGACAGGGCCTCGCGGAAGGCGCGCCGCGCCAGTTCCGGGATCCGGCGCGCATCGTGCACCACGGCGTTCCACTTGGTGATGGGCCGGGTCACCGCCTGCGTGTCCAGGTCCATGAACATGCCGCTGTGCGGGTAGGCCGCCGCGCGGTGCTGGTTGGTGGTGATCGCCAGCAGCGGCAGGTTGTTGGCGAATGCGACGCCGAGGCCGGACGCCAGGTTCAGGCCGCCGGGTCCCATCTCCCCCAACGCCACTGCGACGCCGCCCGACCCCGCGTTCACTGCCGCAGCCATCATCGGGCCGGCGGCCTCGTGCCGCACGCCGACGAAGCGCAGCGCCGGCTGTTCCTGGATGGCGTGCAGCAGCGGCGCGAGCTTGCCGCCCACGATGCCGAAGACGAAGCGCACCTGCTCGGCCAGCAGGATGCGCACCAGCGCCTGCGCGCCCGTCAGCCGGGTCACTTCATTCCTCCGCGGTGAAGCCGGTGGCCTTGGCGACGCCGGCCCACTTCTGCTGGTCGCGCTTGAGCATGACGGCGAAGTCCTCGGGGCTCTGCGTCACCGGCTCCAGGCCGTTCCTGGCCAGGCTCTCCACCATCTCGGGCGAATGCAGCGCTTCGCGCACCAGCGTGTTCAGGCGGCGCACGGTCTCCGGCGGCGTCTTCGCCGGCACGAACAGGCTCAGGTATTCCATCATCGCGATGTCCTTGTAGCCCTGTTCCACCAGCGTGGGCACTTCGGGCAGGAAGCGCGAACGTTCCTGGGTGGTGAGGGCCAACGCGCGCAGCTTGCCGGAGCGGATATGCGGCAGCACTTCGCCGAGCACGTTGAAGCTGACGGGGATCTGGCCGCCCAGCACGTCCTGCAGCAGCGGCGCGCCGCCCTTGTAGGCGACGCTGTTGAAGTCGATGCCGGCCGCCTTCTGCAATTGCATGCCCGCGAAGTGCAGGGCCGAGCCCGCGGCTGGTATGCCGTAGTTGGCCAGCTTCGGGTTCGCCTTGGCCCACTTCACATAGTCGGCGACGGTCTTGATCTCGGCGGGCAGGCCGGGACCGGCAGTGAACACGAAGGCGTAGCTCACCATCGTCGTCACGGGGATGAAGTCCACGAACGGGTCGTAATTGAGCTTCTTGTAGATGCTGGGGTACAGCACCATCGGCGAGCTCGGGATCTGCAGGATCGTCAGGCCGTCCGGCGCCGCGCGCTTGACGTATTCCACGGCGATGCGGCCGCCCGCGCCGGGGCGTGCTTCGACCAGCACGTTGGCGGCATACTTGCCGCGCAGCTTTTCGGTCAGGGGGCGGGCGACGTAGTCGCCCATGCCGCCCGCGGGAAACCCGGAGACGATGAAGGCATTGCCTTGCAATTGGGCGCGGGCGCTGCCGAGCGCGGCGAGGCCGGCGCTGGCGAGAACGAATTGTCTGCGGTCCATGGTTGTCTCCGGTGAGTGCGGGTGATGCCGGGGTGCGCGTCGCGCAACCCGGCCTACGTTGTCAATGCCGCCGCGCCCAGGGCGGCGGCGGCTTCATCGATGAGGGATGGGATCGCGTCCGGCGTGGCGGCCACGCCATACACGTAGTGATCGGGTCGCAGCAGCGCGGCGACGCACGCGTGCCGGCGCAGCCAGGCTTCGGCCACGCCTTCGGCTTCGGCGAACTGCGCGCCCAGCCGCAGCACGTGCAGGCCCGGCCAGACCGCCTCGGGCGCCTGCACGCCGGGCGCCAGCACCAGCCGCCAGCCGTGGCCGGCCACGTCGTCCATGCGCCTGCGCGCGCCGCCCTGCAGCAGCCACGGTTGCGGGAACAGGCTGCCAGGCGCCGCGCCCGCTTCAGCGGACAGCAGGCCGGTTTCCAGGCGCGGCAGGATGTCCTGCCGCGGCGTGTCCTGGACGACGCCGCCGCAATCCGCCAGCAACTTCGCGTCGCGCGCCCGCGCCTTCGCCGGGTCGCGTTCGCAGATCACGGCGCCCACGCCCTTGATGCGGCTGGTGAGCTCGCGCACGTGCGCCTTGCGTTCCGCGCCGTAGCTGTCCAGGAGCGCCTGGCCGGCCGCACCCGTCACTTCGCCGCGCAGCACGGCCGCGAGCTTCCACGACAGGTTGGTGACGTCGCGGATGCCCTGGCACATGCCCTGGCCCAGGAAAGGCGGCTGCATGTGCGCCGCGTCGCCCGCGAGGAACACGCGGTCCTGGCGCCAGTCGCTGGCCACCAGCGCATGGAAACGGTAGCTCGCCTGGCGCCACAGTTTGCCGTCCTCCGGCGTGAGCCAGCGTGACAACAGCTTCCAGGTCGCTTCGGGCGTCGCCACCTGCTTCGGGTCTTCGCCTTCCTTCAACGAGATTTCGAAGCGCCGGTGGTTCTTCGGGCAGATGACCAGCGTGCACGGCCGCTCGGGTTCGCAGTACTGCACGCTCACCTTCGGCAGCTTGGCCAGGCCGCGCTCGTTGACCAGCACGTCGACCACCAGCCACGGCTCGTCGAAGTCCAGGTCTTCCAGTTCCATTCCCAGCTGCGTGCGCACCGCGCTCGACCCGCCGTCGCAGGCAATGGCGTACTTCGCCCGCACCTGCCTGGCGCCGCGCTGCGGATGCAGGACGTCCAGCGTCACGCCCTGCGCGTCCGGCGTGATGCGCGTCATCTCGACACCGAGCTCCACTTCGACGTTCGGCAGTTGCGCGACGTGCTCGCGCAGGATGCGCTCCACCTGCGGCTGCGTGAACACCAGCGACGGCGTGTAGCCCTGCGGGTACGGCGGCGCCACCATCGTCATGCGGCGGATCAGCTGGCCGTCGACGCCGAAGAACTCCGAATTCGTGAACGGCTCGGTGAAGGGCGCCACCGCCTCGGCCACGCCCAGCTGCTGGAACACGCGCATGATCTCGTGGTCCAGCGCCGCGGCCCGCGGGATCTGGTAGACGTCGAGCAGGCGCTCGCAGACGTAGACCTTCAGCCCTTTCTGTCCGAGCAAGCCCGCCGCGACCACCCCCGCCGGCCCGTAGCCGACGATCGCGACGTCATAAACCTCTGGATCCCTCATGCGCCCTCGTTGGCGATCGGGTTCGACAGCAGGCCCACCTTCTCGATGTCGATGTCGATGGTGTCGCCCGCCTTCATCCACACCGGCGGGGTGCGCGCCTGGCCCACGCCCGCGGGCGTGCCCATCACGATCACGTCGCCCGGCTCCAGCGTCAGCACGTCGGCCAGCAGCGCGATGGTCTCGGCCACGCTGAAGATCATGTCGGTGGTGTTCGCGTCCTGCATCACCTGGCCGTTCAGGCGGCTCTGGATGCGCAGGCCGACCGCGCCCGCCGGCAGTTCGTCCGCGGTGACGAGCGCGGGGCCGAAGCCGCCGGTGCGGTCGAAGTTCTTGCCGATGGTCCACTGCGGCGTGCGCTTCTGGTAGTCGCGCACGCTCATGTCGTTGAAGCAGCTGTAGCCGAAGACGTATTGCAGCGCATCCGCTTCCTTGGTGTGGCGCGGCACGGTGCGCCCGATCACCACGGCCAGTTCGGCTTCGTAATCGAACTTGCTGGACACGGTCGGCAGCCAGCCGGCTTCGCCATGCGCCACCAGCGAGGACGCCGCGCGGAAGAAGAACCACGGGTACTCCGGCTTCTCGGTCCGCCCGCCTTCCTTGGCGTGGTCGAAGTAGTTCAGGCCCAGGCAGATGATCTTGCCGGGCTCCGGAACCAGCGGCGCCAGCTTCGCCTTGGCCAGTGGCTGGCGCGCCGGCTTGTCCTTCAGTGCCGTGCGCCCTGCCTGCTGCAGGTCCACGCCGGCTTTCAGTGCGGCGCGCAGGTCGCTGGGCACTTGCGGCTGCGCGTCGTTCAGGTCGACGAGGTCCTGGCCATCGACGAGGGCCAGGCGGGGTGCGCCGTTGCGCAGGTAGGTCGTGAATTTCATGGTGTGTCTCTCTCGTAGGCTGGTGGTGAGCGAAGCGAACCCCAGCTCAGCTGGGAACGAACAAAACTTTTCTTTGGGCTTCCTTCAACGTGGCACCGGGCGGCGGCGAAATCCCCCACTGGTCCACGCGCCCGGCCGGCCACTTCCAGTCCTCGGGCCCGCGCGGCTGGTAGCTCTCATCCACCTGTTCGACTTCGGCCGTGTACTCGATGACGACGCCGAAGGGATCGATGAAGTAGTTGAAGAGGTTGTTGCCGGGTCCGTGGCGGCCCGGTCCCCACTGGATCGGATGCCCCGCATCTCGCAGGCGCCCGCCGCCGCGCATCACCGATTCGAAATCGGGCATCAGGAACGCGATGTGGTTCAGCGCGTCGTTGTCGCTGATGCCGACGGCCAGGGTGTGGTGGTCGCGGTTGCAGTTCATGAACGCGATCGCCACGGTGCGATCGGCCAGCGTGAATCCGAGCACGCTGGAAAGGAACGCCTGTGTCTCGTCGACGGCATGGCTGTTCAGCACGACGTGGGTCAGGCGCTGCGGCTTGTCCTTCACCGGCGGGCCCTCCGCGCGCTGCGCGTCGCCATGCACCACCTGGAACAGGCGGCCGTGCGGGTCGCGCAGCGTCAAGCCGGTGCCGCCGGCGGGGTCTAGCAGCGGCGCCGGCGGGGCCACGATGCGACCGCCGGCCGGCTTCACCTGCTCCGCGATCGTCGCCAGCGCTTGCGCGCTGCGAGCACGCAAGGTCACATGCCGGATGCGCGGCGCCGGTCCGCCGGCGTGCAGGGCCAGCAGGTAGGCATCGCTGCCGCTGCCGCGCAGGTACAGTGCGCCGGCGTCGCGCGACGCGACTTCCAGGTGCCACACCTGCGTGTAGAAGGTTTCCGCCTGCGCCAGGTCCGGCACTTCCAGTGCCACGCTGCGCAGGCCTTCGATCCAGGGTGAGCTCATGCGGTCTTTTTCTCCAGGCCGAGGAAGCGTTCGGCGTTGCCGTGCACCAGTTGCGCCATCGTGGCGGCGTCGAAGCCGCAGGCCTCGATGCGCTCCACCGGCTTGCGCTCATGGAAGTTGAAGGGGTAGTCGGTGCCGACCAGCAACTGCGAGCTGCCGAACGTGTCCGCCAGGTGGCGCAGCGTGGGCGTGTCGAACACCAGGGTGTCGTAGAAGAGGCGGCGCGCCTGTTCGACGGGCGCTTCGCGCACCGCGTCCTGCAGGGCAGGGAACACGTGCCAGCCTTGCTGCAACCGCGGCAGCAGCGAGGCGAGGGTGCCGCCGCCGTGGCTGAAGGCGATGCGCAGCCGCGGCCGCCGCACGATCAAGTTGCTGGTGATGGCGGATGCGGCGGCGAGTCCGACATCGCCCGGATAGGCCAGCACCTGCTGCAATGCGGCAGGGCCGACCAGCCGGTCCATGCCCGCCGGCCGCAACGCGTGCACGAACACCGCCGCGCCCATGGCTTCGCAGGCCTCGAAGAACGGGTCGAGCGCGGGCGCGCCGATGGGCACGCCGTTGATGTTGCTTCCCACCTCGACGCCCGGGAAGCCCAGGGTCTTGACCACGTACTCGAGTTCACGGATCGCCAGGTCCATGTCCTGCAGCGGCACCGCGCCCAGGCCGGCGAGGCTGCCGCCGCTGGCGTCGACCATCGCGGCGATCTGGTCGTTCGTATAGCGCAGCAACTGCTGGGCGTCCGCGGGCTGCATCCAGTACGACAGCAGTTCCGGCATCGGCGAGACGACTTGCAGCGACAGGCCCATGGCCGGCAGGTCCGCGACGCGCTGGGGCGTGTCCCAGCAGCGGTCCGACACGGTGCGGTAGACCTTGCCCGAAATCATCACGTTGCGATGGCACGCGTGCGCCGCTTCCATCGACGGCCACTCCGACGGCACCTGCGAGCCGAGGTAACGCGGGAAATGCTCCGGCACGACGTGCGCATGCACGTCGACGCCGCAAGGACACCCGGCCACCGTCACTCCGCCTGGATGCCGATGGTCTTGACGACCTTGGCCCAGCGCTCGCGCTCGCTGCGCATGAAGCCGTCGAATTCGGCAACCGACATGCGGGGTTCGGCAAGCGAGCCGAGCGTCAACAGGCGCTGCGCCACTTCGGGCTGCTTCAGCACCGCTTCGAGGTCCCGGTTGACGCGCGCGATCACCTCCGGCGGCGTGCCGGCCGGCGCGAACACGCCGTTCCAGCCGGTGTATTCGAAGCCGGGGAAGGTCTCGGCCAGCGTCGGCAGGTTGGGGTGCTCGGAATGCCGTTGCGCGGTGCTGATCGCCAGCGCACGAAGCTGGCCCGACTTGAGGTACGCCGTGACGGCGGCATCCGGCAGGCAGACCAGCTGCACGCGGCCGCCGATCACGTCCTGCAGCGCATCCGGCGCCTTGTTGTACGGCACGTGGTTGAACTTCGCGCCGGCCATGCCCGCCACGCTGTCGGCGAGCATCCCGGAGAAGGTCTTCGGCCCTTCGGTGGCGATGGCGATCGTGCCCGGTTGCGCCTTCGCCCGGTCGATCGCATCGGCGAGGTCCTTCACGGGGAAGCTGGCGCCCGCCGCGATCACGAAGGGGCTGCGGCCAACCAGGCGGACCGGCGCGAAGTCCTTCACGGGGTCGTAGGGCAGCGTCTTGAAGGTGTACGCATTGGTCACCATCGCGGCGGTGGTAGCGTAGTAGAAGGTGTAGCCATCGGCCGGCGAGCGCGCGGCCGCCTGCGCGCCGATGACGTTCTGGCCGCCGGGCTTGTTGTCGATGACGACGGGCTGGTTCCACGCCTTGGCCAGCTGGTCGCCGACATAGCGCGCCAGGATGTCGGGGCCGGAGCCGGCCGGCTGCGAGAGGATGAATTTCACCGGGCGCTGCGGCCAGGCGGGGGCCTGGCCGAAGGCGCCGCCGGCCAGCGGCAACAACAGCCCCGCGCGGGCGAAGTCTCTGCGGTTCATGGATGTGTCTCCGTATCGTGGGGCGCGCCGCGCCGTGGGGAATGCAAGGCTCCGGCTTGGATGGTAGGCACGGGGGGCCCATCTGTACAGGCAATGAGCCGAATACATAAAATCCATGGCATGGATATTCGTTCGGTCGACCTGAACCTGCTGGTGGTGTTCGATGCGATGGCGCGGCACCGCAGCGTCAACCGCACCGCGGAGGCGATCGGCCTCAGCCAGCCGGCCACCAGCGCCGCCCTGGCGCGGCTGCGCGCGCTGTTCGACGACGCCCTGTTCGTGCGCGCCGGCGCGCAGATGGAGCCGACGCCGCGTGCGCTCGAGCTCGCGCCTGCGGTGCACCGGGTGGTGGAGACCATCCAGTCCGAGATCCTGCAGCAAGCCGGCTTCGATCCGCTCACGGCGGAGCGCAGTTTCACCATCCTCACGCCCGACATCGGCGAAGTCGCCTTCCTGCCGGGCGTGCTGCGGCGGCTGCGCCACGAGGCGCCGCACGTGCGCCTGCAGACCGTGTCCCGGCAACGGCTGGCCGCGGCGCAGGCGCTGGAGACGGGCGACGCAGATCTCGCGGTCGGTTTCTTTCCGGACCTGCAGAAGGCCGGCTACTTCCAGCAGGCCCTGTTCGACACCACCTACGCCTGCATTGCCTGCGCCCGCAACGACGCCGCGCCGCCGCGCATGACGCTCAAGCAGTACCTCGCGGCGCGGCACATCGTGGTGCGTCCGGATGGCCGTGAGCACATGCTGGACCGCTTCCTGGAGGACAAGGGCTGGCACCGCCACCTGACCCTGGAGCTGTCCCACTTCATGAGCTTGCTGGCGCTGCTGCCCGGCAGCGACCTCATCGCCACCGTGCCGAGGGACATCGCCACCGTCGTCGGTCGGCACGTGCCGCTCAAGCAGGTCGAGTTGCCGTTCCGGCCGCCACAGATCCAGGTGCAGCAGTTCTGGCATCGCCGCATGCAGGACGATCCCGCCAACCGCTGGCTGCGCACCGTGTTCTACGAAGTGAACCGGCGCGACGCCGACGGCCAGATGCCGGCTTGATGCTTCCACCGCCGGCTCGTCCGTCCGGACGATTGACCGGGCGGGGGCCGCCCCGTACGCTCGATCGCTCCAAATTGAAGAAGAAGATGCTGGCCGGAGCGATGAAGGGTTGTGACAGGTGTTCCGCGTTGATGTACGCGGACGAGGTGTTCTGCCCGACCTGCGGCGCGGGCGTGCAGGAGGCACAAACCGCAGGCGGAACGGTGCGCATCCCGGTGCGGCGCCATGGCGTGATCCCGCCCGTGCCCAGTCGCGCACTGGCGCTGGAACGCACGGAGTCGCATGCCCTGCGCGGCGCGGTGGTGGGGTTGCTGGTGTCGGTGGCGGCCGCAGGTGCGGCGGCGGCGGCGATCTACCGCTTGTGGTGACCCTGTCGGGACCTCAGGGCTTTCCCCGCCAACGTATCATCACGGGCTGCACTCCGCACGGGACCCCGCTCATGACCTACCCCAACACCCAGCTCTTCATCAACGGACAGTGGCAGGACGCCACCGACGGCCGCACGCTCGCCGTCTTCAACCCGGCCACCGGCAAGGAGATCGGCCGCGTCGCCCACGCAGGCAAGGCCGACCTCGACCGCGCGCTCGAAGCCGCCCAGAAAGGCTTCGAGACCTGGCGTGACATGACCGCGGCCGACCGCAGCAAGATCATGCGCAAGGCCGCCGGCCTGATGCGCGAGCGCGCCGCCGAGATCGCCCCGATGCTGACGCAGGAGCAGGGCAAGCCGCTGGCCGAAGCCAAGGGCGAGGCCATGGCCGCCGCCGACATCATCGAGTGGTTCGCCGAGGAAGGCTTCCGCATCTACGGCCGCATCGTGCCCTCGCGCTTCAACCTGGCGGTGCGCCAGATGGTGATCAAGGACCCGGTGGGTCCCGTCGCCGCCTTCACGCCCTGGAACTTCCCCATCAACCAGGTGGTGCGCAAGGTCGGCGCGGCGCTGGCGGCCGGCTGCTCCATGCTGGTCAAGGCGCCGGAAGAGACCCCGGCCGGTCCCGCCGCACTCATCCGCGCCTTCGCGGATGCCGGCCTGCCGCCGGGCGTGCTGGGCCTGGTCTACGGCAACCCCGCCGAGATCTCCAGCTACCTGATCCCGCACCCGGTGATCCGCAAGATCACTTTCACCGGCTCCACGCCGGTGGGCAAGCAGCTCGCCGCCATGGCGGGCCAGCACATGAAGCGCGTGACGATGGAGCTGGGCGGCCACGCCCCGGTGATCGTCTGCGAAGACGCCGACGTCGCTCTTGCCGTCAAGTCCGCCGGCGCCGCCAAGTTCCGCAACGCGGGCCAGGTCTGCATCGCGCCCACCCGCTTCCTGGTGCACGAGAGCATCAAGAACGAATTCGCGCAGGCGATGACCAAGTACGCGCAAGGCCTGAAGGTCGGCGAAGGCCTGACCGAAGGCACGACGATGGGGCCGCTGGCCAACCCGCGCCGCCTGACCGCCATGGCCGAATTCCATGACGATGCGGTGAAGAAGGGCGCGCAGGTGCTCACCGGCGGCAAGCGCATCGGTGATGCCGGCAACTTCTGGGAGCCGACCGTGATGGTCGACGTGCCGCTGGAAGCCAAGTTCTTCAACGACGAGCCCTTCGGTCCGGTCGCCGGCATCCGCGCGTTCAACAAGCTGGAAGAAGCCATCGCGGAAGCGAATCGCCTTTCGTTCGGGCTCGCCGGCTATGCCTTCACCAAGTCCCTGAAGAATGCGGACCTGTTGGCGCGCAAGGTGGAAGTGGGCATGCTCTGGATGAACATGCCGGCCATGCCCAGCGCCGAGATGCCTTTCGGCGGCATCAAGGATTCCGGCTACGGCTCGGAAGGCGGCCCGGAAGCGATCGACGCGTATCTCAACGCGCGCTCTGTCTCCATCGCCAACGTCTGACGATTCGCGGCAAGAAATAAAGCCCGGCAGAGCCGGGCTTTTTCACGTCGTGCGCAGGATCAGAGCACGAAGCTGTCGAACGTCCGGTGATCGCCAGCCGCGACGATGGCGATGTTGGCGGCGCCGTCACCATCGGTGTCCATGGTCAGCCTGGTGACATCGTCGGCGGCCACGTACCGGAGGTTCGCCTCGCCGGCCGTGCCGCTGAATCTGCCGACGAGCACGAAGGACTGGTCCCCGGCGGCCGTGACGTCGGCGTCGATGCGCGACAGGTCGATGGTGTCCTCGACCTCATTCAGGTCTCCGATCAGGTCGGTTGCTCCGAGAAGGGAATCGAGATCGTCGAAGCGGAAGACGTCGGCGCCCCTGCCGCCGTTCAGAACGTCCTTGTCTCGACCGCCGATGAGCGTGTCGTTGTCCAGGCTGCCGTTCAGAACGTCCTTGCCTCGCTCGCCGATGAGCCTGTCGGCGCCGCGGCCGCCGCTGAGCGTGTCGGCGCCGTAGCTCCCCATCAGGGTGTCGTCTCCTGCGCCGGCACGCACGAAGTCGTCGCCTTCACCACCATCAACAAAGTCGTCGCCGCCTCCGGTGGTCACCGTGTCGTCGCCCTCTTCGCCGCCGACGAAGGTGTCGCCGTCACCGGTGGTCACCGTGTCGTTGCCAGACCCAGCGGACACGCTTCCGCCGTCGGTAATGGAGATGGTGTCGTTGCCGGGCCCGGAATAGACCACGCCGCCAACAGCTGTGATGGTGTCGTCACCGCCTTCGGTTTTGATGTCGGTGTAGCCCGCGCCCGCCGTGACCGTGTCATTGCCGCCGCCTGAGTTCAGCCAATGGTCGCCGTCGCCAACGGTCAGGTTGTCGGGGGCGGAACCGCCGGAGATCGTGAGGTCCTCGAACCCGTCGAAGGTGACTGAATTGGTTTCGCCGTGGGTAACGCTGCCCGCCGTGGCGACGACGCTGGTCACCGCACCCCGGTAGTCGATGACGAGGCGATCGCGCCCGTCGCCGCCGTGCACCACGTCGGCCCCGCCGGAGACCCACACGCTAGTGTCTCCACCATTGCCGGTGATGATGTTGGAGTCGGTGTTGTCCAGGACCCTGATGTCCGCAAGACCGTCGAGCGTGACATCGTTGATCTCGACGCCGAGCACCAGCTCGATGTTGCGCGAAGTGGGGCCCCCCATCACAGTGAGGTCCTCCACGGTGAGCACGGCGCGCTCGTTGGAGTAGCGGGTTTCCAGACGGATGATGTCACCAGCAGCGGACGCGTCGACGGCGGCGGCGATGGTCGGATAGGTGGAGTTCGGCCCGACTTTTCGGATGGTCATGATGGTTTCTAGCAGTGCTGCTGCCTCATGGTTTCCATGGTGCTGCAAAGCGATGTGCGCCGGGCGCCTGGGGGACGCGGCGCGAGCGCGGCTGACCGCGCGTCGGCCTCGCGTCCTACGCAGCGGACAGCGTCGCTGCGCGCGCGGCCGCCAAGGCCAGCGTCTGATCGACCTCGCCGCACCAACGAAAAAGCCCGGCAGAGCCGGGCTTTTTCACGTCGTCGCGCAGGATCAGAGCACGAAGCTGTCGAAGGTCCGGTGATCGCCAGCCGCGATGATGGCGATGTTGGCGGCGCCGTCACCATCGGTGTCCATGGTCAGCCTGGTGACATCGTCGGCGGCCACGTACCGGAGGTTCGCCTCGCCGGCCGTGCCGCTGAAGCTGCCGACCAGCACGAAGGACTGGTCGCCTGCGGTCGTGACATCGGCGTCGATGCGCGACAGGTCGATGCTGTCATTGGACGACAGGTCCCTGATCAGGTCGTTGGTGCCGATGATGGAATCGAGATCGTCGAAGCGGAAGGAGTCGACGCCCTGGCCGCCCGTCAGGAAGTCCGCGTCGCGCCCGCCGCTGAGCGTGTCGGCGCCGGCGCCGCCGACCAGGACGTCGTTGCCCGTGCTGCCATGGAAGAAGTCGTCGCCCAGGCGTCCGATCAGCGTGTCGTCGCCGCCGCCGGTGCGCACGTCGTCGTTACCCGATCCGGTGGTGATGTGGAAATCCTCGACGCCGGTGAAAGTCACCGAGTGCACGGTGTTGTCCCCCACCAGGCCCGAATAGCCTCCGGCGACGGAGCCCGCGCTCAGCCTGCCCATGACATTGGTCGACAGATCGGCGTAGTCGACCGTCAACAGGTCATGCCCGACGCCTGCGTCAGCGGTGTCGATGCCACCGCTGACCTGCACGCTGTCGCGGCCGGCGCCGGTTTCCAGGGTGTCGTCGCCGGTGCCGCTGTACACCTGGTCGGCGCCGCCGCCGGTTGTGACCGTGTTGTTGCCTTGGCCCGCCAGGACCCTGTTGCCGCCGTCGCCGGTGGTCACCGTGTCGTCGCCGCGCCCGGCGTTCACCGTGTTGTGGCCGTGACCGACCTCGATGGTGTCGTTGCCGTCGCCGGATTCGACAAGGCTGTCGCCCGCGCCGGTGGTGATGGTGTCGTTGCCGTCGCTGGTGCGCAGCAGGTTGTCGCCGTCGCCGGTGGTCACGGTGTCGTCGCCCGAACCGGTGTAGATGATGAAATCTTCCACCTGTTCGAAGGACACCGAATTGGTGCCACCGTCGGTGATGCTGCCGACCGTGCCGACGACGTCGGTCACCGCATCGGCATAGTTGACGATGAGGGTGTCGCGACCCCCGCCGCCGAGAACCACGTCCGCGCCGCCGGACACGCGCAGGGTGTTGCCGCCGCGATTGCCGGTGATGACGTTGGAGCCACCGTTGTCGAAGACGTCGATGTCCGCGAGACCGGAGAGGGTGACATCGCCGATCCCGTTGCCGAGCACCAGGTCGATGTTGAGCGACGCTTCCCCGCCTTGCACGATGAGGTCCTGGACGGTGAGCACGGCGCGCTCGTTGGAGTAGCCCGCGGCCAGACGGATGGTGTCACCCGAGGCGGACGCAGCCACGGCGGCGGCGATCGTTGGGTAGGTGGCGCTCGGGCCGACGTTTCTGATGGTCATGGATGATGTCTCGGTGTTGATGACGGATAACTTGCCTTGGCATTGGGCGCGAAGAAACTGCGCCGGTCCGTACGCTGCCGTACATGCGACGTGAAAAAGCCCGGGCGAGCCGGGCTTCTTTACATGGGATCCCCCCTCGAACGGGGCTCAGAGCACGAAGTTGTCGAAGCTGTTCTGGTTGCCGGCGGCGACGATGGTGATGTCGGCGCTGCTGTCGCCATCGGTGTCGAAGTCGAACCGGGTGACATCGCGACCGGCCAGGTAGGTGACGGTCGCCTCGCCGGCCGCGCCGTTGAAGCTGTCGACGAACACGAAGGCCTGGTCCCCGATGGCGTTGACGTCCGCGTCGATGCGCGAGAGGTCGATGAAGTCCTGGGCCTGCAGGTCGGTGATGAGGTCAGCGCGGCCCATGGAATCCAGGTTGTCGAAGCTGAAGGAGTCGGTGCCCCGGCCGCCCGTCAGGACGTCCGCGCCTTGCCCGCCCCTGAGCGTGTCGGCGCCGCCGCTGCCGTTCAGGACGTCGTCACCGCCGCTGGCCTGCAACAGGTCGTCGCCCTGGCCACCGCTCAAGGTGTCGTCGCCACCGCCGGTGCGCACGCGGTCGTCACCCGTTCCCGTGGTGATGTTGAAGGATTCGACGCCGCTGTAATTCACCGAATTGCCGGCAGTGTCCGCGACCAGGCCCGTATAGCCCGACGCGGGCGTGCCTGCCGTCGGGTTTCCCGTGACGTTGGTCAGCAGATGGCTGTAGTCGACCGTCAACACGTCGTTGCCCGTGCCGGCGTCCAGCGTGTCGATGCCGCCCCTGACCTGCACGCGGTCGTCGCCGGCCGCCGTGAGGAGGGTGTCGTCGCCGCTGCCGGTGGTCAGGATGTCGGCGCCGTCACCGGTGGTGACCGTGTTGTTTCCATTGCCCGCGTTGACCCGGTTGTCGCCGTCGCCAGTGGTCACCGTGTCGTCGCCGGCGCCCGAGTGCACCGTGTTCTGGCCGTTGCCGACCCCGACGGTGTCGTTGCCGCCGCCGGTGGAGACGCGGCTGTCGCCATGGCCGGTGGTGATGGTGTCGTTGCCGCCGCGGGTGTTGAGCACGTTGTCCCCGTCGCCGGTGGTCACGGTGTCGTCGCCGCTGCCGGTCTGGATGGTGAAATTCTCCACCGAAGCGTCGTAGGTGACCGACCTGGTCCCGCCGTCGGTGACGCCGGTCACCGTGCCGATGACGCTGGCCACCGCATCGGAATAGTCGACGACCAGGCGATCGACCCCGTCGCCGCCGATCACCACGTCGGCTCCGCCGGACACGCGGAGGATGCTGTCCCCGCTGTTGCCGGTGATGGCGTTGTTGCCGCTGTTGTCCCAGACGTCGATGTCCGCGAACCCCGCGAGGGTGACGTTGTTGATGCCCAGGCCGAGCTCGAGATCGATGTTGCGCGAGGAGGCGGCACCCTGCACGGTGAGGTCCTGCACGGTGAGCACGGCGCGTTCGTCGGAGTAGCCGGGGGCGAGGCGGATGGTGTCACCTGCGGCGGACGCACCCACGGCGGCGGCGATGGTCGGGTAGGTGGAGCTCGGGCCGACGTTTCGGATGGTCATGACAATTTCTCGCGGTTGAGGACAAATAACCTTGCCTCAGCATTTGGCGCGCACAAGGCGCGCCAAGTCAGTACGCTGCCGTACACACGCGATTGATTTGGATCAAATCGACCCTATTCATCCTCCAGTGCGGCCAGGAACCGCGCCGACAACCAGCGCATGGCATCCTCGGCGCCCTCCGGCGCGGTGATGGTCAGTTCACAGCCTTCGGCGTCCTGTTCCAGCCGGAACCGCAGGAAGGCGCAGCAGGACCGCTCGATCTCGACGATGCGGCTGAGCTCCGGGCAGGCGGCCAAGCGGTACCTCAACAGGAGGGTGCGGCCGTTCAGTTCGTGCTTTTCCAAGTGGTGGTACGTCAGCTGGCGGATCACGGACATGCGCGGTCCCAGCGCCTCCAGCCCGAGGATGCACGCAATGGAATCACTGGCACTTGCCCGCATGACATGCTCCTGGTACTGCGGAAGGGGAAGAAGAAGCTCGCGCGACGAAGCGCGTCATGCGCGCTCGCCAGGGCGGGCTCTGGCTGGCGGAGCTGGACGCCACGCGTTCCACCTGTTGGGGCATGCGCGCGCCGGTCATGCGGCTCCAGAGCGCGACGTCGTCGTCCGACGCATCCCAGTCGGAGCCGTAGAGCTGGCGGCCGTGCAACTGCATGAACAGTGCGATGCGGGCAGCGTCCACGTGACCGTTGTTGGCAAGTGTGATGAAGCGACCGAATGCCGAGGACCAGCGGCCGGCACGGTATTCCTGCACCGCCTCCGTGTAGAGAGGATCCGGCGCCGCAATGGCGCCGTGAACGCACAGCGTGAGTGCCAGGCCGGCCACATATGCTTCTGGGCGGGTGGTCATGATCAGAACTGCGCGGGGAGTTCGCCGGCGGTGGCGCGGCGCTTCTCCTCTTCGAACATGCGGTGGATTTCCAGCGGCAGTGGAAGCACCTCCATGCCCGTTGCCGAGGCGGGCGGGACCAGGTCGCTGGTGATGTCGAGCTTGTCCACGTTGCAGGCGGCGACGCCCAGCAGCAGGGCAGCTGCGGTCAGGTGCAGGGGGGTGGCTGAGGCCATGGCAGTCTCCTTGTGAGGAAGCCCGGTGAAGACCGGTGAAGCCATGGTGGAAGGCGCGAGCGCAAAGCGATGTGCGCAAGCGCACCGGCTGCCGCAGGCAGCAACGGGCGGCGTGACTTGTTGGCGGCGCCGTCAGCCGTGGACCAGGGAGCCGTATTCCTTCTCGTGCCGCGCGATGTACGCCGCGATGAACTGGCATTGCGGCACCGCCTTCATGCCGCGGCTCTTGACGTCGTCCAGGGCGAAGGCGGCCAGGCGTGAGCCGAAGCCCTGGCCTTCGTGGGCGCCGTCGACCTCGGTGTGGGTGAAGCGGACCGTGTCGCCTTCGCGCCGGTATTCCGCCTTGGCGGCGACCTGCCCGCCCAGGCGCAACTCGTAGCGGGATTGCGCGTCGTTGCGGACGAGTTCCTCCGGTCCGGAGGCTTGCTGTTGTTGTTTCATGGGCCCATGCTGCCGCAACAGAGGGCGCCCGCGTGCAGGACGCCTGCTATTCCGACTTGATGTCCAGGCGCCGGACCACCGGCTCCCAGCGCGCCGTCTCGGCCTTCATCACGGCCTCTGCCTCCTGGCTGCTGCCGCCGATGCTCACCAGGTCGCTGGCCTGCAGCTTGGCGCGCACTTCGGGCCGCTTCATGATGTCGCCGGCTGCCCGCTCCAGTTCGGCGAGCACCGGTGCGGGCGTCCCCTTGGCCGCCTGCAGCACCAGCTTGAAGCTGACGTCCAGCGCCGGCTGGTTCAGTGCCTTGGCCAGCGTGGGAACTTCGGGGGCCAGGGGCGAAGGTTCGCGCGACGACACCGCCAGCGCGCTGAGCTTGCCGGCTTTCACGTGCGGCAACACGGTGGGGGTGGCGAGGAATCCGCAGTCCGCTTCGCCGGACAGGACCGCCAGCGTCGCGGGAGCCGGGCCCCGGTACGGAATGTGTTCCATCTTCACGCCGGCGCTTTGCAGGAACATCTCCGCCGCAAGGTGGCCCGGCACGCCGGGGCCGCCGGATGCGTAGTTCATGCGCGTGGTCTTGGCGCGCGCCACCAGGTCCGGTACGGTGTGGAGGTTCTTGCCGGCGTTGCACACCAGCATCTGCGTGAACTGCGCCAGGATGGAGACGTTGACCAGCTCGCTGCGTGCGTCGAAATTGAGCTTCGTGTACACGAGCGGGTTGACCGTGACCACCGTGTCGGGACTGACGACCAGCGTGTAGCCGTCGGCCTCGCCCTTGGCGACCACGCCTGCCGCCAGGCTGTTGCCGACGCCGGGCCGGTTCTCCACCAGCACCGGCTGTTTCAGGCGCTGCGACAGGTGCTCGGCGAACAGCCGCGTCACGATGTCGGAGGGGCCGCCGGGCGGCGAGCCCACCAGCATGCGGATCGGCTTGGCGGGCCACGCCGCCTGCGCGGCAGCGGCCACGGGTAGGAGGAACAAGGCGGCCAGCGCGGTCGCCGCCAGCGTGCGCGGGGAGGGGCGGATGTTCATTCGCCCATGGTAAGCGCAGCCGCTCAGGGGCGCACCGGGGAATCCTTGGCGGGGTCGCGGCGGTTGCCCGCGCCGCCGCCGTCGCCCGCATCGCCCTTGTCCAGCAGCAGCGTCACCAGCACGGCCGACTCGGCACGGGCGCGCAGCGCGTGCTGCTCTCCGGCCGGCAGCACCACCAGGTTGCCGGCGCCCAGCTGGCGCACGCCCGAGCCCATCACCACCTCCACCTCGCCCTCCAGGCAGTGGATCACGCATTCACGGTCCACGTGGTGCTGAGGCTGGTCCTGGTGCGCGGCCAGCACCAGGTGCAGCAGCTGGATGCGGCCGGTCTTGATCAGGCTCGTGCTGACGGCGCCGTGCAGCTTGTCGCCGAACGGCCCGACGTTGATCACGTCCAGGGGTTGCGCATGGGGCAGCGCCATCGTCATCACCTTTCTATGTCGGCCTCGATCTTCGGCGGCGGCCGTGCCGGGCAGTGTAGGACGGCTGCGCAGTTCAGCGGGCGCTGCCAGCGTCCGGGGCGACGAACGCAAAGCGCGGCTGCCGCACGCCGTCGACGACCACGTCCTCGATGAACATCGCATGGGGACGCACCCACCAGCCGGTGGCGTTGTACAGCGGCCGGTAGACCACCTGCGCTTCGTGCGTCTCGCTGTGGCGGGCGATGCCGACGACTTCGTATTCGCCGCCCTTGTAGTGGCGATAGCGGCCCAGCCGCAGCGCGGGCAGGGCGGGGAGCGCGTCGGCTTCGGGCATCATCGCGGTCAGCATACCGCGCCTGCCCGAAGAGACATCCATGGATCCCACCTTGCAGCAGCAGGCGGCGGCCGCCGGCCGCTGCCTCGCCACCTTGCGCCGCGCTTTCGACGACGCCGCGGGCGCCCTGGCCGCGCGCTGCGCGCCGGCCGGCCCATTGGACAACGCGCGCCTGGATGCGCAACAGATCGCCTCGTTCGAGCTGGCCTGGGCTGCGGCCGACTTGCTGGCGGCCGAGAACGCGGTCGCATCCTTGCGGCCCGACAGCGCGGAGCTCGACTTGCGGCTGGCGCTGTTGTTCACGGCGGAAGCCTGCGCTGCCGTGCTGCCGCGGATCGAGACCTTGTTCGCGGAGCTCGGGTTGCGCTCCGATGCACTGGATGGCTTGCGCCTCGACGATGCCTTCAAGACCCTGCGGCGCGCCGCTGATTCGCGAGCGCTCGAGCAGGCCGGCGCTGCGGTGGAACGCGCGGGCGGCGACGTTGGCGCGGTCGAGCTCGACGAATCGCATGCGATGGCGCAGGCGTCGTTCCGCCGCTTCTCGGAGGAAGTCGTGGCCCCGCAAGCCGGCAGGATTCATCGGGAGAACCTCACCGTGCCCGAGTCGCTGCTGCAGCCGCTGCGCGAGATGGGCGTGTTCGGCCTGTCGGTGCCCGAGCGCTTCGGCGGCAGTGCGCCGGACGCGCACGAAGACTCGCTGCTGATGGTGCTGGTGACGGAAGCCTTGTCGGAGGGCTCGCTCGCTGCCGCCGGCAGCCTGATCACGCGGCCCGAAATCCTGACCCGCGCCCTGCTGGCCGGCGGCACGCCGCAACAGCAGGCGCACTGGCTGCCGCAGCTCGCGGCAGGCGAGCCGCTGTGCGCGATCGCCATCACCGAGCCGGACTACGGCTCCGACGTTGCCAGCCTTTCGCTGCGGGCGCTGCGCACCGAAGGCGGCTGGGCCCTGACCGGCGCCAAGACCTGGTGCACGTTTGCCGGCAAGGCGGGCGTGCTGATGGTGGTGGCGCGCACCGGCGACCGCGCTTCCGGCCACAAGGGGCTGAGCGTGTTCCTGGTGGAAAAGCCTTCGTTCGACGGCCACGAATTCGTTCACCGGCAACCCGGCGGCGGGGTGCTGACGGGTCGCGCCATCCCGACCATCGGCTACCGCGGCATGCATTCCTTCGACCTGTCGTTCGAGAATTTTCTCGTGCCCGATGCCAACGTGGTGGGCGGTGAAGCCGGCGTGGGCAAGGGCTTCTACTACACGATGGCCGGGATGGTGGGCGGGCGCATGCAGACGGCAGCGCGCGCCTGCGGCGTCATGCGCGCGGCACTGCGCGCTGCCATCACGTACGGCCGCGACCGCAAGGTGTTCGGCCAGGCGCTCGCGGACTATCCGCTCACGCGCGCCAAGCTTGCACGCATGGGCGCGCGGCTCGCTGCGTGCCGGCAGCTTGCCTGCACGGTGGCGCAGCAGGTAGACCGCGGCGAGGGCCGCATGGAGGCGAGCCTGGTCAAGTTGCTCGCGTGCCGCTCGGCCGAGATGGTGACGCGCGAAGCACTGCAGATGCACGGCGGCATGGGCTACGCGGAAGAGAGCGCGGTCAGCCGCTACTTCGTGGATGCGCGGGTGCTGTCGATCTTCGAGGGGGCGGAGGAAACCCTCGCACTGAAAGTCGTGGCGCGCAGCCTGCTCGAACGCGCGCTTGGCGTCACGGGAGCCGCGGCATGAGCGCGGGCCTGCTTGCCGGCATGCGCGTGGTGGAAGCGGCGGCCTTCGTGGCGGCGCCGCTGGGTGGCATGACGCTGGCGCAGATGGGCGCCGACGTGATCCGCATCGACACGCTCGGTGGCGGCCTCGACTTCCGCCGCTGGCCGGTCACCGAGGACGGCACCAGCCTGTTCTGGTGCGGCCTGAACAAGTCCAAGCGCTCGGTCGCGCTGGACCTGCAGTCACCGCAGGGGCGCGAGATCGCCATGGCGCTGGCATCTGCGCCGGGCGATGACGCCGGACTCTTCCTCACCAACTTCCCGCCGCGCGGCTGGCTCGATCACGAGAAGCTGCGTGCCAGGCGCGCCGACCTGATCCAGCTGACGCTGCAAGGCGATCGGCATGGTGGTTCCGCCGTCGACTACACGGTGAATGCGCGTGTCGGCGTGCCCGGCATCACCGGGGACCCGCGCAGCAGCGAGCCGGCCAACCATGTGCTGCCGGCGTGGGACCTCGTCACCGGGCAGATGGTGGCCTTGGGCCTGCTCGCCGCCGAACGCCACCGCCGCCGTACCGGCGAGGGCCAGCACGTCAAGCTCGCGTTGCAGGATGTCGGCCTGGCCGTGATGCAGCACCTGGGTTTCATCGAGGAAGCGCGGCGCGGCCAGCCGCGGCAGCGGCATGGCAACGAGCTGTTCGGCGCCTTCGGGCGCGACTTCGTGTGCGCCGATGGCGAGCGCGTCATGGTGGTCGGCTTGACGGGCAAGCAGTGGCGGTCGCTGTGCGAAGCACTCGGCGTCCAGCAGGAAGTGGATGCGGTGGGCGCGCGCCTAGGCCTGGACCTGTCGGAAGAGGGCAATCGCTTTCGCGCCCGGCGCGAACTCGCCGAGATCGTCGCCCCGCGCATCGCGGCGCGCACGCTGGCGGACCTGGGCGCGGAGTTCGACAGGCTCGGTGTCTGCTGGAACCGCTACCAGTCGCTGGAGCAACTGGTGCGCGACGATCCGGAGTGTTCGCCTGCGAATCCGATCTTCCGGAACATCGAACAGCCGGGTGTGGGTCCCATGCTCGCCGCCGGCTTGCCTTTGGACTTTTCCGCCGTACCGCGTGTGCCAGCCGCCCCGGCGCCGCGACTGGGTCAGCACACCGAGCAGGTGCTGCACGAACTGCTCGGGATGCCGGCGGGGGAATTCGGGCGCTTGCACGACGCGGGGATCGTCGCCCAGGCGCATTGATCGGTGTCGGGGTGCGGCTGGCGCCGCAACCCGACCTACGAAGCACTGCTCGGGATGCCGGCGGGGTAATTCGGGCGGCTGCACGACGCGGGGGTCGTCGCCCAGGCGCGTGATCGGTGTCGGGGTGCGGCTGGCGCCGCAACCCGACCTACGAAGCGCCGTTCATGTAGGTCGGGTTGCGCGCGCAGCCGCACCCCGACACACGCCTCACAACCTCAGCTTCGCCGCATACCCCGTCATCTCCAGGTACCCCCGCCCCACCCGCTTGCCGTTGCTGTCCAGAAGCTCCGACAACCCTTCCCAATAGATCGCTCCCGTCGACGCCCGGCTGTCCAATTCCTGGTTGTCGATGACCGCGCGCACGGTGTAGAAGTCCGCCGGCGTGCGGATCACCCACTCCACCGGATACGTCGCATTCGATAGCGGGCTGGTCCAGCGCCGCTGCGCGCGGAACTCGGTTTCGCCCGGGCTGGCCACGTACAGGCTCCCGCTCGCGCTGCGAAACGAACCGCCATCCCACAGCGTGCCGCCGTCCTTGCGCCGCAAACGGAACGCCGTGAGCGCGCTGCCGTCGTCCAGGTTCATGCCGACCCAGTCCCAGCCGACGGCGTCCGGGTGCAGCACCTCCTCGCTCCACTCGTGGTCCAGCCAGGCGCGGCCGGTCACGGCGAAGCTGCGGCCTTGCAGTGACAACTGCCCGGTGACGGCGAGTTGCGGCACGCTGTAGTAGTAACTGGCCTGCGCCTCCTCCGGCCCCTTGCGCGACAAGCCCTGCTTGCCCTGCAGCAGCACCGGCTGCGTCGGCGTGCAGCGCAGGTCCAGCGCGAAGCCGCTGGCCGGCAGCACGGCGCGCCACGCCTCGCCTTCGCGCACCAGCGACCAGTCGCGCAGCCGCAACTGCGTGTCCTGTTCGCCGGCCTGCGCGATGCCGAAGCCGGCGCGGGCGATGCGCTGGTCGTGCCACAGCTTGCGGCCGTGCACGTCGGTGATCGCCGCATGGGCGAACAGCAACTGCTTCGCCGCAAAAGCCGACTGCATGCCTTGCGTCGCATCGACGCGGGTGCGGAAGAAGGTGACCTGGAAGCCGAAGCTGCGGCCGCCGCTTTCCGCATGGCCGGTGATGTACCACCACTCGGTGCGCAGGTCGGGGTGCGCCCCATGGTCGGCGGGGAAAGCGATGCGGCGCGGCGGCAGCGCGCCGGCGCGACGCGCGAAGGCGAGCGCGGGCAGGGCGGCCAGCAACGGCCGGCGGCCGATCACCAGTCCTCCTTCACGGCCAGCACGGCGTCGCGGCCCGCAGCGGCGCGGCCGGCCACCCATGCGGTGATGGTGCCCGCCACGATGACCGCGGCGCACAGCGCCAGCAGGCGTGCCCAAGGCAGCAGCAGGTCCATCGTCCAGTGAAAGCTTTGCGGATTGACCACGTGCACCAGCACCACCGCCACGCCGAGGCCCAGCGCCAGGCCGGCCAGCGCGCCGATCAGCGTCCACGCCGCGCCTTCGCCCGCGACCACCGCCAGGATCTGCCGCCGCGTCAGCCCCAGGTGCTGCAGCAGCCCGAACTCCTTGCGCCGCGCCAGCACCTGCGCGCTGAAGCTGGCGGCCACGCCGAACAGGCCGATGCCGATCGCCACCGCCTGCAGCCAGTAGGTGACGGCGAAGCTGCGGTCGAAGATGCGCAACGACACGCTTCGCACCTCGGAGGCCGAGGCCAGCTCGACGAGGTCCGCATTGCCGGTGTCGCGCGCCACCCGCTCGCGCACGCGGGCCTGCACGTCGGCCGGCGACGCGCCGGGCGCCAGCCACAGCTGCAGGTCGTTGACGCGCGTGTCGCCCGTCAGGCGCAGGTAGTCGGCCTGCCCGATGACGACGGCGCCGGTCTGCCGCACGTAGTCGCGCCAGACGCCGGCGACGAAGAAGGCGTGGTCTCCCAGTGCCGCGCGCAGCAGCGGCAGCGGCTCGCCGCGGCGGGCGCCATACAGGTCGACCATCGCCTCGCTCACGTACACCGGCACCTGGCCGGCCGGCGCCGGCAGGGCTTCGCCCACCAGCGGCAGCGAGCCGCTGGGGTCCGCGCTGCGCGCCAGCAGCACCACCGCGGGCCGAGCCGGATCCAGCGGCAGGCTGCGCACGCGCTGGGTCGCCACCCGATCGACGCCTTCGAGTTGCGCGACGGCCTGCACCAGCTGCGGCGTGAGGTACGCGGTGTCGCCGGCACCCGTGCTGATGCTGGTGCGCACGTACAGGTCGGCCGGCAGCACCACGTCCAGCCAGTCCGTGACGGACTGGCGGAAGCTGGCGACCATCACCGTCAATGCGACCGCCAGGCTCAATGCGGCGACGACGCCGCTGACCGCCACCGCCGCGCTTTCGCGCACGCGCCGCGCGCGCTCCACGGCCAGCAGCGGCAGCAGCCGCGTGGCCACCAGCGGCGCGACGCGGTCGTACAGCGCCCCCACCGCTACCGGCAGCACCGAGATGCCGCCCACCAGCAGCAATCCGATGGCAACGTAGGCGGCCAGCGGAATGCCGGCAATGGGGGGCAGCAGGGCCAGCGCGCCGGCCGCGAGCAACGCGATCCAGCCGAGGACATGCCGCCGTCCGCGCGGCAGCGACGTGCCCAGCCCCTTGAGCGTCTGCGCCAGCGGCAGGCGGGCCGCGCTGCGCGCCGGCAGCCATCCGCCCGCCATCGCCGCCACCACGCCGAGCAGGCCGTAGCCCGCGGCCGCGGCAGTGTTCCATTGCAGTTGCGGGCGAACGCCCGGGAAGTAGCCGCCGCCGAGGTCGCCCTTCAGCAGCGACAGCGCGGCCGCCGCCAACGCGGTGCCCAGGCCGATCCCGATCGCGCTGCCGACCACGCCCAGCACCGCGGATTCCGCCAGCACCAGCCGCAAGCGCTGCCGCGCCGTGAGACCGAGCACGCCGAGCAGCGCCAGTTGCTGCGCGCGCCGCGCGACGCTGAGCGCGAGCACCGAGAACACCAGGAAGGCCCCGGTGAAGAGCGCCACCAGCGCAAGCACGGTCAGGTTGACGCGGTAGGCGCGCGACAGCTGGCTGACCCGCTGCCCTGCGTCACCGGGCACGGCTGCCTGCACGTCCTCCGGCAAGGTCATGTTCCGCAGCCACGCATCGTGCGCAACACCTGGCTTGAGCTTCACGTCGATGCGCGTCAACTGGCCGCCGCGACCGAACAGGTCTTGCGCAGCCGCGACGTCCATCACCAGCAGCGGCCCGCCGCCGGCGTTGCTGGTGCCGGCCACGCGCACTTCGCGCAACTGCATGCCGGCTTGCAGCCGCAGGCGATCGCCCGGCAGCACCGCCTGCGCCGCCGCGTTCAGGAAAACGGTGTCGGGCGCCAGGATGGCGAGCCGGTCGCCTGGCTGGGTGACAGTGGGAACGAGCGTGGGTGCGATGGTGCCGGCGACGAGCGCGTCGATCCCGACGACGCGCACCGTGGTTCGGGAACCGCTGGCCGCGGTGGCGACAGTCTGAAGTTCCAGCACCGGACTGGCAGCCGTGACCTGCGCGTCCGTCGCGACGCGCGCGTACAGCGCCTCAGGCAGGGCGCCCTTGGCGGAGCGGAGTTCGAGGTCAGGTTGTCCACCTGCCGACCGGGCGGCAGAGGCGAATTCGTCCAGCGCCGATGCGTTGATCAGGTGGACGGAGAAAGCGAGGGCCACGCCCAGCGTGACGGCCAGCACCGCCGTGGCGCTGCGCCACGCGTGGTGCCGGACTTCCTGCCAGGAATAGGTGGCCAGCAGCGGCAGCATGGCGGCATTGTGCCGCCCGCCGCCGTGCGGAGGTGGCTTACGCCTCCTGCCCCATCAGTTCTTCCTTGCGCGCGATCATCTCTTCGCGCATGCCGACCAGGTCCAGCTTGCGGGCCGAGCGCGCCTTCGGGAACATTTCGCCGCGCTCTTCCTTGACGTGGTGGTCGATGTACTCGCCAAGCACCTTCACCTTGGCGTCGAACATCTCGTCGGCTTCGGTCATGCCTTCGATCTGCGCGATCAGGTCCTTGGCAGTCTGGTGCTCGACTTCGGCCTCGGCGATCAGGTCGGTGTCCTTGAAGGCGGCGCGGCACGCCGGGTAGAAGATCTCTTCCTCGATCTGCGCGTGGACGGTCAGCTCCTGGCAGATCTGGCGGGCCAGCTCCAGTTTCTTCTGGCCGGCGCTGCGGGCGCGGGAGTTGGTGAGCTCTTCATAGTCCTTGAACATTTTCTTCACTGCGCGATGGTCAGCATCCAGCAGGTCACAAGCATCTTTTTCGTTTCGGGTCGCCATTTCGTTTTCTCCTTGGGTCGTGTCATCCATGATGGAATGCACACATGGCGGAACCTGTAGGAGAACAGCGGCATCCGCATGTGCTGCGCACCGACTGGTAAACCGGCTGGAAGTCCTGGGTGATGAGCGTGGTTCCGTCATCGGCGTGCGGATGTGCCTGACGGCGCAGCCTTGGGCCGCCGCCTACTCTTCGCGGGCCTTCAAAAAGAAAGGGTTGCCATGAGTCAATTGCCGACACAACACATCGAAGCGGCGAAGAACCGCACGGACAAGGTCCAGCAGGACCTGGAAGTCGCGAGCGCCGAGCTCGGCCTCACCCACGGCGCGCTCGATCGCGCCATCCCTGCTGACGCTCGCCACGGTGACATCGGGTGGGCCATCGCGCAGAACCAGATCCTGGAACGCAAGGTGCAACGCGCTGCCGAGGAACTGGAGGAGGTCACGGAGCTGCTGGAGCAGGCGCAAGGGGCGGCTTGAGGCGTTGCGCGGCGCGCATAGAATGTGCGCCAGCCCATGCATGCATCTCCCGTCCTGAACCGCCGCCTCACGCTCATCGCCGTCTTGTCCGCTGCGCTGCTGGCCGCCTGCGGCAAGGAAACCGAAACTGCCCCTGCCGCCCAGCCGGCGGCCGGATCCACGCCCGTTTCCGTGGACACCATTGCCGCGCAGGCCAAGGGCTTCAGCGTCGGCTCGTCGATGGCGTCCCGGGTGGTCTACGTGTTCTTCGACGCGCAGTGCCCCCATTGCGCCGCGCTGTGGGATGCCTCGCGGCCGCTGCGTTCGCAGGCGCGCTTCGTCTGGATCCCGGTGGGACTGATCAACGAGAAGAGCTTCGCGCAGGGCGCAACCATCCTGGTCGCCAGTGACCCGGCGGCGGCGATGGACGAGCACGAGGCCGCGCTGCGGGCCCAGCAGGGTGGCATCTCGGCCATGGGCGTGGCCGGCCGGGACGTGGTGAAGAGGAACACCGAGCTCATGAACAGCTTCGGCTTTGGCGGCGTGCCCACCATCGTGTGGAAGGACCCCAAGACCGGCGCGGTCCAGACGATCGAAGGCTCCCTGCCGGCGGCCGCGCTGGCCAAGCGCCTGGGCTTCAGCGCTCCGGGCTGACCACCCCGTCGCTGCGCAACTGCAGCACGCGGTCCGCCTGCGCGGCTGCCGCCGCGGAATGCGTCACCAGCACCAGTGCGGCGCCGCTGTCCCGCGCCTGGGCGCGCAGCACCTCCATCACGCGCGCGGCCGTCGCCGGGTCCAGGTTGCCGGTCGGCTCGTCGGCCAGCAGCAGGCTCGGGCGATGCACCAGCGCGCGGGCGATGGCCACCCGCTGCAACTGGCCGCCGCTCAACTCCTGCGGCAGCCGCGCCCCGAGACCGGCCAGGCCGACTGCCTCCAGCATCGCCTCCACCCGCGCGCGGTCCGGCCGCTGCAGCAGCAGCAACGGCAGGCCGATGTTCTGCGCCACGTCCAGGTGCGGCAGGACGTGGAAGGCCTGGAACACGAAGCCGAGCTTGTGCCGCCGCAGCAGCGCCCGCCCTTCGTCGTCCAGCGTCGCCAGGTCGGTGCCGTCGATGGTGATGCCACCCTCGTCCCACGTGTCCAGCCCCGCCATGCAGTTGAGCAAGGTGGACTTGCCGACGCCCGACTCGCCGACGATGGCGACGAACTCCCCGGCCGACACCGTGAGCGACACGCCGCGGAACACGTCGATCGTGCCGTACCGCTTGGCGACATTGCGCACCTGGACGCTCATGCGGTCGCCCCCGCGGCGCGCAGCACCTGCGCCAGGGCGTCCGGCGCGTCGCACGCGATCACGCGACGCTGCGGCATGCTGCGCAGCCAGGTGAGCTGGCGCTTGGCCAGCTGGCGGGTGGCGGCGATGCCGCGCTCGCGCAGTTCATCCAGCGAGAATGCGCCGTCCAGGGCCTCCCACGCCTGCCGGTAGCCGACGCAGCGCATGCTGGGCAGCTCGGCATGCAGGTCGCCGCGCGCGCGCAGCGCCCGAACCTCGTCGATCAAGCCGGCGGCCAGCATCTGGTCGAAGCGCTTGGCGATGCGTTCGTGCAGCCATGCGCGATCCGCCGGTTCGAGAGAGAGGAACAAGTCCGGCTGCAAGCCCGCACTGCGGCCCTTGCCGGCGTGCAATTGCGACAAGGGCACGCCGGTGGCGCGATAGACCTCCAGCGCGCGCTGGATCCGTTGTGCGTCGTTCGGCGGCAGGCGCGCCGCCGTCACCGCGTCCACGGCTGCCAGCTCCGCGTGCAGCGCCGGCCAGCCGCGGCGCGCTGCTTCGTCTTCCAGCTCGGCGCGCAGGCCGGCGTCGGCCGCCGGCAGGGCGTCCAGCCCCTCGAACAGCGCCTTGAAGTACAGCATCGTGCCGCCGACCAGCAGCACGCGCCGGCCGCGCGCGCGGATGTCGCGCACGAGGCGCTGCGCGTCGCTGGCGAAGGCGGCAGCGCTGTAGCGCTCGGCGGGATCGAGGATGTCGATGAGATGGTGCGGCACCCGCGCCAGTTCCTCGCGGCTGGGCTTGGCCGTGCCGATGTCCATGGTGCGGTACACGAGCGCGGAATCGACGCTGACGATCTCGGCGTCCAGCGCCTCGGCCAGGACAAGCGACGCGGCGCTCTTGCCCGACGCTGTGGGGCCGGCGAGCGCCACCACGGCGGGCAGCGCATCGGTGGACATGCGGTCGAGGTTAGCAGAAGGAGCGCAGGCTCCAGCTGGCGCGGCTGTCATTAGCAAGCCGTTGCAATGAGCACCGTTGCCAGGACTTCCGAAACAGAATGTGGTCGACAGTCGAACTGGGAGACAGTGTGGAAGTCAGGGTGTTCCTGGTGGAAGACCTCCTCCGGATGCGTGGCTTGCTGGATGACATGTTCGCCTCGCTGGGCGGCATCCGCGTGGTCGCGGCCGCAACCACGGAAGCGGAGGCCCGGCTGTGGCTGGACGAAAATCCTGGCGAATGGGATGTGGCGGTGCTGGACCTGGTGCTGGAGCAGGGCGTCGGCATGAACCTGATCCGGCATTGCAAGAAGGTGCGTCCCGACGGCCACGTGGTGGTCTTCAGCGGCTTCGCCACGCCGGGCGTGCGCAAACATTGCCTGGAGCTGGGCGCCGATGCGGTGATCGACAAGGCCGAAACCGCCTCGCTCATCGGCTTGTTCGACGATCTGCGCAAGAAGGTGAATGCAGGTCCTTGACGCGAACCGCAGCGCTTGGCCTGCTGTCGGCGGATTCGTACGATTGTCGACGGATGTACCCGACAGTAAGGAAACTTCGGGCCGCTAGAATTTCCGCATGAGCAGTACCAGAGGTGGCGGCGAGCCGGATGACAACGACTCCTGGGCGGCGGAGTCGTTGCCCATGTCCGTGCGCAAGGAATTGCTGGAGCGCGAGCTGCAAAGGTTGGGCTTCCGCAAGCCGCAGTCGCACGGCGCCGTGCAGCAGCAGCAACAGCCGCAAAGCTCGTCCCATCCCAACGCGGACGCGGACTCCGGCCAGCACGGCGAGTAAATCTGTCATCCCCGCAAAGGCGGGGACCCAGGCGCCCTGGACCCCTCCGTGAACTGACGGAGACCCCCTCCGTACAATCGGCGGGAATGGACCAACGACCCCTCTTCGTTCGAGGCAAACCCCTTGCAGGTGGCCATTTGCCGGCCGTGTGCGCGCCGCTGGTGGCCCGCACCCTGGCGGAGCTCGTCGCCGAAACGCGGGCCGTGGCCGCCAAGAAACCCGACCTTCTCGAGTGGCGCGTGGATTTCTTCGACGACATCGCAGACACCCCGCAGGTGCTGGCCGCTGCCGCGGCCGTGCGCAATGCGGCTGGAGGCGTCCCCATCCTCTTCACCCGGCGCGCGCAGCGTGAGGGCGGCCAGCCGATCCCGCTGGACGAGGACCAGGTGGTGACGATGTATGCGGCGGTCATCGCCTCCGGGGCCGTGGACCTGGTCGATTACGAAATGGACAACGACGCGCTTTCGCTGGCGCGCGTGCGCGACCTCGCCCACGCCGCCGGACTGCCGCTGGTGCTGTCGTTCCATGATTTCCAGCGCACCCCCTCCACCGAGCAGCTGGCCGCGCGCTTCGCGCAGGCGCACTCGCAGCGCGCCGACGTCGCGAAGGTGGCCGTCATGCCGCAGTCGATGGAGGATGTGCTCCGCCTTCTCGGCGCCACGCTCCAGGCCAGCGAAACACTGCCGATCCCGGTGATCAGCATGGCCATGGGCGGGTTGGGCGCGGTCAGCCGCGTGAGCGGAGGACTGTTCGGCTCGGCGCTGACGTTCGCGGTCGGTGCCGCGGCGTCCGCCCCGGGGCAGATGCCCATCGAGGACGTGCGGGCTGCCGTCGCCGTGTTGCGGCGGGCTACTTCAGGCTGAAGAAGTCCTTCAGCACTTCGCGGTACTTCGGCAGGCCCACGGCCATGGTGCTGAAGTGCGAACCGCCTTCCACCAGCATGAAGTGCTTGGGCCCGGTGGCCGCGTCGTAGAGGCGCCGGCCCAGGTCGGAGGGAATCAGCGTGTCGTTCTCGCCGTGAACCACCAGCAGCGGCGAATGCAGCTTGTCCACCTTCTTCACCGCGTCGAAGCGCTGCGTGATCAGCGGCGAGATCGGCAGCCAGCCGAACTTCATGGAGCTGGCGACGTCGGAAATGGAGGTGAAGGTGCCTTCGACGATGACGCCGCGCTCGTCGTCCACGCGAGAAGCCAGGTCGATCGCGATGGCGCCGCCCAGCGAGTGGCCGAAGACGAAGCGCTCGCGGCCGCCGTGCTGCGCCGCCAGCCACTTCCACGCGGTCCGCGCATCCTCGTACGCCATGTCTTCCGAGGGCAGGCCCTTGGAGGACTTGCCGAAACCACGGTAGTCGATGGCCAGCACCGAGAAGCCGAGTTGCTGCATGCGCCGGATGCGCGGCGCGGAGCCCGTGACGTTCCAGCGGGCGCCGTGCAGGTACAGCATCACCGGGCCGTTCTCGGCGTTCTGGCGCGCCGGCAGCCACAGGCCGTGCAGGCGCACGTCTTCCCCGGTGACCTCGGAGCGGAAATCGATCCAGACGTCCTCCATGCCTTCGGCCGCCACCGAGCTGGAGCCCCAGGAAGAGTCGCTGGGCTGGAAGATCCAGGCGCGCTGCCGCTCGTCCAGCGAGGTGCAGCCCATGCTGAGCGCCGTGGCCAGGGCTGCGATGCTCGCGATGAGGTAGCGGCGTTTCATTTCAGAGCCTGAGTCTCGGCCGAACAGGAAGTTCAGCCGTTTACCGGACTTTATCGTCCGCGCAGGAACAATGCATCGAGTTCACGCACCGTCACCTGGCGCCAGGTGGGCCGGCCGTGGTTGCATTGGTCGGAGCGTTCGGTCTCCTCCATCTGCCGCAGCAGGGCGTTCATCTCGTCCAGCGTCAGGCGGCGGTTGGCGCGGACCGCGCCGTGGCAGGCCATGGTGGACAGCAGTTCGTTGCGGGCGCGTTCGACGACGCTGCTGGCATCGTGCTGGGCCAGTTCGGCCAGGACGCTGCGTGCCAGTTCGACCGCGTCGCCCTGGGCCAGGGTGGTCGGCACGGCCCGGACAGCCAGCGTTTTCGGGGAGAAGGGGGTGACCTGCAGGCCAAGCAGCTCCAGCGTGCCCTGGTGCGCTTCGGCGGTGGCCAGTTCGGCCGGGGTTGCCGGGAAGGTGGCGGGAATCAGCAGCGGCTGGCTGCGGATCTCCTGCGCGTCCATCTGGGTCTTCAGGCGCTCGTAGACGATGCGCTCGTGGGCGGCGTGCATGTCGACGACGACCAGGCCCTGGGCGTTTTCGGCGAGGATGTAGATGCCCTGGAGTTGGGCGATGGCGCGGCCGAGGGGCCATTGGCCGGGGGTGGCCGGATTCGTGGCCGGATTCGTAGGTCGGGTTGCCGAAGGCACCCCGACACGATCGCCCGCATCCCCCCACGTCGGGGTGCCTTCGGCAACCCGACCTACGGGGGACCACAACGCGGCCAAATCGACTCGTTGGCCCACCTGCGGCACGAATGGAATCGCCGGCTGGTGCCACGCCGGCTGCGGCATTGCTGCCGCGGTCGGCGACACGGGCGCGACCGCTGCATTCCCCGCCCTCGGCGCCGACAACGCCACCTCCACCGCCCTGCGCACCGCCTGGTGCACCTCGCGGCTGTCGCGGAACCGCACCTCGATCTTGGTCGGATGCACGTTCACGTCCACCCGCGCCGGGTCCACCTGCAGGTGCAAGGCATACACCGGTTGCCGGTGGCCATGCAGCAGGTCCTCGTACGCGCTGCGCGCCGCATGGGTGATGACCTTGTCGCGCACATAGCGGCCGTTGACGTACGCGAACTGCCAGTCGGCCCGCGAGCGCGCCGCATCGGGAATGCCCGCGCGGCCGCTGATCCGCACCGGCCCGACGGCGGTCTCGATCGCCACGCTTTGCGCCAGGAAGTCGTCCCCCAGCACGTCGGCCAGGCGCTGGTCGGGCGTGCCGGGCCGCCATTGCTCGCACAACTTGCCTTCGTGCCAGACGGTGAAGCCGATGTCGGGCCGCGCCAGCGCGTGGCGGCGCACCGCCTCCACGCAATGCGCGAGCTCGGTGGCATCGGTCTTCAGGAACTTGCGGCGGGCGGGGGTGCTGTAGAACAGCTCCTTGACTTCCACCGTGGTGCCGGTCGCGCGGGCGGCGGGCCGCAGCTCGCCGCTGCTGGAGTCCAGCAGGAAGGCACTGGCCTGGCCGGCCGTGCGCGACAGCAGGTGCAGCTCCGACACCGAGGCGATGGCAGCCAGCGCCTCGCCGCGAAACCCCATGGTGCCGACCGATTCCAGGTCGGCCAGCGAGGCGATCTTGCTGGTGGCGTGGCGGCGCAGCGCCAGCGGCAGCTCCTCGCGGGCGATGCCGCAGCCGTCGTCTTCCACGCAGATCAGGCGCACGCCGCCCGCCAGCAGGCGCACCGTGACCTGGGTGGCGCCCGAATCCAGGGCGTTGTCGACCAGTTCGCGCACCACCGACGCCGGCCGCTCCACCACCTCCCCGGCCGCGATCTGGCTCACCAGCTCGTCGGGCAATTCCCGGATCGGACGGCGCGGCAGGGGGGAGAGCACGGCACTCATGGTCGAGGCATTGTAGGCAGTGATAATCCCCAGCCATGGACATGGCCCTGCTGCTCGTCGACTTCATCCTGCACGTCGACCGCTACCTCGAGAACTTCGTGACGAATTACGGCGCCTGGGTGTATGCGCTGTTGTTCCTGATCATCTTCGTGGAAACCGGGGTGGTGGTCATGCCGTTCCTGCCCGGGGACTCGCTGCTGTTCGTGGTGGGCGCCCTGTGCGGCGTCGGCCTCATGAGCTATCCGGTCGCGGTGGGCCTGCTGTGGGCGGCGGCCGTGCTTGGCAACCAGAGCAACTACACCGTCGGCCGCTACTTCGGGCCGCGCGTGTTTCAGTGGGAGAACTCGCGCTTTTTCAACCGGCGCGCGTTCGACCAGGCCCACGCCTTCTACGAGAAATACGGCGGCATCACGATCGTGGTGGCGCGCTTCATGCCGTTCCTGCGTACCTTCGCCCCGTTCGTGGCGGGCGTCGCCCAGATGACGCGCAGCAAGTTCACCCTGTACGACGTCAGTGGCGGCGGGCTGTGGGTCGGGGGCATCGTCACGGCCGGCTACTTCTTCGGCAGCCTGCCATGGGTGAAGGAACACCTGGACAAGATCATCTGGGCCACCATCCTGATCCCGGGCGTCCTCGTGCTGCTCGGGGCGTGGCGGGCCGGCCGCAAGGCCAAGCCGGCCGCCCAGGCCTGAGCCGCCCTCTGGCCGGCGTCGGGGTCGCTGCGCGAACCCGACCTACGGTGCGGATCGGTCTCGCGTAGGTCGGGTTCGCGAAGCGACCCCGACACCCTTCAGGGCGGCTGCGGACCGCTCCTACACTGCGCGCGTCTGTGCGGTCTTAGATTGGGGTGGTTGAACAAGGAGACCCCCATGCCCAACGATTCCACCACCGACAACTCCAAGCAGCTCGGCAACCTCCCGCCCGACCAGCGCCCCGCCGGCAACGAGCAGCAGCAACAAGGCGCCGGCGAGCCGCCGCCCGGCCTGAAAGACCGGGACGCCAAGACCAGCAACAGCTACGGCAACACCCGCGAGTCGGGCGAGACGCCGAAGCGCTGACGCCCAGCGCCGCGGCGCGACGCGGCTGTCGCGCGATACTAGCGGCATGAACGCGCCCGAAACGCTCTCCCGCTGGGCCGGCACCGGGTCCAGCCGCGTGCCCTTCTGGGCCTATACGGATGCGCAGCTCTACCAGCAGGAGCTGCAGAAGATCTTCTACGGCCCGCACTGGAGTTACGTGGGGCTGGAAGTGGAGATCCCGAACGTCGGCGACTTCAAGTTGACGTGGATCGGCGAGCGCCAGGTGATCCTGGTGCGCGACCGCGTGGCGCCAAAGGATCGCGGTACCGACCACGGCATCCGCGTGGTGGAAAACCGCTGCGCCCACCGCGGCGTGCGCTTCTGCCAGCAGCCGCACGGCAATGCACGTAGCTTCGTCTGCCCGTACCACCAGTGGACGTACAAGCTGAACGGCGAGCTCGCAGGACTGCCGTTCAAGGACGGCGTGCCGGCGGTGGATGCGAACGGCCAGGCCTGCGTCAACGGCGGCATGCCGGAGGGCTTCGACGTCAAGCAGCACGGCCTGACCCGCCTGCACGTCGCGGTGCTGCACGGGCTGGTGTTCGCCACGTTCAGTGAAGACGCGGAACCCTTGGACGCGTATCTCGGCCCGGACGTCATGCCGTGGCTAGACCGCATCTTCTCCGGCCGCAAGCTCAGCCTGCTGGGCTACAACCGCCAGCGCATTCCGGGCAACTGGAAGCTGATGATGGAGAACATCAAGGACCCGTACCACCCGGGGCTGCTGCACACCTGGTTCGTCACCTTCGGCCTGTGGCGCGCCGACCAGAAGAGCCGCATGGTGATGGACGCACACGGGCGTCACGCGGTGATGGTCTCCAGCCGCAACGAGGGCGGCGCGAACAAGGCGGTGACACAAGGCGTGACCAGCTTCAAGGCGGACATGGCGCTGAACGACACGCGCCTGCTGGACGTGGTGCCGGAGCCCTGGTGGAAGGTGGACGATCCGTCGAATCCGGGCACGCCGATCACGCCCAGCGTCACGATGATCACGCTGTTCCCGAGTCTCATCATCCAGCAACAGGTGAACTCGCTGTCCACGCGCCACATCGTGCCGCGCGGCGAGGGCGAGTTCGACTTCGTCTGGACGCACTTCGGCTTTGCCGACGACAGCGAGGAGATGACGCGCCGGCGCCTGCGCCAGGCCAACCTGTTCGGGCCGGCCGGCTTCGTCAGCGCCGACGACGGCGAGGTCATCGAGTTCAGCCAGCGCGGCTTTGCCCAGTGGGGCGAGGACGGCAGCACGCTGTGCGAACTGGGCGGTACCGGAACGGGCGGCACCGAGCACATGGTGACCGAGACCTTGATCCGCAGCATGTACGCCTACTGGCGCAAGGTGATGGGGGTATGAGCGAAGCGCTGCTGCTGCAGCTGGAGATCGACCAGCTCAATGCGCGCTATGCAGCGGTGCTGGACGAACGCCGGTTCGACGAATGGCCGGACTTTTTCCTGCCCGATGCGAAGTACACGGTGCAGGCGCGCGAGAACTTCGACCGCAAGCTGCCGCTGGCGCTGATCGCGCTGGAAAGCCAGGGGATGATGAAGGACCGCGTGTACGGCATCACGCAGACCATCTACCACGGGCCTTACTACACGCGGCATGTGGTCAGCCCCGCACTCGTGCAGGGCGAAAACGAAGGACGCATCCGCGCCCAGGCCCATTACGCGGTGTTCCGCACCCGGCCGGGCGATGCCAGCGAGGTCTACAACGTGGGCCGCTACATCGACGAGATCGTGCGCACGCCCGACGGCCTGAAGCTGGCCAGCCGGCTGTGCGTGTACGACAGCGAGATGGTGCTCAACTCGCTGATCTACCCGATCTGAGCCTTATCATCCCCGGCATGACAACGCGTCCCAGGGTAGTGATCGTCGGCGGGGGCATCGGCGGGCTCTTCGCAGCGAATGCGCTCGTCGCGCACGGCATCCCCGTTGCGGTTTACGAGCAGGCCGCCGAGCTGGGTGAAGTGGGCGCAGGCGTCTACATCACGCCCAACGCAGTGCGCCACCTGGAGCGCATCGGCCTCGGACCCGCCGTGGCCAAGTGGGGCGCGCGCGTGGGTGCGGCGTCCTCGTATTTCCGCCACGACGGCACCCGGATCGCTCCGGTGCAGGTGACCGATGCGAAGGGATGGAATGCGTGCTTCGGCATGCACCGTGCGGACTTCGTGCAGCTGCTCGCGGCCAAGCTGCCCGCAGGCGTTGTCCATACGGGTCACCGCGCCGTCGCCTTCGAGCAGGATGCCGACCGCGCGCGCGTGACTTTCGCCAACGGCGCAACGGCAGAAGCCGAGGTCGTGGTCGCGGCCGACGGCATCCACTCGGAGCTGCGCCCCCATGTCTTTCCGCCGTCCAAGCCCGTCTTCCACGGCACCATTTCCTATCGCGGCCTGATCCCGCGCGAGCGCCTGCCGCATTGGCCCACGGACCGGTGGGAGATGTGGGCCGGGCCTTCGAAGCATTTCCTGGTGTTCCCGGTGCGGCACGGCACGATGGTCAACTACGTCGGCTTCATGCCGACGGACGAGGAGATGAAGGAATCGTGGTCGGCGCCGGGCGACCCGGAGGTGCTGCGCCGGGAATTCGAAGGCTGGGACTCGCGCATCGGCGAAGTCCTGGCGCAGGTGGACAAGACTTTCCGCTGGGCGCTGTACGACCGCGAGCCCTTGCCGGGCTGGACCCGGGGCCGCTTGACACTGCTGGGCGACGCGGCGCATCCCATGCTGCCGCACCTGGGGCAGGGCGCCAACCAGTCGATCGAGGATGGCATGGCCCTGGCCACCATCCTTTCGCAGACCGATGCGGCGGCCATTCCGGCGGCCCTCCTGGCGTACGAGGGGCTGCGCCGCGAGCGCGTGGCGCAGGTGCAGCTCGGTGCCCGCAAGCATGGGTTGCGGGTGGATTCGGCTTCCGGCGACCTGGCGACGCGCGATGCCGAATTGGCCGCCCATGCGGAATTCCGCAAGCAGCTTTACAGCTACGACGTGGTGCCCCTGGCGCGCCTTACTTGACCAGCCCGGACTGGCGCGCCATGTCGCCGACCCGCTTGAACTCGTCGCGAATTTCCATCGCCTGCTGCTCCGGCGACGCATAAGCCTGCACGATGCCCATCGGCGCGAGCCGGGCCGTGATGGCGGGCGACTTGACCGCAAGCTCGATCGCCTCCACCAGCGCCTTCCTCGCCGCGTCGGGCGTCCCGGCGGGCGCGAGGAAGCTGAACCAGACGCCGAAGAGGTCCTCGCGGTAGCCCAGCTCCTTCAAGGTCGGAATGTCCGCGAACTCGGGCGCGCGGCTGGACGTGACGACGCCGCGGAAGGCGCCGGCCTTCATCTGCGTGCTCAGCGCGCCCAGCGCCAGGACGGCGCCCTCCATGTGACCACCCCGCAAGGCGGTGACCACCGGCGCCGCGCCGTTGTGCGGGATGCCGACGAGATCGGCGCCCGTCATGGCGTTGATCAGGCGGATGCAGAAATCTCCGACCGAACCCACACCGGGATGCCCGATCCTCACCTTGCCCGGGTTCTTCTTGGCGTAGTCGATGAACTCGGCGAACGTCTTGTACGGCGCG
The DNA here is from genome assembly GCF_037572435.1 of Ramlibacter sp. PS3R-8. Lineage (NCBI taxonomy): Bacteria > Pseudomonadati > Pseudomonadota > Betaproteobacteria > Burkholderiales > Comamonadaceae > Ramlibacter > Ramlibacter sp. PS3R-8. Next base: position 684,329 of record NZ_JBBHGT010000003.1, read on the forward strand.
TCGCTGCCCACCACCAGCACGCTGGGTGTACGCGTCGTCAGCCCGAGCGGCACCAGGTCGCGCAGCGGATCGTACGCGGCCGACTGCGGGTCGAGCACGACGCGGAAGGTCAGGGCGCTGTTCTGGGCGAACAGGATCGTCTGGCCGTCCTTCCTGGCCTGCATGACGCTGTTGGCCGCCACGGCGCCGCCGGCGCCCGGCCGGTTGATCATCACTACCGGCGTGTTCAAGTGCCGTGCCATCTCCTCGCCCATGGAGCGCGCGGTGACGTCCGCCGCGTCACCTGGCGCGAGCGGAACCACGACGTTGATCGGGCCGGCGGGGAAGGCTTGGGCGAGCAAGCACGCGGGCGGGCATGCAAGAGCGATGGCGAGAAAGAGTCGGCGGGCGAGGCGTTTCATGGCATCCACTCTGCACCTTCGCGAGCAGGGGTGCATGGGGGATTACGCGGTCAGCCCATCGCAACCGAAGGGTGCCAGTAGGCCGGCGGTGAGCGCGCAGCCGAACCCCGGTACCTGGGCGCGCAATGGTCTTCAACGCAGAAGACGCGGAAGAAAGTCAAAAGACGCAGAAAAAACAAGGAAGGATTCTTCTGCGCGATTCGCAAGTCGTCATGGACACGCCATCCTGGACGCCTCGGTTTCAAGCCGAATCGCCACTGTCGCCGGCACAGGCTCCGCGGGCTGCAGATTGATCGCGATCCTGAGTCGATCACCGTCAACCTGGTACTCGTACTCGCGGGTCGAACCGATCAGGCTGGTCCGAAACGTGCTGCCGGTCATCGTTGCCGAATAGACATTGGGGCGGTCCACGCGATACCGATAGGTACTCGTGATCGTCCCGATCGTCGACAAGCAACTCGATTCGAACTGATCCTCCTTGAACTGGAGGGTGCAACGCCCCGACGTGTCTTCGCCCGTCGAGCCGCTCTTGAAGTGCTGGACGATCTTCACGGCCCGCCAACATCCCATGAGGGAGCTGTCAGGAACGTCCGCATGGCTCCACGGCGAAACCAGAGCCAGGCAGAAGGCGAAGGGATGCGCTAACAACTTCATGGATACAGGACCTTGCAGCGCCAGGTGTGCGCGCTAACGGACAAAGAAGGCCACCGTGCCGACGACCACAAGTGCCATGGCTGCGAGCGTGGGAATGACCGGCGTTTTGGCGCCCGGTGCAACGCGACGCAGCCACAGGACGACGTACAGGATGGGGAAGATGACCGCCATGAAGGTCGTGAGCGCCGCCCAGGCTGCCCAAGCCTCGCCGCGCTGCAGGGGAATCAACAGCCACAACATTGCGCTGCCGCAGCCGACCAGGCCGGCACCGGCGACCTTGAGCATGCCGATGATGATGGCTTGAAGGCGAGGCTCCAGCGCTGCCCACGGCTTGCCAAGCACTTGCGCGTGGTAGGGCATGAACTCGCGTGTCAGCAGATAGCGGACGCCGAAAGCCAGAGCGAGCAGGCCGGCCAGCGCGAACGCGCAGAGACTTATGAGTTGCATGGGGGGTGGCTCCGGGGTCGCTGCGAGATTCTACGCAGTGAGGTCGGTGGGATCACCAGTGCCAGTCGCGCGAATGAACGCGTCAGGCCGCATTCCCTCCGACCAATCCAAGACCGCGGAGATGCAACTTCAGTTCAGCGACAGTGCCCCATGGGAGGATTGGAGAGTTCGCCCGGTCGTCGGGGGGATGGGACGGCAGCTCGTCGGACCAGCCACCGCAGCCAACCAGCGGTAGCAGGGGCCGCTTGTGCAGCCAGGCCAGGTGAACCTCGGACTTGGTGCCCGCGCGACCACCAATGACGATGCAAGCATCGCCGGCCAACGCCATCAAGAGGTTGCGGGCATCTCCCATGCCGCACGGAACAACCACGGTGGCAGGCCAATCCGGAGGAGGCATCTCGGCAGGCGGAACGATGCTCAGCACCTGTCCTTTTGCTTGAATGGCGCGCTCGGCCGCGACCCTGGTTGCAGGACTGCCGCATCCGCTCACCAAGGTGATGCCGAGGACAGCCAACGCCTCGCCGGCTGCGCCGGCAAGTTCGTAGGCACGTGTCCCGGGCTCGGCACTACCGAGCACGCATACCTGGGGCTTGCGGTGGGAATCGGTCATAGGGGGCCTAACGTGGGAAATGACCGGCGAGCCATGGGCGGGCGAAGCCCGCCGCGAGAACGTCTGCGCCGATTGATCCGCTAGCGCGCTGGACCGGGCCAGCGATCGCCCGCCTTGAATGGGAAGAGGAGTTCACCCGATTCCTGCGCATAACAGTAGTTTAGGCCCAGCCCTGACATGATCGTCCGTATGGCCGGAGGGCGAGAGTACACACTGATGTCCATCAGAGTCTCGTCCGGTTGACCAAAGAGCGATATTTCAAACGCGTTCTCCTCCCGGTCGAAGGAGCCGGAGCCAAAAAGCAGGCCGCTCGATTCCGTCCAGCGAAGTTCCCCCAGGACTCGTTCGAGTGCGGCTTTGACCTCGTCGCGGCTACCTAGCGGCTCACGGTGCTCTCGCTCCCACGTGGACAAGGGACCGAGTCCCTCGACGGCGCGGAAGAGGCTGAGGCGGAAGGGCATATTGATTTCTGCGCGCTAACGAATGAAAGGGACTTCCCCGTCCCGAACTAGCCGCATTGCGGCAATCGGCATCAAAGTGCCACGATGGGAAGTGCGAAATCTCATCAACTCGTTCGAAAGGGGAAGTCCATGGCCATTGTCACTCTGGGAATCGATCTCGCCAAGAACGTGTTTGCCCTGCATGGGGTGGATGCGACAGGCAAGCCGGTGCTAGTGCGTCCGAGCGTCGGGCGAGGCAAATTGGTGGAAGTTGTCGCCGCATTGCCGCCCTGTTTGATCGGCATGGAAGCGTGCTCCGGCGCGCACCACTGGGCACGCCTGTTCGAGGCGCACGGCCATACGGTGCGGCTGATGGCGCCGAAGTTCGTGACCCCCTATCGCCTGTCCGGCAAGGCAGGCAAAAACGATGCCGCCGACGCTGCTGCGATCTGCGAGGCGGTCACGCGCCCCTCGATGCGCTTCGTGCCGGCCAAGAGCCTGCAGCAGCAGTCTGAGCTGCTCGTGCACCGCGCACGTCAGGGCTTCGTGCAGCAACGCACCGCCACCATCAACCGCATCCGTGGCCTTCTGTCGGAGTTCGGCGTCGTGCTACCGCTCAAGGCCGCCACGGTGCGACGCGAGGCTCTGCACCGGCTGGAGGATCTTCCAGGTTGGGCAAACACCGTCGTCGGCGATCTGCTCAGTGAGGTATCGCGCCTGGACGAGCGCATCGCGCAGTACGACCTCCACATCGAGCAGATCGCCAAGGCGAGCGCGCCGGCGCGCCAGCTGATGCAGTTGCCCGGCGTCGGCGCCACCACCGCAACGGCGTTGGTGGCCATGATCGGCCGCGGCCAGGAGTTCAAGTGCGGCCGGCAGCTGTCGGCCTGGTTGGGCCTGGTGCCGGGCCAGTACAGCTCGGGCGGCAAGCAGCGATTGGGCCGCATCACCAAGGCGGGCGATCCGTACCTGCGCATGCTGCTGATCCTGGGCGCGCGCTCGGTGCTGCAGTCGGCCAAGGACAGGACAGATCCGGTCAGCCGATGGGCCGTGCAGTTGGCCGCGCGTGCGGGCTACTGGAAAGCGATCGTGGCGATCGCCGCGAAGAACGCCCGCATGTGTTGGGCCGTTCTTGCGCGAGGAGAAGCATTCCGGCTGCCCGTCTGAAGGCGCAGCTGCAATTCACCGCGTGATGTGCAAGCGTTGATGTGATGTGAAGGTTGGACCTGCGCGGGGAGTGCCTGGTCAACTCCAGGAGACGGCTGCAAGGCCGTGCTCGGCTAACGATTGAGGCCCCCGCGTGCGTCTTTCATCAGGGTCCGCAGCACTCGACACGCTGCACCAGTGACCGGTTGTAGTCTCGCTGTCCGCACCCTTCGCAACACAGCTTCGCACACCGGCACGTCATTTGACAGAACGTCACCTTGCCTCTAATCGAGGCAGGATCAGGAACGTCTTGACAGGTGGGGAAGCCCTTGTAGTTGGAGTTGACCGGCACGCAGCGGCATTGCGCCGCGAGGCGTACGCTCACCAGCACGCCTCGCGGCGCAATGCCGCTGCGT
>NZ_JBBHGT010000004.1:0-376798 GCF_037572435.1 Ramlibacter sp. PS3R-8
CCCCCCCGCGGCCCCCCCCCCGCCCGCCCCCCCCCCCCCCCCCCCCCCCCCGCCCCCCCCCCCCCCCCCCCCCCCCCCCCCCCCCCCCCCCCCCCCCCACGAGCGCCCCCACCCCCGCCCTCCCCCAAAGGGGGAGGGAGTTAACGCAATTAATTCACCCGCACCCAGGTCTGCGTCCGATAAAACGGCCCGATATACCCGCGCACCTGCAGCTTCTGCCCCCCATCGACGGTCGACAGCTTCAGCGTGTATTCCTTGCCGTTCTCCGGATCCAGGATCTTGCCGCCTTCCCAGGCGTTGCCACCTGCGGCCAGCTTGGCGCCGCGAATGATCTCCAGCCCGAGGATCGGCTTGTCCTTGCGCTCGTCCGTGCACTCTTTGCACACGTCGTCCGGCTTCGCATCCTTCAGCAGCCGCTTCTCGATGCGACCCGAAAGCGCACCGCCGCTCTCGACGATGCGGATCTCGGCCTTGGCCTCGCCGGTCTTGTCGTCGATGCTGCGCCAGACGCCCACCGGCGTCTGCTGCGCAAAGGCGGCGCCCGCCGCCAGTGCGAGCGAAGCAACCAGCAAGCGCTTCATGCCAGCGCCGCGTCCGTGTCCAGCAGGTTCTTGACGCCGGAGCGGGCCGTGCGCATCAGCGACGCCGTCTCCGGGAACAGGCGCGCGAAGTAGAAGCGCGCCGTCTGCAGCTTGGCCTGGTAAAACGGATCGGTGTTGCCGGACTCGATCTCGCGCAGCGCCACTTGCGCCATCCGCGCCCAGAAGTAGCCGAACACCAGGTGGCCCGCCACGCGCAGGTAGTCCACCGCCGCGCCGCCCACTTCGTCCGGATTCTGGAAGCCCTTGAAACCGATCTCGGTGGTGAACTTGGTGATCTGGTCACCGAGGTAGGCGACGGGGTTGATGAACTCCGCCATCTTCTCGTTGACGCCCTCTTCCTCCACCAGCTGCGCCACCAGCTTGCCGAACTTCTTGAGCGTGGCGCCCTGGTTGCCCAGGATCTTGCGGCCCAGCAGGTCGAGCGACTGCACGGTGTTCGTGCCTTCGTAGATCATGTTGATGCGGTTGTCCCGCACGAACTGCTCCATGCCCCATTCCTGGATGTAGCCGTGGCCGCCGAACACCTGCATGCAGGCGTTGGTGGCGATGTGGCCGTTGTCCGTGAGGAACGCCTTCACGATGGGCGTGAGCAGCGCGACGATCTCGCCGGAGTCCTTGCGCACCTTCTCGTCGGGGTGGTACAGCTCCTTGTCCAGCAGCATCGTGCAGTAGATGGCCATGGCGCGGCCCCCTTCGGCATAGGCCTTGGCGGTGAGCAGCATCTTGCGCACGTCGGGGTGCACGATGATCGGGTCGGCCGGCTTGTCCTTGGCCTTCACGCCCGACAGCGAGCGCATCTGGATGCGGTCCTTGGCATAGGCCAGCGCGTTCTGGAACGCCACTTCGGTCAGGCCCAGCGACTGGTTGCCCACGCCCAGGCGCGCCGCGTTCATCATCACGAACATCGCCGGCAGCCCCTTGTTGGGCTCGCCCACCAGCGTGCCGACGGCGTTGTCCAGTACCAGCTGCGCGGTGGCGTTGCCGTGGATGCCCATCTTGTGCTCCAGGCCGCCGCAGTAGATGCCGTTGCGCTCGCCCATGGAGCCATCCGGCTTGACCTTGAACTTGGGCACCAGGAACAGCGAGATGCCCTTGCTGCCCTGCGGCGCATCCGGCAGGCGCGCGAGCACCAGGTGGATGATGTTCTCCGTCATGTCGTGCTCGCCGGCGGAGATGAAGATCTTGTTGCCGGTGATCTTGTAGGTGCCGTCGGCCTGCGGTTCGGCCTTGGTGCGCAGCAGGCCCAGGTCGGTGCCGCAATGCGGCTCGGTCAGGCACATGGTGCCGGTCCATTCGCCGGTCACCAGCTTGGGCAGGAACAGCTTCTTCTGCTCCGGCGTGCCGTGCGCATGCAGCGCCTCGTACGCACCGTGCGACAGGCCGGGATACATCGTCCACGCCTGGTTGGCGCTATTGAGCATCTCGTAGAGGCACTGGTTCATCACGAACGGCAGGCCCTGGCCGCCGAAGTCCGGATCGCACGACAGCGCCGGCCAGCCGCCCTCCACGAACTTGGCGTACGCGTCCTTGAAGCCATCGGGCGTCTTGACCTCGTGCGTCTTCGCGTCCAGCTTGCAGCCCTGCTCGTCGCCGATGCGGTTGAGCGGGAAGGCGACTTCCGCGGCGAACTTGCCGCCCTCTTCCAGCACGGCGTTCATCGTGTCCGCGTCGATGTCGGCGTGCTTGGGGCACACCTTCAGTTCCTCGGTGATGTTCAGCACCTCGTGGATGATGAACTGCATGTCGCGCAGGGGCGGGGTGTACGTCGGCATGGGTGCTTACTCCTTGGCGCTTTTGGCGGAACGGGTTCTGGAAGAAACGGACTTGGCGGGAGCGGCAGCGCTGGGCGTGGCGCCGTACTGCCGCAGGATGTTTTCGAAACCCGCGTGGGCGCGGGCGATGGAACCGGCATTCTTGAGGAAGCGGGCCTCGTAGTGCAAGGCCAGGATCAGGCCGTGGATTTCGAAGAGCATCTGCTCCTCGTCGGTCGCGGCGTCCAGGTGCCCCTCTTCCTTGGCCAGCGTGATGGCGCGCTTCATGGCCGAATGCCACGTCTGCACCGACCAGGCCAGCGCATCACGCACGGGGCCGGGCCGGTCATCGAATTCGACGGCGCCGCTGATGTAGATGCAGCCGGAGTCCAGCTCCACCGAGGTGCGCTTCATCCAGTTGGCGAACATGCCGCGCAGCCGCGGAAGGCCCCGCGCCTCGCTCAGCGCCGGAAAGAACACCTCTTGCTCGAAGCGCTGGTGGTATTCCCGCACCACGGAGATTTGCAGCTCCTCACGCGAGCCGAAGTGGGCGAACACACCCGACTTGCTCATCTGCGTGACCTCGGCCAGGGCGCCGATGGACAGCCCCTCCAGCCCGATCTGGGTGGCCAGGCCAAGGGCGGCGTCCACGATCGCCGCCTTGGTCTGCTGGCCCTTCTGCAGGGCCTTGCCCTCCCGGGCGCGGCCGGGTTTGAGGGGGAGGGGGGTGACGGACATGGGTGGGGCTGGGTTTCGGGCAATAAAACGAACGGTCGTTCTATTTTGCACGAAAAGGCTGTGAGGTGGACGTGGTCAACGGAATTAGACGACCTAGCCACCGGAACACCCCTCCGATCGGGAATCTCCAGTTCGAGCGGGCACGGTCCCTCAACCATCTCTCTAGGCTGCTCCGAGCGCTTACGGGGCGAGCGGGTGCGCCTGGCGCGAAACAGCAACCGAACCAAACGCATCGACCATTGCTGTAGTGGAAGCGAAAGCAGAATCTGGTTCTCCGAGGCTCTTGGTACAGAGCTTTTAGACATCGGCCTTGATTTCAACGCCACCTAGCGCGCAAACACGACGGTCAGATCGCAAGCCCGCCGTCATTCGGGTGCCGCAATCCAAAGGCAGTTATGCGGGGATGCCCCTCAATCACCGCGTCTTCGGGCAACGCGTCCTCTCAGAGTCAATCGTCCGAATGTCGCTCAGACCATGCGTTCATTGATGTAGACCTAGCATCAACACAAAGCTAGACTCGCGCGCCAAGGAGGGGAAGGCAGAGCATGTCATTGCTGCAGCCTTTCATAGACGAAATATGAGCGAACTAGTAAAGCGCATCACAGAGAACCTGTCGATCCGGGACGTGGCAGTTCGACTTGGGCTTGATGTGATGGACGACGGTAGGCACGCGAAGACACGTTGCCTCTACCATCGAGACACGCGTCCCTCAATGTTTCTCTATGAGAGACCGGCGCAAGGAAGCCCGCACTTCCACTGCTACTCGTGTGGTGCGCACGGAGACATTTTCGAGCTTGTAAAAAAGAGCCTTGGGCTGAACTTCAAACAGTCGGTTGATTGGCTGGCAACGTCATACGGCTTGAAGGCAGCAGTCACTGCGAAGACCTTTGATAGGCGCCCCGAGCTTGATCTGTCCGGGTTTCAGATCGCGCTCGACGCGTTCAAAGGCAATGACCATGAGGAAGCTCTAACTGCTTTCTTAAGGGAACGTCAAATTCCCAAAACCGTCGCTCAGAGCGCCGAGATTCATCTGTCTTTACCAGGGACCCTCACGCGTCGAGTCAGAGCGGAGTCACATGCTGGCAGACAGCGAGAAATCCTTGCGCTTCTTGACGAAGCGAAGTTGCTGAGGAGGCGACGCGACCACACCAGCGAGGTCGGGTCCAGCAAGTACCTAGACATCGACTATGGGTACCAAGACTTCTTTTTCGATAGCCGGATCGTGTTCCCAATCTACGAGCCAAAGGGAACGCTCAGTGGCTTCGCTGGACGACGGACGCCAAGTGATGACAAACTCCGCCCAACCTCTCCAAAGTATTTGTACACGCCCGGCCTGGAGCGCTCGAAGCTGCTCTACCGATTGGATCGCGTCTGGGCGAAAACCAAGGAGAACAAAGAAGGCGACGTAGACCTGTACCTTTGCGAAGGCGCTCTTGATGCATTGCGCCTCGAAAGCGCTGGGCATGACGCAGTAGCTCTTCTTGGTAGCTCTCTATCAGATTCGCAGGTTCGTCTACTTAACGAGCTTGAAAGCACGCTCAGTTCTTCGGCCGCGCTTCGCGTTTGGCTCTTCCTAGACCGAGACGATGCCGGGCATCGGGGCGCCGCGCGCGCTGCGTCGAAACTCTTAGCGGCTCGAATCGACGTGGGCTTCATCTTTCCTACGCGTGCAAGGCTGGAAGCGTCTGGCATATCACCAACCTCGAAGGACGCCGACGAGATCGGACGCAGCGTGGCTCCTGAGACCTTTCAGGGCCTAATTGAATCGTCTAAACATCCTGCCGCATTGGTACTCCTCGCCGCAGCTCTTGGGGACGCACGCATTGACGATCTGCTCGACGAGCAGCAGTGGTTGAAGATCTCACCGAGCAGGAGGTACCGCGCCGCGATTGAGGTGCTTAAACACCTATCCGCGCTGGCATCCGGCACGCAGGAACTTCGCAACTTGGTGCTCCGAATTCCGGGGCAATTGAAACAAACCGAGGTCGCGTGTCTGCAGGCCTTGCTTAACTATGCGGAGGGTGACAAAGGAAAACAGGAGGGGCTGGAGTCGTTCTTGGAGGATGCTGAAGCACGACTCAATCATGCTCGGTTCCTGGCACAAGCCGGCTCCCGAAGAGGGGAGCTACCAGCCGACGAGCCCGCATGGGAAAGAATCGACGTCGCTGCGACGGCATTCAACAGGTTGCTTAGAGATAGGTTGGGCCTTCAGATTCGGTCGCCCTTAGCACCACTTGATGCTGTCTACGTTTCGAGAGGCTTCGGAAAGACTGAACCCCGACTGAAGACAATGCCGTCCCCTGAGGACTTAATCGTTCAGCAATATGTGCTCAATGAGCTTTTGAGCGAAAGAGCGGACCACCATCTATCTGCAAGGCTCCCATTCAGCAATTGGATACCCGCGGTCCGCTATTACAGGACATCGAGCCAGACGCTGACGACAGGGTTGGTGCACGGATCGAAGCCGTTCGCCGAGCCACTCAGTTTTGCATATCAGATCGATATGGACGTTCTGGAAGGGCGGCAGCCACCAACAGATCAAGGCATGTTCCGACCATTTATGGATTGCTGGAACCACTTTATGGCATCGCTAAAGGAGCAAACCCGAGCAATGCCCGTGGTGTACGCGCTCCGTCTGGATGCGAGCAGATATTACGACAGAATTCGTCGGTACGTGATTCGTGATCAGCTGGGACCTTCAATCGCAGGCGCAGTGCAGTCGGTACCCGAAGATGAGTTCCTCTGGACTTTGATGCGTGCTGACGTGAATGCCGACCCTGCAGCCCAAGTTGTCGACTGGCTTTGCGACCAAACTTTCGGATACAGGTACCTAAACCCTCGGGACGGCACAGTCGCACAAGTACCCGCAGAGGTGGGGATTCCTCAGGGGCCTGTCCTTTCGGCCTGGTTGGGCACCATCGCGTTGTTCCCGGTCGATTTGGCTGCATTTGAGTTCATGCAGATGTCCAATATCGATGGGCAGCGTGTTGGTTATGCACGTTATGTCGACGATGTGGTACTAGTAGCCGACTCTCCGGACCTGCTCTCCGTCTTGCGCGAACGAGTTGAAGAAGCAGCGGCGAAGCTTAAGCTATCCATTATCCCTAAGGTGGAGCCGCTTCCCCCGATGGCCCCGGAGGAATTTGCCAAGCAAATTAACAGCGGCCGGGTTCTTGCCGGATCGGTACCCGCATGGGAGCCACCACTCATTCCGTTGGGCGACGGAGAGGTAGGCTGGGATTTAGGCGATACCGGTGCGGACCAGGAGAGGCAGACAGCGCTGGAAATCCTCCGAAACAGCAACCTCTACGGCGCTTCAGTGGGCGTGCTCCTGTCTAGCGTAAGCACGGCTTTTCAAGCGGTTGATCTGCGCCCCACCGAAATTCCTAAAGGCACTCGATGGATTTGGTATGCCGTTACGGAGCCTACGAACCATGGTGACATCTGGCGCCAGTACTGGTCATTCTGGGGGCAAACCACCAAGGAAGCGCCCTGGAAATTGAATGCGGAGTCACCTTGGGAGGACCCGGTACTTTTCGCCCTAGAGGGTCTAGAGAAACTCATCGAATCTTGTGCGTTCGACCAACCTGGACTGACTGCCGCCCAGAATATATCCAAGAAAGAACGCATCAAATTGCTCTGCACTGAAGTTCTTTCCATGAACTTCTTTGAGGGGTGTCTGGGCAAGTCGACGGGGGCGAAGGGGGTGGGTAAAGGCGCCCTAATGTTGCAGCGGCAGTTTTGGCGACGATTCCTGCTGCTCGCGTGGAAGGCCTCCAAACTTGCGGGCATCGCAATGCCTGCATGGCCGTTCCATCTCATGACCGGCCCAGTCCGCCCTAGTCTATTTCGGGACTTGTTGAGTGTGGCGGAAGGCGGGTCTACGCTTAGCCTTGCGAGCCTTGATCAGCAATCGCCCTACTCGCAGGTCTCTGGAACCGAGTTCGTGGCAGGCCTCCCTTTCGTGTGGCTCCATCATGCGGTGGCAGCGATTAGGGGAATGCAAGATGAGGAAGAGGATCCGCTTCAGAGTCTCGCCGGACCTTTGCGACAAATTGAGGAAGCCCTCAAGTGGCACGAAGGTGCTTACCGATCTTCAATCGCGCTTCTTCAGGCCCTTACCACAGAGCCGCCCCGTGAGGATGACGGTGGACGCGCTCGTGCGTTAGCGTTGTTGTCGATTGCAGCGATCGCAAGAAAGGAGATGCTGTTGCCCCTTCTCAGAAGGCGGCCGCACCTAATTGATCAAAGCCCTGCGCGCGCCTTCGCCTTTCCTCCATTGCCTGGTCTGGATCAGTCCGGCCTGATCTTTGGGCGATCGGATGCCACCACTGGCGCGTTGGAGCGAATTTTCTACCTAAGCCTTCCGGTGCTCGACGGTGGGTTTGAGGACCTGGGCTTCTGGAAAGTTTCACAGAACCAATCTGATGTCGGTCACCCTCTCGCTAAGTACACGCCGGCATGGGAAAGAGATCCCGTACCAACACCGCTTGCGCTTGAAGTCGCCGACTGGCCAGCGTCGGAGGTTTTGAAAGCGTGCACGAATCCGTCGTTGGATTATTCACCTCGCTTTCTTCATCGATTGGCTCGCCTTTTCGATGTTCTAGCTCGTATTAATTATCACCAGTCTTCCGTCGATCCTCGGTACGAGTACGTGACGGCATGCCCCTATATTTTTGCTGGCGAGAATCACCAGCTCGCGTTGATTTGTGTTCCTGTGGAGACGGCCAAGATCGCAAATCGGGCGGTGCTCAGAGACATGAGCGGCAACTTGAGATCAGTTGAGGTGCCTATGCAGGATGCACCGATTTGGCGGATCGGCGTGGCCATGACCGATCTCGCCGGTGCGGCTGACGACTTGATCCGCTATGAGGCACATGACTCAGACTTCCCACTCGAAGAAGATGCACTAGCGAACCCCGCACGCTTCGTCCTGCGAAGCCAACTGAAGAAACTAAGAGGGGCTTTTTCAGGGAATCGGATCACACCCAGGTCTCGAAGCCGGCCTCACCTGCCTAGTACTGTCGCCCGGTCTCTCAAACTTCTTGAGGAGTATCCAGAAGATCCGAGTGAGCTCACAGGAATCAGCTATCTGCTCGCGACAGACATCGAGACCGCGGCGATGCGTCTTCGCTATGAGGAGCAGCACGACGTATCTGGGTCAGGGACATTTGCTCACTTCGTCTCCCGTTGTGCCATGATGACCATCACCCGGTTGCCTGTAGCCGTGGCGGAGCGTATGCCCGCTGCGCAGATGGGCCAGGACAAAAGTTATATTGGTCGAACATGTGGTGCGTTGATTGCCCTTCGGAGTCGCATCGAGCGTCTTCCAGAGCAGTCAGGAACAGTTGCTGAGTGTCTGAGCATTCTTAATGCTGGGCTCGCAATATCTACAGTCACCAGCGGCCTTCGGAGCCTTGTACTGGCGCTCGTTCGGCACGGTGGGTTCGCTCTCCCTAGGGAAGTGGACCCTATGGCCGAATGGTCGATCGGACCGGCGGTCACCGTCGGAGGAACGCCCCCCGATACCTGCCTTTTCAAGTACCTGAAAAGCGCTCTGGGTGCGAAGGGCAACTTTCGTGCACTGAAAGAGATTACACCGCTAGGCTGGCTGACGATTTTGGGTGCGCAATTGGGCCTGATCGGCGAGTCGAGCGCAGTGGTCAGTGGTGAATATCTAGTGACGATGGAGCGGGAGGCTCGATGGCTCGCCAACGTGTTGAGCCTGTCTGCGCGCGGTGAAGTTCTGCCCCCTGAAGCAGCTTGGCCCTTCGAGATACTTGATCGAGCCCGGGTCGACTTGTTCGATTCGGATTTCGTAAATCGAGGACTTCTTCTAATCGAGTCTGCCAGTCGCCACTGCGGGCTTCGAGTGAGAACCGTCGACTTGGAGCGCTGGCCATATGATCCTAGGCATTCGAGGTTTGTAGATGGTTCCGGACGCGACTGGCCCGTGGATCCCTGGGTCATTGATCAGATTCCCCCAGGAGAGCGAAAGACCGAGGAAGTCATCGGCCAAGACGGGGCGGTAGGTCGCCGCTGGTCTGAAATTGTCGACGTTGCCACTGGCCGTCTTCTCCTTGTCAACGTACTGGGTCGGAAGTTCGCGGAATTGCTTGGTACCGCGGAAGAGCGCGCGGCGACTAGCAGCGGCGCCGCTGTTCCACCAAGGCCGACACCTGACACTGGCATCTCTGAGTCCGGTGCAGAACCCGAACTCCAGGCGTCCGATCTTGCTTCCGAGTTAAATGTAAGCACCTCTCATCCCAAGCCAGTTCAAGAAATGGAACCTGCTGCAAGGCAGCATACGGCCGCGCCGTTTCCTGGAGATCACATAGAGCTTCTTCCCGAAGCAATGGACATCAGCCAAGTGAGGGAACGGTTGCAAGCCCCTGGCTGGGCAAACCGCAAGGAACGCGTCCCCGCGCATGTACGAGTGGCGATCCTGCAATTTCGGATCGATGACTCTTATCGGCACCCTCTTGTGGAAGCCGGAGTGCCCAAAAATCTGTTGAGCAAGTCAGAGCAAGAGAGGGTCGCGGCGGCTATTGCAACTGAAAATCCGGATCTCGGCGAAGTGTGCGCGGCAGCAGGTAATGAGCATCGTTGGTTGAAAACTAAAGACTTTCCAAGTTGGCCTGAATTCAGACGGCGGAAGATCATCGAAGAAGCACTGCAAGCCTGTTCGCGCATGAATGTTGATCTTCTCGTTCTGCCTGAGTATTCCGTGAGGCCTGAGACAGTTTCCTGGGTCAAAGAACAACTTGCAGGAAAGAATACTGCCGTCCTCGCAGGCTCGTATCGGGTCTTTGATGCGGCTGGCAGTTCCCGACACCTTGCCGCCTGCATGGAACTGCTGTACCCCTTGCCAGCAACTGCGAAAGACGACCTCATTCGCCAACGCGAGAATCACGAGGAGGAAATTCCTGAGTCACTGATTCGCGGCCCAGTGCTTTCGTTCCGGCGCCATAAAAAGTATCGGTCCATAGCAATGGAAGAATTCATCCGGCCGACGTCCGAAGAGCTACTGCCACTCTTCACGCTACGCGAGCTTGTTGCATCGTTGGAGAGGCAGGGCATGCACTTTTCGAGCGCAGGGATCATTGCCTTGGCAACCGCGCATTTGCCGCTTCGCCATTTCACCGAGTTGATTTGCTCAGAACTGTTTCTCCTTACAAGCCCGGCTAACTACTATGCTCTCGCAACCGACTACAAGAGCCTTAGCCAGAAGTTTGGAATGTCAAAGGAAGATTGTCTGGATATCGTGCTTTCCGACTTGCGCGCATTGGCCGCTTGTTTGGGTACCGAAGGCCCTCCACCTGGTCCGACCTTCGAACTGCCTCGCCGAGGTCTTGTCACAGTTCCCGCTGCCACGACGCGAACCGCTGATTACTGGATCTGTGGACAGTCTGCCTTGCTGGCTGCTGGTTTGACCACGATATTTTGCAACGCAGTCGGTTCTCAGGCAAAAGGGGGCAGTTGCTTCATTGGCCGGAATAGCTGGAAGACAGAATCTGATCCCCCAGGAATGGTGACACACACTACTCCCTACCACGGCTGGTCCAAGGGAATTTACTATTCGCGCGGTTCAGATCCGTTGAGCACGAGCGATCAAGCCATGGTGGTCGCGGACATCGATCCTGCCTTCATGTCAGAAGGAAAGCCGCGCCCCCAGATGCTTCACCTCCCTCTGCAACTGGTCGCTTACTTGCCAATTGTTGAACTGATAACAAGAACGGACATGGAGAAGGATTTAGTTCAACTTATTGGCGGATGTGGCTTAGAGAGGGTCTACGTCGACAGCCAAGCGGCAAAGAAGGCCGGCCTTTGCGATGCAGCTGAGTTTGAGGCGGCCCTGAAAGATTTGATGGGCATAGTGCAGCACCAAGTCCCGCAGACTCGACAAATGTGGACAGCAGCGGTGGCTGCATTTGCTAAGTTCTTCTCGAGTCCTGCAGACGTTCAGCAACGTCTCGAAGCATTTGTCAACAACGCAATGCAGCAGCCAAGCGGCACTCCGTGGAACTCGGCAGCACTCTACGACTGGCTCGCTGTAGATCTATCGCTCAGGACTACTAAGTACCCGAACGTGACAGTGGGACCCTGGACGGACAAAGTTGGACCGGAACTGTAGAAACCTTGTGGTCGCGCAGCGCGTAGCGAAAGGGAAGTTGCACCACAAGTGAGTGTACGAGACGGGCCTTTTGAACGAGCCCGACGCCGCGAAGCCGAAGCTCCAGCAGTAGGGGCGACTTCGACACCGGGGTTCGCTGCGGGCTCACCACCGGCCTACCGGAGGCCCCGACTTCCGCCCAAAGCACCGGTCCGGCAAGCGTCACATCCACATCACCGCAAGTGACAACCCCGGCCGGCGGCTCACTTAGAGGCTGCTGCCCATCGGTCGGCGCTTGAGAGTACGCTGCTGCTAGCCAGAAGCAGACGTCCCGTACTACCAGCGTTCCAAGATGCTGCCGCCCAGTTCACTCTGTTTGACGCTGTGCCTCAAGATGGCTGCGTTCCCATGCCCCGCCTGACCAACACCGCCGATCGCTACGGCTTGCTCGCCATCCTGCTGCACTGGGGCATGGCCGTTGCGCTGGTGGCGCTCGTCGGCACCGGTCTCTACATGGTGGCCATGCCGAACGTCGGTTTCGACACCGCGAAGATCACGCTGATCCTGGTTCACAAGGCCGTCGGGATGGGCGTGCTCGCGGCCGCGGTGTTGCGGCTGGCCTGGCGCATGGCCAACCGGATGCCTCGGCTGGCGGCAGGCCTGCCCCTGTGGCAGCAGGTGGCCGCCCGCTTCGTGCACCTGGCGTTGTACGGCTTGATGATCGCGCTGCCGGTGTCCGGCTGGCTGATGTCGTCCGCCGGTGGCTATCCGATCCCGCTGTTCGGCGGCATCGTCGTGCCGGACCTCATCGGCGTCAACGACCACCTGTTCCAACTGCTGATCGCCATTCACCGATGGCTGGCCTATGCCTTCATCTTGCTGGCTTCGCTGCACATGGCGGCGGCCTTGCACCACCATGCCGTGCTGAAGGACGACACCTTGCGCAAGATGCTTCCCGGCGGCTGATCCGCCCTCAGCGCATCTCCTGCAGCACGAAGGCCGCGGCCTGCGCCAGGGCGCGCGCCATGGCCTGGTTGGCCGCCTCGACGCCACCGAGCGGGCCTTTCTGCCGCATCGCTTGCACCACCGCGATCTCACGCTGCGCCGGAGGCCGCACGACGCCCTCGGCGGCCAGCCCCATGCGCAAGGACAGCCGCAGCACGGGCGGCTCCTGCGTGAAGTCCTGCACCAGCTCCATGATGTCGGTGCTGAGCGTGTGCGTGGCGCCGGCGCCGGGCGCCGCCAGTACGGAGGTGAAGCAGCCCGTGCCTTCGAGGGTGCGCACCAGCAGCGGATGCAGCATCTGCCCGGGTGTCTCGGCCCACTGGTGATGGGCGAAGAAGGCGACCTGGTGCGGCCGGTCGGTGTACGCCATCTGCACCGTGTCGTACACGGGCCGCGCTTGCGGCCGCCGCACGGACAGCACGGCCGGTGCGCAACGCGCCCGCGGCACGTCGGCGGGCAACTGGTCCAGCAGTGCGGAGGTCATGGCAGGCTCGTCGAGGGCCAGCCCGGCGCAACCTGCAAGCAGGACCAGGGGCAGCACGACACCGGCGCGCCACGCTTTCCTCATGGCGTTTCGCCGGGCCCGGGCTTGCCGCTGCCGGTTCCGCGCAGCAGCACCGCCGGGTTCTTGCGGATGCGCACCGCCGTTTCGTCGAGCGAGATCGACAGGCGGTCCAGGCGCGAGAGCGTGCGTTGCGCTTCCGGCAGGATCTGCGTCTGCAGCGATTGCGCCGCTTCGTTGCTGCTGCGCAGCAGCGGATCCAGCCGGGTGCTGGCCTGCTCGGCGTTCTGCAGGATCACGCGCAGGTGCTCGTTGGCATGGACGGACAGCCGGCGCAGTTCGTCCACGGTTTCGCGGGCCTGCGGCAGCACGTCGTTGCGCAGCGTGCTCACGGCGTCCTGGCTGGACGACAGCAGCGGCTGCATCTGGCCGCTGGCCTTGTCCGCGTTGGCGATGATCTGCCCGAGCCTCGCGCTGTTGCCGGCCAGCGTCTGCGAGAGCGCGTCGAGGTTGGAGATCGATGCCTTCAGGGAGGCCACGGTTTGCTGGTCCAGCGTGGATTGCAGCAGCGCGTTGATCGACTCGGCGGTGCGGTTCAGCTGGCTGATCGAAGTGTCCAGGTTGATCGACTGCGCCGGCGCCGTGGCGATGACGGCATGGCGCTGACCGGACGCGGGCGACAGCGGCCGCCCGGCGGCGCCGCTGTCTTCGAGGCTCACGTACACGTAGCCGGTGAAGCCGCGGGTGGCCAGGCCCCGGCCGGTGATGGTCGCCACCGTGGCCGTCGTCACCGGTGCGTCCCTGTCCACCTCCAGCAGCACGCGGACGAGCCGCGGGTTTTTCAGCTGCACCTCGTTCACGCGGCCGACGTCCACACCATGGAATTCCACCGGCGCCCCGACGATGAGGCCGGACACGGGCTCGTGCGACCAGACCTCGTACAGCACGCGCTGCCGCGAATCCAGCAGGAACCACGCCGCGGCTGCGGCGGCGATCACGGCGATGGCCGCAGCGAATGCGGCGCGTGCCCTGGCCTCTGCACCCATGCTCATGGCTCCTCCGGAACGCAACCCACAAGGGACGGACGGCCATTCTATGCATCGATGAATGACCCTCTTTGCGCTTCGCCGTATTCCCTCCCACACCTCTTTGTGTTCGTGAACCTTCAAGCGATCCCGGTCGTCATCCGATGGCCTGATCGGGCTGTCACCTGCGCCGGGACACCAAGGGCGCCGCGCGGACGAACCTGTTGGCCGCTGCCTCCTGCAGCATCCAGCGACCCATGGCGTCGTACGAGACAGGCCACCACGAATTCGCGGCGCCCTGCCAATCATGGGACGCCACCGGCGGCGCATCCTTTCCGCGGGCATTGGTGGCCGCGCGCACCAGCGTCCAGCGCAGCGACGAGAGCGCCCCCTGCCCCAGCGCCTGGACCACCGCATGCTGCTCGCGGGCGCCGCTTCCCATCGTGCCCGGCACCGAAGCGAAGAATCGCAGCGCCCGCCCCGCGGGTTGTCCGGGCAGCGAGGACAGCAGGGTGTTCACCATCACGATACGCTCCACCCCGGCCAGCAGCATGGCGTCCTCCACTGAGTCCATGTTCGCCGACAGCAGCGCCGACGGATCACGCGAGCTTGCGGTCACTCCGGTGGCGGTGATCACCGCATCCACGCCATGGAGTGCTGCGGTCAGCGCGTCCGCATCGGCCAGCGAAGGGACCACCGCGACGCGGCAGCCTTCCGGCACGTCCGCCACACGCTCGGGCCGGGAACGGACGATGGCGGTGAACCGGACACCTGACGCGCGGCACACGCGCAGGATGCCCTGGCCCAGCCCGCCCGCGGCGCCGACCACGGCCACGTGCTTCGGAAAGGAAGCAGATGTCGGGTTCACCGGCGCTTTCCCTTCGCGGCGCGCGCCGATACACTCGCGCGCGGAGGCACGGACGCATGGACCCGCCGATTCCCAGCCACTACCAAGGCGACTTCGTCGCCTGGCCGGGCGTGTGCGGGTTCCTCGGGGCCGGCCGCGGTCCTTCGCCCTCGCCGCATGCCCACTACGCCATCCAGCTCGCGATCGGCATCCCCGGGGGGCTGCGCGTGCAGTTCGGCCGGCACGGTGCGTGGCAGTCCTGCGCCGCCGCGCTGGTGCCCTCGAAGGCCACGCACACCATCGACGTCAACGCATGCGAGATGAGTGCCGTGCTCTTCGTGGAGCCGGAAACCCCGGCGGGCCGCGCGCTGGCGGCACGCCTGCAGGGGCGGCTCGAACTGGTCGATGCGCAGACCGTCGCCGAGGCGTCGCGCCGCCTGGAACAAGCCTGGCGGGTGCAATGCAGCTACGACGCGGTGCGGGACGCCTGCATGCAGCTGATCCAGGACCTGTCGGGCGCGGTGCATCGCGAACCCACCGATGCCCGCGTGCTCGCCGCGATCGAGACCGTCCGGCAGCGGGTCGACCAGCCGGTCACCCTGCAGGAGCTGGCCGCTGCGGCCCACCTGTCGCCCGAACGCTTTCGCCACCTCTTCGTCGAGGAAACCGGGATGCCGCTGCGCACCTACCTCGTGTGGCGCCGGTTGCTGCACGTGTGGACCCTGCTGATGGAGGGCCAGACGCTGTCCGCCGCCGCCCACGCGGCCGGCTTCGCCGATTCCGCGCACCTGTCGCGGACGGCGCGCACCATGTTCGGCCTGCCCCCGTCCTTGCTGCGCATGGGCGGGCCGCTGAGTGAACGTGCGCGCGCCCATCACCTGGCCTGAACCACCGGACCGGTGAGCGATTGCAGGAACGCGGCCACGTCCTGCACCTCGGACGGCGACAGCCGGATCGCCTGTCGTTGCGCGTGCCGCTCGCCGGGCTGCGCGAGTTCGCTGTGCCCCAGCACGGCCTTGGGCGAACTGGCGTAGTGCTGGACCACCTGCTCGAGCGACGAGAACTGCCCTGCATGCATGTACGGTGCGCGCTCCGCCGCATTGCGCAGGCTGGGCGTGCGGAACGCGGCGAGCTGCGTGGCGTCGTCGGTGGCCAGGAACTGCAGTTCGCCGCACTGGTCCGGCCTGGCATCGCTGTAGCGGCCCAGGCAGTTGAATTCGTCCTGCACCAGCTTGCGCAGTCCGTCCGCGCGGCCCCGGTCCGGGTGGGTGGGGTCCCTGGGCGGCACGCCGGTGTTGTGGAAAGCATGGTCGGTCAGCAGCGGTCCGTTGTGGCAGGTGGCGCACTGGCCCTTGCCGAGGAACAGCCGCAGGCCGCGCACTTCCTGCGGCGACAGCGCGTCCTGGCCGCGCGCGTCGCCTGCGACAGTGGCTTGTGCATAGCGGTCGAAGCGCGACTCGCCGTACGAGATGTTGCGCTCGTAGGCGGCGATCGCCTTGCCCATGTTGGCGAACACGCGGTTGACAGATTCGCGGTCGGCCTGCGGCAGCGCGGCCCAGGCTGCGCGTTCGGCTTCGGTGCCGCCAGGCGACGCATCCTGGGGCAGCTTGCCCAGCGGGGGGAGTGGGCCAAAGACGGACTGGTAGCTCTCCCTGTAGTGCGCCTCCACCAGCTTCGCGAGCCGCACGCGGGTGGCCCCATGTTCGGCGGCGTCCTCGAAGGGGCCGAGCGCCTGCGACCAGGCGCTGTCCTTGCGGCCGTCCCAGAACAGGAAGGGCGCATGCGCCGCGCCCATGACCGGCATCGTCCTGCGTTTGCCCCGGGCGACGCCTTCGCCGAGCGCCTTGCCATCCTGGAACTGGCTGGCTTCGGCGTGGCAGCTGGCGCATGCCACCTGCCCGTTGCGGCTCAGGCGGCGGTCCTCGAACAGGGCGCGGCCGAGCGACGCCGCGTCAGCGCGCTGTTCGAACGCGTTGGACGGGTCGGGCGGGCGCGGGCCCGCTTCCTTCAAGCGCATCCCGGCGAGCACCGCCACGTCCTGCGCCGACCACGCATCGCGCAAAGGCCCCCCGTTGAGCGTCTGCGCCGTGACGGCCATCGCGCCGACGGCAGCGACGGCGGCGAGCACGCTGGCAAGCCAGTGCCGCAGGGCAACCGCGGGCGTCATCACGGCCGCACCTTGGGGTCCTGCACCACCGTGTTGAAGGTCACCTTGTCCTCGCCCTGCGGACCCTGGATCGCCAGCCTGATCTCCCACCAGCCGGTCATGCTGAACTTCATGCCATCGAGCTGGTAGGCGCCGTCGCCGAGCTCGCGGGTGACGCGCGGCTGCGTCGGCAGGCCGTGGCCGTGCTGGGGCATGCCGCCGTCGATGGTGAAGCGCGCGCCCTGCACGGGAGCGCCGTCGCTGCCCGCGAGCTTCACCTTCCAGCTGTGCATCTGGTTGATGGCGGGCGGCTGCGCCGGCGGCACCAGCGCGACGCGGTAGAAGCCGGCGGCCGAAGGCTTTTCGAGCGCGACATCCAGGTTGGCAGGCGGCGTGCTGCAGCCGGCGATCAGGGCGCCGGCGAAGGCCGCCATGGCGGCCAGTGACAGCCGGCTTGGCACGGAGCGCGAGCGGGGACGATGGGCCAGTGCAATGGAGAGCATGGGATGTTCCGGGGATGGAGGGTCAGAGGGAAGCGAGCGCCGCGGCGCCGGCGTAGAGCCCGAGCCCGAACACGCCGTGGTTGGCCAGCGCGCGCAGGCGGTTGCGCCAAGGCGTGGCGGTCCTGGACGCGGCGAAGCCGGCGCCCATCGCGGGCTGCATGACGAACAGCGGCATCGCCACGCTGGCCAGCCCGAAGGCCAGGGCCGGCAGCAGCACGGGCTGCCTGACCCAGGCCGCGCCTGTCAACGCCGCGAGGCCCAGCGCGTAGGCGATGCCCACCGCGTAGTGGGTGGCCCAGCCGAGTGCGTGCTCCCGGCGAACGGCGGGCGCCTGCGCGATGGAAGCGTGGGCGAATCGCCCCTGCCGCATCGAGCCGACCCAGCGGCCGACCAGCCGCCAGTCCGTCGTGGGGATGCCCAGCCGCGCCAGCAGCAGCAGCCAGGCATCCATCACCGCGGTGGCGGCCACGCCGATGAGGACGACAGTGCCGAAGCCTTGGATCGAGTCCATCGGGAGCTCGACGGCGCTTCAGGCGCAGTGGCAGGTGGCGCAGGTGCAAGACGCGGCGCAGGCCGTGCAGGCTTGCGCGGCCGTGTCGCCGCACATGCACTGCTGCCCGCCCTGGGCGCACGTGCAGGGGTCGCAGGCACAGCTGGCACTGCGCGCCGGCTGGTTGGTGGCGCCGTCGTTGGCGGCCAGGGCGGAAGGGGAAGCAAGGAACGTCATTTCGAATCTCCGAAGAGGTGTTGAGGAGATTCGAATTCTTCGCTCATGCTGCCTTGCGGGCTTGAACGCAGCGGCTGCCGTTGCAGCCGTTTCGTTCAAGCGTGGGCACCAGCAGCTTGTCGCCGCAAGCCGGCCTGCGCCAGGCCTGCCCGTCACAATCGCCGGATCATGCAAGGACCCAGGATCCAGAACCAATGAGAACCGTTCCCCCCGCCGCGACGCCCGCGGAGCGCGATGCGCTGGCGCCCACGGGCGCCTTGCGCGTGGGCGTGTATGCCGGCAGCCCGACTTCCTACGTCGCAGGCGAAAGCGGCTCGCCGCGCGGCGTGGGCTACCTGCTCGGGCGCGCGCTGGCCCTATGCCTCGGCACGCCTTTCGAGCCGGTGATCCGTCCGCGCAATACGCAGCTCCTGCAGGCCGTCGGCGCGGCTGAAATCGACCTCGTATTCACCAACGCCACGGGCGAGCGCGCGAAATTCATCGACTTCTCGGGTCCGCTCCTCACGCTGGACAAAGGCGTGCTCGTCCCGACCAGCTCCGCCGCTTTTTCGCTCGGCGATGTGACGGCGGAGGGAAAGCGCATCGGCTTCACCGCGGGCAGTACCACGGCCGGCGAGTTCGGCCTGCTCTATCCCGAGGCAAGCCTCGTGGCCGTGACATCGCTGTCGGACGCCGCCTTCCTGTTGACCAGCTCGGCCCTCGACGGTTTCGCCACCAACAAGGCCATCCTGTGCCAGTTGGCGGATGAAATGGGCGGCGGCCGCATCCTCGACGAGGCATGGGGCAGCGAGCACCTTGCCCTGGGCATTCCCCTCCAGCGGGGTGCGGGCCTGGCTTTCCTGCAGCGCTTTGCCGCGTGGGCGACGGAGAGTGGTGTCGTGGACGATGCAGTGTCGCAGTCGAGCCTGCGGGGTGCGAAGCCCTACGCGGCGCAGTAGCCGCAAGCGCCGCGTTTGTCGCGCCGGGACCTGCACCTACAAACTCAGCCGAAGGCCACCCCCTAGCATCCCGGGTTTGCAATCAGCGAGGCAGCCCATGAATATCCTGTTGGTTCTCACGTCCCACGATGCGCTCGGAAACACGGGGAAGAAGACGGGCTTCTGGCTCGAAGAGCTCGCGGCTCCTTACTATGTGTTCCAGGACGCCGGCGCCGACATCACGCTGGCGTCACCGCGGGGCGGCCAGCCCCCGCTCGATCCCAAGAGCGACGAGCCCGGCGCGCAGACCGACGACACGCGCCGGTTCCGCGCGGACAAGGAGGCCATGCAAGCCCTCGCGACGACGATCGCGTTGTCGTCCGTACGTCCTGAGGATTTCGACGCGGTGTTCTATCCGGGAGGCCACGGACCGCTGTGGGACCTGGCGGAGAGCGAAGACTCCAGGAACCTCATCGAATCCATGATCGGCGCGGGCAAGCCGGTCGCCGCCGTCTGCCATGCGCCGGGCGTGCTGCGGCATGTGAAGGCACCTGACGGCACGCCCCTGGTCCAGGGCAAGCGCGTGACCGGCTTCACCAACACCGAGGAAGAGGCGGTGGGCCTGACCAAGGTGGTGCCGTTCCTGGTGGAGGACATGCTGAAGTCCGCCGGAGCGAGCTACAGCAAGGGTGCGGACTGGCAGTCGTATGTGGTGACCGACGGGTTGCTGGTCACGGGGCAGAACCCGGCGTCGTCGGCGGCAGGGGCGGAAGCTTTGCTGAAGGCTTTGGAAGAAAGTGCGGTGGGGGCAGGAAGCCCTGGGTCCCCGCCTGCGCGGGGATGACGAAGACCCCTATTCCCGGCCGAACCGCCGCTCCGGCATGCCGGGCACGTCCACGTCCACCGCCAGCAGAGCGCCCGACCACGGCTCGTCGCGCAGCTGCGCGCGGGTCAGGAACCGCTGCGCAGTGGTGATGTACAGGGTACGGAGGTCGTCTCCCCCGAAGCAAACGCACGTCGGATTGCTCACCGGCAACGGGATGACCCGATCGACCCGCCCATCCGGCGCGTAGCGCACCACGCGCTTGCCCGCAAAGATGGCATTCCAGACGAACCCCTCGGCATCCACGCATGCGCCGTCGGGCCGATCGCGCACGGCCGCGTGGTCCACGAACACCTGTCGTTCGCCCAGCGTGCCCGCAGCGACATCGAGCGGGAAGCGCCAGGTCGTGTAGCGCCGCGTGTCCGAGAAATACAGCGCATCCTCCGCCGGCGACATCGCGATCGTGTTGGAGACGATGACGTCGCCGAACTGCCGATGCGCGCTGCCGTCCGGGTCCACGCGATAGACACTCCCATTGCCGCGATGCAGCTGGTTGTCCATGGTGCCCACCCAGAAGCGGCCGCGGCTGTCGCAGCGGCCGTCGTTCAGGCGGTTGTCGGCGCTGCCGGCAGGCTCCACCTGGCACACCAGTTCGCGCTCGCCCGTTCCCAGGTCGAAGGTCACCAGCGCCAGGTCCAGCCCCAGCAACACGCGGCCCGGGCGCTGCAGCAGCGCGAGCGAACCGACGTAACGCTCTTCGAACTGGAAGACGTCGTGGCGGCCCGTGGCGGGATGGAAGCGCTGCAGGCGCGCCTGCTCGATGTCCAGCCACAGCACGGACCGGGTCTGCTCGCACCACAAGGGCGTTTCGCCCAGCACGTCGCTTCCCGGCACGACGCATCGCACGGCCCCGGACCACTCCATCGCTCACCTCCTGGCAAAGGCCTCCACTGTGCCACCAGTTCCGGCGTTCCACTCCGGAACGACGCAGCAGTGCGCTGACTAGAATCCGCCCCATGTGCCTGGCGGTCGCCCGGCGCGACAGAACAAGCCAGGAGACTCCCGTGACCTTCCGCAGACTTGCCCTCTTCGCCGCGCTGGCCACCGCCTGCGCCGCCGCATCCGCCCAGGACATCCAGGAGCGCGTGATCCGCTTCGGCCACGTCAATCCCCTGAACCACCACCTGTCGCTGGGCGTGCAGAAGTTTGCCGAGATCGTCGCCGCCAAGAGCGGCGGCAAGCTCAAGGTGCAGGAGTTCCACTCCAGCAGCCTCGGCGGGGAGGGACAGCAGTTCAGCGCCGTGCAGGGTGGCGCGCAGGACATGACGGTGCTGTCGGCCACGGTCACCGGCGGCGCCATCAAGGAATTCACCTTGCTGGACATCCCGTTCTCGTTCACGCGCGGCGAGCAGGTGGACGCCCTGGTGCAGGGGCCGTTCGGCCAGGCCCTGCTGCAGCGGCTGCCGGAGAAGGGCCTGGTGGGCCTGGGCTTCTGGGAAGCCGGCTTTCGCCAGTTCACCAACAGCCGCAAACCGATCCAGACCGTGGACGACCTCAAGGGCCTGAAGCTGCGCGTGATCCCGAACCCGATGTTCGTGGAAAGCTTCGCAGCGCTGGGCGCGAACCCGGTGCCGATGGCCTTCCCCGAGCTGTATGGCGCGCTCGAATCCAAGGCGATGGACGCGCAGGAGAACCCCTTCGCGATCATCCTGAACAGCAAGTTCTACGAGGTGCAGAAGTTCCTGAGCGTGACGAACCACGTGTACACGGCCAGCCCGGTGCTGGTGAGCAAGCGCCTGTGGGACCGCATGAGCGCCACCGAGCACAAGATCCTGCAGGACGCCGCGGTGGAGGCCGGCGCCTACCAGCGCCGCCTGAGCCGCGAGTCGTCCGTGGCCGCGCGCAAGGAGCTGGAAGGCAAGATCGCGATCAACGACGTGCCCGCCGCCACGTTGGCGCGCATGCGCGAGCTGACTGCACCGGTGGCCGAGAAGTTCGCGTCGACGTACGACCCGGCGGTGGTGAAGCTGTATCGGGCGGAGTTGGAGAAGGTGCGGGCGACGGTGCGCTGAGCGGCGCCTTGCTCAGGGCCGATCGGCTTGGGATCGAGGCCGTGCCGATGGACTCGTCTCGGAGAGGAAAACGTGCCCGGCGCGGTTGACGCCATGGATGCACCCCCATAGCATCCTTCATCACATTCTCCGTGCGAGGCACCCCATGTCCGAAGCAGCCGCGACCGTGAAAGCGGCGCTCATCCCCTACGAGGAACTGCCTGGCCCCAAAGGGATACCCGTGCTGGGCAACGCCACCCAGATTCGGCTCGAAGCCTTCCACCAGCAGCTCGAGGCATGGGCGCGCGAATACGGCGGCAAGTTCCGCTTCCGCATCACCAACCGGCACATGCTGGCGATCACCGACCCCGAGGCGATCTCGTCCGTCCTGCGGCGGCGCCCCCAGCAGTTCCTGAAGACACCGCGCCTCGTGCAAGTCGCCAAGGACATGGGCTTTCACGGCGTGTTCTCCGCCAACGGCGACGACTGGAAGCGCCAGCGCCAACTGGTGATGCCGGGACTGGACCCGGCGCACCTGCATGCGTACCTGCCTGCCCTGGTCACGGTGACGGACCGCCTGCGCGCCAAATGGCGGAAGGCGGCCACGCAGGGCACGGAGCTGGACTTGCAGGCTGAACTGATGCGCTACACGGTCGACGTGACCACCGGCCTGGCGTTCGGCGAGGACCTGAACACGATGGAGCAGGGAGACGACGTTGCCATCCAGCGGCACCTGAATTACATCCTCCCGGCACTCTTCAAGCGTGTGCTGTCGCCTTTCGACCTGGAGCACTGGGTGCCGTCGCGCGAACAGAAGGAGCACGTAAGTGCGCTGAAAGAGGCCGTACGCGGCTTCATCGAGAGGACACGCACCCTCCTTCGCGACAGGCCCGAGCTGCGCGAAAAGCCGCAAAACCTGATGCAGTCGATGGTGGCGACGTGCGACGCCGGGGGCGGCGCCCTGTCGGACGACGAGTTGTCCGCGAATGCGCTCACCATGCTGCTTGCGGGCGAGGACACGACCGCCACCACGCTGGCGTGGATGATCTGGCTGCTGTCGCAGAACCGCGGTGCGCTGGAGGCCGCGCGCGACGAGGTGGATCGGGTGGTGGGGCGCGGCGCGATCGCCATGAACATGGACCAGTTGTCGCAGCTCGATTACGTGGATGCCTGCGCGAACGAATCGCTGCGCCTGAAGCCCGTGGCGCCCTTGATCATCCTGCAGGCCGCAGAGGACGCCGAGATCGATGGTGTGGCCGTCCGTGCCGGGACGTTCGTGATGTGCGTGATGCGGCCGGCCAGTGTGGACGCTGCGCGGTTCGAGCAGCCGCAGTCCTTCCGGCCCGAACGATGGCTGCACGGCGAAGCCGATGCCGCGCACGGCCGCATGTTCAGCGCGAAGCGTGTCGTCATGCCTTTCGGCGCCGGGCCGCGTGTGTGCCCCGGGCGGTATCTTGCGCTCGCCGAGATCAAGATGGTCATGGCGATGCTGCTCGCCAACTTTTCCATCGACTCCGTGACCGCAGCGGACGGCGAGCCGCGCGAGCGGCTCACGCTCGTGATGCAGCCCGAAGGCTTGCGGATGAAGCTGTCCGCGCGCTAGGCATTTTCAATCGCGCAAGCGGATGCCGAACCAGCGTGCCAGCCGGTCGCGCCAGATGTCGCGGCCGGCCTGACGATAGTCCCGCAGCCACCCGCGGGTCGGCGGCATGCGGCGCACGACCCACTGCGCCACGACGATGAAGGTCATCATCCAGAACAGGCTGAACCACAACGCTGCCCACCAACCGTGGCCGGCATGTTCCAGTCCCTCGCGCAACGCCGACCGCAGCACGATCACGCCAAAGAGCGGTACGGCCGCGAGGCACAGGTAGCCGAGCAGGAACCGGGTGAGTCCAAGCCGGCGGCGGCGTTCGCGGGAAACCAGGGACGTGATGGCCACCGAAATCAGCAGCGCCAACGCGAACCATGGCAGCTGTTCACTTGCACGCTCGAAGAAAGCACCTGAGAAGATCTCGCGCACGGGCGTCAGGGAAACGAGCGGGATGCCCAGCGTACATCACGCGATCTGCTGCACCCGGGTGATGTTCACCGGCGTTGGCGCCGGCCAACCGGCTTCCCTGGCGGTGCGAACGATGGCTTCGTTGGTGTCGAAGTAAACCTGCCAGTAATGTTCGTTCCGGCAGTAAGGCCGCACGGCGATCAGCGGCCCGAGTCCGTTCAGGTCCAGCAGGTTCACTTCGGGCGCCGGCGAAGCCGACACGTTCGGAATGCGTGCGACCGCCTCGCGCAGCTTGGCGCACGCCTCGACGGCATCGACGCCGCCGGAGAGTTGCGCCGTGCGATCCACGCGGCGCACCGGCAGCCGCGAGAAGTTCTGGATCGTGTCGCCGAAGACCTTGCCATTGCCAACCAGCGTCAGCACGTTGTCTGGCGTGATGATGCTGGTCCCGAACAGGCCCAGTTCATGCACCGTTCCCGTGACACCGCCGACGCTGACGGCGTCTCCCACCTTGAAAGGCCGCAGCACCAGCATGAAGGCACCGGCCGCGAAATTGCCCAGCAGCCCGCTCCAGGCCGCGCCGACGGCCAGCCCGACACCGGCCAGCAGCGCGGCGAAGGAGGTCGTCTGCACGCCGAAGTACCCGAGGATGCCGATCGCCAGGACGACGGTCAGCGTGACATGGATGACCGCGCCGAGGTACTTCGTGAGGGTCGGGTCCAGCCGCCTGCGATCCATGCCGGCCTGCACCAGCCTGATCACGCGCAGAATGATCCAGCGCCCGATCACCCAGAAAGCGATCGCTGCCACGATCTTGATCCCGAGCTGCAGTGCGGTCACCCTCAGGAAGGTTTCGACGGCGGTGGTGTCCATGGGACGCTCCTGGCGGGTTGGGAGGTCGACTGTATCCGACGGCGCCGCGAGCAGGAAGAGCGGTGAGCCCCTCATGAAGAGGAGCTCACCGCCGGCTTACTTGCTACACGTACCAGCCGAAGCAAGTTCGAGCTTGGCCACTGCGGCTTTGCCCTGTTCGTCCGGGACGGTCTCGAGGCCGGCGCCGCCGATGAAGACACCCATCTTGATGTACTGCCGCACGAAGTAGTTCTTCCCCGCCTCAACCATCAGCGCGAGATCGTTCGGAGAGAACTCGGACTGGGTCGAAACCTTGCGATTGCCGGGCGCAACTTCGGTGTAGAAGAAAACGTTGGGCGCGGACTCGCCGACGCACTTGTCGTCGACCCAGATGTTCTTCTTCAGCGCCGCGCCGAAAGTGCTATCCCGATAGACATACAGGCCCGCGCTCCCGGACGACGGCTGCGCGAATTGCTTGGCCCGCTCCGAGGCCGCCTTGTCCTCCATCTTCACGGAAGCACACCCGGTAAGCAGCGCCAGGAGCGCCATGCCCACGATCAGCTTTCTCATGATTCCTCCTCTGTTGTGGAGATTGAACTCTAGCGACGAGGCGCGGCGGCGTCATTCTGGATTGCGCAGGTTTGTCGCGCGGGACGCACGCTTCGTGCGTGGCCTCCTCCGTTTGGATGATGTCGAAGTCGCCCGCGGAGGCGTCCGTCGTCCCTGTGTAGCATCGCGACGTGGATTACCTCTTACCCCTTGCCATTGCGCTGGCCGCCGGCTGCTGGATCGCCAAGACCAAAGTGCAGCACCAGCGCATCGCGCTCCTTGCCAGCTTCCTGTCGCCCTACAGCATCGAGAAGAACATCGAGACCGTCACCCAGGGCTACCTGCGCGCATTGGGCGAAGCGGAGCCTGGCCGGCGCGAACAGGTGCTGTACGTGCTGCGGGGGAACGAACAGGACTTGTGCCGGCAGATGGGCCAGCTCGCGGATGACGTGGCGTCGGCGGATCCCGAGGCCACCCGCGTGAGTAAGCTCCCGATCTGGCTTCCGTTCGCGCTGGCTTTCGCCCCGTCCTTCGACCTGCGCGAAGCCCTTCGTGTGCACGCACGTGGCATTTGCCGCGCGATCGAGGCCGAGGGCGCAGCGTCCCCGAAGGACCGCGCGTTTGCGATCACCGCCGAATTGCTGCTGATGCAGCACACCTGCCACTGGTTCTGCCGGTCGAAAGCGGTAGCCTCGGCCCGCATGCAGGCTCGCCACCGGACGTCGCACGAACAGCTGGCGGCCGCCGTCCTGCCGCAGACGCGCTCCGAATACCTGGGCCTGGTGGCGCTAGCCAGGAGCGCGTGAGTCGTCAGGCGCCGGCGGCGTCGACGTAGCAGGTGCTGCGCTTCATGCAGGCGCGCAGCGTGCCCGGACGCTTGATGCTGCCGCTGCAGTCGTCGAACTCGGCAACCATCAGGTCCAGCGCACCGCGGCGCTCGAACTCCTCGATGGGCAGCCACGGCGCACCGGCGGCAGCCCACTGCGCATCGGTGAGCAGGACTTCGCCGGTCAGGAAGACCTGCCGGCCGTCCTCGCCGTCAAGAAAGGACGCCTCCAGCGCCACGCCGTGGTCGGCGGGGCGGCACAGCCCGTGGGCCATGGTCGGGTCGAAGACGACCAGGTCGCCGGGTGCCAACGCCACCTGCACGCCCGCGTGCGGCATCACGAAGTCGACGTTGGCCAGGTCGAGCGCCAGGATCCAGAACAGGCAGCGAGACCAGTGGCCCCGCACGTCGTTGTGGAAGCCCGCCCCTCGCGAGGCGAGATAGTCGATGCGGGTGGCGACGCTGCTGCGGTACGCGGCCGGGTCGTCCCCGAGGACACCCGTCAGGTGCAGTGCGCCCGCGATCCGCCCGACGAGGTCGTCGACGCCGGGTGCGGCCGCGGCCAGGTCCTCCAGCGTGGTGGCCGCGTACTCGATGTCCGTGAAGGTCTCGGCTCTCGCACGTGCATGGCCCTCGGCACCCAGACTGCGGAGCGCACCGGCATCGAGAAAGTCGGCGCGCACGACGTGGATCCATTCATAGGGCGCGCGGGCGTCGAAAGCGTGCTGCGGTTCCTCGCTCCGGACCGCGAAGCTGCGGAATGGCTGAGGCACGCGGTATGCGTTGGCGGCGATGAGGCGATGCGAATCCATGTTCTCCGTACTCCATGCTACTTTCGTTCGTGCCAACACGTGGCTGCCCGGATTGACGTGCCCTTGAATTGGAGGTCTCATGCGCACTGCCTTAACGCACTGGAGCAATAACATGCCAACGAAGAGACAAGTGCTGGTGAGCCTGGCGGCCGCGACACTTCTCGCGCCCCTGTCCGCCATCGCGCAAACGGATTACCCGAATCGTCCGATCAGGCTGGTGGTCGGCTTTGCTCCCGGCGGCTCCACGGACATCGTGGCGCGCATCGTCGCCAAACAACTGGGTGACCGGCTGGGCCAGTCCATCATCGTCGACAACCGGGCTGGCGCCGGGGGAACGATCGGCGCCGACGCAGTGGCCAAGGCGCCGCCCGACGGCTATACGCTGACGCTGGCCACCACCAGCACCCACGCGATTTCAGCCGGCGCATACAGCAAGCTTCCGTTCGTGCCGACGCGGGACTTCACGCCGATCTCGCTGGTGGCCATCACGCCTTACCTGCTGGTCGTGAATCCCCAGGTGCCCGCTCGCACGCTGCCCGAGTTCGTGAGCCATTTCAAGGCCAACGAAGGCAAGTTGAACTACGCATCGGCCGGCAACGGCACGGCCACGCATCTCGCGATGGAAATGCTCAAGGACGCCGCCAAGCTGGACATCAAGCACATTCCCTACAAGGGCAACGCGCCCGCCGACCTGGCGCTGTTGTCGGGTGAAGTGCAGACGGTGTTCGGCTCCATGCCCGCACTGCTGCAGAACGCCAAGGCGGGCAAGGTGCGTCCGATCGCCGTGGGCACGTTGACGCGTTCGCCCGCGTTGCCGGACGTGCCGACGGTGGCCGAGCAAGGCTACCCAGGGTTCAACGCGGCGCTCTGGCTGGGAATCATGGGACCTGCCAACATGCCCAAGCCCGTGGTCGATCGCCTGCACAAGGAACTGGTGGCGATCGTGGCGACCGACGAATTCAAGAAGGCGATGGATGCGAATGGCGCCGAGGCCTTGGGCAGCCCGACCCCCGAGGACTTTGCCCGGATGTTGCGGGTCGAAGTCGAGCGGTATACGCAGCTTGTTCAGGGGCTGGGGATCAAGCTGGACTGAGCGCCTTGATGCCGTCGTGCCCGATTGCTCCTGGAGGGCCGCTCCTGGGCAGCAAACAAGTCCAGGCGGTGTTCGAGAAACCTGAGGAAGCGGCGCTACCGTGTATCCGTCGCAGCGCGTCGACGTGCTACTGCGCGACCTGGCCAGCGGGCAGGTGCCGTACCGGTCGCAGGCCACCAGCCACTCGAGTGCCAGCGCCGCGAGCCTGGCGGAGGCAGCGCTGGCGCAACTTCCCGAACGTGGCGCCCGGCACGTGGGTGGTGCAGCCGTAGCCGACAACGAGCGCCGGCAGCGGCGATACTCACGCCACATGTCCATGCACTCGCCATCGGCCGGGCCCGCATCGCATCGCGGCCGGCGACGCAGTCTCCAATGGATGTTGCTGGGCGGCGTGCTGTTCATCTCCGCAGCGGCGAGCCAGGACCAACCGGCGGCCAAGCAGGTCTTGCTCCTGGAATCCTTCAATCGCGGGAACGTCGTCCTGGACGAGTTCAATGGCCAATTTCGCGTGCGCCTGGACCAACTGGCCGGCAAGCCCGTGAACGTCGTCGAGGTCACGGTGGGACCGACTGGCTTCGTCGGTGCCTCCGGACCAGCCGTCGCCGATTACATCCGGTCCATGTACGCCGATCGGCCGCCGCCCGACCTCATCGTGGCTGCTTCCGGCACGGCAGTCGAGTTCGCACGCCACCATCGGCAAGCGCTTTTTCCCGACAAGCCGCTCCTGTTCGCCGCGGTCGATCGACGGATCGCCTATCGCGTGCCCCTGCGCGAAAACGAGGCTGCGGCCCCGGTAGCCAACGATTTCCCCCGCCTCATCGACGGCATCCTGCAGGTCCTCCCCGAGACCCGGCAGATCTTCATGCTGAATGGGGCTGGGGCCCCCAGCGCATTCTGGCGCCGGGAGCTCGAGACCGAATTCCGGCGGTTGAGCGGCCGCGTGACGTTCGTCTGGTCCGAGGAGTTCTCCCTCCAGGACATCCTGCGCCGCGTCGCCAGCCTTCCCCCGCACACGGCGATCGTCTATCTCAACTTCGTCACCGACGTCCGCGGCGCGGCCTACGCGGACGCGCAGGTCCTGGCCGACATTCACGCCAAGGCCAACGCCCCTTTGTTCGGACTCTTCAGCACATACCTCGGCGCCGGAGCGGTCGGCGGACCCCTGATCTCCATCCCCCGCCTGGCTCAGAACACGGCGGACGCGGCAAACCGGATCCTGCAAGGCGCGCCAGCTGCGAGCGTGCGTGTCCCTCCACTGTCGGCAGGCCAGCCGACCTTCGACTGGCGCGAGTTGCAGCGGTGGGGCATCCCCGAAAGCCGCTTGCCGCCCGACAGCGTCGTGGAGTTCCGCGGCCCGAGCCTGTGGGATGAGTACCAGGCCGCCATCCTGGCCGCCATTGGCGTGTTGCTGTCCCAATCGATCCTGATCGCATGGCTCCTGTACGAACGCCGCGCGAGGCAGCACGCCGAGGCCAATGGCCGCCGGAACCTGGCGCTCGCCGCCGACGCCAACCGCCGCGAAACCATCTCGACGCTGGCGACTTCCATCGCGCACGAACTCGGCCAACCCCTCAGCGCGATCCTGAGCAACGCCCAGGTGCTGCAGGCGATGGTCGAGGCCGACCGGGCGACGCCGGACGCGACAGGGGAGATCGTGGCCGACATCCGGACGGAAGCCACCCTCGCGTCACAGATCATCGAGCGCCACCGCGCAATGGTCCGGGGCCATCAACTGCAAAAGAAGCCGATCGACCTTCACCGCGCGATCCATGAATCGGTCGCGCTTGTTGCCCACGACCTGAAGACGCGGCGGATCGAGGCGAGCCTGGACCTTGCTCCGGCTCCCTTGCTCGTCGAGGGCGACCAGGTGCTCCTCCAGCAGGTGCTCGTCAACCTGATTCGCAACGCGATGGACGCGCTGCAGAAGAACGAAGAGGACAAACGCCGTGTCACGATCCGCACCGCGAGCGCCGGCGGCCGCGTGGAGGTGTCGGTGTGCGATACGGGCGCCGGCTTGTCGGCCGAGGCCATGCGCACCCTGTTCATGCCCTTCGTCACGACCAAGCCGGATGGCCTCGGCCTCGGCCTGGCCATCACGCAGAGGATCGTGGAAGCCCATGAAGGGACGATTGCCGTCCATGGCAATGCCGATGGCGGCGCGACCTTCACCGTCACGCTTCCAGGCGGTGCGCGGCCCGGGCTGCTGCGCAGAGCCTGAGCGGGACCATCGCCAGCACTCCATGACACCCGCCCGACTTCGCATACTGATCGTGGACGATCACCCAGGGATCGTGAAAGCCATCACGCGGCTGCTGACAATCGAATTCGATGTCGTCGGAAACATTTCCGACGGGGACGAACTGCTCGATGCGGTCCAACGCCTGGAGCCCGACGTGATCGTGCTCGACATGAATCTGCCGAAGGTCGGGGGACTGAACGCGTGCCGTCAGGTCATGCAAGCCAGGCCGGGGATCAAGGTCATCATCTTCACAGCCGACGACGATCCCGGCCGCAGGCTACGAGCCTTCGAAGCAGGGGCAACTGCCTTCGTGAACAAGCTCTCAAGTGACGGCGAGCTGGTGTCGACGCTGAAGCGACTGCACGGCGAGCACGATTGAATGCGCGTTCCCGCCTGGAACGCCTCGTATTCCGTTCCGGACGGAGCAACGAGTTCGGTCTCCTGGCCGGTCGATGTCGCGACGCCGCCGATAATCCGCGGCATGAATCCACCCTTCTCCGGCAGTTGCGCCTGCGGCTCGGTCAGCTACACGTGCGCGAGCGATCCCGTTGCGATGTTGAACTGCCATTGCAGCGATTGCCAGCGTGCGAGCGGGGCTCCCTTTGCCTCCGGCATCGTCGTGCATACGATGGATCTCGAGATCTCCGGCAGTCCGAAGGCCTACGCTGCCCGTGCCAGCAGCGGGAAAATGACGACGCGCGGATTTTGCGGGGACTGCGGCACGCCCCTTTTCACGCAAAGCGAGGTGAACGCGCAGTTCACGTCGATCCGGTTCCCTACACTTGATGATGCTTCCGCATTCGCCCCGATGCTGGACATCTGGACGGCGAGTGCGCAACCATGGGTGTGTCTCGACGAGAAACTTCCGCACTTCGCGGCGTCGCCGCAGGAGGCAGGGTGATTCCCATGGCCTGTCGATCGCGGAGTCCATTTCGTCATGGATAAAGCCTTGCTGCAACAGCAGGTGCTGGATCGGCTAGCCGAAGACCTGCTGCAAGCCGAACAGGCGGTGCGGGCGGCCCATGAAACGGCGACCCACGAAGAAAACATCGCCGAAAACAAATACGACACCTTGGGACTCGAAGCCGCGTACCTGGCCACCGGCCAAGTGCGGCGCGCCGAAGCCATCCGGCAGGCGCTGGCCGATTGGCGCCAATTCCGCCCGCGTCCCTACGACGTGAGAGAAGGTATACAGCTCGGCGCACTGGTCTGTCTGGTCGATTCCGACGACAAGCGGCAACACCTTTTTCTCGGCCCGGATGGTGGCAGCATGCAGTTGGTCAGCGGCACTCAGCTCGTTCACGTCATCACCAGCGAATCCCCTTTGGGCAGGGCCATGCTGGGCAAATGCGAGGGGGATGAGGTGTCGATACAGGTCGCTCCCATCCGACAGCAGTTCGAGGTGGTGCGGGTTCAATAAGCCGTGAACGACTCGCGGGGCAGTTCGAGGCACTCGACACGAGGCTGATGCAAGACGCGAAGTATGTGGATACGACGGTGAGTGGCAGCACGTGCTTCATTGCGGGGAGCACGCAGGACACGCTTTTCAAGACCGTCTGAATTCCTGTTTTCGCAGTCAGGGAGCCCTGGATCCCCGCCTTCGCGGGGATGACGAAGAGAAAGCCTTCACGGGGACGCCGGGGCGCCTTCGGCAACCCGGCCTGCGGTTACCCTACCGCGCGCCGGGCATCCCCCACCCCAGTCAACTTCAGGCGCGCCCCCGCCTTCATATACTGCCCCGGTAATTCCCTCCCCATGAAACCCTGAACATCACGCGCGACCGCAGCGAGCGCGTCCAGATCGATCCCCGTCTCCCACCCGCACTCGTGCAGCAGGTAAACCAGGTCCTCCGTGCAGATGTTGCCGGTGGCGCCCGGCGCGAAGGGGCAACCCCCCAGCCCGCCGAACGACGACTCGTACTCCCGCACACCCAGATGCAACCCGTTCATGACATTCGCCAGCCCGATGCCGCGGGTGTTATGGAAATGCAGCGCGATGATCGCCTCCGGGAAGCGCTGGCGGATCGCTTCCACGGTGCGGGTGACCACGGGCGGCGTGGCCATGCCGGTGGTGTCGCCCAGGCTGATGTGCCTGGCGCCGTGGCGCATGTAGGTCTCGACGATCTTCAGGATGTTGGCCATCTGCACTTCGCCTTCGAAGGGGCAGCCGAAGGCCGTTGCCACCGCGCCGCGCAGCGCGATGCCGTACTTGTGCGCGATGGGTGCGTACTCGACAAAGTCCGCCAGCGCCGCATCGATCGACTTGTTCAGGTTGGCCTGGCAGTGCGTCTCGGAGGCCGAGACGAAGCCCGCCATCATGTCCACCTGGGCCGCCGCAGCGCGCTCGGCGCCGCGCGCATTGGGCACCAGCGCGGTCAGGCGCACGCCCGGCTTGCGCTCGATGAGCGCCATCACCTCGGACGCGTCGGCCATCTGCGGCACGGCGCGGGGTGACACGAAGGAAGTCGCCTCGAAGCTGCGCACGCCGGCAGCGATCAGCCCGTTGATGAGGCCGGCCTTGACCTCGGTGGGAATGAACTGCTTTTCGGACTGGAAGCCGTCGCGCGGGCCAACCTCGGTGACCAGCACGAAGCGGTCGCTGGCAGGGGTCTGGAAGGTGGTCATTCGGTTTACTCCGGAAAGGCTGCGCGCTAAACGATACCCCGTTCGCGCAGCGACGCAATGGTGGACGGGTCCCGCCCCAGCTCGGCCAGCAGTGCGTCCGTGTCGGCGCCCAGCACGGGCGGCGGGCGGTGGACGCGGCAGGGATCGTCGGAGAACTTGATGGGAAAGCCCAGCACGTCCAGCGGGCCGTGCTGCGGATGCTGGATGGTGATGCGCATCTGCTGGTGTTGGGTCTGCGGATCCTCGAAGACCTCGCCCAGGCCCAGCACGCGGCCGCACGGCACGCCGGCCGCATTCAATCTTGCGATCCAGTGTTCGACCGTGTGCCCGCGCGTGCGCGCATTGATCTCGGCGTTGATCTGCGCACGCCGCTCGAAGCGATCGGCGTTGGTGCGGTACTCGGGGCGCGCGCGCAGGTCGTCGAGGCCCAGGCCGTCGATCAGGCGGGCGTAGAAGGCGTCGTTGGAAGGCGCCACGGCGATCTGGCCGTCGGCCGCCTCGAACAGCCCGTACGGCGAGACCAGCGCGTGGTCGTTGCCGGTGCGCAGCGGCTGCTTGCCGCTGGCGAAGAAGTTGGTGGCCAGGAAGGCCAGCATGCTCGTCATGCTGTCGGTCAGCGCGGTGGCGACTTCCTCGCCCTGCCCCGTGCGGTTGCGGCGCACCAGCGCCGCCAGGATGCCCATGGCTGCATACGAGCCGGCCACCAGGTCCGACACCGGCGGCGCGGCGCGCATCGGAGGGCCGTCCTCCAGGCCGTTGACGCTCATGAATCCGCTCATGGCCTGCGCGATGAAGTCGAACGAGGGCCGGTCGCGGTACGGGCCGTCCAGGCCATAGCCCGTGATGTGGCAGCTGATGATGTCGGGCTTGATCGCCCTGAGCGCGTCACGCCCGAACCCCATCTTGTCCATGATGCCGGGCCGGTAGTTGTTGATCACCACGTCGGCGCCGCGCAGCAGGTCGCGCAGGACCTCCTTGCCCTCCTCGCTGCGCAGGTCCAGCGTGATCGATCGCTTGTTGCGGTTGAACGAGGCGAAGTACAGCGAGAAGCCGTTGCTCGTTTCGCCCTGGTGCCGGATCGGGTCGCCGCCGTCGGGGTCCTCCACCTTGATCACCTCTGCGCCCATGTCCGCCAGGAACATCGAGCAGAAGGGCCCGGAGAGGATGCGCGTGAGGTCGACGACCCGGATGCCTTCGAGCTGCATGCGGCGCCTACTCCGACAGCTTGACGCCGGCCTCCTTCACGACGCGGCCCCACTTGGGGTAGTCCACGCGCAGGAAGGCAGCGAACTCCTCGCCGGTGCCGCCCACCGGGATGGCGCCGCCGTTGATGATCTTCTCGCGCACCTCGGGCATCTGCAGCACCTTGTGGATGCCGGCGTGGAGCTTGGCGACGATGTCCGGCGGCGTGCCCGCAGGCGCGAACAGGCCCAGCCAGACGCCCGTGTCCATGTCCTTGATGCCGGCTTCCGCCAGCGTGGGCACGTTGGGCAGCACCGGCACGCGCTTGGATGTGGTGACGGCGATCGGCGTGAGCCGGCCGCCCTTGGCCAGCGACAGCACCGAAGGCACCGAGAGGATGGCGACATCGGTCTGCCCGCCCATCACGTCGGCGAGCGCCGGCGCGGCGCCCTTGTAGGGCACCTGGGTCAGCTTCAAGCCTGCGTTGGCCTTGAACAGCTCGCCGAACAGGTGGCCCATGCTGCCGTTGCCCGCGGTGGCCCAGTTCAATCCGTCGCCGGTCTTGCCCTTGGCGACCACATCCGTCATCGTCAGCAGCTTGGTGCCACCGGCGGCGGGGCCGCGCGACACGATCACCAGCGGCGTCTCGGACACCTGGATGATCGGCACGAAGCTCCTGAGCGTGTCGTAGCCCACGTTCTGGTAGAGGTACGGACCCAGGGCCATGTTGTCCGACTGGCCCATGACGATGGTGTAGCCGTCCGGCGCCGCCTGCGCGGCCTGCGCCACGGCCAGGTTGCCGGATGCGCCGGGTCGGTTTTCCGGCACCACCTGCCACTTGAGCACTTCGGTCAGGCTGGTGGCCACCACGCGCGAGACGAAGTCGGTGCCGCCTCCCGGGGTGAACGGGATCAGCAGGCGGATCGGCTTGTTCGGGAAGTCCTGCGCGCTCGCGACCAGGGGCAGCACAGCAGCGGCAGCCAGGGCCGTGCGGGCAAGTACGCGGGCCAGTTTCATTGCAGAGTCTCCTGTCATTTCCGGTGACGGACTGTAGACGCTGCGGGCGCGGGGTGTCGACGTGGAAAGCCCTGTAAGCCTTTTAGCGAGCCCGGAGACTGGTATTGCTTTAGATTGCGGGTCAATGGGACGGACAACAACGAACGATGCCGCGCACGACGCGTCTTCCCGGGAAAGTGCATGGGACGGCTACGCGCTGGCGCTGCTGGCCGTGGCAGGCGGGCTTGGGCTGCGCTTCCTGCTCAATCCTTTCCTCGGCCAGCAGGGGCCCTACCTGATCCTTGCCCTGTCGGTTGCGCTCGCTGCCCTCTACGGTGGGTTCGGTCCCGGGATGTTCGCGACAGCGCTGGGCACCATGGCCGGCACCTATCTCTTTGTCGGCCACCCGGGCTGGGAGGGCGTTCTCCAACCGCCCAACATCACGCGCACGTTGCTGTTCATTGCCATTGGCGTGAGCATCAGCGTCATCGGCGGGCGCCTGAAAGCATCTCGCCGGGCGTTGTCCCAGTCCGTCTTGGAATTGCGCAGGAGCAATCGCGCCAAGGACCAGGTGCTGGCCACGGTCGCGCACGAGATTCGCAATCCACTTTCCGCGCTGTCCACCGCCAGCGAGGTGCTGCAGCGGTCCGCCACCGACCCGGCGCGGGTTGCCTGGGCTGCCGGGATCGTCAGCCGGCAGGTGAGGCAGATCGCGCGCATGTCCGATGAACTCATGGATACGTCCAAGGTGCTTCACGGCAAGATCGACATGCAGATGGCGCCGGTCGACCTGCGCGCCGTGCTGGGCGAGGCGCACGACCAGGTCGAGGCGTTCATCGCGAGCAAGCAGCATCAACTGACCTCCGATGTTCCCGACACACCTGCACCCGTGCGCGGTGACGCCGGCCGCCTGGTGCAGGTGTTCGCCAACCTGCTGAACAACGCCGCGAAGTACACCCCCGCCGGTGGAGACATCGCATTGAAGCTGTCCAGCGTGCCTGCCGGCTGGGAGGTGACGATCACGGACACCGGGCAAGGCTTTGCGCAGAGCGGCGGAGACGACCTGTTCGAGCCTTTCGTGCAGGCGCCCGGCGCCGTGGTGAACGAGACGTCCGGCCTGGGCCTGGGCCTGGCGATCGTCAAGCGCATCGTGGAGATGCACGGCGGCAGTGTCGTCGCCCATAGCGCAGGGGCGGGAAAAGGCGCAACATTCACGGTCGTGTTGCCGGCAATTCCGGCGCAAACCGGCGCCGGCCCTGTCGATTTCGCCCCGTTACGATCGTCGTGAGGATGTGGGCGGATGGCTGCCCGCATCGATCAAGGAGAGCGACATGCGTTTCATGGTGATGGTGAAAGCGACGAAGGACAGCGAAGCGGGCGTCATACCCAAGCCGGAAGAGTTCGCGGAGATGGGCGCCTTCAACGAGCAGCTGGTCAAGGCCGGCGTGATGGAGGCGGGCGAGGGCCTGCATCCCAGCTCCCGCGGCGCGCGGGTCGCGTTTTCCGGCAAGAACCGGCGCGTGATCGACGGACCGTTCGCGGAGACCAAGGAGCTGGTGGCCGGCTTCTGGATCTGGAAGTGCGCCTCACTGCAGGAGGCGATCGAGTGGGTCAAGAAGTGCCCGAACCCGATGCGAACGGATTCCGAGATCGAGATCCGCCAGATCTACTCGGTGGAGGATTTCGGCGACGCCATCACGCCCGAGTTGCGCGAGCAGGAAGAGCGCTTGCGCAAGGAAGTGCAGTCGCGTGCGGGTTGACCCTTACGACAGCAGCCTTTTCGCTTCCTGCGGGTCCACCCCGTACATCTCGGCGAATTCGGCGACGGTCTTGCCGCTGGCCTTGTACGCGTTTTGCAGGGCTTCGCGGCGCGCGCTCTTCTGCGCCACCATCGACAGGGCTTCTTCCAGCATCGCGTGCACGTTGTCGTCGGGCGAGGTGAAGCGCTCGCGGTAGCCTTCGCGGGTGAGGCCGGATGCCTCGACCGCAGCCGCCAGGTGCTCGACGGCCTGCCGACGCGCCTGCTCCGGCGCCTTGCTGCCGCGGCGCTTGTACAACTCCAGGATCGCGTGATGCACATGCTCTGCAGCCACGGGCTCTACCGGTTGGCCTTGCAGGTCGTGGCGGGGCAGGCCGGAGGCCACGGCCTCGATGTAGCGCGTCGACCGCGTGTGCAGCCCGAGCGCCACCTTCAGCTCGTCCGCCGGCAGCGCCTGCGGCTGAGCCGCCAGCAAGTCCTGGAAGATGCCGACCTTGAGCGGGAGGAATCGTGCACCGAACAGCCGCGGATACAGCTCGAACAGTTTGTGCAGGAGCGGATGCACCGGCCGCGGCGCCTTGCGTGCGGTGGACGGGCGGCGCGAAGGTGGGGAAGTGACGGTCGAGTCTTGGGTCATGGTCAGCCCTGCAGTTTAGTTGCAAGGAGCAACTGCTCGTTGGAGCTCCCGTGGTCAGGTATCCTGCCGTCATTCGCATGAGAGAGAGCCAATGCCCCAATCTGAATCGCCCAAGAAGAACTCCGCCTTCATGAAAGCACTGAAGCCCAGCCCCCAGCTGGCTGCCGTGATCGGGCCGGAGGCCGTGCCACGCACTGAAGTCACCAAGCGGCTGTGGGCCTACATCAAGGAACGCAACCTCCAGAACCCGGCGAACAAGCGCAACATCCTGTGCGACGACAAGCTCAAGGCCGTCATGGGCAAGGACGAGGTGACGATGTTCGAGATGACGGGGCTCGTGGGCAAGCATCTCAAGGACTGAGCGCTCGCGTGTTGCGACGCCGGGGTGCCTGCGGCAACCCGGCCTGCCTAGACAACAACGAAGTCCGCTGGGGACAGTGCGCCCGCTTGTCCAACCAGGATCGCGAACGTCACCGCTGCCTGGTGGCCCGTGCCGTCGGGGTCGTACATCAGCGCGCCGGAGTTCGCGTCGTAGATGATCCGGTCGTTCGCATCCATCGCTGCCCCGCCGAACGCGAATGCTCCCGGCCCGGTGACGCCCTTGAAGATTTTCGAATCGAGCTGGATCAGGTCGGTGCCCGAAACGAATTGCACGGTGTCGACGTTGTCCGGGCGCAGCCGCGTATCGAACACATAGGTGTCGCGGCCCTCCGCGCCGTCGAGCGTGTCGTTGCCGCCTTTGCCCGCGATGACGTTGTCGCCCTGGCTGCCGATGATTTCGTTGTCGAGGTCGTTGCCGGTGGCTGAGGTCGGGTCGGCGAAATCGACGAGCACGAGCCGCTCGAAGTTGGCCGGCAGCGTGTAGCTGATGCTGCTGACGACGGTGTCGATGCCCTGGTTGCGGAGCTCGAACAGCTTCTCGCCCGTGGTGTCGACGTGGTACGTGTCGTTGCCTTGCCCGCCCCACAGGAAGTCGTCGCCGAGGCCGCCGTGCAAGTCGTCGTCGCCTGCCATCCCGAACAGGTAGTCGTTGCCTTCGAGGCCGTTGATGAGGTCGTCGCCCGCGGTTCCGATCAGCAGGTCGCGCCCGGCGCTGCCTGTAATGATATTTTGTGACATACCTTCATCCTAGTGAGCGAAGGTGCGCTTTCAAGCTGAGCGCCAGCGGTCGGCGTTCCTTCTTACGACCAGCATGCAGGAGACCTAGGTCGAAGACTGCGCCACGCGTGCGATCGCCGCAGCCAGGATTTCCGCCGAGCAAGGCTTGGGCAGGACCTCGAACCCCATCGCCGCGATCTCGTCCAGGCGCTCCGCGTAGCCTGTCATCAGCAGCACCGGCAAACCGGGCATCGACTTCTTCAGGTGCGCGGCCAGGGCCAGGCCGTCCATCTCACCGGGCATCACGACGTCGGTCAGCACCAGGTCCGGCAGCTTCGGCTGCGCGGCCAGCCATTCGCGCGCGGTGGACGCCCGGTCCACGCGCGTGGCCTGGCAGCCCAGGGCGTCCAGCAGCGGCATCAGGGAGCCAGCCACCTGGTCGTTGTCTTCCACCACCAGCACGCGCTTGCCGAGCGCGCCCATCGCAGCTTCGGGTCGTTCGTTGGTGCCTCCCGCAGCGCCCTCGGCAGCGGGGAAGAAGAGCGTGACCGTCGTTCCGAGGCCCTTCTCGCTGCGCACGGTGGCGATGCCGCCGGCACGCTCGCACAGCCCGTAGACCTGGCTCAGTCCCAGGCCCGTGCCCTGCCCCACCGGCTTGGTCGTGAAGAAGGGCTCGAACACCTTGTCCAGCACCGCAGGCTCGATGCCCTCGCCGGTGTCTGCAGCCTCGATGGCGACCACTGCGCGTCCGGCCAGTTTGGGTGGCACATCTTCCGTATTGCGCGCGGTCACCGTGAACGTGCCGCCGTCCGGCATCGCATCGCGCGAATTGATGGCGAGATTGAGCAGTGCGAGCTCCAGCTCCGCCATGTCCACGGTGATCGGGCGCGTGCCGGGCGCGACCTCGACATGCAGCTGCACCTGGGTGCCCAGCACCGGGGCCAGGAGCGACCGCGAAGCCGGCAGCTTGTCGGCCAGGTCCACCGTCTCGGGCACCAGCGCCTGGCGCCGCGAAAAAGCCAGCAGCTGCCGCGTGAGCTTCGTCGCCGAGTCCACCGCCCGCTGGATGGATTTGACCTGCGAGCTGGCGGCGCCGCTCGCGCTGCGCGCGAGCAGGTACGCGTTGTTGCTCACGACCATCAACGCGTTGTTGAAGTCGTGCGCAACGCCGCCGGTGAGGCGGCCGAGGGCCTCCAGCTTTTGCGCCTGCAACAGCGCCTCTTCCGCCTTGCGCCGGGTCGCCGTCTCGCGCGTCAGCCGCTGCGCGGACTCGTACGCCTCCTGCGCATGCCGCAGGGACGCGCGGGCCGCGAAGTAGATCGCAGCGAACGGCGGCACGCCCAGCAACAACAGCACGGCGAGCTCGCGAAGGACTTCGTTGCGCAGCGCCGTGATGTTCATTCCGGTGCCGACAAAAAGAGGATAGGCGCCCACGCGCTGGAAGGAGATGATGCGGAACTGCCCGTCGACGGACGATACGCCGCGGGTCTGCCCGATGTCGTCGCCGGCGGCCACGCGCTGGAGCGTAGGGCTGCTGGGGCTGAGCCGGTCCGGCGCCCCCGGCAGTACCGGCCACCGCACGTAGATGGGACCGGCCTGGTGAAACAGATTCACCGCCAGCCCGGGCTCGTCGTTGACCAGGTCCTCGTAGAACCGCTCGAAGTAGCTCGTTCGCAGGCTGACGTTGATCACGCCCCCGAACGCGCCGCCGGGGCCGTCGAACCGCGTGCTGAGGTCCACGATGCTTTCGCCGGTGCTGCGGGACTTGAAAGGCAGGGATAGGAACCTGCCCGCGCCGCCCGCCTTGTGCCGGCGGAAATACTCCCTGTCCGAATACTCGAGTGCCGGTGGCGGTGAAACAAGCGAAGTCGCGATGGGCTTGCCGTCGGCGCCGATGACCCAGATCGACTGGATCTGCGGTTGATCCTTCGTGCGCGTGGCGAGCAGCGCGTGCAGTGACGGCTCCGCGGCACGCAACTCTTCGACGGTCTTGCCCCCGAGCAAATCGCCCAGTCGCTCATGCAACGCCTCCGCGCCGCCCAGTACCTTGCTGGCGTGCTCCTGGGCCACGCGCAGCGAACGGCTCACACGCCGTTCCGCGGCAGCCGTGGACTCGAGGTAGCGGAAGGCGCCGAGAAAACCGTAGATCAGCAGCGGCACGGCCACCACCAGGATCGCCAGGATCCTCATCGACACCAGAGGCGCCTTGCTGGTTTTCTCGATCTCGCCCGTTGCCTGCATGC
This sequence comes from Ramlibacter sp. PS3R-8, assembly GCF_037572435.1. Classification (NCBI taxonomy): domain Bacteria; kingdom Pseudomonadati; phylum Pseudomonadota; class Betaproteobacteria; order Burkholderiales; family Comamonadaceae; genus Ramlibacter; species Ramlibacter sp. PS3R-8. Next base: position 40,663 of record NZ_JBBHGT010000004.1, read on the forward strand.
CAAAGCGTAGCACCTACCGACATTTCACTTCACTCCGCCTTGAGTCCGGCATTGCGCACCAGCGTCGCGTTGAGCAGCACCTCGCGGGCCGCGTACGCGGTGAACTCGTCCGGTGACATCGGCATGGGATCGACCCCCAGGGCAGCCAGCCGCTCGCGCACCTTGGGGGCCTGCAGGGCCTGGAGGGTCTCGCGGCCGAGACGCTCGACCACCTCGCGGGGGGTGCCGGCCGGAGCCCAGAGTCCGAACCAGATCGGATACTCGGCGTCGGCGATGCCGGCTTCGGCCATGGTCGGCACGTCAGGCAGCGTCGACGAACGCCGCGCAGTGTTCACGGCCAGCGCCACCAGCTTGCCCTCGCGCAACTGCGGCAGCACCAGCGCCACCGGTCCGAGGAAGAAGTCCACCCGGCCGGCCAGCACCTCGGTCATGGCTTCCGCTCCACCCTTGAACGGCACGTGGACCACCTGCAAGCCGCTGCTTGCGACAAAGCGCTCGGCGCTCAGGTGGGTGGCGGTGCCGATTCCGACCGAGGAAAAGTTCAGCGCATTCGGCTGCGCCTTGCCGGCGGCGACGAGATCGGCGGCGCGCTTCATGCCTTTGGCGGGAGACACGACCAGCACGCTGGGCGAGCTGCCCAGCGGCACGATGGCGGCGAAGTCCCGCACGGGGTCATAGGGAAGGTTCTTGTAGAGAGCCGGCGCGATGGTGTGGGCCGAGCCGTGGGCCAGCAGGGTGTAGCCGTCCGGCGGTGCCTTGGCCACCGCGGCCGTACCGATGCTGCCCCCCGCGCCCAGGCGGTTCTCGACCACGATGGGTTGCCCGAGCTGCTGGGCAACCTGCTCCAGCACGATGCGATGCACGATGTCGGTGGAACTGCCGGCGCCCACGGGGATGATGGCGCGCAGGGGTTTCGCCGGCCAGCCCTCGGCCGAGACATCGAGCGCGGCAAGCGCGAAGAGAAGCGGGATCAGGCGATTCATCGGAAGCCTCCACGGGTTGCAGCTGATTCTGGACATCGCGCCTGATAAGTCCAATATAGAGTTGCTCTGCATCTTGATGCCGAACCGGCATGAGAAGGAACCCCCATGGACTTGCGTCATGTCCGCACATTCGTCACCGTGGCCGAGCTCGGCACCGTCTCGGGAGCCGCCACGCGCCTGCACGTCGCGCAACCGGCGCTCTCGCGGCAGATCGCCCTGCTGGAAGACGAACTGGGCCTCAAGCTGTTCGACCGGGTCGGCCGGCGCCTGGTTCTCACGAGCGGCGGCGAGCAACTCCTGGGCGACTGCCGGGGGTTGCTGAATTACGCGCGGGCGGTGGGAGAACGCGCCCAGGTGCTGCAGCACGGCGATGTGGGGGTGCTGCGCGTGTCGGCTTCGCCGCACCTGATCGAAGGCATCTTCCCCGAATTCCTGCGGCACTACGCGGCACGCTATCCGGGCGTGCAGGTCAGGCTGGTGGATGCCGCGGCCGGCGAGGAGGCGTTCGCGATGCTGGATCGCGGCGAGGTGCAGCTGGTGCAGACCGTTGCCAGCGCGCTCACGCCGAACGAGGAGCGTTTTGCCAGCCATGAGCTCGCGCCCATGGAAATGCTGGCCGCCTGCCACCCGAAGCTGCGGATCGGCAACGCCGATGGCAAGGTGGAAATCGCCAGCCTCGCGGCCCATCCGCTGCTGCAGGCGACGCAGGACTTCGCGATGCGCAGGAACTTCGACGCCGCGTGCCGGCTGGCCGGCTTCACGGCCAACAACGTGCTCGAATGCCGGGCTCCGCACGCGCTGCTGGCCATGGCCGAAGCCGGCCACGGGGTGGCCATCATCCCTTCGGCGCTGCGCATCCACCGGTACAAGGTTCGCGTGCTGCGCGTCACCTATCGCGGCAAGGCCCTCAACGAGCCGCTGACGATGGTCTCCGACAAGCGCCGTCCCCTGCCCTCTTATGCCAGGGTGTTCTGCGAGATGCTCGCCGAGCACGTTCGCAAGGGCTTTCCTTTGCTGCGCCGGTAGCCCTCCATCTACACTTCGCGCATGCCCGCCATCGCCATTCGACCCGCCTGCGTGGAGGACGCCGGATCGATCCTGCACTTCATCCGCGAACTCGCCATCTACGAACGCGCCGAAGACGAGGTCGTCGCCACCGAAGCCGACATCCGGAAGTCGCTGTTCGACGCAGGTTCGGCGCATGCCCTGATCTGCAGCGTCGATGGGGTCGATGCCGGCTTCGCCGTGTACTTCTTCAACTACTCGACGTGGCAAGGCAGGAAAGGCCTCTACCTCGAAGACCTGTATGTCACGCCCGCGCATCGCAATGCGGGCGCCGGCAAGGCCTTGCTGCAGCACCTGGCGCGCGTCGCCGTCGCGCAGGGCTGCGGGCGCTTCGAATGGAGCGTGCTGGACTGGAACGAACCGGCTCTGCAGTTCTATCGTTCGATCGGTGCCGCGCCGATGCCCGAGTGGGTGCGGCATCGGCTGGCCGGGCCGGCACTGCTGGAATTCGCGCGCGGCTGACTCTTTACACGGCTGCGTGGAAACAGTTCATTGCGGAGCCAGCCGGGCGTGAGCGGGCGCGTAGGGTGCCCGCTGTACCCACAACCCGGAGACCCTCATGGCAAAGAACGCACGCAACAGCGAACCGGACGACACCACGTCGAGCGTCGAATCCTCCGCCGGACCCACACGCGAAAGCCTGGCCCGGGTGGCCCAGGGCGCATCGACCTTGCTCCAGGGCGCACAAGCCTTCCAGGAGGTCCAGCTGCAGATGCTGCAGCGTGCCACGCTCGTTCACGAGCAGGCCGCGGAGCGGCTCCGCGCGGCGACCAGCCCCGCCGAAGTCCTGGCGCTGCAGGGACAGATGCTGGTCCAGGGCTGGCAGCAGGCCATGCAGTACGGCCAGGAGCTGATGACCGCCTCGATGAAGGTTCAGGGCGAGATGCTGGCCAAGGCCGGGCAGCAGCAGCCATCGCCCGCGGACGAAGGGCCCGTGACGTTCCAGGCCTGGCAGAACGTCATGCTCGACGCGCTCAACGGCGCCGGCAAGCACTGAGCGCTCAGCGGGCTGGCGCGTTCTCGCCGCGCGCCACGGACAGCGAGAGGCTGTACGCGCCGGCGACGGCGCCGGGCGCGGCGCCGAGCGCAGCGAGTTCGGCGGGCGCGAAAGCCTTCCCGCTCCACGGCCTCAGCACCTCGAGGTCGTAGCCGCAGACGACGAACACCCAGTCCGCGCTGCGATCCGCGTTGCCCCGGATCTTCTGCTCGGTGGTGGGGGCGATGGCAGGCGTGTCCGTGCGCAGCAGGTGCGCGCCGGCCAGGCCCGCGCGCAGTGGCAATTCCTCGATCATGGCGCGCAGCGCGGCCTGCAGGCGCGGCGCTTCGCCCTCGCGCGGCGACAGGCGCAGCGTCATCGCATGCCGCGCCACCCCCGCGCCATGCGAATGCAGCACACGCGTCTGGCTGCGCACCATGTTGCGGTGGTGCGGCATGAGGCGCGTGGACCAGGGCGTCGGCGCGTTCAGGCTCGCCAGGTATTCGGGCGAACTGAGCGCCGCATGGTCCCGCAATTCGTAGAGGATGAAGAAACCCTCCCCGCCGTCGGCCGCTGCCCAGCGCGAGGCGCGCAGGAAGCCGGGCAGCGCAAGACGCTCGGAAAAGTGCTCATGCGAATGCCAGTGCTCGAACTCGGCGCGCATGTCCGGCGCCATGTCCCACCACATCGCGAGTGCGGAGTCGCCCAACAGTGCCATCGTTGTTCCCTTTTTTCCGATCAGGCCGCGCGGGTGGCGCCGCGGCGAAGCAGCGGCGAACTGTTCGCCGCCGTGGCGAGCTCGCCGGCGGCTTGCACCAGCGGCCGGCCCAACTCCTGCATGCGCGCCGCCGTCAGGCGTTGCAGCGGCCCGGCGATGGTGATCACGCCGGCCGCCTCCGTGCCGCGCCGGAGCACCGGTGCGGCCATGGCGCTCATGCCGGGCGCATACATCTCCGTCATCATGCTGAAGCCGCGCTTGCGATCTTCGTCCAGCGACTTCATCAGCGCCTTGAAGGTGGTGGGCGCCTTGGGGCCGTATTCGCGCGGGGAACCGAAGCCCTGCCGGGCCACGAGTTCCGTCGCCCGCTCCTCGCTCAGCGTCATCAGCCACGCGTGGCCGCCCGCGCTGCAGGACAGGCGCACGTCGATGCCCATGTCCGGGTCATAGCGCAGGCCGGCGCGCGCGCCTTGGGCCTTGGCGACGAAGGTCAGGCGGTCGCCGTCCACCAGCGCCAGTCGCACCAGTTCACCGGACACTTCGGCCAGGCGGTCGATGATGGGTTGCGCGATGTCCACGATGCCCGCCGCCCCCAGGAAGCTCAAGCCCAGCGCGGGCAGCCGCGTGGTGAGCATGTAGTCGCCCATCTCCCGCAACTGGCGCACATAGCCGCAGCGCACCAGGTCGGCCAGCAGGCGATGGCAGGCGCTGCGCGGCACGTTGAGTTCGTCGGCCAGCGCCGCCAGGGCCAGCCCTTCGGGTTGCGAGGCCAGCGTTTCGAGGATGCGCAGCGTACGATCGACCGTGCCCGTGGGGCCGGCTGCCAAATTCGTCATGTGAAATGAAATTCCGGCGTGGAACGAAGTTCTGGACGACTGCCTATCATGCCGCACTTCCCAAGTTTTCCATCGGAGACAACCCATGAAACTGATCACCCGCCGCGGCTTCGCCGCCGTCGCCATGCTCGCCGCCGCCGTGGGCGTGAGCGCGCAGGACATCCAGGAACGCACGATCAAGTTCGGGCACCTGAACAACCCCGACCACCCCACCAGCCTGGGCGTGCGCAAGTTCGCCGAGATCGTGGCGGCCAAGAGCGGCGGCAAGATCAAGGTGCAGGAGTTCGCCTCTTCGCAGCTGGGCAACGAGCTGCAGCAGCAGTCGGCCCTGCAAGGCGGCGTGCAGGAAATGCTGGTGGCCTCCACCACGTCCCTGAACGGCATCGTCAAGGAGTTCGGCATGCTGGACTTCCCCTTCCTGTTCGCCAATGCGAAGCAGGCCGACGCCATGGTCGACGGACCCCTCGGCAAGGCATTGACCGCCAAGCTGCCGGAAAAGGGCGTCATGGTCCTGGCCTTCTTCGACCTGGGCTTTCGCAACGTCACCAACAGCAAGCGCCCCATCACGAAGGGCTCCGACCTCGAAGGCCTGAAGCTGCGCGTGATTCCCAATCCGGTGTTCCTGGAAACCTTCAAGACCTTCAACGCCAACCCCACGCCGATGCCCTTCGCCGAGCTGTACGGCGCGCTGGAGAGCAAGGCCGTCGACGGCCAGGAGAACCCTTTCGCGGTCATCGCCTCGAGCAAGTTCTATGAAGTGCAGAAGTACGTGAGCGGCACCAACCACGTCTACGCGACCAACCCGGTCCAGATCAGCAAGCGTTTCTGGGATCGCCTGTCGCCCACCGAGCAGAAGATCATCGCGGACGCCGCCATCGAAGCCCAGAACTGGCAGCGCACCGTCAGCCGTGAAGTCTCCAGCAAGGCGCTGGGCGAACTGACCGCCAAGGGCATGCTCTACAACGACGTGCCTCCCGCCGAATTGGCCAAGATGCGCGCCGCGGTGCGGCCGGTGTACGACAAGTTCTCCGCGGCTTACGACCCCGCCGTGGTGACCCTGTTCAAGGCCGAGCTGGAACGCGTGTCCAAGCTCTGATGCGAAGCGGCAGTCCCGTGAAGTTCCTTGTCCTGCACGGCCCGAACCTCAACCTGTTCGGGCGCCGCGAGCCGCACATCTACGGGCACACCACCCTGGCGCAGATCGATGCGCAGCTCGCCGCGCTGGCCGGCGAACTGGGCGTGCAGCTCGAGACGATCCAGTCCAACCACGAGGGCGCGCTGCTCGACTTCCTGCACCGCCACATCGACGAGGCGAAGGGCGCCCTGGTCAACCCGGCCGGGCTCACCCAGCACGGGGTGCCGCTGCACGATGCCATCAAGGCCATGCCGTTTCCGGTGATCGAAGTGCACATGTCGAACATCGCCGCGCGCGAGAGCTGGCGCACGCACTCGATCATCTCGCCGGCGGTGAAGGGGACGATCCAGGGGCTGGGGGTCCACTCGTACCTGATGGGGCTGCGGGCGCTGGCTGCGCTGGCACAAGAGGCGCGCTGACTCCGGTCAGCGCGGGGCTGCCAGGATTTCCATCAGGGCGAGATGTCGGCGGGCTTCGCCGCGTAGGCGAAGGTCGCCGAAGTTGGCCGAGGCGCCCAACTGGCCATCGTCCCTGATAAATTGCGGCGTCAATGAGCCGACTTCGCGATGCCTGGATGCGCCTGCGCTCCGCTGCGCTGGCCACGCCCGGTTTGCGCGTGATGCTGCTGGCCGTCCACAACTACGTGATGCACCAGAGCGCCAACCAGGCCGGCAGCCTGGCGTTCTCGTGGCTGCTGGCGATGTTTCCGCTGCTGGTGCTGGTGTCCGCGTCCGCCGGCTACTTCGGCCAGCCCGGCGAAGCGGCCGCCCTGGTCCACCGCGTGATGGGCTATGCGCCGCAGATGGTGCAGGATGCGATGCAGCCGGCCATCGACCAGGTGCTGGCCCAGCGCAATCGCGCGCTGCTGACGATCGGCGTGCTGGCGACGCTGTGGACGGCCTCGTCCGGCATGCAGGCCATCCGCTCGGCGCTGAACCGCGCCTACGGCGTCGAGCGCGGCATGTCCTTCTGGAGAGCCCGCATCAAGGTGACGATCTTCACCATCGTGGTGGGCGCCGGCGTGCTGGCGGTCTTCAGCTCGGTGATCATCCTGCCCTACGTGTGGCAATTGCTGCAAGCCAATGCCGACAATGGCCGGCAAGCCCTGTGGCTCTTCGACGGCGCGCGCTATGGCCTGGCCTTCCTCGCGCTGGCGGTGTTGTACGCGCTGGTCTATGGCTGGCTGCCCGACGTGCCCCAGCGGCTCTACACCGTGCTGCCGGGCGCGCTGGTGGGCGCCGCGCTTTGGGTGGGGGCTGCCGCCACCTTGTCGTACACCTTGCGCAGCGCCGGCAAGCTGGTGCTGCTGTATGGCAGCTTCGCCGGCGTGGTCGCCACGCTGGTGTTCCTGTACATCAGCGCCACGACGCTGATCTTCGGGGCGGAGATCAATGGGGTGCTGCGGGAGTCGGTGGCGTCGCCGGCACAGTGAGCATTCAACATCCCAGGATCTTCGACAGGAAGGTGTCCTACATCCCAGTGGCTGGCTGAGGCCGATCATTGCGACGACGAACGGGAGTGAGCGACATGGCCCTTAGCCGGATGGACGATTTCAGGGTTGCCATCGATCCACGCACTGGTGAACTGCGAAGCGCCTCGAAGACGCTGTCAGTTCCGCGCGGACTGCGGGTCACGGGCGGCAGCTTCCACTGGCGCCCGCTCGCCATCGGCGGCGCGGTCGTGCTCGGACTGGTCGTCTGCGTCTTCCTGGCCGCGCTGGTGTCGGAACTGATGTAGCCAGCGGCCGCCGAGCGGGGCTGGACGGGCAGTCAGTGCCCCAGGATTTTCGACAGGAAATCCTGCCCCCGCTCGCTCTGCGGGTGGTTGAAGAAGTCCTCCGGCTTGGACGCTTCGACGATCTGGCCTTCGTCCATGAAGACCACGGAGTCGGCCACCGCCTTGGCGAAGCCCATTTCGTGCGTCACCACCAGCATGGTCATGCCCTGCTGCGCAAGCTCGATCATCACGTCCAGCACTTCCTTGATCATTTCGGGGTCGAGCGCGGAGGTGGGCTCGTCGAACAGCATGATCTTGGGCGTAAGGCACAGCGCCCGCGCGATCGCCACGCGCTGCTGCTGGCCGCCTGACAGCTGCAGCGGGAACTTGGCGGCCTGGTCGGCGATGCGCACGCGCTCCAGTTGGTGCATCGCCTTTTCCTCGGCTTCCTTCTTCGGCAGCTTGCCCACCCACATCGGCGACAAGGTCAGGTTCTCCAGCACGGAGAGGTGCGGGAACAGGTTGAACTGCTGGAACACCATGCCGACCTTGCGGCGCACCGCGTCGATCGCCTTGACGTCGTCGCCGAGCTCGGTGCCGTCCACCACCAGTCTGCCTTCCTGGTATTCCTCCAGCGCGTTGACGCAACGGATCAGCGTGGACTTGCCGGAGCCCGAAGGCCCGCAGATGACGATGCGCTCACCGCGCGCAACGCGCAGGTCGATGTCGCGCAGCACGTGGAAGTCGTTGCCGTACCACTTGTTGACTTTGTCGAAGCTGATGATGGAGTCGGTCATGGTGCCTTGGCGTCAACGCTGCTTGCTCTGGTTCAGGCGCTTTTCCACCCACTGGCTGTAGCGCGACATCGAGAAGCACAGGGTGAAGTAGATCAGCGCGATGAAGAAGTAGGCCTGCAGCTTGAAAGGCTTCCAGTTGGCGTCGCTGTTCAAGGCCATGTCCATGGAGCCGGTCAGCTCGAACAGGCTGACGATGCTGACCAGCGACGTGTCCTTCAGGATGGAGATGAAGCTGTTCATGATGCTGGGCACCACCATCGCCAGCGCCTGCGGCAGCACGATCTTGCGCTGCGTCTGCCAGTACGACAGCCCGATGGTGGCGGCCGCCTCCACCTGGCCCTTGGGCACGGCCTGCAAGCCGCCGCGGATCACCTCGGCCAGGTAGGCCGCGGCGAACAGGGTGATGCCCACCAGCACGCGGATCAGCACGTCGATGGTCATGCCCTGCGGCAGGAACAGCGGGAACATGAACGAGGCCATGAACAGCACCGAGATCAGCGGCACGCCCCGCACCAGTTCCACGTAGATCGTGCACAGTGCGCGGATCGCGGGCAGGTTGGAACGGCGCCCCAGCGCCACCAGCAAGGCGAGCGGGAAGGCCAGCGCGATGGACAGCGTGGACAGCAGGATGGTCAGCGGCAGCCCGCCCCAGCGGTCCGTCGTCACCTTGGACAGGCCCATCACGTTGCCGTACATCAGCACGAAGAAGAGGGCCAGCCCCACCGCCCACAGCGCCGCGAGCGACGGCTTCCAGAAAGCGCGAATGCAGCTGGCCACGACCAGCCCGAACATCAGCAGCGTGGCCAGCAGCGGGCGCCACTGCTCGTCGAAGGGATAGCGGCCGAAGAGGATGATGCGGTACTTCTCCGCCACCACTCCCCAGCACGCGCCCTCCGCCTGCGCGGCGCGGCAGGCTTCCAGGTTCGGCGTCCACACGGCGTTGACCAGCGCCCAGGAAACGAACTGCGGCACCACCCATAGAAGCAGCGCGCCGAGCAGGACCGTCGCGATGCCGGTGCGCCAGTCGCTGAACAACTGCACGCGCAGCCAGCCGACCACGCCGGCGCGCTCACGCGGCGCAGGGCGCGGGTCTATGCGGCGGGCACCGGCCAGGTCCATGCCATGGGCCTCACTTTTCCTTGATCGCCACGCGGGCGTTGTACCAATTCATGAGGCCCGACGTCGTCAGCGAGAGCGTGAGGTACACCGCCATGATGATGGCGATGCACTCCACTGCCCTGCCCGTCTGGTTCATCGACGTGTTGGCGATGGACACCACGTCCGGGTAGCCGATGGCCACGGCCAGCGACGAGTTCTTGGTGAGGTTCAGGTACTGGTTGGTCAGCGGCGGGATGATCACGCGCAATGCCTGCGGCATCAGCACCAGCCGGATCTCGAGCCGGCGGTCCAGCCCCAGTGCGGCGGCCGCCTCGGACTGGCCGGCCGCCACCGAGCTGATGCCGGAACGCACCACCTCCGCGATGAAAGCCGCGGTGTACAGCGAGAGCCCGAGCAACAGCGCCAGGAATTCCGGCGTGAGCGCGCCGCCGTTTTCCACGGCGAACTCGCCCTTCTTGGGGATGTCCAGCGCCGTCGGCGCGCCACCCAGCGTCCAGCCCGCCAGGATGCACAGGATGACCAGCGCCAGCGGCGTCCAGAACGTGCTCCTGGGAATGCCGGTCGCCTCGAACCTGCGCCTGGCCCAGCGTCGCCAGGCCCACGCGAGCAGCAGGCCGACGCCGAGTCCCGCAACCGTCCAGGCCTGGCCCGGGCTCCAGATCGGGATGGGGAAGTTCAGGCCGCCCTTGCTCAGGAAGAAGGGCCCGGCCTTCCACTCTTCGCCGACGCCGGGCAGGTACTCGGTCAGCACCAGGTACCACACCAGCAGTTGCAGCAGCACCGGGATGTTGCGGAAGCACTCGACGTACCCGGCGCACAGGCTACGGACCAGCAGGTTGCGCGAGAAACGGCCGACGCCCACCACCGTGCCGATGAAGGTGGCCAGCACGATGCCGGCCAGCGCCACCCGCAAGGTGTTGCTCAATCCGACGGCAAAGCCCTTGAGGTACGACTCGGACGAGTCGAAGGGGAACAGGCTTTCACCGATCGTGAAGCCGGCCTGCTGCCCCAGGAAGTCGAAGCCGCTCTGGATGCCGCGCACGCGCATGTTGTGCAGCGTGTTGGACCAGAGGAACCAGGCCAGCCCCGCGACGGCCGCGGCGGCCAGCACCTGGTAGATCAACCCGCGGAAGGCGCGGCTGCGCCACGACCAACTGCTTTTTCCGCGGCGGCGCTTGGCCGGCATCAGTGGCGGTCGTTGCCCAGGCTCAGCGCATCGGCAGGGCGTACATCAGGCCGCCCTTGTTCCACTGGTTGTTGATGCCGCGCGGCAGGCCCAGCGCGGACTTCGGGCCCACGTTCCGCTCGAAGATCTCGCCGTAGTTGCCGGTGGCCTTGATGGCACGGGCCATCCAGTCCTTGTCCAGGCCCACCAGCTTGCCCATGTCTTCGCCAGTGCCCAGGATGCGCTTGACGACCGGGTCCTGGCTGCTGGCCTTCATCTGGTCGACGTTGGCCTGGGTGATGTCGTATTCCTCGGCCTCGACCAGCCCGTAGATCACCCACTTCACGATCGCCAGCCATTCGTCGTCACCGCGGCGCACCATCGGGCCCAGCGGCTCCTTGGACACCAGGTCCGGCAGGATCACGTGGTCGGCCGGCGTGGTGGCCACCTTGTTGCGGATGGAGGCCAGGCCGGAGGCGTCCGTCGTGTACGAGATGCAGCGGCCCGCGAAGTACGCGGCGGTCGCCGCTTCCTCCTTCTCGAACACCACGGTCTTGATGTTGAGGTTGTTGGCCTTGGAGTAGTCGGTCAGGTTCTTCTCGGTGGTGGTGCCGGACTGCACGCATACCGTCTGGTTCTTGAACTGCTTGGGGCTCTTGATGTTGCTCTTCTTCGGCACGATGAAGCCCTGGCCGTCGTAGTAGGTGACCACGGTGGCCTGCAGGCCCAGGGACGCGTCGCGCGTGAGCGTGAGCGTGGTGTTGCGTGACAGCAGGTCGATCTCGCCGGACTGCAAGGCGGTGAAGCGCTGTTGCGCCGTCAGCGGCACGTACTTCACCTTTTCCGGGTCGCTCAGCACCGCCGCCGCGACGGCGCGGCACACGTCCACGTCCAGCCCGGTCCACTTGCCGGCGGAGTCCGCCGCCGAGAACCCCGCCAGGCCGGTGTGGACGCCGCAGACCAGCTGGCCGCGCGACTTGATGCCGTCCAGCGTCTTGCCGGCCCACGCGGGCGCCGAGGCGATGACGCCGCCAAGCGCGATGGCAAGGGCCAGGCATCGGGTGTTGAGTGTCTTCATGGGTCTCTCCTGTAAGGATGTTCGCGAGGCGCCGGCCTCGCGTAGCGCGACAGCCTCGCCGCAGAATAACCCATCGGGTGCTAGGGAAAAACCCGATTCGAGAGGGAATGACCGTGCGCCCGGAAAGTACCTCTTCGCGTTTACGCCTATGACAGGGCATGGGGATGTCTCTACATTTGCTTTCGGCCGCTGGTCGAAACAAGACAGGAGACTGGACATGAACAAATCGGTATCGGGACTGTGGTGTCGCGCGATCGTCGCCGCTCTCGCACTGGCGGGCTTCTCCGCTGCCGCCGTCGCGCAGCAAGCCATCACGCTGCACGGCGCCGTCCAGTTCAACGACGACCACGCATTCAACAAGTCGCTTCTCAAGTTCGAGGAGCTGGTCAAGAAGTATTACGGCAAGCCCATCAACTTCGTGCTGCACCGGAACAGCGAGCTGGGCCTGGAAAAGCAGTACTTCGAGTACATGGCCCAGGGCAAGGCCGTCGACTACGCCATCGTGTCGCCGGCGCACATGTCCACGTTCTCCAAGGCCGCGCCCTTCATCGACGCGCCGTTCCTGTTCCGCGACATCGACCACTGGAACAAGGTCCTCGACGCCGACCTGCTCAAGCCCATCGCCGACGAAATCAACCAGAAGGCCGAGGTGATGCTGATCGGCTATGCCGGCGGCGGCACGCGCAACATCTTCGTCAACAAGCCGGTTCGCAACCTGGCCGAGATGAAGGGCCTGAAGGTCCGCGTGCAGGGCGCGCCGATCTGGAGCCGCACGTTCGCGGCCGTGGGCATGTCGCCCACCGTGGTCGCCTACAACGAGGTCTACAACGGCATCCAGAACAACGTGCTGTCCGCCGGTGAGAACGAGGCGGCAGGCGTCGAGTCGATGAAGTTCTACGAGGTCGCGCCGAACCTCAGCATGACGCAGCACGCCATCACCATCCGGCCGATCGCCTTTTCGGGCAAGACCTTCAAGAAACTGCCCGCCGACCTGCAGGCCGCCATCATCCGCGCCGGCAAGGAGGCCGGAGCCTACGGCCGGCAAGTCGAATCCAGCGAGGATTCCGCCAAGCTCGATGCGCTCGAAAAGGCCGGCAAGCTCAAGCGCATCCCGTTCGCCGACCGCGCTGAAATGAAGCGGCTGGTCGACCCGGTGATGGCGGCCTACGCCAAGGAAATCGACGCCGAGGCGATCTACACCAAGATCAACGCCACCAAGTGAGCGCCGTTGGCGGCGGCTGGCGCCGCTTCACCGCCGGGTTCGCCCAGCTGCTGGACTGGCTGCTCGTCGCCCTGGTGGCGGTGCTGATCGTGCCCGTGACGATGCAGATCGTCGCGCGCTACACCGACCTGATCCCGCCCTACATCTGGACGGAAGAACTGGCTCGTTTCGTCTTCATCTGGATGATCATGATCGGCGCCATGGTCGGCGTGCGCGAGATGGCGCACTTCAACGTCGACGTGTGGAAGCGCCTGGGCCCACGCGGCGAGGCGTCACTGAACCTCGTCACGCAAGTGGCCACCCTGGTCTTCGCGCTGGTGTTCATCTGGTCGGGCATCGAGTTCACGAAGTTCGCGATGAACCGCATCTCCGAGCTGGCCGAGCTGCCCTTGTGGCTGATCCACGTTGCCTGGCCGTTGACGGGCCTGGCCTGGATCGTGTTCCTCGGTGAGCAGTTCGTGGACAACGTCCGCGTGCTCACAGCCGCAGCGCCTGCCGCGGAGGTGGCCGAGTGAACGGGGCCGTCCTGTCCCCAGCGGTCGCCGCCCTCATCCTGTTCGTCGTCTTCTTCGGGTTGATGGCGTTTCGCGTGCCGGTGGCTTTCTCGCTCGGCCTGGCCTGCCTGCCGATCCTGCTGATCGAGCCGCGGCTGTCCGCCATGACGCTCATGAGCGAGACCTTCAACGCGTACAACTCCTTCATCCTGCTGGCGGTGCCGTTCTTCCTGCTCACCGCCAACCTGATGAACGTCGGCGGCATCACCGACCGGCTGCTCAAGCTGTCGCGCACGATGGTGGGCCACTTCCCGGGCGGGCTGGCGCAGATCAACGTGGTGCTGTCGCTGTTCTTTGCCGGCATCTCGGGCTCGTCGACGGCCGACGCCGCCAGCCAGTCCAAGATCTTCATCGAGGCGCAGCGGCGCGAAGGCTACGACGACAGCTTCTCGGTGGCCATCACCGCCGTCTCCTCGGTGCTGGCGGTGATCATCCCGCCCTCGATCCTGATGATCGTGTGGGGCGGCGTGCTGTCCGTGTCGATCGGGGCGCTGTTCCTGGCCGGCATCATCCCCGGCCTGCTGCTGGTCGCGGTGCAGATGGCCACCGTCCACGCCTACGCCGTCCGGCGCGGCTATCCGACCTATCCGCGCGCGACCTTCATCGAGTTCCTGAAGTCGGCGGCGGTCTCGGTGCCGGCGCTGCTGACGCCGGTGATCATCATCGGGGGCAAGATCTTCGGCTGGTTCACGGCCACGGAATCGGCCGCGGTCGCCGTGCTCTATGCGGGCGCGCTGTCGGTCTTCGTCTACCGCGAGATGGACCTGAAGGCGCTGAAGCTCGCCTTCCTGGACACCGGCAAGTTCTCGTCCGTCACGCTGTTCTGCGTGGGCACCGCCAGCGCCTTCGGCTGGTTGATGGCGTACTACAAGATCCCGCAAGCGCTGCTCGCAGGCGTGTCCGCCTGGGGCATGGGCCCGATCGCCACGGGCCTGTTCATCGCCTTCGTGTTCCTGGTGGTGGGCTGCTTTCTCGACGCGATCCCGGCCATCATCATCGTGGGCACCATCCTGCAGCCGATCGCAGCGGCCGGCCACCTGGATCCGGTGCATTTCGCGATGATCGGGATCGTCTCGCTGGCCTTCGGCCTGGTCACCCCGCCCTATGGCCTGTGCCTGATGATCTGCTGCAAGATCGCCGACATGCGGCTGGCCGACGCGCTGAAGGACACCATGTTGATGCTGATCCCCATGATCGGCGTGCTGGTGCTGGTCGTCATCTGGCCGCAGCTGGTGCTGTTCCTGCCCGGCCTGATCTCGCCGGAGTTCCTGAAATAGGTTGCACGCGATGAAGGCTCAAGACCGATTCAGCCTGGGCGGCCAGTACGCGCTGGTCATTGGCGGCACCAGCGGCATCGGCAAGGCCATCGCGGCGGGATACCTGGACGCCGGCGCGCGTGTCGTCATCGCCGGCCGGCAACAGGACAAGCTCGACCAGGCCGTGGCGGACCTGCGGCCGCACGGTGAAGTGTCCGGCCTGCGTGCCGATGTGAGCGACATGGCGCAGCTGCGCAGCCTGGTCGCCGGTGTCCTGGCCCACCACGGGCGCATCGACACGCTCGTCAACTGCCAGGGCATCACGCTCATCCAGCCCTCCGAAGCCTTCACGCCCGACCAGTGGGACAGCGTGATGGACACCGACTTGAAGAGCGTGTTCTTCGCTTGCACGGAAGTCGGCCGGCACATGCTGGCGCGCGGCAGCGGGGCCATCGTCAACATCGCCTCGCTGGCGTCGCACCGCGGCTGGCCGGGCAGCGCGGTGTACTCGGCCGCCAAGAGCGGCGTGTTCAGCCTCACCCAGACGCTCGGCGCCGAATGGGCCGCGCGCGGCGTTCGCGTCAACGCCATCTCGCCGGGTTTCGTCATGACCGAACTCAATCGCGACAAGATGTCCGCGCAGCGCAAGGCGCTCGCGCTGTCCCGCACACCGGCGGGACGCTTTGGCGAAGTCGACGAGATGGTCGGCGCGGCCATCTACCTGGCCAGCCCGGCGGCTGCTTTCGTGACCGGGCAGAGCATTGCGGTGGACGGCGGGTTCCTCGCCGGCGGGATGTAGGGGCGCGCAGGCATGTCTGCCGGGTCGATGGCCGCGCGCGTCACCCGAAGGTGAACGCGTAGGCGCAAACGCCCGGCTTCGCGAATTCGATCTCGAACAGCTGCTCGCCGGCGCTGGTGCTGCGCCGCACGAGCTGGTACAGCCGGTGGACGTCCGCAGTGCCGCGGCCCTGCGCATCGACGTCGAATCCCCTGTCGCCGGCCGGCGCCTTGCCATCGAGCAAGACCCGCATGGCGATCGCCTCGCCATCCATGGCGGGACCCAACACCAGGTGCAGGTCCCGTGCCGAGAACTTGTGGGCGATGCGGCCGCTGCCTTGGCGCAGGCAGACACGCTCCGCCTCGACCGACCATGCTCCTTCCAGGGTCCATTCGTTGACGGAAAGATTCCGGGCAGGGGTGAACGGACCCGCCGCGCCCGCAGTCAATCGCCCCGCAGTGGCCCGGAAGCCATGCGACTGCGCGGCGCCGAGGTACGTTTCGCCCGATCGGGCGCGCTCACGCCCTGGTGCCGCCTGGGTGCCCAGGCCCTGCGGCGCCACCAGGCCTTCCGGCACCTTGGTGCCGCCCGCCTCGCGCAACAGCCGCTGGATGGTCCGCTCCGTGTCTTCATAGGCGCCTTCGCCGACCTGGCGTGAATGTTCCTGGCCCTTGGCGTCCACCAGCACCATCGTCGGCCAGGCCTGCGTGCCAAAAGCCTTCCAGATCCGTCGCTCACCGTCGGCCACGACGGGAAAGCCGATATCCAGGTGGTGCACCGCCTTCCGGACGTTGGCGTTGTCGCGCTCGAATCCGAACTCGGGCGTGTGAACGCCGATCACCACCAGCCCGGCATCCTTGTACTTGTCTGCCCATGCCTTGACATAGGGAAGCGTGCGCAGGCAGTTGATGCAGGAGTAGGTCCAGAAGTCGACGAGCACGACCTTGCCGCGCAACGCCTCGCGCGTGACAGGTGGTGCGTTCACCCAGCCGGTTCCGCCTTCCAGCGACGGCATCCGTCCGGTACGCGCCCCGAACAGGCTGTCGAAGGCGCCTGCCTGGGCCGGGGAAAAGCGGGCGCACGTGACGGCGACGAGCACCGCGAAGGCAAACCAGGAAAGTCGGGGCGCCACGTTCATTCATCACGTCCTTCGGGCTCGTAGGAGCCTCGCCGCACCGTCTCGAGGTTGACACCCTCGATGCGGATCAAGCGCGACGCGCCCGCGCGGCGCGGCGCATGGATGTCGCCTTCGTTGTACACGTGGGCGACACCGGGCGTGAGCTTGTACTCGCGCACCTTCCGGACCTTGGCCCGCTTTTCGGTGGAGGCCGGATCCACCCGCACCCAGTCGCTCATGGTGGTTTCGCCGTCGGCTTGCCCGTAGACGGCCCAGGACGGCCCGTGATCGTGCGGCCCGCCGTCGCGCGCGTCCGTGTAGCGGTGCGCCAGGATGCAGAAGCCCAGTTGCGGGTCCTGGTAGACCACCTTGCGTTCCGGCGTGGTGTCGTCGAGCACGCTGTCGACGAAGGCGCGGTCCTTCAACGCATCGGAGAGCAGCGCCGCCACCCGCGTGCGGCCGGCGGGAGTGTCGTCGTTCTGCAGGATGTCGCGGACGCTGGCTGCGAAGGACTGGAGGTTGAGTTGCATGAGGATCCCCTTGACGGAAAGTGATGATGCGCCGAGCATAGAAGCTCAAGTCGACTTGAAGTCAAGGGGTTTCGGCATGGATATCGCGGAAGTGGCACGGCGCACCGGCGTGGCGGCTTCGACGCTGCGCTACTACGAGGAGAAGGGGCTGATCGCCTCCGTCGGGCGGCAGGGGTTGCGCCGCCTGTTCACGGTGGACGTCCTGGACCAGCTGGCGCTGATCGCGCTGGCGCAGACCGCCGGCTTCTCGCTGGACGACATCCGTTCCATGTTCTCGCCCGACGGGCGTGCGCACATCGACCGGCGGATGCTCGCCGCCAAAGCCGACGACATCGACCGCACCGTCAAGCGCCTGCAGGCCGTGAGCAGGAGCCTGCGCCACGCCGCCGTGTGCCCAGCTCCCAGCCACCTGGAGTGCCCGACCTTCCGCCGGCTCATGCAGGCAGCAGGCAGCGCGCCAAAGGCCGCGCGGCCCAGCAGCGTCGCTGGCCGAGGACGTGCGGCCTCGCCGCCGCGCTGACGAAGATCAGCCCGCCGCGTCCCGCTTATGGAGACCTGCCGTCCAGGCGGCCGGCGAGCTCGAACGCGACGGCTTCCGAGAACGATCGGACCACGAGGTCGACGTGCTCCTGCACGTCGGCCTCGTCCGCGACCGCTTCCTCCAGGGGCAGCTTGATGGTCAGCAGCATGGCCTTCGGAAACGCGCTGCGCACGTCCGCCGCCGCTGATTGCCAGGCATCGAGACTCTCCTGGAGTGGATAGATCAGGAAGACGGTCGCAAAGGGATCCGCCTTGCCATCGTGCGGTGCGTCGAGCGAGCGCTCCAGCGACAGGCTGGCGGCCTGGATCCCTTCGTCCCGGAGCGCCTGCACCAGCAACTTGGTCTGCACCTCGTCACGCGTGCTTCCCAGCCCGGCGCAGAGCACGGCCTGGGCGGCACGCAGCGGTGGTGCGCCCTGCCAGCGCCCGACGCCCTGGTCACGCTGCAAGCGCAGGTGGGCGCCGACGTTGGCCTCCAGGAGCGAGGTCGATCGGCGCTTGCGGCTGGCACCCTCTTCCCTCTCGGCGCCGCTGAGGGAGTCCGCCACGGCCGCGATCGTCAGCCGGATGCGGTCTTGCTGCTCGCTGCCGATCCGGTCGGCACGGAAGTCGGCTGCCGCCAGCGCCAGCCCCGGCAGCAGGATCTGGTCGCAATAGCGGGCGAAGTTGCTGCGCCGCAGGTACACCCGGGCGGCTGCCGCGATCTCACCCGGTTCGCCGGAGAGGGCGCGCTGGTAAAGCCGCAATCCCGCCGTGAGGCCTGGAGCTTCGCCAAAGAGGATGGAGATGGGCTGCAGCGCGCGCACGTGACGCCCCGCCACCACCAGGCAGAGCGTGAGCGGCGTGGACAGCAGCAGGCCCACGGGACCCCACAGAGCACCCCAGAACAGGGCGGACACGATCACGCCCAGGGGCGCCAGGCCGCTGCTTTGGCCATACACCCGGGGCTCCACCAGGTGCACCACCAGCGCCTCCAAAGCGAGGAACAGGCCCGCGCTCCAGAACATGAGCGACCAGCCGGGATCGACGGCAGCGGCGAAAGCGGCGATGGCCGCGCCGGCCGCCAAGGCCCCGACGTAAGGGACGAACCGGGCCAGGCCCCCGAGCGCGCCCCAGAGCGCAGCGTGCGGAACGCCCACGATCCACAGCGCGCACCCGAGCACCAGGGCGAAGGTGAGGTTCACGACGAACTGCGACACGAAGAAGCGCGAAACGCCCTGGGCTGCATCTTCCACCGCGCGCATCGTCCTGCCGGCCTCCGCTTCCCCGGCCAGGCTGATCATGCGGTCGCGAAGGCCTTCGTGTTCCAGGAGGATGAACACCAGCAGCACCAGCACGATGCCGGCCTGTCCGACCGGTCCCCACATGAACGCGAACAGCCAGGTGACCGCTTCCGTCGCCGATGTCGGCGCACGCGCCTGCACGGGCGCCGGCGCAGGGTCGGGCACCACCCGGTCGCCCCGCCCGCGCGGCTTGCTGGTGACCGTGGGGTGCGCGGGCGGAACCACGGTGCGCAGCACGGACTCCAGCTGTTCGAGCGGGGCAACGGTGAGCTGCCTGGCATGCGACAGCTTGGAGCGCACGGCTTCCCGGTACTGCGGCAGGTCGGCGGCCACCGTGACCAGCTGGGAGGCGAGCACCGTGGCGATGGCGGCCAGGCAGGCACCCACGATCACGACCGACACCAGCGCGCCCGCGGCATGACCCAGGCCGATGCGCGCCAGCTTGCGCTTCAGCGGCGCGATCACGAGGCTGAGGATCGCCGCCAGCGCGAGCGGCGCAAGGACCACGCGGCCGAGGTACAGCATCCCGAGGACGCACGCCATGGCGATGATGCGGGCGGGGCGCGAACCGGGGATGGGTGGACTGTGCGGCAAGGTCCGATTGTGGGCCATGCGTGACAGAATCGATTTCATGCCCGGCGTGATCCAGAGACTCGCAGCCCGCCTGCCGTTCTTCTACGGCTGGATCGTCGTCGGCGTCGTCTTCGTGACGATGGCGATCTGCGTGAACGCACGCACGGCTTTCTCGCTGCTGTTTCCGCCGATCCTGGACGAGTTCGGCTGGGAACGCGGCGTGACGGCCGGCGCCTTCTCGTTCGGCTTCATCGTCTCCGCCGTGCTGAGCCCCTTGCTCGGTCGCTTGATGGACCGGCATGGACCGCGCGTGGTGATGGAGATCGGCATCGCCGCGACCGCTGCAGGCCTGCTGCTGGCGACCTTCGCGGGTGAGCCCTGGCATGTCTACGTCACGCTCGGCATGCTGGTCGGCGCAGGCACCACCTTCACCGGCTACACCGGCCAGGCCCTCTTCCTGCCGAACTGGTTCGTGCGGCGCCGCGGGCTCGCGATCAGCATCGCCTTCGCCGGCGTGGGCTTCGGCTCGATCGTCATGCTCCCCGCGCTGCAGACGTATGTGGAGCGCAGCGGCTGGCGCGCGGGCTGCACGCTGCTGGGCGTGACGGTGCTCGTGGTGCTCGTGCCGCTGAACCTGCTGCTGCGCAAGCGGCCGGAGGAGATCGGCCTTGCCCCGGACGGCGACCCGGACACGCCCGGTGCGGCGCAAGCCCGCCGCGTGAACGTCGTCGACGCCGCGTGGGCTGCCGTCGACTGGACGCTCGCCCGCGCGCTGCGCACCGCACGGTTCTGGTGGATCGCGGTGGCGTACTTCACTGCATTGTTCGCGTGGTACGCGGTGCAGGTGCACCAGACCAAGTACCTGATCGAAACCGGCTTCAGCGCGCAGCAGGCGGCGTGGGCCCTTGGCGCGGTGAGCCTGGCAGGCGTGCCGGGACAGATCGCGCTGGGCTGGCTCTCGGACCGGATAGGACGCGAGATCGTCTGGGCCATCGGCAACTTGGGGTTCTGCCTGACCTATGCCGCGCTGCTGGCGCTGCCCTCCTATCCGCAGGTTTCGCTGTTGTACGCGATGGTGATCCTGCAGGGCGCGCTAGGCTACGGCCTGACCTCGGTGGTGGGCGCCATCCCCGCAGAGGTCTTCGAGAGCAAGCACTATGGGCCGATCTTCGGCACGCTCATGCTCAGCGCGCTGGCCGGCGGCGCGATCGGTCCCTGGTTCATGGGGTTCGTGCACGATCGCACCGGCAGCTACACGCTGGCTTTCTGGGTCGCCATCGGCTGCTCGCTGCTCTCCGCCTTTGCCATCTGGCGCGCCGCCCCCAGCGGCGTGCGCGTGGTCGCAGGCCGGGTGCGCGCCGCGCAGGCATGAGGCCGCCTCCCTAGCCTGCGAGCCAACGGCAAAGCGCCACGGCTGCGGCTCCGGCCAGCGCGGCGACCACGTCCTTGCCGGTCCACTTCATCACCGCGAACACCACCGCGAGTCCCAGCCACTCCGGCAGGCCGCCGCGCAGCACCGTGGGCATCACGATGCCGATCATCACGCCCAGGGGGATCGCCTTCAGCGCGGCTTCCACGCGCGGGGTGATGGGCACGTAGCCCATGAGCAGGTAGCCCGCGAGCCGGCAGCCGTACGAGGCTGCCGCCATCGCCGCGATGGCGAGCAGGAACTGCCAGTCAACGCTCAACGCGCGCTCCTCCGACGAGTCCGGCCGCGATGGCCGCGCCGACGATCGTCCATCCCGGCAGCCACCATGCCAGGACGGCGGCCACGAGCACCGCGGCAAGGGCGGGCCACAGGTCGCTGCGGCCGCGGAAGACGCTGACGCCGATGGCGGCGGCGAAGGCCACGAGCATGAAGTCCAGGCCCAGCGCGGTGGGATGCGGGATGGTGCTTCCCACCAGGTGGCCCGCCGCCGTGCCGACGAACCATGGCAAGGCAGTCGCGACGCCGGAGCCGAACAGGAAGCCGGCGTCGCGGTAACCGGCGTGGTACTCCCGCATGGAGAGCGCCCAATTGCCGTCACCGAGGAAGAACAAGGTGGCGAAGGCCTGCGGACGGGTGGCGACGCGCAGCCAGGGCTGGATCGACGCGCCATACAACACGTAGCGCGCGTTGATCAGGACCACGGTGGTGACCAGGGCCGCGACCAGGGGTGACGCGCTCCATCCCTGCAGCGCCGCGAGCTGTGCGCTGCCGGAATAGACCAGCACGCTCATGAGCAGCGCCTCGGCCCAGGCGAGCCCCTTCTCGCTGGCCAGCACGCCGAACACGACGCCATACAGGAAGGTCCCGGGCGCCAGCGGTTGTGCGGCGACGAATCCGCGCCGGAATCCCTGGGAGGTGAAGGTCGCGGGGCTGTCGCCGGTGAGTTGATCCATCGGGCAAGGAATCTAACGCATTCGGACCCTCGCAGCGCCTGCCCGCGCGCCGCCCGCGAGACAATCGGGCTTTGGAGGGCAGCGTGTCTTTGAAGTCCCGGGTGGCAGCGTTCCCCGCCGAAGCGACGGCCGTCATGCGCCGCCCGATGTTTCGCGAAGGCCTGGTCGACGCCGTCCCCATGGCGATAGGCATCGCGGCATGGGGCCTGGTCGCGGGCGTGGCCATGGCCAAGAGCGGCATGGGCATGCCGATGGCGATCTTCATGTCCATCGTGGTCTACGCGGGCTCCGCGCAGATCGCGTGCTTGCCGCTGATTGCCGCAGGCGCGCCGATGTGGGTGGTATGGGCCGCCACGCTGTGCGTCAGCCTGCGCTTCATGGCCTTCAGCTTTCGCTACCGGCCGTTCTTCATGCACCTGCCGCGCCGGCGGCGCATCGCCTGCAGCTTCCTGATGGGCGACACGAACTTTGCGCTGTTCTTCCGCCGGTTCTCGGAGCCGCTGCCAGGCCGGGAGCACGTGGACTACTTCCTGGGCAGTTCGCTGTCCACTTTCGGCGTCTGGCAGGTTTCCATCATCACCGGCATCGTTGCCGGCCACGGCATCCCGACCGCATGGGGCGTGGGTTTCGCCGGCACGATGGCGTTGCTGGCGCTGACATGCACGCAACTGCACAACGCCACCACCTGGATCGCGGCCGTGGTCGCCGGCTGCGCTGCCGTGGCGGCGTATGCGCTGCCGCTGAAACTGAACATCATTGTCGGGATTGCAGCCGCGGTTGCCATCAGCGTGGTGGCCGGTCGCCTCCCCGCCCGGGCAGGACGCGAACCATGAGCGCGGTGGAACTCTTCGTCACCACGCTCGGCATGGCGCTGGTCACGCTGGCGTGCCGCTGCTTCTTCCTTTTTTCGCAGGAAGACCTGCCGATGCCGCGCTGGCTGCGCGAAGGCCTGCACCTTGCGCCGATTGCCGCACTCGCGGCGGTGGTCGCGCCCGAGCTGGTGCTGACCCAGGGCCACCTGATCGACACCTGGCGCGATGCGCGCATCTTCGGCGCGCTGGCCGGCCTGGCGTTCTATGGGTGGCGTCGCACCCTGTTCGGCACGATCGCGTGCGGCACGGGTGTCATGCTGGCCTTGCGGTTCTGGCTGGGTTGGTAGCGGGCACGCCCGCGCGCCGCACTACCTGGCGTCGACCCGCGACAGGATGTCGCGCGTGATGGGCGACCAGGTTTCCCAGTCATGGCCGCCGCGCGGCTGCAGCACGTGCTGCGGTGGCAGCAGCGGCGCGATGAGCGGCAGCGCCCCGCGCAGGTAATCCTTGTCGCCGTACGCGACCCAGACGTTGCGCCGCGCGCCTGGCGCGCGCGACCAGGTCTGCAGATGGCGCCACAGCTCCTGCTGGAAATTGTCTTCATCGATGACCCGCGGCGGCGGCGGCGGTTGCCAGCGCGCGACCCCGCCCGCGGCTGCGATTTCCTGCAGCAGCTGCTTCTCGCCGAGGTACGGCGCCAGCAGGACCAGCCCGTCCACCTGGTCCGGGTGGGCCCGGTCGTACATCAGGGCGCCCATCCCCCCCAGCGAAGCACCCACCAGCCAGACCTGCGCGTAGCCGCGCTTGCGCGCGGGCTCGATCACTTCGGCGTGCAGGCGCCGCTCGGCCTGGCCTTCCATGTAGTAGCCCAGGGCCAGGCCGGCGAGCACGACGTCCGCGTCGGGCCAGGCCTGCTGGACGGCCTGCGTGATGCCGCTGCGCCGCAGGACGGCGACATCGTCGGCGCGGCCGGGCAGCACGACCACCAGCCGCCGGGCTTTTTGCGGGGCTGCGATGAATTCGGTCGGGATGGGTTTGGACGGATCGCCGCGCGGGAAGCAGCCCACCAGCATGCCGAGGGAGAGCACCAGCCAGGACCACGAGAGCTTGAACGTCATGCGCCATCATCGCATCACGGGGTCCTGGACACCCGGCCAGCTTGAAGCGGGCTCGCCAGACCCCGGACTGCGCTACGCTTGGCGCTTTTGCGGGGGAGACGCGTGATGAGCGAGTTCAGCGGCGAGACACCGGTCACTTACCAGATGCTGAGGGACGCCCTCGATGCGTGCGGTCTCGCCGTCGGTTTCGCGCTGGCCGGCACGCTGAACACGGGCGGCACCGACCGCAGGCTCATCCTCGCCATTTCGGAGAGCCTGCAGACACTGACCGTCGACGGCCGCTTTCCCGGGCTGCCGGGCCACTGCATGGGCGGCATCGTGCAGGGCATGGAGGCCTTCCTGATTTCCGGCGAGAAGGAGAAGGGCGCACCGCTGTTGTAGCGGGCGTCGACACTGCTGTCCTCATGAGTCCCAGAACCCGACGCGTCCTCCAGGCCATCCTGTATGAAACCTTCGCCATCGCCTTCGTCGGCCCCGTCCTGAGCGTCGCCTTCGACAAGCCAGCCGCGTCCACCCTGGGACTCGCGTTCGTGCTCTCGAGCATCGCGCTGGCCTGGAACTACGTGTTCAACGCGATCTTCGAGCGCTGGGAAGCGCGCCAGTCCGTGCGCGGCCGTTCGTTCGCCAGGCGCCTGGCGCACGGCATCGGCTTCGAGGGCGGGCTCGTGATCCTGCTGGTGCCCGTCATGGCCTGGTGGCTGGAAATATCCTTCTTCGACGCGTTCCTGGCGAACCTGGGATTGCTGGTTTTCTTCTTCGTCTACGCGATCGCGTTCACGTGGGCGTTCGATCGGGTGTTCGGCTTGCCGGAGTCTGCAGCGTAGGCCGGGTTGCCGAAGGCACCCCGGCACCTCGAAGCCCCCCGCTGACGCCGTTGCTGGAGTAGGATTTGCGCATGCGGCACGGCCTGCTCACCCTCTCCGCGGCTCTCCTCGTGTGCGCTTCATCGGGCGCAGGGGCCCAGGTGTATCGCTGCGGCAGCACGAGCGTCTACACGGACAGGCCCTGCCATGGCGCCAGTGCCGTCGATGTGCGGCCGAACATCCTGGATGCCGGGCCGCGCCACATCGATCCACTGCCGGCGGTGGCGCCGGCGCCGGCCATCATTCTCCAGACTGCACCGAAGCCGGCGGAACCGTCGGGCAGCGTGTGGGATCGCCGGGACGCAGCGGAGTCCGAGTATCGGGGCCGTACCGGTCCCTATCGGCCGTAGCCGTCGAAGCGCCGGGGTGCCTTCGGCAACCCGGCCTACGGGGATGAGGAGCTACGAAGCCTTGAACGGCACCACCACCTGCCGCTGCTCGCCCAGGCCGTCGATGCCCAGCGTCATCACGTCGCCCTTCTTCAGGTACTTCGGCGGCTTCATGCCGAGGCCGACGCCCGGGGGCGTGCCGGTGGTGATGACATCGCCCGGCTCCAGCGTCATGAACTGGCTGCAATAGCTCACGATCTTGGCGCAGTTGAAGATCATGGTGCGGGTGTTGCCGGTCTGCATGCGCTCGCCATTGACGTCCAGCCACATGCCCAGGCGCTGCACGTTCGGGATCTCGTCGGTGGTCACCAGCCAGGGGCCGATGGGGCCGAAGGTGTCGCAGCCCTTGCCCTTGTCCCACTGCGAGCCGCGTTCCAGCTGGAACTCGCGCTCGCTGACGTCGTTGACCACCGTGTAGCCGGCCACGTACGTCAGCGCCTTGTTCAGGGCCACGTAGCGGGCGCGCGTGCCGATGACGATGCCCAGTTCCACTTCCCAGTCGCTCTTGACCGAGCCGCGCGGCAGCATCACCGGATCGTTGGGGCCCTGGATGCAGCTGGTCGCCTTCATGAAGACGATCGGCTCGGCCGGGATCGGCATGTTCGATTCAGCCGCATGGTCCGAATAATTCAGGCCGATGGCGATGAACTTGGGAACGTGCGCCAGCGGGCAGCCGAAGCGCGGCGTGCCGCGCACCAGCGGCAGCTTGGCAGGGTTGGCCTTGCGGATCTTCGCCAGTGCCGCTTGACCGAGCTGCTCGGGGCCGATGTCCGGCACCACGCTGCTCAGGTCACGCAGTTTGCCGTCGTCGTCGATCAGGCCGGGCTTCTCGCGGCCAGGGTTGCCATAACGAACCAGTTTCATCGTTGCATTTCCTCTTCTTCTTCAATAGGTGGCACGGCCACCCGACAAATCGAATACCGCGCCGGTGGAGAACGAGCAATCCTCCGTGCACAGCCAGCTGACCATCGCCGCGATTTCCTCGGGCATGCCGAAGCGCCCCATCGGGATCTTCGACAGCATGAAGTCGATGTGCTGCTGCGACATCTGGTCGAACATGCCGGTCTTCACCGCCGCCGGGGTCACGCAGTTCACGCGGACGCCCGTGTCGGCCAGCTCCTTGCCGAGCGACTTGGTCAGCGCCATCACGCCGGCCTTGCTGGCACTATAGGCGCTGGCGTTCGGATTGCCGTCCTTGCCGGCGACGGAAGCGATGTTGACGATGCGGCCGTAGTTGGCCTCGCGCATCGCCGGCACCACCTCGCGGCAGCAGATGAACAGGCCCGTGAGGTTGACCTCCATCACCTGGCGCCAGGCGTCGACCGGATAGTCCCAGACCTTGGCGTTGGGGCCCGTGATGCCGGCGCTGTTGACCAGCGCATCGATGCGTTTTTCGCGCTGCAGGGTCGCCTTCACGGCTTCGCGCACCGACGTTTCGCTGGCCACGTCCACCACGACGAATCCCGCGCCGGCGCCGAGCTCGCGCGCTGCCTTCGATGCGGCCGCTTCGTCGCGGTCCCATACGGTCACGCGCCCTCCCGAGGCCAGCAGGCGCTGCGCGATGGCGAAGCCCAGGCCGGCGGCGCCGCCGGTGACGACCGCATGGCGGCCCTTGAAGTCGAGTTGGTTCATATCGTCATGCCTCCGTCCGCAGCATAAGCCTGGCCGGTGACGAACAGCGACTCGTCACTGGCCAGAAAAACCACCAGCGGGGCGATCTCCTCCGCCTTTGCCAATCGTCCCATCGGCTGCCGGGCGATGAAGGCCTTGCGCGCCGCCACCGGATCCGGGTTCGCATTGATGCGGTCGTGCAGCGACGGCGTGTCCACCGTGCCGGGGCAGATTGCATTGCAGCGAATGCCGTGGGTCACGTAATCCGCGGCCACGCTCTTGGTCAGGCCGATCACGGCCGCCTTGCTGGTGCCGTAGATGAAGCGGTTGGGCAAGCCCTTGATGCTGCTGCACACGCTGGCCATGTTGATGATGCTGCCGCGGCCGAGGCCGTCGTCGTTTTCCAGCATGCGGGGCAACGCGGCCTGGATCGCCCAGAACTGGGCGCGCACGTTCAGGTTGAGCGCGAAGTTCCATTCCTCGTCCGTCGCCTGCAGCACGGTGCCGCCGTGCACGAAGCCGGCGCAGTTGAACAGGATGTCGATGGCCGGCATCGACTGGATCACCTTGGTGATCGCCTGCTTGTCCAGCACGTCGAGCTGCACGCAGCGGATTCCCTGCACGCCTTCATAGCTGTCCAGCAATTTCGGGTTGACGTCGGTGGCCCAGACCTGGGCCCCTTCGGCGGCCAGCGCCAACGCGCAGGCCCGGCCCATGCCCTGGCCGGCCGCGGTGACGAGGGCGGTTCTGTTTTTCAGTCGCACGGTGGCTCCTTTGCCGAGGGCTAGGGGAACACCCCGATGCGTCGCCCCTGGCCGACCCCGATAGTAATTGGCCTGACCACTTGGCCAATCAGTACCGACCCTAGCCTCTCCGAGCATGCCCCTCCAAGCCGTCGAATCCAGCCGCCTGTACCGCCAGATCGCGGAGCAGCTGCGTGGCCTGATCAGTGCGGGGGAGTTCGACGCGGGCACCCGGCTGCCGGCCGAGCGGGACCTGGCGAAACAGCTGGGCGTGAGCCGGCCCTCGGTGCGCGAGGCGCTCATCGCGCTGGAAGTCGAAGGCTGGGTCGAGGTGCGCACCGGCTCGGGCATCTACGTGCAGCCGACGCAGCAGCGCCATGGGCACGGCGCATCGCGCGGCACCAACGGCAATGGCGACAGCGCCGACTGGGGCCCGCTGGAACTGATGCGCGCGCGCGAGCTGGTCGAAGGCGAAGTGGCGGCGCTGGCCGCGCGCCACGCGCGCAAGGCGCACATCGCCACCATGGCCGGCGCGCTCGAACGCATGCGCGAGGACGCCGCGGCCGGCGTGGAACCGCGCGCCGGGGACGAGGCCTTCCACACCGCCATCGCACAGGCTTGCGGCAACGAGGTGCTGAGCGACACCGTGCGCAGCTACTGGAACGCCCGCCACGGCCCCATCTTCGCGCGCCTGGGCGACTACTTCGAGAACCCGGCCTCCTGGAGCGCCGCGGTCGTCGAGCACGCGGCCGTGCTCGACGCGATCCGCGCGCGCGATGCGCAGGCCGCGCGCGACGCGATGCAGCAGCACCTGAAGAAAGCCACCAACCGATACAGCGCGAGCTGGCGCCGCGCCAACCATTCCTGACGCCAGAGCAAACCACTAGGAGACATCGATGAGCAAACGCCTGACCCTGAAACTGATCGCGGCCTGCGCGCTGGCATCCGCCGCTGCGGCGCCGGCCTTCGCGCAGACCAAGCTGAAGTGGGCGCACGTCTACGAGACGTCCGAGCCGTACCACAAGTGGTCGGTGTGGGCGGGCGACGAGTTCAAGAAGCGTACCAACGGCAAGTACGAGATCCAGGTGTTCCCGGCGTCCAGCCTGGGCAAGGAAAGCGAGATCAACCAGGGCCTGCAGCTGGGCACGGTGGACATCATCCTGACCGGCGCCTCTTTCGCGGCCACCTCGTTCCCGCGCCTGGCCGTCAGCTACTACCCGTTCACGTTCCGCGACGCCGACCATGTGATCAAGTACTCCAAGTCGGACGTCTTCAAGGAGCTGACCGAGGGCTACAAGAAGGCCACGGGCAACACCGTGACCGCCCTCACCTACTACGGCGCGCGCCATGCTACGTCGAACAAGCTGTTCACCAACTGCGACCAGATGAAAGGCCTGAAGATGCGCGTGCCCGACGCGCCGGCCTACACCGCGCTGCCGCGCGCCTGCGGCGCCAACCCGACGCCGATCGCCTTCGCCGAGGTCTACCTCGCGCTGCAGAACGGCACCGTCGACGCGCAGGAAAATCCGCTGCCCACCATCGAGGCCAAGAAGTTCTACGAAGTGCAGAAGAACATCATCCTCACCGGCCACATCGCCGACTCGCTGCTGACCGTGGTGTCGCCGAGCACGCTGTCCAAGCTGAGCCCGGCCGAACAGAAGATCCTGTTCGAGGTGACGCAGGAAGCCGCCGAGAAGGCGACCAACGACATCCGCAAGCGTGAAGGCGAGCTGGTCGACGAGTTCAAGAAGAAGGGCATCAACGTCGTGACCGTCGATCGCAACGACTTCCAGCAGCGCGTGCTGAAGGCCATCACCTTCGAATCCATGAAGCTGGACAAGAAGGACTGGGACCGCGTCGTCGGCCTCAAGTGATGCAGGCCGCCCGCACCGGCGAGGCGGCGGCTGGGGCGGGGCTGGTCCCCGCTTCGTCCGAGCGCTCGATGATCGACGACATGCCCCAGGTGATGGGGGACGACGGCGAGTTCCACGCGCAGGACGAAGCGGTGGACCTGTCCGGCACGCCGCACGAGGCGTGGCTCGCCCTCGGCTTCTTCTGGATCCTCGGGGCGGTGGTGTTCTACCAGTTCTTCACGCGCTACGTGCTGAACGACTCCGCCGCCTGGACGGAGGAGATCGCGCGCTACCTGCTCATTGCCGTGGTCTTCACCGGCGCCACCATCGGGGTGGCCAAGAACAGCCACATCCAGGTGGACTTCTTCTACCGCTTCATGTCGCCACGCCTCGCGCGCGTGCTGGCCACGGTCGTCGACATCATGCGCACGGCCTTCTTTGCCGCCGCCGTGGTGCTGACCATCCTGATGATGATGAAGCTGGGCACCAACTCGCGCATGACCATGGTCGACCTGCCCATGAACTGGGTGTACGGCGTGTGCGGCGTGGGCTTCGCGATGATGACCGTCCGCTCCGTGATGGTGGCGCGGCGGCACTGGCAGCGCGGCTACACCGTGCTCGAGCGCCCGATGACCGAAATGACCGACGACTAGGGTCCGGAAGAACACACGACATGCTCAAGATCCTCTTCCTGCTCCTCATGAGCGGCGGCATCCCGGTCGCGGTGGCGATGGCGGGTTCCTCGCTGATCTACATCCTGTACACCGGCAACCTGCCGCCGTTCGTGGTGATCCACCGCATGGTCAGCGGCATCGACAGCTTCCCCCTGCTGGCCGTGCCCTTCTTCATCCTGGCCGGCAACCTGATGAACAACGCCGGCATCACCAACCGCATCTACAACTATGCGCTCGCGCTGGTGGGATGGCTCAAGGGCGGCCTGGGCCACGTCAACGTGGTGGGCTCGGTGGTGTTCGCGGGCATGAGCGGCACGGCGATCGCCGACGCGGCAGGCCTGGGCACGATCGAGATCAAGGCGATGAAGGACCACGGCTACGAGACGGAGTTCGCCGTCGGCGTGACAGCCGCGTCCGCGACCCTGGGGCCGATCATCCCGCCGAGCCTGCCCTTCGTGATCTACGGGATGATGGCCAACGTGAGCGTCGGCGCGCTGTTCCTGGCCGGCATCCTGCCGGGCGCCATCATGGCGTTCCTGATGATGCTGACCGTGGCGTACTTCGCGCACAAGAACAACTGGGGCGGCGACGTCAAGTTCGAATGGCCACGCGTGCTCAAGGCGATCATGGAGACCCTGGTGGTGATCGGCTGGCCGGTGGTGGTCTGGGCGCTCGTCACGCAGCTGGGCTTCAATGCGCAATTGACGGTGCTGCTGTGCGGCATCCTGCTGTTCGCGGCGGACCGGGTGTTCAAGTTCCAGGCCGTGCTGCCGATCATGACGCCGGTGCTGCTGATCGGCGGCATGACGACGGGCGTGTTCACGCCCACCGAGGGCGCCATCGCGGCCTGCCTGTGGGCAATGATCCTCGGCTTCGCGTGGTACCGCACCTTGTCATGGAAGAGGTTCGTGAAGGTGTGCCTCGAGACCGTCGAGACCACGTCCACCGTGCTGTTCATCGTCGCGGCGGCCAGCATCTTCGGCTGGATGCTGACGGCGACCGGCGTCACCGCGGCGATCTCCACGTGGGTGCTCGGATTCACCCGCGAGCCGTGGGTTTTCCTGCTGCTGGCCAACGTGCTGATGCTGTTCGTGGGATGCTTCCTGGAGCCGACCGCCGCCATCACGATCCTGGTGCCGATCCTGGTGCCGATCTGCCAGCAGCTGGGCATCGACCTCGTGCACTTCGGGCTGGTGATGGTGCTCAACCTCATGATCGGGCTGTTGCACCCTCCGATGGGCATGGTGCTGTTCGTGCTGGCGCGGGTGGCCAAGCTGTCGGTGGAGAGAACCACCATGGCGATCCTGCCCTGGCTGATCCCGCTGCTGGCGTCGCTGGTGTTCATCACGTACGTGCCGCAGGCCGTGATGTGGTTGCCGAAGATGTTTTACTGAAGTCACCATGACCCCTTTCATCCGCCTTCATCCCGCCGACGACGTGCTCATCGCGCGCACGCAACTCGTCGGCGGCGCTGCCATCGAGAACGTCACCGCGCGCGGCCTGATCCCGCCGGGCCACAAGGTTGCCATGCGCGACATCGCGGTCGGCCAGCCGGTGCGGCGCTACAACCAGATCATCGGCTTCGCCAGCAAGCCCATCGCGGCCGGCGAGCACGTGCACACGCACAACCTGGACATGGGTCCCGACGGCGGCGCCTTCGAACGGGACTATGCCTTCGGGGCCGACGTCAAGCCGCAAGCGCCGCGCCGCGAAGCCACCTTCATGGGCATCAAGCGGGCCGACGGCCGCGTGGCCACGCGCAACTACATCGGCGTGCTGTCCAGCGTGAACTGCTCCGCCACGGCGGCCCGCGCGATCGCCGACCAGTTCTCGCGCCTGACCAATCCGCAGGCGCTGGAGCCCTTCCCCAACGTGGACGGCGTCGTGGCGCTCACCCACGGCACCGGCTGCGGCATGGACACCGAAGGCATGGGCATGCAGATCCTGGAGCGCACGCTCGCGGGCTATGCCACGCACCCCAACTTCGCCGCCGTGATCGTGGTGGGCCTGGGCTGCGAGGCCAACCAGATCAACGCCTGGCTGGCCCACAGCAGCCTGCGCGAAGGCGACACGCTGCAGGTGTTCAACATCCAGGACACCGGCGGCACCCGCAAGACGGTCGAAAAAGGCGTGGCGCTGGTCAAGCAGATGCTGCCGGCGGCCAATCGCGCCAGGCGCGAGCCGTGCAGCGCCGCGCACATCACCATCGGCCTGCAGTGCGGCGGCTCCGACGGCTACTCGGGCATCAGCGCCAACCCGGCGCTCGGCGCCGCGGTGGACCTGCTGGTGGCGCACGGCGGCACCGCGATCCTGTCGGAAACGCCGGAGATCTACGGCGCCGAGCATTTGCTCACGCGCCGCGCGGTCAAGCGCGAGGTGGGCGAGAAGCTGATCGAGCGCATCCGCTGGTGGGAGCACTACACCAAGGTCAACGAAGGCGAGATGAACAACAACCCGTCGCCCGGCAACAAGGCCGGCGGGCTGACCACCATCCTGGAAAAGTCGCTGGGCGCCGTGGCCAAGGGCGGCACCACCAACCTGGAGGCGGTGTACGAATACGCGGAGCCGGTCAGCGCGCACGGCTTCGTCTACATGGACACGCCCGGCTACGACCCGGTCAGCGCCACGGGCCAGGTGGCCGGCGGCGCCAACATGATCTGCTTCACCACCGGCCGCGGTTCCGCATACGGCTGCGCGCCCTCGCCCTCGCTGAAGATCGCCACCAACACGGCGCTGTGGACGCGGCAGGAAGAGGACATGGACATCAACTGCGGCGAGATCATCGACGGCAAGGCCTCGATCCAGGAGATGGGCGAGCGCATCTTCCGCCTGGTGCTGGCCACGGCATCCGGCGAGCACAGCAAGAGCGAACAGCATGGCTATGGCCAGAACGAGTTCGTTCCCTGGCAGGTCGGGGCTGTCATGTAGTCTGGATCCGGACAACCGGACAACCGGACAACCGGACGCAGAAGACGCAGAAGTTGCGCAGAAGACGCAAAAGAAACCTTGAATTTTTTGCGTCTTCCGCGTGCGTAGCTTCTGCGTCTTCTGCGTCCGGATGTTTATTCTCTTTTTCTTAGCGCCATGAGCAAGACTTTTCCCGCCGCACAACTGCGCGCCACCGTCTCGAACATCATCCAGGCCGCCGGCAGTTCGGCGCAGGAGGCGAAGACCGTCGCCGACAACCTGGTGCTTGCCAACCTGAGCGGCCACGATTCCCACGGCGTCGGCATGGTGCCGCGCTACATCGAAGCCGTCCTCGAAGGCGGGTTGAAGCCGAACACCGCCATCGAGGTGAAGCTGGACGCCGGCAGCCTGCTGGCGCTGGACGGCCGCCGCGGTTACGGTCAGGTGGTCGGCGAGCAGGCGATGGCGCTCGGCATGCAGCGCGCGCAGGAAAGCGGCAGTTGCATCCTGGCGCTGGCCAACGCGCACCACCTCGGGCGCATCGGCCACTTCGCCGAAATGGCGGTGGAGCGTGGCCTGGTCTCCATCCATTTCGTCAACGTGCAGTCGCGGCCCGTGGTTGCGCCGTTCGGCGGCGGCGACGGCCGCTACGGCACCAACCCGTTCTGCGTCGGCGTGCCGATCGCGGGCAGGCCGCCCTTCATCCTGGACTTCGCCACCAGCCGCGTCGCGCAAGGGAAGATGCGCGTGGCGCACAACGAGGGCCGGCAGGTGGAGCCGGGCTACCTGATCGACGAGACGGGCCACCCCACCACCAACCCCGGCGTGGTCGTCGTGCCGCAGCCGGGCGGCATGTTCGGCGCGCTGCTCGCGTTCGGCGAGCACAAGGGCTACGGCATGGCCGTGGCCTGCGAACTTCTCGGTGGCGCGCTGACCGGCAGCGGCACCTGGCATCGCCCCGCCGACAACCTGCGTGCCGTGATCAACGGCATGTTCACCGTGCTCGTCGATCCGCGCAAGCTCGGCACGCAGGACGGCTTTGCGAGCGAAGCACTCGCCTTCGTGGAGTGGCTCAAGCAGAGCCCGCCCGCGCCCGGCACCGACGGCGTCCTGCTTGCCGGCGAGCCGGAGCGCCGCGCGCGCCGGGACCGGGAGACCGGTGGCATCGTGCTGGACGATACGACCTGGGGCGAGGTCGTGGCGGCGGGGGCGAAGGTGGGGGTGCGGGTCGGGTAGGCCCTCGTCCTCACCCCGGCCCTCTCCCCGGCCCTCTCCCGGGGGGAGAGGGGGAACACCTTATTTGAGCGAGTTCCAGCGCTGGAAGTCACCGCGCGAGGAGGCGTCGGCCGGCACGTTCACCCAGCTGTAGGTGATGGTCGTGGTGCTGGACGTGATGCCCGGCGCGGGGCCGCCCATCACGGTGGTGGTGTGGTGCGGAACGACCGCGCTGCCGGGGATGATGCGCGGCGACGCGGCGGGGGCCAGGGGCGTGGACGGTGCAACCGCGATGCCGGTGCCGGAAGTGACGGGCACGCCGGTGCCCGACGACACGTTGCCGCTCGCGCCCACCGGCGCTTGCGAGCCGGTGTTCGGGTTCACGTTGACGCTGTTGCTCGCAGGGGCCGGGTTGCCTGCCGCGCCGGCACCTCCGCTGCTGCCGGCACCGCCACTGCCTTGCGCGAAGGCGGGGACCGAAACGCTGGCAGCGAGCGCCACGGCCAGGCCGATGTGCTTGAAGTTCATGGATAGCTCCTTGATTGGGTAGCGCCATTCGATGACGCCAGCCCGGCCGCTGCCGCCAGCATGGGCTGACGGCGCCTGTCAGTCATGCCCGACGCCGCGATTACGGCACAGGCAGCGGCGGCAGCGCACGCACCACCTCGCCCGCTACGGGGAAGATGCGGTCGCCGGCCCTGGGCTCGATGCGGTGCATCCCGGTGAAGCTGCCGAACGCGGGCAGGATGCCGACGGCCTGGCGCGGCAGCTGGCCGCTGTCGTCGCCCATCCAGAAGCACGGCAGGCGCAAGCGCTCGAAGGCCCGCCCGGCCACGCTGATGCACGGATGCCAGTGGCCGGCCAGCACATAGGTGCCGGGCAGGGGCCTGGGGTGGTGGCACAGCGCGAACGGGCCGAGCATCAGGGGCTCATCGACCACGTCGAAGTGCAGGCTCTGCGGCGGATCGCCGGCGCGGTCGTCGTGGTTGCCGCGCACGAGCGTCAATTCCAGCTCCGGATGCCGTTCCCGCCAATCGTGCAGCACGCCCAGCGTCCCGGCCGCGTGCGAACGGACCGAGTGCAGGAAGTCCCCGAGGAACACCACGCGCCGTGCGCTGGTGTCGGCGATCGCACGCTCGAGCCTGGCGATCGTCTCGCTGGTGGTGCCGCGCGGCACCGGCACGCCGAGCTTGCGAAAGCTCACCGCCTTGCCGAAGTGCGCGTCGGCGACCAGCAGCGTGGAGTGGGCGGAGAGGTAAAGGGTGCCGCTCGGATGCAGGAGCGCATCCTCGCCGGCGAGGCGGATACGGAGCATGGAGGGGGATTGTCGGCGACGTGCCGGACGCCGGGGTGCGCGTCCGCGCAACCCGGCCTACGGCATGGGGGACGTGACGGGCCGATCCCGTAGGTCGGGTTGCGCGCATGCGCACCCCGACAACCAGGCGTCAAAGCATCCGGGCGAGCGAAGCGTCCAGGTGCTCCGACGGCATGCGCTTGAACCCCGAGCGCGCAAAGCGCTGCAGGCGCCCGACGATGAAGGCCGTCAACACCGACGCCCGCACCTGCGCATCGACGGTGGGCGCGGCAGCGTCCGTGCTGGCGCGCAGGCACTGCTTGAGCGATGCCTCCACCTTGTCGAAGAACTGGTTCATGCGCTGCTGCAGGCGCTCGTTCTCGAAGACGAGGGCGTCGCCGACCATCACGCGCGTCATGCCCGGGTTCTTCTCGGCAAACTGGATCAGCATCGCGACGATGCGTCCGGCCTGCGAGGCGCCGGCGGTCTCGCGCTCGGCGATCTGGTTGATGAGGGTGAAGACGCTCTGTTCGATGAACTCGATGAGGCCTTCGAACATCTGCGCCTTGCTGGCGAAGTGGCGGTACAGCGCCGCCTCGCTGACTTCCAGCCGCGCGGCCAGGGCGGCGGTGGTGATGCGCTCGGCGCCCGGCTGTTCCAGCATCGTCGCCAGCGCCTGCAGGATCTGCACGCGCCGCTCGCCGGGCTTGGGCCGCTTGCGCACCGCCGCGGGGCTGTCGCTGCCTGGAGTGGGTTCGGGGGAATCGAGCTCGGCGTGCGTCATGTGTTGCAGGTCAGCGGTGCGATTCATTCTCGCATACCCAGCCGTGGCTTTCCGGCAGCCCATCCGCGCCAAAGGGCCGTCCGGCGCCAGTAACTGCTCACCCCGGGAAGACCAGTGTGACTTTCAAGCCACGTCCGCTGGCGCCCGGCTGCAATTGCAGGTGGCTGTGGTGGACACGCGCGATTTCTTCTGCGATGGCGAGGCCCAGGCCGTTGCCTTCGCCCAGGGTGCCCTGCACCCGATAGAAGCGCTCCAGGATCCGCGGCAGTTCCGCCGGCGCTACGCCAGGCCCGTCGTCCTCGACTTCCAGCACGGCGAAATCGTCGCGCCGGCCGCAGCGGATGGTGACGCTGCCGCCCTCGTGGCTGTACTTGATGGCGTTGTCCACCAGGTTGGCCAGCAACTCGCGCAGCAGCCACTCGTGGCCCATCACCTGCGCCGGCTCCGCGTCCAGCCCCAGGTCGATGCCACGCGCCGTCGCCGCGTCGAGATGCCGCTCCAGGCAGTCTTCGCACAGCGCCTTCAGGTCGATCTGCTGCACCGGCTGCGAATGCATGCCGCGCGCGTCGGCGCGGGACAGCGCGAGCAACTGGTTGGCCAGTTGCGAGGTGCGGCGGGTGGCGTTGCGCAACTTCAGGACCTGCTCGGTCGGCAGCGCCAGCGTCTCCTGCGCCGGGCTCGCGCTCGCCGCCTGCGCCCAGGCTTCCACCTGCGCCTGCAGGCCCGCCAGCGGCGTGCGCAACTGGTGCGCAGCATCGGCGACGAAGCGCCGCTGGCTTTCAGCCTGCGCATTCACCAGGCCGAACAGGCGATTGAGCGAATCCACCAGCGGCCGAACTTCCTCCGGCGACGACCCGGTGTCGATGGCGCTCAGGTCGCGCGGCGAGCGCCGCTCGACCGCCTCCTTCAAGGCGAGCAGCGGTTTCAACGCGCGCTCCACCGCCCAGCCGACGGCGAAGGCGGCGAGCGCGATCAGCACGAAGTTGGGCAACAGCACCTTGTAGGCGATGGAGCTGGCCCACTGCTGGCGCGGATCGGAGCCGTCGCCGACCGCGATGACCACTTCGCCCAGCACCGTCTGCTGCCGCTGCCGCACGATGCGCCAGGTGGCGCCCGCGTATTCCTCGCTATGCACCTCGGGTGCGGCGTCGGTGGGCGGCAGGCCGGCGAGCCAGTCATCGCCCGCGAGCACCTTCCCGTCGACGTCGAGGACGGCGTAGCCGGCGGAGCCGGGCCGCTCCTTCAGGAACTCCTCCACCGGCGGGGCCACCAGCAGCAGCGGGCGGTCGTCCATCTCGCCGATGACGGAGTCCGCCACCAGCGGCACCAGCGCCAGCAGCCGCTGGTCCTGCTGCAGGGCCACGTTGCCCGCGGAGCGGTAGTCCAGCCAGGCGTTCAGGATGGCCAGCAGGACGAGCGGCACGATCAGCATCACCACCAGCCGCCGGCGCAGGCCGGACGTCATGCCCAGCACGCCGCTGGGGCGGACGCGCGCCCGCGGCAGGAAGGACAGCTTCACTCGGCGTCGGTCGGCCGCAGCTCGAGGCGATAGCCGAAGCCGCGGATCGAGCGCAGCGCCACGCCGTGCGGCTCCAGCTTGCCGCGCAGGCGCGAGATGTACACCTCCACGGCGTTGGGCGTGATCTCCTTGTCCCACCCGGTCAGGGCCTGCAGCAGCTTGTCCTTGCTCGCAGGCTTGGGCGCGTTGATCAGCAGGTACTCCATCACCGTCCACTCGCGCGGGCCGAGTTCGATGGGAACCGACTGGCCGCTGCGTTGCGCGCTGGCGCGGCGGTTCGCCGTGTCGAGCTCGATGGGGCCGAAGGACAGCACCGCGGATGTCGCCGCCTGCGACCGCCGCAGCAGCGCGCGCAGGCGCGCCAGCAGCTCGGGCAGCTCGAAGGGCTTGACCATGTAGTCGTCGGCGCCCAGGTCCAGCCCCTGCACGCGGTCGTGCAGCGCGTCGCGTGCGGTGAGGATCAGCACCGGCATGTTCTGGCTGGCCATCTCCGGGCGCCGCAGGCGCCGCGTCAGCTCCAGTCCGTCCATGTTGGGCAGGCCGATGTCGATGATCGCGGCGTCGAACACCTCCGTGCGCAGCACTTCCTCCGCGCGCTCGCCGCTACCGACCCAGTCGACCGCATAGCCGGCATCGGACAGCCCCAGCTTGATGCCGCTGGCAACCATCACGTCGTCTTCAACCAGGAGCAGGCGCATGTCAGCTGGAACGGATCATCGTTCCGTAGGCCTGGTCGGTGAGGATCTCGAGCAGCATCACGTGCGGCACGCGGCCGTCGATGATGTGCACCGCGTTCACGCCGGCCTTGGCCGCATCGAGGGCGCCGCTGATCTTCGGCAGCATGCCGCCGGAGATGGTGCCGTCCGCGAACAGCGCGTCGATCTCCCTGGACGTCAGTTCCGTCAGCAGCTTGCCGGTCTTGTCCAGCACGCCCGGCGTATTGGTCAGCAGCACCAGCTTCTCGGCCTTCAGCACCTCGGCCAGCTTGCTCGCCACCACGTCGGCGTTGATGTTGTAGCTCTCGTTCTCGTCGCCGAAGCCGATGGGGCTGATGACGGGAATGAAGTTGTCTTCCAGCAGCGCGCGCACCACGCCGGGGTTGATCTCGACGATGTCGCCCACCTGGCCGACGTCGTGTTCCTTGCTCGGGTCCTTGGCGTCGATCATCTTCAGCTTGCGCGCGCGGATCAGGCCGCCGTCGCGCCCGGTCAAGCCCACGGCCTGGCCGCCGGCCTTGTGGATGAAGCCGACGATGTCCTGCTGCACCTCGCCGGCCAGGACCCATTCCACGACTTCCATCGTCTCGGCGTCGGTCACCCGCATGCCCTGGATGAATTCGCCCTTCTTGCCCAGGCGGTGAAGGGCCTGCTCGATCTGCGGGCCGCCGCCGTGCACCACCACCGGGTTGATGCCGACCAGCTTGAGCAAGACCACGTCTTCGGCAAAGTCCGCCTGCAGCTCGGGATCGGTCATGGCGTTGCCGCCGTACTTGATCACCATGGTCTTGCCGTGGAACTTGCGGATGTAAGGCAGCGCCTGGGCGAGGATCTCTGCCTTGTCGCGCGGGGCGATATGGGTGACGTCGGTCATGGGCGGGTTCTGGGGGTTTTCGCGATTTTGCCGTATTGCGGGTGGGGGGCCCGATGGAAGAGCCGCACCGGTCACCGGGGTTCGGCTGCGCGCTCACCCCGGCCTACGATCATCCTTGTAGGCCGGGGTGAGCGCGAAGCCGAACCCCGGTGACTCAATGACTGATACCGTCGCTGCGCGCCACCTTGATGCAGGTCAGCAGCAGGATCCGCAGGTCGAGCCACAAGCTGCGCCGCCGCAAATACTCCTCGTCGAGCGCCACCTTGTCGGGAATGGACAGCGCGTCGCGCCCGTTCACCTGCGCCCAGCCGGTCAGGCCCGGCACCAGCGCGTCCACGCCACGCTGCGTGCGCAGGCTGATCAGGTCGTCCTGGTTGAACAGCGCGGGGCGCGGGCCGACGAAGCTCATGTCACCCTTGAGGATGCTCCACAGCTGCGGCAATTCGTCCAGGCTGGTCTTGCGCAGGAAAGCGCCGATGGGCGTGAGCCACGCGTCCGGTTCGGGCAACAGGTGCGTCGCCACCGGCGGCGTGCCGATGCGCATGGTGCGGAACTTCGGCATGCGGAAGATGCGGTTGCGGATCCCCACCCGGTCGGACCAGTACAGGATGGGGCCTTCGGACGACAGCCGCACCGCCAGCGCCACCAGCAGCATCGGCACGGCCAGCAGGGCCAGCGCCAGCGTGCCGAGCAGCAGGTCGAACAATCGCTTCATGCGACGGCGGCCCCCGTCAACCGCGCACGACCTTGCGGATCGTGTCGACGATGCGGTCCACCTGCGCCTCGCTCATGTTCGATCCGGAAGGCAGGCACAGGCCCTGCGCGAACAGCCGGTCCGACACCGATTCGGCACCGTGACGGAAGTAGGCGCACTGCGCGAACACTGGTTGCAGGTGCATCGGCTTCCACAGAGGACGCGCCTCGATCAGCTCGCCGGCCAGGCGGCGGATCAATTCTGCGCTGTCCATGCCGGAGCGCGGCGTGATCGTGCAGGCGCTGAGCCAGTGCGTGGCGTAGCTCCATTGCGGCTCGGGCATCCATTGCAGCGCATCGATATCGGCCAGCGCCGCGCGGTATTTCAGGAACACGGCACGCCGCGCCTCCACCCGCTGCTGCAGCACGCGCAACTGCCCGCGCCCCACGCCGGCGAGGATGTTGCTCATGCGGTAGTTGAAGCCGATCTCGCTGTGCTGGTAATGCGGCGCCGGGTCGCGCGCCTGCGTCGCCAGGAAGCGTGCCCTCTCGATCATCGCCTGGTCGTCGGACACCAGCATGCCGCCGCCCGAGGTGGTGATGATCTTGTTGCCGTTGAAGGAATAGATGCCGAGCGCGCCGAAGGTGCCGCTCGCGCGCCCCTTGTACCGCGCCCCCAGTGACTCCGCCGCGTCTTCCACCAGCGCCACGCCGTACTGCCGGCACAGGGCCATCAGCGGGTCCATGTCCGCGCTCTGGCCGTACAGGTTGACCACGATCACGGCCTTGGGCAGCTTGCCTTCCCGTTGGCCCGCGACGAGGCCCGCCTCCAGCGCCGCCGGGGACATGTTCCAGCTGATGTCGTCGGAGTCGATGAAGACCGGCTCCGCGCCCTGGTACACGATGGGGTTGGCACTGGCCGCGAAGGTGAGCGTGGAGCAGAACACGCGATCGCCGGGCCCCACGCCGAGCAGACGCAGCGCCAGGTGGATCGCCGCGGTGCCGGAGCTCAACGCGGCCGCGTGGCCGATGCCCACCAGGTCGGCCAGCTCGCGCTCGAAAGCGTCGACGTTGGGGCCGAGCGGAGCGATCCAGTTGGTGCGGAACGCTTCCTCCACAAAGTCGCGCTCCGTGTCGCCCATGTGCGGCGTGGACAGCAGGATCTGTTCGTCGATCTCGCGCCGCTCCACCACGGCCACCGCGCGCCCCGCGGCATCGAGCACCGGCACGTGGTTGATGGCATGCTGGTTCATCAGGTCCAGCGCCTGCCGGCGCGTGAAGCCCTCGGGCAGCACCACGGATTGAATCTTCGGCAGGCGTTCCAGCGTCGCCTCCAGCGAACCCGTCTCCAGCAGCAGCCGCCGCAAGTCACCGTCGGTGACCGTGCGCTCGAAGGCGCCGTCCGGCTGCGTCAGCAGCAGGATGCCGGTGCCCGCCTTGTCCAGCGCCGCCAGCACCTCGCGCAGGTTGCCGGCGCGAACGACCTGCATCGGGCCGATGTCGTTCACTGCGGCCTTCGGCTCAGGGGTGCGGCCGGCACGCCGACCCAGGTGGCGCCGGAAGGAACGTCGCGGGTGACGACGGCCCCGGCGCCGATGGTGCTGTCGTCACCGACGCGCACGCCCGGCAGCACGTTGGCGCCCGCCCCCACCATGACGCGGCGGCCGATCTGCACGGACCCGCCCAGCGTGGCGTGCGGCGCGATGTGCGTGAAGGCGCCGACGACGCAGTCGTGGTCGACGACGGCCCCATGGTTGACGATAACGGATTCACCGAGCCGCGCCATCGGCCCGACCACCGCCAGCGCCGCCACGAAGCTGCCGGCGCCCACCACGGCGAACGTCGAGATCACCGCCGCGGGATGCAGCACGGTGAACGGGACGTGCAAGGCGGCTGCCAGCTCCCCGAAGGGCAGCTCGCGCACCCGGCCCACCCCGATGCCGACGTGGAACAGGTCGGCGGTGGAGGCCTCGCGCGCGAGGATCGGCCCGCCGAGGTAATCGCGGCCTTGCAGTTGCGGCCTGTCGTCGACCACGTCGATGTCCGCGCGCGTGCGGCCGCCCGCGATGATGGCGTCGAGCACCACCTTGGCATGGCCGCCGGCGCCGAGCAGCAGGATCTTGTCAGTAGGCATTGGTCTTCTTCATCAGGGCGGCATCCAGTGGAACGGTCGCCAGCAGCTGCACGATGCGCGGCCCGCTGGCGCCGTCGCCGTACACATTGTCGGCGGGAAAGCGGCCGTGGCCCAGCGCTTGCCGGACGGCCGCGGCGACGGCTGGCGCATCGGCATCGCAGCCGATCACGTTGGCGTTGCGCTCGCGTTGGTGCTGGCGCTGTCCGATGTCGACCACGGGGGTGCCGAAAGTGGCCGCCTCGATGATGCCGGCGCTGGAATTGCCGACCAGGACGTCGGCGGCGGCCATCCAGCTGGCGAAGTCCGCCCGCGGCAGGTGCGTCGCCAACCGGAGTTCCCCGGCCTGGCTGCGTTGCTGCAGCACGGTGCGGACCGCCTGGCTGCCGGCATCGGCATTCGGCAGCAGCGCCAGGACCTGCAGGCCTTGCGCAGCCAGCGCGTCCAGGATCGCGGCGGCCTGCGCACCGGCAGCGTCCGCCTCCTGCAGCACGGGATGGAAAACGAACAGCGCGATCGGCCGGTCCGGGTCGAAGCCGGCCTCGCGCGCCAACTCCGCGCGCGGGCGCGTGGCCAGTGCCGCCAGGCCGTCGAGTCCCGGCGCTCCCGTGACCCACACGCGGTCCGGCGCCTCGCCCATGCGCACCACGCGCTCCCGCGCGCCGGGGCTTGCGGTGAAGTGCAGGTGCGCCAGCTTGGTGATGGCGTGCCGCACCGGCTCGTCCACGGTGCCGGAACGCTCGCCGCCGTGGACATGCGCCACCGGGATGTTCAGGTGGATCGCGGCCAGCGCGCCGGCCAGCATCTCGCCACGGTCGCCGAGCAGCAGCACCACGTCCGGCCGCTGCTCTTGC
This sequence comes from Ramlibacter sp. PS3R-8, assembly GCF_037572435.1. Classification (NCBI taxonomy): domain Bacteria; kingdom Pseudomonadati; phylum Pseudomonadota; class Betaproteobacteria; order Burkholderiales; family Comamonadaceae; genus Ramlibacter; species Ramlibacter sp. PS3R-8. Next base: position 83,536 of record NZ_JBBHGT010000004.1, read on the forward strand.
CACAGGGCGGTGAAGGCCACCAGCATCTGGCCGATGTTGCGGGCCATCGTGGCGCCGGTGGGAGGGTCCGTTTCCACCGGCACCGTCGCGCGGATCGGCAACCCGCTCGCCTCGATCTCGCGCAGGGTCTGGCCGTGCGCCTGCGAAAGGTGCATGCCGGTCGCCACGATCTCCAGCGCCAGTTGCGGATGCGAATGGATCGCCTGCAGCGTGGACCGCATCAGCCCGAAGTCGGCGCGGGTGCCGCTCACGTAGCAGATGCGCCGCCGCTTCATTCCAGGTCCGACCACCGCAGTGTGGAGCCGGCGGGGATGGCGCGGCGCGCGCGCTTGCCGGGCACCCGGTCGCGCTCGCGCGGGGCGATGCCCGTGCCGGGGCGCAGCAGCGTGAGGTCCGCCAGCTGCAGCGTGGCGCCAGCGGCGATGTCGCGCACCGTCGTCACGCTGCGCCGCACCAGCGCGCGCACCGGCAACTCGGACGCGGTGGGCTCCTTGGTCTCCGAACCCATGGACGCCTCGACCGCGCGGATCTGGCTGACCATGGCGGACAGTTCCCGCGGCTCGAGCGAGGCCGCATGGTCCGGACCCGCCATGGCGCGGTCCAGCGTGAAATGCTTTTCGATGATGGTCGCGCCCAGCGCGACGGCCGCCGCGGACACCGCGATGCCGCTGGTGTGGTCCGAGTAGCCGACCGGCAGCCGCGTGGCGCGCGCGATGGTCGCCATGGCGCGCAGGTTGACGTCGCTGTAGGCGGCCGGATAGTTGGACGTGCAATGCAGCACCGTCACCATCTCCTTCATCGAGGCCCGGAAGCCCCGGCCCTGGCGCGTGGCGGCAATCGTGCGCACCGCGTCCAGGATTTCCGACAGCGACGCCATGCCGGTGGAGACGATCAGCGGAACGTCCTTGGCCGCGAGGAATTCCAGGAAGGGCATATTGGTGATCTCGCCCGATGGCACCTTGATGCGCCCCATGCCGAGCTGCAGCAGGAAATCCGCCGCTTCCTCGTCGAACGGCGTCGACATGAATTCGATGCCCAGTTCCGTGCAGCGGGCGAACAGCCGCCGATGCGCATCCCGCGACAGCTCCAGCGCCTTCAGCATCGCATGCTGGTCACCCGCGCCGGTCTGCCGCTTCTGGTACTCCGCCTTCGCCGCGCCGCGCAGCACCAGCTTGTCGGCGTCGAAGGTCTGGAACTTGACGGCGTCGGCGCCGCATTCGGCGGCGGTCTGCACCAGCTGCAGCGCCAGCGCCTCGTCGCCATTGTGGTTGACCCCCGCCTCAGCGATGACGAAAGTTCTCATGGCGTCACCACGCGGTCCAGCCGCCGTCCACCATCAGGTTCTGACCCGTGACCCAGGCCGACAGGTCACTGGCCAGGAAGGCGATGGCGCCCTTGAAGTCCTCCTCGCGGCCCATGCGCTTGAGGGGCGTGCGCGCCTCGTACTTCTGCACGAACGCCGGCGCCTGCCCGCGCGCCACGCCACCGGGGCTGATGCAGTTGACGCGCACGTGCGGGCCCAGCACGGTGGCCAGCCAGCGCGTCGCCTGCACCAGGCCGCCCTTGCTGATGGCGTACGCCGCGGGGTTGCCCATGGCCGTGCCCTCGTACAGGTCCATGTCCGGACCCACGACGCCGTAGATCGAGCCGACGTTGACGATGCTGCCGTGGCCACCTTCCTGGAGCAACGGCGCAAAGAGCTGCGCCAGATGGAATGCCGCCGTGAGGTTGACCTCCAGCGCGCGTCGCCAGGTGGCGATGCTTTGCTGCTCGAAGGGGGCGACCCAGCCCTGCAGCGCGCTGTCGCCGACGAAGCCCGCGTTGTTCACCAGGACGTCGGCGCGGCCGCACAGGTCGCGCACGCGCTGCGGCAGGGCCACGCGCTGCGCCTCATCCTCCAGGTCCACCGGCAAGGCGTGCACGGTTGCGCCGGTTGCGCCGCGCAGGGCATCGGCGGCGGACTGCAGGGCCGGTGCATCGCGGTCCACCAGGCAGACCACGGCGTCCCGCTCGGCCAGCGCCTCGGCCATCGCGCGGCCGATGTGGCCGGCGCCGCCGGTGAGCACGGCGACGCGGCCACTCAGGTCACCGAGTTCGGCAAGGGTGCGCAGGGGAGTCACGGTGGCCATGGGTCAGGAGGGATGGGCAGAAGCCTGCAGCTTCGCGATCATTTCCGCCAGCGCAAAATCCCTTGGCGTGTCGATGTCCAGGGCCCGCTCGGCCGGCACCAGCACGCTGCGCACCTTGCCGGCCATCAGGCGATCGGCCCGCAGCACGAACCCGGGCCGCGCGGCATAGGCCACGGTGGTCATGTCGAAGACCTCCGGCACGTCCTGGCGCCGCACCACTTCCCCCTGCGGCTCGATCACCAGGCTGGCGTAGCCCGCGGCGTCCAGCTTCACCATGTTGAACCAGGGGCTGCGCTCGGCCTCGCGCACCGTGATCACCACGTCCGCCTGGGGATCGGAGGCCAGCATGTCCAGGCAAGCCCGCACGTCGGCGACGCTGCGGAACGGCGAGGTGGCCGGCAGGCTGAGAAAGACGTCGAAGGGGCCGCGGTCCTGCTGCACCCAAGCGATGGCATGGCGCCAGGCCAGCCACTCGGGCGCACTGTCGGTGGCGAGCTCCGCGGGCCGCAGGAACGGCACCTCGGCGCCGTGCCGGCGCGCCACGTCGGCGATCGCCTCGTCGTCGGTGGAGACGATCACGGTCTCGATGCCGGGGCAGGCCCGGGCCACGTCGATGGAGTGGGCGATCAGGGGCTTGCCGGCCAGCGGCTTGATGTTCTTGCCCGGCACGCCCTTGGACCCGCCACGGGCGAAGATGAAGGCGATGGTCCTCATGCGGCGAGCTCCACGGTGCGGCCTTGCGCCATCGAGCGGCGCGCCGCCTCCACGATGCGCAGCGCGGCCAGGCCTTGCGCGCCGTCCACTTCGCAGGGTGCACCCTCTTCCACCGCCCGCAGGAAATGGCGCAGCTCCTCGACGTACGTGGCATTGCGGTCGGGGAGTGCGGGCACCTGCAGCGCCTGCCAACCCGCGCCGTCCGCGCGGAACAGGCCCAGGGTGTTGGCGATGACATCCCACCTCAGCGTGCCCTGGCTGCCGATCGCCTGACCGGTGCGCGAGGGCACGCGCTGCAACAGGTCCAGGCGCAGTTGCACCAGCCGCCGCGGCTGCTCGTACGCCAGGGTCACTTCGGCGAGGTCCTCGACGTCGATCTCCAGCCCGCTGTAGCGCCCGCCGGTGGCGGTGACACGCCGCGGAGGCCCGAAGACCCAACCGAGGAAGTCCAGCTCGTGGCTCAGTTCCAGCAAGGCCCCGCCCCCGAGCGCACGTTGCGCGGACACCGCCTCCTGGTAGCGCGTGCCGGGCCGCCAATCGGGCAGGTACTGGCCGACCTCGCCGCGCACGGACAGCACCTCGCCGAGGGTGTCACCTTGCAGCAGCCGCCGCACTTCCCGCAGCAAGGGCAGGAAGCGCAGGTTGTACGCCGTCATCAACAGCGCGCCGGACGCGCGGGCACAGGCAACCATGGCCTCGCCCTGCGCGGCGGAATCGGCGAGAGGCTTTTCGGCCAGCACCGGGACGCCGGCCCGCAGCAGGGGCAGCGCAACCTCCGCATGGCGGGACGCGGGGCTGGCGACGATGGCCGCGTCGGGTGCGAACTCCAGCGCCTGCGCCAGCGCATGGAACTGCAGGTCGGCTCCCTGCGGCAAGGGCGCGTCGGGCCCGGCTTGCAGGCGCAGCACGCCGATGCGTGCGTCCGGCCGCAGGGCGCGCAGGTTGGCGAGGTGCCGGCGACCGATGCTGCCGAGACTCACCAGCAGGAAACGCGTGGCAGTGCGGTGCGCGGCCATGCCTCAAGTCTCCAGGAAGCGGCGGACCACATCGAGCCCCGTCTCGCCGCTGCGTTCGGGGTGGAACTGGGTGGCCATCACGTTGCCCCGCTGCACGACGGCGCAGATGCGGTGGCCGCCATACACGCAGTCGGCCAGCCGGTCGGCCGGCTCAGCCGGCTGCGCCGCGAACGAGTGCACGAAGTACACCGCCGGGTCGCGGCCTTTCAGCGGCGCCAGCAGCGTGCCGGCCCAGTCGCGGCCTCGCGCCGGTTCCACCAGGTGGTTCCAGCCGATGTGGGGCACGCGCTGCGGCTCGTTGGCAGTGGTCACTTTCGGGATCGCCTTGACGTGCCCGCGCAGGATGCCCAGCCCGGGGTGTTCGCCGAACTCCTCGCTGCCCTCGAACAGGATCTGCATGCCCACGCAGATCCCCAGCAGCGGCCGGCCGGTGTCGACGTAGCGGCGGATCGCGTCGCCAAAGCCGCGCGAACCCACCTCCTGCATGCTGTCCTGGAAGGCGCCGACGCCGGGCACGACGAGGCGGTCCGCGTGGACGACATCCGCCGGGTCTTCGGTGATGTGCAAGTCCGCGCCGGCATGTTCGAAGGCGCGCGCGACGTTGAGCATGTTGCACATGCCGTAGTCCAGGAGCGTGATCCGGGGCCGCGTCATCCGGTCTTTCGGACCTCGAGGCCCGCAACCAGCGCAGCCGCGCGGATCTCGGGGAGGGTGAGCCGCTTGTAGTGCAGCACGTCGGCCATGGCCACCGCGTCCGCCCTGCCCTCGCGCGCCGCCTGCACGAAATGCTCCAGCGTGCCCATGCCGCCGCTGGCGATCACGGGCACCGGCACGGCCTGGCTGACCTGCCGCACCAGGTCGATGTCGAAGCCCTTGCGCGTGCCTTCGCGGTCCACCGAGGTGAGCAGCACCTCGCCGGCCCCGAGCTCCACGCCGCGCTTGACCCATTCCAGCACGTCCAGGCCGGTGCGCTCGCGGCCGTTGTCCGTATAGGCCTCCCATTTGCCGGGCCCCACCTGCTTGGCCTCGATCGACAGCACCATGGCCTGCGAGCCGAAGCGGCGCGACACCTCGGTGATCAGTTCGGGCCGGCCGATCGCGGCAGTGTTGATGGCGACCTTGTCGGCGCCCGAGCGCAGGATGTGGCGGGCGTCGTCCACCGAGCGGATGCCGCCGCCGACGGTGATGGGGATGAACACCCGGTCCGCGGTGCGGCGGATGATGTCGCTCAGGTTGTTGCGGCCATACAGGCTGGCCACGATGTCCATGTAGACCAGTTCGTCCGCGCCCGCTTCGTAGTAGCGCAGCGCGAACTCCTGCGGATCGCCCATCACGCGCAGCCCCTCGAGGTGGATCCCCTTGATGAGGTTCGGCCCCTTGATGTCCAGGCGAGGGATGATGCGCAGGTTGCTCATGCAGGTTTCACGCGGCCCGCAGGTGCTTCGGATGCCATACCGCGTCGCGCAAGGCCCATTGGCCGTCCTGCCACTTCCACAGGTGCGGCGAGCGGAAGGTGTCGGCCAGCTTCATGAAGTAATCGCGCGTCATCAACGGTTGCTCGAACATGCGGCTGGCTTGCGGAAATTCGTTCGCCGGGATGCTCAGGTAGCGGAAGATCTCCTCGGCAAAGCGCTCGGGGAACTCGTGGTCGAAGCGCTTGACCAGCGCGACGCCTTCCTCGCGGGTGATGTCGCCGGAGCGGATTTCCTGCGCGGCGTCATAGGTGGCGCGGCCGATGCCGAACTTCACGCCGGTGGTGTAGTAGTGGAAGTCGTCGATGCGGTCGTCGATGCTGTTGTACTTGCTGTACGTGCCCGGCGTGCGCTCCGGCGACGCCTGGAAGCCGCCGTGCTCCACCGCGTAGTAGTAGCAGCTTTGCGGATGCCACTTCAGGTAGTAGCCGAGGTAATGCACCTCGATCTTCTGTTCCTCGATCTGGTCCGGATTGGCGGGCAGGTACGGCAGCAGGTCCTGCTGCTCCACGCCGAAGTGCTTCTTCAGGTCCGGCACGGCGACGCCGCCCAGGCTGACGCGGGACTGGTCTTCGGCGGTGAAGTACGACCAGTCGCGCTTGGCCGACTCGGTGTCGCCGATCGGGTTGCCGTATTCGGCCTCGTTCTCGCCGTAGAACACCAGCGGCACCTTGTGCAGCAGCGCCATCTTGGGCGCCAGCGCCTTCTGGCCGAACATGAAGGCCTGGAACGGGTGGAACAGGTTGTCGACGGCCAGGCGCGTCAGCAGCCGGTGGACGCGGCCGTTGGGCGTCATCAGCAGGTTGTCGTGGCCCGCGTGGATCCACGCCTGGAAGTTCTTGAAGCCCCAGTCGGTGTAGATGTGCGGCGCCCACGTCACCGTCATCGGATGCATGCCGTACTTCGTGCGCAGCATGTGCGAGGCGTAGAAGCTGTCCTTGCCGCCCGAACCCGGCACGATGCAGTCGTACTCGCCATTCCTGCTGCGATGGCGGTCGCACAGCTCGCGCAGGCTGCGCTCGCGCTCTGCCCAGTCGATCCCCTGCTTCTTGCGCAGCGCGAACCTGCACGCGTCGCACATGCCGTCCGCGTCGAAGGCGATGGTCTTCTTCTTCGAATCCTTCGTGTGGCTGTACTCCACGGCGGAATTCGGCCGCTGGTTCGAGATGACGCAGCTGGTGCAGAACCTCACTTCCGGCGGCAGGCCGTACTTGGCCGGCGGATTCTTCGCGTCCGGCGCGTACGGCGTCTTGTCGATGTCCTGCGGTGCGGCAATGCGCTCCATGTCCTGGTCCTGCCCTTTCCCTGGCGGGCGGTTCAGCCGCCCGATTGAATGAAGTCCCGCGCCGTCTCGCGCAGCGCCTCGTCGATGCCCACCCGCGGCGTCCACCCCAGGAGGCGGCGGGTCTTGCCCAGGTCCAGCTGCAGCGAGCCGCACAAGCGCCGCGCCACGGCCCCCTGCCCCACCAGCATCGCCGCCGTCGACAACAAGGCGGGCGGCACCGGCACCAGCCGGGCCCGGGTGCCCAGCGCCGCGGCGACGCGCCGCAGCAAGTCCGGCGTGGACAGGTCCTCCCCGTCCCCGGCCAGCAGCACCTGCTGCGCCGCGCCCGGGTGCTCCAGGCACGCGATGAGCAAGTCCACCAGATTATCCAACGCCACGAGCGTGCGCCTGTTGTCCACGGCGCCCAGCGGCAGCGGCACGCCACGCCTGACCCAGCGCAGCATGCTCCGGAAGTTGGCCTGCACACCCGGCCCGTAGACCAACGGTGGCCGCAGCACCACGACCTCCATGCCGCTGCTGCGCCCCAGTTCCAGCAGTCCCTGCTCGGCCTCCAGCTTGCTGACGCCGTACGGATCTTGCGGTGCCGGCGGGTCGTCCGCGGTGAAGGGCCGGCCCGGCTGCGTCTCCTCGCCGTTGACCTTGATCGAGCTGGTGAAGACAAAACGCCTCACGCCGGCTGCGGCGGCCTGGCGGGCCAGGCGCAGCGTGCCGGCGACGTTGGTGCGGCGAAATTCCGCCAAAGGGTCGGCGGCCCGCTCCTTCATCACGTGCACGCGGGCGGCCAGGTGGACGACGCGGTCGACCCCGGCCAGGGCCGCGGACCAGTCCGTCGCCTCACCCAGCTCGCCGACGCCGATGCATCCGGGCCGCGGGCTGCGACTGGCTGCGCGGAACGGCAACCCGCGGGCTTCCAGTTCGGCACACAACGCGCTGCCGACGAAGCCGGTGGCGCCCGTCACCAGGATCACAACCGCGCCTCGCGGGCTGCGGCTTGCGCCGGGTGGCGCAGCTCCCCGAGCCAGGCTTCGAGCTTGCCGATCTGGCGGCCGCGATCGAATTCGGTGGCCCCGAGCTGGCGCCCGCGCGCGCCCATCGCATGCCGTTCCTGCGGCGTGAGGGCGGCAAGCCGCAGCACCGCCGCGGCGAGGGCCTGCGCGTCGCCGGCCTTGGCCGCCACGCCGGCCACCGCGTCGGTGATCACCTGCGCGCCTTCGCCATCCAGCATGGCCAGGATCGGCACGCCGGCCGCCAGGTAGCCCTGCAACTTGCCGGGGAGCGTCATCGCGAAGATCGGCTCCGGCTTCAGCGAGACGAGCAGCGCGTCCGCATGGCGATAGAAGGACGGCATGCGCTCCACCGGGAAGCGGCCGGGCAGCAGCACCTGTTGCGTCAGCCCGCGCTGCGCCACCTGCTCGCGCACCCAGTCCGCCAGCCGGCCGTCGCCGACGATCACCCAGCGCACCTGCGGCGCGGAGGTCTTGAGCCTCTCCGCGGCATCGATCACGGTGGGGAAATCCTGCGCGTCGCCGATGTTTCCGGTGAAGACGATGGTGAAGGCGCCGGGTTGCAGCGGGACCTCGGGCGCTGCTGCAGCTTCGGCCGCGTCATGCACCGCCTCGGCCCATTGGGGGAAGTAGCGCACCTCCGTGTCGCCGGAATACTTGCGGATCTGCGGAATGAAGCCGCGGGACTGCGCCAGCAACAGGTCGCAGCGCCGGTAGATGAAGCGCACCAGCTGCGCCACCAGGCCGAGGACGCGCTTGGACCGCACCACGCCGATCGCTTCCAGCGTTTCCGGCCACAGGTCCAGCACCCAGAACGCGACGGGCGCCTTCTTCAACCAGCGTTGCACGATGGCCGGAAGACCCACCGTGACCGGCGAGACTTCGAACACGAAGATGGCGTCGAAGCGCCGGCCGCGCAATTTCCAGGCGCCGATGGTGGCGCCGCTCAAGGCGAAGGTGAAGTAGTTGAGCGCCAGCCGCAGGCCGCCCTTGCCGCGTGCCAGCATCGGCACGCGCACCACGCTGGCGCCCGCGAAGGTGTCGAACGCGCGCGGATTCGCGCGGAAGTCGGCAAACACCTCCCCATCGGGATAGTTCGGGCAACCGGTGAGCACCGTGACCGCGTGCCCGCGCGCCACCAACTCGCTCACCAGGTCGTTGATGCGGAAGTTTTCCGGCCAGAAGTACTGGCTGACGACCAACAGGCGCATGGAGCTCACGCTCCCTTGCGCCAGACCACCCGGTTCACGTAGTCGGTGTAGCTGTGGATGATGCGCACCACCTTGTCGGAGACGTTCGGCACGCCGTAGTCGGCCACCGGGCGCAGCAGGCGCACGCCGCCGCGCGGCTGGTCGGCCAGCACGGCCAGGCCCTGCAGCACGCGCTCGCGCTCGAGACCCACCATCATCACGGACGCCTCTTCCATCGCCTCGGGCCGCTCGTGCGCCTCGCGCAGGTTCAACGCCGGAAAGTTGAGGATGGAGGATTCCTCGGAGATCGTGCCGCTGTCGGACAGCACGGCGCCCGCATCGAGCTGCAGCTTCACGTAGTCCTTGAAGCCCAGCGGCTTGAGCAGCTGCACCATCGCGTGGAACTTCGCGCCGGTCGCGTCGATGCGCTTGCGCGTGCGGGGATGGGTGGAGACGATCACCGGCAGCTGGTATTGCTCGGCCACCGCGTTGAGCACGTCGACCAGCCTGGCGAAATTGCGGTCGGAGTCGACGTTCTCCTCCCGGTGCGCGCTGACCACGAAGTAGCCGCCGCTCTTGACCTTCATCCGCTGCAACACGTCGGACGCATCGATCCCCGCGCGGTAATGCGCGAGCACCTCGAACATCGGGCTGCCGGTCTTGATCACCAGCTCCGGCGGCAGGCCTTCGCGCAGCAGGTACTCGCGGGCGATGTCGCCGTACGTGAGATTGACGTCGGCCGTGTGGTCGACGATGCGGCGGTTGATCTCCTCCGGCACGCGCTGGTCGAAGCAGCGGTTGCCTGCCTCCATGTGGAACACCGGGATCTTCCGCCGCTTGGCCGGGATCGCCGCCATGCAGCTGTTGGTGTCGCCCAGGATCAGTACCGCTTCCGGCTGCACCTGCGCGAGCACCGCGTCCACCGCGATGATGACCTTGCCGATCGTCTCTGCGCCGTTGGCGCCCGCCGCCTCCAGGAAGTGATCGGGTTTGCGGATGCCCAGATCATGGAAGAAGATCTCGTTGAGCTCGTGATCGTAGTTCTGGCCGGTGTGCACCAGCACGTGGTCGCAATACTGGTCCAGCTTCGCGATCACGCGCGAGAGGCGGATGATCTCCGGCCGCGTGCCGACGACGGTCATCACCTTGAGTTTGCGCATCGTGGTCACACCGGGTGCTGGTAAGTGTCGGGACGGGCGCGGTCGAACACCTCGTTCGCCCACAGCATCACCACCAGCTCGTCGTCGCCGACGTTGGTGATGTCGTGCGACCAGCCCGGCACCGTGTCGACGATGCGCGGTTCGGCCCCGCTGGTGAACAGCTCGAAGGTCTCGCCGCCGGCAATATGGCGGAACTTGAAGCGGGCGCGGCCCTGGATCACCAGGAACTTCTCGGTCTTGGTGTGGTGGTAGTGCCCGCCGCGGGTGACGCCGGGATGCGCGGTGAAGTACGAGAACTGGCCCGCGTCGGGCGTCTTGAGCATCTCCACGAACATGCCGCGCGCGTCGCCGTGCTTCGGCACGTCGTAGGCGAAGGCGTCCTGCGGCAGGTAGCTCACGTACGTGGCGTACAGCGCGCGGACGAATCCGGTACCCACGCGCCCCGGCGCCAGCGTCTCGCGGCTGTCGCGAAAGCTTTGCAGCTGCTCGGCGAGCTCGCCCACCGTCACCGTGTACTGCGGCCTGACCTGGCGGAACACCTCGTCGCCAGGCTGGGCCTGCAGGAACGACAGGAAGGCGGTGACCACGTCGTCGATGTACGCCAGCGTCACCGGCGCCGCCGGGTCCGTCACCTGGATCGGGAGGCCGCGCGCGATGTTGTGGCAGAACGTGGCGACGGCGGAGTTGTAGTTGGGGCGTGCCCACTTGCCGAACACATTGGGCAGGCGGTGGATGTGGACGGCGGCGCCGGTGGCCGCGCGGTAGTCCAGCAGCGCCTGCTCCGCCTCGCGCTTGCTGTGGCCATAGGGGTTGTCGCGCTCGGCCTGGATCGACGAGGTGTACAGCACCGGCACCGGGCGGCCCGTCGCGCGCAGCAGCTCGCACAGGTGGCGCGTCAGGTCGCGGTTGCCGGCGCTGAATTCGGACGGTTCCCGCGGCCGGTTGACGCCTGCCAGGTGGAACACGGCGCCGGCCTCGCGCACCGCTTCGGCCCAGTCCGCGTCCGTGCAACGATGCGTCAGCGGCAGGACTTCGACGTCCTTGCGCTCCATGAAGTGGGCGCGCAGGTTGCGGCCGATGAAGCCGTCGGCACCGGTGACGGCGACCTTCATGGTCATTCGCTGGGGCGGGCGTCCTTGCCCGCCAGCAGGTCCTGGACGAACTGCAGCTTCAGCAGCAGCGCCTTCATTTCCTCGACGTCGAGGCGATGCGTGTTGTGCGAGTTGTAGTCCTGCGCATCGCTGATGCGGGGCTCGCCCTGCTCCACGAACTTGCCGTAGTTCAGGTCCCGCAGGTCGGGGACCACGCGGTAGTAGCCGCCCAGGTCCTGCGCGCCCGCCATCTCCTCGCGGCTCAGCAGCGCCTCGTATTTCTTCTCGCCGTGCCGGGTGCCGATGACGTGCACCGGGTGCTTCGGCTTGCCCAGCACCTCCAGCAGCGCGCGGGCCAGCACGGCGATGGTGGCGGCGGGCGCCTTCTGCACGAAGATGTCGCCGCTCTGGCCGCGCTCGAAGGCGTAGAGGACGAGGTCGACGGCGTGCTCCAGCGTCATCATGAAGCGCGTCATGTCCGGGTCGGTCACCGTCAGCGGCCTGCCGGCCTGGAGCTGCTCGACGAACAGCGGGATGACCGAGCCGCGCGAGGCCATGACGTTGCCGTAGCGGGTGCCGCACATCACGGTGGCGCCGCTGGCGCGCGACTTGGCCACCATCACCTTTTCCATCAAGGCCTTGGAGATGCCCATGGCGTTGATCGGGTACACGGCCTTGTCGGTGGACAGGCACACCACGCGCTTGACACCGTTGGCGATGGCCGCTTCCAGCACGTTCTCGGTGCCGATGACGTTGGTCTTCACCGCTTCCATCGGATGGAACTCGCAGGACGGCACCTGCTTGAGCGCGGCGGCGTGGAAGATGAAGTCGACGCCGCGCGTCGCGCCCAGGATGCTGGCGTAGTCCCGCACGTCGCCGACATAGAACTTCAGCTTGTCGTTGGCGAAACGCTTGCGCATGTCGTCCTGCTTCTTCTCGTCGCGGCTGAACACGCGGATCTCGCCGATCGGCGTGTCCAGGAAGCGATGCAGGATGGCCGTGCCGAACGATCCCGTTCCGCCGGTCACCAACAGGGTCTTGTCCTGGAAGGTCATGGGTGCTGCCGATTATCCGCGAAGGGTCGCCAGCAGCCGCTCGTGTTCCGCCTGCTGCGCCGCATCGAACCGGGAGGAAATGAGCCGGGCGGGGTTGCCGCCGACGATCGCATACGGCGCGACGTCCCGCGTCACCACCGAGCCCGCAGCCACCATGGCGCCGCGGCCGATGGTCAGGCCGTTCAGGATGATGGCCCCGTGGCCGACCCACACGTCGTCGTGGATGACCGTCCGGTTCCAGTGCTCGCGCGGCGCCGCGAACAGCGGTTGGCCGACCTGTCGGTACGCGTGGTCGCCGCCGACGATGGCCACCGAACCGGCCAGCATGACGCCATTGCCGATCTGGATCTCGCCGTCGAGGAAGGAATAGCGCCCGATGAAGACGTTGTCGCCAAGCGACACCCGCCCCGGCAGGATGAACAGGCCGCGGTCCAGGCGGATGTTGCGGCCGACCGACTTGAAGCGATAGACGAAGGCGAGCTGGAAGGCGGTGAGCAGGCGAACCAGCAGCTTGCGCATCATGCGAGGTCCCGCAGGCTGCGCACCTGCCGGTCGACCAGGCGGCCCCAGGCGGAGGGATCGCGCAGCGCCCGCACGCGGTCCGCCAGGTCCGCCTCGGTGAAGGTGTCGAAGTCGCCGTCGAGGTACACCTTCGGATTGTATGTAGGGGCGGCGTAAACCAGCACGGGGGCGGCCTCAGCCAGCTCGTAGAAGGCAGTGGAATAGATGGTCAGGAACACCGGGCGGGCGCCGCGCGCCTCGTCCCAGCGCGAAATCACCCGCAGGTTGGCCGGCAGTTTTCCTTCCACCTGCGAACGCGGCATGTTCGGATGCAGCTTGACCAGTCCCGTCACCCCGGGCTCGCGCGCGAGCTCCGACAGCGCGGCCAGGATGGCCTGCTGCGCCGCGATCTCCGAAGGCAGGTCGAAGTGCTCGAAGTTCTGGTGGACATGGACGACCACCAGGTCCTCGAAGGCCTCCACGTCGCCGCGGCGAAAGGGCGGGCTGGCGTTGCGGCTGGCGCGCCGCGTGAGCGTCATGGCAGGACCCTGCGCGCGGTAGAAGCTGGCCTGGTGCTCGTGCAGGTAGCGGAATTCGCTGTAGCTCACCCGCGGCGAGTACAAGCCGATGCCGTGCGCGGCGTTGACGTAAGTGGCGCCGGCCGCCAGCAGGCGGTCGCCCGCAGCCACCGCGCCGACCTCGAACTCGTCGCTGGTGAAGACTTCTCGCACGCCCGCTTCCAGCACTTCGGCGGCGAAGCGATCGTAGGCCCGCCACTCCGCCGCCGCCAGGCGCAGGTGGCGATCGGGTCCCGGCCACAGCGGCGCGAGGAGGTCGCGCCAGCGGTACGGCACGCCGTCGAAGGACCAGCGCACGCCGCGCACACCCAGCGCGCGGACGAAGCTTGCCTGCCGGCGCACGCCGTAGCCGAAGGGGTACACCCGCAGCTGCGCGCGGTCGAAGAGGTCGCCGAACATCGTCTCGGTGACCTCCACCCAGGCACGAACCAGCGGCACGCCCGGTACCAGCCGGCGACGCAACACCCGGTACAGCCGGTGCAGCAGCACCTTGGCCGCAAAGGCCATTGCCACCTGGCGAGGCAGCAAGGGAACGTCCTGCGGCAGGGCGAGCACTTCGATGCCGAGCTCCGCGAGCCGGGTCCGCAGGGCGCGCGCCACGGCCGGGGGCAGCTCCACCTTCACGATCTCCCCCGGCCGGTGGCGCGCCGCGTCGATGACGGCCGTCACCCCCATCAGGACGCGGGACTTGATCGACAGCAGGTTGTGCAGCACCTTGCAGCAGCTCGCATCCGGCTCCTGCGAGCGCGCCACATCGCCGCACACCGCGTAGTGCAGCGGCAGCTGGAACAGGCTGGCGGAGAAGCCGCGCAGGAAGGCCGCGAGCGTCTGCACGCTGCCGTCGCGGCGGTGGATGCGCGGCTCCATCAGGCCTTGGCTGTCGTCAGCGCCCGCGCCCAGGGCATGGGCCGGCAGCGCTGGCTGAGCCACCACGTGCCCGCGAACAGCACGATCTTGCCCAGGAGGGCCGCTTGCGCGGCGCCCACGATGCCGTGGCTGCGCACCAGGAACAGGGCCGTGACGACGTTCACCACGCAGGCCGTGAAGGTCACCATCGCCAGGCTGCCGGTGCGCCCGACGTAGAACACGTAGTTGGTGACCATGAAGTACATGCCGCCGAAGGCGTACCCGAGCGCGATCCACAGGATGGCGGGGGCGGCTTCCAGGTACTGCTCGCCCGCCAGCAGGCGCAGCAGCGGCTCGGCAAGCAAGCCGACCAGCAACCCGGCGGCCAGCAGCGCGATGAAATAGCCGTAGGTCCAGCGCACGATGCGCAGGTCCCGCTGCGCATCCTGCTGCTTGATGGTCTCCAGCAGCCAGGGCGCGTAGGCGCGGTTGAAGGCGTCGGTCACCAGCCCCATCGCCATCCCGATCTGCACGGCCACCATGTAGATGCCGACGCTGGCCAGTCCGAGGGTGCCCGCGATCAGGAACCGGTCGAACAGCAACAGCACCATGCCGCTGGCCAGGTGCGGCACCAGCGGCAGGCCGAAGCGCAGGGCCGCGCGCACGTCCTCGCGCCTCGCGGGAAACCGCATCCAGCGGCCGCGCAGCAGCAGCAGGAAGGCCGCCACGGCGACGGCCACGTTCGCCAACGCCATGCCGCCGGCGCGGCCTTCCCATCCCAGCTGCAGCACCAGCACCAGGCCGAGCGATGCGATCGCGTCCAGCACGGCCTGGGCGATCTTCAGCGCGCCGAACTGCCAGGCCAGCGCAGCGGATTGCCAGAGGGTCAATTGCAGTTGCACCACGAACTGGGCCGCCGCGACCAGCACGGCCACCGGCAGCCAGGCGAGCGGCAACTGCGTCCATTCCTTCAGCCAGGGCGCCAGCAGCAGCACAGCCAGCAGCGTGAGCGCGGTACTGGCGACGCCGATCACCAGGCAGGCGGCGACATAGCGTGGCAGGTCGATGCTCTCGCGGTCGAAGTAGCGCATGCCCGCCGCGGCATGGGTGTTGACGCCGACCACCGAGGTGAGACAGGCAACCAGCACCGCGAACATGCCGGCCAGGCCGTACTCCGCGGGCTGCAACACCCGCGTCAGCACGGGCAGCATCAGGAAGGGCAGGCCGGCGCTGACGCCGTTGGCCACGACGTAGACCAGGGCGGCCGAGACCAGTCCGTGGCGCCGGGTCATCCCGGGCGTTCGAGGCCGCGGGACAGCGCGGCATGGCGTGGTGATGGCGCCGCCGCGACGCTCAGGTGGTCCACCACGCCGGCTTCGCTTTCGTAGCCGATGACACGCTGGCCGAGGATGGCGCGGATGCGCTCGACGTCGTTGGCCTGCGTCGCGGCCCACAACTCGTCGAGTGAAGCCGACAGCTCGGGCCACGGCACGAAGTCCTCGCGCGCCCGCATGATGCGCGGGTGCGAGGTGCCTTCGGGGTGGTCGCCGATCAGCAGTTCCTCGTACAGCTTCTCGCCCGGGCGCAGGCCGATGACGACGATCTCGATGTCGCCCTGCGGGTTGTCCGCGTCGCGCACGCGCAGGCCGGACAGCTCGATGATCCGCCGGGCCAGGTCCATGACGCGCACCGGCTGGCCCATGTCCAGCACGAACACGTCGCCGCCGGCGCCCATGGCGCCCGCCTGCAGCACCAGCTGGGCGGCCTCGGGGATCGTCATGAAGTAACGGGTCACGCGCGGGTCGGTCACGGTCAACGGGCCGCCGTTGGCCACCTGCTGGCGGAACATCGGCACCACGCTGCCGCTGGAGTCGAGCACGTTGCCGAAGCGGACCATCGAAAAGCAGGTGCGATGGGGCACCAGGGAGGGAACACTGCCGCCATGGACGCCGACGGCGCCGCGCGCGGCCAGCGCCTGCAGCACCAGCTCCGCCATGCGCTTGCTCGCGCCCATGATGTTGGTGGGGCGCACCGCCTTGTCGGTGGACACCAGCACGAAGTGGCTGGCGCGGCACTCGATGGCCGCCCGCGCCACGTTGAGCGTGCCGAACACGTTGTTCACCACGCTGGGCGCCGGGTTGTGCTCCACCATCGGCACGTGCTTGTAGGCGGCCGCGTGGTACACGGTGGCAGGCGAGAAGGCGCGGAAGATCTGCCCGATGCGCGTTGCATCGTTGATGCTGGCCAGCAGCGGCACCAGCTCCACGGCCAGGTCGCGGCCCTGGCACAGGGTTTCGAGTTCGCGATGGATCGCGTACAGCGCGTACTCGCTATGGTCGATGAGCAGCAGGCGCCGCGGCCGCTCGCCGACGATCTGCCGGCACAGCTCGCTGCCGATGCTGCCGCCGGCCCCCGTCACGGCCACCACCTTGCCGGCGAGGTTCCTCGCCAGCAGCTCGGGCTGCGGCGGGACCGGGTCGCGCCCCAGCAGGTCCTCGATGTCCAGTTCGCGGAAGTCCTGCACCGTCACCTGGCCGCTGGCCAGTTCGGTCATGTTCGGCACCGTGCGCACGTGCACCGGCAGCGCGCTGAGCTGCGCGATGATTTCGTTGCGGCGCTCGCGCGTGGCGCGCGGCAGCGCCAGCAGGATGTCGGTGACCTGCCAGGTGCGCACGAAGTCGGCGATGCCGGAGGCGGCGATGACGGGCACGCCGTTGACCATGCGGCCCACCTTGGAGCGGTCGTCGTCGACGAAGCCCAGGAGCTTGAAGTGGCGGGTGCGCACGATCGATTCGGCCGTCTGCACGCCGGGCCCGTCGGCGCCGTAGATCAGGAGGCGGCCGGCGGGCCCGGCGCCCTTGACGAAACCCATGTCCGCCAGCCAGAGGCGGGCGATGGAGCGGCTGGATGCTATGAGCAGCAGGAACAGCAGGGGCTGGAGCACGCCGACGCTGCGCGGCACCATGGGCAGGCGCAGCCAGAGCAGCAGCACGAACAGCAGCGCGCCGTAGATCATCACTGCCTGGGTGGTGGCCACCAGGGCCGCCGTGCCGCTGTAGCGGAAGATGGCGCGGTACAGGCCCATGCGCACGAAGATCGGGATGGCCAGGATCGGCGCCAGCACGTAGGGCGCGCGTTCGTCCCCCACCGGGAGGTGCGCGGTGTCCAGCCGCAGCGAGAAGGCGACCCACATCGACACGATGGCGAGCACCGCATCCAGCAGCATCACCGTCAGCACCTTGGCAGGCCGCGGCCAGGAGAGGAAGAAGAGCTTCATGGGGTGGCGGCGATTTTAGCGGCGGGCGCTGCGCGCTCCGGCAAGCAGGAGGTCTTCGAAGGGTTTAACGCAGAAGACGCAGAAGACAGACAAAAGGCGCAAAAGGACTTCCAACAGAATCTGGATTCTTCTGCGTCTTTTGTCTTCCTTTTGCGTCTTCTGCGTCAAGAAGCACCGTTGCCCGTCTCGGTCCCTCGCAACCGCTGCTTCGGTGCCCTTTAGGAAGAGCGGTCTAGATGCGGGCGGCGGGCTGGCTTAAAGTGGGTCCGCCGCAACCCAGGAGATGCACATGGTGAAGAAAATGCAAAAGGGCCAGGACGAAAGCGAAGCCGCCGGCACATCGTCCGAAAAGCTGGCCGAGACCGTCAAGGAATCGGCGCAGCAGATCTGGCTGGCGGGCCTGGGCGCCTTCTCCAAGGCGCAGCAGGAAGGCGGCCGCGTCTTCGAGGCGCTGGTCAAGGAAGGCGTGGGCCTGCAGCGCAAGACGCAGTCGGTGGCCGAAGACAAGCTGGCCGAAGCCAGCAGCCGCATGACGTCGATGGCGGGCGACTTCACCGCCAAGGCGGCAGGGCAGTGGGACAAGTTGGAAGGCATCTTCGAGGAACGCGTCTCGCGCGCCTTGAAGCGGCTGGGCGTGCCCACCTCCAGCGACATGCAGGCGCTGGTGGAACGGATCGACGAATTGAACCGCTCCGTCGCGGCCTTGCGCCGCGGTGGCGGCCGTGCCGCGCCGTCCCGGCCGGACGCCGATCGGCCTTCGGCCCGGGTGACCAAGACAGCGAAGACGGCACGCAAGCGCACCGCCGCACGCAAGACCGCCGAGTGAGCTCCACGGCCTGACCATGGCAAAGAAGGCTCCGCGACGCACCGCCGAACGGATCCTGGAGGTCACGCTGGAGCTGTTCAACCGCTTCGGCGAGCCCAACGTGTCCACCACGCTGATCTCCGCGGAGCTGAACATCAGCCCTGGCAACTTGTACTACCACTACCCGGCAAAGGACGAGCTGATCAACTCGCTGTTCGACCGCTACGAGGCCGGATTGATGAAACTGCTGGACGCCGCCGACGGCGTGCGCGACGTGGAGGACGCCTGGTTCTTCCTGCACACGCTGTTCGAGTTGATCTGGCAGTACCGCTTCCTGTACCGTGACCTGAACGACCTGCTGTCGAAGAACCGGCGGCTGGAAACGCACTTCCAGGGCGTGCTGAAGGCCAAGCAGCGGGCCGTGCGCGGGCTGCTCGACGGAATGAGCCGCACCGGCGCCGTGCACATCGACACGCGCGAAGTCGAACCCACCGCCACCAGCATGGTCGTGGTCCTGACCTACTGGTTGAGCTTCGAATACGTCCGCGACCCGCGCCATGCGCTCGAAGCTGACGCAGCGCAACTCGCGTTGCTGCGGGGAGCGCATCACGCGCTCCATCTGCTGGTACCCTATCTGGAACCCGCACAGCGATCCCACCTGCTGCAGCTGGCCGGCGCCTATGGCGGCGGCATTGCCCCGGCAGCGTGACGTTCACGGGGGAAAAGCCAGGGGAGACAAAGTCATGGCCAAGTGGACGGCCTTTCCGTATGCCGGCGCCTACCAGCACGACGCGAAAAGCGTCGCCGATGCGTGGGCCGTCCTGCATGCCGGAGACGCCGAGCCGCTGCCGGCCGACCCCGCCGTCCTGCAGGCCTGGGTGCTGTTCCACAACGGCGCTTTCCAGGAAGCCCGTGACGCGGGCCTGGCCGCCGGCGGCGCAGGCGCGACGGTCGCCGTCAAGGCCACGTGCATCTACGCGAACTATCTCGAGAAGCAGGAAAAGGCGCGCCTGGACTTGCTGCTGGAGGCGGCGCAGCGCGCTGAACAGCAGGCGGCGGCCGACCCGCGCAATCCGAATGCCTGGTACTGGCAGGGCTATGCGCTGGGCCGCTACAGCCAGGGCATCAGCGTCGCCAAGGCGCTGGCGCAGGGGCTGGGGGGTAAGGTGAAGCAGGCCCTGGAGCGCACCATCGCCTTGCAACCGCGCCATGCGGACGCCCATGTGGCGCTGGGCGCCTTCCATGCCGAAGTGATCGACAAGGTCGGCACCCTGATCGGCGGCATGACGTATGGGGTGAAGAAGGAAACGGGCCTCGGCATGTTCCAGGAAGCGCTGAAGATGCACCCCACCTCGCCGATCGCCATCATCGAGTACGCCAACGGGCTGGTGATGCTGGAAGGCGACCGCAAGCACCAGGAAGCCACGCGGCTGTACGAGAAGGCCGCAGCGATGCAGCCGCGGGATGCGAAGGAGCGGCTGGAGGTGGAGTTGGCGCGGGTGGAACTGGAAGTGTGAATCGGGGTGCCGGGGTGCGGCTCTGCCGCAACCCGGCCTACGGGATTTGCCGCCGGCAGACTACAGGCGGCGGCCAGCCCGGCCGCAAGAATCCTCCACCATGAACATCTTCCAGGCCTTGATGGTCAGCCACCAGACCCAGCGCGAGCTGTGCGCCCGCCTCCTCGATGCCAAGCAGGCCACCGACGAAAGCCGGCAGCTGTTCGAGGAACTGAAAAGCGAACTCGCGGCGCACGAGACCGCGGAGGAGCGCTGCTTCTACGTTCCCCTGATGCAGCACGACGCATCCGTCGACCTGTCGCGCCACGCCATCGCCGAACACCACGAGATGGACGAGATGGTCGAAGAGCTCGAGGAGCTGGACCCCCACGCCGTCGAATGGTCGGTCGCCTGCCAGAAGCTGTGCGACAAGATCGAGCACCACCTGAAGGAGGAGGAAGACAAGTTCTTCCCCCAGGCCGGTGAAGTGCTGAGCGACGAGCAGAAGGAACAACTGGCTGCGGACTACGAGGCCGAATTCGCGTCCCAGCGGGTCAAGCAGGAAGCCTGATCGCTCGGCCCCGGCGGATGTGTCGAGCCGCGGCCGCACCTTAAGATAGCCGGTTCACCGATTCGAGCAGGAGAACCCATGGCCGACCTCAACGCCGACTTCGAAGCCGCCGTCGCGAATTCCAAGAAGCTGTCGCAGCGCCCGGACAACGCCACGCTGCTGAAGATCTACGGCCTGTACAAGCAGGCCACCAGCGGCGACGTCGTCGAAAAGAAGCCGGGCTTCGGCGACATGATCGGACGGGCCAAGTGGGACGCCTGGAACGGCCTGAAGGGCACCTCCAACGACGACGCCAAGCGCCAGTACGTCGAGCTGATCACGTCCCTGAGCTGACGGCTACTTCTTGCGCGCGGCCGGCACCTTGGCCACGGCCTTCGCGGCCGCCTTGTGCGGTTCCGCGTGGGGCCTGGCAGGCTTGGCGTGTTTCCTCGCCTCGTGACTGGCGAGCCCCTCCTCGAAGGCGTGCAGCGGGTCTTCCTGTTGCAGCAGCTCGTCCAGGTTGCGGACGATCTCGCTTTCGATCTTTCCCTTGAACATCCCCAGCAGCAGGCCGAGCCGGGCGACCAGTTCGAAGCGGTCCTTGGTCACCTTCAGCTCGCCGCTGGCGCCGGGACGCTTGAAGCTGACCACGTCGGACACCTTGCCCTCCTCGTAGGTGCAGTCCATGTCCATCTTCTTTTCCGCGACTTCCGCCCAGCGGAAGGCGAGCTTGCGTGCCTGCGGCAGGCCCAGGCCATGCTCGCGCACGATGTGGATGTCAGCCAACAGCGGCCTCCTTCAGTTGTCGATGCCGTTCTTCCTTGGGCAGCGCGGCCAGCTGCCGGACGGCATCATGGAACCGCTGCCAGTCGCCGCCCTGGCGGCGGAACAGGGCTTCGAACGCCGGCACCAGTTCGTCGTACGCGGCCTGCGCACCGAAGAACGCGTTGTTCGCATTGGCCACCCAGCGGTCGTAGCCGCGCCAGGCGGCCGGCTCGGCGCCGGAGCGCGCCTTCATCTGCGCATACTCTTCGCGAAACTGCGCCATGACCTCGCTCTTGCGGCGCTGCTTGTCCTCCGGTGCCACGCCCGTGGCCTCGTAGACCGCCTTGAGCCGCTCGCGCGTGGTGCGCGACAAGTCGCGGAACTGGCGCCGGCGGGCGTCGAAGCCGGCGTACTCGCGGCGGGCGGTGTCGTCCGCGTGCGTGGCCAGCCAGCGCTCGCCGCCCAGCCGCTCCACCGCGGTGGCGAACGACTCGTTGAACATCGTGTCGTTCTTCGCATAGACCACCTGGTGCGCGAGTTCGTGGAAGATGATGCGCGCCAGCTCGCCTTCGGGATAGACGATGAAGGTGTTCAGCAGCGGGTCCCCGCCCAGCCAGTTCAGGTAGCCGAGCGTGGAATAGGCGGTCACCGGATAAGCGCCGGCCTCGTAGCCTTGCCGCGTGAGCTCCGCGGCTTCGTCCCGCGCCGCCTGCTCGTCGTAGTAGCCGCGGTAGCCGACGCAGCCCGTCACGGGGAAGCACCAGGTCTTGAGCTCCAGCGAGTAGGCCGGGGCGGCGGTCACGTTCCACACCGCGGCGCTGCGCCGCAAGTCCGCATAGCGGTGGTAGCTGCGGTTGTCGGGCAACTTCAGCTCGCTGCTGGCATAGGCGCGGATGCGCTTGGCCAGCGCCAGCTTGTCGCGGATGCGCTGCGGGGTCTCCGGTTCCTGCAGCCACTCGTCGACGGGCTTGGCGGCGTTCACGAGCTTGAGGTGCCCGGTGACCGACTGCCAGTAGTACCCGAGGTTCGCGCATCCCGAAAGGCACACCGTCGCGGCCAATGCCAACCCTGCCACGCCCGCCAGTCCCATGAAGATCGTCCCCTTGCTCACGCCGGCCGGACTTCGACCAGGCAATCGTAGAACGTGGGGGCGCGGCCCAGGTCCGTCAGGCGTTGGCTGGTGAGCTCGTTCACGTTCGTGCCCGCCAGCCCCAGCTTGCGCCACCAGATGCCCAGGCCGTGGACCACGCCCGGACGCGCGCGGGACGAGACGCGGGCCTTGCAGAAGTATTCGCCCCGGTCGTTGAAGACTCGCACCGCCTGCGCATCCCGGATGCCCCGCGCGGCCGCATCGTCGGCATGCAGTTCGAGCAGCGGCTCCCCCTCGATGTCGCGCAGGCTCTCGACGTTGACGAAGGTGGAGTTCAGGAAGTTGCGGGCCGGCGGCGAGATCATGGCCAGAGGGTAGCGCGTGGAGCTGCCGGCAGGTTCGTAATTGGGCAGGTGGTCGGGCAGCCCGTCCATGCCCTGCCGGGCCAGCCGCTCGCTGAAGAATTCGCACCGGCCGGAGGGCGAAGGGAAACCGCCGTTCGCATAAGGCGCGTCGGGAATGTCCAGGCTGGCAAAGCCCTGCCGCAACAACAGGTCGTAGTCGACGTGCGAGCCGAACGCCTGCCGGCACAGCGCTTCGTCGCTGTCGCCAAAGCACGGCTCGGTGAAGCCCATCCGGGCGGCGAGTTCGCGAAAGACCTGCGTGTTGGTGCGCGATTCGCCCAGCGGGGCAATGGCCGGCCGGTTCAGCAGCACGTCGGTGTGGCCGTAGGAGGCATGGATGTCCCAGTGCTCCAGCTGCGTGGTCGCGGGCAGCACGTAGTCTGCGTAGTCGGCGGTGTCGGTGCGAAAGTGTTCGAGCACCACCGTGAACAGGTCATCGCGGGCGAAGCCACGCACCACCTGGCCCGACTCCGGTGCAACAGCCACTGGATTGCTGTTGTAGACGACCACGGCCTCGATGGCGGGGCCGAACCCGGGCGATGCGGGCCGCAGCAGGTCGTCGCCGATGGTCACCATGTTGATGGTGCGAGCCTTGCGGCCGGCGAGCAGGTCGGGCCGTTGCAGCGTGGCCTTGTCGGCGGGGAAGAAGCCGGAGCTGGAAAGCAGCAGGCCGCCGGCTCGGTGACGCCAGGCCCCGGTGAGCGCCGGCAGGCAGGCGACCGCGCGCACGGCATTGCCGCCGCCGCGCACGCGCTGCATGCCGTAGTTCAGGCGGATCGCCGCGGGCCGGGTGGTCCCGTAAGCGTGAGCCAGGTCGCGGACCTGCTGCGCCGGGATGCCGCAGACCGCGGCAGCGCGTTCGGGGGGCCAGCGCAGCGCGCGCTCGCGCAGCGCCTCCCAGCCCAGCGTGTGCTGCGCGATGTAGTCGTGGTCCAGCCAGTCGTTGACCACCAGTTCGTGCATCAGCGCCAGGGCGAGCGCGGCGTCGGTGCCGGGCAGCAGTTGAACGTGCTCGTGGCACTTCTCCGCCGTTTCGCTGCGGCGCGGGTCGATGCACACCAGCTTCGCGCCGTTGCGCTTGGCCTCCTGCGCGAGCCGCCAGAAGTGCAGGTTGCTGGCGATGGAGTTGCTGCCCCAGATCAGGATCAGTTTCGACTCGGCGAAGAACTCCACCTTCATGCCGACCTTGCCGCCCAAGGTCTGCGTCAGCGCTTCCGCGCCGGCCGACGCGCAGATGGTCCGATCGAGCAGCGAGGCGCCGACCTTGTGGAAAAAGCGCGCGGCGATGCTTTCCCCCTGCACCAGCCCCATGGTGCCGCAGTAGCTGTAAGGCAGGATGGCCTGCGGATCGCGCGCCGCGATGGCGGACAGGCGCGACGCGAT
Organism: Ramlibacter sp. PS3R-8; assembly: GCF_037572435.1. Taxonomy (NCBI): domain Bacteria; kingdom Pseudomonadati; phylum Pseudomonadota; class Betaproteobacteria; order Burkholderiales; family Comamonadaceae; genus Ramlibacter; species Ramlibacter sp. PS3R-8. The sequence continues at coordinate 107,347 of NZ_JBBHGT010000004.1, forward strand.
GTCCGCCAGCGCAGCGTCCCAGCTGACCGGCTCGAAGCGGCCCGCGCCCTTGGGCCCCACGCGCTTGAGGGGCTGCAGCACCCGGTGCTGGTGGTGGGTCCGCTCGGCGTAGTGCGCCACCTTGTTGCACAGGACACCGGCGGTGGGAACGTGGCCAGGGTTGCCTTGCACCCGGATGGCGATGCCGTCCTGCACGGTCGTCAGCAGCGCGCAGGTGTCGGGGCAATCGTGCGGACAGGCGCCGCGCACGATGTGCGGCGGCGCGGACGTGGAGGCGAGGAGTTCGTCCATGAGGATTTTGCTTAAGGCATCGTCATTGTCGCGCGGGCGCCGATTCGACGTGAATCGACAGGGCAAAGCAAGGATGAGGCGGGGAGAATCGGCGCATGCTGAACCGCCGTACCCTCCTCCGCGCCACTGCCGGCGCCGTTGCCACCCTCGGAGCGCCGGCCCTGCGCGCACAAGGCGAGCGCATCCTGCTCGCCCAGTCGGCCCCTTTCACCGGGCAGGCCGCGCAACTGGGCATCCAGTTCCACCAGGGCGCCAAGCTGTATTTTGGCGCCGTCAACGCGCAGGGCGGCGTGCACCGCAAGCCGATCGAACTGGTCAGGCTGGACGATGGCTACGAGCCGGACCGCTGCGTGGAAAACACGCGCAAGCTGCTGGCCGAAGACCCGGTGTCCCTGTTCGGCTACATCGGCACGCCCACCAGCGTGGCGGCCCTGCCCCTGGCCACCAGCGCCAAGGTCCCCTTCTTCGCGCCGTTCACCGGCGCGATGGCGCTGCGCGCCCCGTTCAATCGCTACGCGTTCCACCTGCGCGCCTCGTACAACGACGAGACGGAACTGATCGTCCGGCAGCTCACTTCGCTCGGCCTGAAGAAGATCGCCGTGTTCTACCAGAACGATGCGTACGGCCAGGCCGGTTTGAGCGGCGTGGAGCGGGCGCTGAACGCGCTCGACACCAGGCCGGTCGCCACCGCCACCGTGGAGCGGAATTCGGTGGAAGTCGCCGCGGCCGTGAAGAAGCTGGTCGCCGCGCATCCGGACGGCATCGTGCAGATCGGCGCCTACAAGGGCTGCGCAGCCTTCATCCGGGCGGCGCGCGCCGCCGGCTTCGGCGGCACGTTCTTCAACGTGTCCTTCGTCGGCACGCAGGCGCTGGCCGACGAACTGGGCAAGGACGCCCTGGGCGTGGTGGTGTCGCAAGTGATGCCTTCGCCCTACAGCGCCTCCCGCGCGATCGTGCGCGAATTCGTCGGCGCGGTGGCGCGGGGCGGCAAGGACTACCAGGCCAATTTCTCCAGCATGGAAGGCTACCTGGCGGCCAAGGTGATCACCGAAGGTTTGCGCCGCGGCCCCGCCAGGGTCTCGCGCGACGGCCTGGTGGCGGGACTGGAAGGCATCGGCGACGACAGCTTCGGCGGCTTCAACGTGTCGTTCTCGCCGAACGACCACGTGGCGTCGAAGTACGTGGAGCTGTCGATGTTGACGGGGGATGGGCGGGTTCGGACCTGAACGCGGTGTCGGGGTGCCTGCGGCAACCCGACCTACGGGACGGACGGACTCGCGTAGGCCGGGTTGCCGCCGGGCACCCCGGCATCGTCACTCAAGCGCCCGAACTTCCGCCAACCCTTCCATGAACGCCTGGCAGCGCAGCAGCTGCTCCAGGCTCACGTACTCGTCCGGCTGGTGCGCCTGGACGATGCTGCCGGGGCCGCACACCACGGTGCGGATGCCGGCATTCTTGAAGATGCCCGCCTCCGTGCCGAACGCCACGTTGGTGGTCTGGCGCTCGCCGGCCAGCCGCAATGCGAGCCGGGTCACATCGTCGTCGGCAGAGCCGAGGAAGCTGGGGATCTCGCAGATGGTGTCGAAGCTGAAGCCGGTGTCCGGCGCCACCTTCTTCATGGCCGGCTCCAGCGATCGCGCATACGCCACCACGTCGGCCTGCATGCGGCGCGCGTCCGCGGTGGGCAGGTCGCGGAATTCGTAGCGGAACTCGGCGTCGCGCGGCACCACGTTGTCGGCGATGCCGCCGTGGAATTGGCCCACGCTCGCGGTGGAGAACGGCACGTCGAAACCTGCGTAGCGCGGCTCCTCGCGCTCCATCGATTCCGCCATGTCGCGCACGCGGCCGACCACCCGCGCCGCCATCTCGATCGCATTCACCGACTGCGGCGTCAGCGACGAATGCGCCTCCTTGCCGCGCACGCAGCAGCGGTAGCGGTACACGCCCTTGTGCGCGATGGCCGGCACCATGCTGGTGGGCTCGCCGACGATGCAGGCCAGCGGCGCGACCCCGGCATCGCGCATGTCCGCGATCAGCTCCTTGACGCCGAAGCAGCCGATCTCCTCGTCGTAGCTGAACGCGAAGTGGATCGCGAACGGCGCCTTGCTGGCGAGGAACAGCTCGGCATGCGTCACCGCGGTGGCGATGAAACCCTTCATGTCGGCGGAACCGCGTCCATACAGCCGGCCATCCCGCACCACGGCGCCCAGCGGGTCCACGGACCAGTCCTGCCCGTCCCACGGCACCGTGTCGGTGTGGCCGGACAGGATGATGCCGGCCGGCTTGCCCTCGCCCAGCGTAGCGAACAGGTTCGCCTTGGTTTTCTCGGCGTTGTAGCTCAGCCGGGACTTCACGCCCAGGCGCGCAAGTTCGTCGCGGATGCAGTGGATGAGGTCGAGGTTGGAGTTGGCGCTCACGGTGTTGAAGCCGACGAGGGCGCGGGCCAATCCAAGGGCGCGGGGGTCAGGAATCGAAGCCATCCCGCGATTGTCCCGGATTCCCCTCATAGGCATGTTCCTTATGCGCCCGGTAGACTGGGAGATTCCGCAGCCGCATACGCATTCCCATGAAGCTCCTGGACTCCATCGTCACCGAAGCCGCCTCCATCGTCGCCGTGCGGCGCGACATCCACGCCCATCCCGAGCTCTGCTTCCAGGAACAGCGCACCGCCGACGTCGTGGCCGGCAAGCTGGCCGAGTGGGGCATCCCGATCCTCCGCGGCCTGGGCAAGACCGGCGTGGTCGGCATCGTGAAAAACGGCACCTCGTCGCGCGCGGTCGGCCTGCGCGCGGACATGGACGCCTTGCCGATGCAGGAGTTCAACACCTTCGCGCATGCCAGCAAGCATGCGGGCAAGATGCACGCCTGCGGACACGACGGCCACACCGCCATGCTGCTGGCGGCGGCGCAGCACTTCGCCAAGAACCGCAACTTCGACGGCACCGTCTACCTGATCTTCCAGCCGGCCGAAGAGGGCGGCGGCGGCGCGCGCGAGATGATGCGCGACGGCCTGTTCGAGAAATGCCCGATGGAAGCGGTGTTCGGCATGCACAACTGGCCGGGCTCGCAGATCGGCAAGTTCGCGGTCAGTCCCGGGCCAGTGATGGCGTCGACCTCGGAGTTCAAGATCACCATCCGCGGCAAGGGCAGCCACGGCGCCATGCCGCACCTGGGCATCGATCCGGTGCCCATCGCGTGCCAGATGGTGCAGGCCTTCCAGACCATCATCAGCCGCAACAAGAAGCCGATCGACGCGGGCGTGGTCTCCGTCACCATGATCCACGCCGGCGAGGCCACCAACGTGGTGCCCGACAGCTGCGAGCTGCAGGGCACCGTGCGCACGTTCAGCACCGAGGTGCTGGACCTGATCGAAAAGCGCATGCGGCAGATCGCCGAACACACCTGCGCGGCGCACGACGCCGCCTGCGAGTTCGAATTCGTGCGCAACTACCCGCCCACCATCAACTCGCGCGACGAAGCGGAGTTCGCGCGCAAGGTGATGGCCTCCATCGTCGGCGAGGCCAACGTGCTGGTGCAGGAACCCACCATGGGCGCCGAGGACTTCGCGTACATGCTGGAAGCCAAGCCGGGCGCGTACTGCTTCATCGCCAACGGCGACGGCTCGCACCGCGAGATGGGCCACGGCGCCGGCCCCTGCATGCTGCACAACCCCAGCTACGACTTCAACGACGACCTGATCCCGCTCGGGGCCACGTACTGGGTGCGCCTGGCCGAGGAGTGGCTGGCCACGGGCGTTCGATGAGCTCGGCGCAGTCCGCGTTCTCGGCCAGCTACGCCGAGGCGCGCGGCAAGTTCCTGCAGGCGGCGGCCGACGCCGGCCTGGCGGTGGAGGCCAAACCCCATCCCCTGCCGGGCCTGGAGGGCGAGCCGCTCGCCATGGACGTCGCCCGCGACGGCCACCCGAGCGCGTCGAAGCTGCTGATCGTCAGCAGCGCTTGCCACGGCGTCGAAGGTTATTGCGGCAGCGGCGTGCAGGTGGATGCGCTGCGCGATGCGGGCGCGCGCGCACGGGCCGCGGAGGCGGGCGTTGCGGTCCTGTACATCCATGCCCTCAATCCGTACGGCTTCTCGCACTTTCGGCGCACCACGCACGAGAACATCGACCTGAACCGCAACTTCCACGACTTCTCGTCGCCGCTGCCGCGCAACGCGGACTACCCCGAGCTGCACCCGCTGCTGGTGCCGCCGGAGTGGCCGCCGTCGGCGCAGAACCTGCAGGCCCTGCAGGCCTACGTGGCCAAGCACGGCGAGAAGGCCTACCAGGCCGCCATCTCGCGCGGGCAGTACGAATTTGCCGACGGGCTGTTCTACGGCGGCAAGGCGCCGAGCTGGAGCAACCAGGCGGTGCGCGAGGTCTTGCGCACGCATGGCCGCCGCGCCGGGCGCATCGCCTGGATCGATATCCATACCGGGCTCGGTCCGAGCGGCCTGGGCGAGCGCATCTACGCCGGCCGGGACGACCGTGCCGCAATCGAGCGGGCGCAGGCCTGGTGGGGCGGCGCGGGCCGCACGCCGGTCACCTCCTTCTACGACGGCTCCTCCACTTCGGCCTTCCTGACCGGGTTGATGTTCACCTCCGCGTACGACGAATGTCCGCAGGCCGAGTACACCGGCATGGCGCTGGAATACGGCACCGTGCCGGTGATGGAGACCTTCCAGGCCCTGCGCGCGGAGCAATGGCTGAACCGCCATCCCGATGCGCCCGCGGCCTTGGCGGCGCAGATCCGCAAGGCAAATTTCGACGCGTTCTACACCGACACCGATGCGTGGCGCGAGCAGATCCTGGCGCAGGCGCGCGAGGCGATGGCGCAGGCGATCGAGGGTTTGGCCGTGTAAGGACGCCGGGGTGCGGCTGCGCCGCAACCCGGCCTACGAGCCCATCGACCTATCGTCAGGTAGGTCGGGTTGCGCGACCAGCGCACCCCGACACGAGCCCGTCGACATATCGTCACGTAGGTCGCGTTGCGCGACCAGCGCACCCCGACACGAGCCCGTCGACAAATCGTCACGCAGGTCGGGTTGCGCGACCAGCGCACCCCGACATCACGCCGCGGCGCGCGTCTGGGCCATGACCAGCAAGCCGTCGAAGATCAGGCTTTCGAGCAATTCGAACGTCACCGACATGTGCGGCTCCATCTTCCAGCCGGCGCCGCCCGTCATGTAGCACGCCGGTTCGGCGCCGCAATGCCGGCGCACGTGCTGCACCATGCGCTCGATGGCGCCGGCAATGGCGAAGGTGCCGCCGCTGGTGAGGGCGTCGCTGGTGTTGGTGGGGAAATCGCGGACGTCCCCGGTGGGCACGTGCAGGCCGGCCGTGCCGCTCTCGAGCGCACGCAGCATGATGCCGTGCCCGGGCAGGATGAACCCGCCCAGGAAGCGGCCGTTCACGTCGACCGCTTCCACCGTGACGGCGGTGCCGACCATCACCACCACCATCGGGCGATCCGGCCCGGCCGCCCGCATGCGATGCCGCGCGCCGATCATGGCCACCCAGCGGTCCGCGCCCAGGCGGGTCGGATGGTCGTAGCCGTTGACGATGCCGGCCTCGGCCGCGCTCGGCACGACCCAGTGCGCAGGCACGTCCCAGTGCTCTTCCATCTGCTCCTCGACCCGCCGCTTCACCGCTTCACCGGCAACGCAGCAGCCCAGCATGCGGCCCGGCCGCGCGAGCCGCGACCACTCGCCGTCGGCCAGCTTGTCGATGTTCTCCAGGAACTCGGCGCCGCCGGCTATCGGCTGCGCGCCGTCAGCGGCGGCCGGGTACAGGGCCCACTTCAGCCGCGTGTTGCCGATGTCGATCGCAAGGAAGGTCATGAAGGGCGACGCGTGTGCGCGCACACGGCGCTCAGCCCGCCGCCTGCAAGGGCGCCTGCAGCGCGGCGAGCTCCTGCGCCAGCGCGTGCTCCTGCGCGGCGATGCCGCTGCAATCCTGGACCGTCTGCTCGAGGGCCGCCCGCAGCGCGGCGTGCACCGCCAGGGCCGCCTCGATGCCACGCGTGGCCGCGCCGGTGGCGGCCGCTTCCTCCGCGACCTCGCCCACCGTGGTGCGCCAGGTCGTCCACTCGCCATGGAGGGTCTGCTGCACCGATTCCAGCACCAACGCGCGGTTGCGCCTGGCGGCCTGGCAGCGTTCCGCCGCCTGGTGGGCCGCCGAACTGGCGGCGCGCAACTGCTTGAGCCGCACCACCAGCAGTTCGCAGCGCGCCGTGTCTTCCTGCAGCTGCGCCCGCACCGCATCGTCGCCACCGGCGGCCTCGCGCACCTTCAGCTGGCCACGCATGTCCTGCAGCCAGCGCGTGACCTGCTCCATGATCTTCTCGATGGCGCGCACCTCGGCCTCGAAGCCGGCGAGCGTGCGTTCGGCGAGGACGGCCTGCGCCTGGTGCTTCCTGGCCAGCGCCTGCACTTCGATGGCCAGCTCGTCGCCCGCGCCGCCGATGCGCTCGTGGTGTGTCCTGAAGTCCGCGGCGGCTTCCTTGCCCTTGCCGGTGGCGCGGGCCAGCCAGCCCTTGGGCTGCACCTGGTGGAAATCGAGCCGCGACAAAGCGAGACCAAGCGCTTCCGCCGCCGCCCGCACGCCGTCGTAGTTGCGCTCCAACACCTGCGCCTCCAGCTGCCCGCGCAGGTCGGCCAGCCGCCGCACGTGCCCGCTGCCCGCATCCGCCGCCAGCTGGTCGAGCCACGCCGCGGGGGAGCTGGGCTCCTTCGGGCGCACCTTGAGCTGCGCCAGCTTGGCCGGCGTCATCAGGGACGCGGTGAGGTCGTCTTCGGTGGGGCTCATGGGCGCCATGGTACTGCCGTCGCCCGGCCGCGGATACCGGACAGAAGCACTAGAGCGCCCCGAGCCAGCAGGCGCGCTGGATCGCCGCCATCTTGTTGTCCACCTTCAGCTTGGCCATTGCATTGGCCAGGTGGTAATTGATGGTGCGTTCGGTGCAATGAAGGGCGAGCCCGCTCTCGCGGGCGGTCAAGCCGCGGAAGGCGAGCTCCAGGCATTCGCGTTCGCGCGGGCTCAGCATCGAGCGCGCCGTGGCGATGGAGCGCTTGACCAGGGGCCAGATGTTGAGGGCGGACCACGCCAGCATGGCCGCTTCGGCGCGTCCGCTCAATTCTTGCGGGCTGAACATGAAGCATTCGAAGGCCCGCCCGGCCGGCAGCGAGAACTCGACGCGCACCACCGTCTGGAATCCGTGCGCCAGCCACAGCAGGCGCCAGCGGCTGGCGCGCTGCGGGTCGGACTTGCCGATGGTCTGCCAGGCCACGAGCGGTGCATCCGAATCGCGCCAGTGCGCGCCGAAGTCGCTGCTTTCGGCCAGCGCGGTGGCCGCCTCGGCGACCAGCGGCGGATGCACGGCCACCACCTGGCGGTCTTCACTTTGGCCGAACGGGTCCGGCCCCAGCACCACCACGGCTTCCACCGAGAACTCCCGTAGCGCGGCGACCCAGTCACTGAGAATTCCGTCCAGGCTGACACTGTCAAAGTTAACAGGGATGCCCATGAGTTTCCGTTGGTCCAACTGCCGTGCTGTGACAATATCACCAACGGACCACTCTCCATGAACGAGGACTTGCACCGGGCCACCTTTCCGCCGACCCCGCCGCGCGCAATGCTCGAAACGATTGCGCAGCGGCTGCGTCATTGGGCCAGCACGGAAGTGCGGCCCTCGCTGGTGGAGCCGATCCTGCATCCCTCCCAGTGGCGCATTCGCGCGCTCGGCATCTCCACCATGCTGGGCCACCCCCTGTTCTATGTCACCTGGGCCTGGTTGCTGCCGCAGCCGCACGAGGACCTGCTGCTGCGCGTGCTGATGGCCCTCGCCGGCTTCCTCCTGCTGGTCATTCCTGGGGTCACCACCTCGCCGCCCAGCCGCGCCGCGGCCTTCACTTTCTCGGCGATCTTCTGGATCACGCTGCCCTGGTTCTTCTCATGGATGTATTTTTGCAACGGTGGCAACCCGGTCTGGCTGGCCAGCATGGGCGCGATGTTGTTGATCTACTACCACCTGACGGACTGGCGGCTGGCGACGCTGGGCGCCGCCAGCGGCATCCTGGTGGCATGGCTGATGTTCCGCGCCTTCGGCCCGGAGGCGCCGCCGATCAGCACCGAACTGGCGCTGACCAACACGGTGGTGCTGGCCTTCTGCTGGTTCATGGGGATCACCCTCGGGCTGTCCTCGTCCAACCTGCGGCGCGAGCAGCTCAATTACACGCTGGGCACGATGGGCATCATGGCCCACGAGCTGCGCACGCCCCTGGCGACCATGCAGCTGATCGGCGAGGCCCTGCGGACCGAGGCGCCGCAGCACGGCGAAAGCGCCGAACGGCTGCAAGACCTGTCGCATCGGCTGAACCACCTGGTGCGCAACATGAACCACCAGATCGACATGCAGATCACCAACGCCCGGCTGATGCGCCTGGGCGGCCACGCCGAACGGATTTCCGCGGCCGCGCTGGTCAACGATGCCATCGCCGAGTACCCGTTCCGCAGCTCGCGCGAGCGGGGCGCCGTGGTGGTGCGCGTGCACGAGGACTTCCAGTTCCTCGGCGCGCCCAGCCTGTTTCGCCAGGTCATCGACAACCTGACCAAGAACGCCTTGCGGTCGCTCGCGGCAGCCACTTCCGCCACCCAGCCGGGCGACCTGCTGATCCAGGTGGGCTCGCACGGCGGGCGTGGCCGCATCGTGTTCAAGGACAACGGCGTCGGCATGGACGCCGAGCTGCAGCTGCGCATCTTCCAGCCCTTCTTTTCCACCGACCGAGGCACCGGCCACGGCCTCGGCCTGGCGTTCTGCCAGCGGGTGGTGCAGGCGGCCCACGGCTCGATCCGCGTGAAATCGACGCCCCACAAGGGTGCGGTCTTCACCATCGACCTGCCCGTGACGTGACAATGCAGGCCCCAGCCCACCATCCATGACCTTTCCCCTCTTCCACCGTCCGGGCACCGTCGTCTTCCTCGACGACGACCCTGACTACCTGGAGATGCTGGCCCTGGTGCTGCCGCGGCACTGGCACCTGCGCCTGTTCCTGCGGCCCACCGAGTGCATCTCGCACCTGCTGCAGGAGCCGCCATTCTGGGAGGCCGATGCGTGGAACCAGCAACAGCTGGTGGACCTGTGGCGCGAAGGCAAGCCGCTGATTCCGCAGGTGCTGGCGTACTGGTCCCGCTACACGGAACGGTATGCGCTGTCGCGGGTTTGCGTGGTCGACTTTTCCATGCCGGGCATGGACGGACTGCAGGCGCTGGCGGAGCTCGGGGACTGGCCCGGCTCGCGCGTCCTGCTCACCGGACAGGCCGACGAGCAGGTGGCCGTGCGCGCCTTCAACCGCGGGCTGATCGACCAGTTCATCCCGAAGCAGACGCCGGACATCTCGCGGCGGCTGGTGGAGGCGGTGGAACACCTGCTGTTCTCCTCGCACGCCCGCCATGCCCAGACCTGGCGCTCGACGCTGAACCCGGCACAGGCGGCGTTGCTGCGCCTGCCCGGCGTGGACGCGTGGCTGTCCACGTTCTGCGCCCGGCACTGGGTGGAACACGTCGTGATCGGCGAGCCGTTCGGGGTGCTCGGCATGGATGCCGCCGGCCGGATCGGCTGGCTGCAACTGGAAACGCGCGAAGGCCTGCCGGCGCTCGCTGAACTGGCGGAGGTCGCCGGGGTGCCGGCCGCCGGCGTGCAGGAGATCCTGGCCGGCAACAAGCTGGCCGATGTCGAATTGCGCCAGGCGCTGGCTTCCAGCGAACCGGTATCGCTGGTCCCTGCGATCAAGGTCGGCGACAACGGCAACCTGCTCGCCGCGTTGTTCCCGGTCGAATCCCCCGCCGGCCCCGACCCCGACAACAGCTTCAGCCGCTGGTTGTCGCGCCAGTCCAAGCGCCAGGTGCAAGGCTAGTTCGTTGCGCGCGCGCCGGCATTGCGCCGCGCGATCGGCCAGTCCCACGGCTTGACGATCGGCGCGAGCTCCCGGGCCACGCTTTCGACCCGCTCGATCTCGGCATCGGTCAGCGCGGAGTTCAGCGTCAGCCGCACCATCGAGCGGTTGCGGCTGGTGGCCGGGGCGCAGAACACCGCGCCGAACACGCCACGCTCCTCCAGGCGGTCCCGCAGGGCGAGCGTGTCCACTTCCGGCCCGGCCTCGAGCGAAATGATCTGTTCGCTGCCATGTCCGATGGGATAGCCGAGCGCGGTGAAGCCGGCGCGCACGCGCTGCGTGGTGCGGCGCAATTGCGCGCGTTCGGTGTCGCTGCGCTGGACCACTTCCAGCGTCGCCGCGAGCCCCGCGATCTCGTGCGGCAGCAGGCAGGAGCTGAAGATGCTCGGATAGCTGTGGCACATCAGGTACGGCCGCAATTCATCGGGCAGCGTGAAGAAGCCGGCACGGCCGGCGAACGCCTTCGCCAGGCTGGCGGTGATGAAGTGCACGCGCTGCGTCAGGCCCAGCTCGGCGCACAGCCCGCGGCCCTGCGGACCGTGCGTGCCGAGCGAATGCGATTCGTCCACCAAAATCATGCAGCCATGGCGCTCGGCCACTTCCACCATCTCCTGCAGGGGACACAACGCGCCGGTGGTGCTGTAGACCGAGTCCACGATCACCAGCCCGGGCCCGTGCCGCGCCGCCATGCGGTCCAGGTGCTGCGGGTCGTTGTGGCGGAATGCATGCGCCGGCGCGCCCGCGGCGCGCACGCCCTCCCAGAGCGACATGTGCGCGAGGCTGTCGACATACACCGGCGTCTGTGCATCGGCGATGACCTGGATGAGACCCAGGTTGGCGGTGTAGCCCGACTGGCACAGCAGCGCGCCCTGCTTGCCCACGTGGGCGGCCAGCTGGGCCTCGAATCGTGAAGTCGGGCTGCCGTCGAGCTGGAATACGCCGGACTGCACGATGAATTCCCGGTTGCAACGCAGCGCGTCGAGCTGCGCCTGCACGATGCCAGGGTGACCGGTGACCGACAGGTAGTCGTTGCCGTCGAGCCGCACGGCGTCGGGGCCGGGCGCGGTGCCGTGCGTCACGAACTTGCGCTTCCACTCCTTTTCCCACCGGTCCTTGAACTCGGTGGCGATGCGCTGGCGCAAGTGGGAGGACAGGCCCGGCTCGACTGCTGCGGTTTCACGAACGGGGCTTGCGACGACTTCCATGTACTGCTCCTGAACTGCTGGACCCCCATTGAAGGCAAAGTCCGCACACGGTGTCGTCGCCCCCCTGTCAGGACTGACAGGGGGTTTACAGATAGTTACCGGGATGCGGCCGCCCGCGCGGGAGAACCCTGATGCCGAGCCAGGCGCCTTGCGCGCCCCGCTCACTTCAGCTCAGGTCAACTGTCCGTGGCATTGCTTGAACTTCTTGCCGCTGCCGCACGGGCACGGGTCATTGCGGCCCACGCGCGGCATGCCGCCCGCGGCCGCCATGGCCGCGGCGGCCACCGCGCGCTGACCACCAGCGGTGGCGGGGTCCACCTGGCTTTCGACGTCGCCCGTCTCGGTGGGCGCGGTGTAGGTGACGTTGGAAATGCGCTCGGCGCGGTCTTCCAGCGCTTCCGCGGCCTGCTCCACCTGCTCGGCCGACTGCACCTTCACCGTCATCAGCACCTTGGTGACCTCGTTCTTCACCGCGTCGAGCATCTGCCCGAACAGCTCGAACGCCTCGCGCTTGTACTCCTGCTTCGGCTGCTTCTGGGCATAGCCGCGCAAGTGGATGCCCTGGCGCAGGTAGTCCAGCGCGGCCAGGTGTTCGCGCCAGTGCGAGTCGATGCTTTGCAGCAGCACCATGCGCTCGAAGTGGGTGAAGTTCTCCTCGCCGACCTGCTGCACCTTGGCGTCGAACGCGGCGTGGCCGGCTGCCACCACTTTCTCGACCACGTCCTCGTCCGTGATCGCCTCGGCGGCCTCGACTTCCTGCTTCAGCGGCAGGTCGATGCCCCAGTCGTCGGCCAGCGCCTTCTGCAGGCCGGCCAGGTCCCATTGCTCCTCCACCGACTCCGGCGGCACGTACTGGTGCACGAGGTCGGTGAAGCAGCCCTCGCGCAGCGCGGCGATCTGGCCGCCGAGCGACTGCGCGTCGAGGATGTCGTTGCGCTGCTGGTAGATCACCTTGCGCTGGTCGTTGGAGACGTCGTCGTACTCCAGCAATTGCTTGCGCACGTCGAAGTTGCGGCCCTCGACCTTGCGCTGCGCGCTCTCGATGGAGCGGGTCACGATGCCGGCCTCGATGGCTTCGCCGTCGGGCATCTTCAGGCGCTCCATGATGGCGCGCACGCGGTCGCCCGCGAAGATGCGCATCAGCGGATCGTCCAGGCTCAGGTAGAAGCGCGAGGAGCCCGGGTCACCCTGCCGGCCGGAGCGGCCGCGCAGCTGGTTGTCGATGCGGCGGCTTTCGTGCCGCTCGGTGGCGATGATGCGCAGGCCGCCTTGCTGCTTGACGAACTCGTGGTCCTTGTCCCACTGCGTGCGCAATTCGGCGATCCGCGCGGGCTTGGCCGAAGCATCGATGGTTTCGTCGGCTTCCACCGCCTCGACGGCCTTTTCCACGTTGCCGCCCAGCACGATGTCGGTGCCGCGGCCCGCCATGTTGGTGGCGATGGTGATCATCTTGGGCCGGCCGGCCTGCGCCACGATGTCGGCCTCGCGGGCGTGTTGCTTGGCGTTGAGCACCTGGTGCGGCAGCTTCGCCTTGTCCAGCAGTGCGGAGATGATCTCGGAGTTCTCGATCGAACTGGTTCCCACCAGCACCGGCTGGCCGCGATCGTGGCATTCGCGGATGTCCTGGATCGCCGCTTCGTACTTCTCGCGGGCGGTCTTGTAGACGCGGTCGAGCTGGTCGTCGCGGCGGCTCGGCTTGTTGGGCGGCAGCACCACCGTCTCCAGCCCGTAGATCTCCTGGAACTCGTAGGCTTCGGTGTCCGCCGTCCCGGTCATGCCGGACAGCTTGCCGTACAGGCGGAAATAGTTCTGGAACGTGATCGAGGCGAGCGTCTGGTTTTCCGGCTGGATCGCCACGCCTTCCTTGGCTTCCACGGCCTGGTGCAGGCCGTCGCTCCAGCGCCGGCCGGTCATCAGGCGGCCGGTGAACTCGTCGACGATGACGATCTCGCCGTCCTGCACCACGTACTGCTGGTCGCGGTGGTACAGGTGGTTGGCCCGCAGCGCCGCGTTCAGGTGGTGCATCAGCGAAATGTTCGCCGGGTCGTACAGCGTGGCGCCCTCGGGGATGAGGCCCAGGCCGGCGAGGATGCGCTCGGCGTTCTCGTGGCCCTGCTCCGTCAGGAAGGCCTGGTGCGTCTTCTCGTCGATCGTGAAGTCGCCCGGCTTGGTGACGCCCTCGCCGGTGCGCGGGTCGGCCTCGCCCTCCTGCTTGACCAGCATCGGGATCACCTTGTTGATCGCGATGTACAGGTCGGTGTGGTCCTCGGCCTGGCCGCTGATGATCAGCGGCGTGCGGGCCTCGTCGATCAGGATCGAGTCGACCTCGTCGACGATGGCGTAAGCCAGCCCGCGCTGCACGCGGTCGCCGACCTCGTACACCATGTTGTCGCGCAGGTAGTCGAAGCCGTACTCGTTGTTGGTGCCGTACGTGATGTCCGAGTTGTACGCGGCCTGCTTTTCCTCGCGCGGCATCTGCGGCAGGTTCACGCCGACGGACAGCCCGAGGAAGTTGTACAGCTTGCCCATCCACTTGGCGTCGCGGCTGGCCAGGTAGTCGTTGACCGTGACCACGTGCACGCCCTTGCCCCCCAGCGCATTCAGGTAGACGGCCAGTGTCGCGGTCAGCGTCTTGCCCTCGCCGGTGCGCATCTCGGCGATCTTGCCCTGGTGCAGCGCGATGCCGCCCATCATCTGCACGTCGAAGTGCCGCATGCGCATCACGCGCTTGGAGGCCTCGCGCACCACGGCGAAAGCTTCGGGCAGCAGGTCGTCGAGGGCTTCGTCCTTCGCCAGGCGCTCGCGGAACTCCTGCGTCTTGGCGCGCAGCTGCTCGTCGGAAAGCGGCTCCAGCTTCGGCTCGAAAGCGTTGATCAGCTCCACGGAGCGCCGGTATTGCTTGAGCAGGCGGTCGTTGCGGGAGCCGAAGATTTTGGTCAGGAAGTTGTTGGCCATGGGCGCGGATCGTGCCGGGCGGCCCTTGGGGGGCGGTCCGGCGGCGCAGTCCTTTTGTGGTTCAGCAGGATCAGATGGAGCCGCTGCCCGCCTTCGCAAGGGCGGAGGCTCAGCGGCCAAAGCCCCGCATTTTACTGTGCGGGGCCGATCCGAAGGAGAGAGGGGGCTGTCAGCGGCCCGAGCGCCCGGGCAGCAAGGTCGGCTGCAGGGCGGCGGGAGACAGCTGCGCGAGCGCGGCCGTGTTCTTGGGGCCCGACAGGAACTTGTGTGGATCCTGCTGCACGCCCTGCACGAGGACTTCGAAATGCAGGTGCGGGCCGGTGGAGCGGCCGGTGGTGCCCACCTCGGCCAGCTTGTGCCCGCGCTTGACCAGGTCGCCCTTCTTCACCAGCAGCCTGGACGCATGGGCGTAGCGGGTGACCAGGTCGTTGCCGTGGTCGACTTCGACCATGTTGCCGTACTGCGGGTGCATTTCGGACGCCACCACCACGCCGCCGGCGGCGGCCAGGATCGGCGTGCCGACGTCGGCCTGGAAATCCAGCCCGGTGTGCAGGGCCGAGCCGCCCGTGAAGGGGTCGATGCGCCAGCCGTAGGCGGAGCCCACGTGGCCGGCATGCACGGGCCGCTGCGTAGGCACCATCATCTTCTTCAGGCGCTGGTCGATCAGTCGCGACTCCATCACGGTCAGGAGGTCGCCGCGCTCGGCCGTGAGCTGGTCGAGGTCGTTCAGCGTCGCCTGCATTTCCTGCATGGAGAGCGAGCCCCTTTCCACCAGGATGCCGCCGCGACCGACGTTGGGACGGATCTCGTTCAGGTTGACGCCCGCCAGGCCGGACACGCGGTCCCCGAGCGCCTCCAGCTGCAGCATCTTGGCCTGCATGTCGCCCAGCTTGCGCGCCATGGCGTCGAGGTTTTCGCGCATGAAGCGGTCGCGCTGGTCGAATTCGTCCTGCACCAGCAGCTGCACCAGCGCCCCGACGACGGGCCAGCGCTCGCGCGCGCCCTTGAGGAAGACCCAGTGGTACATGCCGGCGGCGGTGAGCATGAGCAGCATCGACAGCGTGACCGCCGCCAGCACGAGCCGGGTTCCGCTGAGGTGGATGGCCCGGCTTTTGGCCAGCCATGCATCCGTGATAATGAATTGCACTTCGTGTTCTCCTCGTGCCCCGCAACTCCGCATGAACCGCCGAAACCACCCGGTGCCTCTCCACGAGGCTGCCGAGGATTCACCGACGTTCGCGCGTCTGGCACAGCTCGCGCGCGAATCGACGGAACGGCTGAAGGCGATCGAATCGCTCATCCCTGCTCCACTGCGTGCTTCCATCCGCCCGGGGCCCATCGAGGGGACCACCTGGTGCTTGTTGGTGGACAGCAGCGCCGCTGCTGCGAAGCTCCGGCAGTTGTTGCCCGTGTTCACTGCAAAGCTCAGCAGTCGCGGAGTCGAGATTACCGCGATCAGGTTGAAGGTTGGAAGCCTCCAGAGGTAACGTCGGGGGCCGCTTGTCCCCGCGGTTGGCACCGGCTGTCGCACCGGCTCCGCCCGTCCCGTGACGGATGCCGGTCGTCAGGAATCAGGCGGCCTCATGCGCGCGTGCCAGCCGTCGCCCGACCGATCGGGCCAGCCTGATCCCGGTCGGAGTGAACCCCCCTGCTGTTCAGGTCTTCCGAGAACCGCTATGGTGTCGGCAGGAGACAAGATGTCCTCAGCCGTCAAGATTTTCCAGGGGCGCTTCGGCCGCGTTGCCCTGTTGGACATGGACGCCCCCTTGGTCGGCCACGCGCATCATCACTGCCACATCCTGATCAAGGCGGGAGGGGCGGACAGCGCCTTTCGCGTACGCGGGGAGCGCGCTCCCCTGACCGACGAATCAGCGGTGGTGGTGAACGCCTGGGAGCACCATGCCTACGAGCACGACGCCCCGCCCGGCCAGCACACGCTGATCCTGGCTCTCTACATCGAGCCCGCCTGGCTGGCCGAGATCCAGCGTTCGCTGGCGTTGTCGGCCCACCCCCGCTTCTTTCCCAACAAGTGCGTGCACCTGTCGGCGGCTACCCGCAAGCTGGTGGAGGAATTCGTCCTCGAACTGTGGTGGGACGACGAGGTATCGCCCAGACGGCTGGAAGACCTGTTGTTCAACCTCATCATCGCGGTGGTCGAGAGCTACACGGGCTGGCGCGACCTCGCCAGCCTGCTGCGCACCAAGCCCCCCGTTGCCATGGATTCGAGAGTGCGCCAGGCCATCGCCCTCATGCGGCGTGATGTGTCCCGCGAGTTCGATGTGGACAGTATTGCGGCCGCCACGGGACTATCGCGGGCCCAGTTCTTCCACCTGTTCCAGCGGGACACGCAGGTCACGCCCCTGGTCTACGCCAACGTGCTGCGATTCGAGGCAGCCGTCGAGCGGCTCACGCTCAGCCGGGAGCCGGTAGCCGAGATCTCGGAGCTCCTGGGCTTTTCCGCCCCAGGCCATTTCTCGCGCTTCTTCCGCGGGCACCTGGGCATCACGCCCACCGACTACCGTCGCAAGGTCAATCTGTTCGAACCTCCCGCGCGCGCAGCGTCCGAACTGGTCTGAAAGCGCGTCCCGCGCACAAATCGCCGGACTTTTTGGACAGCCGCCGGACCGGCCGGTCATGGCCCGGACGTCTGCGTTAGCGCTCCTCTCCATCCTCTGCTGACACTCCTCTCAAGGAGACAGCATGCAACTGAGCGACCTGCGCCATCCGGCGCACACCCTGGCCTCGGCCCTCGACGGCTACCGCGTCGAGATCGACCCGGCCCGCCAGCGCGCGGACATCGTGCTGTGCCGGCCACCGTTCAACGTGATCAGCATGACGCAGCGCGAGCAGCTGCGCATCACGTTCGAGGCGCTCGACGCCAACGAGGACGTGCGGGTGATCGTCCTGCGCGCGGAAGGCGAGCACTTCTCCAGTGGCGGCAACATCAATGGCTTCCTGCAGGCGACGCCCGAGCATGTTTCCAGGCTGGCGTGGAACGTGGCGGCTCCGGCGCGCTGCGGCAAGCCGGTGATTGCGGCGGCGCGCGGCTACTGCTTCGGCGTCGGCTTCGAGCTGTCGCTGGCCTGCGACTTCCGGCTGGTCACGCCGACCACGCTGTATGCGCTGCCCGAGCAGAAGCTGGGCCAGATCCCCGGTTCCGGCGGCTCCGCCCGGCTGCAGAAGATGGTGGGGATCACGCGCACCAAGGACATCGTGATGCGTTCACGCCGCATCCCCGGCCCCAAGGCCGTCGACTGGGGGGTGGCCACCGAAGGCGTGCCGGACCGGGAGCTGGAAGCGGCCACCGATGCCCTGGTCGACGAGCTCAGGGGCTTTTCGCCGCTGGCGCAGCGCACCGCCAAGAAGCTGCTGAACGACACCGAGGACTCTCCGCTGTCGGTCGCAATCGAGCTGGAGGGCCACTGCTACTCGCGCCTGCGCAGCTCGGACGATTTCCGGGAAGGCGTGGAAGCCTTCCATGGCAAGCGCAAGCCGAACTTCGTCGGCACCTGATTCCTTACCGCTCAACCACACACACAGGAGACAAGTCATGAAACGCATCATCACGCTCGCATCGGCCACCTTCGCGCTTTCCGCGCTGGCCAGCGCCGCCATGGCCCAGACCGGGCCCATCCGCATCGGCGTGGTCACGCCCCTGACGGGCACCTACGCCGGCATCGGCCAGCAGGTCAAGTGGGGCCTGGACCTCGCGGCACGCCAGATCAATGCAGGCGGCGGCATCGCCGGCCGGCAGATCGAGCTGATCTACGAAGACGAGGAAGCCAATCCCGCCGTCGCCGTGCAGAAGGCCGAGAAGCTGTTCCAGGTGAGCAAGGTGGATTTCCTGACCGGCACCGTGAACTCCGGCGCCACCCTGGCCGTGGGGCAGGTGGCCGAGCGCAACAGCCGCCTGATCGCCACCACGGTTTCCTTCGCCGACAGCATCACCGCCGACAAGTGCTCGCCCAACGTGTTCCGGGTCAATGCGCGCGCAGGAATGCAGTCCGCGGCCCTGGCCGACTGGATGGCAGCGACCAAACCGAACGCCAACGTGTTCTACCTCGGCCCGGACTACGAGATGGGCCGCAGCACCGTGGCCGCGTTCAAGTCGGCCGCCGAAGCCAAGGGCGCCAAGTCGGTCGGCGAGGTGTTCGCGCCGCTGGACAACAAGGACTACTCGCCGTTCTTCGGGCAGATGCGGTCGGCCCGCCCCGCGGTCATCTACACCTCGGTGGCCGGCAACGACACGGTGCGCCTGTTCACCCAGATGGCGGAGTTCGGCCTCAACCGCAGCGTGCAGGTGGTCGGCGCTTCGGGAACGGTGACGTCGCAGAACCTGCCCGCCATCGGCAAGGCGGCGGACGGCTTCGTCACCGGCGTCGGCTATGCGACCGGGATCGACACGCCGGAGAACAAGAAATTCGTCGCCGACTTCCAGGCCGCCAACAAGGCGGCGCCCGACCTGTACGGAGCCGACAGCTATGGCGTGCTCTTCTTCTACAAGGCCGCCGTGGAGAAGGCCAAGAGCACCGACACCGACAAGGTGCGCGAAGCGATGCGCGGCCTGCAGTGGAGCACTCCGCAGGGGCTCAAGACCATGCGCGCGGGCGATCACCAGGCCATGCAGGAGATGTACGCCATGCGGGTCAACAACGGACAGTTCGAGATCGTGGGGCGCGTCAAGGCGGACGCCGCCGTCGGGCCGGACACCTGCACCCGCTTCTGAGCGAAGAAGCAGAGACGCCCATGAGCGCTACCCTGGAATGGCTCCAGTTCGTGCTGGCGCCGCAGATGATCAACGGCCTGTCCATCGGGGTGGCCGTGGTGCTGATGGCGCTGGGCCTGACGATCATCTTCGGCCTGCTGGACGTGATCAACATGGCGCACGGCGAGTTCTACGCCATCGGCGCCTACCTGGCCGTGGTGCTGCTCGGCTTGGGCCTGCCGTTCTGGGGGGCGCTGGTCCTGGCGCCGCTGATCATGGCGGTGCTGGGCTACGTCACCGAGCGCGCCCTGGTGCAGCGGGTCTTCCACAGCCGTGACCGGCATACGCTGACGCTGCTGCTGACCTTCGGACTGGCGGTGGTGCTGGAAGACCTGCTCAAGATCATTTTCGGCGCGAACCCCGTGCGCGTGGAGTCGCCGATCACCGGCGCGACGGAAATGGTCGGACTGTTCTTCCCCAACTACCGCCTGTTCGTCATGCTGTTCGGCGGGGCGCTGATCGCGGCGGTCTGGGTGCTGGTGTTCCGCACGTCCGTGGGCGCGGTGGTGCGCGCGGCCGCCTTCGACCGCCAGATGAGCGCATCCCTGGGCGTGCCCGTGGCGCGCGTGTATGCCGGCACGTTCGCCTTCGGCGCGGCGCTGGCGGCGACGGCCGGCGTTCTGCTGGCCCCGCTCTATTCGGTGTTCCCCACCATGGGCCGCGACTTCGTGCTGATCGCGTTCAGCGTCGTGATCATCGGCGGCATGGGATCGATCAAGGGCGCAGTGCTGGCAGGCCTGCTGCTCACGCAGGTGCAGTCCCTCTCCAGCCTGTACATCTCGCCGGTGTGGAGCGACCCCCTGCTTTTCGGGATCATGGTGCTGGTCCTCATGTGGCGGCCACAGGGCCTGTACGGAAAGCTCGGTCATGCATGACACGGTACTTGCCTCCGTCGCGCCGCCGGTGAGCGCGGGGCGCCGCCCCTGGAGCGCCATCCGATGGCTCGCGACCGCGTTCTTCGCCGGCGCCCTGGTGTTCGCCGCCGCCGCCCTCCTCATGGGTGACGTGTTCTTCCTCCGGCTGGCGACCGAGGCGCTGATCTTCGGGGGCCTGGCGCTCTCGGTGGACCTGCTGCTGGGACGCACCGGCCTGCTGCCGCTCGGGCAGGCGCTGTTCTTCGGGCTCGGCGCCTACGTCTCGGCGCTGGTGCTCAAGGAGTGGAGCGCCTCGTTCTGGATCGCGTTGGCGGTCACGCTGGTCGTGAGCGCGGCGGTCGGGCTGGTGGGAGGCGTGATCGCCATCCGCGCCAAGGGCGTGTACTTCGCCCTCATCAGCTTCGGACTGGCGCAGGTGGTGTCGAAGGTCGTCTACAACACACGCGAGCTGGGGGCCTCCGACGGCATCATCGGCGTGCCGGGCGCGGTGATCTTTCCGGGCCTGACCTCCGCATCGCCGGCCGGTTTCTTCCTCGTGGTGCTCGGCTTCATAGCCGCGGTCTACCTCGGGTTGCGCTACCTGATGGACACGCCCCTGGGGCGGCTGCTGGATGCCATCCGCGCCAACGAGCACCGCGTGGCCTTCCTCGGCTTCGACGCCTGGCGCTACAAGCTGGGGGCCTTCGTGCTGGCGGCCGCCATCGCCGGCGGCAGCGGCGCGCTCTACCCGATGCTGCGGGGGTTCGTGTCGCCCGAGTTGATGTTCTTCCAGGTGTCGGGCAACGCCATCATCAACGTCATCGTCGGTGGTACGGGAACCCTGATCGGGCCGCTGTATGGCACCGCGCTGCTCACGGGCTTGCGTTCCATCGTGGGCTCGTTCACGTCCCACCACCACATCGTGATCGGCGCGCTCTTCGTCATCGTCGTGATCCTGATGCCGCGCGGCCTGGTCGGCTACGGGGCGCCCGCCCTGCAGCGGTGGCTGGACGCGCGGCGCGCCGCGAGGGAGGTCGCATGAGCGCCATCCTGTCGGTCGACGGCGTGAGTGTGCAGTTCGGCGCGCTCAAGGCGGTGCAGGAGGTGAGCTTCCAGGCCATGGCCGGCGCGATCACCGCGGTGATCGGTCCCAATGGGGCCGGCAAGAGCACCCTGTTCAACCTGGTCAGCGGCGCGATTCCTCCCAGCGCGGGCACGGTGCGCTTCGACGGGCGCGATGTGACCGGGTTGCCCCCGAACCGGATGCTGGACGCCGGCTTGTCGCGCTCGTTCCAGATCACCAACCTGTTCTTCGAGCTGCCGGTGCGCGAAAACCTGCGTCTGGCCGCGCAATATCTCGAGCAAGGCCACGGCCTGCTGCGGCCCTTGTCGCGCAGCGCGCGCGCGGCGCAGCGGGTGGAGGAACTGCTGGCGCAGTTCGAACTGGCCCGCAAGGCGGACGAGCTGGCCGGCTTCCTGTCGCACGGCGAGCAACGGCGGCTCGAGATCGCGGTGGCACTGGCCTCGCGCCCGCGCATGCTGCTGCTGGACGAGCCGACGCAGGGCATGAGCCACGCCGACACGCGCGAGACCGAGGTGCTGATTCGCCGCCTCGCACGGGAAGACGGTTTGTCGATCCTGCTGGTGGAGCACGACGTGGACCTGGTCATGGACCTGTCCGATCACGTGGTCGTCATGCACCAGGGCCAGAAGCTCGCCGAGGGCGCGCCGGCGGCCGTGCGCGCCAATGCGGCGGTCCAGGCCGCCTACTTCGGGGAAGCGCACTGATGTTGGAACTGAAGGACGTTCACACGCACTATGGCCTGAGCCACGTGCTGCAGGGCATCGACCTGCGCGTCGGCAAGGGCGAGGTCGTCGGGCTGTTCGGTCGCAACGGCGTGGGCAAGACCACCGTGATCAAAACCATCGCCGGGTGGGTGCCGCCCTCGCGGGGCGAGGTGCTGTTCGAAGGCCAGAGCTTGCGTGGCGTGGCGCCTGACCAGATCTGCCGGCGCGGGATCGGGCTGGTGCCGGAGGACAGGCGCATCTTCCCCGGCCTGACCGTCGAGGAGAACCTGCGCCTCGGCCAGATGCAGTGTCCGGGACGCAGCCGGGCCGAGTCGCGCGCGAAGCTCGACGAGATCTACCAGCGCTTTCCGCGGCTGGCGGAGCGGCGACGCCAGATGGGCACCACGCTTTCGGGCGGCGAGCAGCAGATGCTGGCCATTGCGCGCGTGCTGGCCGGAGCGCCGCGGCTGCTGCTGATCGACGAGCCCACCGAGGGCCTGGCGCCCATGATCGTGGAGGAGCTGTTCTCGCTGATCGGGCAGCTCGCGCGCGACGGCATCCCCATTGTCCTGGTGGAGCAGAACGTGCACCGGGCGGTGCAGCTCACCACGCGCTACTACCTGATCGAGCGCGGCCGGGTGGTGGCCGAGGGCGATTCCTCGAATGACGCCGGCCGGGCTGCGTTGCTCGGACGGATCACCGTATGAGCCGGCCGTCACCGGGGCGGCACGGGTCCCAGGCCCACCAGATGGCGTCGCAGAACCAAGAGGAACGCGGCGGCGGCGGGACTCAGCGGCCTTCTCGGATCGGTCACGGCCACGATCTGCCGCCGCAATCGAGGGGAGGCGAAGCGATGCCCCTTCAATTCCGCGCGTTCGAGCTGGCCACGGACGGCGACATGGGGCAGCAGCGTGCAGAAATCGCTCTCGCTCACCAGCTTCAGGATGGCGCTGATGGAATCGATCTCGAGGCTCGGGCTCAAAGTCACATCCTCCGCTTCGGCGAAGCTCTCGATGATCCCGCGCAGACCGTGCCGGCGCGTGGGGAACACCAGCTTCAATGCCGACATTCCGCTGAAACCCAGGGATGCAGGCACGTCCGCGTGGGCCGGCCCCGTGACCAGGAGCAAGTCCTCTTCGGCGATCGTTTCGCTCCTGAGAGTCAGCGCCCGCCGTGGCTTGTTGATGACGGCCGCATCGAGTTGTCCCAGCGCCACCGCATCGATGAGGTCGCCGCTGAAGCCATCCGTCATCGACAGCTCGACCTTCGGATGGGCCGGGGAGAACTCCATGATCGCATCGACCAGGACGCCTTGCGCGATGGTCGCGATCATCCCGAAGCGCACCTCTCCGCTCAGTTCGCCAGTCGCTTCGACGACCTGTTCGCGCGCCCGTTGGAATCCGGTCACCACCGGCAGGAACAGGCGGTACAGGCGGCGCCCCTCGGGGGTTGGCTGCATGCCTTGCGGAGTGCGCATGAACAGAGGCTGCCCCACCTCCGCCTCGAGCTTGGCCATCTGCATGCTGAGTGCCGACTGGACGATATGCAGGCGGCGCGCCGCGCGAGTCACCGAACCGTCCTCGTAGAGGCTGATGAAGTACTGGATCTGCCGGAATTCCATGGTGGCCGAGGCATCACTTAATCTGATTCGAAGCATCATAAAACCTTAATTGACCTGATACCGCGTGATTCCTAGACTCGCGCTCCACGAGCAGTCCCGCCCCCGCGCCCGCCACAGAACAGCCAATCAACGGAGACAACTTCCATGTTCCCTACCCCCCGCAAAGCGCTGCAAATGCTCGCGGTCCTCGCCGCCTGCGGCATCGGTGCCGCCCAGGCGCAGGAGTACCCCAGCAAGCCGGTCCGCATCGTCGTGCCTTATCCGGCCGGCGGCTTCAACGACACGCTCGGCCGGCTCGCGGCCAAGCACCTGGGCGACTACTGGAAGAAGCCGGTGATCGTCGACAACAGGCCGGGCGCCGGCACCATGATCGGCACCAAGGAGGTGGCCGGCTCGGCGTCCGACGGCCACACCATCCTGGTCGTGCAGTTCCCCTACGCTGCCAACCCCTGGCTGTACAAGAACATCGCGTACGACACGCAGAAGGCCTTCGCGCCGGTGATGCTGGCGGGGCGCTCGCCCATGCTGCTGGTGACCCACGCGCAGAGTCCGTACCGCAGCGCCAGGGACGTCCTTGCCGCGGCCCGCGCCAAGCCGAATGTGTTGACCTATGGTTCCTCGGGAGCCGGTTCCTCGAACCACTTGGCGATGGCGCTGTTCGAAACTGCCACGGGCACGCAGATGCGCCAGATCCCCTACAAGGGGAGCACCCCCATGCTGACCGACCTGGCCGGTGGCCAGTTCGATGTGGCCATGGACCTGCTGCCGCACGCGATGCCCTTCATGCAGACGAGCCGCGTGCGCCCGCTCGCCATCGCGGCGCAGAAGCGCTCGCCCCTGCTGCCCGATGTGCCCACGGCCGCGGAAGCCGGAATCCCCGGCTACGAGGTCTCCTCCTGGCATGGCTTCGTGGTGCCGTCCGGCACCCCGCAGTCCGTCGTCGACAAGCTCAACAGCGACCTCAACCGGATGCTGGACGAGGACGAGGTGAAGAAGGCGTTCGCGGCACAGGGTGTCGTGCCCGACGGCAGTACACCGGCGCACTTCCGCAGCTTCATCGATGGCCAGCTGGCCCTGTGGAAGAAGGTCGTGAGCGACCGCAACATCACGGTGGACTGAGTGGCCGTGCACGGGTCCGATCCGCTCCGCCATGCTTGAAACACCCACCGCCCCCCCCCACCTGGGCCGCCGCGCGCAGCGCGTCGAAGACCGCCCGCTGCTGACCGGCCGCGGCCGTTTCGGTGACGACGTGCCCGTGCGCGCCGGCACGCTGCACGCGGCGGTGCTGCGCTCGCCGCATGCCCATGCCCGGCTGCTGGCCGTTCGTGCCGACCAGGCCCTGCGGCTTCCCGGCGTGCGCGCCGTCCTGACCGGCGCGGACGTGCAACGCTGGTCCAAGCCCTTCATCGTTGGCGTGAAGGCGCCGATGGAACTGTGGGCCCTGGCCGTGGACAAGGTGCGCTACGTGGGAGAGCCGGTCGCGGTGGTGGTCGCCGAGAGCCGCTACCTCGCGGAGGATGCGCTGGAGCTGCTGGAGGCCGAGTACGAAACCCTGCCGCCGGTGGCGGACATCCGCGCCGCCATCGCGGAAGGCGCCCCGGTGCTGCACGAGAAGGTCGGCAGCAACGTGGTGAGCGACCGCAGCTTTCGCTACGGCGACCCCGAACAAGCCTTCGCCAGCGCACCGCACCGCGTCGCGCTCACGGTCGAATACCCGCGCAACTCCTGCACGCCGATCGAATGCGCGGTGGTGGTGGCGGAGTTCCTCTCCGAGCAGGACGGCTACGACGTGCAGTCCAACTTCATGGGGCCGTTCTCGCTGCACACCGTGATGGCGATGGCGCTGAAGGTGCCGGGCAACAAGCTGCGCCACCGCACCTTCCCGGATTCCGGCGGCAGCTTCGGGGTCAAGCAGGCCGTGCTCAACCCGGCCGTGCTGATGTGCCTGGCGGCGCGCAAGGCCGGCGCCCCCGTCAAGTGGGTGGAAGACCGGCTCGAGCACCTGACCGCCGCCACCTCGGCCACCGGCCGCCTGTGCCACGCGGCCGCGGCGGTGGAGGCCGACGGCCGCATCACCGCCTTGTCGCTGGACCAGCTCGACGACTGCGGCGGCTACCTGCGCGCGCCCGAGCCCGCCACCTTCTACCGCATGCACGGCTGCCTGACCGGCGCCTATGCCATCCCCAACCTCGGCGTGCGCAACCGGGTGGTGCTGACCAGCAAGACGCCCTCGGGCCTGGTGCGCGGCTTCGGCGGGCCGCAGGTGTACTTCGCGCTGGAGCGCCTGGTGCAGCGCATCGCGGTCGAACTGAAGCTCGATCCGCTGGACGTCTACCGCCGCAACTTCATTCCCAGCGACGCGTTTCCCTACCGGGCCGCCGCCGGCGCGCTGATCGACTCCGGCGACTACCAGCGAGCCCTTGAGCTGGCGCTGAGCGAGGGCGGCTTCGACGAGCTGCGCCAGCGGCAGGCGGCCGCCCGCGCCGAGGGCCGGCTGTACGGCATCGGCTTCGCAGCCATCGTGGAGCCCTCTGTCTCCAACATGGGCTACATCACGACGGTGTTGCCACGCGACCAGCGCGCCAAGGCAGGTCCGAAGAACGGCGCCATCGCCGCCGCCACCGTGAGCATCGACCCGCTGGGCGGCCTGACGGTGGTCATCGCCTCCGCGCCGGCCGGCCAGGGCCACCGCACCGTGTGCGCCCAGCTGGCGGCCGACGTGTTCGGCGTCGATCCGGACGAGGTGTCGGTGAACACCGAGTTCGACACCGCCAAGGACGCCTGGTCGGTCGCGGCCGGCAACTACTCCAGCCGCTTCGCCGGTGCCGTGGCCGGCACGCTGCACCTGGCTTGCCAGCGCCTGCGCGACAAGCTGGCGCGCATCGCCGCCGCGCAGTTCGGATGCGCGCCCGACCAGGTGGTTTTTGCCGGCGGCAAGGTCTACCCCAAGGATGCGCCCGAGCGCGGCCAGCCCTTCGGCCGGCTGGCTGCCAGCCCGCACTGGGCTCCCGGCCTGCTGCCCGAGGGCGAGCCCGTGGGCTTGCGCGAAACGGCCTTCTGGTCGCCGCCGCAACTGACCGCCCCGGACGAGGACGACCGCGTCAACACCTCGGCGGCCTACGGCTTCGCCTTCGACATCTGCGCCGTCGAGGTGGACCGCGCCACCGGCCGCGTCCGCATCGACCGCTACGTGACCACGCACGACGCCGGCACCCTGCTGAACCCGGCCCTGGCCGACGGCCAGATCCGCGGCGCATTCGCCCAGGGACTGGGCGCGGCGCTGATGGAGGAGTTCCGCTACGGCAGCGACGGCAGCTTCCAGTCCGGCACCTTCGCCGACTACCTGGTGCCCACCACCTGCGAGGTGCCCGACCCGATCATCGTGCACCTGGAAACTCCCAGCCCGTTCACGCCGCTGGGCGCCAAGGGACTGGGCGAAGGCAACAACATGAGCACGCCGCCCTGCATCGCCAACGCGGTGGCCGACGCGCTCGGCGTGGCCGACGTCACGCTGCCGCTGACCCCCTCGCGCGTGATGGACCTGCTGGGCATGGACGATCCGCCGCCCTCCCGGGGTGCGGCGCCGGCGCGGCCCGCGGGCGGCAAGGCCGGCAAGGCCCTGGCGGCGCAAGGCGAGATCCTGCTGCCGGCCGCACCCGAGGCGGTGTTCGCCGTGCTGCTGGACCCGGTGGCCCTGGCCAAGGTCATCCCCGGCTGTCACGCACTGCAGCAGACCGGCCCCAACCGCTACCGTGCCGATGTGACGGTGGGCGTGGGCATGATCAAGGCGCGCTACGCAGCCGAGATCGCGCTGAGCGACCTGGAGCCGCCGCACCGCCTGCGGCTGGCCGGCTCCGGCCTGTCCAGCATGGGCGCGGCCAAGGGCAGCGGCCTGGTCACGCTCGAGCCCAGGGATGGCGGCACGCTGCTGCGCTACGACTACGAGGCCGAGGTTTCGGGCAAGGTGGCGGCCGTGGGCGGCCGCATGCTGGAGGGCGCGGCCAAGATCGTGCTGCGGCAGCTGTTCGAACAACTCGGCCGGCAGGCGGGCGGCAAGGGCGCCACGCCTTCGGGCTCATGGTGGGAGCGCTTTCTGGC
This sequence comes from Ramlibacter sp. PS3R-8, assembly GCF_037572435.1. Lineage (NCBI taxonomy): Bacteria > Pseudomonadati > Pseudomonadota > Betaproteobacteria > Burkholderiales > Comamonadaceae > Ramlibacter > Ramlibacter sp. PS3R-8. Next base: position 134,872 of record NZ_JBBHGT010000004.1, read on the forward strand.
CCGCCTGGGAGCGGCGCGATGAAGCCGGCGGCCTTCGACTACGTGCGCGCGGAAACCGCCGACGAGGCGGTGCAGCAGCTCAAGGCGCTCGGCCCCGAGGCGCGGATCCTGGCCGGCGGCCAGTCGCTGATGGCCGTACTCAACATGCGGCTGGCGCAACCCAGCGTGCTGATCGACATCTCGCGCACCGACGATCTGGACTTCGTGCGCAGCGAAGGCGGCATGCTGGCGGTAGGGGCGGCAGCCACGCAAGCGAGCGTGGAATGGCGCCCGGCCCTGGCGCGGGAAGTGCCGCTGCTGGCGCAGGCCTTCCCCTTCATCTCGCATTTCCAGGTGCGCAACCGCGGCACCGTGTGCGGCTCGGTGGCCCACGCCGACCCGAGCGCCGAGCTCCCGCTGGTGCTGTTGGCGCTGGGCGGCGAGGTGGTGCTGCGCAACGCCAGGAAGCGCCGCACCCTGCCCGCGAGCGAGTTCTTCCAGGGCATGCTGATGACGGCGCGCGCGCCCGACGAACTGGTCGAGCAGGTGCGCTTCCCGCTGGCCCAGCCGGGCCAGCGCAGCGCCTTCACCGAGTTCTCGGCCCGCCATGGCGACTTCGCCATCGTTTCGGCGGCCGCCGTACGCGACGCGCGCGGCCTTTGCCTCGCCATCGGCGGGGTGTCGGACCGGCCGCGCCTGGCGCAGTGGCCGGCCGACCTGCGCGGCGCCGAGCTGGACAGCGCCCTCAACGACTTCGCCTGGGAACTCGAAGCCCAGGACGACGCGCATGCCAGCGCCACCTTCCGCCGCCACCTCGTGCGCCAGCTCGGCGCGCAGGTAATCGCCCAAGTCACGGAGACCTCCCGATGAAGCAGTTCAGCCGCGACCGCCAGCACACCGTGCGCCTGACGCTCAACGGCGCCGCCCGCAGCGCTGCCTGCGAGCCGCGCATGCTGCTGTCCGACTTCCTGCGCGAAGGGCTGGGCGCGACCGGCACGCACGTGGGCTGCGAGCACGGCGTGTGCGGTGCCTGCACCGTGCAGATCGACGGCGTGGCCAGCCGCTCCTGCCTGACGCTGGCGCTGCAGGTCGACGGCCGCCGCGTCGACACCGTCGAAGGCCTGTGCGATGCGGACGGGCCGATGTCCGACCTGCAGCAGGCCTTCAAGCGCCACCACGCCCTGCAGTGCGGCTTCTGCACCGCCGGCATCCTCATGAGCTGCGACGACTACCTGAAGCGCGTCCCGGATCCCAGCGAAGCCCAGGTGCGCGACATGCTGTCGGGCCATCTTTGCCGCTGCACCGGCTACACGCCCATCGTGGCGGCGGTGCTCGAAACCGCGTCGCTGCGCCGCCAGGCCGCGACCGCCCCCCACACCGGAGACTGATCCATGCTCGACCTCGGTACGACCTTCCTGCAAAGCGTAGAACGCAGCCCCCATGCCCTCGCCCTGGTCGACAGCGGCGTGCGCCTCACCTACGCGCAGTGGCACGAACAGATCGCCCGCACCATGGCCGGCCTGCAGCGCCTGGGACTCGGCCGGGGCGACCGGCTGCTGTCGCTGCTGCAGAACCGCCACCAGGCCGCCACGCTGCACTGGGCCTGCCAGTTCCTGGGCGTGGTGATCGTGCCGTTGAACTGGCGCGCCAAGTCCGACGAGATCGACTACTGCCTGGCCGACGCCGAGGCCAAGGCCGTGTTCTTCGACACCTCCAGCGAGGAGGCCACCGGTGCCAGCGGCGCCGCGCGCGAACTGCCGCGCATCGGCGTCGGCCCGCTCGAAGGCAGCGATGCCACCTGCGATTGGGAGGCCCTGCTGGCCGGCCCGGCGGCGCCCCTGCAGACCGCGGCCGATGCCGAGGACCTGTCGCTGATGCTCTACACCTCGGGCACCACCGGCAAGCCCAAGGGCGTGCCGCGCCGCCACCGGCAGGAGCGCGCCGCGGCGCTGGCGCACGTGGCGCAGAACCTCTACCGCCGCGGCGAACGCACGCTGGGCGTGATGCCCCTGTACCACACGATGGGCGTGCGCTCCCTGCTCGCCATGGCGCTGGTCGACGGCGTGTTCGTGTGCATGCCCCGCTTCGACACGCAGGGGGCGCTGGCCCTGATCGAGGCCGAGCGCCTGACCTGCCTGTACCTGGTGCCCACGCTCTACCACGACGTGCTGACGCAGCGCGAGCGCTCCGGGCACGGCAGCGGCCCCGGCCCCGACATCGCCTCGGTGAGGAAGCTGGGCTTTGCCGGCGCCCCCATGCACGACGCGCTGCTCAAGCGCCTGCAGGCGGCCTTCGAGCCCGAGCTCTTCGTCAACCACTACGGCTCCTCGGAGGTGTACACCTTCTCGATCGACCAGCAAGCGCTGGACAAGCCCGGCAGCGCCGGCCGCGCCGGCATCAACACCCGGCTGCGCGTGGTGCGCCTGGAAGCCGCCGACGTCGACGACCGCGTGGGCCCCGGGGTGGAGGGCCAGGTCATCGCCGACCTGCGCGGCGACGAAGCCTTCGAGGGCTACTGGAAACGCGAGGACGCCAACGCCAAGTCGCTGCGCGGTGGCTGGTACTTCACCGGCGACACCGGCTACCTCGACGAGGACGGCGACCTGTTCGTCACCGGCCGGGTGGACGACATGATCATCAGCGGCGGCGAAAACATCTCGCCGGTCGACATCGAGTCCGTCATCTCCCTGTGCCCCGGCGTGGCCGAAGTGGCCGTGGCCGGCCTGTCGGACGAGCGCTGGGGACAGCGCGTCGTGGCCTTCGTCACCACCCGCGACGGCGGCGCGTCGCTGGATGCGCAGGCGCTGGACGCGCACTGCCGCAGCTCCGACCTGCCCAACTTCAAGCGGCCGCGCGAATACGTGTTCGTCGCCGAGATCCCCAAGTCCCCGGTCGGCAAGGTGCTGCGCCGCAAGCTCGTGGCTGGCGAGTACACGCCCCTGCCGGGCGGCGAGAACCGTTCCGCCTGATCCCACTCCACCCCGCACGCCCATGACCACCTCCGCCCCCGCCCTCTCCACCGACCTGCGCCGCTGGCTCGCCCACCTGTCCGACACCGGCCGCCTGGCCGTCATGCGCGAAGGCGTGAAGCTGGAGCACCAGCTGGCCGCCATCGCCAAGCGGCTCGACGGCCGGCAGGCGGCCTATTTCCCCCGGCCCGGCGGGCATGCCATGCCGGTGGTCTCGGGCTTCATGTCGCGCCGCGGCTGGATCGCCGAAGCCATGGGCGTGCCCGAGTCGCAACTGCTGCAGCGCTTTCGCCAAGCCGCCGAGAACCCGCTGCCCTGGCGGGAAGTGCCGGCCGGCGAGGCGCTTTGCCAGCAGGTGGTGCACAAGGGCGTCGATCCGCGCCAGGTGCTGCCCATCCCCACCCACAGCGAGCACGACAACGGCCCCTACATCACCGCCGGCCTGGTGATCGCCCGCAACCCGAAGACGGGGGTGCAGAACGTCTCGATCAACCGGATCCAGGTTCACTCCAAGGAGCGCATGGCCATCCTGATGCTGCCGCGCCACCTCTGGGCCTTCTACAAGGAGGCCGAAGCGCGCAACCAGCCGCTGGAAGTGGCGGTGGCGATCGGCGTCGACCCGCTCACGCTGCTGGCCTCGCAGGCCATCGCCCCGCTCGATTGCGACGAACTGGAGATCGCCGGCGCCCTCCATGGGGCGCCATTGCGGGTGGCCAAGTGCCTGACCAACGACGTGCGCGTGCCGGCCGACGCCGAGGTGGTGATCGAAGGACGCATCCTGCCGGGCGTGAAGGAGCTGGAAGGCCCCTTCGGCGAGTTCCCCAAGTACTACAGCGCGCGCGAGCACCGCGAGGTGATCCAGGTGGACGCCATCACCCATCGCCGCGATCCGGTCTTCCACACCATCGTGCCCGCCGAGATGGAGCACCTCCTGCTGGGCTCCATCCCGCGCGAGGCGACGCTGCTGGCCCACCTGCAGCGCAGCTTCCCCAACGTGCTGGACGTCCACCTGTCGATCGGCGGCGTCGGCCGCTACCACCTGTTCGTCAAGATCAGGAAGACCCACGAGGGCCAGCCCAAGAACGTGATCTGCGCCGCCTTCGGCGCCCACTACGACATCAAGCAGGTGGTGGTGGTGGACGACGACGTCGAGGTGCACGACCCGCTGCAGGTGGAATGGGCCGTGGCCACGCGCTTCCAGGCGGACCGGGACCTGGTCGTGATCGCCGGGGCGCAAGGCTCGGTGCTCGATCCCTCCACCACGGTGGGCCAGGAATTCGGCGAGAACAGCGCACCCCCGTCCCACCTGCAAGGCATCAGCGCCAAGATGGGCCTGGACGCCACCCGGCCCGTGGTCTACCACGAGCACGTGTTCACCAAGGTGCGCGTGCCGGGCGAGGACACCGAGGACCTGGCCGCGCTGATCGACACCTCGGCTCGCGTCGACTTCGCGACCGGCAAGGTGCAAAGATGACCCGCAAGCGCCTGATCGTGGCGATCACCGGCGCCAGCGGGGCCATCTACGGCATCCGCCTGCTGCAGGTGCTGCGCACGCTGCCCGAGTGGGAAACGCACCTGGTGCTGTCCGCCTCCGGCGCGCTCACCGCTGCCCAGGAGGTGGACCTCAAGCGCAGCGAGATCGAGGCCCTGGCCGACGAGGTGCACAACGTCAAGGACATCGGCGCCGCCGTCTCCAGCGGCTCCTTCCGCACCGCCGGCATGGTGGTGGCGCCCTGCTCGATGAAGACACTGGCCGGCATCGCGCATGGGCTGGGCGACAACCTGGTCAGCCGCGCCGCCGACGTGGTACTGAAGGAACGGCGCCGCCTGGTGCTCCTTGCGCGCGAAACGCCGCTGAACCTGGCGCACCTGCGCAACATGGTCGCCGTGACCGAGATGGGCGCCATCGTGTTCCCGCCGGTGCCGGCTTTCTACGTCCGTCCCGCGTCGCTCGACGACGTGGTCGACCACACCGTCGGCCGCGTGCTGGACCTGTTCGACGTGGATCACAGCGATCTCGTCAAACGCTGGGAGGGCCTGCGCCGGCCCGAGCCGGCCGCCCTGGTACGCATGCCCAATCCCTGATTCCCCTTCGCAATTCCATCGTTTCCCCGAGAGCCCTTCCATGACCCGACTGACCCACCCCGCCCAAACCCTGCTCGAACAACTGGATGGCTTCAGCGTCCAGATCGACACCGCGCGCGAACGCGCCGATGTCGTTCTGCACCGCCCGCCCTACAACATCATCTCCATGGCCCAGCGCGACCAGCTGCGCCTGGTGTTCGAGTCCCTGGACGAGAACCCGGCCGTGCGGGTGATCGTGCTGCGCGCGCAAGGCGAGCACTTCTCCAGCGGCGGCGACATCAAGGGCTTCCTGGAAGCCTCGCCGGAGCACGTCTCCAAGCTGGCCTGGAACATCGCCGCGCCCGCGCGCTGCAGCAAGCCGGTGATCGCCGCCAACCGCGGCTACTGCTTCGGTGTCGGCTTCGAGATTTCGCTGGCCTGCGACTTCCGGCTGGTGACCGAAACCACGCGCTACGCCCTGCCCGAACAGAAGCTGGGCCAGATCCCCGGCTCCGGCGGCTCGGCCCGCCTGCAAAAGATGGTGGGCATCACCCGCACCAAGGACATCGTGATGCGCTCGCGCCGCATTCCGGGCCAGCAGGCCTACGAGTGGGGCGTGGCCACCGAATGCGTGCCGGATGCCGAGCTGGAAGCGGCCACCGATCGCCTGGTCGACGAGCTGCGCGCCTTCTCGCCGATCGCGCAACGCACCGCCAAGAAGCTGCTGAACGACACCGAAGACTCCACGCTGACCGTGGCCATCGAGCTGGAAGGCCATTGCTACAGCCGGCTGCGCAGCTCCGATGACTTCCGCGAGGGCGTCGAGGCCTTCCACGGCAAGCGCACTCCCAAGTTCACCGGTTCCTGAACGCCGCCCGGTTTCGACGGCGCTGCCTCCCATGACCGATGAACAACCCGTCAACAAGCAGGATGCGTGGGACTTCATCGTGGCACGCTATCGCGACCTTACGCCCCACGAGTCGAAGCATCTCCACGCACTGCAGGATGAGCATGGGCTGGACATCGTGCTGCACTTGTTCCAGGAGTACTCGGCCTTGCGGCTCGGACGACCACTCACACCGGACGAAGTCGCCGCCGCCGAATCGCAGGTCGCCGGTTGGCGCTCCGAGGTGATCCTGCCCCTGCGGCGGCTGCGTCGGACCCTGAAGGATCCGTCCGGCTTCGCTCCAGGCCAGGAGGAAAGCGTGCAGGCTCTTCGTGTCCAGATTGCCCAGGCGGAACTGGACGCCGAGCAGGCCGAGTTGTACGCGCTATGTGACTGGCTTTCTTCCCAGGCGTGGGCCCCAACCCGCGCTTCGAAGAACGCGGCCGGCGACCTGAAGCGCGAAAGCCGCACGCAGTACGCCAGTCCCTCCTGGCCGTGGTGACTGCGCACCCGCTCCAGCAAAGACGATGTTCCTTCAGGAGGATCGGATGACGACAGCACTCAGGATGGCGCAGGGCGAATTCGGTCGCCTGGCGCTGCTCGACATGGATACCCCGCTGGTTTCGCATGCGCACTCGCAGTGCCACGTGATCTTCAAGGCCAGTGGCGCCGATTCCGCCTTCTACGTCAGCGAGGAGCGGCTGCCGGTCACCGACCGCACCGCCATCCTGGTGAATGCCTGGGAGCCGCATTACTTCTACAGCGAACCCGACTTTCCGCGCACCGTCTACCTGGCGCTGTACATCGAACCCAGGTGGCTGGCGACGCTGCACGACCCGCTGCGCTTGGCGGCCCATCCCCGCTTCTTCCCGCGGCCCTGCGTCCAGATCACTCCGCGCATCCGCAAGCTGGCGGATGACCTGATCGGGGATCTGATGTCGCCCATCCCGATGAAGCAGGAGCGCCTGGAGAGCGCGTTGTTCGAGCTGATGCTGGCGCTCAGCGAACAGTTCTCGGCATGGGAGAGCATCCAGGACCTGATGCGGCCGGAGGGGCTGCGGCTGCCCGATTCGCGCATCCAGCGCGCGCTCAGCCACATCGGCGAGCACCTGGGCCAGCCGCTGGACGCGGACCGGCTGGCCGCCTCCGCGCATCTGTCGCGCGCGCAGTTCTTCGTGCGCTTTCGCCGCTGCACCGGGATGACGCCGCACGTCTACGTCAACACCCTGCGCGCCGAGACCGCCTGCCGGCGGCTGGCGCAGGCGGACGATCGAACCAGCCTCGGGCGCCTCGCGGAAGACCTGGGTTTTTCCGACCAGGGCCACTTCACGCGCTTCATCCGCGGCCAGGTCGGAGTGACGCCCAGCGAGTACCGGCGCGTGGTGCAGGTGTATTGACTACTTCAGCTTTTCCAGTGTCGCCGCCGAAGGAGCGCAGACCAGCATCGCCTCGAAGGTGTCGAGGATGTTGTCCAGCGTGAACTTGCGCGCCCACAGGCGGGACGAGGCGGGCGCCTCCTCAGCCGGCACTTCCTTGATCGAGAACACCGAAGTCGTGTAGATCGCCACCAGGGACATGCGCTGTTCGAGCACCGGGGCGGGGATGTGGGCCAGCAGCTGGCGGAAATGCTCGAGGCAGCGGCGATAGCCGGTATTCCACTTGGCGCCGATGTAGGCGCGGAACAGCGGGCGATGCGTGAGCTGCACGTTCGACAGGAAGCGCAGGTAGGTGCTGCCTTCGGCTTCGGTCGCCGTCAGCTGGTACACCGGCCGGACGAAGGCGTCCAGCACATCACGCACATGGCGCGGACCGCCGTCCGCCGCCATCTGGTCGAGCAGGGCCAGGCGGAAGGCCTCCACCTTCTGCGCGCCGTCGACCAGCAGTTCGCCGATCAATTCGTCCTTCGATCCGAAGTGGTACTGCAGCGAAGCCTTGTTGCGCTGCCCCGCCGCCGCAACGATGTCGGCCACCGAGACGCCGTCGATGCCGTGCAGCGCGAACAGCCGCTGTGCGACGGCCTTCATCCGGGCCTGCGTTTGCCTTCCGTCCGAGCGCACTGGTTTCAAGGTTGACATGGTTAGTTAAGTGTATAGACTTATCTAAGGCAGTGTACTTAATTTACCGCTGAAAGGCCAGTCCGGTGCGCCCGCGCCGGACTGCTGTGCGAAATGAAAGGAGCCCCCATGAATCGCGAAGAGGAAATCGTTGCACGGTCCCTGTCCTTCAGGAAGCAGTACGTGGAAGACACCCCCGGGTGGTACCGCGGCGAGATGCACCTGGGCTTCACGCTGGCATTCACCATCGGCGTGGCCTGGTATTGCGCAGCGCAGTTGCAGAACACCACCTGGCAGGAATGGCTGTTCGTCGTGGTTCCGATGTTCCTGTTCGGGAACTGGGCGGAATGGGCCGGGCACCGCTACCTGCTGCACAGCCCGAAGAGCTGGATCAAGCCGGCCTACAAGCGCCACGTCGCGACCCACCACCAGTTCTTCTCGCACAAGACGCTCGATTACGACGGCCACAAGGAGTGGCGCGCGCTGCTGTTTCCGCCGTTCGCGCCGGTGCTGTTCGTGCTGGCGGCCCTGCCGGCGGCCCTGCTGATCGGCAACCTGTGGTCGGCCAACGCGGGGTACATCGCAATGCTGACCATGGCGTCGTACTTCCTGATGTACGAAGGCCTGCACACCTTATCGCACCTCGAGCATCCGATCCTGGATCGCCTGCCGCTGGTCAACACGGTACGGCGCATGCATGTACTTCATCATAACCCCGACTTCATGCACACCCGCAACTTCAACCTCACCTTCCCCATCTGCGATGCGCTGTTCGGCACCAGCGACCTGAACAAGGGCCTGCTCGGCACGCTGTTCAATGGCATGTCGGACGAGGCGCGCAACGAGGAAGACCAGGCCAGGCTGCGGGCCCAGCAGGTCCGGCGCGCCGGGCAGGCGCAGCCGGCTGGCGAGGACGCCCCGATCGAGATGGCTGGCATGCAGGAGGCGAGACGGGGCTAAGGCCTCTCCCCCCGCGGTCGCGAATCCATGCTGCGACCGCACATCGATCCGGACTCCATGGCAAAAAGCCGGAGCTTCTGCCAATGCCTCGCCGGGCGTCGGCTCGTAGAGTGCGGATCGAAGTCAAGAGCCCACAAACGAAGGAGACAACACATGAAATTCAACAAGCTGCTCACCATGCTCGCCGTCACTGCCAGCCTCGCCATGGGCACGGCAGCCCACGCGAAGGAAATGCGCCTGGGGCTGATCGTGCCGGCCAGCCACGAATGGTCGAAGGCCGCGGTCGCGATGGGCGAAGAGCTCAAGCAGAAGTCCAATGGCAAGTACTCGGTCACGATCTTCCCGTCCGGCCAGCTGGGCAACGAGGCGCAGATGCTGCAGCAGCTGCAGACCGGGGCGCTCGACATGGCCTTCATGACCGCCGCCGAAATCACCAACCGCGTGCCCGACTACAGCGCGCTGTTTGCGCCCTACCTGGTCAAGGACGTGCGGCAGGCCGGCGTGCTGCTGAACGGCCCAACCGCGCAGAAGATGCTGGAGCGCCTGCCGCGTGAAGTCGGGGCGGTGGGGGTCGGCTACGGCGTGGCCTCGATGCGGCTGATGCTCAACGCCTTTCCGACCAACGCCGCCGCCGACCTGAAGGGCCGCAAGATGCGCATCACGCCGTTCCCGCCGGTGCGCGACTTCTACCAGCTGCTGGGAGCGGCTTCGACCCCGATGCCCCTGACCGACGTCTACGATTCGCTGGCCAACGGCCAGGTGGATGGCGTGGATGCGGACATGGAACTGGTGTACCGCATGAAGTTCTTCGAGCGCGGCAACACGCTGCTGCAGTCGAACCACATGATGTTCCCGGTCGTGGGCCTGGTCTCCGGCCGCCTCTGGCAGACCATGTCCCCGGCCGACCGCGACCTGGTCGGCGGCGCCGCGCGCAAGCACCTCAACGGCCTGTTCGACAAGTACGTCCAGGTGGAGCAGGAGATGGAGAAGGGCGTGCGGGGCACCAAGGTCAAGGTGACGAAGGTCGGACCCGAGTTCTTCGGCGACACGCTCAAGCAGTGGGAAGACATCTGGCTCAAGCGCACTCCGGTGCTGGCCGACCTGCGCCGCGAGGCCGCAGCCATCAAGTAAGGGCCCGAGGCAGCGCGGGGGCGCGCCGCGTCCCCGCGCCGCTTCAAGCTGGAGACTGCCTTGCTCAAAACCATTACAAACATGAGCGACCGGATCGCCCAAGCAGAACGCGGCGTGCTCCGCCTGTTCGCCCTGGCACTGCCGCTGATGGTCCTGGCCAACGTGGCCGGTCGCGCCATGCGCAGCCCGATCTACTGGATGGACGAACTGTCCATCCTGTTGATGGTGTGGCTGGCGATGATCGCCATGTCGCTGACGCTCAAGACCCGCGATGCGGTCGCCGTCACGATGCTGGTCGATGCGGTGCCGCCCTTTCTGATGAAGGCAATGAAAATCCTGATTGATCTGCTGGTGCTGGTGTTCGGCATCGCCCTGCTGGTGCTGTGCTACCGCTGGTTCGAGCCCCTGACGCTGATGCGGCTCGGCTTCGACCTGCGCGAGTTCTCCGGCCAGACCTTCAACTTCATGTACCAGGACACCACGGCCACGCTCGGGGTCGCCAAGTTCTGGTTCTGGCTGGTCATGCCGCTGGTGGCTGTCTCCATCAGCGTGCATGCGCTCTCCAACCTGCTGCAAACCATGGCCACGCCGGCTGCGGCGGCCCTGCCGTGCGGCGTGCCGGCCGCGGCGGCCGGCGACAGGGGAGCGATCCAATGATCACGGCCGTCTTCACTGCCCTGCTGTTTCTCGGCGTCCCCATCGCGCTGGTGCTGGCGATGACCGCGCTGGCCTACATCTATGCAAGCGGCAACCCGGTGCTCTACCAGTCGTTTCCGCAGCAATTCTTTTCCAGCCTCGAAAACTACGGCTTGCTCGCCATCCCGCTGTTCCTGGCGGTGGGCGAACTGATGAACGAAGGCGGCATCACGCGCCGGCTGGTGGCGCTGGCCTCGGTGTTCGTGGGCCACCTGCGCGGCGGGCTCGCCTACATCAACATCCTGGCCAACATGTTCCTCGCCTCCATCATGGGCTCGGCCAATGCGCAGGTCGCGGTGATGGCGCAGGTGCTGGTGCCGGAGATGGAAAGGAAGGGCTACTCGCGCGGTTTCGCGACGGCCACCACCTGCGCCGGCGCCCTGCTCGCACCGGTGATACCACCATCGATGATGTTCGTGGTCTTCGGCGTGCTGGCCCAGATCTCGATCGGCGACCTGTTCATCGCCGGCATCGTGCCCGGCCTGTTGATGACCCTTGCCTTCATCGGCGTGATCGCGCTGCTCGGCTACTACTACAAGTACCCGCCGGGCGAGCGCCTGTCACGCCAGCAGAAGCTGCGCAACATCGGGGCCGCCATCCCGTCGCTGCTGGTGCCGGTCGTCATGATCGGCGGCATCCTCGGCGGGATCACGACGCCGACCGAAGCGGCGGCGGTGGGCGCCCTGACGGCCGTGCTGGTCGGCATCTTCGCGCACAAGGAGGTCCGTTTCGACCGCATCGGCGGCATGCTGCTGCGGGTGGCGCTTAACAGCGGGGTGGTGCTGGTCCTGGTGGCCGCGGCCGGCGTCTTCGGCTGGGTCATCGTGTTCGAGAAGGTTCCGCAGCAGCTGGCGGTTCTGCTCCAGCAGACCACCTCCGACCCCTTCGTCTTCATGCTGCTGGTGACCGCACTGCTGCTGGTGATCGGCACCGTGATCGACGGCATCGCCGCCCTGATCCTGCTGGTGCCCATCCTGCTGCCGGTGGCGACCCAGGTGTACGGCATCAACCCCTACCACTTCGGCGTGGTCATCTGCATCAACCTGACGCTGGGCCTGCTGACGCCGCCGGTCGGCACGGCCCTCTACGTGGCGTCACGCGTGACCGGCGCGACGTCGGCCGAAATCATGCGCCCGCTGATGCCGTTCCTGCTTGCCACGCTGCTGATCCTGATCCTGCTGTGCTGGCAGCCGTACCTGGTGACCGCATTCATCGATTAACCGGTTCGGGCGTCGCGCCTGCGGCGCCCTCCATCCCTCCACTCATCGGAAGAAGTCCATGCAGAAACTCAAGGATCGCGTCGCCATCATCACCGGCGGTGCGCAAGGGATAGGTGCCGCCTACGCACGTGCGATGGCGGCCGAAGGTGCGCGCGTCGCCATCGCCGACATCCTGGACGGCACGGCGGTGGCCAAGGAAATCGAAGCCGATGGGGGCCGTGCGATGGCGGTCCAGGTGAACGTCGCCGACGAAGCGTCGGTCCTGGCGATGGCCGAGGCGGTCAACGAACATTTCGGCCGCATCGACATCCTGGTCAACAACGCGGCGGTGTATGCCTCGTTGCAGTTGAAGCCGTTTTCCGAGATCGACGTGGCCGAGTGGGACAAGGTGATGGCGGTGAACGTCCGCGGGCCCTTCGTCTGCGCCAAGGCCGTGGTGCCGTTCATGCGCAGGAGAGGCTACGGACGCATCATCAACATTTCGTCCGGCACACCGTTCAAGGGCACGCCGAACCTGCTGCACTACGTGACCTCCAAGGGCGCCATCCTGGCGCTGACCCGGGCACTGGCACGCGAAGTCGGCGGCGACGGCATCTGCGTCAACACGCTGGCGCCCGGCCTGGTGCTCAGCGAAGGGGTGATCCAGAACACCGACATGCGCGAGAAGCTGACCGGCCCCGTGCTCGCCAGCCGCGCCATCAAGCGCGACCAGACCCCGGAAGACCTGATCGAGCCACTGCTGTTCCTCGCCTCCGACGCCTGCGCCTTCATGACGGGCGAGACGCTGGTGGTGGACGGCGGCTCGGTCATGCATTGACGGCCGCCGGCGCTGGCCTGAATCGCAGTTGCCGCAGTGCGGCCCCATCGGAGAGAGAACAGACATGATCCCCATCGCGCAATCCTGGATCGGCGGCCAATGGACGCCGGTCGCCAGCCGGGCCGCCGCCGACAGCATCGACCCCTCCACCGGCCTGGTGCTCGGCCAGTTCGCCGACGCCGACATCGGCCTCGCAGAGGCCGCCATAGTCTCCGCTCGCCGCGCCTTCGAGCACAGCGACTGGGCCCATGCGCCGCGCCTGCGTGCGGCCGTCATGCTGGAGTTCGCCAACCGCGTCGAGCGCCGCGCCGATGAACTGGCGCTGCTGCTGGCCCAGGAAACCGGCAAGCTGCTGAAGCCGGCGCAAGCCGAGCTGGCCGGTACCGTGTCGGAGATCCGGTTCTATGCGGGCCTGGCACGCACCATCTTCGGCCGCACCACCGAGGTCGAGCCGGGCGCCCTGTCCGTGCTCAGCCGCCAAGCGGCCGGCGTGGCCGGCATCATCGTGCCCTGGAATGCTGCAGCGATCCTGCTGGTGCGCTCGCTGGCGCCGGCGATGGCTGCCGGATGCACGAGCGTGATCAAGATGGCGCCGCAGTCGGCACTGTTCCAGACCGAACTGCTGCGCTGCCTGATCGAGGTGCCGAACCTCCCGGCGGGCGTGGTCAATTTCTACAGCTGCACCGGCAGCGAGCCGAGCGAGGCACTGGTGGCCTCCAGCGACGTCGATGTGATCAGCTTCACCGGCAGCGTGCGGGTGGGCCAGCGCATCATGGCGAGCGCCGCGCCGACGCTCAAGCGCCTCAATCTGGAACTCGGCGGCAAGGCGCCCGCCATCGTGTTCGCGGATGCGGACCCGAAGGCCATCGCCGCGCAGCTGGCGGCCGCCGCCACGATTGCCGCGGGCCAGCAGTGCACCGCGCTCGACCGGGTGCTCGCGCACGAAAGCCTTATCGCGCCGCTGCGGGAGGCGCTTGCGGTGCAGTTCCGCAGCATCGCGGTGGGGCCGGCCACCGACGCCGCAAGCCAGATGGGGCCGCAGATCGACATCGCCAATCGCGACCGCATCGCGCGCCTGGTCGAGGACGCGCAGCAGCATGGGGAAGTGATCGTGCGGGGCGAGGTGCTGGACGGCCGTCTCGCGCGCGGGGCCTTCATCCGCCCCAGCCTGATCCAGGTCAGCGCCCTCGATTCACCCTTCGTGCAGGAGGAGTTCTTTGGCCCGGTGCTCAACCTCGAAAGCTTCCGTGAAGAGAGCGAAGCCGTCGCCCGCGCCAACGCTACCCGCTATGGGCTGTCGGCGAGCGTGTGGACGCATGACGGCGCGCGTGCGCGCCGGGTGGCGCGTGCCTTGCGCAGCGGGACGGTGTGGATCAACACCCACAACAAGCTGCTGCCCGAGGCGGAAACCGGCGGCTTCGGCGCCAGCGGCTACGGCCGCCTGCACGGGGCCGAAGCGATGCTGGAATTCCTCGAGACCAAGCATGTGTATGAAGACATCGGACGCGTGAAGCCGGGCACGGCACCGACGTGAAGCCGGATCGGCAACTCCGGGTGGACGTGTGACCTCCACCACTTCCGCCGATGTTGCGAAACCTGTGCGCCCGCGCACATCGCCCGGGACGGGCACCTCCTAGATTTCGTTCCGTGGACGCCGTGTCCACTGTTCAACGAAAGGAAACATCATGAACCGCCTTCTGCTCGCCTGCCTTGCGATCGCCGGCGCCGCCGCCGCCAACGTGTCCTTCGCCGGAAACCATGGCGAAGACTGGGATCCGCTGCCGCCCTTCCAGGGCAGCCGCACCCGCGTCGACGTCATCGCCGAGATGCAGCAATCCCGCGCCACGATGGCCGCCTCCCATGGCGAGGACAGCGGCTCGGCCTACCTGATGGCAACCGCCACGCCCGGCACCGCCAGCCGTGGCGACGTGGTCGCCGAGTACCTGAGATCGCGTGACGACGTGGCCGCCATGAACGGCGAGGACAGCGGCTCCGCGCTCATCGCGTCAGTGCGTGCGCGGCAGGCCGAGCGCGTGCAGCTCGCGAGCGACACGACCAGTGCGCAATGAAGGGCGCGCCAGCGCCAGGGAGGGTGGTGTGGTGCCGGTTGTCCGAATCGAACGGACGACCTTCCGCTTACAAGGCGGGTGCTCTACCAACTGAGCTAAACCGGCAAAGGGGGACCGCGTTGCATGTTATTACGCGCGATCCGGAAGAGGAAACTACTTGACGCGCTTCAAGGCGGGCCTTGGGCCGCTCGGCGGCTTGGGCGGCTCGTGGTCCGGCTTGCCCGGGCCGTCCCCTTCCGGCGTCACCAGCTGCACCACCTTGCCGTCCGGCTCGGCGGGGGCCGCGGGAACGCTGGACAGCGGGGAAGGCTTGGCCGCCTCGTCCGCGGCCGTGCCCGTGCCCGTCACCGGTACGGGAAACGCCATGCCCTGCCCGTTCTCGCGGGCATAGATGGCGATCACGCGGCTCACCGGCACCATGATCTCGCGCGCGGAGCCGGCGAAGCGGGCCTTGAACTCGATGAAGTCGTTGCCCAGCTTCAGCGAGCTCGTGGCGTCGTAGCTGATGTTGAGCACGATCTCGCCGTTCTTCACGTACTCGCGTGGCACATGCACGGACTCGTCCACCAGCACCGCCACGTACGGCGTGAAGCCGTTGTCGGTGCACCATTCGTACAGCGCCCGGATCAGGTACGGGCGGGTCGACGTGGATTCGATGGCGTTCATCGGCGGCTACTGCTCGAAGCCAGTGCGCTTACTTGCGCATGACCTTTTCGGACGGGGTGAGCGCCTCGATGTAGGCCGGACGCGAGAAGATGCGCTCGGCGTACTTGAGCAGCGGCGCGGCGTTCTTCGACAGCTCGATGCCGTAGTAGTCCAGGCGCCAGAGCAGCGGCGCGATGGCCACGTCCAGCATCGAGAAATTCTCGCCCAGCATGTACTTGTTCTTCAGGAACACGGGCGCGAGCTGCGTCAGGCGGTCGCGGATGTGCGAGCGCGCCTTTTCGAGCGCCTTTTCGTTGGACTTCGCGGCGCGCGACTCCAGCGTGGACACGTGCACGAACAGTTCCTTCTCGAAATTGAGCAGGAACAGGCGCACGCGCGCGCGGTCGACCGGGTCCCCGGGCATCAGCTGCGGGTGCGGGAAGCGCTCGTCGATGTACTCGTTGATGATGTTCGACTCGTACAGGATCAGGTCGCGCTCCACCAGGATCGGAACCTGCCCATACGGGTTCATCACGTTGATGTCTTCCGGCTTGTTGTACAGGTCGACGTCACGGATTTCGAAATCCATGCCTTTTTCGAACAGTACGAAGCGGCAGCGATGGGAGAAGGGACACGTCGTTCCCGAGTACAGCACCATCATCTTAAATTCCCCTAGAAACCAAAAAGAGTGGGTGCGCGATGCAGCCCACTCTACACAAGGACGCAGGCCCCGCGCCAGCGGGACCGCGTGTCGTTACTTCACATTCTTCCAGAAGGCGGCGTTCAGGCGCCAGACGATGACCGTCAGCACGCCCAGGAACAGCAGCACCCACACGCCGATGCGCACGCGGTGGTTCTGGGCCGGCTCGGCCATCCATTGCAGGTAACCCACCAGGTCGCCCACCGCCTGGTCGTACTGCAGCGGCGTCATCGCGCCGGGGCTCAGCTGCTTCCAGCCACGGAAGACCTTCGTCTCGTGGCCGTGCTCCTGGACCTTGTCGAACACCGGCTCGCGCTCGCCTTGCAGCTCCCACAGCACGTGCGGCATGCCCACGTTGGGGAACACCAGGTTGTTCCAGCCGGTGGGCTTTTCGGCGTCACGGTAGAACGTGCGCATGTACGTGTAGAGGTAGTCCGCGCCCGTGCCGCCGTGGCCGGAACGCGAGCGGGCGATCAGCGTCAGGTCGGGCGGCACGCCACCGAACCATTCCTTGGCCTGCTTCGGGTCCATCGGCGCCTTCATGACGTCGCCGACCTTGTCGGACACCGTCAGGAGGTTGTCCTTGATCTGCTGCTCGGAAATGCCGATCTCCTGCAGCCGGTTGAAGCGCATGTACGCCGCCGAATGGCAGTTGAGGCAGTAGTTGACGAACAGCTTGGCGCCATGCTGCAGCGCCGGCAGGTCGTTGGTGCGGCTGGGAGCCTTGTCCCAGTGCACCTCTTCGCCGCCCGCGGCATGGGCGCCCACGGCCGCGCCGAGCGCCAGCATCACGGAGAGGATCAGTTTTTTCATGTCTTGCTTGGCTCCGGCTCAGTGCGCGAAGGTGATGCGGTCGGGCACCGGCTTGAAGGCGCCGAGCCTGCTCCACCACGGCATCAGCACGAAGAAGCCGAAGTAGAAGAGTGTGCCGGCCTGGGCCACGAGCGTCTTGATGTCGGAGGGCGGCTGGATGCCGAGGTATCCGAGGACGACGAAGTCCACCACGAAGATGCCATACAGCCACTTGTGCCAGCCCGGCCGGTAGCGGATGGAGCGCACCGGGCTGTGGTCCAGCCAGGGCAGGAAGAACAGGATGATGACCGCGCCGCCCATGATGACCACGCCCCAGAACTTGGCGTCGAAGGTCTTGAGCAGCAGGATCACCACCGCCGCGGCGACCACGGCGACGATCTTGGCGATGAAGGACAGGCGGCCCTTCCAGAGGGCCAGCAGGGCGCCCAGCGCGACGATCACGCAGAACACGTCGACCATGACGTCGGTGGTCGCGCGCAGCATCGAGTAGAACGGCGTGAAGTACCAGACCGGCGCGATGTGCGCGGGCGTCTTCAGCGGGTCGGCCGGGATGAAGTTGTTGTACTCCAGGAAGTAGCCGCCCAGCTCCGGCGCGAAGAAGATGATCGCGCTGAACACCATCAGGAAGACGGCGACGCCGACCATGTCGTGCACGGTATAGAAGGGGTGGAACGGGATGCCGTCGACCGGGTGGCCGGCGGCGTCCTTCGGCTGGCCGGCCGCCTTGATGTCGATGCCGTCCGGGTTGTTCGAACCGACGTCGTGCAGCGACAGCAGGTGCGCCGCGACCAGGCCGATCAGCACCAGCGGGATGGCGATCACGTGGAAGCTGAAGAAGCGGTTCAAGGTGGCGTCGGACACCACGTAGTCGCCGCGGATCAGCAGCGCCAGGTCAGGGCCCACGAAAGGCACGGCGGCGAACAGGTTGACGATCACCTGGGCGCCCCAGTAGGACATCTGGCCCCACGGCAGCAGGTAGCCGAAGAAGGCTTCGGCCATCAGCATCAGGAAGATCGTGCAGCCGAAGATCCAGACCAGCTCGCGCGGCTTGCGGTAGCTGCCGTAGATCATGGCCTTGAACATGTGCAGGTACACCACCACGAAGAACGCCGAGGCGCCGGTGGAGTGCATGTAGCGGATCAGCCAGCCCCACGGCACGTCCCGCATGATGTATTCGACCGAGGCGAAGGCGAGGTTCGCGTCCGGCTTGTAGTGCATCACCAGGAAGATGCCGGTGACGATCTGGATCACCAGCACCAGCAGCGCCAGCGAGCCGAAGAAGTACCAGAAGTTGAAGTTCTTCGGAGCGTAGTACTCCGACATGTGGACCTTGTACGCGTCGTACGCGGTCGGGAACCGGTTGTGCAGCCAGTTGTCGAGCTTGGCGACCGCGCCGGCGTTGGGGGAGATTTCCTTGAATTCAGCCATGACGCTCAAGCCTTCTTGTCTTCACCGATCACCAGGCGGGTGTCCGACAGGTACATGTGCGGCGGCACTTCCAGGTTGTCGGGGGCGGGCTTGTTCTTGTAGACGCGGCCGGCCAGGTCGAAGGTCGAGCCGTGGCACGGGCACAGGAAACCGCCCTGCCAGTCGTCCGGCAGCGACGGCTGCGGACCGGCGGCGAGCTTGTCGGTGGGCGAGCAGCCCAGGTGCGAGCAGATGCCCACGGCGACGAAGATCTCCGGCTTGATCGAGCGAAGCTCGTTCTTCGCGTAGTCGGGCGTCGGGTAGGCGGTGCGCGCCGACTTCGGGTCGGCCAGCTGCGAGTCCAGCTTGGGGAGCGCGGCGACCTGTTCGGGCGTGCGCTTCATGATCCAGACGGGCTTGCCGCGCCATTCGACGGTCATCTTCTCGCCGGGGCGCAGGGCCGAGATGTCCACTTCCACCGCGGCGCCGGCGGCCTTGGCGCGTTCGGAGGGCTGGAAGCTGCTGACGAAAGGAACGGCAGTGAAACCTGCGCCCACCGCGCCGGCACAACCTGACGCGATCAGCCACGTCCGTTTGCTGGCGTCCACCGTGGAGTTGCTCATGTGGTCCTCGAGGATCTCTTCGCTGTTTAGGGTCAACCCGCGATTGTAGCGGAGCGATACAGGCGATTTCCAGCCCGGGGCGGCGCGCGCGGCATACTCCGCTGCTGACACAACAGGAGACCGGCATGAAACTGCTGCACGAATTCCGCGAGTTCGCGGTCAAGGGCAACGTGGTCGACCTCGCGGTCGGCGTGATCATCGGCGCGGCTTTCGCGAAGATCGTGGACTCGCTGGTCGGCGACGTGATCATGCCCTTCGTCGGGGCGGTCTTCGGCAAGCTGGATTTCTCCAGCTACTTCATCACCCTGGGGCCGGTGCCGGCGGGAACCGCGATGACGCTGGACGCGCTGAAGAAGGCGGGCGTGCCGGTGTTCGCCTGGGGCAACTTCGTCACCGTCGCGGTCAACTTCCTGATCCTGGCCTTCATCATCTTCCTGATGGTCAGGCAGATCAACCGGCTGCGGCGCAAGCATGCGCTCGAAGTGGCGGCGACGCCGGAAGAGGTGGTGCTGCTGCGGGAGATCCGCGACAGCTTGCGGCGCCCGTAGGGGGTGTCGGGGTGCGGCTGCGCGCGCAACCCGACCTACGAATCCGGGCCCCGTAGGGCGGGTTGACCGCAGGTCACCCCGCCAATCGGCGCGCCATGCGCAACGCCTCCGCGAGGCTGGAGGCGTCCGCCCTGCCGGTTCCCGCGATATCGAAGGCCGTGCCGTGGTCCGGGCTGCTGCGCACCAGCGGCAGCCCCAG
This sequence comes from Ramlibacter sp. PS3R-8, assembly GCF_037572435.1. Taxonomy (NCBI): domain Bacteria; kingdom Pseudomonadati; phylum Pseudomonadota; class Betaproteobacteria; order Burkholderiales; family Comamonadaceae; genus Ramlibacter; species Ramlibacter sp. PS3R-8. The sequence goes on from NZ_JBBHGT010000004.1 coordinate 154,652, forward strand.
CGTCACGTTGACGCCCTTTTCCACCCCGAGGTACTTCACCGGGATGAGGCCCTGGTCGTGGTACATGGCCACCACCACGTCGAACTCGCCGCGCCGCGCCCGCATGAACACCGTGTCCGGCGCGAAGGGGCCCTGCGCGTCGATGCCGCCGGCCTGCGCCGCCCGCACAGCGGGAACGATGGTGTCGATCTCTTCACGCCCGAACAGGCCACCCTCCCCCGCGTGCGGGTTGAGGCCGGCCACCGCGATGCGGGGCCGGCGGCCAAGCGTCGAGGCCAGGGCCGCATCGGCGATGCGCAAGGTCTCCAGCACGTTGTCGTGCGTCACCGCGTCGAGCGCGTCGCGCAGTGCCATATGGATGCTCACCAGCACCGTGCGCAGTTCGTCGTTCGCCAGCATCATGCGCACCGGCATTTGCGCCAGCGGCACGCCGGCGTGCGCCGCGGCCTCGGCCTGCAACAGCTCCGTGTGGCCGGGAAAAGGCAGGCCGGCCGCCGCCAGCGCCTCCTTGTGCAGCGGCGCGGTCACGAGCGCGGCCACTTCCCCGCGCAACGCCGCGCGCGCCGCCCAGAGCACGGCGTCGGCGGCCAGCCGCCCCGCCTGCGCGCTCACCACGCCCAGGGCAGGAGGCAGGGCCGCTGCCGCGCCCGCCTGCAGCACCGCGATGCAACCAGGCGGCACGCCGGCGGCGTCCGCCGCGCTTTCGATGCTGGCCATCGCCAGCGGCGGCAGCGACCCCGCCACCGCAGCGGCGCCGCGCCGCATGCACTGCAGGTCGCCGGCCACGAAGCAGCCCTGCGTCAGCGCCGGCTCCATCGCGAACAGCCTGGCGATGATCTCGGGACCGATCCCCGCCGGATCGCCCATCGTGATGGCGATCGGCTTCATCATGCCGGGTTGTCCACGTCGACGAACGCGTGCTCCAGCCCGAGCTCCCTGGCCACGTGCCCGGCCACCGCGGGGGCGCCGTAGCGCTCGGTCGCGTGGTGGCCGCATGCCAGGTAGGTCACGCCGCATTCGCGCGCGTAGTGGGCTTGCGGCTCCGAGATCTCGCCGGTGATGAAAGCCTGCGCGCCGGCGGCGATCGCGGCTTCGAAGTAGGACTGGGCACCGCCGGTGCACCAGCCGATGCGGCGGATGGGCCCGGCGTGTCCCGGCACGCACGTCACCTCGCGACCGAGCGCGGCCCGCACATGCGTGGCCAGGACATCGCTGTCGGCGAAGCCGGCGCCATCCACTCGCTCGCCCAGGAAGCCCAGGTCCTGCTCACCGAAGCGGGCGGTGGCGCGCAGCGCCAGCTGCCGTGCGAGCTGCGCGTTGTTGCCCAGCTCCGGGTGCGCATCCAGCGGCAGATGGTAGGCATACAGGTTGATGTCGTGTGCCAGCAGCAGCGCCAGCCGCTGCTTCATCCATCCCGTGACGCAGCCGTCCTGCCCGCGCCAGAACAGACCGTGGTGCACGAAGATCGCATCGGCCTTGCGTGCCACCGCCGCCTCGATCAAAGCGCGGCTGGCCGTCACGCCCGACACGATCCGGCGCACCTCGTCGCGCCCCTCCACCTGCAGGCCGTTGGGACCGTAGTCCTTGAAGCGCTCCGGCGCGAGCAGCGCGTCGAAGGCGCGGAGGAGGTCTTGTCGATGCGTCATGGCAAATAGGGCACAGGTTCAGGCGTGATTCTGCTACGCGCCGAGCGGCGGCCCGGGCCGGAACATTCCGGGGCTGCAGAGGAGCCGGAATGAACACGCTGACGACGATGGTGTGGAGCATGTCGCTGGGAGCGATCGCCGCCGTGGCGGTGACGCGGCTGGCCGACTATGCGGCGCGGCCCAATGCGACGCAACTGCGCGCCGTCGGCTATCACCTGGGCGTGTTCCTGCTGGTGCTGGTGGAAAGCGGCATGTTGCAGCAGGCGGCGCATCCGGACCCGGCGCTGCTGCACGTGGCGCAGGTGCTGGCAGGGCCGGCCTGCGTGGGCGTGTCCACCTTGTGGATCCAGGGCTGGCTCGGCGTCGCCCGGCGGGACTGGTTGATGTGCGTGGTCTTGCGCGCAGCGGCGCTCGGCCTGCCGGCCCTCGGCGCCGCGGCCCTGACGTTGCCGCATGAATTGCAGCTTCCGGCCGGCGCCGCCATCGCCCTGGCCGGCAGCGCGCTGACGTCGTGGGTGGCGTTCCGCGCCTGGATCCTGGGCGACCGCCTGGCCCTCTGGATGGCCGCCGGCTGCCTGCTCACGCTGCCCGCGATCGCCGGCCTGTACGCGGTCGCCATGCGGCTGGGTCCCCTGGGCTGGCAGGCGCAGGCCGCTGTCGCGCTGGCGGCCGCGCTGTGCAACGGCCTGACCGGCGCGGTGCTGTGGCAGCGGGAACGCCACGAGTGGCGCACCCGCGAAACCGGCAGCGCGCCGGCGCTCGACCCCGTGACCAAGGTGCACAGCAGTGCGGCCCTGGTGCAGCGGATGGTCGCCTCCCAGAAGCGGCGGCTGCGCACCCGTCGCCCCGGCGCGCTGCTCGCCGTCACGGTGTTCGAGCCGGAGCGCATCGCCACGCTCGCGGGACCTGCTGCGGTCAACGAGGTGTGGATGACGCTGGCAGCGCGGCTGCAGCGCCAGGTCGGCGTGGTCAATCCCGTCGGGCGCTATTGGGACCGCTGCTTCGTGGCGCTGGTGGAGTCGATTGCCTCCGAGGGCGCATTGCGCACGCTGGGTCTGCGGGTCGCCTGCGCCCTGCGCCAACCGGTGGAGGTGAGCGGCCGCAATGGCGAGCCCCTGCGCGTGCGGGTGGAGCTGGGCGTCGGCGTGGTGCAGCTGCGGCCCGGCCATGGCGAACCGGAGGATGTGCTCGACACCGCGCAGCGGCTGGCCCAGGCAGCCCGCGGCATGGCATCCCGCGCCGCGATCACGGACCCACTCACTGGCGAGTCCACGGCGGTGGAGCAGGCGCGCATCGAAACCCGCAAGCGGCGGCCGTTCGTGCGCGTCGCGCGTCCCCTCCCGGCAGTGCATCGAGCGGCGCGATAGCCCTGCCGGAACCCGCGGCGGAATACACTGTGGGTTTCCCCCCAAGCAACAAGATGCGACGCTATTGGCTGGTCTTCTCCCAGGCTGTCACCGTGCTGTTGGCAGCCTATTTCGTGGTCATCACGATGAAACCGGAATGGCTGAGCAGCCGTCCGGTCACCACCGCCACGTCCAGCGGCATTCCCCTGAACGAAGCGCCCAAGGCCGTCGGCGCGCCGCCCCCGGTGGGCAGCTTCCGCTTGGCCGCGCAGAAGGCGTCGCAGGCGGTGGTGAGCATCAACACCAGCAAGGCCGGCGACCGCCCCACCGCCAACGACCCCTGGTTCCGCTTTTTCTTCGGCGAGCAGGGCTCCATGCCGCAAAGCGGCCTGGGCAGCGGCGTGATCATCAGCCCCGACGGCTTCATCCTGACCAACAACCACGTGGTCGAGGGCGCCACGGAAATCGAGGTGGCGCTGAACGACAGTCGCAAGACGCGCGCCAAGGTGATCGGGACCGACCCTGAAACCGACCTGGCCATCCTGAAGATCAACCTGGACCGGTTGCCGGTGATCACGCTGGGCAATTCGGACGCGCTGCAGGTCGGCGACCAGGTGCTGGCCATCGGCAACCCCTTCGGCGTGGGCCAGACAGTCACCAGCGGCATCGTCAGCGCGCTCGGGCGCAACCAGCTGGGGATCAACACCTTCGAGAACTTCATCCAGACCGACGCGGCCATCAACCCCGGCAACTCCGGCGGTGCGCTGGTGGACGTCAACGGCAACCTGATGGGCATCAACACGGCCATCTATTCGCGCTCGGGCGGCAGCATGGGCATCGGCTTCGCCATCCCCGTCTCCACCGCCAAGCTGGTGCTGGACGGCATCGTGAAGGACGGCGTCGTCACGCGGGGCTGGATCGGCGTGGAGCCGGCCGACCTGTCGCCCGAACTGATGGAGACCTTCGGCGTGAAGGCGCGCAAGGGCGTGCTGATCACGGGCGTGCTGCAGAACGGCCCGGCCGCGCAGGCCGGCGTGAAGCCGGGCGACGTGGTGGTGCAGGTGGGCGGCAAGGACGTCGCCAACGTTTCGGAACTGCTGTCCACCGTCGCCTCGCTCAAGCCTGGTACCGCCACGCCGTTCAAGCTGCAGCGGCGCGAGGACAACGTGGACGTCACCGTCACGCCGGGCAAGCGGCCCAAGCCCAGGGCGCCGCAGGCGGTGCCGCAGCAGCGTTGAGGTGATGGCGGGGTCGCTGGCGCGAACCCGCCCTACGCTTTCGGCGTGGCTTTCGTAGGGCGGGTTCGCGCCAGCGACCCCGCCGCGTTCAAGGCTTCGCCGCTTCCTCGGCCGAATCTTCCGGCGCCTTGGTGTGCTTGATGAAGAAGCCCGCGGAGAGGATGCCCACTTCGTAGAGGATCACCATCGGCACCGCCAGCGCGAGCTGCGACACCACGTCGGGCGGCGTGATGATGGCGGCGATGATGAACGCCAGCACGATGAAGTAGCCGCGGAATTCCTTGAGCTTCTCGATCGGCACGATGCCCATGCGGGCCAGCACCACCACGACGATCGGCACCTCGAAGGCGCAGCCGAACGCCAGGAACATGGTGAGCACGAAACTCAGGTAGGCCTCGATGTCGGGCGCCGCCGTGATGCTCTTGGGCGCGAAGCCCTGGATGAACCTGAACACCTGCCCGAACACGAAGAAGTAGCAGAACGCCACCCCCACGAAGAACAGCAGCGTGCTGGACACCACCAGCGGCAGCACGAGCTTCTTCTCGTGCGAATACAGACCGGGCGCCACGAACGACCACACCTGCCAGAGCACCACCGGCAGCGCGATCAGGAACGACGCCATCAGCAGGATCTTCAGCGGCACGATGAAAGGCGAGATCACCGAGGTGGCGATGAGGGTCGCCCCCTTGGGCAGCGTGGCCACCAGCGGCGCCGCCATGATGTCGTACAGGGCCGCCGGACCCGGGTAGACGGCCAGGACGGCGGCGACCACGGCGACGGCGATGATGGCCTTGATCAGCCGGTCGCGCAGCTCGACGAGGTGCGCCACGAAGGGCTGTTCGGTGCCGGCCAGTTCGTCTTCCTGGTCGTGGGGGGATGTGGACATAGGGGAACGGCCGGCGCTGCCGGGCCCGCTTTCAGTTGAACTTCTGCGGGCGGTACTTTGCCACACGGGCGGCGCCGGACAGCGCGCGCGTGCGCACGCCGTTGCGGGCCTTGTACCAATGCGGCATGGCGCCCTGCTTCAGGCGCCACTTCTTCCGGGGATGCTTGTACTCGGGAAACGAGGGCGGCTCCTGCAGCGCGCCCTGCGCGGTGGTCGTGGACTCCTGCCAGGTCTTTTCGAAGTCGGAGGCCGCGGTGCTGACCGACGACTCGACGTCGCGGGCCGCGCTTTCCACGGTGTCCTTCATCTTCCTCAGCTCGTCCAGGTCCATCGAGCGGTTGACCTCCGCCTTGACGTCGGCCACGTAGCGCTGCGCCTTGCCCAGCAGCGTGCCGACCGTGCGGGCCACGCGCGGCAGTTTCTCCGGACCGATGACGATGAGGGCGACGACGCCGATGAGCGCCATCTTGGACAGGCCGAGGTCAAGCACGGATCAGTGCCCGGTCACGACTTGTTGCGCGCTTCGACGTCGATGGTCGTCTTGTCGGAGGCCGAGGGGCCTTGCGCCGCCGTCACCTGGCTGGCGGGCGGGACCGGCGTTTCCGGCGTCGAGCCGTCCTTCATGCCGTCCTTGAAGCCCTTGACGGCGCCGCCCAGGTCGGTGCCCATGTTCTTCAGCTTCTTCGTACCGAAGACGAGCACGACGATCAACAACACGATCAGCCAGTGCCAAATGGAAAAGGAACCCATGAATCTCTCCTGTTACTGCTCGGATTCTAGTCGGCAGGGGAAGTTCGTCCCGTGCGCGGAATTGCTCAGCCCTTCAGCCAGGGGCGCGGGCCGCCGATGACGTGGAAATGCAGGTGGCGCACTTCCTGGCCGCCGTCGGCGCCGGTGTTGGTGACCAGCCGGAAGCCGCCATCGGGATAGGGCCTGCAACCTTCCTGCTGCGCCAGTTTCGGCACCAGCGCCATCATCCTGCCCAGCAGGGGCGCATGGCTCTCGTCCACGTGCGCCATGGAGATCAGGTGCTGCTTCGGGATGAGCAGGAAGTGGATGGGCGCCCAGGGGTTGATGTCATGGAAGGCGAAGACGTCGTCGTCCTCGTAAACCTTGCGCGAGGGGATCTCGCCCTTCGCGATCTTGCAGAAGATGCAGTTCGGGTCGCTGTGGCTCATGAGATGACGTTTCCATCGGGGAGCCGATTGTCGTTGAAGCGCAACCAGCCGCGCAGGCAGCGGTACAGGTACCACAGGCCGACGATGCACCAGGCGATCGCACCGGGCAGGAACAGCAGGAACCACAGCGGCGCGCTCAGCGCCAGCCACAGCGCCGTCCACCACACCGTGCGGATCATGTAATTGTGATGGGCGACGTAGAGCGCGTCGCTCTCGTCCGCGCGCTTGACGTAGTGGATCACGAGCGCGACGACCGACAGCGTCCAGAAAGTGAACGGCGACACCGTGTGCATGCCGTACAGGACGTGCATGAGCGTGCGGTCGGCCTGCGTCTTGGGCTCGAACACCCCATAGTTGGTTTCAGCCATCACTCGCCCTTTCGTGGTTAGTCGCCCCGGCCCTCGCGCTCGCGTGCCTTGCGCAAGGCCTTTTCCTCCAACCCTCCGAGACCTTCGCGGCGCTGCAGCTCCGCGACGACGTCCGCCGGCTTCAGTCCGTAGTGCGCCAGCGCGATCATGCAATGAAACCACAGGTCGGCGACCTCGCCCACCAGCCTGGACTTGTCGCCGCCGTTGTCGATGTCCTTGGCCGCCATCACGGTCTCGGTCGCTTCCTCGCCGATCTTCTTGAGGAACGCGTCCGGCCCCTTGTGCAACAGGCGGGCGACGTAGCTCTGCTCCGGGTCGCCGCCGTTGGCAGGCTTGCGGCTCTCGATCACTTCGGCCAGGCGGGCCAGCGGGTCGGCAGCGGTCATGGGGCTTTGTAGATGGTGGACGGATCCTTCAGGACAGGTTCGACCACCTGCCAGGCGCCGTCGCGGTAAAGATGGAAGAAGCAGCTGTGCCTGCCGGTGTGGCAGGCGATCGACGGGTCGTGCCCGAGCTGGGTGACCTTGAGCAGCAGCACGTCGCTGTCGCAGTCCATGCGGATCTCGTGCACCTGCTGCACGTGGCCGGATTCCTCGCCCTTGAACCACAGCTTGGCGCGCGAGCGGCTGAAATACACGGCACGGCCGGTCTCGGCGGTCTTGCGCAGCGCCTCGCGGTCCATCCAGGCGAACATCAGCACGTCGCCGGTGGAAGCTTCCTGCGCGATCACGGGGATGAGGCCCTGCGGGTCCCATTTGACTTCGTCGAGCCAGTCCATCCGGGTATTGTCGTTCATCGACCGATGGAATTCGGGAGCGGACTACCGGACGCAGAAGACGCAGAAACTACGCAGAAGACGCAGAAAAATCCAAGAAAGGTCTTGGATGTCCTTTTGCGTCTTCTGCGCAACTTCTGCGCCTTCTGCGTCCGGTTGTTGGGTTTAGAGGCGAACCGGGATCCCGCGCTCCGCCATGCGCCGCTTGGCCTGGCCGACGGTGTACTCGCCGTAGTGGAAGATGCTCGCCGCCAGCACCGCATCCGCGCCGCCTTGCTGGATGCCGTCGGCCAGGTGATCCAGGGTGCCGACGCCGCCGGAGGCGATCACGGGCACCGGGACGGCGTCGCTGACCGCGCGGGTGAGCTCCAGGTCGAAGCCGGACTTGGTGCCGTCGCGGTCCATGCTGGTCAGCAGGATCTCGCCGGCGCCGCGGCGCGCCATGTCGGCCGCCCACGCCACCGCGTCCAGTCCCGTGTTGCGCCGCCCGCCATGGCTGTAGACGTCCCAGCCCGGCCCGCGCGTGGCGGCGTCCTCGGCGCTGCGCTTCTTGGCATCGATCGCGACGACGATGCACTGCGCCCCGTACCTGGCGGACGCGGCGGTGATCACGTCCGGGTTGGCGATGGCGGCGGAATTGAAGCTGGTCTTGTCCGCGCCTGCGTTCAGCAGCCGGCGCACGTCTTCCACGGTTCGCACGCCGCCGCCGACGGTCAGCGGGATGAACACCTGCGAGGCGACCGCCTCGATGATGTGCAGGATCAGGCCGCGCTCGTCGCTGGTGGCCGTGATGTCGAGGAACGTCAGTTCGTCGGCGCCCTGCTCGTTGTAGCGGGCGGCGATCTCCACCGGGTCCCCGGCGTCGCGCAGTTCCACGAAGTTGACGCCCTTGACGACCCGGCCGCCCGTGACGTCCAGGCAAGGGATGATGCGCTTGGCGAGCAAGGAAGCCTCAGGGGGCCAGTTCGTCGGCGCGCGCCTGCGCCTTGGCGAAGTCGAGGTCGCCCGAATAGATCGCGCGGCCACAGATCACGCCCTCGATGCCCTCGTCCTCCACCGCGCACAGCTTCTCGATGTCGGCGATGGAGCCCAGGCCCCCGGAGGCGATGACCGGGATGCTGAGGGACTGCGCCAGCTTGACCGTGGCTTCGATGTTGATGCCGGTCAGCATGCCGTCGCGGCCGATGTCGGTGTAGACGATCGACTCGACGCCCCAGTCCTCGAACTTGCGCGCCAGGTCCACCACCTCGTGGCCGGTCAGCTTGCTCCAGCCATCCGTGGCGACCTTGCCGTCCTTGGCGTCGAGCCCCACGATGATGTGGCCGCCGAAGGCCGTGCACGCATCCTTCAGGAAGCCCGGGTTCTTGACCGCGGCGGTGCCGATGATCACGTAGCGCAGCCCGCCGTCGATGTACTTCTCGATGGTGTCCAGGTCGCGGATGCCGCCCCCGAGCTGCACCGGGATGTCGTCCCCCACCGCCTTCAGGATCGAGCGGATCGCCGAGAAGTTCTGCGGCTTGCCGGCGAAGGCGCCGTTCAAGTCCACCAGGTGCAGGCGGCGCGCGCCGCGTTCCAGCCACGTGCGGGCCATCGCCGCCGGGTCCTCGCTGAACGTGGTGGACTGGGCCATGTCGCCCTGCTTCAGGCGTACGCAGTGGCCGTCTTTCAGGTCGATCGCGGGAATCAGCAGCATGGGCGGGTTGGAAAAAAGCGGCTGGGGCGCGGGCGCGCCGGGACGTTCAGGGAGTCCAGTGCAGGAAGTTGCGGTAGAGGGTGAGCCCCTGGTCGGCGCTTTTCTCGGGATGGAACTGGGTCGCAAAAATATTATCGCGGGCTACGGCACAGGTAAAGCGTGCGCCGTAATCGGATTCCCCGACGCTGTGGCGCAAGTCCGACGGCCTGGCGTAAAAACTGTGGACGAAATAGAAGAAGCTGTCCTCCGGCACGCCGGCCCACAGGGGGTGCGGATGGGCCTGCCGCACCCGGTTCCAGCCCATTTGGGGCACCTTGAAACGGCTGCCATCGGGCTGGACTTGGCCTTCCAGTTGAAAACGAACGACCTCACCGTGGATCAGTCCGAGGCCGTCGGTCGGGCCTTCTTCGCTGCGATCCAGCAGCATCTGCATGCCCACGCAGACGCCGAACAGCGGCTTGGAAGCGGCGGCCTCCAGGACCGGCTCCAGCAGGCCGGACTCCCGCAGTTCCCGCATGCAGTCGGGCATGGCGCCCTGCCCCGGCAGCACCACGCGTTCCGCGGCGCGCACTTCTTCGGGGCGCGAGGTGACGATCGCCTCGACGCCGCTGCCGCGCGCCACGTGTTGGACCGCCTGCGACACCGAGCGCAGGTTGCCCATCCCGTAGTCGACCACCGCCACAGTCCTCAAGGAAAACACCTCCGCGCTACGCGCTGCGGTGTGCCCGCCCCTTCGGGCGGCCGGGCGGGGCGGGTCAAAGAGACCCCTTCGTCGAAGGAATCATGCCGGCGGCGCGCGGATCCAGCTCCAGCGCCGCGCGCAGGGCGCGGGCGAAGGCCTTGAACACCGTCTCGCACTGGTGGTGGGCGTTCTCGCCGCGCAGGTTGTCGATGTGCAGCGTGACGAAGGCGTGGTTGCAGAAGCCCTGGAAGAATTCGAAGGCCAGCTGGGTGTCGAACTGGCCGATCATCCCGCTCTTGAAAGGCACGTGCATGTCCAGGCCGGGACGGCCGGAGAAGTCGATCACGACGCGGGACAGCGCCTCGTCCAGCGGGACGTACGCATGGCCGTAGCGGCGGATGCCCTTCTTGTCGCCCACCGCCTTGTAGACGGCCTGGCCGAGCGTGATGCCGACATCTTCCACCGTGTGGTGGCCGTCGATGTGCAGGTCGCCCTTGGCGTGGATGTCCAGGTCGATCAGCCCGTGGCGGGCGATCTGGTCCAGCATGTGGTCGAAGAAGCCGATGCCGGTTTCCAGCTTCGCCTGGCCGGTTCCGTCCAGGTTCACGCGGACGGTGATCTGCGTTTCCGCCGTGTTTCTGGTGACTTCAGCTTGGCGAGTGGTCATAGGGTGGACTGCAGGGCGGCGAGCATCTGCGTGTTTTCGTCGGCCGTGCCGACGGTCAGGCGCAGGCAGTTGGCCAGCAATGGGTGCATTCTAGAAACGTTCTTGACCAGGACCTTGCGCGCTTTCATGCCCTCGAAGCTGCCGGCGGAATCCGGCACGCGCACCAGGATCATGTTGGCGTCGCTGGGCCAGCTTTTCAGGCCCATTTCCTTCAGGGCGGACTGCAGCCGGGCGCGCTCGCGCTTCAATTCGACCGCTTGCGCGGCGAAGACGTCCTCGTGCTCCAGCGCGAACAAGGCGGCCTCGGCGTTCAGGACGCTGATGTTGTACGGCGGCCGCACCTTGTCGACCTGGGCGACCAGCGCCGCGGGTCCCATCATGTAGCCGATGCGCACGCCGGCCAGGCCGAATTTGCTCATGGTGCGCATCAGAAGCACATGCTGGTGGCGCGTCACGCGGTCCAGGTAGCTGCGGCTGGCGAAGGGTTGGTAGGCCTCGTCGATCACCACCAGCCCGGGCGCGGCCTCCACGATCTTCTCGATGGTGGCGTCGTTCCAGAGGTTGGCCGTCGGGTTGTTCGGGTACGCAAGGTAGACGATGGCCGGCTGGTGCACCGCGATGGCGTCCAGCATGGCGCGTTCGTCCAGTTCGAAGTCGGGGGTGAGGTCGACGCCGACGAACTTCAGCCCCTGGAGCTGGGCGCTCATCTCGTACATGACGAAGCCGGGCAGCGGCGCCAGCAGGGACGCGCCGGGCACGTCACAGACCAGTGCCAGCAGGGCGATGAGTTCGTCCGAGCCGTTGCCCAGCATCAGGCCGAAACCCTCCGGCAGCCTGGCGTGGCGCGCCAGGGCGGCCTTCAGGTCGTTGATGCGCTGGCCGGGGTAGCGGTTGAGGGCCACAGCGGCGAGGCGTTCGCCGAGCTCCTTCTGCAGCGCCGGCGGCAGCCGGTGCGGGTTCTCCATCGCGTCGAGCTTGACCATGCCCGCCGACTCCTGGATCGCGTAGGCGTGCATCCCCTGCACGTCCTGGCGGATGCGGGTGGCGATGAGGTTTTCGAGGGTGGCGCTCATTGGGGAATGGGGGAACGGACAACCGGACGCAGAAGTCGCAGAAGTTACGCAGAAGTCGCAGAAGGAATTCCCATTATCGGGTTTCTTCTTTTTTGCGTCTTCTGCGGTACTTCTGCGACTTCTGCGTCCGGTTGTTGGGCGTTCTCTCAGCGCTTGAACCGCATCTCCGCCGCCCGTGCATGCGCTTGCAGGCCTTCGCCATGGGCCAGTTCGGCGGCGATCGCGCCGAGGGTCTGGGCGCCGGCTTCGCTCACTTCGATGATGCTGCTGCGCTTCTGGAAGTCGTACACCCCCAGCGGGCTGGAAAAACGCGACGTGCTGCTCGTGGGCAGCACGTGGTTCGGGCCCGCGCAATAGTCGCCCAGCGACTCGCTGGTGAACGCACCCAGGAAGATCGCGCCCGCATGCCGCAGCAAGGGCTCCCAGCGATGCGGGTCCCCGCTGGCGATTTCCAGGTGCTCCGGCGCAATGCGGTTGCTGATGTCGCACGCTTCTTCCATGCTGCGCGTCTGGATCAGCGCGCCGCGGCCGTTCAAGGACTTCGAGATGATCTCCGCGCGCGGCAGTTCGGGCAGCAGCCGGTCGATGGCCGCCTGCACCTGCTCGATGTACCCGGCATCGGGGCACAGCAGGATGCTCTGCGCCAGTTCATCGTGCTCGGCCTGCGAGAACAGGTCCATCGCCACCCAGTCGGCGGGCGTGGTGCCGTCGGCCAGCACCAGGATCTCGCTGGGACCGGCGATCATGTCGATGCCCACCTGGCCGAACACGCGTCGCTTCGCGGCAGCGACGTAGGCATTGCCCGGGCCCGTGATCTTGTCCACCCGCGGGACCGACTCCGTCCCGTACGCGAGGGCACCGATGGCTTGCGCGCCGCCGAGGGTGAAGCACCGGGTGACGCCCGCCACGTGCGCCGCGGCCAGCACCAACGCATTGCGCTCGCCGCGCGGCGTCGGCACCACCATCACGATCTCGCCGACGCCGGCCACCTGGGCCGGGATCGCATTCATCAGCACCGAGGAAGGATAGGCCGCCTTGCCCCCCGGCACGTAGATGCCGACGCGGTCCAGCGGCGTCACCTTCTGTCCCAGCAGCGACCCGTCCGCGTCGCGGTAGCTCCAGCTTTCGCCGCTCGCCTTCTTCTGGGCCTCGTGGTAGCTGCGCACCCGGTCGGCCGCGGCGACCAGCGCATCCCGCTGCCGGTCGGGCAAGCCGTCGAAGGCGCTCTTCAGCTCGCTGCGCCGCAACTGCAGTTCCAGCAGCGAGCCGGCCTTCATGTCGAAGCGGTTGGTGTATTCCAGCACAGCGGCATCGCCGCGCCGCTTCACGTCGGCCAGGATGTCGGCCACCACCTGCTCGATGCCCGCGTCGGTGTCCGCCGACCAATGCAGCCGGGCCGCCAGCGCGGCGTCGAAGCCGGCGTCGGTCGTGCGAAGGCGCAGGGGACGGGCGGAGAAAGTCATTTCGCGTTGGCTGCAACCGTGCGGGCGAAGATGTCGATCAGGTTCCGGATGGGATCCTGCTTCAGCTTCAGCGCGGCCTGGTTGACCACCAGGCGCGCGCTGATGTCCATGATGCGCTCGACCTCCATCAGGTTGTTCGCCTTGAGGGTGTTGCCGGTGGAGACCAGGTCGACGATGGCGTCGGCCAGGCCGGTCAACGGCGCAAGCTCCATCGACCCGTACAGCTTGATCAGGTCCACGTGCACACCCTTGGCGGCGAAGAATTCGCGCGCGATGCCGACGTACTTGGTGGCCACCCGCAGGCGCGAGCCCTGGCGCATCGCACGCGCATAGTCGAAGTCCGCACGCACCGCCACGCTCACCCGGCACTTGGCGATCTGCAGGTCGAGCGGCTGGTAAAGCCCCTGGCCTCCATGTTCGATCAAGGTGTCCATGCCGGTCACCCCCAGGTCGGCGCCGCCGTACTGCACGTACGTCGGCACGTCGCTGGCGCGGACCAGCACCACCCGCAAGTCAGGGTTGGTGGTGCCGATGATCAGCTTGCGGGACTTTTCCGGGTCCTCCAGCACCTCGATCCCGGCGGCTTTCAGGAGCGGCAGGGTCTCGTCGAAGATGCGCCCCTTGGAGAGCGCCAGGGTGAGGGTGGGCCTTCCCCCAGAGGTCATCAGACTCTTTCGATATCCGCGCCGATGGCGCGCAACTTGGCTTCCATCTGCTCGTAGCCACGGTCGAGATGGTAAATCCGATCGACCACGGTCTCGCCGTCGGCCACCAGGCCGGCGATCACCAGGCTGGCGGACGCGCGCAGGTCGGTCGCCATGACGGTGGCGCCCGACAGGCGCTCCACCCCGTGCGTGATGGCGACCTTGCCGTCGACGTCGATGCGCGCGCCCATGCGCATCAGCTCGCTGACGTGCATGAAGCGGTTCTCGAAGATCGTCTCGGTGATCTTCGCGTCGCCTTCCGAAATGCAATTCAGCGCCATGAACTGCGCCTGCATGTCGGTCGGGAAGCCGGGGTATTCGGTGGTCTTGAAGCTCTGTGCTTCCAGCCGGCCGTCCGCGCTGATGCGGATGCCGCCGTTGACGGGCTCCACGCGCGCGCCGGCTGCGCGCAGCAGGTCGATCACCACGCCCAGGTGCTCGGCGCGCGCATCCTTGAGCAGCACGTCCCCCCCGGTGGCAGCCACCGCGCACAGGAAGGTGCCGGCCTCGATGCGGTCCGCCACCACCTTGTGCGTGGCGGCGTGCAACTTCTCCACGCCCTCGATGCGGATGCGGCCGGTGCCGTGGCCGGCCACCTTCGCGCCCATCGCAACGAGCATCTCGCCCAGGTCGATGATCTCGGGCTCCATCGCCGCGTTCTCCAGGACGGTTTCGCCCTCGGCCAGCGCCGCGGCCATCATGAAGTTCTCGGTGCCCGTCACCGTCACCATGTCGGTCGTGATGCTGGCGCCCTTCAGGCGCGTCCAGCCCTTGGGCAGCTTGGCGATCATGTAGCCGTGCTCGATGACGATCTCGGCGCCCATCTTCTGCAGGCCCTTGATGTGCTGGTCGACCGGGCGCGCCCCGATGGCGCAGCCACCCGGCAGCGACACCGTGGCTTCGCCGAAGCGCGCCAGCAACGGGCCGAGCGCCAGCACCGCCGCGCGCATGGTCTTGACCATCTCGTACGGCGCTTCGGGGAAATGCAGTTGGCCGGAGTCGATGACGACCGTGCCGTCCGGGCTGAACTCGGCCGTGCAACCCATGTTGCGGATGAGCTTGAGCATCGTTGCCACATCCTGCAGGCGCGGGATGTTGAGCAGGGTGATGGGCTCGGCGCTGAGCAGCGCGGCGCAAAGCTCCGGCAACGCCGCATTCTTGGCGCCGGAAATGCGCACCTCGCCGTTGAGGCGATTGCCGCCGCGAATCAGGAGCTTGTCCATGTGTGGTTCAGTGTGGGTGGCCGGCCCACTCGGTGGGCGTGAATGTCTTGATCGACAAGGCGTGCACCTCGTCGGTGTGCATTCTCGCACCGAGCGTGGCATAGACGCGCTGGTGCCTCTGGAGCGTGCGCAGTCCGGCGAATTCGGCTGACACGACCACGGTGGACCAGTGGCGGCCGTCACCGTCGACTTCGATGTGGTCGCAGGCGATGCCGGCGGCGATGATGGATTGCAGTTCTTCGGCAGTCATAACGCGTTTTCCTGTTCGTCAGCTGCGGATCTTGTAGCCGATGCGCAGCAGGTGCACGGCAACGGCGCTCACGGCCAGCATGGCCGTGCCGACGATCGCGAGGCTCAGCCACGGCGAAACGTCGCTGACGCCGAAAAAGCCGTAGCGGAAGCCGTCGATCATGTAGAAAAACGGGTTGAGGTGGCTCACCTGCTGCCAGAACGGCGGCAGCGAGTGGATCGAATAGAACACGCCGGACAGGAAGGTCATCGGCATGATGACGAAGTTCTGGAAGGCGGCCATCTGGTCGAACTTCTCCGCCCACAAGCCGGCGATGAGCCCCAGGGCGCCCAGCATGCCGGCGCCCAGCACCGCGAACACCAGGATCCACAAGGGCGCCGCGAACGTGACCTGGGTGAACCACACGGTCACGAGGAACACGCCGGTGCCCACGCACAGGCCACGCGCTATCGAAGAACCGACGTAGGCAACGAACCAGCTCCAGTGCGACAGCGGCGTCAGCAGCACGAACACCAGGTTGCCCATGATCTTGCTCTGGATCAGCGACGACGAGCTGTTGGCGAAGGCGTTCTGCAGCACGCTCATCATCACCAGGCCCGGCACCAGGAAGGCGGTGTACTCGATGCGGTCATAGACCTTCACATGGTCCTGCAGCACGTGGCCGAAGATCAGCAGGTACAGCAGCGCGGTGAGCACCGGAGCGGCTACGGTCTGGAAGCCGACCTTCCAGAAGCGCAGCGTTTCCTTGTACAGGAGCGTTTGCCAGCCGGTCATGCTTGAAATCCAATACGGGCAGCCGGACGCAGAAGACGCAGAAGTTGCGCAGAAGACGCAAAAAAAACCTCCTGAATTTTCTTGCTCTTCTTCTGGAAATTCTTCTGCGCCTTCTGCGTAACTTCTGCGCTTTCTGCGTCCGGATGTTGGTCGTAAAACCTCATGCGGCAACCTTTTTGCGGCCAGCTGACATCACGTCGAGGAACACGTCCTCCAGGTCCGCCTTGCGGATCTCGACGTCTTCCACGCGCAGGCCGGCCTGCCGGATCACGGCCAGGTGCTGTTCGATCTCGTGGGCGTCGTGCGCGGGCAATTGCACGATGCGGCCAGTGACGCGCGCCTTGCCTTCGAATTCAGCGGGCAACGGCCCATCGACCTTGAAGCGCAGCACGTTGCTGGAGGCCGCTTTGAGCAAGTCGCTGGTGCGCTCCAGCGCCACCACCCGGCCGGACTGCAGCATCGCAATGCGGCTGCACAGCGCCTCCGCCTCCTCGAGATAGTGGGTGGTGAGCAGGACGGTGTGGCCCTGCTTGTTCAGCTTGGCGATGAATTGCCACAGCGTCTGCCGCAGCTCCACGTCGACCCCCGCCGTCGGCTCGTCCAGCACGATCACGGGCGGCCGATGCACCAGCGCCTGCGCCACCAGCATGCGCCGCTTCATGCCGCCGGAAAGCTGGCGCATGTTGGACTGCGCCTTGTCCGCCAGGCCGAGGCTGGAGAGCAGCTCGTCGACCCAGGCGTCGTTGTTCTTCACGCCGAAGTATCCGGACTGGATGCGCAGCGCCTCGCGCACGGTGAAGAAAGGATCGAACACCAGCTCCTGCGGCACGACGCCGAGCTGCCGGCGTGCGTGGGCGTAGTCGGCCTGCACGTCGTGGCCGTGCACCAGCACGTGGCCGGAAGTGGCGCGCACGAGGCCTGCCAGGATGCTGATGAGGGTCGTCTTGCCGGCCCCGTTCGGACCGAGCAGCCCGAAGAACTCACCCGGCTGGATGTCGAACGTGATGCCATCCAGCGCCTGGAACGGGCCGCGGGGGGTGGGATAGGTCTTCGAGACGGACTGGAAGGAGATGGCGGCCATGGGCAACCGGCCATTTTAGCGGCCGGCCCGTGGCGGTCCGCTTCCTGGCGGTCAGTGGCCTTAGTCGGTGGCCGGCAGCAGCTCGCCCACGCCGTACAGCGTGGCGAGCGCGCGCAGGCGCGGATGCAGGCCGCTGACCGCAAAGGTCTTGCCGACGGCCAACGCCTCGCGCCGGGATTCCAGCAGCACCGCCAGCGCGGACGAATCGAAACGGCGCAAGGCCGACGCATCGACCACGGCCTGCGGCCCGAGATCCGAACGCAATGCCTGCGCCAGCATCCGGCAGCACGCCGTGGCCTGGGCGTGCATCAGTTCGGCGGGCAGGACCAGCATGAAAGCTTCAGCCTTTCTTGCCGCCGGAGTTGGAGCGGTTGCGTTCCGACAGCGAGGTGATCAGGCCGTCCACTCCCTTGGCATTGATCTCCTGCGTGAACTGGCTGCGGTAGGTTTCCACCAGCCACACACCCAGCACGTTCAGGTTGAAGATCTTCCAGCCGGAGCCTTGGCCGGGCGTCTTTTCCAGCCTGTATTCGAGCTGGATCGGATCTCCGCGGCCGCGGATTTCGCTGCGCACCACCACCTCGGTATCGGTGGGCGAGCCCCGCAGGGGTTTCATGTTCACGGCCTCGTCGGAAATCTGCGACAAGGCACCGGCATAGGTGCGGACCAGCAGGACCTTGAATTCGTCCTGCAGGCGTTTCTGCTGCTCGGGCGTCGCTTCCCGCCACTTGGGGCCGACGGCGGAGGCGGTCATGCGCTGGAAGTTGACGTTGGGCATGATCTTCGAGTCGACGACCTGCATGATCCGGTTGATGTCACCGGACTGCACGCCCTTGTCGGTCCGGATGATCGTGAGCACCTCGTCGGAGAGGCGCTTGATCATCACGTCGGGGGCCTCGTCCGCAGCCTGCGCGAAGGACCAGGGGCCGGCCAGGGCGATGCTGGCCAGCAGCATGCTTGCGGTGCGGAAAATGGAGCGGCGATTCATCTTGGTTTCATTCCTTCATGGGGGCGCGGACGCCCGGGATCCAGCTTGGATGCCGGCAGCCCGGCCAGGTTCAGCATTTCGATGCACGAACGCAACAGCCTGCAAGCCCATCAGCGGGCCACCGGCGCTGCGGGCTGCGCGGCCGCAGGCTGGACGGTCGCGGGATCCAGCGACTCATCCGGCAATGCAGGGGGTGTCTGCCGGTCGTCGTCGGCTTCGCGGTCGAAAACCTGGGCGCGGCGGCGCTGCAGGTGCGCATCGCGGATGAACGAGTATTTGTCCAGTGCCGCCTCGTCCAGCACCATGCCCACGCGCAGCAGGTTGGAGCGCCGGTCCACGATGCCCAGCACGAACAGCGCCTGGCCCAGCGCGAACGAATCCAGGTAGCTGACCGGGTGCAACGTGAGGTCGACGGGCAGCGCGGCCGCGTCCCTCAGCGTCGCGGGCCCGAGCAACGGGATCACGAGATAGGGGCCGGTGGGCACGCCCCAGCGGCCGAGGGTCTGGCCGAAATCCTCGCGGTGCCGCTCGATGTTGAAGTTGCTGGCGACGTCGACGATGCCGCCGAAGCCGACCACCGTGTTGATGTTCACGCGTGCGATGCTGTCCGCGGCGTCCTGCAGGCGGAACTGCAGCAGGCTGTTCGCCCCCGACCACACGTCGTTCAGGTTGCCGAAGAAGTTGGACACGCCGGTGCGCACGAGGGGCGGAACCTTCTCGCGGTAGAACGTGGCCACCGGGCGCAGGAAGATGCGGTCCACGCCCTCGTTGAATTCGTGCACCGGCCGGTTGAACCCTTCCCACGGGTCGCTGCGAGTCGGGTTGGGCACGGTGGCACAGCCGCCCAGAGCGAGCGCCAGAGCGGCCATGGCGAATGCGCGGGGCGCTCCGGGTCTGGCAAATTTCATTTCTTGATCGGCGCTGCAGCGGCCGCGGGAGCGTCCGCCGCCTTGTTGTAGAGAAACTGGCCGATCAGATTTTCCAATACCACGGCCGACTGCGTGCTCGTAATGGTATCGCCAGCGGCCAGGAGTTTGTCCCCGGCGCCGGCTTCGATGCCGATGTACTGCTCACCCAGCAGGCCGCTGGTGAGGATCTTCAGCGAGCTGTCCTTGGGAAACCGGTATTGGCTTTCCATGGACATGTGCACGTTCGCCTGGAAGGACTTGTCGTCGAACGTGATGGCATCCACGCGGCCGACCACCACGCCGGCGCTTTTCACCGCGGCACGCGGCTTCAGCCCGCCGATATTGTCGAACCTGGCGCTGAGCCCGTAAGTCGGCTGGAAGCTCAGCGTCAGCAGGTTGGCGGCCTGCAGGGCCAGGAACACCAGGGCCGCGCCGCCGATCAGCACGAAGAGCCCCACCCATACGTCGTTCTTGTTGCGGTCCATTTCCACTCCTAGATGCTGAACATCATCGCAGTCAGCACGAAATCGAGCGCCAGCACGGCCAGCGATGCCATGACGACGGTGCGCGTGGTCGCCCGCGACACCCCCTCCGGCGTCGCATGGGCTTCGAAGCCCTGCAGCACCGCGATGAAGGTGACTGCGATGCCGAACACCAGGCTCTTGATCACCCCGTTGCCGACGTCCTTCCACACGTCCACGCCGCCCTGCATCTGGCTCCAGAACGAGCCCGGGTCCACGCCGATCAGCAGGACCCCGACCACCCAGCCGCCCAGGATGCCGACCGCGCTGAAGACCGACGCCAGCAAGGGCATCACGAACACGCCGCCCCAGAAGCGCGGCGCGAGGATCCGCTGCACCGGGTCGACGGCCATCATCTCCATGGCGGACAGTTGCTCGCCGGCCTTCATGAGGCCGATCTCCGCGGTCAGCGAGGTGCCGGCACGGCCGGCGAACAGCAGCGCGGTCACCACCGGGCCGAGCTCGCGCACCAGGCTGAGCGCGACCATCAACCCCAGCGCTTCGGCCGAGCCGTAGCGCTGCAGGATGTAGTAGCCCTGCAGTGCCAGCACGAAGCCCACGAACAGGCCCGAGATGCCGATGATGGCCAGCGAATAGTTGCCCAGGAAGTGCACCTGGTCGCGCAGCAGGCGCCCGCGTGCCAGCGTCGGGCCCAGCAGCAGCAACAGCCGCACCAGCAGCCGGGTCGAATGGCCGACGTCGACGAGCTTGCGCCGCACGCCGAAGCCGATGTCGGAGGGGCTCCACCAGCTCATTTGCCGAGCCCCCCGCTGAAGTCTTCGGAGACGGTCGGGCCGGGGTAGTGGAAGTGCACGGGTCCTTCCGGCAAGGCGTGCACGAACTGGTGCACCAGGGGATCGACGGACGATCGCACCTCCTGCGGCGTGCCCTGCGCGGCAACCTTGCCGTTGGCGAGCACGATCACCTGGTCGGCGATGCGGAAAGTTTCCTCCAGGTCGTGCGAGACGACGATGCTGGTGATGCCCAGGGTGTCGTTCAACTGCCGGATCAGGTGGGCCGCCGTGCCGAGCGAGATCGGGTCGAGGCCCGCGAAGGGCTCGTCGTACATCACCAGGTCGGGGTCGAGCGCGATCGCGCGGGCCAGCGCGATGCGCCGGGCCATCCCGCCGGAAACTTCGGACGGCATGAGGTCGCGCGCACCGCGCAAGCCCACCGCGTTGAGCTTCATCAGCACGATGTCGCGCACCAGGCTTTCCGGCAGGCCGGAATGTTCGCGCAACGGGAAGGCCACGTTGTCGAACACGCTGAGGTCCGTGAACAGCGCGCCGAACTGGAACAGCATGCCCATGCGCCGCCGCATGCGGTACAGCGCATTGCGCTCCATTGTCGCGATGTCCTCGCCATCGAACAGCAGCTCGCCGCGCTGCGGCCGCACCTGTCCGCCGATGAGGCGCAGCACCGTGGTCTTGCCGCCGCCGGAGGCCCCCATGAGCGCGGTCACCTTGCCGCGCGGCACGGTGAAGCTCACGTCCTGCAGGATCGCCCGCGCGCCATACCCGAAGCTCAGGTGGCGGCAGTCGACCAGCGTGTCGGGGTCAGGTGGAATCATCCAGGGGAGTGGGGCCGGCGGGCGGCCGCGAGTCGAAAGCCACGGATGATAGGCGGTTTGCCGCCGGGCCTAGCGGCGGCGGCGCTGCACTGCCGGGGCGCTGTGGCTTTATCGCGGCAGGTCCGAAAAGCCCATGAGGAATTCGTCCACGGCGCGCGCCGCCTGTCGGCCTTCCCGGATCGCCCACACCACCAGCGATTGACCGCGACGCATGTCACCGGCAGCGAACACTTTCGGGACGTTCGTCACATAGCCGCCGTGGAAGTCGGTCGTCGCACGTGCGTTGCCGCGGGCGTCCTTGTCCACCTTGAAGCCTTCGAGGACGCTTTGCACCGGACTGACGAAGCCCATCGCCAGCAGCACGAGGTCGGCCTTGTAGTCCTTCTCGGTGCCGGCGATCTCGACGAACTTGCCGTCCTTCATCTCCACGTGCACGGTCTTCAGGCCGGTGACCCGGCCCTTGTCGCCGATGAATTCCTTGGTGGCGATCGCGAACTCGCGCTTCACGCCTTCTTCGTGCGAGGAACTGGTGCGCAGCTTGTACGGCCAGTAAGGCCAGGTCAGCGGCTTGTTCTCTTCCTCCGGCGGCTGCGGCATCAGCTCGAACTGCACCACGCTGGCGGCGCCATGCCGGTTGCTCGTGCCCACGCAGTCGCTGCCGGTGTCGCCGCCACCGATGACGATGACATGCTTGCCGGTGGCCATGATCTGGCCCTTGACCGGGTCGCCGGCGTTCACCTTGTTCTGCTGCGGCAGGAATTCCATGGCGAAGTGCACGCCGTCGAGGTCGCGGCCGGGCACCGGCAGGTCACGCGACTGCTCGGCGCCGCCGGCCAGCAGCACCGCGTCGAAGTCCTTCTGCAGCTGCTCGGGGGCGATCGTCTCCTTCGCCCAGTTGGTCACCTTCGAGCCCTTCGGCAGCTGCCCCACCATGACGCCGGTGCGCACGGTCACGCCCTCGGCCTTCATCTGCTCGACACGGCGGTCGATGTGGCGCTTCTCCATCTTGAAGTCGGGGATGCCGTAGCGCAGCAGGCCGCCGACGCGGTCGTTCTTCTCGAACAGCGTCACGTCGTGTCCGGCGCGCGCGAGCTGCTGCGCCGCCGCCATGCCGGCGGGGCCGGAGCCCACCACCGCCACCTTCCTGCCGGTCTTGATGCGCGGCACGCGCGGCTGCACCCAGCCGTTCTCCCAGGCGCGGTCGATGATCGCGTGCTCCAGCGATTTGATCCCCACCGGCTCGTCGTTGTAGTTGAGCGTGCAGGCTTCCTCGCAGGGTGCCGGGCAGATGCGGCCGGTGAACTCCGGGAAGTTGTTGGTGGAGTCCAGCACCGTCCACGCGTTCTTCCAGTCCCCCTGGTACACCAGGTCGTTGAAGTCGGGAATGATGTTGTTGACGGGGCAGCCGCTGTTGCAGAACGGCGTGCCGCAGTCCATGCAGCGCGCCGCCTGCACCTTGGACTGTGCGTCGTCCAGGCCGATGACGAATTCCTTGTAGTGCTTCAGGCGCTCGGGGACGGGCTTGTAGCCCTCTTCCACGCGTTCGTATTCCAGGAAGCCGGTCACTTTTCCCACTGGTTCTTCTCCCTCTTATTTCGCCGGGACCGGCTCGACCGGCATCGCGACTTCCTGGTTGTTGCCGACGCTGGCGAGTTCCACCTCGCGCTCGTACATCTCGGCCAGGGCGCGCTTGTATTCGTTGGGGAACACCTTGACGAACTTCGTCCGCGCGGTGGCCCAGTCGTCCAGCAGCTCGCGGGCGCGCCGGCTGCCCGTCCACCGGTTGTGGTCTTCCAGCAGCTTCTTCAACAGCGCATCGTCCGCCTGGTCACGGTGCAGCAGCGTGCGTGCGCCGGCGGCCTGCTGGTCGGCGGCGCTGGTCACCCGCTCGAGCGAGACCATCGATGTGTTGCAGCGGCTGGCGAACTTGCCGTCCTCGTCATACACGTAGGCCACGCCTCCGGACATGCCGGCGGCGAAGTTGCGGCCCGTCTTGCCGAGCACGGCGACCGTGCCGCCGGTCATGTACTCGCAGCCGTGGTCGCCGGTGCCTTCGACGACCGCGGTCGCGCCCGAGAGGCGCACCGCGAAGCGCTCACCGGCCACGCCGCTGAAGAACGCTTCGCCCGACGTCGCGCCATACAGGGCGGTGTTGCCGATGATGATGTTCTTGGTGGCCTCGCCGCGGAAGTCGATGCTGGGGCGCACCACCACGCGGCCACCCGACAAGCCCTTGCCGGTGTAGTCGTTGGCGTCGCCGATCAGGTACAGCGTGATGCCCTTGGCCAGGAACGCGCCGAACGACTGGCCGCCCGTGCCTTCGAGCTGGATGCGCAGCGTGTCGTCGGGCAGCCCTTCGGGATGCACCTTGGTCAGCGCGCCGGACAGCATCGCGCCGACCGAACGGTTGACGTTGCGCGCCACTTCCATGAACTGGACCTTCTCGCCGCGCTCGATGGCCGCCCGCGACTTTTCGATCAGCACCTTGTCGAGGCTGCGGTCGAGGCGGTGGTCCTGCTCCTCGCAGTGGAAGCGCGGCACGTCCGCCGGCACCTTGGGCTGCGCGAACAGGCGGCTGAAGTCGAGGCCGCGCGCCTTCCAGTGCGCGATGCCCTTGCGGGTGTCGAGGAGGTCGGCGCGGCCGATCAGGTCGTCGAACTTGCGCACGCCCAGCTGCGCCATGATCTGGCGCACTTCCTCGGCGATGAAGAAGAAGAAGTTGACGACGTGCTCGGGCTTGCCGGCGAACTTCTTGCGCAACACCGGGTCCTGCGTGGCCACGCCCACCGGGCAGGTGTTCAGGTGGCACTTGCGCATCATGATGCAGCCCTCCGCCACCAGCGGCGCGGTGGCGAAGCCGAATTCGTCGGCGCCCAGCAGCGCGCCGATCACCACGTCGCGGCCGGTCTTCATCTGGCCGTCGGCCTGCACGCGGATGCGGCCGCGCAGGCGGTTCAACACCAGGGTCTGCTGGGTTTCGGCCAGGCCGATCTCCCAAGGGGAGCCGGCGTGCTTGATGGAAGACCAGGGCGAAGCGCCGGTGCCGCCGTCATGGCCGGCGATCACCACGTGGTCCGCCTTGCACTTGGCCACGCCCGCGGCGATGGTGCCGACCCCGACTTCGGACACCAGCTTGACGCTGATGGAAGCGTGGGTGGCCACGTTCTTCAGGTCATGAATGAGCTGCGCCAGGTCTTCGATCGAGTAGATGTCGTGGTGCGGCGGCGGCGAGATCAGGCCGACGCCGGGCACCGAGTAGCGCAACTTGCCGATGTACTTGGAAACCTTGCCGCCGGGCAGCTGGCCGCCTTCGCCGGGCTTGGCGCCCTGCGCCATCTTGATCTGGATCTGGTCGGCGGACGACAGGTACTCCGCGGTCACGCCGAAGCGGCCCGACGCCACCTGCTTGATGCGCGAACGCAGCGAGTCGCCGTCCTGCAGCGGGATGTCGACTTCCACCGCCTCCCGGCCGATCACGCTGGCCATGGTCTGGCCGGCCTTGATCGGGATGCCCTTGAGCTCCTGGCGGTAACGCGCCGGGTCCTCGCCGCCTTCGCCGGTGTTGCTCTTGCCGCCGATGCGGTTCATGGCGATGGCCAGCGTGGCGTGCGCCTCGGTGGAGATCGAGCCGAGCGACATCGCCCCCGTGGCGAAGCGCTTGACGATCTCCTTGGCGGACTCGACCTCGTCGACCGGGATCGCCTTGGCAGGATCCACGCGGAACTCGAACAGGCCGCGCAGCGTCATGTGGCGGCGGCCCTGGTCGTTGATGATCTGCGCGTATTCCTTGTACGTGTTCCAGTTGTTGGCGCGCGCGCTGTGCTGCAGCTTGGCGATGGCATCGGGCGTCCACATGTGCTCTTCGCCGCGGTTGCGCCAGGCGTATTCGCCCCCCGCGTCGAGCATCTCGGCCAGCACCGGGTCGTCGCCGAACGCCGCCTTGTGCAGGCGGATCGCTTCCTCGGCGATCTCGAACACGCCAATGCCTTCCACGCGGCTGGCGGTGCCGGTGAAGTACTTCTCGATGGTGTCGGTGTTCAGGCCGATCGCCTCGAACAACTGGGCGCCGCAATAGGACATGTACGTCGACACGCCCATCTTGGACATGATCTTCGACAAGCCCTTGCCGATGGCCTTGATGTAGTTGTAGATCGCCTTCTCGGCGGACAGGTCGCCAGGCAGGTCCTTGTGGATCGAGACCAGCGTCTCCATCGCCAGGTAGGGATGCACGGCCTCGGCGCCGTAGCCGGCGAGCACGCCGTAGTGATGCACCTCGCGCGCCGATCCGGTTTCCACCACCAGGCCCGCGGTGGTGCGCAAGCCTTCCCGCACCAGGTGCTGGTGGATCGACGACAGCGCCAACAGCGCCGGGATGGCGACTTGCGTGGGCGACACGCTGCGGTCGCTGATGATCAGGATGTTGTGGCCGCTGCGCAGCGCGTCCACCGCCTCCGCGTTCAGCGACGCCAGCTTGGCCTCGACGCCTTCGTGGCCCCAGGCCAGCGGATAGGTGATGTCCAGCGTGTGGCTGCGGAACTTGCCATGCGTGTGCTTCTCGATCTCGCGCAGCTTCTGCATGTCGGCGAAGTCGAGGATCGGCTGGCTCACCTCCAGCCGCATCGGCGGGTTGACCTGGTTGATGTCCAGCAGGTTCGGCTTGGGTCCGATGAAGGACACCAGCGACATCACGATCGCTTCGCGGATCGGGTCGATCGGCGGGTTCGTCACCTGCGCGAACAGCTGCTTGAAGTAGTTGTACAGCGGCTTGTTCTTGTCCGACAGCACGGCCAGCGGGCTGTCGTTGCCCATCGATCCGATGCCCTCTTCCCCGGCTGTCGCCATGGGCGCCATCAGGAACTTGAGGTCTTCCTGGGTGTAGCCGAAGGCCTGCTGGCGATCCAGCAGTTCGACGCTGGCCGCCGGCGCGTCACCCGAAGTCTCCGACAGGTCGTCGAGCTTGATGCGCAGGTTTTCGATCCACTGCTTGTACGGCTTGGCGTTGGCGAGCGAGGACTTCAGTTCCTCGTCGTCGATCATGCGGCCCTGCTCCAGGTCGATCAGGAACATGCGGCCGGGCTGCAGGCGCCACTTGCGCACGATCTTGTTCTCCGGCACCGGCAGCACGCCGGACTCGGAGGCCATGATCACGAGGTCGTCGTCGGTGACGCAGTAGCGCGAGGGCCGCAGGCCGTTGCGGTCCAGCGTGGCGCCGATCTGGCGGCCGTCGGTGAACACGATGGAGGCCGGACCGTCCCAGGGCTCGAGCATCGACGCGTGGTACTCGTAGAAGGCCTTGCGGCGCTCGTCCATCAGCGTGTGCTGTTCCCAGGGCTCCGGGATCATCATCATCACGGCCTGCGCCAGCGGGTAGCCCGCCATCGTCAGCAGTTCGAGGCAGTTGTCGAAGGTGGCGGTGTCGGACTGGTCGGGGAAGCTGATGGGATACAGCTTCTTCAGGTCGTTGCCCAGCACCGGCGAGGACATGACGCCTTCGCGCGCCTTCATCCAGTTGTAGTTGCCCTTGACCGTGTTGATCTCGCCGTTGTGGGCGACGTAACGGTACGGGTGCGCCAGCGGCCACTCGGGGAACGTGTTGGTCGAAAAGCGCTGGTGCACCAGGCCCAGCGCGGACATGCAGCGGGGGTTCTGCAGGTCCTTGTAGTACACGCCCACCTGGTCGGCCAGCAGCAGGCCCTTGTAGATGATGGTGCGGCTGGAGACGCTGGGAACGTAGTATTCCTTGCTGTGCTTGAGCTTCAGGCGCTGGATCGCGGCGCTGGCCGTCTTGCGGATCACATAGAGCTTGCGCTCCAGCGCGTCCTGCACGATCACGTCGGTGCCACGGCCGATAAACACCTGCTTGATGATCGGCTCTTTCTTGCGCACGGCGGGCGACATCGGCATGTCGGTGTCCACCGGAACGTCGCGCCAACCCAGCAGCACCTGGCCTTCCGCGCGGATCGCGCGCTCGAATTCCTGCTCGCAGGCGAGGCGGGAGGCATGTTCCTTCGGCAGGAAGATCATGCCGACGCCGTACTCGCCGGGCGGCGGCAGCTCCACGCCCTGCTTGGCCATTTCGTCGCGGTACAGCGCGTCCGGCAACTGGATCAGGATGCCGGCGCCATCGCCCATCAGCTTGTCCGCGCCCACGGCGCCCCGGTGATCCAGGTTCTTCAGGATCAGCAGCGCCTGCTCGATGATGTTGTGGCTTTTCTCGCCCTTGATGTGGGCCACGAAGCCGACGCCGCATGCGTCGTGCTCGTTCGCACCCGTGTAAAGGCCATGTTCTTGTAGATAGGCGATTTCTGCAGCCGTGGTCATGGCGCACTCCGGGAATTCAGGGGAAACCCGAGATTACTGCACTGCACCACCTTCGCCAAGCACAATAATTGGGGTCAGATTCCAATTATCGCTGGCTGATCCTGCGTCTGAATTAATCGGGGACAGGTTGATCCTTGAAGGGGCGGCCTGCCTGGGCGCGAGCCACCCGCCTCTGCGTGCGCCGCTGGAGGTCCGCGACATAGTCCGCGTCCCCCAAGGCCCAGCCGCGATTGACCGATTCGCCAAGCGCCTTGCGCTGCTCCTCGCTGATGCCCGACCGAACCATGTCCGCATAAGCCTCATCCCGGGCAAAAGGCGTGTTGCCCAACTCCCAATACAGGGGATGCGGCGTGATGAGCTTGTCCGTCCGGCGGCCGATGAAGTGCCGATGGCTCGACCAGGCATAGTCCGCCGGATCCGCCACCATCGCTGCCCGTACCGGATTGAGGTCCATGTACACCATGCACGCGAGCAGGTGGCGCTCGGCCTGGATCAGCGTCGACTTGTACCGGCCCTCCCAGAGCGTGCCGGTGCGGACATGCCGCAGGTTGTAGTGGCGCACGTAGCGACGGCCGACCGCTTGCATCATCTGAGGAATCCCTTCCACCGTATCCGGCGTTGCCAGCAAGTGGAAGTGATTGCTCATCAACACGTAGCCATGCACGGCCACGTGCTGCTTGTGGGCATGCTCGTCGACCAGCGACAGCAGCAACTCGTAGTCCGCCGCGTCGGTGAAGATCGCCTGGCGGTTGTTGCCGCGCTGGATGATGTGGTGCGGGTACCCGGGGACCGTCAATCGCGGAAGGCGAGCCATCGGCGGATATTAATTGGAATCTGACCCCAATTGAGGGAAGCGGCGCGCCTCCAGTTCGGGGATGCCGAATTCAGCGAGGATCGCCCGCAACCGCTCCGCCGGTGCGCGCTTGCGCGGGCCGACGCGCCGGGCCAGGATCAGCTCGTTCTTCATGCTGTGCTCCCAGCCCACCAGCTCCGTCACCGTCACCTGGTAGCCCATGGCCTCCAGGTACAGGCAGCGCAGGACGTTGGTCACCTGGCTTCCCAGCTCGCGGGTGTGCAGCGGATGGCGCCACAGCTCGGCGAGCGGCGTGCGTGACAGCGCCAGCGCCTTGTGTTCGCGCAGCACGCTGGCCACCTCCGCCTGGCAGCACGGCACCAGCACCATGGACCCCGCCTGCTTGCGCAGCCCGAACGCGATGGCGTCGTCCGTCGCCGTGTCACATGCGTGCAGCGCGGTGACGACGTCGATGCGTTCCGGCAGCTGCGCGTCGTCGGCCGCCTCCGCCGCGCTCAAGTGCAGGAACGACATGCGGCCGAAGCCAAGCCGCTGTGCCAGGTCGCGCGACTTCGCCACCAGCTCCGCGCGGGTCTCGATGCCGTAGATGTGGCCGTGCCCCCGCTCCCGGAAGAACAGGTCGTACAGGATGAAACCCAGGTACGACTTGCCCGCGCCGTGGTCCGCCAGGGTCGGGTGGCCAGCGCCTGCCGGGATCTCCAGCAGCAGCTTCTCGATGAACTGGACCAGGTGATGGACCTGCTTGAGCTTGCGCCGCGAGTCCTGGTTGATCTTGCCTTCCCGCGTGAGGATGTGCAGTTCCTGCAGCAGCTCCAGCGACTGGCCCGGGCGCAGGCCCAGTTCCCCGGCCACGTCCTTCTTCATGGCCGGGCTCCCACGTCCAGCGCACGCCAGCCATCCGGCCCGAGGCGCCGCAGGGTGTCCATGTTGGCCTCGTAGATGGCCGCTGCGTCCGGGAACGCCGCCACCGCACGATCGATGCTCTCCTCCCGCAGCAGGTGGAGCGTCGGCCACGGCGCGCGGTTGGTGAAGTTGGTGATGTCGTCTTCCTCCGTGCCGGCAAAGACGAAGCGCGGATGAAAACTGGCCACCTGCACCACGCCCTCCAGCCCGCGCTTGCGCACCAGGCGTTCGGCCCGCAGCGTCAGGTCGTGGAACGCCAGGAAATCGTCGAAGCCTTGCGGCAGCACCAGCAAGGTGGTGTCGCGCTCCGACGCCGGCAGCGCCACCAGCGCATCCAGTTCCCTGGCAAAGTCATCCAGCACCCCAGCCGCATCCTGCGCCTGGCTCGTGGAAAAATGCTCCTGGTGCTTGGCGAGAACGGCCTTGGCGAAAGGGCACAGGTTCAGCCCCACCACGGCGCGCTCGAGCCACCGCCGTGTGTCCTCCACGGCCTGCGCAGCATCGGCCATGCTCTCCTAGACGAAGGTGTTCGGCTGGCCGACCACGCGCTTGGCCAGTTCGTCCAGCAACGGTTGCTGGACGCGCGCCGCCGGCCAGGTGGTCTGCACGACCTCGAAGCCCGCGGTGTTCAACATCCGCCAGTGCACCATGCCGTTGTCGTGGTCCAGCGTGGCGGTCACGTTGGCGCGCGTCTGCGTCAGGTATTCGTAGCGCACTTCCACCAGTGCACTGCTGTCCTGCTTGCGGATCTCGCGGCGGTCATGCTTGACGGGCCCCATCGCCAGCCTGTCCTCCACGCGGCGCATGTCGGTCGGAAAATTCACGGTGACGAGGCCGCTGACGGAGCCGCCGATCTGCGGCACGACCTGCCAGCCCATCGCGATGTAGTCGATCACCTCCCGGTTGCGCAGCATCTTGCGGCGCGCGTCGACGCGAAAGTCGATGAGCTTCATCGCCGGCCAGGGCGTCCTGCCGTCCAGGCTGAACGCCGGGCCGGCGGGCTCGATCACGGACAACTGGCGCGCCAGGTCCTGCAGGTAGAACAGCACCAGCTTGCCGGCCTGCTCCGTCGCCGCGGTCCGCTCCTCCACGACGTGCTCGTTCGAGACACGATCGCTCTGCAGCGCCTTGGCCTGGGACTTCAGCTGGTTGAGGAAACTCATGGTGTGCCGCGATTTTACGGGCCGCGGCGCGCCGTTGCGTGCCCGGCAGGCGCGGGCCGCGCAAGAAGATGGATGATGGCGGAGGTCAGGGCCAGCCCGGCCATGGCGAATGCGCCCGTGATCGCCCACGTCCACTCCCAGTGGCCTGCCCTGGCCGCCGCCCATGCCGCGAGCGGCGGGCCCACGAACTGGCCGAACGCGGACCATTGCTGCATCCAGCCGACCGTGGTGGACACCGTGCCGTCGTCGGGCGCCATGCGCAGCGCCAGCGAGAACAGCGTGCCGGGCACCAGGCCCCCGACGGCCGAGAACAGCAGGACGCCGCCATAACGCATGACGGCCGTCGCCGCGGACGCGTCCTGCGTCCAGCCCGCGAACGCCACGACTGCACCCACCGCCATTGCCGCGTACCCCACCTGCATCAGCAATGGCGCGCGCACGCCGCGCTGCAACAAGCGCCCGGAGCCGATGTTGCCCGCCATGTTCACCGCGGCTGCCAGCGCGGTGGCGAGCGCAGCGTAGGCAACGGGGAGACCGGCCTGCGCATAGATCGTCGGCAGGAATCCGATGACGGCCAGCCACTGCGCCGAATACACCGCGAAAGCGAGGGACGCCAGCCACGGGCCTGGGGCGCGCAAGGTGCGCAGGATGCGGCCGCTGCCCGCGGTCGTGCGACCGGCAGCGTCCGCCGACCGAGGAACGCTCCACCACAACACGGCCGCCATCAGCGCGGACAGCATCGACAGGAGCCACCACCAGCCTGGCCAGCCGGCCAGCGCGATGAAGGCCGGGCCGACCAACAGCGCCACGGCCGTGCCGAAGGGCATGTACGCGCCCCACCAGCCCAGCAAGCCACTCAGGCGGGCCGGCTCCACCAGGCGGCGAATCAGGCCGGGTGCGGGCAAGGTCGCCAGCAGGAAGCCCACGCCCTCGCAGCCTCGCAGCACCAGCAATGCCTGCGCGCTTTGCGAGGCGCCACCGGCCAGACTGGCCGCCGACAGCAAGGCCAGCCCGAGCACCATGGTTCGTCGCGGTCCCCATGCATCGGCGACCGCACCGAAAGCCAGGCCCAGCGTCATGCCGGCCAGCTGCACCATGGACAACAGGAATCCCGCTTCGACCAGGCTGATCTGCAGGGCCTCACGCAGGACGGGCAACGCCGGTGGCAGCTTGCCGATGTGCAGTGCGGCGCTGATGCCCGCCAACACCACCACCAGCGCGGGGTCGAGCCGCTTCACGGAGCCGCGGCGGCGAGCAGCCTGCGCCCGGTCAGCCGCTTGTGCTCGCGCAGCGCATAGCGGTCGGTCATCCCGGCGATGTAGTCGGCCACGGCCCGCGCAGTGTCGCCGCGCGCGGCGAAGCCGGCCTGCATCTCCTGCGGCTGGGCAAGGTAGCGGCCGAACAGGTCGCGCACCACTTCCTGGGCCTGCTCGGTCGTTTCGCCCACGCGCGGGTGGCGATACAGGTTGTGGAACAGGAAGCCCTTGAGCTCGGTGGATTCGGCCCGCGATGCCGCGCTGAACGCCACCAGCGGCGGCATCTGCCGCGCCGCATCGACACTATCCGGACCATGCATGGCCAGCAGCGCGCGGGTGGCGTCGATGGCGTCGAAGACCTGCGCGCTCAGCATGCGGCGGATGCCCTCGTACAGCAGCCGGCGCCCGTGCAGCCGCGGGTGGTCGCGTTGCGCATCCGTGCAATGGCGGCCGAACAGCGCCACTTCGGCCACCTGCTCCAGGGTGATGAGGCCGGAGCGCACGCCGTCGTCGATGTCGTGCGCGTTGTAGGCGATCTCGTCGGCCAGGTTGCACAGTTGCGCTTCCAGGCTGGGTTGCGCCCGATCGAGGAAGCGCCGGCCCACGCCGCCGGGCTCCGCGGCCTCCAGCTTTTCGGCGTTGGCGCGCGAGCAGTGTTTCAGGATGCCTTCCCGCGTTTCGAAGCAGAGGTTCAAACCGTCGAAATCCGGATAGCGCTCCTCCAGCGCGTCGACCACGCGCAGGCTTTGCAGGTTGTGCTCGAAGCCGCCGTGGGCCGCCATGCACTCGTTCAGCGCATCCTGTCCCGCATGCCCGAAGGGGGTGTGGCCGAGGTCGTGCGCCAGGGCGATGGCCTCCACCAGGTCCTCGTTCAGGCCCAGGGGCCGGGCGATGGACCGCGCCAGCTGCGCCACCTCCAGCGAATGCGTCAGGCGCGTGCGGAACAGGTCGCCCTCGTGATTGAGGAACACCTGTGTCTTGTAGACCAGCCGCCGGAACGCGGTGGAGTGCACGATGCGATCGCGGTCCCGCTGGAAGTCGGTGCGCGTCGGTGGCGCCAGTTCGGCATGACGACGGCCGCGCGTGCGCGCCGGGTCGCAGGCGTACGGTGCGAGCGTCATGCGTTGCGGCGGCTAGCGCGTGCAGTCGGCCAGCACCTGGCGCACCACGTCGTCCGGCGCGCCCCGCACGCCTGCCCGCCCCGGTGCCTCGATCACCACGAAGCGGATCTGGCCGCCTTCGGCCTTCTTGTCCCCGCGCATCAGCTCCAGGTAGCGATCGGCGCCAAGCGCCGGGCCCACGATGGGCAGCCCGGCACGCGCGATGAGCGCGGTGATGCGCTGCGCGAAGGCTTCGTCCACCAGCCCCAGGCGCCGTGACAGCTGCAGCGCCATCACCATGCCGCAGCCGACCGCTTCGCCGTGCAGCCACTTGCCGTAGCCCAGCCCGGCCTCGATGGCGTGGCCGAAGGTGTGGCCGAAGTTGAGGATCGCGCGCAGTCCTGCCTCGCGTTCGTCCACGCCCACGACATCCGCCTTGATCTCGCAGCTGCGCCGCACCGCATGCGCCAGCGCCGCCGCGTCACGCCGCATCAGAGCGTCGATGTTGGACTCGATCCAGTCGAGGAAGGCCATGTCGGCGATGGGCCCGTACTTGATCACCTCGGCGAGGCCGGCGCTCAGCTCGCGCGCGGGCAGCGTCTTCAGCGTGTCCAGGTCGCAGACCACCCGCAGCGGCTGGTAGAACGCGCCGACCATGTTCTTGCCGCGCGGATGATTGATGGCGGTCTTGCCGCCGACGGAAGAATCCACCTGCGCCAGCAGTGTCGTGGGAACTTGCACGAAGGGCACGCCGCGCATGTAGCTCGCCGCAGCGAAACCCGCCATGTCGCCGACCACGCCGCCACCCAGCGCGAAGACCACCGTCTGGCGGTCGCAGCCGCGCGCCAGCAGGGTGTCGAACACCAGGTTCAGCGTGGGCCAGTCCTTGTGCTCCTCGCCGTCGGGCAGGTCTACCTGGTGCACCGTGCGGTAGTGCGGCGCGAGGGCCGCGCGCAGCCGCGCCGCATAGAGCGGGGCCACCGTTGCATTGGTGACGATCAGGGCGGCGGCCGACCTGGGCAGGCCCTGCCAGGCCTGCGGCGAGTCCAGCAGGCCGGCGCCGATCAGGATGTCGTAGCTGCGCTCGCCCAGGGCGATGTGCACATGTTGCGAAGCGTGGGGAAGCGGCGGAGGCATCCCGCGAGTTTAAGGGGCCGGCGGCAGCACGCCCGCCAGCTCCAGCTGCATCACGATCATGTTCACCAGCGAGGGTACGGAAGGCCGGCCGGTCTCGATCACGAAATGCGCCGCATCGCGGTACAACGGGTCGCGTTCGGCGTACATGGCGCGCAGCTTGTCGAGCGGGTCCGCCACCTGCAGCAGCGGCCGGACGCGGTCGTGGCGCAGGCGCCGGTACAGCTCCTCGGGCGTCGAGCGCAGGTAGACGACCTGGCCGCCGGCGCGCAGTTGCTGGCGATTTTCCTCGCGCAGCACGGCGCCGCCGCCGGTGGCCAGCACCGACGCAGCCCCCTGCATCGCATCCCGGATCACCCGTTCCTCGACGTCGCGGAAAGCAGCTTCGCCCTCACGGGCGAAGTAGTCCTTGATCGTGCATCCCAGGTGCTGCTCGACCAGGTGGTCGGAATCAAAAAAAGGCAGCCGAAGCCGCCTTGAGAGTTGGCGCCCGACAGTGGACTTGCCACTGCCGGGCATGCCGACAAGGGTGAGGATCAACTCGGGTCGCGGCAAACCGTGGCAGTGCCGAACGGGCTGACCACACCGGCGGGCGCGGTAGTCGCCTGGTTGTAGTCGGATGCCATGCCGAGCAGCAGGTAATTCATGGTTGCGGACGATTCGGTGCCACCCACCGTGCTGGTCGCCACGATCTGCACGCCAACCCAGAGCGCGTAGTTCTCGCCGTACTGCACGGTGAACGTACCCATGCCGCTCGCATTGGTCGTGACCGTGGCGCGGCTCAGGGACACGGGGCCACCCGGCTCGAGCGTGCCGTTGCTGTTGCGGTCCTCACCGGCGTCGAGGCGGCCGTTCAGGTTCGTGTCCTCGTTGTCGCATTGAATGACGCCGGGCGCATATTTCCACGAGCCCGTCTGGAATGCCAGACTGCCCTTGCGGTAGAACTGGGGAACCACCGCCAGCGTCACCGACTTGCTGGCGACGGCCGCGCCATTGGAGTCGGTCACCTGTACCGCGAATTCCTTCTCGTACGTGGTCTGGCTTCCGCTCACGTTGGTGATCACGTTCCCGGTTGACAGCGCAAGGAACAAGGCCTGCGTGTTCACCGTCAGTGACGCCGTGCCCGACACGGTCGTGCCCTGCACCGTTGCACGGATCACGACCCCGTTGTTGGCCGTCGTGCCCGCGCCGGGGATGAACTGCGTGGTGGCGGTGCCGCTCGAATCGGTCATCGCGGTGGCCGGGCTGATCGTGCCGCCGCTGGGATCCGATTCGGCCGTGAAACTCACGACACGATTCGCGACCGCGTTGCCGGAGCTGTCCCGCACGATGGCGCTCAACGCGGACTGGTTGTTGGTGCTGCCACCCGAGTTCGGCGCCACTGCGCTCGGGCTCGCCTGCAGTTCCAGCTCGCGCGGAGCGGTGGCCAGGAAGTTCACCGACAAGGTCACCTGCGCGGAGCCCGATTGGGCGACGATGGTCGCCGGGCCGGCGCTGGCCGAATTGATGGTCGCCGAGGCCTGCCCGTTGGCGTCAGTCGCCACCGAAGCCGGCGTGACGGTGCCGCGCGTGGTGCTGAAGTTGATCGCCTGCCCTGCAACCGGGTTCCCGTTGGTCAGGAACTGCACCGTCACCGTCCGGTTGACATTCACGTTGACGTTGGAGTTCGCGTTCGGGGACAGGAACTGGAACGCATCCGCGCTGACGGAGACATTCGCGCTGGCCGAAGTGCCCAGACCCGAGACAACGATGGTGTCGTTCCCCGGCTGCGTGCCGGTGAAATCGAAGCTGGCCACGCCCTGCGAATTGGTGGTGAGGCTCAGGGGCCTCACGGTGTTGCCGCGCGTGGACCGCACGGTCAACGGGGCGTTCGGGATCGGTGTATCGGCCGAATCCATCGCTCGAACCGTGTACGAAATCGTGGAACCTTGCACGACGAAGCTGTCGCCCGACAGGGTCAGTGCCGTGCCGACCACCGGAATGACCACCTGCTGGCTGGCGCCGCCGGCGATCACGGTCACGGTGATGTTGCGGTTCGCACGGTTTTCTCCCGGCGACAGGGTGACCCCGGTGATGGGTACGGCGTCGTCGCCCGTGGTCGGTGCCGGCAAGGCGCCGGAGAGGTTGCCGGACGTGGCCGAGAAGGAGACTGCCTGGTTGGGGATCGCCTGGTTGTTGGCGTCCTTCGGAAGCACGGTGAAGCTGATGCTGGAATTGCTCGCGGACTGCAGTTCAGTCCCGGAGGTGAAGACGTCGATGGACGCCACTGCCGGCGTCACCGGATCCGTCGGGTCGGTGGGCTGCTCGTTCCCGGAGCTGCCGCCGCCCCCGCCGCACGCGGCCAGCGCGCCAGCCAGGAACAGTGTCCCCAGCGCTTTGATGTATCGGTTCATTCTGATCGTTCTCCGTCGGTACTTCTTGAAATTAACGGCTTGCCGGCTGGCGCTCCGCCACCATCTTCGGCGTGATGAATACGAGCATTTCCTGCTTGTTGCTGCTGCGCAGCCTGTTCTTGAACAGGTAGCCAGCAATCGGAAGATCGCCCAGGAACGGCACCCGTGTCTCGTTTTCCGTCTCGGTCAGCTCGAAAATGCCGCCGATCACCACGGTGCCGCCGTTTTCCACCAACACCTGCGTGCGAATATGCTTGGTATTGATGGCGATGCCGGCCGCCGTGGTCTCGCCCCGGCTGTCCTTGGCGATGTCGAGGTCGAGGATGATGTTGCCCTCGGGCGTGATCTGCGGGGTCACTTCCAGCTTCAACGTCGCCCGGCGGAATGCCACCGAGGTCGCACCGCTGGAGGTGGCCTGCTGGTACGGGAATTCCGTGCCCTGCTCGATCAGCGCCTTGCTCTTGTCCGCTGTCACGATGCGGGGGCTGGACACCAGCTTGCCCTTGCCGTCCGCCTCCAGTGCCGACAGTTCCAGGTTCAGGAACCGGTTGGCCGCGGAGCTGAAGATGGAAAGCGCGAAGGTGGAGGCATTGAAGCCGCCCACACCCGTCGCCGGCAGGTTCACGAAGGTCGTGTTGGTGGTGGTCAGCTGCGTGTTGCTCTCGCCCGTGGTTCCGGACACGGCGTCATAGGTGCCGCCGAAGGCAATGCGGTTGGTGCCGCCGCCGATCGCGTAGCCGGCGTCGCCGCCGTTCACTCCGCGCAGGTCGCTGCCGCCCAGGCGCACGCCCAGCGAGCGGCCGAAGGTGTCGGACGCCTCCACGATGCGCGCCTCGATCAGCACCTGGCGCACCGCGATGTCCAGCTTGGTGATGAGGCCCTGCACCTGCTCCAGCTTGGCGCCGACGTCGGTCACGAACAGCTGGTTCGTGCGCGGCTCGGCGATGGCGCTGCCGCGCGCGCTGAGGATCCGCGACGAGCCGGTGCCCGTCAGCTGCACGGCGATATCCGCCGCCTTGGTGTAATTGAGCTGGAAGGCCTGCGTGCGCAGCGCTTCCAGGCTCTGGATGGCGGCATTGGCCTCCAGCTCCAGCTTTTCCTTGGCCGCGATCTCGTCCTTCGGGGCGATCCACAGCACGTTGCCGGAGCGGCGCATGCCCAGGCCCTTGGCCTGCAGGATGATGTCCAGCGCCTGGTCCCAGGGGACATCCTTCAGCCGCAGCGTGACGCCGCCGGTGACGGAGTCGGAGGTCACGATGTTGAAGTTGGTGAAGTCGGCGATCACCTGCAGCAGCGAGCGCACCTCGATGTTCTGGAAGTTCAGCGACAGCTTCTCGCCCGTGTAGCCGGGGCCTTGCGAGAGCTTGTTCGGGTCCTGCTTCTGGGTGCGGACTTCCACGACGAACTGGTTGTCCGACTGGTAGGCGCTGTGTTCCCAGGCGCCGCGGGGCTCGATCACCACGCGCACGCGGTCACCCTGCTGCGCCGTGGTCACGGTCTGGATCGGGGTGCCGAAGTCGGTCACGTCCATCCGGCGGCGCAGGCCTTCGGGCAGCGACGACTTCAGGAATTCGACCACCAGGCCCTGGCCTTGCTGGCGGATGTCGACGCCCACCTGGTTGCTGGGCAGGTCGACGATCACGCGGCCGGAACCGTCCGGGCCGCGGCGGAAGTCCAGGTCCTTGATCGGCTGGGTCTCGCGATTGCGGCTTTCCGCGAAGGTCTGCGCCGGCGAGCTGGCGCTCTGCGCCACGGGGTCGAGCAGCACGAGCAGCGACTTGCCTTCCAGCTGCATGCGGTAGTTGGTCGGCGCCTTCAGGTTCAGCACGAGGCGGGCGCGGTCGGCAGCCTGCACCACGTTGACGGAGCGCAGGTTGCCGACGTTGACGTCCACCGAATTGCGGCCCATGGAATTGGTCGCGCCCGGCACGTCCAGGGCGATCCGGGCTGGCGCCTGGATCGTGAAGCCGGCCGGCACCGCTGCCAGCGGCTCGGAAAAGTCGATCCGCACCACCTCGGCGCCGCCTTGCATGGAGGCGGTCACGTTTTCGACCACCGGGGCCGCGTGCAGGACCGGAGCCCACGCGGACGCCATCAGCAGCCCCGCTGCCACCAGCCCACGCCAACTCCACTCGTTTGTTTTCTTCATTTGGACTTCTCCTGCAGTTGCAGTGTCGCGTTTCGCTCGATCCATTCGCCGGCGGCATCCTGTACCAGCTCGCGCAGCACCACTTCGGTCTCGGCGACCTTCGTCACCCGACCATAGTTCTGACCCAGGTAGTTGCCGGACTTGACCTGGTACAGCAGGTTGTCCACCTTGATCAACGCGACCGGCTGGCCCTTCTTCTGCAAGCTGCCCACCATCGCCATGCTGTCCAGCGGGTAGCTTTCCAGCGGTTCCTTGCGGCGCGCCAGCTCGGGCGCCAGCAGCGCGGCGCTGGCCGTGCCCGATTGTTGGGAGTCGCGCTTGAGCGCCTGCGTCAGCTTCTGGTTGCTGAAAGGCTCGATCGACGCTTCCTGGGTGTATCCCTGCGGGGCGAACTTCTTCGGCTCGGGGATGGGCGTCACCTGCGGCTTGGTGTTGGCGCGTTGTTCGGCCATCCACCGCTGCACTTCCTCGTTGTCGGA
The DNA here is from genome assembly GCF_037572435.1 of Ramlibacter sp. PS3R-8. NCBI lineage: Bacteria > Pseudomonadati > Pseudomonadota > Betaproteobacteria > Burkholderiales > Comamonadaceae > Ramlibacter > Ramlibacter sp. PS3R-8. Next base: position 193,398 of record NZ_JBBHGT010000004.1, read on the forward strand.
CTGCCCGCAGGCGCTCAGCACGCCCGCGGCCGCCACGGCCAGCCACAACTGCTTCATCATTTCTTCGCTCCGGCCTTGTTCTTGCTCGTCGCCTTGCGCTGGGCCGAGACCTCATCGGGGTCCAGGTAGCGGAAGGTCTTCGCCGTGGCGTCGAGCACGAGGTTGCCGTCCTTGGCCTGGACGATTTCAAGGTTGTTCAGCGTGACGATCCGCGACAGGTGGGCCACGTCGGAGGCGAACGAACCGATGTCGTGGTACCGCCCGACGACCTTCACCGCGATCGGCAGCTCCGCGTAGTACTCCTTGACGCTCACCTGCCCCGGGCGGAACAGTTCGAAGGTCAGGCTGCGGCCGAGGCCGGCCTGGTTGATGTCGGACAGCAGGGCATCCATTTCAGCCTTGCTGGGAAGCTGCTTTTCCAGCTGCGTCACGTACTGCTGCACCTGCTCGCGCTGCTTGCGCAGGGCGTCGAGGTTGACCGCCTGCGTCAGCTTCTTCTTGTAGTCCTCGCGCAGGCCCTGTTCCTTCTTCTGCTCCGCTTCCAGTTCCTCGGCGGAGTTGGTGAGCCACACGAACCACAGCGCGACGACGATGGCCGCCATTACGAAGAGGAACAGCGCCGCCCTGGGCAGCAGCGGCCACGACGCCGGATCGTTGGGGTTGAGCCCGCGAAACTGCGCCGAGATCGTTTCCTTGAGAGCGGCCGGGTCCAGCCTGGATGCGGTAGTCGCCATGGTTAGTCCGATGTTGCGGTGGGGCGATTCATCACTTCTTCGCCGGGGCCGGCGTCGCCGCCACGGTGGCGTTCGGCGCCGGTGCCGGCGCCGGCACCACGGCGCTGGTGGTGGTGGCGGCCGCGGCCGCGCTGGCGGCCGCCGATGCGGCCTTCGCCGCTTCGCTGGCGCGCAGCACCTTCACGGTCACCTTGAAGACCGACACGCGGCGCGAGTCCTTCGCCGCGAGCGTCACGTTGCCGGCGACGATCTCCACCAGGTCGGGCCGCGTGACCCACGCGCTGTTGGCGCTCAGGTTGCGCAGAAGCTCGGAAACCCGCTCGTTGGACTGCGCCACGCCGGTGATCGCCACCGTGTCGTTGGTCTGCTTCATGGCGGTGAGGTACACACCGTCGGGCAGTTGGCGGGTGAGCTCGTTGAGCAGGTGCACCGGCATGTTGCGGTCGGCCTGCAGGTCTTCCACCGCCTGCTGGCGCGCGCGCAGCGCCGCGATCTCCTCCTGCAGGCTGGCGATGTCCTTGATCTGGCTTTCCAGGCGCTTGATCTCGCTGGCCAGCACCCCGTTGCGCTGCTGCTGCGTCGAGATCTGGGCGGCGTACCAGAGATATACGCCGCCGGCGATCACCGCGCCCGCCAGGGCGGAGGCGCCCAGGCCGGCATAGAAGATCTCCCGGCGGCGCTTGCGCGCTGCTTCCCGGTGCGGGAGTAGGTTGATCAGGATCACTGCATGAACCTCCGCATGGCGAGACCGCACGAGGTGAGGTAGGAGGGAGCTTCCCGCCGAACCTTCTTTTCGCGCACGGCGTCGCCGAACTGCATGCCTTCGAAGGGGTCGGCCAGGGCGCAGGGGAACGACGTCTGGGCCGTGATCGCCTCGCTCAGCCCGGGCAGCGCCGCGGAACCGCCGGCCACCATGATGTGGTCCACGCGGTTGTGCGGCGTGCTGGTAAAGAAGAACTGCAGCGCCCGCGCGACTTCCTGCGCCATGCTGTCCACGAAGGGCTTCAGCACGCCGGCCTCGTAGTCCTCGGGCAGTTCGCCGCTGCGCTTCTTGGCCTCCGCCTCTTCCGGCGAGAAGCCGTACTGGCGGACGATCAACTGAGTGAGCTGGGCGCCGCCGAACGCCTGGTCCCGGTCGTACAGGACCTCGTCGTTGCGGATCACCTGCATGCTGGTGGTGGAAGCGCCGACCTCGAACAGGGCGACCATCTGGTCCTTGCCCTCCGACGGCAGGACCTGGATCAGGCGGCCGGCAGCCAGGCGCGAGGCATACGATTCGACGTCGATGATGACGGGCTTCAGGCCGGCGGCCTCGGCCAGGCCCTGGCGGTCCTGCACCTTTTCCTTGCGCGACGCGGCGATCAGCACCTCGACGTCGCCGGCGGACGTGCTGCTCGGCCCCACCACGCAGAAGTCGAGACTCACTTCGTCCAGAGAGAATGGGATGTACTGGTTGGCCTCGGTCTCGACCTGGATTTCGAGTTCCTGGTCGGTCATGCCGCCGGGCAGGATGATCTTCTTGGTGATCACCGCCGATGCGGGCAGCGCCATGGCGACGTTGCGCGTGCGGGTGCCGCTTTTCTTGACCACCCGGCGCATGGCTTCCGCCACCTCGTCGAATTTCTCGACGTTGCCGTCATTGATCCAGCCCCGTTCGAGCGGCTCGATCGCGCAGCGCTCCAGGATGAGGCTGCCATCCTTGGCACGCCCGAGCTCCACCAGCTTGACGCTGGATGAACTGATGTCCAGGCCCAGCAGGGGTGCCGACTGGCGGCCAAACAGAGAGCCGATTGAGATCACAGACCCGTCTCCCACGCCTCGTGTCAAGGCGTAACGTACTTAAGATTCCACTTCAATGCTAGCCGTAACATCCTTGTCGCACAAAGGAATTTCGGATTCGTACGGCTGGGTTCGTTGTCAAAACCCGACGAGCTTGGATGCCATACTCCGGTGGCTTAAGCCGCTTATCTCAAGTCCCGCGCAGGCTGCCGGAACCCTGGCGAGCCTGCTGGCTCAGACGGATGCATTTTTATAATGGGCGCTCGGGGCCGCCCGATGGAGTTCTATGGAATCCGACCCTTCTTCCGCCGCCCCCGCCCCCGCCCGCCGCCCTTACTGGCAACGTTTCATCCTGGGATTCCTGGGCTGGACCTTCGGCGTCACCTTCGCCCTGCTTGCGGCCGGGATCAGCATCGGCGCCGTGGCCCTGGCCGTCGCCTACCCCAACCTGCCCGACATCAGCGACCTGTCCGACTACCGGCCCAAGCTGCCGCTGCGGGTGTACAGCGCCGAAGGGGTGCTGCTCGGCGAATTCGGCGAGGAGCGCCGCAACCTCACGCCCATCGACGAGATCCCCGCCGTGATGAAGAACGCGGTGCTGGCGATCGAGGATGCGCGCTTCTATTCGCACAGCGGCGTCGACTACAAGGGCCTGATGCGCGCGGCACTGGCCAACCTGGGCCGGGCCAAGAGCCAGGGCGCCTCCACCATCACCATGCAGGTGGCGCGCAACGTCTATCTCTCGTCCGAGAAGACCTTCACCCGCAAGCTGTACGAGGTGCTGCTCACCTTCAAGCTGGAGCACCTGCTGTCCAAGGACCAGATCCTCGAGATCTACATGAACCAGATCTTCCTGGGCAACCGCGCCTACGGCTTCGCGGCGGCTTCGGAAGCGTATTACGGCAAGCCGATGAAGGACCTGACCACCGCCGAGGCGGCGATGCTGGCCGGGCTGCCCAAGGCGCCGTCCTCGTACAACCCGATCAGCAACCCGGCCCGTGCCCGGGCGCGGCAGCTGTACATCATCGAACGGATGCAGGACAACGGTTTCATCACCGCCGAGGAAGCCGAGGCAGCCAAGAAGCAGGAATTGCGCATCCGCACCGGCGCCCAGACCACCGCCGTGCGCGCCGAGTACGTCGCCGAAACCGTGCGCCAGCTGGTCTACGCCCAGTATGGCGACGAGACCTACACCCGCGGCCTGAACGTGTACACCACGGTGAAGGCCAAGGAGCAGGAAGCGGCGTACAAGGCCCTGCGCAAGGGCATCATGGACTACGAGAAGCGGCAGATCTACCGCGGCCCCGAGCGCTTCGTCGACCTGCCCAACGACGTCAAGGAGCTGGAAGACGCGATCGACGACGCGCTGGCGGAACATCCGGACAACGGCGACGTGATGGCGGCGGTGGTGCTGGAAGCCGATGCCAAGAAGATCGTGGCGGTGCGCCAGAACGGGGACCGCTTCGAGATCGTCGGCGAGGGCCTGCGGGCGGCGGCGTCCGGCCTGACCGCCAAGGCGCAGCCCAAGATCAAGATCCGCCGCGGCGCCGTGATCCGGGTGATGAAGACGCCCAAGGACGCCTGGGAGATCACCCAGCTGCCGGAAGTCGAAGGCGCCTTCGTTGCGCTGGACCCCCGCGACGGCTCCATCCACGCGCTGGTCGGCGGCTTCGACTTCAACAAGAACAAGTTCAACCACGTGATGCAGGCCTGGCGCCAGCCCGGCTCGGGCTTCAAGCCCTTCATCTATTCCGCGGCGCTGGAAAAGGGTTTCTCGCCCAACACCGTGGTGAACGACGCGCCGCTGTTCTTCGGCGCCGACGTCACCGGCGGCCAGCCCTGGGAGCCGAAGAACTACGACGGCAAGTTCGAGGGACCGATGCCGCTGCATACCGCGCTGGCCAAGTCCAAGAACATGGTGTCCATCCGCGTGCTGCAGGCGGTGGGCACGCAGAACGCGCAGGACTGGGTCAGCCGCTTCGGCTTCGAACCCGAAAAGCACCCGGCCTACCTGACGATGGCGCTCGGCGCCGGGTCCGTGACGCCGTTGCAGATAGCCACCGGCTACGCGGTGTTCGCCAATGGCGGCTATCGCGTGAACCCGTGGCTGGTGACGCGCATCACCGACCAGAAGGGCAAGACGCTGGTGGAAAGCCAGCCGCCGCTGCTGAACGAATCCATGCGCGCGATCGATGCGCGCAACGCCTTCGTGATGAACCGGCTGCTGCAGGAAATCGCGCGCTCGGGCACGGCGGCGCGCGCGCAGCGCGACTTGAAGCGGCCGGACCTGTATGGCAAGACCGGCACCACCAACGACTCCATCGACACCTGGTTCAACGGCTTCCACCCCACGTTGGTGGCCATCGTCTGGATGGGATACGACAACCCGCGTTCCCTGGGCGACAAGGAAACCGGGGGCGGGCTGAGCCTGCCGGTGTGGATCAACTTCATGGAAACGGCGCTCAAGGGCGTGCCGGTCATGGAGCCGACCGCCCCGGAAGGCCTGGTGAACATCGGCGGCGAGTGGTTCTACGAGGAATTCGCGCGCGGCCTGGGCGTCAGCAGCCTCGGCCTCGCGGGTGGCGAGGCTGTGCCAGGCGCCGCGCCTGCGGCGGCCGGACCCCAGGGCGAGCAGTCCCCGGGCGTGCCGGGCACCGTCAACAATTCCGACGGCCTGCCGCCCGTGCGGCCACCCGCCGCGGCGGACGAGCGCCGCAGCATCCTCGACTTGTTCAGAAATTGATTGTTCACTTCAAAAAGTGCTGCGCACCTTTTGAAGTGGCCTGAACAGTGTGAAGAGGCCCGGCAAAGCCGGATCCTCTTCACAAGGGGGACCGGACGGCGCGATGCGCCGCCCGGTCCGGGTTTCAACCATGGAAGATCGCGCGGAGTAACACGCAGCGCGGTCTCGCCTGTGGGGAGGATCCGGCTTTGCCGGTCCTCCCCACACTGATCGACATCTTTGAAAAATCGCTTCAGGCGATTTTTCAAGGATCAGAAATTAAGCGGCCGGCCCGCCTGCGCGCTGGCGCAGCGGGCCAGGTCAGCGAAGAATTCGCCCCGGCTCTTGGTGTCGCGCCAGGCCGCGCCGTCATACTTGTAGTGGAAGCCGCCGGCCCGGGCGGCGAGCCACACTTCCTGCAACGGCTTCTGCAGGTTGACGATGATCTGGCTGCCATCCTGGAAGGTCAGCGTCACCATGGCGCCGACCCGCTGGTTGTCGATGTCGGCGTCCGTGCTTTCATTGATCCGGTCGCAACCGGCCTCCACCCGGGCCAGCAGGGCCTCGGCGCAATCGAGGTATTCGAGGTCGGTCATTACAATTTCCAGATATGTCCGGTGTTTTCCAAATTCTAGTCAGCGGCCTCGCGGCCGCGCTTCTCCTGGCTGGCTGCGGCCAGAAGGGCCCGCTGTACCTGCCCAGCGGGGAAGCTGCGTCGGGCCGCGCTTCGCTGCCGGACACGCTTGCACCCTCCACCGCCGTCCGCCCGGCGCAGGCCGCCTCCGGCCCGGGCTCCGTGACGCCACCCTCTGGCACCGCCGCACCCGTGCGCAATCCATGAACCCGACCCACCTGCCGCAAGGCCCCGCCGTCCGCTACGAGGGCGACGTCCTGTTCGTGGAAGACGTTCGCGTGGCCGACCTCGCCCGCGAGCACGGCACGCCCCTGTTCGTCTACTCGCGCGCGGCGATGCTCGCTGCATTGTCCGCCTACCAGCGCGGCTTCGCCGGCCGCAAGGCCCGCGTCTTCTACGCCCTGAAGGCCAATTCGTCGCTGGCCATCCTGCAGCTCTTCGCGCGCGCGGGCTGCGGCTTCGACATCGTCTCCGGCGGTGAACTCGAGCGGGTGCTCGCCGCCGGCGCGCAGCCGGCCGACATCATCTTCTCCGGCGTCGGCAAGACGCGGCACGAGATGCGCCGGGCCCTGGAACTCGGGATCCACTGCTTCAACGTGGAAAGCGAGCCGGAGCTGGAAGTGCTCAATGCCGTGGCGACCGGGCTGGGCGTGCGGGCGCCGGTGAGCCTGCGCGTGAATCCGGACGTGAACCCGCTCACCCATCCCTACATCTCCACCGGCCTGAAGGGCAGCAAGTTCGGCATCGCGCACAAGGACGCGCTGCGCGCCTACCGGCAGGCGGCGGCGCTGCCGGGCCTGCGGGTGGTGGGCATCGACTGCCACATCGGCTCGCAGATCACCAACGTCACGCCCTACCTGGATGCGATGGACCGCATGCTGGACCTCGTCACGGCCATCGAGGCCGCCGGGATCCCGATCGCGCACATCGACTTCGGCGGCGGCCTGGGCATCGTCTACAACGACGAGCAACCGCCGGCGGCCGACGCGTTGTGGCAGCGCCTGCTGGCCAAGCTGGATGCCCGCGGCTTCGGTGACCGGCAACTGCTGGTCGAGCCGGGCCGATCGCTGGTCGGCAACGCCGGCATCTGCGTGACCGAGGTGCTGTACCTCAAGCCCGGCGAGCAGAAGAACTTCTGCATCATCGATGCGGCCATGAACGACCTGCCGCGGCCGGCGATGTACGAGGCCTTCCACCAGATCGTCCCCGTCCAGCGGCGGGCGGGAGCGGCGATGGTCTGCGACGTGGTGGGGCCGGTGTGCGAGAGCGGCGACTGGATCGGCCGCGATCGGGCGCTGTCCGCCCAGGCCGGCGACCTGCTCGCCGTGCTTTCCGCGGGCGCGTACTGCATGAGCATGGCGAGCAACTACAACTCTCGCGGGCGCGCGGCGGAAGTGCTGGTGGACGGGAGCCAGGTGCATGTGATCCGCGAGCGGGAGAGCATCGAGGATCAGTTGCGCAACGAGACGTTGTTGCCGTGATGCATTGCCGGGGTCGCTGCGCGAACCCGGCCTACGGAAGACGGCCGGGTCTGCGCGGCGACCCGACGATCGTATTGCGCCGCCTCACGTACTGCCCGTAGGCCGGGTTCGCGCAGCGACCCCGGCGCGCTTGCGCAACGCCTCCCGCACCCGCCACCCCAGCAACACGGCGAGGATCGCCGCATAAACGGCCACCTCGGCGAAGTTGTTCTTGCCCGCTCGCATCCAGAAGAAGTGCAGGATGCCCAGGCCTGCGATCACATACACCAGCTTGTGAAGCATTTGCCAGCGCTTCGCGCCCATCGCCTTGACCGCGCGGTTGAACGACGTCGCTGCCAGCGGCGTCAGCAGCACGAACGCGGCGAAACCCACCAGGATGAAAGGCCGCTTGGCGATGTCCCTGGCCATGTCCGCAACATCGAACCCCTGGTCGAACCAGGCCCACGCGATGAAGTGAAGCACCACGTAGAAGTACGTGAAGAGGCCCAGCATGCGGCGAAAGCGCTGCAGCGTCGGCAGGTGCGCGATCACGCGGATCGGCGTCACCGCCAGCGTCAGGCACAGGAAGCGCAGCGTCCAGTCACCGGTGGAACGCGAGAGGTACTCGGCCGGATTGGCGCCGAGCCTGTCCGCCAGGGCTCCGTAGAAAAGCCACGCGAACGGCAGCAGCGCGGCGATGAACACCAGCGGCTTGGCGGCGGGGTGCAGCAACGCCTTCGCGAGGACCATCGAGTGGCTGGGAGCGACTACTTCTTCGGCTTGCCGTTCGCCTTGGCAATCATCGATTGCCACTCCGCGAACATCTGGTCCATGTGCTTCACGGCCGCCGCGTACTGCTGGCCGTGGAAGTCGATCATCTTCCCGAACTGCGCCGAGGCGGCTTCGAACGGGTAACCCATGGACTTCATTCCGTCGAGCATGCCCTTCTGCGAGTTCACCATGAGGGTGTACGCATCGTGCTGGGCCTTCGCGGCGGTCTTGGCCTGGGTGAAGAAAGTCTCGGCCAATGCAACGGGGTCAGTCATAGCTTGTCTCCATTTGCTGAGCAGGCATTCTAGGCCGGTGTAGCTAGAAATTCTTCTTCAAGTCCAGGCCGGCATACATCTGCCCGACCTGCGGCTCGTATCCATTGAACATCAGCGTCTTGCGCTTCTTGGCGAACAGGCCGTCCTCGCCGATGCGCCGCTCGGTGGCTTGCGACCAGCGCGGGTGGTCGACCTCCGGGTTGACGTTCGAATAGAACCCGTACTCGTTCGCGGCCGCCTTGTTCCACGCCGTCTTCGGCATCTGCTCGGTGAAGCGGATCTTCACGATGCTCTTGGCGCTCTTGAAGCCGTACTTCCAGGGCACCACCAACCGGACCGGTGCGCCGTTCTGGTTGGGCAGCACTTCGCCATACATGCCGAACGTCAGCAGCGTCAGCGGATGCATCGCTTCGTCCATGCGCAGGCCTTCGGCGTACGGCCAGTCCAGCACGCGCGAGCCCACGAACGGCATGGTGGCCTTGTCGGCCAGCGTGAGGAACTCGACGTACTTCGCGTTGCCGAGCGGCTCGACCTTCTCGACCAGTTTCGACAGGGAGAATCCGACCCAGGGCACCACCATCGACCAGCCCTCGACGCAGCGCAGGCGGTAGATCCGCTCTTCCTGCGCGCCCATCTTCATCAGGTCTTCCAGCGTGTACTTCGCCGGCTTCCTGACCAGGCCCTCGACCTCCACGGTCCAGGGCTTGGTCTTGAGCGTGTGGGCGTTCTGCGCGGGGTCCGACTTGTCCGTGCCGAACTCGTAGAAGTTGTTGTAGGTGCTGGCGTCCTTGTACTCGGTGACCTTTTCCATCGTCACCGCACCAGGAACGGCCGAACGCACCACGGTCAGCGGCGCGAGCTTGCCGGGGCGCTGGACCTGCTGCGCCAGCGCTTCACGCTGGGCCCAGGTGGCCAGCGCCGCGCCGGCGACGCCCGTGGCCATCCACTTCAGCAGTTGCCGCCGGTCCTCGTAGACGGCACGAGGCGTGATCTCGCTGGCGTGGGGGTGCTGGAAGCCATCGCGGTCCGTCCTGATCAACATGGGGTCTCCTGGGTGTCCTGGCGTCAATACGCAAGGCATTCTGCAAAGGATTCAGCTTTACAGCTCGCCGTAGCTGTGAAGCCCTGAAAGGAACATGTTCACCCCCAGGAACGCGAAGGTCGTCACCGCCAGCCCGACCAGCGCCCACCAGGCCGACACGGTGCCGCGCAAGCCCTTCATCAGGCGCATGTGCAGCCACGCCGCGTAATTCAGCCAGACGATCAGCGCCCAGGTTTCCTTGGGGTCCCAGCTCCAGTAGCCGCCCCAGGCCTCGGCCGCCCACAAGGCGCCCAGCACGGTGGCAATGGTGAAGAAGGCGAAACCGACGGCGATGGACTTGTACATCACGTCGTCCAGCACATCCAGCGCCGGCAGCCGCAGCGCGATGTGGCGCCGCGCCACCAGGATGCCGCCGACGATGAAGGCGGACACGCCCAGGTAGGACAGCCAGTAGACACTGCTGCTTTCCACCGATTTGCGGAACACCATCGGCATCACCGTCAGCAGCACGCCCAGCAGCCACAGCGGCGCGAGCCGGTGCCAGCGCGTCTCGGTGGCCTGCTGCTTGACCAGGTAGGCGAAAGCGACCATCGCCGCCAGGGCGAACGTGCCGTAGCCGATGAAGTTGGCCGGCACGTGCAGCTTCATCCACCAGCTCTTGAGGGCGGGCACCAGCGGCTGGATCTCGTGGGCTTCGCGCGCCACCGAATACCAGACCAGGAAGCCGACCGCTGCCGCCACCACCAGCATCACGAAGGCGCCCATCGTGCGCGTTTCGTACTGCTCCTCGAAATACAGGTAGAACGCCGTGGTCATCCAGCAGAACAGCACGAACACTTCGTACAGGTTGCTCACCGGGATGTGGCCCACGTCGGCGCCGATCAGGTAGCTCTCGTACCAGCGCACCATCGTGCCGATCAGCGCCATCGTGACGGCCGCCCAGGCAAGCCTGGAGCCTATCGATTCGAGCGCGGCTGCCTGGCCGCGGCCGAACACGCCGCCCCAGTAGAACAGCGTGCTCATCACGAACAGCACGCTCATCCACAGGATCGCCGACTGGCTGGACAGGAAGTACTTCAGCCAGAACACGCTTTCGCCGCGCGCCAGGTCGCCCTGGTAGGCGCCGATGGCCAGCAGCGAAATCGCTGCAACGCCCACCATCAGCACCCGCAACGGGCGCCAGAACCAGCCCAGCCAGATGGCCGACGGGACCGCCGCGAGCAGGATGCCCTTTTCGTAGCCGTCCATGTACTGGCTGTACCGCGCGAAGGCATACAGGCCGCCCACGATGACCAGGAGGGCGAAGACCCAGTCGAACCAGTTGCGGCGGGCGAGGAAACCCTCGTCGAGCGTGATGGTGGTGGTGGCGGTGGTGGCGGTGTTCATGACTGGTTCCCGAGGAGGCGCTCGCGGAGCTTCTGGAATTCTCGATCCACGTCCATCAGCTTGCGGTTGCTGGACAGGGCCATCCGGGCGTGCGCGCCGTCGCCCGTGGCGCCGAGCCACACCCAGAGGCGGCGCTCGCGCACGTACAGCATCGCAAAAACGCCCAGGATCAGCAAGGCGCACCCCAGATAGACGATGTAGTGACCAGGGGATCGGGTCACCTGGAAGACGCTGGCCTGCACCTGGGTGAAGTCCTTGAGCTCGAAGGCCATCGGCGCAGGGTAGGCGAATGCGTCGCTGAGCGCCAGCACGGCCTGCGTCATGAAGCCCTGCGTGCGTTCGTCGCGCGGCAGCGGCTGCAGGCCGGCGCGCTCGCGGCTCAATTGCGCCAGTTCGAACAGCGTCCCGTTCAGGATGCGCACCAGCACCTCGCCGGCGCGCGGGCGTTCCGCCGCCGGCACGTTGGCCTCGATGAATTCGGACACCGCCAGCAGGCCGCCTTGCGCCTTGCTCCCCGGCACCGCCTCGGCGCCGGCGAACAGGGCCAGCGCGCGGGAGGCCGACAGCGTGAGCTGCCGTGCGAGCTCGGGGCGCGACGGGTCGGTGGCTTCGCGGGCATAGGCCTTCACGGCCTGCTCGCGCAGCGATGCATCCGCCATCGCGCCGCGCAGCCGAAGGAAGCCGTCGAGGGCGCCGTTTTCGTCCGCCGGCACCCGCAGGTAGCGGAAGCCGTCGGCCGGGGTCTCGCGCGCGCCGAGCAGGAACACGGGAGCGCCCTCGCCCAGGTCCACCGGCAGCATGTAGTTGTGGAACTCGCGCGCCTGGCCGGCGGCATCCCGCAGCTTGTAGGTGATGCTGGGCCCGACGTTGCGCAGGTTCTTGTTCCTGACGGTCTTGTTGGCCGCGCCGAGGCGGGCGTCCAGCGAGGCGCGCAGGTCCACCTTGCGAACGTCGGTGGGGCCGCCGGAAGCATCGGCGAGGTTCTCGACGTTGATCACGCGCAAGCCGGTGTACTCCAGCGTCATCTTCTCGGCCGCCTCGGGGCCCTTGGCGAGTTCGGTGGTGCTGCCGATCGTGCCCTTCACCTCGAAGCTCTTGCCGCCGCCGTCCATGGGCATCGCCTTCAGGGTGACGCTGGAGCCGCCGTCGTCGAAGCTGGACTGGTAGATCTCGATGCCGCGGTGCCGCACGGGGTGGTTCACCTCCACGCGCGCCGGGATCTTCTCGCCGGTCTCGGCGTCGTGGATGACGATTTCGCTGGCGAACAGCTTGGGCATGCCCGTCGAGTAGTACTCCACGATGAATTTCTTCAGCTCGATGGAGAACGGCAGGTCCTGCAGCAGCACGCCGTCGGACTGGTTCAGGAGCGCCGTCGAGGACGATGTGCCCTCGGCCACCAGCACGTTGCCGCGGAAGGTGGGGTTGGTGCTGGGCAGGCGGTGCTGCGGCGCCACCTGCGAGATCATTCCGCCGCCGTTGTACGGCACCTTGCCGCCCCACCACATCTGCGCGCGCACCACCAGGTCGCCATCGAGCAGCCCGCCCAGGCAGATCAGCACGATGGCACTGTGGGCGGCCAGGTAACCCACCTTGTTCACGCTGCCGGCCTTGGCCGCGACCATCCAGCCGTCGGTGCGCTGCTGCAGCCGCACCTTCCAGCCGGCCTTCACCAGCGCGTGCCCCATGCGCGTGGCCTGTTCCCCCGGCGTGCCGGGCAGCTGCGCCTCGGCCCGGTGATGGAAAGCCAGCAGGCTGTTCTCGCGGATGTTTTCCTTGTAAGACTTCAGGTCCGCCAGGATCTTGGGCGTGTTGCGGGCGATGCACAGCGACGTGCTGACGACCAGGAAGGCCAGGATCAGCAGGAACCACCAGGCGCTGTACACCGCATTGAGCTTGATCGCCATGAACAGGCCGGCCCAGAAGGGACCGAACTGGTTGATGTAGTTGCCCAGCGGCTCACCCTGCTTGAGCACGGTGCCGATCACGGACGCGATGCAGATCACCGTCAGCAGGGAGATGGCGAACCGCATGGAGGAGACGAGCTCCAGCAGCGCGCGCAGCCTTTGCGGCGCTGGCTGGGGGCGGACGCCGGCGGTGGTGGTGGTCATCGGGCTGGCATGGAAAAAAGGCGGGCGCTCTTCCGAGGCGCCCGCCCGTCTTGGTGTCCGGCAGCGGCGGTTAGTTCAACCGTTGGCTCAGCGCAGGCCGGAAACGTAATCGGAAACCGCGCGGATCTCACGGTCGTTCAACCTGGCCGCGATCTGCGACATCTGCGGGCTGTTCTTGCGTACGCCGTCGCGGAAGGCAACCAGCTGGCTGGCGGTGTAGTCGGCATGCTGGCCGGACAGGCGGGGGTACTGGGCCGGCACGCCGGCGCCGTTGGGGCTGTGGCAGCCGGTGCAGGCCGGCAGCTGGCGGTCCTGCAGGCCGCCGCGGTAGATCTTCTCGCCCAGCGAGACCAGCTCGCGGTCCTTGGCGAATCCGGGCTTGGCCTTCTGCGTGCCCAGGTAGGCGCCGATGTTGACCATGTCCTGATCGGTCAGCTGGGCGGCGAAGCCCTGCATGATGGGGCTCGGGCGCTTGCCGCTCTTGAACTCCTGCAGCTGCTTGACGAGGTAGGCCGGGTGCTGCTGCGACAGGCGCGGGTTGGCCGGCGTGCCGGAGTTGCCGCCGGCGCCGTGGCAGGCCGCGCAAACCGCGGTGTAGCGCGTCTCGCCTGCAACGAGGTCGGGCTTGCCGACGGCGCCGGCCTGCGCGGCAGGGGCAGCGGCGGCAGGCGTGGCGGCTGCCGGGCCGGGCGCGGGCGCGCTGGCAGCTGCCGCAGGCGCGGCCGGCTGCTGGGCGGCGGACAGGAAAGCGGACATCGCCAGCACGGCGGCCAACAGCAGAAAGGCAGGCTTCTTGTTCACTTTTTGGGCAGGTCGTAGGGGCAAAACCCGAGGATTCTACAATGCCGACTCCGCACACCTCCTCTGACATGACCTCATCGCCGGCGCCGCGCGCCCCTGCCCCGCCGCCTGCACCCTCGCCCGCAGCGCAAGCCGTCGCCTGGCTGCACACGGCCCGCTTCCTCACCACTGCCCCGCGCCTGGAATTCCTGCCGACGGTGGGAGTGCCCGAAATCGCCTTCGTGGGCCGCTCCAATGCGGGCAAGTCCACCTGCATCAACACGCTGACGCAGCAAAAGCGCCTGGCGTTCGCTTCCAAGACGCCCGGGCGCACGCAGGCCATCAACCTGTTCTCGCTGGGCAAGCAGGGCGTCACCGACGCGCTGCTGGCGGACCTTCCCGGCTACGGCTACGCCGCGGTGCCGAAGGCGGACAAGATCCGCTGGCAGGAGGTGATGGCCAACTACCTCATGACGCGCGAAAGCCTGAGCGGCGTGGTGATGCTGGTCGATCCGCGCCAGGGCCTGACCGAGCTCGACGAGATCCTGCTGGACGTGATCCGGCCCCGCGTCGTGGAAGGGCTGAAGCTGCTGGTGCTGCTGACCAAGTCGGACAAGCTCAACCGCGAGGAGCAGAACAAGGCGCTGTCGATCGCGCGACTGCAAACCGGCGGCGGAGAGACCAGGCTGTTCTCCGCGCTGAAGAAGCAGGGCGTGGAGGAAGCGTCGCTCCTCCTGTGGCAATGGACCCACCCCGATCCGGAGATCCCCAAGTGAGCATCGAGACCTGGCAGCAAGCGCTTCCGCACGGCATCACCCTCAGTTGCCGCGCCACCGGAAAGCGCGGCCGCCCGGTCCTGATCTTCCTGCACGGCTTTCCGGAAGCCGCGTTCATCTGGGACGAATTGCTGGAGCACTTCGCGAAGGGGGAGAACGGTGGCTACCGCTGCGTCGCCCCCAACCTGCGCGGCTACGAGAACTCCAGCCAGCCGACGGACGTGGCGGCCTACCGGCCCAAGCACCTGGTGCAGGACATCGCGGCGCTGGCGCAGCTCGAAGGCGCGCCGCTGGCCTGCCTGGTGGCGCACGACTGGGGCGGTGCCGTCGCGTGGAACTTCGCCAACCAGCACGCACACCTCACGCAGCGGCTGGCGATCGTCAATTCGCCGCATCCCGGCACCTTCCTGCGCGCACTGCAGACCAGCGCCAGGCAGCAGGAGGCCAGCCAGTACATGAACTTCCTGGCGCGGCCGGATGCGGAGAAGCTGCTGCGCGAGGACGGCTATCGGCGCCTGCTGGCATTCTTCACGCACTGGGGCGAGGCGCCGTGGCTCACCGGCGAGCTCAAGGACCGCTACCGCGCGATCTGGGACCAGAGCCTGACCGGCGGCCTGAACTATTACCGTGCCTCCCCGGTGCGGCCGTCGCGCGAGGGCGACCCCGGCGCCGCGGCCATCACGCTGCCGCGCGAGATGCTGACCGTCGACATTCCGACGCTGGTGCTCTGGGCGATGGAAGACGCGGCGCTGCTGCCGGAGCTGGTGGACGGGCTCGACGAGTACGTTTCGAAGCTCACGCTGGAGAAGGTCCCGGGGGCCAGCCACTGGATCATCCACGAGCGGCCGGCGTTCGTCGCCGGGCGGGTCGGCGCTTTCTTGCGCCAGTGATACCGGGGTTCGGCTGCGCGCTCACCGCCGGCCTACGCAGGCACGTCCAACCGTAGGCCGGCGGTGAGCCGGTAGGCCGGCGGTGAGCGCGCAGCCGAACCCCGGTGATCAATAAACCTTCGCCTCCCCCGGCGGCCGCGTCTTGAATCGCTTGTGCACCCAGTAGTACTGCGACGGCATCTCGTCGATCCAGTCCTGCAGACGCGCGTTCATCAGGGCCGTATCGGCTTCGACGTCGTCGGTCGGAAACCCGGCCCACGCTTCGAGCACCCGCACCTCGTAGCCCGTCGGCGTCAGCCGCGTGATGACCGGCACCACCTTCGCGCGCCCCAGCCGTGCAAACCGGGAAAGCGAAGGAACGGTGGCCGCGGACACGCCATAGAACGGCACGAAGATCGATTCCTCCGGGCCGAAGTTCATGTCGGGCAGCAGGTACATCACGTCACCCGCGCGCAGCGACGCCACCAGCACGCGGACGCCCGCATTGCGGCTCAGCGGCTTGGCGCCACCGAACCGGTGCCGGCCCTTCAGGATCCACTCGTCCACCACCGCATTGCTTTGCGGCGTGTAGATGCCGGTGAAGCGGCGCGGCACCTGCTGCGTCAGGCCGGTGACGCCGGCGTCCAGCCCCACGAAGTGCGGCGCGAACACGATGGTCGGCTCGTCTCCCGCCAGCTCGCGCAGCGCACCCGTCAGCACGATGCGGCGCCGCACGACTTCCGGGTCCGCATGCCAGAGCCACGCGCGGTCGAAGAACGACTGCGCAACATGCACGAACACCTCTTTCCTCACCTGCCGCCGCTGCGCATCGCTCCACTGGGGAAAGCACAGGCGCAGGTTGACGTCGACGACCCGGCGCCGGGACCACACCACCAGGTGCAGGAACAAGCCGAACCCGCGCCCCAGCGTGCGCACCCACGGCAGCGGCAGCCGCGCCAGCAGATGCATGAAGACCACGCCCAGGCGGCTGATCATGCGACGGCCTCGGTGCGCGGCTTCTTGTAGCGCGCATAGCCCCACAGGTACTGCTTGGGGCCGGCGCGGACCAGTTCTTCCATGCGCGCGTTCAATTGCGCCGCCGACTGCTGCGCATCGGCGGTCGACTCGCCGTCCCACGGGTACACATGCACGCAGTAGCCGCGCGCGCCAGGAAGGCGTTCGCCCCAGGCCAGCAGGATCGCCGCGCCGGTCTGCTGCACCAGCCGCGCCGGCAGGGTCATCGTGTAGGCCTCGCGGCCGAAGAAAGGCGCCCACACCCCCAGCCCTTGCGGCGGCACCTGGTCCGGCAACAGGCCCACGGCATCACCCGCCTTCAGCGCGCGCAGCATCTGGCGCACGCCGGCCATCGTGGTTGGCGCCGCGTGGAGGTTGGCGCGATTGCGCGCGGTCTCCACCAGGTCGCGCAGCCACGCCTTGCGCGGCGGCCGGTACAGCACGGTGATCGGGCCGAAGCGCTGCGCATAAGCCTGCGCGGTCACCTCGAAGCAGCCCAGGTGGGGCGTGAGGAAGACGATGCCGCGCCCCTGCGCACGCACGGCCTCGATGGCCTCGGCGCCATGCCACTGCACCTGCGGCGGCGCGCCGAACCACAGCCGCGGCGTTTCGGTGACAAGCTGGCCGGCCTGCGCCACCGCGGCCCGGACCTGCGCGAAACCATAGCCGGCCTGCGCCGCATTGGCCAGGAACCGGCGGCGATACGTGGGCGACAGCAGGAAGGCCAGCCATCCGACGGCGGCGCCGAGCGCATGCAGCAGGGGCAGCGGCCATCCCGAAAGCAGTTGGAAAAGGGATTTCACACCGGTTAGAATGACGACGTCGCCGAGTTATGAACTACTTGCAGGGCGACGGTAAACAACACTGCTAAAGCGTTCGCCCAGGCTCCGGCGGAAGGCAACGCGCCCTTTCACATCAACGCACGGAGTGTATTCAAATGGCGAACGACTTTCTCTTCACGTCCGAATCGGTGTCCGAAGGACACCCGGACAAGCTGGCCGACCAGGTTTCCGACGCAATCCTCGACGCGATCTTCGAGCAGGACCCGCGCAGCCGCGTGGCGGCCGAAACGCTGGCCAACACCGGCCTCGTGGTGCTCGCCGGCGAGATCACGACCAACGCGCACGTCGACTACATCCAGGTGGCGCGCGACACCATCAAGCGCATCGGCTACGACAACACCGAATACGGCATCGACTACAAGGGCTGCGCGGTGCTGGTCGCCTACGACAAGCAGTCCAACGACATCGCCCAGGGCGTGGACCACGCCTCCGACGACCACCTGAACACCGGCGCCGGCGACCAGGGCCTGATGTTCGGCTATGCCTGCGACGAGACGCCGGTGCTGATGCCCGCGCCGATCTATTACGCGCACCGCCTCGTCGAGCGCCAGGCGCAAAAGCGCAAGGACGGCAGCCTGCCCTTCCTGCGGCCCGACGCCAAGAGCCAGGTCACGATGCGTTATGTCGACGGCAAGCCGCACAGCATCGACACCGTGGTGCTCTCCAGCCAGCACAGCCCCGAGCAGAGCGACGGCAGCAAGATGAAGGCCTCCTTCATCGAGGCGGTGATCGAGGAGATCATCAAGCCCGTGCTGCCCAAGGAGTGGCTGAAGGAGACGCGCTACCTGATCAACCCCACCGGCCGCTTCGTCATCGGCGGCCCGCAGGGCGACTGCGGCCTCACCGGCCGCAAGATCATCGTCGACACCTACGGCGGCGCCTGCCCCCACGGCGGCGGTGCGTTCTCCGGCAAGGACCCGTCCAAGGTCGACCGCTCCGCCGCCTACGCGGCGCGCTACGTCGCCAAGAACATCGTGGCCGCGGGCATCGCGCGCCAGTGCCAGATCCAGGTGGCGTACGCCATCGGCGTCGCCCGCCCCATGAACGTGACGGTGTACACCGAAGGCACCGGCGTGATTTCCGACGAGAAGATCGCCGCGCTGGTGAACGAGCACTTCGACCTGCGTCCGAAGGGCATCATCCAGATGCTGGACCTGATGCGCCCGATCTACACCAAGACGGCAGCGTATGGCCACTTCGGCCGCGAGGAGCCGGAGTTCACGTGGGAGCGCACGGACAAGGCTGCCGCGCTGCGTGCAGCGGCCGGCCTCAAGTGAGGCACGCAACCGCGTAGCGGTTCGGAACATGACAAGGGGCGCTCTGCGCCCCTTTCTTCTTCAGTTCGCCGACGCCGTCTGCTGCCGGTCGTACTCCAGCCGCTTCATGGCCAGGTAGGTGTGCCGGTCCATCTCGCGCAATTGCCTCGGGTAGCGTTCGGTGGCGTTGAACCACTCGAGCGCGCGCTTCTCGACGCGCTGGGCGACGGGCAAGTGCAGCGTGTCCAGGTAGGCATCGATGGCGAGGTAGTAGCGCATGGCGTTGCGCTCCACCGCGCCGCGCACGCCGTTGGTGGTGAAGCCCACCTTGCTCGCCCCGGCCGTGGCCAGGTAAGCCTGCATCGCGAAGCGGCCGCTGCCGCTGAAGCCATAGGCGTAACGCATGTGCATGAAAGTCTTGCCGCCCTCCAGCGGCACTGCCTCGGCCACGATGACGTAGTCGCGGGTGCCGAACGGTCCTTGTGCTGCCGTCAGGCGCGATTCGAAATAGTCGGCGGTCGCTGCCGCGTTCTGGAACGAGAAGTCGATCCGGTAGGCTTGCTCCACCGGTTGATCCGGCTTGCGGCCGATGCGCATCGCCAGCCGGGAGCCGTTCGCATGGCATGCCTTGGTGTTGAAAGGCAGCAGCATGATGGCGCACCACGCATCCGGGTCCTGCAGCGCGTCCTTGACTTTCTCGAACGGATGGTCGAGCACCGCGTACACGTCACCCTGCAATGAGTTGCTGCCCTCCTTGGAGTCGATGACCAGCGGGCGGCCGTAGGAATTGCTGCGCAGCTGGTCCTTCAGGTCGACGTGGCGTCCACGCAATTCACCGGCATCGGCATGCGCGGCCAGGGATGCGCAGGACAGCAGGCAGGCAGCGCCGATGCTCTTCCACCAGCGGAGGTTGTTCATGTTGCGTGCTTTCCGTCGGCATCGGCTTCGGCCATGGCAGATGCCTCGGTGGTTGCGGTGCCCACGTCCGACTCTTCTTCCAGGAAAGCCTGCACGTCGAGCTGGATGCCCCCCATGAACAACGAATGCGGCGCCACCTCGTACAGGTAGCTGCCGCGCGGACTGAGCACCAGGCGCATGCGCAGCCGCGGATCGGTGACGCCTTCCCACGCGCGGATGAGCCTGGTGCGCACCAGGTTGTCCGGGCACTGCAGCGACTTGAGCTTGTGGAAGTTGGTCGAAAGGGACACCGCGTCCAGGTACCACGACGATTGCTTGTTGCGCGCCAGCAGGTTCGCGGAGAGATCGACTTCCAGCGTGAGCCGGTTGCCATCGGCTTCCAGGGACAGGTTGCGGCCCAGCAGGCCGCCGTTCGCCTCACCGTACTTGTATGTGAGGTGGAGATGGGATGGAGTCTTGCGAAGCGAATATTTCATGGTTTTGCCCCGTGCAGACAGGTTGCTTCACACACAACGCCCGAGTTGTAGGACGCTGCTGCGACCGGCTGTGCGCGGCCGCAGCCAGGACCCATCGCCAACTGCCCGCCCGACACGTCCTACAAGCGCTGTGGGCTTTTGGCGCACGGCCAGGCTCGGCCATCGGCCCAAGATGGGGAAGAGGACTTTCTTTCACCCCACACAAGGAGCAAGCAAATGGCTGCTGAAGAACGAGAAGAGCGAGACATGAACCGCGACCCCATCACCGATGAGCCCGGTGCGCACCCGGTCGGCACCGGCATCGGCGCTGCCGGCGGAGCGATGGCTGGCGCGGCCGCAGGCGCCATCGCCGGTCCGATTGGTGCTGCCGTCGGCGGCGTGGTCGGCGCGGTCGTGGGTGGCCTCGCGGGCAAGGCCGCGGGCGAAGCCGTGAACCCCACGGCCGAAGAGGCCTTCTGGAAGGACAACTACACGAAGGAGCCGTACGTCGAGTCCGGCCGAAGCTTCGACGACTACGGTCCGGCCTACCGCCTGGGCGTGTCGGGCCGCGAACGCTCGCAGGATCCCTGGACCAGCGTCGAACCCAGGCTGGCTTCCGAATGGGAACGCAGCCGCGGCAGTTCGTCCCTGGACTGGGATCGCGCCAGGCCTGCTTCGCAGGCCGCATGGCAACGCGCCGACAGCCAGTACCGCGGCTCCGGCAGCGGCACCGCCGCAACGGGCGCTGCGGGTGCCGTCGGCGCGATGCAGACGGCCGGCAACAACGACGGCGACAGGGATGACGCGGTCGACGTGCTGAAGGACCTGGTCGAGTGCTGCAAGGACGGCGAATACGGCTTCCGCGAATGCGCCGAGCAGGCCAAGCGCCAGGACCTGAAGTCGATGTTCCTGCAACGCGCCGACGACTGCCGCCGGGCCGCACAGGAGCTCAACGACTGCATCCGCAAGAATGGCGGCAGCACCGAGGACGGCGGCAGCGCGATGGGCGCCATGCACCGCGGCTGGGTGTCGATCAAGTCCAAGCTGACCAGCTACGACGACAAGGCGGTGCTGGAGGAGTGCGAGCGCGGCGAAGACAACGCCAAGGCCCGCTACACCAAGGCGCTGCAGAAGAACCTGCCGGCCGACATGCGCCAGATCGTGGAGCGCCAGCTGCAGGGTGTGCAGCGCAACCATGACCAGGTGAAGATGCTGCGCGACCAGTTCCGCGCGGCCTCCTGAAGTCGGGCGTTGGGCGTACAGGGCTGAGCGTGGATTCGTCTTACGCTCGGGGCCCGACTCCCAACGCTCCACCCTGAAATGGCAGACAAAAGCGCACTCCAGAAATACCGGGACAAGCGCAACTTCGACGCCACGCCGGAACCGGCGGAAGGCGGCGAAGCGAATGAAGGCGCCCGCAGCTTCGTCGTCCAGAAGCACTGGGCTTCCCGGCTGCACTACGACTTCCGCCTGGAGCTGGAAGGCACGATGAAAAGCTGGGCCGTGCCGAAGGGCCCGAGCTACGACCCCGGCGACAAGCGCATGGCGATGCCCACCGAGGACCATCCCATCGCGTACAACCGATTTGAAGGCACCATCCCCGCCGGCAACTACGGCGCGGGAAAGGTGATCATCTGGGACAAGGGCACCTGGATCCCGCTGGAAGACCCGCACAAGGGTTACCGTGACGGCAAGCTCAAGTTCGAACTGCGCGGACACAAGCTGCACGGGCACTGGACCCTGGTGCGCATGAAGGGCCGCGGCAATGGCCGCGAGGATCCCTGGTTGCTGATCAAGGAACGCGACGCGTTCGCCCGGCCGATCGCCGAGTTCAGCCTGGTCGACGAGATGCCGGACAGCGTGCAGAAGATGGCGGACCGTCCCGAAGCGGTCGCCGCACCGGGCGCCGCCAGTGCTGCACCCTCCACTGCCACCGCGCCGACCGCATCGTCCGGACCGCCAGCGGGCGCGCGCAAGGCCGCACTGCCCGCGTCGCTGCAACCGGAGCTGGCGGTGCTGGTCGACGAGCCGCCGAAAGACCCGGAAGAATGGATCTTCGAGATCAAGTTCGACGGCTACCGCATGCTTGCGCGCGTGGAAGCCGGCGAGATCCAGCTCATCTCGCGCAACGGCAATGACTGGTCGTCGCGGCTGCCCGGGCTGTTGACCGCGCTGCGCACCATGGAGCTGCCCGACGGCTGGTACGACGGCGAGATCATCATGCCGGGCGAGGACGTGCCGGCCGACTTCCAGGCGCTGCAGGGCGCCTTCGACAGCAAGCGCACCGAACAGATCGTCTTCTACCTGTTCGACGTGCCGTACTGCGCGGGCCATGACCTGCGCGACGTGCCCCTGCTGCAGCGCCGCGAAGTGCTGCAGCGCATCGTCGAACGCAAGCCGCACCCGAACGTGCGCTTCAGTGAGGTGTTCGACGTGCCGCCCCGGCAGATGCTCGACTCCGCCTGCCGCCTCGGGCTGGAAGGCGTGATCGCCAAGCGCCGCGACTCGGCCTACGTCTGTCGTCGCTCCAGCGACTGGATCAAGCTCAAGTGCAAGCTGCGGCAGGAGTTCGTCATCGGCGGCTGGACCGACCCCAAAGGCTCGCGCACCGGCATCGGCTCGCTGCTGCTGGGCGTGCACGACGACGACGGGAAGCTGCGCTACGCGGGCAACGTGGGCACCGGGTTCAATGACAAGACGCTGGCGGAAGTGCGGCGCCAGCTGGATGCACTCCAGGCGCAGCGCAGTCCCTTCGGCAGCGGCACGGGGCTGCCGCGCGCCGCGCACTGGGTGCAGCCGCAGCTGGTGTGCGAGGTGTCTTTCGGCGAGTGGACGCGCGACGGCAAGGTCCGCCATTCCGTCTTCCACGGCCTGCGCACCGACAAGCCTGCCGACGCGATCTCGCGGGAGCCGACGGTGCACGAACCGCCGGCGGATGCGGTCGCAGCCAAGCCCCGCAAGGCGGCGAAGACGACCACTTCAGCACCCGCTCCAGCGCCTGGGGGCGCGCCGGCTGCAGCCACGCTGCCGCCCACGCTGCGCATCAGCAACCCGGACCGCGTCATCGATCCGCAAAGCGGCGCCACCAAGATCGACCTGGTGCGCTACTACGCGCTGGTCGCGCCGCTGATGATGGAGCACCTCAAGGGCCGGCCGATCGCGATGGTGCGGGCCCCCGACGGCGTGGAGGGACAGCTGTTCTTCCAGAAGCACCTGGACCGCTACAAGATGGAAGGGGTCGCGCAGCTCGATCCGGCGATCTTTCCCGGCCACCCCGCGATGCTGGAGATCGTCAACGAGCGCGGGCTGCTGTCGGCCGCGCAGATGAACGTGATCGAGATCCACACCTGGAACGGCGTGAAGAGCGCGATCGACAAGCCGGATCGCATGACCTTCGACATCGACCCGGGCGAAGGCGTGAGCTGGGCCCAGATCCAGGAAGCGGCGACGCTGGTGCGCACGATGCTGCAGGAGCTGGACCTGCCGTGCTTCCTGAAAACCAGCGGCGGCAAGGGCCTGCACCTGGTGGTGCCCCTGAAGAAGCAACTGGACTGGGACACGGTCAAGTCGTTCTCGCAAGCCGTGGTGCAGCACCTGTCGCGCACGCTGCCGGACCGCTTCGTGGCCAAGAGCGGCGCGACCAACCGCGTCGGCCGCATCTTCATCGACTACCTGCGCAACGGTTACGGCGCCACGACCGCATGCGCGTGGTCGGCCCGGGCGCGTCCGGGCCTGGGCATTTCGGTGCCGGTCGGATGGGACGAACTGGGCGCGCTGAAAAGCGGGGCGCACTGGACCGTCGGCACGGTGCACCGTCGCCTGGACCAGGGCAATGCGCCGTGGGCGGATTACGAGCGCAGCCGCGTCGCGTTGGGCGCGGCGATGAAGAAGCTGGGTTTCTCTTCGTAGGCTGGGGTGACGCAGGAACCCCAGCGGAGCGCGCGTTCGGCTACGCCCAGCCCCGTAGGCCGGGGTGACGTCAGGAACCCCGGTGACTGCGCGCCATACCGGGGTTCGGCGCCGCGCTCACCGCCGGCCTACGCCCACGGCAGCCGCAGCCGCACCGCCTGCGTGCCATTCGTCTCGACACCGATCCCATCCGCCACCGCGAGCGCATGCAGGTCGACCCAGGCCAGCTTGCGGTAGTTCGCCTCGCTGCCGAACGTGTGCTCGCCGGGGGTGGGCTGGAATTCGATGGTCAGCTGCGCGCCGCCGTCGCCGGCGTCCCCGGTGATCACCAGGTCCGCGGGCGCGGGCAGGTGGTCCGTGCAATGGATCAACGCGGCGGTCAGCAGCGTACGCGCGCCGGACCGGCGGATGGCGCCCGGCAGCGAAGAGACCTGGTTGCGCAGCGCATATCCGCGAAAACTCAGGCTGGTGGCCAGCAATCCCGCGCACTCGCGCACCACGTCGTCCACGGTCGCGGTCGCGGTGTCGTCCGGCGCCAGCCAGCCGACCACGTCCAGGCAAGACGCCAGGGCGGCCCTGGCGAAGCCGTTGATCTTGCCCGCGCTGTCCTGCACGTGCGCCAGGTCGGGTGTGGGGGCGCGCAGGCGCCGCTCCATCACCTCGTAGATCATGCCGATCGGCTGCAGGTTGACCACCAGGTGGTGGCGCATGGAAGGCGCCAGCCGCCGGATAAGCGCGTAGCGGGCGGCCTCGGCCTGGGGCGACGGCAGAGCGGAACTGCCGGAAGGGACGGGGGATGAAGCCATGCGGCGAGGGTAGGGGAAGCGGCAGGACGCTGTCAAACGCGCCCTGTCACTCCACCGTCACGCTCTTGGCCAGGTTCCTGGGCTTGTCCACGTCCGTCCCCCGCGCGATGGCCGTGTGGTATGCCAGCAGCTGCAGCGGCACCACGTGCAGCAGGGGGCTGAGCGCTCCATAGTGTTCCGGCATCCGGATCACGTGCACGCCTTCGCTGCTCTCGATGCGGCTGTCCGCATCGGCCAGCACGTACAGGACGCCGCCGCGGGCGCGCACTTCCTGCATGTTGCTCTTCAACTTTTCCAGCAGCGCGTCGTTGGGCGCCACCGTGACCACCGGCATCTCGCTGGTCACGAGCGCCAGCGGTCCGTGCTTCAGCTCGCCCGCGGCATACGCTTCGGCGTGGATGTAGGTGATCTCCTTGAGCTTGAGCGCGCCTTCGAGGGCGATCGGGTAGTGCAAGCCCCGGCCCAGGAACAGCGCATGCTCCTTGTCCGCGAAGTCCTCGGCCCAGCTGATGACCTGCGGCTCCAGCGCCAGCACCGCCGACAGCGCGGAAGGCAGGTGGCGCATCGCCTTCATGTGCGCGGACTCCTCTTCGTCCGTCAGGTGGCCGCGCAGCTGCGCGAGCGTCAGCGTCAGCAGGAACAAGCCGGCGAGCTGGGTGGTGAAGGCCTTGGTGGAGGCCACGCCGATCTCCACGCCGGCGCGGGTGATGTAGGCCAGCTTGCATTCGCGCACCATCGCAGAGGTGGACACGTTGCAGATGGTCAGGGTGTGTTCCATGCCCAGACCGCGCGCATGCTTCAGCGCTGCCAGCGTGTCGGCCGTTTCGCCCGACTGGCTGATGGTGACGATCAGAGTGCGCGGGTTCGGCACGCTCTCGCGGTAGCGATATTCGCTGGCGATCTCCACCTGCGTCGGGATCTTCGCGATCGACTCCAGCCAGTACTTGGCCGTGCAGCCGCTGTAGTAGCTGGTGCCGCAGGCCAGGATCAGAACGTTGTCGACCTGCTTGAAGACGGACAGCGCGTTGTCGCCGAACAGCTCCGGCATGATGTTGATGACGCCCTCGAGCGTGTCGCCAATGGCGCGCGGCTGCTCGAAGATCTCCTTCTGCATGTAGTGCCGGTACGGGCCCAGCTCCGCCGCGCCGCTGTGCGCCTGCACCGTCTTCACCGCGCGGGTCGCGGGCTTGTGGTTGCGGTCGACGATCCAGTAGCGCCCCAGCTGCAGGTCGACGATGTCGCCCTCTTCCAGGTACACGATCTGGTCCGTCACGCCGGCCAGCGCCATGGCGTCGCTGGCGAGGAAGTTCTCGTCCTTGCCCACGCCCAGCACCAGCGGCGAGCCGGCGCGCGCGCCGACCACGCGGTGCGGCTCGTCCTTGCAGAACACCGCGATGGCATAAGCCCCGTGCAGTTGGCCCAGCGCAGACTTGACGGCTTCGAACAGGTCGCCCTCGTACAGGCTGTCCACCAGGTGCGCGATCACCTCGGTGTCGGTCTGGCTGTTGAACTTGTAGCCCCGGGCCTGCAGCGCGGCGCGCAGCTCGTCGTGGTTCTCGATGATGCCGTTGTGCACCAGCGCGATCTTCCCGGGGGCCGACGCGGCTGCCTCGCCCGGGCCGTGACTGAAGTGGGGATGGGCGTTGTGGACGGCGGGTGCGCCGTGCGTTGCCCAGCGGGTGTGGGCAATGCCGGTGCCGCCGGCGATGCGTTCGGTGGCCACCTGTTCAGCGAGCTCCGCGACCCGCGCCGTGCTGCGCGCGCGCTTCAGGCCGTCGGCGTAGACCGCGACGCCGCAGGAGTCATAGCCGCGGTATTCCAGTCGCTGCAGGCCCTGGACGAGGATGGGAACGATATCGCGGGTGGAAACCGCGCCGACGATGCCGCACATGGCTGCCCTTTCAAGCTGAGATGCAGCGACTTTAGGCGTGGCGTCGTGCAATATGGATGCTAAATTCCATCTAATTTGAAACTTACAACCATTGAGAAACAGATCCGCAATAAAATTCCGAAATGCCTGATAAAGAGAAATCATCGGACATCGATCAAGCGGACTTGGCCATCCTGGCCCAGCTTCAGGACGACAGCTCGCTGAGCAACCTGGACTTGGCGAGGAAGGTGCACATTTCACCCGCCACCTGCCTGCGCCGGGTCAAGCGCCTCTGGGACGCCGGCCTGATCGAAGGCGAGGTGGCGTTGCTCAGTCGCGAGCGCCTGGCCGCCACGCTGGGGCACGGTCTCGAAGCGGTGGTGGAGGTGTCGCTGGACCGGCAAGGCAGCGAGGAGCAGGAAACTTTCGAGGCGCGGGTCGTGGCCGACGACGCCGTGCAGCAGTGCTACCGCGTCTCGCCGGGTCCGGACTTCATCCTGGTGGTCTATGCGCGCGACATGCCCGACTACCTGGCGCTGGCGCAGCGCCTGTTCACGAGCGACGCCAACGTGCGCAACGTCAAGGCCTTCTTCTCGGTGCGCCGCGCCAAGTTCCGCCCGCGCATCGCGCTGCCGCGCACGCGGTAGCTGCTATTTCTTCGCCGGCTTCTTCGGCCGTTCCCAGCCCTCCAGGCTCACCTGCCGCGCCCGCGCGACGGTCAGCTTGCCGGCCTCGGTGTTCCGGTTGATGACCGAGCCCGCGCCTATCGTGCCGCCCTGCTTCACCGTCACGGGTGCGACCAGCACGCAATTGCTGCCGACGTGCACGTCAGCCTCGATCACGGTGCGGTTCTTGTTGGCGCCGTCGTAGTTGGCCGTGATGCTGCCGGCGCCGTAGTTCACGCGCTCGCCCACGGTGGCGTCGCCGAGGTATGCCAGGTGGTTGGCCTTGGCGCCGCGCGCCATCGTCGAGTTCTTCACCTCGACGAAGTTGCCGATGTGCACCTCGGCCCCCAGTTGCGCGCCGGGGCGCAGGCGAGCGAACGGACCGACCAGCGCCCCCTCGCCGACTTCGACGCCGGACGTCTCGCCGTCGATGTGGGTGAAGGCGTGGATCACGGCGCCGGCCGCGATGCGGGCGTTGGCGATGACGCAGTTCGGCCCGATGCGCACGTTGTCGCCCAGGCTCACCTGGCCCGCGAACACGCAGTTGACGTCGATCTCCACGTCCTGCCCGCAAGCGAGCGTGCCGCGCAGGTCGAAGCGGGCGGGGTCCGCCAGCCGCACGCCCTGCTCCATCAGCGCGTTGGCCTGCCGGCGCTGGAACGCGCGTTCCAGGTCCGCCAGTTGCACCGGGCTGTTGACGCCATCCACCTCCACCTGCTCGGATGCCGGGGCGGCGACGACCTCGACGCCATCCGCGGCGGCGAGCTTGACGATGTCGGTCAGGTAGTACTCACCTTGCGCGTTGTCGTTGGTCAGGCGCGCCAGCCACTTCTTCAGTTGGGCGGAAGGAACGGCCATGAAACCGGTGTAGACCTCGCGGAGGGCGCGTTGCGCAGGGCTCGCGTCCTTGTGCTCGACGATCGCCTTCACTGCGTCGCCCGAGCGAACGATCCGGCCGTAGCCCGTGGGGTCGGCCATCTCCACCGTCAGCAGCGCGAGGCGGCTGCCGCCGCAGCGGTCCACCAGGACCTGCAGTGTTTCCGGGCGGACCAGCGGCACGTCGCCGTTCAGGATGAGGGCGATGCCGTCGTCCGGCAGGACCGGCACGACCTGCTGCACGGCATGGCCGGTGCCCAATTGCGGCTCCTGGCGCACGAAGTCCGGCACGCGCTGGCCGGCCGCCGAGGCCGCATGGGCCACCCAGCTTTCCACATCTGCGGCACCATGGCCGGTAATGACGATGGTTCGCCGCGCTTTCAGGGCTTGCGCCGTGTCGATGACGTGCTGGATCAGGGGCCGCCCGCCCAGCCGATGCAACACCTTGGGCGTGCGGCTCTTCATCCGCGTTCCCTTGCCGGCCGCCATCACGACCACGTCCACTGCGTTCATTCGCTACCCTTCCAGCCCATGAAGTCGTTGCCCCGTATCGCAGCCATTATCCTTGCGCTCGCCCTTTCGCTGGGGCTCGCGGCATGCAGCGCCATCAAGCTGGGCTACAGCACCCTGCCGGAGCTGGCCTTCTGGTGGATCGACGGTTACGTCGACTTCAGCGAGGAGCAGGAACCGGACGCCAGGCGGGAGCTGGCGAGGCTGCACGACTGGCACCGCCGGGAGGAGCTGCCGAAGCTGATCGAGATCCTCGCGCGGATGGAGGCCATGGCCGCCGAGGAAGTGACGCCGCAGCAGGCCTGCGACATCGTGGCTCAGGTGCAGGTCCGCATCGCGGCGGTGGCCGGGCAGGCGGCGGCAGGCATGGGCGCAATGGCGCCGACCCTGTCCGCGCAGCAGCTGCGCCACCTGGAGCGCAAATACCGCAGCCGCAACGAGGATTTCTTCAAGAAATGGATCAGCCGCCCGGCGCCGCAGCAACACGAGAAGCGCTACGAGCAGATGCTGGACCGCCTGGAAAGTGTCTACGGCCGGCTCGACGCGCCGCAGCGCGGCGTGCTGCGGCAGGCGATCGAGCGGTCGATGTACAACCCTGGCCGCATCCTGTCGGAGCGGCAGCGCTGGCAGCAGGACGTGCTGCAGGCGCTGCGACAGGCATCGGTGCCGGACACCTCGCCGGCCGCGGCCACCGCGCTGGTACACGCCGCGCTGCAGCGGATGCAACAGCCGCCGGACGTGAGTTATCGCGCCTGGCGCGACGCGCTGATCCAGGAAAGCTGCCGCACGTTTGCGGCGGTCCACCAAGCCACCACGCCCGCGCAGCGCGAGCAGGCGGTCCGGCGGCTGCGCGCCTACCAGCGGGACCTGCGGGAATTAGCGCTCTCCGCGCGAGTGTGACTTGCCTTCGCGCTCCGCCGCTTCCAGGTCGCGCGCTTCCGCATCGGAACGCGGCTTCGCGGCCTTGGCGTCGGCGTCCACGTCGGCCTTGTCCAGGTAGTCCTTGATGTTCTTCTGGTAATCGCGGGTGGCGGTGTAGCTGCCCTCGCCTTCCACCTTGCCGTCGGCCTGTTGCTGGCCTTGTGCCTGGCCGCGCGACTGGAAGTCGGTGCCGCCGGACTGCTGCTGTTGCGGATCGCTTTCGCGTTGCGGCTGCTGCTGCAGGATGCGCGGCGTGGACTTGTCTTCGGACATGGTTGCTCCTCTGGTGACGGCGGATGACGCCTTCTGTCCAGCTTAGGAACGGGTTGGCCCGCTGCGTGTCGGCCCGCGGGAACGCAATTTGTCGGCGCTCGCCTACGTGGAGCTGGTCACTCCTGCAGCGAGGCCCACATCTCCTTGTCGCGCTCCGCCGTCCAGATGCGCGGGTTCTTCAAACCCTTCGCCTCGTCGTACGCGCGCGTCACGTCGAAAGGCAGGCAATGCTCGTAGATGAATACGTTGCCGAACACCGGGTCCATCGCCTTGCGCGTGTGCGCCATGGCGGCGCGCAGGTCCATGTTGGCGGCGGCCGCTTCCCTGGCGCAGCGGAACAGCGTCTCGACCCAGCGCTTCGTGTAGTCGAGCGCGAGGTTCACGTTGGCATTGCCCTTCATGGCCTCGCCGCGGCCGGGCACCAGGGCCTCGGCGCGCAGCGCGCGCAGCGCCTCCAGTGTCGCCGGCCATTCCTCCAGCTGCGCGTCGCCCGTGTACACGCCCGCGTTGTATTCCACCAAGTCGCCGGAGAACAGCACCTTCTCCTCTTCCACCCAGGCGATCGTGTCGCCGCGCGTGTGGCCGGGGCCGGGCGACCAGATCTGCACGCGCACGCCGCCCAGGTCGACCGACAGCTTGCCGGGGACTTCGCCGCGCACCGGGTTGCCGCCGCTGATCACCATCGTCGGCCAGGTCAGCCCCGGCACGGTTTCGGCATTGCGGAACAGGCGCGGAAAGCGGTCCATCTCGGACTGCATGTCTTCCTTGCCGCGCTCGACGATCAGCTCGTACGTCCCCTGGCTCGCGATGATTTCCGTCGCGCCTTCGGCCGCATAGGCGCTGGCGCCCAGCACGCGCACGGCGTGATAGTGCGTGAGCAGCACGTACTTGATCGGCTTGTCGCTGACGGTGCGGATGCGCGCGATCAGGTCCTGCGCCATGGCCGGAGTGGCCGTAGCGTCGCTGACCATGATGAACTTCTCGCCGATGATCACGCCCGAATTCGGGTCGCCCTCGGCGGTGTACGCCCAGCAATGCGGCGACAGCTGCTCGAAAGTGATCTTCTTGTCGGCCAGGTCGGACTGGCTCGCGAATGCTTTGGTCATGGGGTTCCTGCGGAAGGGGCGCCAGGCCCGATTTTGAACCAACGTTCGGCCTCATCCACGATGCGGTCGATGTGCTGGGTGGCATTGGCGACGTGGACGCCCGGTTCCCCGGACGGGTCCTCCAGCGCTTCGAACTGGCTGGCCACCAGGCTGGGCGGATAGAAATGGTCGGTGCGCGCGGCCACGCGTTCCAGCGCCTGGTGCTGCGTCAGGGCAAGGTGCAGGAAGCGCAAGTCCGCAACCGCGGCACGCAGCATGTCGCGGTAGGAGCGCTTCAAGGCCGAGCAGGTGAGCACCGCGCCGCGCGGCTGCGCCGCCAGTTCCTGCGCCAGCCGCCGCAGCCAGTCGGCCCGGTCGGCATCGGTGAGCGGCGTGCCCTCGCGCATCTTCTGGATATTGCGCGGCGGATGGAAATCGTCCCCCTCCACCAGGGCAAGGCCCAAGCGCTGCGCGAGCAGTGCGCCGACCAGCGACTTGCCACAGCCGGCCACGCCCATCACGACCACATGCAGCGGACGGGAGGCAGGCGCGGGCGTGACGGGCATGGCGGCGATTATGGTCGCCGCCCTCGCCCGGCCGGACTCAGCCGGGCGCGCCGTGCGGGCGCCGGCTGGCCGCGTTGCTGCTGCCGCCGCGCGCCACGTCCCAGGCCAGGTGCGCCAGGCCGCCGGCCAGTTGCCCCAAGGCACGCAGTCCCAGGCCCACCGCCGCGCGCAGGTCGGCCAGCGGCTGCAGCACCACGGCGGGGTTCGGCCGCCGCCGCTGGACAGGCTGCGGCGCCGCCGCGAAGACCGGGTCCCAGGCGAAGTACGAGGCCGTCTGGCGCGCCCACGACTCGATCACCACGCGCTGGCCGGCCCGCACATACATCGAGCGGCCGACTTCCAGCACATGGTCCCCCGAATCGAAAGGCGTGCCGCCGTGCGGGCCGTCGGTCGTGGCCCAGACGCGGCCATGGGCGACGCGCAGGATGCCGTCGGTGGCCGGACGCAGCGTCACCGCGCGTCCACGCGCCAGTTTCCAGGTGCCCGGCAGCGGTGCGGCGGGGGCGGACAGGAGCGAATGGGCAGTGGGGGAAGCAGCGGTCATGGCGTTCTCCGGCGATGGCATTTCGGAATGAGATGATCTTTCACGCCAGCTTGGCGGTCCAATGAAATCCAGCTACGCTATTGATTCCGGATTCGCATCAATCCCCGAGCCGCCCATGCAGCATTCGCAGACCCATTTGCGCACCCGCCCGATTTCCGCCGGCCACCTGCGGGCCTTCGAAGCCGTCGCCCGTCACCTCAACTTTCGCGCCGCGGCGGAGGAGATGGCGCTGACCCAGTCGGCCGTCAGCCGGCAGATCCAGTCGCTCGAAGAAGAAGTCGGCGTGTCACTGTTCCTGCGGCACACGCGCGCCGTGGAACTGACGGGCGCAGGGTCGCAATTGCTGATGGCCGTGTCGCAGTCGCTGCCGCGCATCGACAACACGGTGCGGCAGATCCGCCAGAGCGCCGGCCGCCGCGCGGTGGCGCTCACGACCTTCGCGTCCTTCGCGTCGATGTGGCTGATTCCGCGGCTGGAGCAGTTCCAGCGCGACAACCCCGACATCGACATCCGCATCGACGCCAGCGACTCGATGCTGGACCTGGAGGTGGCGGACGTCGACATGGCGCTGCGCTACGGCCCCATGGGCTCGATGCCGCCCCAGGCGATCCGGCTGTTCGGCGAGGAGCTCACACCCGTGGTCAGTCCCTGGCTGCTCAAGGGCGGCGCCGTGTTCGCCAAGCCGGCGGACCTGGCGCAATTCACCCTGATCGAGGCCGGCGATGCGCACCAGACGCACCTGGAGTGGCTGACGTGGCGGCGCTGGTTCGACCAGCACGGCCTGTCGAAGCTGCAGCCCAAGCGCTGGCTTTATTTCAACTATGCCTACCAGATGGTGCAGGCGGCGCTCACGGGCCAGGGCGTGGTGCTGGCGCGCCTGCCGCTGGTGGCCGAGAGCCTGGCCAACGGCGACCTGGTGGAGCCGTTGCCGAAGCTGCGGATGGATTCGCCGATGGCGTATTGGCTGATCGTCGGCCCGCGCACGCCGCAGCGGCCGGAGGTGCGGGCCTTCTGCGACTGGCTCATGACCCAGAGCCGCATCACCCGCCAGGTGATCGGGGAGGTGCCGGACCCGGACACGGTGGATGACATGGATTAGTTGAAAGCGGGAACGGATACCGGACGCAGAAGTCGCAGAAACTACGCAGAAGACGCAAAAGAAACCAAGAAAGGTTTTGGATGTCCTTCTGCGACTTCTGCGTAACTTCTGCGCCTTCTGCGTCCGGCTGTCCGCTTTCAATCCTCGTCCAGTTCCATCGGCCACACCGCGCCCATCTCGTTCAGGATGGCATTCAGCGCCACGTCGTGCGGCTCCGGCTCCATGTTCGGCAGGAACCCGGCCGCGAAACCGAGGCCCACGGTGTACGGCTTCGGCCGCAACTGGGCCAGCGTGCGGTCGTAGAAGCCGCCGCCATAGCCCAACCGGTAGCCGCCGACGCCGTAGCCGACGCACGGAACGAACAGCAAGGTTGGCACCACGACCTCCGTGTCCTTCGGTTTTGGGATACCGTAGGCGTCCTCCTCCATCGGGCACCCCGGGAACCACGCGTGGAACTTCAGGGTCCGATGGAGCTTGTCCACCACCGGCAGGCCGATGCGACGCAGCTGCGGCTCGTCCAGCAGCTCGCCATCTTCCTTCCAGCGATGCAGCGCCGGCAGCGGGTCGAATTCGCCCTTGATCGGCCAGTACGCCCCGATCACGGTGTCGGGGCGGCCCACCAGCCAGATCCGCATCACCTGCTGCAGCTTCTCGGCGCGGTGGTGACGGTCCGGCATGGCCAGCCGCTGCTCGATCAGCTTTTTGCGCACCAGCTTTTTTTGATCCGAACTGTCCATAATTTCCCGATGAAGTTGAGAACGATTCTGGCATCCCTGGCGATCACCCTTGCGGGTTGTGTCCAGGCTCAGCCGCAGAACACCGTGCTGCTGGAGATGGCGCAAGCCTTCGGCCAGGGCAACAAGGCCCGCCTTGCCCAATTGCTGCCGCAGGCGCAGGGCCATGCGCTGGAGCCCTGGGCGGCCTACTGGGAACTGCGCGCCCGCCTCGATACGGCCACGCCCGAGGAGGTCCGGCAGTTCCTGGCGCGCTTCGCCGGAACCTACCAGGAAGACCGGCTGCGCAACGACTGGCTGCTCATGCTGGGCCAGCAGCGCCGCTGGGACCTGTTCGGGCAGGAATACCCGAAGTACAGGATGAATGACGACCGCGAGGTGCGGTGCTACGCCTTGCTGGCCAAGTTCGTGCAGGAGGGGCCGGCCAGCGGTGGCGCCATCGCCGACGAAGTGCGC
This sequence comes from Ramlibacter sp. PS3R-8, assembly GCF_037572435.1. Lineage (NCBI taxonomy): Bacteria > Pseudomonadati > Pseudomonadota > Betaproteobacteria > Burkholderiales > Comamonadaceae > Ramlibacter > Ramlibacter sp. PS3R-8. Next base: position 227,533 of record NZ_JBBHGT010000004.1, read on the forward strand.
CGCAACTGGTTCGGCCTGCGGGACGCGGACGAAGGCTGCACGGCGGCCGCCGCCGCGCTGATCGCCACTTCCACCGGTCCCCGGCGGATGACGCCGGCGGACGCCTGGCGCAAGGCGCGCCAGTCGATCGAGGCCAATCGCCCGAAGGCGGCCGCCGCCGCATTGGAAATCGCCCACCCCGACGCCTTGCCGATGCTGGCGGAGTTGAATGCCAGCCCGACCAAGTTCCTCACCAGCCGCGTCGTGGCGGCGTCACGCGTGCGCCGCGAGATGGTCGGCCTGGCCCTCATCAAGCTGGCGACGACCGACTCCGAAAACGCCGCGCTGCAGCTCGAAAACAAATGGGGACCCCAGGTGCACCCGGAGGAGCGGGACTGGATCTGGGCCGTGGTGGGCCGGCAGGCGGCGCAGCGGCTGAACCCGGAGGCCAACGCCTACTTCTCCAAGGTGGAGCGGGACAAGCACCTGAGCGACGAGCTCCTCGCGTGGAAAGTGCGCGCCGCCTTGCGCGCGCCGCGCGGCATCGACTGGGGCAACATCCTCGAAGCCGTCAACGGGATGAGCGACGCAGCGCAGGCCGAGCCGGCCTGGGTGTACTGGAAGGCCCGCGCGCTGCTGGGCATCGGCCAGTCCGAAGGGCAGCGGGCCGAGGCGCAGAAGCTGCTGGAGTCCATTGCGTCGCCGCGCGGCTTCTACGAGCAACTCGCGCTGGACGACCTGGGCCTGAAGGTCACGGTTCCCCCGAGGCCGTCGCCGCTGACGGAGGAAGAAATGAAAGCGGCGCGCCAGGACCCCGGCCTGAACCGCGCGTTGCTCGCCATCTCGATCGGCCTGCGCGCCGAAGGCAGTCGCGAGTGGAACTACACCACCAACCTGCACCGCGGGGGCCTGCTGCCCGACCGCGAACTGCTGGCGGCGGCGCAGTTCGCCTGCGAGCGCGAGGTATGGGACCGCTGCATCAACACCAGCGAACGAACGCGCACGGAATTCGACTTCGAACAGCGGTTTCCCACGCCGTTCCGCGAATCGGTGCTGCGTCGCAGCCGCGAGATCGGCCTGGACCCCGCCTATGTCTACGGGTTGATCCGCCAGGAAAGCCGCTTCGTCATGGACGCGCGTTCCAGCGTGGGCGCCTCGGGCCTGATGCAGGTGATGCCCGCCACCGCGCGCTGGACGGCCAACCGGATCGGCCTGAGCGGGTTCAGGGTGGACCAGCTCACCGACCGCGAGACGAACATCGCCATCGGCACCGGCTACTTGAAGCTGGTGCTCGACGACTTCGGGGGCTCGATGCCGCTGGCCGCCGCCGCGTACAACGCCGGCCCCAGCCGCCCGCGCGCCTGGCGCAATGGCGCGACGGTGGAAGGCGCGGCCTGGGCCGAGACGATCCCCTTCACCGAAACCCGGGACTACGTGAAGAAGGTGGTGTCCAACGCCACGCTCTACGCCGCGATGTTCACGGGCCAGCCGCAGTCCCTGAAGGCGCGGCTGGGCGTCATCGGGCCGCGCGATTCGTCACAACCCGTCCCTAACTCCGAGTTGCCCTGATAGATTGTGCGGATGGGCACCTGGGACACCATCCGGAACACGATCGCCGAGGAGTTCGCCGGCCTCGACGACGTGGAGCAGCTGACGCGGCTGGTGGTGCGCCTCGGGCTGGCGGCGTTGCTGGGCGGCCTGCTCGGGCTGCAACGGGAGCGCTCCGGCAAGGAGGCCGGCATCCGAACCCACATGCTCGTGGCCGCGGGTTCGGCGCTGGTGGTGTTCGTGCCGCTGCAAGCCGGGATGGACGCCGAGGGGTTGAGCCGCGTGCTCCAGGGGCTGCTGGCAGGTGTCGGCTTCCTGTGCGCCGGCAGCATCCTGAAGCTGCCCACCGAGGAACACGTGCGCGGCCTCACCACCGCGGCGGGGATCTGGATGACTTCGGCCATCGGCATGGCCGCGGGCCTGGGCCGCGAAGTCACGGCCGTCGTCGCCACCCTGCTGGTGCTGGGCATCCTCAACCTGATCGGCCCCATGCGACGCCTGGGGCTGCGGCGCGACGTGCCGCCACGGAAATCGGACTGAACATCAATCCGGGCCGCTTTTTGCATCAATGTCCGGCGCGGTCCCGCTAGCATCCCGCCATTCCAACCGCGGAGGACGCGATGCTCACCCTGTACATCGGCAACAAGAACTACTCGTCGTGGTCCATGCGGCCGTGGGTCCTGCTCAAGCAGGCCGGCATCCCGTTCGAGGAGCGCATGGTGCGCTTCGACTCCTTCGAGGGCGACTCGCGCTTCAAGAACGAGGTGCTCAAGGTCAGCCCCGCAGGCCGCGTGCCGGTGCTGGTGGACGACGGCCTCGCCATCTGGGACAGCCTGGCGATCGCGGAATACGCCGCGGAGAAGTTTCCCGACCGCCAGCTCTGGCCGCGCGACGCCAGGGCGCGGGCTCGCGCGCGCAGCGTGGTGGCGGAGATGCACTCGGGCTTCGGTGCATTGCGCAGCCACTGCCCGATGAACATCGAGGCGTCGCTGCCGCAGGTGGGCGCGGTGGTGTGGCGTGACCAGGCCGGCGTGCGCAGCGACGTGCAGCGCATCGGCGAGATGTGGACCGGGCTGCTGCAGGAGCACGGCGGCCCGATGCTGTTCGGCGAGTTCACGATCGCCGACGCTTTCTATGCGCCGGTGTGCATGCGCATCCGGAACTACGGCCTGCCGGTGCCGGGCGCGGTCACCGACTACATCCGCCGCGTGTGCGCGCTGCCGGGCGTGAAAGCGTGGATCGACGACGCGCTGGTCGAACACGACTTCGTGGCGATGGACGAGCCGTACCGCACGTCGAGGTAGTCGAACCGCGCCTCGGTACACTGCGCCCATGCGAACTTTCCGCGTGGGCGGGGCGGTGCGGGACGCCTTGCTGGGGTTGCCGGTCCAGGACCAGGACTGGGTGGTCGTCGGCGCCACGCCCGAACAGATGATCGCGGCCGGCTACCTGCCGGTCGGCAGGGACTTCCCCGTCTTCCTGCACCCGGAAACGCGCGAGGAATATGCGCTCGCGCGCACCGAGCGCAAGACCGGCCGCGGCTACCACGGCTTCGCCTTCCACGCCGCGCCGGAAGTCACGCTGGAGCAGGACCTGGGCCGCCGTGACCTCACCATCAACGCCATCGCCCAGGCCGGCGACGGCGCGCTGATCGACCCGCATGGCGGCCAGCGCGACCTGCGCGCGCGCGTGCTGCGGCACGTGACCGAAGCGTTCCGCGAGGACCCGGTGCGCATCCTGCGCGTGGCGCGTTTCGCCGCCCGCTTCACCGACTTCGAGGTGGCGCCGGAAACGCTGCAGCTGATGCGCGAGATGGTGGAAGACGGCGAGGCGGACCATCTGGTGCCGGAGCGGGTGTGGCAGGAGCTCGCCCGCGGACTGATGGAAGCCAGGCCTTCGCGCATGTTCGAGGTGCTGCGCGCCTGCGGCGCGCTGGCGCGCGTGCTGCCGGAGGTAGACCGCTTGTGGGGTGTCCCCCAGCGGGCCGATTACCACCCGGAAGTGGACACCGGGGTGCACAACATGATGGTGCTGGACATGAGCGCGCGGCTCGATGCGCCGTTGCAGGTGCGTTTTGCCTGCCTCACCCACGACCTGGGCAAGGGGACCACGCCCGCCGAGATGCTGCCCAAGCACATCGGACACGAGCAGCGCAGCGCCCGGCTGCTGCAGACCGTGTGCAACCGGCTGCGCGTGCCCAACGACTGCCGCGAACTGGCCGACGTGGTGGCGCGCGAGCACGGCAACATCCACCGCAGCGGCGAGTTCGGCGCTGCCGCCATCGTGCGGCTGCTGGAGCGCTGCGACGCCTTTCGCAAGCCGCAGCGGTTCGAGCTGGCGCTGCTGGCCTGCGAGTGCGATGCGAGGGGCCGCCTCGGCCTGCAGGAGCAGCCCTACCCGCAACGCCCACGCCTGCTTGCGGCCTTGTCCCTGGCCCAGTCCGTTGCTACAAAGACAATAGCAGCGCAGGCGATGCAGGAGCAGGCGAGCGGCCCGAAGATCGCTGAACTGATCCAGCAAGCGCGGATTGGCGCCGTGGATGCAGGGCTGGAAATTGCCTCACAATCCATGCCTTCCAAAAACGATCCTCAGGAGATGCCATGAAGAACGCCACGTCTTTAGCCATCCTGTCCGCGCTGTGCGCCTCGGCCGTCCTTGGAGCCGGCTGCGCCCAGGTCAGGGAAATCACCGGCAGCCCCGCCCCGGCCCCGGCCCCTGCTCCGGCTCCTGCACCCGCGGCTGCACCTGCACCCGCCCCCGCAGCCAGGGCCCCCGCCCCCAGCGGCGGCGTGAACGCGCGCGGCGAAGTGGTCGATTCGTCCAAGGTTGCGGCCGGCGATGGGCGCAAGGTGAAGGGACGGGACGGCTGGGAAGGCGAGATCACCGGCAGGCCGGCCGCCAACAGCCGCTTCACCCGGCTGGAAATCGGCATGCCCATGAAGCAGGTGACCGATCTCATCGGCCAGCCCACCGACCATGGCGTGTACGCATCCGGAAAGGCCTGGATTCCTTTCTACTACGGCAGCGATCGCCACCGCCACGAGCTGGTCTACAAGGGCCAGGGACGCCTGATTTTTGCCGGACCCTCCGGCTTTCAGTACGGCGCGGGCAACTTGATCTGGATCATTCACAACCCCAACGAAGCCGGCACCCGCTGAACGTCGCGGACCCCGGAACTAGGTGATCAGCGCGAGGGCGGCGTAGTCGCCCACGCGTTCGGCGAGTCCCGCCGGCACCAGCTCGCAACCGGCGGTGAGCGCGGGCAGCTTGCCCTGCACCTGCGCCTGCAGGCGGGGCAGCAGGTAGTCCACGTTGTTGGTGAAGACGCTGCCGCCCAGGCTGATGCGCTGCAGGTCGAGCACCACGACCACGTTGTAGAGCGCGCGGCCCATCACGCGACAAAGCTCGTCCACCTTGCGGATCGCCTCGGCGTCGCCGGCACGCGCGTGCTGCAGCAGCACCGCCGCGTCCGCGCCGAAGCGCCTCGTCACGGCGTTGCCGGCGACCAGCGCCTCGAGGTCGCCGATGTTGCCGCAGCCGCACAGCGCGTCGTCGTTGTCGCTCACGAACATGTGGCCGCCGTGTCCGGCGTTGCCGTTCTTGCCGCGCAGCACGCGGCCATCGACGCAGAACCCCATGCCGACGCCGGTGCTCCAGGTGACATAGCCGCAATGTTCGTAACCCTGAAGCGCGCCCCAGCGGCGCTCGGCTTCCAGCGCACCGATGCAGTCGTTCTCGACGCGCACTTCGCCGAAACGGCCGCGCAGCGGCGCTTCGAGCGTTGCCGTCATCCAGTCGTTGGGCAGGCCCCGCGCCGGCCCGGCCAGGCCGCCGCAGATGTTGGGGCTGGCGAGCTCCACCATTCCGGCGCGCAGCACGAAGGGGCCAGCCGACGAGACGCCGGCGCGCTGCACGCGGGAAGGATCCACGCCCAGTTCCGCGCAGGCTTCGTCGACCATGCGGATCACCTGCCGCGCGAGCGCATCGTTGGCGCCGGTCTTGGCGGTCGGTTCGCTGCGCCGGGCGACCAGATCGAGCCCCGCCCCCGTGTTCAGGCTGACGGCGACCTTGGTGCCGCCGATGTCGATGCACGCCTTCATGGATTCAGATGAATTTCGCGATGCCCGCGGCCAGCAGGCTCAGCAGGATGGTGGAGGTGAACGGCAGGAACATCTCCCGGCCGAACAGCTTGAAGCGCAGGTCGCCGGGCAGCCGGCCGAAGCCGAATTTCTGCAGCGCGGGTGCGAACCAGCTGATCAGCACCAGCGCAAGAAAGACGACGATCATCCAGCGGAACATGGCGACAGTGTAGGCCGGCGGTGAGCCCGCAGGCGAACCCCGGTGATTTCACGAACCGATCACCGGGGTTCGCCTGCGGGCTCACCGCCGGCCTACGGGATGCGCGTCCACTTCTCGTCGCTGCGGGCCGATGCCAGAACGGCTTCGATGAACCGCACGCCGCGCGCGCCGGCTTCCACATCGGGGTAATCCGCGTCCAGCGGATCCGCCGCACGGCCGGCACCGTGCGCGCGGATCGCCGCAGCGACGCCGAGGTAGATGTTCGCGAAGGCCTCGATGAAGCCCTCGGGGTGGCCCGGCGGAATGCGGCCCGCGCGCAGCGCCGCTTCGTGCAGCCAGGGCGAACCCCGCGTCAGCAGCCGCGGTGGGCCGTCGTGCGGGAAGTGCGTCAGCCGGTTCGGCTCCTCCTGCCACCACTCGATCGTGCCCAGCGTTCCCGACACCCGCAGCCGAAAGCCGTTCTCGATGCCGGTATTGACCTGCGAGGCCACCATCACGCCGCGGGCGCCGCCGCGAAAGCGCAGCAGCAGGTTGGCATCGTCGTCCAGCACCCGGCCCGGGACCAGCGAACCGAGGTCGGCGCAGAGGCTTTCCAGTTCCAGGCCCGTGACGGTGGACACCAGGTTCTCGGCGTGCGATCCGATGTCGCCGATGGCCCCGGCGCCGCCGCTCTGCGCCGGGTCGTTGCGCCACACGGCCTGCTTGTTGCCGCCGGCTTCCACGCGCGTGGCCAGCCAGCCCTGGTTGTATTCGACGACGACCTTGCGCAGTTCGCCCAGTTCACCGGCGCGCACCATCTCGCGGGCCTGGCGAACGAGCGGATATCCGCTGTAGTTGTAGGTGACGCCGAAGACGGTGCCGCGGGCCTTCACCGCCGCCACCAGTTCGGCAGCCTGCGCACTGGTGTGCACCAGCGGCTTGTCGCAGACGACGTGGAAGCCCGCGTCCACGAACGCCTTCGCGACGGGAAAGTGGACATGGTTGGGCGTGACGATCACCACCACGTCGACACGGGTGGCGCTGTCGCGCCGCAACTCGTCTGCCAGCAGCGCGTGCCAGTCCGGATGAACGCGCTCCGCCGCAAGCCCGAGCGCGCGGCCGGAAGCGCGCGCCTTGTCCGGCGTCGACGACAGCGCCCCGGCCACCAGCTCGTACTGCCCGTCCAGCGCCATCGCCTTGCGATGCACCGCGCCGATGAAGGCGCCCTCGCCGCCTCCGACCATGGCATAGCGCAGCTTGCGCACGGCATCGCTCATCGGTTCTCCCGGCCGAACGCCGCATCGAACGCGCCGACGGCAGGCTTGAAGTCCAGGCGCCGGCAGAAGGCGGCGCTTTCGGTGGCGCCATGCACGCGGTCCATGCGGCTGTCTTCCCATTCCACCGACAGCGGTCCCGCATACCCGATGTCGTTGAGGGCGACGATGATGGATTCGAAATCGACCATGCCGCGGCCGACGCTGCGGAAGTCCCAGTTCCGGCGCGCATCGCCGAAACTCGTGTGGCCGCCGAACACGCCGACGGTGCCGTCGCCCTTGCCCCACCACACGTCCTTCATGTGGGCGTTGTAGATGCGGTCCGGGAAGGTCCGGATGAACTTGACGTAGTCGACGCCCTGGTACGCCAGGTGGCTGGGGTCGAAGTTGAAGCCGAAGCGCTTGTGGCCTTGCACCGCCGCGATCGCGCGCTGCGTCGATGCGATGTCGAAAGCGATCTCGGTCGGGTGCACCTCCAGCGCGAAGTTGATGTCTTCCTTCTCGAAGGCGTCGAGGATGGGCGTGAACCGCTTGCCGAAATCGGCAAAGCCGGCATCCCAAAATTCCTGCGTCGTCGGCGGGAACGCATAGGTGGCGTGCCAGATCGACGAACCGGTGAAACCGGTGACGGTCTTGACGCCGAACTTCCTGGCCGCGCGCGCCGTGTCGGCCAGCTCCTTCGCGGCGCGCTGGCGCACGCCTTCCGGATCGCCGTCGCCCCACACGTGCGCGGGCAGGATGGACTTGTGGCGCGCGTCGATCAGGTCGCACACGGCCTGTCCGACCAGGTGGTTGCCGATCGCCAGCGATGTCAGGCCGTGCGACTTGAGCAAGGCCCACTTGTCGCGCAGGTAGGCGTCGCTCTTCAGAGCCTCCTGCACGTTGAAGTGGTCGCCCCAGCAAGCCAGCTCCAGGCCGTCGTAGCCCATGCTCTTCGCGAGCGGCGCGAGTTCGGCCAGGGGCAGGTCCGCCCACTGGCCGGTGAACAGCGTGACGGGGCGGGCCATGGTCAGAACGGCGAGTTCGGGAAGTAGAAGTCCTTCGCGTTCGCCTTCGTGATCAGCACCGACGGCACGATGTTGGTCGCCTTCAGCTTCTCGCCCTTCAGGCGCGCCTCGCCGGTCATCTTGATGGCGTCGTACATGAACTTGGGCGAGTACGACACGTTGGCCTGGATCAGCGGATCGCTGCCGTCCATCAGCGTCTTGATCGCGCCCTTGGCGCCGGCGCCGCCGAACACCAGCTTGATGTCCTTGCGCTTGGCCTGCTCGATCGCCTTGAGCACGCCCACCGCCATGTCGTCGTCGGCCGCCCAGACGGCGTCGATCTGCTTGAAGCGCGTCAGGTAGTCCTGCGTCACCTTGAAGGCGTCGTCGCGGTTCCAGTTGCCGTGCTTGGCGTCCAGCACCTTGATGCCGGGATGCTTCTTCATCACGGCGTTGAAGGCATCCATGCGCTCGTTGTCGATCGTGGTCGGGATGCCGCGCAGCGCGACGATGTTGCCCTTGCCGTTCAGCGCCTTGGCGATGTACTCCGCCGGGATCCTGCCGAAGGCGGTGTTGTCGCCGGAGACGTACGCGTCCTGCGCGCTCGTGTCGGTGAGGCCGCGGTCGACCACGGTCACATAGACGCCCTTGGCCTTGACCTGGGCAACCGGCTTGGTGAGCGCGGCCGATTCGAACGGAAACACGACCAGCGAGGTGATCTTGTTGACCGTCACCAGGTCCTGCAGCTGGTTGGCCTGCTCGGACGCATTGGCGGCGGTCTTCACGATCACCTGGATGCCGGGGTTGGCCTTTTCCAGGTCCTTCTTGGCCTCGCCGGCCCAGTACACGGCGCCAGCCATGAAGCTGTGCGTGGCGGCGGGCATGGACACGCCCAGGACTTCCTTCTTGGCCTGCGCCAGCGCGGGGACGGCGGCGGATGCCAGCGCGAGGGTGGCCGCCGTGAGGGCGAGCCGTCGGGTGAAATGCTTCATGTTGTCTCCAGTGGAAAGATCAGCGGTGAGGAAAGGAACTGCTTCATCGCCGGCCCCGCTGCAGGAAAGCCACGACGATGATGACGAAACCCTGCACCGCGGCGTTCAGGTGCACGCTGATGATGCTGGTGAGGTTGAGGATGTTGCTGATGACCGAAAGCAGGATCGCGCCGATGACCGTGCCGGTGATGCTGCCCGCGCCGCCCTTGAGCGCCGTGCCGCCCACGATGACGGCGGCGATCGCCTCCAGCTCCCACAACAGGCCGGTGGTGGGCGAGGCGGAGCCGAGGCGCGGCACATACAGCATCGTGGCGATGCCGACGCACAGCCCGAGCAGCATGTACGTGAGGATCTTCACCTTGTCCACGGAGACGGCGGCGTAGCGCGCCACCTGCTCGTTGGAGCCGATCGCCTGCACGTAGCGGCCGAAGGCGGTGCGGTTGAGGATGAAGCCTCCCGTGAGCGCCACCACCGCGAACACCCACACCGGGAAAGGCACGCCGAGCAGGCTGCCGTAATAGACCGGGCTGTAGACGTCGGCCAGCGCGTTGTCCAGCGTGATCGCGCCGCCGTCGGCGAAGTAGGTCAGGTAGGCGCGGAAGATGCCCAGCGTGCCGAGCGTCACGATGAAGGGCTCGATGCGGCCCTTCGTGATCAGCAGCCCGTGCGCCAGGCCGAACGCGGCGCCGAGCACCAGCGCCAGCCCCATGCCCAGCGCGACCACCAGCACCGGCGAACCGACAGTGGCCGCTGCCTTGTTCATCACCAGGATCATGCAGCCGGCGATCAAGGCCGCCATCGAGCCGACCGAGAGGTCGATGCCGCCGCTGATGATGACGAAGCACATGCCCACCGCGATGATGCCGATGAAGGCGGTGCGGGTCAGCACGTTCAGCCCGTTGTCGACCGTCGCGAACTCGCCGTTCAACAAGGTGGCAGCGATGCACAGCAGCACGAGGCCCACCACCGGCCCGAAGCCGTGCAGCCTGCCCCAGAGTTCGGCGGCGCGCGCGCCGCGCGATTCAGCGGTTTCCGGTGGCATGGGCGATCAGCTCCTCTTCGGTCAGGTGCGCGTCCTGCAGCGTCGCCGTGAGGCGGCCGCTGCGCATGACGGCGACGCGGTGGCACAGGCCGATCAGCTCGACCAGCTCGGAAGAAATCACGATCACCGCCTGGCCTCCGGCGGCCAGCTTCTGGACCAGGAAATAGATGTCGCGCTTGGCGCCCACATCGACCCCGCGCGTCGGCTCGTCCAGCACCACCACGCGCGGCCGCGGCTGCAGCACCTTGGCCAGCGCCAGCTTCTGCTGGTTGCCGCCGGACAGCGCCGAGGCGCGCTGGCGCAAGTCGCCGGTGCGGATGCCGAAGTCCTGCACCGCGCCGGCCAGCGCCTCTTCTTCGCGCGCCGGCGCCAGCCACGGACGCGCGTACTCGCGCAGGTTCATCAGCGTCAGGTTCTCGCGCAGGCCGAAGTTCACCAGCAGGCCCTTGCCCTTGCGGTCCTCGCTCAGGTACGTGATGCCCTCGTCGGCGGCGTCGCGGGGCGAGCGCAGGTGCACCGGCTTGCCGGCGACGCGCACCTCGCCCGCGCTCGAGCGCCGCAGGCCCAGCAAGCCTTCGAACATCTCGGTGCGCCCTGCGCCGACGAGGCCGGCGAAGCCCAGGATCTCTCCCGGCCGCGCCTCGAAGCTCACGTCGTCCGCCCAGCCCGGTACGCTGAAGCCGCGCACCTGCAGCACCGGTGGCGCGTCCGGGGCCGGTCGCTTGGGCGGGAACAGGTCGGACAGCTCGCGGCCGACCATCAGGTTGGCCATGTCGTGGCGCGTGAGCTGGGAAGTCGGCTGGCGCGTGACGAACTGGCCGTCGCGCATCACGATCACCTCGTCGGTGACGCGCTCCACTTCGTCGAGCTTGTGCGAGATGTACACCAGCGTGACGCCGTCGGCCTTGAGCTGCGCCATCAGCGCGAACAGCCTCTGCGTCTCGCCGGGCGTGAGCGTGGCCGTGGGTTCGTCCATGATCAGCAGGCGCGCCTTGCGCGCCAGTGCCTTGGCGATCTCGACCAGCTGCTTCTCCGCGACGATCAACTGCCGCAGGCGCGTGTCCGGGCTCGCCTGCAGGCCGACCTGCCGCAGCACATCCACCGTGGCCGCGCGCATCGCGGTGTCGTCCAGCACCCAGCCACGCGTCTTTTCGTGGCCGAGGAAGATGTTCTGCGCGATCGTCAGGTCTTCCGCCAGGTTGAACTCCTGGTGGATCAGGACGATGCCCGCCGCCTCCGCGTCGCGCGAATTGCGAAAGTGCCGCGGCTGGCCGTCGACCACGATCTCGCCGCTGGTGGGCTCCAGGTAGCCGGCCAGGATCTTCATCAGCGTGGACTTGCCCGCGCCGTTCTCGCCGAGCAGTCCGTACACGCGGCCCGGCTCGAGCGTGAAGCTCACGCCGTGCAGCACCTGCACCGGGCCGAAGCTGCGGGCGATGTCGCGGAATTCGACCCTCAGGCTCATTCGACTAGCCTCCGCGCTACGCGCTGCGGCATTCGCCTTGGGGCGGCCCGGCGGCTCATCCCCGCCCCCCATGCAGGCGCAGCGACTCCTGCATCGCCAGCGCGCCCGCGCCCACCAGCCCGGCCTGCGCGCCGAGCGGCGTGTACTGGATCTCGAGGTGGCGCGTCGACAGCGCCAGCGAGCGGTGGTACACGCTCTGGCGCACGGAGGCCAGGAACAGCGGACCGATCTGCGTGACGCCGCCGCCGATGAACACGTGCGAGGGGTTGAAGAAGTTCACCACCGACGCCAGCATCTGGCCGATCAGGCTGCCGGCGCGCTGGATGATGGCGTTGGCCGCCGCGTCGCCATTGCGGCTGGCCTGCCCCACGTCGACGGCGGTGAGCTTGCCGTTGGCGCTCAGGCAATCCGCCAGCACGCGGCTCTCGCCAGCCTGCGCCGCCTCGGTCGCCAGCCGCGTGATCGCGGGCGCGGCCGCCATCGCCTCCACGCAACCCATGTTGCCGCAGTGGCAGCGCGGGCCGCCCTGGTCCACGCAGATGTGGCCGACATCGCCCGCGGAGCCGTTGGCGCCGCGATAGACCTCGCCGTGGCAGACGATGCCGCAGCCGATGCCGGTGCCGACCTTGATCACCATGAAGTTCTGCAGGCCGCGCTGCAGCCGCCACAACTCGCCCAGCGCCATCAGGTTGACGTCGTTGTCCACGAACACCGGCGCGGTGAAGGCCTCGCCCAGGTAGTCGCGGATGGAGAAGCTGTCCCACTCCGGCATCAGCGGTGGATTCACCAGCTGCGCGCTGGCGAAGTCCACCGGCCCCGGCACGCCCATGCCCACGCCGATCACGCTCTTGGCGGGGACGCCGCAGCGCGCCAGCAATTCGCGCATGAGGTCGCGCACCCGCGCCAGCACCACGCCGGGGCCGGCCCGGACGTCGGCGTCTTCGGAAGCGCGCGCCACCACCGTCAGGTCCGGCTTCATCACGGCGACATCGAGGCTGGTGGCGCCGAGGTCGACCCCGATCACCACGCCCAGGCCCCGGGCAAGCTGCAGCGTCTCGGGACGGCGGCCGCCGGAGGAGACCTGCAGGCCGGTCTCTTCCAGCAGGCCTTGCTCGATCAGGCCGGCGGCGAGCGCGTTGGCCTTGCTCTTGGAGCAGTCGAGGCGACCGGCCAGGGCATGGCGCGAGCTGCCCACCGACCAGAACACGGCCTGGAGCACGTCCATCTCTGCGGGCGAAAGCCGGTCCCAGCGGATCACGCTGTTGTCTCCTGGCCCCGGTGTCTGTGCGCCGGGTTGGTTCGGATGCTAGGACCGTGACTTTAGCCGCACAAGATTGATCTTCGGACAAAACATGACCGAAGTCGGCCTAAAGCGTGTGGGTGCGGTCCCCGGTGCGAAAGCCCGTCGCCTCCCAGAACGCGCCGCGCTGGAAGCCGATCACCTTGAACAGTTCGCCCATTTCGTGGTCCGCGATCAGGCGCTGGGCGGCCACCTGGTCCTGCACGGAGGCGGCGGCCATCGCCTCGCCGATGCCGCAGTTCACGAGGAAGCGGCCCTGCGAGGCATACCCCAGCGTGGGCAGCCCGGCGTCCTGCGCGGCGACGGCGATGCCGGTGAAGTTGACGTGCGCGCTGATGTCCTTCTCCCCCGGGGCGTCCAGCGGATCCGGGTCGGCCAGGTGGCCGCGGTGGCACATCACCGTTCCCATGCTGCGCTGGGGGTGGTAGTACTCGGCTTCGGGAAAGCCGTAGTCGATGAAGAAGGCCGCTCCCCGGACCAACCGCTCGGCCAGCGTGCGCATGAAAGCCTCGGCCTGGTGGTGCACTTCGGTCACGTAGTCGCCGGTGCCGCCCGGGACGACCGGAGGGCGCAGGTGCGTCGGCACTTCCGACCAGGCCAGTCGCCCCTCCCGGAGCGCGACACCGCGCTCGTGCCACGCGTTGTTGCGACGCGCCAGCAGCTTGACCGGCATCGCATCCAGCACCTCGTTGCCGACCACCACGCCCTCGATCTTTTCTGGCAGTTGATCGGCCCAGGTGACGCGCGGCGCAAACGCGGCCAGCACTTGCTGTTGCCGCGCGCGCAGGTGCGCCGAGAGCTCGACGATCGTGTAGCGGCGCACGCGGTCGCCCAGTGCCTGCAGGAGTTCGACGGCCAGGGCCCCGGAGCCGGCACCGAACTCCCACACCTCGTGCGTGCCGGTGTGTTCCAGTGCCTCCTGCACCTGCACCGCGAGCATGCGGCCAAACAGCGGGCTCATCTCCGGCGCGGTGGCGAAGTCACTGCCGGAGCCCGGCATGGTGCCGAACTTGCGGGACGCGTTGGCGTAGTAGCCCAGGCCCGGTGCATACAAGGCCAGCGCCATGTAGCGGTCGAAGGGCAGCCAGCCGCCGTTGCGCGCCACCTGCTCCCCGATGAGTTTGCGCACTGCGCTCGTTACACTGGCTGCATCTTGGTCCACTGCCCGATTGTCCGCGAATGAGCCTCGCCCCCGTGCGCACCGTGCTCGTCACCGGCGCCGCCCGGCGGCTGGGCCGCGCCGTCGCACTCGAGCTGGCGCGAGCCGGCTGGCAGGTGGCCGTGCACTTCCGCGGCTCGGAGGTGGAGGCGCGCCAGACCGCGGCAGAGTGCGGTTTACATGCCGCGGCCGAAGTCTTCCAGGCCGAACTGAGCGACGAGGCCCAGGTGCGCGGCCTGATGCAGGAGGTGCTGGACCGCTTCGGCGGGCTGGATGCGGTGGTCAACAACGCATCCCGCTTCGAGCACGACAGCGCGCAGACCTTCACTTTCGCGTCGATGGCCGCGCACCTGGCCTCCAACACGGCGGCGCCCGTGCTGCTGGCGCAGTTGCTGGCCACGCACCTGAAGCAGCGCGTAGCGCAGGGCGCCGTGGTCAACCTGCTGGACCAGAAGCTCTGGAATCCGAATCCCGACTTCTTCAGCTACACGCTGTCGAAGGCCGCGCTCGAAGCAGCGACCACACTGCTGGCGCAGGCGCTGGCTCCGGAGCTGCGCGTGGTGGGCGTCGCGCCCGGCCTCACGCTCACCAGCCATCTCCTGTCACAGGAGCGCTTCGAGCAACTGCACAAGCTGTCTCCGCTGGGCCGCTCGTCTACGCCGGAAGACGTCGCATCGGCCGTGCGCTTCGCGCTGGAGAACGCTTCGATCACCGGCACGACGCTGCTGGTCGACGGCGGCCAGCACCTGATGAAGTTCGATCGCGATTTTTCTCTCCTCCCATGAGCAAGGCCGGCACCCAGATCCTCACCCTTGAAGGTCTGCGCTTCGACGCCAGCCTCGGCATCCTCGACCACGAGAAAAGCGCGCCGCAACCGATCCGCGTGGATGCCGAACTGAATCTCGGCACGCAGCCCCTGCTGCCCAGCGACGACGACATCACCCATGTGCTGGACTACCGCAAGGTGCGGCGCATCATCATCGAGGAATGCACGGCGGTGCACGTGAACCTGCTGGAGACGCTGATTGGCAAGCTGGCGCACCGCCTGATGCAGTTGCCGGGGGTGCTCGGGGTGCGCGTGCGCATCGTGAAGCTGGAGATCTTCGAGGACTGCGAAGTCGCGATCCGGGTGGAGACCGGGCAGTGGTAGGCGGCTTAAGAAAACCCTAAGCGGGGCTTTCCATCATCGGCGCCACAAGGAGTTGCCGATGAAACCCACCTCGATCCTGTTGGCGTGTTTGGCGGCCTTCGCGCTGCCCGCCGCCAACGCCACCACCCCGGCGGAGCTCACCGCCGCGTACGCGGCGCAAGCCGGCGGGCCGGCGGCAGCCACGCGCGGAGAACAGTTCTTCACCACCCGGCACGGCCGCGACTGGAGCTGCGCCTCCTGCCACGGGGCGCCGCCCACCCAGTCCGGCAAGCATGCAGCCACCGGCAAGACCATAGGCGCCCTCGCACCCGGCTTCAACCCGGATCGCTTCACCGACCCGGCAAAGGTCGAGAAGTGGTTCCGGCGCAACTGCAATGACGTGGTCGGCCGTGAATGCAGTGCGGGCGAGAAGGCCGATGTGATGGCCTGGTTGATGTCGCTCAAGAAGTGAGGCCGCCATGCCTGCCAGACTGAAGACTACGAAGAACCGCTCCCGCCTCCTTGCCGGCGCCTGCCTGGTGCTGGCCTGCAGCGCCGCACCGGTGGCGCGTGCCGACGCCCCGCGCGTTGCCATGCTGCCCAGGTACCAGCAGGAATGCGGCGCGTGCCATGTCGCCTATCACCGGGCCTGCTGCCGGCGGCCTCATGGCAACGGCTCCTGCAGGATTTGCCCCGGCACTTCGGCACCGATGCCTCGCTGGATGCGACCACGGTGGCCGAGCTGTCCAAATGGCTCGCCGTGCACGCGGCGACCAGCCGCCGCTTCGCCGCGGTCCCGCCGCAGGACCGCATCACGCGCTCGGACTGGTTCGCGCGCGAGCACCGCGAGGTGCCTGCCGACGCCTGGAAGCGGGCGGCGGTGAAGAGCCCCGCCAACTGCGCCGCCTGCCACTCCGGCGCCGACCAGGGAGACTTCGATGAACACGCCGTCCGCATCCCCCGCTGAACGCCGGCCCCTCACCCTGGTGTGGGACGCGCCGGTACGCGTCTTCCACTGGATGGCGGTGCTCTGTTTCGCCGTCGCGTGGCTGTCCGCCGAGAGCGAGCGCTGGCAGCTCGTGCACATTACCGCCGGCTACACCCTGGCCGGGCTGGTGGTGTTCCGCATCCTGTGGGGGCTGGTCGGCACGCGCCACGCCCGCTTCTCCGACTTCGTGCGTGGCCCGCGGGCCGTCGCGTCCTACCTTCGATCCTTGCGAGGCGGCCAGCCGCAACACCATGCAGGGCACAATCCCGCCGGCGCGGTGGCGATCCTGGGGCTGCTCGCGCTGGCGCTGCTGGCGCCGCTGACCGGCTGGGCGAGTTACCAGGAACTGGCCGGCCACTGGATGGGGGAGCTCCACGAAGGCATCGCCACGGCCATGCTGGCGCTGGTGGTGGTGCACGTGGCCGCCGTGGTGGCCAGCAGCCTGCTGCACGGGGAGAACCTGGTGGGCGCCATGATCCACGGACGCAAGGCCGTGTCGCCTCGGGACGGCATCCGCAAGGCCTGGCGCTGGCTCGCCACGCTCATGCTGCTGGCGGTGCTGGCGTTCTGGTGGACGCAATGGCAAGGCGCCCCAGGCGTTCCGCGCGATGCACCGTCGGTGCAGAGCCGGCACGACGAGGACTGAGGCACCATGCGCATCCTGCTGGCCGAAGACGATCCGCTCCTGGGGGACGGACTGCAGTCGGGGCTGCGCCAGCGCGGCTTCCAGGTGGATTGGGTGCGCGACGGCGCCGCGGCCGACCGAGAGCTGCGTGCGGGCGTGCATGACGCCGCCGTGCTGGACCTGGGCCTGCCACGCAAGGATGGATTCGAGGTGCTCTCCAGCTTGCGCGCCCAGGGCGTGCGCACGCCGGTGCTGGTGCTCACCGCGCGCGACGCCGTGCGGGATCGCGTGCGCGGGCTGGACCTGGGGGCCGACGACTACGTGCTCAAGCCGGTGGACCTGGACGAACTGGCGGCGCGGCTGCGTGCGCTGGTGCGGCGGGCCCACGGCCAGCCGCAGGAGGTGTTGCGCGCGCAGGATGTCGCGCTGGATCCGGCCGCGCGCACGGTCCGGCTCGCCGGCCACCCGGTGGCGCTGGCCGCGCGCGAATACGACCTGCTGCTGGCGTTGATGCTCGGCGCCGGCCGGGTGTTGTCGCGCGAGCAGCTGGAGCAGCGCCTCTACAGCTGGGGGCGGGAGGTGGAAAGCAACGCGGTGGAGGTGCACATGCACCACCTGCGGCGCAAGCTCGCCCCCACCGTGGTCCAGACCGTGCGCGGCGTGGGCTACGTGCTGCCGCGCGAGGCACCGGCGTGAAGCCGCCGGCCTCGCTGCAGGGACGCCTGCTGCTGCTGGTGCTGTCCGTGTCGCTCGCGGTGTGGCTGGCGACCGCGGCCATCGCCTGGAGGGACGCCAGCCACGAACTGGACGAACTGCTCGATGGCCACCTTGCGCAGTCCGCCGCGTTGCTGGCCGCGCAAGGGGTGGGCGCCGACGACGACGACGAGGAGGTCGACGCACCGGTGCTGCACCGCTATGCGCCCAAGGTGGCGTTCCAGGTCTTCCACGATCAGAGGCTGGTGCTGCGCTCGCCCAACGCGCCGCGGGAGCCCATGGTCGCGGGCGACGCCAGCCCGAGCGGCTTTCATGACGTCCGCCTGCAGGGCCAGCGCTGGCGGGTGTTCGCCGCCCATGGAGCCGAGCGCGACATCCAGGTCTTCGTGGGGGAGCAGCAGCGTTCCCGCGCGGAGATCCTGGTGGCGGTGCTGCGCAGCGGCGTGTGGCCGGTGGCGCTCGGACTGCCACTGCTGGCCCTCGCGCTGTGGTGGGCCGTGCGCCGCGGGGTGCGCCCCTTGCGCACCTTGGGCGAGGCGGTCGCGCGGCGCCACGGCTCCGACCTGCAGCCGCTGCAGCTGGGCGATGCCCCCTCGGAAATCCGGCCGCTGGTGGCCGCGCTCGACCAGCTGTTCGGCCGCATCGCCGGCCTGCTGGAACGCGAGCGGCGCTTCAGCGCCGATGCCGCGCACGAACTGCGCACGCCCATCGCCGCCATCCGCGCGCAGGCGCAAGTGGCGCTGGGGGCGGTGGAGGAATCGCAGCGGCGCCACGCGCTGGAGGCCACGCTGGCGGGTTGCGATCGCGCGACGCGGCTCGTGGAACAGTTGCTGATGCTGTCGCGGCTGGAAGCCGCGCAAGCCCCGATTCTCCGGCCGGTCGATCTCGCCGCGGTGGCCCGGCGTGTCATGGCGGAGCTGGCGCCCGCCAGCCTGGCGCGGCAGCAGTCGATGTCGCTGGCCGCCGGTCCGCGCGCCGTGGTGGCGGGTGACGAGCCCCTGCTCGCGGCGCTGGTGCGCAACCTTGTGGACAACGCGGTGCGGTACGCACCGTGCGGCGCCCGCATCGAGGTGCGCATCGACAGCGATGGAGCCGGAGTCATGCTCTGCGTGGAGGACAGCGGCCCCGGCCTGGCGGCAGGCGAGCTGGAGCGGCTCGGCCAGCGCTTCTTCCGCGCCGCAGGTCAGGAGATGGCCGGCAGCGGCCTGGGTTGGTCGATCGTGCAACGCATCGTGCAAGCCCACGGCGGCCGCCTCGCCGCGGACAGATCCCCCCTGCTCGGTGGTTTGCGGGTCACGGCGCACTTCCCCGGCGGGCACGATGCCGCGGTGCGAAAATAGCCGGATGAGCGCCGTCTGGATCGAACCCGAAGCCACCCCGCACGAGGCGCGCCTGCGCATCGAGCGCGAGGACCACAAGCTGGAGAAGCGGCTGTGCCGCCTGGTCGGCCAGGCCATCGGCGACTACCACATGGTCGAGGAAGGCGACAGGGTGATGGTCTGCCTGTCGGGCGGCAAGGACAGCTACGCCCTGCTGGACATCCTGCTGAAGATGCAGCAACGGGCGCCAGTCCGCTTCGACATCGTCGCGGTGAACCTGGACCAGAAGCAGCCGGGTTTTCCAGCGCACGTGCTGCCCGACTACCTGAAGGCGCTCGGCGTGCCCTTCCACATCGAGGAGCAGGACACCTACTCGATCGTCAAGGACAAGATCCCCGAGGGCAAGACGATGTGCAGCCTGTGCAGTCGCCTGCGCCGCGGCATCCTGTACCGCGTCGCGGACGAATTGGGCGCCACCAAGCTCGCCCTGGGCCACCACCGCGACGACATGCTGCAGACGCTGTTCCTCAACATGTTCTTCGGCGGCAAGCTCAAGGGCATGCCGCCCAAGCTGGTCAGCGACGACGGCAGGCACATGGTGATCCGCCCGCTGGCCTATGTGAACGAGGCGGACCTGGTGCGCTGGGCCGAGGTGCAGGCCTTCCCGCTCATCCCCTGCACGCTGTGCGGCAGCCAGGAGAACCTGCAGCGCAAGCAGGTGGGCGCCATGCTGAAAGACTGGGAGAAGCGTTTTCCCGGCCGGCTGGACAACATGCTGCACGCGCTGCAGAACGTGGTGCCTTCCCACCTGGCGGACACGACGCTGCACGATTTCAGGAACCTCAGCGCCACGGGCATCGCCAGCGCGGATGGCGACCGGGCCTTCGATCCCGAGGACTTCCCGCAGCCGGCTGTCGTGCCCGCAAAAATTTCGCTCCGGCGTCTGTAAAGCCCTCCCTACAATGTCCCCGATGGAAGCCACGCGCATCATCGCCATCCGGCATGGCGAGACGCCCTGGAACGTGGATGCCCGCATCCAGGGGCAGCTCGACATCCAGCTGAACGACACGGGCCGCTGGCAGGCCAAACGGGTGGGCCACGCGCTCACGTCCGAGCAGCTTGCCGCCATCTACTCCAGCGACCTCGGTCGCGCCCACGAGACCGCACGCGCCATCGGAGAGGTGCAGAGCATCTCCGTGGTGGCCCATACCGGGCTGCGCGAGCGGCGCTTCGGCCTTTTCGAAGGCAAGACTTTCGACGAAATCCACCAGACCTGGCCCGAGCACGCGCAGAACTGGAAGCGGCGCCTGCCCGATTGGGAGCCGCCGGAAGGCGGCGAGTCGCTGTTGCAATTGCGCGAGCGCGTCACCCGCACGGTGAGCGACCTGGCGGCGCGCCACCGTGGCGAGCAGATCGCCGTGGTCGCGCACGGCGGGGTGCTCGATACGCTCTACCGCGTGGCCACCGGCCAGGAGGTCAACTCCCCGCGCACGTGGCAGCTGCCGAATGGCGCCATCAACAGGCTGCTGTGGACGCCCGAAGGCTTCACGCTCGTGGGCTGGTCGGACACACAGCACCTGGACCATGCATCCTTCGACGAAAACACCTCTTTCTGACGAACTGCGCCGGCTGATCGGCCAGCCGGTCATCGCGATCGACACTCCCGCCCTCGTGGTCGACCTCGACGCCATGCAGCGCAACCTGGCGCGCATGGCCGACTTCGCCCGCAAGCACGACGTGCGCTGGCGGCCCCACGCCAAGATGCACAAGAGCTCGGCCATCGCGCGGCTGCAGATGCAGGCGGGCGCGGTCGGCGTCTGCGTGCAGAAGACGAGCGAAGCCGAGGCCATGATGGCCGGCGGCGTGAACAACGTCTACATCTCCAACGAGGTGGTGGCGCCGTCGAAGCTGGCGCGCGTGGCCGACCTGGCGCATCGCCTCGCGTCCGAACATGGGCAGCTGGCCATTGCCGTCGACAGCGTCGAAGGCGTCCACCGCCTGGCCAATGCCATGGACGATCGGCGCCGCACCGGCGACGCCGCCGTCATCGACGTGTTCGTGGAGATCGACGTCGGCCAGGGCCGCTGCGGCGTGCCGCCGGGCCGCGCCGGGCTGGACCTGGCGCTCGCGATCCGCAAGCACCCCGCACTGCGCTTTGCCGGGCTGCAGGCCTATCACGGCCGCGCGCAGCACCTGCGCACGCCGCAGGCCCGGCGCGACGCGATCGGCCAGGCTGTGCAGGACGTCTTGTTCACCCGCAAGCTGATCGAAGCCGAAGGCATCCCGGTGGACCTGGTCACCGGGGCCGGCACCGGCAGCATGGTGTGCGAGGCGGCCAGCGGCGTCTACGGCGAGCTGCAGTCCGGCTCCTTCATGTTCATGGACGCGGACTACGCGGCCAATGCGCACGATCCGGCGCAGCCGCAGTTCGAACATGCGCTGTTCGTGAAGTCGCAGATCATGAGCTCGGGACTGCTGCACGCCGTTTGCGACGCCGGCCACAAGGCGCACGCCATCGACTCGGGCCTGCCGGCGGTGCTGGCGCGCCAGCCGACGGGCGAGCTGGAATACGCGAATGGCGGCGACGAGCACGGGCTGTTGCGCCCCAAGGGCGGCAACCAGCGCATCCCGAGGCTGGACGAGACGGTCTGGCTGATCCCCGGCCACTGCGATCCGACGGTCAACCTGCACAACTTCCTGATCGGCGTCGCCGGTGGCCTGGAGAACGGCCGGGTGGACAAGATCATCCGGGTTGACGCCAGAGGCGCGCTGACCTAGGCAGCGCGACAATGGGGCCATGAAGCTGTCCCCGAGCCAGATCATCGTTCTCGCGACGCCGGTCTTCCTGCTCTTGATCGCAGTGGAGATGGCCTGGGGCGCCTGGCGGGGGCGCAACACCTACCGCCTGAACGACGCGATCAACAGCATCTCGCTGGGCATGCTGAGCCAGATCACGGCGGTGCTGACGCGCCTGTTCCGCATCGGCATCTACACCGCCGTGTTCTCGCGGGTGTCCCTGTGGCACAACGACGCGTTCTGGATGTCGCCGGTCGGCTGGCTGCTGGCGCTGGTGTTCTACGACTTCTGCTACTACTGGCTGCACCGCGCGGGACATGAAGTCTCCGTGTTCTGGGCCGCGCACGTCGTGCATCACCAGAGCCAGGACTACAACCTGTCCACGGCGCTGCGCCAGACGAGTTCCGGTGCCCTGCTCGGTTGGATCTTCTACCTGCCGATGGCGCTGGCGGGTGTGCCGCCCCTGGTCTTCGGCGTCGTGGCGCTCATCGACCTGCTGTACCAGTTCTGGGTGCACACGGAGCACGTCGGCAAGCTCGGCTGGTTCGACCGCTGGTTCTGCTCGCCCTCCAACCATCGCGTGCATCACGCCGTCAACGACACCTACCTCGATCGCAATTACGGCGGGGTGCTGGTCATCTGGGACCGCATGTTCGGCAGCTTCCGGGAAGAGGACCAGAAGTGCGTGTACGGCACCCGCGCGCCGCTGCAAAGCTGGGACCCGCTGTGGTCCAACTTCGAGGTGTACTGGGCACTGGCCAGGGACAGCTGGCACGCGCGCTCCTGGGCCGACAAGCTGCGCGTGTGGTTCAAGCCGCCCGGCTGGCGGCCGGCCGATGTGGCGGCGCGGTTTCCCAAGCCGGCGTTCAGCATGGAGGGCGTCACGCGCTACCACCCGCCGATGACATCGGCCATGGCCTGGTTTGCCGGACTGCAATTCACGGTGCTGCTCGGCGGCGTGGCGCTGTTCCTTTGGCATGCGGATCAATTGCCCGTCAGCCAGTCTGCCGTGTGGCTCGCGGCACTGATGGCGTCGCTCTGGGCCATCGGAGCGGCGATGCAGGGCCGCATCGGCATGCTGGAGGTGTTCCTGATCGAAGCCGGTGCGCTGGCCACGGCGTGCGCCGCGCAAGGCTGGATCGACCTGCACCGCGTGTTCAAGCCGCTGGCCATGGTGCTGGCCATCGTGTTCGTCCTGCAGCGCTCGGCGTGGCTGCGCTCGGCGGGCCAGTTCGAGTTCAAGCTGCTGGCGGCGCTGGTGCTGTGCCTGGCGGGGGACGTGCTGCTGATGCTGGAGGGCCTGTTCATTCCCGGGCTCGTGAGCTTCCTGGCGGCGCACCTGTGCTACCTGGCACTGTTCAAGCAAGGCCAGTCGTGGTTCCCGAGCGGGCGGGCGCTCTTCGCCACGCTGGGTGCCGCGGTTGCCATGTACGCCTTCCTGTTCCCCCACCTGGGACCGGTATTGAAGGTCGCGGTGGCCGCGTATGCGGTGGTGATCGCGCTGATGGCGGCGCAGGCGATCGGGCGTGCCGTGGTGTTGCGCGATGCGGCGTCGGTGGCGGTCGCCGTGGGCTCGGTGTTCTTCATGCTCAGCGACACGGTGCTGGCCATCAACCGCTTCGCGCAGCCGCTGCCGCTGGCGCAGTTCTGGGTGCTGGCGACGTATTACGCGGCGCAGGTGTTGATCGTGCGGAACGCGGTGCTTGCAAGTCGGGGTGCCTTCGGCAACCCGACCTACGAATTGAACGCCCGTCCCGCGTAACGCGAATTCAACGCCCGTCAGCGTGACGGGAACTCACCGCCCGCCCCGCGGAGGTCGGGTTGCGCGAAGCGCACCCCGACACATGAACTGACCGCCCGCATCGCGTAGGTCGGGTTGCGCAACGCGCACCCCGACACCGCACGCTCACGCCCCGAACAACCCGCCCTCGGTCTGCGGCGGCGCGACCCCAAGGTGCCGGTACGCCGCCAGCGTCGCGATGCGCCCCCGCGGCGTGCGCTGCAAATATCCCTGCTGGATCAGGTACGGCTCGATCACGTCCTCGATGGTGTCGCGCTCCTCGCCGATGGACGCCGCCACGTTGTCCAGCCCCACCGGGCCGCCGTCGAAGCGGTGGATCACCGCCTCCAGCAGTTTGCGGTCCATGACGTCGAAGCCCAGCGGATCGACGTCCAGCATGGCCAGCGCCTTCTGCGCGATGGCGTCGTCGATTCTCCCGCTGCCCTTGACGTCGGCATAGTCACGCACGCGGCGCAACAGCCGGTTGGCGATGCGCGGCGTGCCGCGCGAGCGGCGGGCGATCTCGGATGCGCCTTCGGCGTCGATCGGCGCCTTCAACAAGCCGGCGCTGCGATGCACGATGCGCGTCAGCTCCTCCGGCGTGTAGAACTCCAGCCGCGCGACGATGCCGAAGCGGTCGCGCAGCGGATTGGTCAGCATGCCGGCGCGCGTGGTGGCGCCCACCAGCGTGAAGGGCTGCAGGTCCAGCTTGATCGAGCGCGCAGCCGGGCCCTCGCCGATCATGATGTCGATCTGGTAGTCCTCCAGCGCCGGATAGAGGATCTCCTCCACCACCGGCGAGAGGCGATGGATCTCGTCGATGAAGAGAACGTCGTTCTTTTCCAGGTTGGTCAGCAGCGCCGCCAGGTCCTTGGGTTTCTCCAGCACCGGGCCCGAGGTCTGGCGCAGGTTCACGCCGAGCTCGTACGCGATGATGTGGGACAACGTGGTCTTGCCCAGGCCGGGCGGACCGAACAGCAGCACGTGGTCCAGCGCCTCGCCGCGCTTGCGGGCGGCACTGATGAAGATCTCCAGCTGTTCGCGTGTCTTGGCCTGGCCGACGTATTCGGCGAGACCCTTCGGGCGCAGTGCGCGCTCCATCGCCTCTTCCGCCGGCGACGCCGGCGCGGCGGAGACGACGCGCTTGGACGGCGGCGGGGCGAAATCGTCCGTTTGAATGCTCATCGTGCCAGTGCCTTCAGCGCCTGCTTGATGCCGTCGCTCACGCTCGCATCCTTGGGCAGCGACTTCAGCGCCGCCTGCGCCTCCTTGTCGCTGTAGCCCAGCGCGACCAGCGCCTGCAGGATGTCGCCCTGCGCGTCGCTCCCTATACCGGCCGCGCCGAGCGCGCCGAGGTCGGCGCCGATCTTCCCCTTCAGCTCCAGCAGCAGGCGCTCCGCCGTCTTCTTGCCGATGCCCGGCACCTTGACGAAGCGGCTCGCGTCCTGCGCCGTCACGGCCTGCGCGATGTCCGTCACGCTCATGCCGCTCAGCACGGACAAGGCGGTGCGCGGCCCCACGCCGGAAATCTTGATGAGTTGGCGAAAGGCCTCGCGCTCGCCCGCCGTGCCGAAGCCGAACAGGATCTGCGCATCCTCGCGCACGACGAAGTGCGTCAGCAGCGACACCTTGTCGCCCAGGCCCGGCAAGTTGAAGAACGTGCTCATGGGCACGTCCACCTCGTAGCCGACGCCCTGGCAATCCACCAGCACCTGCGGCGGATTCTTTTCGCTCAACGTCCCCGTCAATCTGCCTATCATTGCGGTCCCTCTGAAGAGATTATCAGCTTGATTCTCCGGCACGCCTTCACTCCCCTGAACAACAGCCGCCTCTCGCACCTGGGCGGCCCCATGGACGAACACCTGCGCACCATCGAGTCGGCGCTGCAGGTGCGCATCTCCCGCCGCGGCGAGCACTTTCGGGTGGAGGGTCCCAAGGCCAGGGCCGAAAGGGCGATGGAAGTGCTGCAGGCGCTGTACGAGATGGCGGGCCGCACGATTTCCAGGGAGAAGGTGCAGTTGATGCTGGCCGGCGACGAAGCCCCGCTGGCGAAGGACGCCGAGGGCTCGCTGGTGCTGCACACGCGCCGCACCGACCTGAAGCCGCGCACGCCCACCCAGAGCGTGTATCTCGAGAACATCGCCAGCCACGACATCACCTTCGGCATCGGCCCGGCGGGCACCGGCAAGACCTACCTGGCCGTGGCCTGCGCCGTCGACGCCCTGGAGCGCAGTGCCGTGCAGCGCATCGTGCTCACGCGCCCCGCGGTGGAGGCCGGGGAAAAGCTCGGATTCCTGCCCGGCGACCTGACGCAGAAGGTGGACCCGTATTTGCGCCCGCTGTACGACGCGCTGTACGAGCTGATGGGACTGGAGCGGGTGACGAAGGCGTTCGAGCGCCAGGCGCTCGAGATCGCGCCGCTGGCTTTCATGCGCGGGCGCACGCTGAACAATGCGTTCGTGATCCTGGACGAGGCGCAGAACACCACGTCCGAGCAGATGAAGATGTTCCTCACCCGCATCGGCTTCGGCAGCAAGTGCGTGGTGACCGGGGACGTGAGCCAGATCGACCTGCCCAAGGGCATGCCTTCGGGCCTGATCGAAGCGGAGCACATCCTCCGGCGCGTCAAGGGCATCGCCCACACGCGCTTCACCAGCGCAGATGTGGTGCGGCACCCGCTGGTGGCGCGCATCGTCGATGCCTACGACGCGGCGCGCAAGTCCGAGAAATGACCGCGGCGCTCGACTTGTCGCTGCAGTTCGGTGCTTTCCCGGGCGCAGCGGCGCACCGGCAGGTGTTGCGTTCGGCACGCGTGCGCCGGTGGGTCGCGATGGCGCTGGTCCGCCCCGCCGAAATCGCCGTGCGCATCGTCGGCAGCGAGGAAGGCCAGTCCCTCAATCGCCAGTACCGCGACAAGGACTACGCCACCAACGTGCTGACCTTCGACTATGCCCGCGAGCCGGTCGTCTCCGCCGACCTGGTGCTGTGCGCGCCGGTGGTGGAACGGGAAGCGCGGGAGCAAGGCAAGACGCTGGAGGCGCACTACGCGCATTTGCTGGTGCATGGGACCCTGCATGCGCAGGGGTATGACCATGAAACCACCGATCTCGAAGCGGCCGAGATGGAAGCGCTGGAGGTGCTGCTGCTGGGGGCGTTGGGGTACGCGAACCCTTATTGAGGTGTCGGGGTGCGCGTTGCGCAACCCGACCTACAGAGTGGGGCGCCGTTGCGTAGGTCGGGTTGCGCAACGCGCACCCCGACACTCACCGCACGGTCATGGGGATGGTGACCGGCCCATCATTCACGAGATGCACCTGCATGTCCGCCGCGAACTCGCCGGTCTGGACGACCGGATGCACCAAGCGCGCTTGGGCGACCACGTACTCGTACAGCCGCCGCCCCTCCTCCGGCGGCGCCGCATTCGTGAAGCTCGGCCGGTTCCCTCCGCTCGTGTCCGCCGCCAGCGTGAACTGGCTGACCAGCAGCAGCCCACCCTGCACGTCCTGCACGCTGCGGTTCATCTTGCCGGCGTCGTCGCTGAAGATGCGCAGCTTCAACAGCTTGGCCAGCAGCTTGTCCGCCTGCGCTTCGCCGTCTCCGCGCTCCGCGCACACCAGCACGAGCACGCCCTGGCCGATCTCGCCGATGGTGCGGCCGTCCACCACCACGCGCGCCTCGCTCACCCTCTGCACCACCGCGAGCATCAGATCAGGTCCTTCTCGTCGTCGAAATGCGCTTCCACGTTCGTGGGCAGCAGCTGGATCGTGGCCCGCAAGCCGGGCACCGCACTCATCAGGGCCTGTTCGACCGAACCGCGCAGTGCCGCGGCCCGGCCCAGCGTCCAGTCGGCCGGCATGTGCATGTGCAGGTCGACGAAGCGCCGCTGGCCGGAGCGCCGGGTGGAAACGTGGTCGAAGCGGATGGTGCGGTGCTCGAACTGCGCCAGCGTCTTCTCGATCTCGGCGATCACCTCGGCCTCCAGGGCGCGGTCCATCAATCCCTCGCTGGAACGCCAGACCAGGTGCACCCCTTCCCGCAGGATGTTCAGCGCCACGAGGATGCCGACCACCGGGTCCAGCCACAGCCAGTCCGTCGCGATCACCAGGCCGATGCCGACGACCACGCCCACCGACGTCCACACGTCCGTCAGCAGGTGGCGCGCATCGCCCTCGAGCGCCATGGAGCGGTGCGTCCGCCCCGACTGGAACATCAACCAGGCGAGGCCGCCGTTCAATGCGGAGCTCGCCACCGAGAGCGCGAGGCCGACGCCGACCTGCTCCAGCGGCTGCGGGTCCTGCAGGCGCAGCAGCGCGGCCCACAGGATGCCGGCTGCGGCCACCATGATCAGCAGGCCCTCGAAGCCGGCGGAGAAGTATTCCGCCTTGTGGTGCCCGTAAGGGTGATCTTCGTCGGCGGGACGCAGCGCGATCTTCACCATCAGCAGGGCGAACAGCGCGCCGGCCAGGTTGACGAAGGACTCCATCGCGTCGGAGAGCAGGCCCACGGAGCCGGTGAGCCACCAGGCCAGGCCTTTCAGGATGATGGTCACCACGGCCACCGCGACGGACCAGCGCAGCAGCACCTGGGGTGGGATGCGGCTGGCGGCAAGGGCGAGGGACATGCGCAGATTGTGCTGCACGGCAGCGTGCAAGAATCGGCGCATGCGACTGCCCGGCCGCCATCGCGGCTCCCTCCTGCTGTGGCTTGGCCTCACGGCCGTCGGCTGCGTGGGACTGGCGCGCATGGAGCTGGCGCGCCTGCAGGATGCGTTCGAGACGGATGCGCGCATCGCCCACCGCCTGCTCAGCCAGAGGGTCGTGCAGCACGATGCGATCCTGGCCACCCTCGCGTTGCTGCAGCCGGCTGCCGGCGCGGGCAGCGCGGAGCAGCGCCTGCCGGCGCTGTACCCGCAGATCCTCTCCGTGCAGCGGCGCGAAGCGGATGCGGCCTGGAGCGATGCCGCCCTCACCAGCGCCGAGGCGCAGTCGCGCACGGCACGCCGTCCGGCACTCGCGGATGTCGACTTCCCCGCCGGCCGCTACCGTGTCGTGCTGGCGGCGCAGCCCGCCAGCTACGCCGCGACCTTCGACCTGCGCCAGGTCGTGCCGTGGCAGGAATGGCCGATGGACCCCCGGTCGAGTGCCGTCCGGGTGGCGCTGGCGCACTCCGGGCAAAGCTTCGTGCTGCAGGAGGGGCGCGGCGACGGCCCCTGGTCCTTCGCGTTCCACAAACACCTGGCAGCGGACAGCCAGCCCTTCGACGTGGTGGCGCGCCGCAATGTCGGCTGGCAGGAATTGCCATGGCCGTGGATGCTGGCGTGGGCGGCGCTGATGGCCGCGCTGGTGTCCGCGTGGGCGTGGCTGCGCCTGCAGCAGGCGGAACGTCAACGCGCCGAGGAGCTGCTGCGTCTCGGCCAGGTGGCGCGCCTGAACACGCTGGGCGAACTGGCCGCGGGCATGGCCCATGAACTGAACCAGCCGCTGGCGGCGTTGCTGGCGAACACCCAGGCCGCCCGCCGCCTGCTCGACGACGACGAGCCGGACAAGGAGACTGCGCGCGGCGCCATGCGCCAGGCGGAAGAGCAGGCACGCCGTGCCGCCGACGTGGTGGCGCGCTTGCGCCGTGGCGTCGAGCGGCCCGGAGTCTCGGCGACGCTGCAGCCCGTGGTGCTGTCGCAAGCGGTGCGCAATGCCTTCTACCTGCTGGAGCCGGAATTCGCTCGCCGGCAGGTGGCGCCGCGCCTCGAGGCGGGTGCACGCGACGTGGCGGTGCAGGCGGAACCCGTGGCGCTGGAGCAGATCATCCACAACCTCCTGACCAATGCACTGCAGGCGCTGGACCAGGTGCCGCCGCAGGAGCGCACGCTCTCGGTTCGCGTGCAGCAGGACGCGCACCACGGGGCGCTGACGGTGGACGACAGCGGACCCGGCATCCCGCCCGAGGTGCTGCCGCGGATCTTCGAGCCCTTCTTCACGACGCGCGAACACGGGTTGGGCCTGGGCCTGAGCCTGTGCGAAAGCCTTGCTTCGGGAATGGGCGGGCTGCTTGCCGTGGAACCTCGTTCGCGGCGCGGCGCGGCCTTCACGCTGCGCCTGCCGCTGGCGTCCCCCGCATGAACGCTCCCCTGTCTCCCCTCGTGCACCTGATCGACGACGACGACGCGGTGCGCAGCAGCCTCGCCCTGCTGATCTCCACCGTGGGCCTGCGCGTGCAGGGCTGGGCGGACCCGCAGCGGTTCCTGCGCGAATTCCCCCGCAACGACATCGGTGCGATCGTGCTCGATGTCCGCATGCCGGGCATCAGCGGGCTGGCGGTGCTGGAAACATTGGTTGCGCAGGGAGTCGACCAGCCGGTGATCATGCTCACGGGGCATGGCACGGTGGAAATGTGCCGTCGCGCCTTCAAGTCGGGCGCGGCGGAATTCCTGGAGAAGCCGGTCGATGACGAGGCGCTGCTGGAGGCACTGCAGAACGCGGTGCGCCAGCACGTGAAGTCGCGCGAGCGGCTCGGCGCGGACCGCGCGGCGCGGGAGCGCTATGCGCAACTGTCGGAGCGTGAACGCGAGGTGGCCGGCCTGATCGTCGAAGGCCTCACCAACAAGGAGATTGGCCGCGCGCTCACGCTCTCCCCCAGGACGGTGGAGACCCATCGCGCCAACCTGTTCGCCAAGCTGCAGGCGGAGTCGCTGGCGCAGTTGATCCGGCGCTACGGTTCCCTCATCGACGAGGGAAATGCCTGAAGCCCCCGCTCCGTATTTCTACGGAGCCCTGCGCGTAGCCGTACGAATGTTCGCGGCGGCGCCGAATTCCTACAGTTCTCCCACACCAACCAGGAGAACCCCCATGCGCTTCATCGCTACCGCCCTCGCCACCTCCCTCGCTCTTGCCGCCTTCGGCTCCCACGCCCAGGGCGTGCGCACCGAACGCACCCTCTCCCTCGCGCTGGCGAGCCAGATCGCCACCGAGGCGGTGAATGCGTGCACCGCCGCCGGCTATGCGGTTGCCGCCACGGTGGTGGACCGCTCCGGCACCGTGCGCGCCGTGATGCGGGCCGACAACGCCGGTCCGCACACGTTGGCCGCCAGCCATGACAAGGCCTTCACTTCCGCCTCGGCGAAGAACAGCACGCTGGCCATGATGGAAGGCGCACAGAAGAATCCGGCTGCCGCCAACCTGGTGAACATCCCGGGCTTCCTGCTGCTGGGCGGCGGCGTGCCGATCAAGATCGGCAACGACACCATCGGCGCCATCGGCATCGGTGGTGCGCCCGGCGGCCACCTGGACGAACAATGCGCCATCGCCGCCATCGACAAGGTGAAAGGACAACTGCAATGAACCCGCTGCGCCCCCTGCTCGTTTCCATCCTGCTGGCCTTCGGCGCCTTGGGCGCCGCCACGGTGCAGGCGCAGTCCGGCCCCGGCGCCGCGGAAGCCGCGCGTTACCAGGGACTGCATGCGGCGGCGCACGCCGGCGATGCCTCACGCGTCGCGTCCCTGGCCAAAAGCGGCGCGGACCTGAACGCCCGCGACGGCAACGGCCGCACGCCGCTGCATGTAGCGACCTTCGCGAAGCAACGCGCGGCCGTGCAGGCACTGGCCAAGGCAGGCGCGAAGCTGGACTTGCTGGAGAACGACCGCTACGACGCAGTGACCATCGCTTCCGTCGCGAACGACGAGGAGACCCTGCGCCTGCTGCTGTCGCTGGGCGCCAGCGCCAGGCAGGTGACCAGCCGCTACGACGGCACGGCGCTCATCGCCGCCGCGCACCTGGGGCACGCAGGCGTGGTGAGGCAGCTCATCGCCGCCGGCGCGCCGCTCGATCACGTCAACAACCTGCACTGGACGGCGACGATCGAAGCCGTTGTGCTGGGGGACGGTGGTGCGCGCCACCAGGCGACGCTGAAGGCATTGGTCGATGCCAAGGCCAACCTGCAACTGGCCGACCGCGAAGGCCGCACCCCGCTCCAGCTGGCCAAGGCGCGTGGTTATGCGGAGATGGTGAAGATGCTGGAGGCGGCGGGAGCGCGATGACAAGCTAGTGCGGACGGCCGGGGTACACCAGCAACGCGGGTTCGATTTGCGCCAGCGCGTTGAAGTCCTTGTCGTTGTGGACCAGGAGGGCGCCATGCTCCAAGGCGATGGCCGCGATCAGGCAGTCGTTCGGCTTGCGGATGGTGAACCCGGCCTGCCGGGCCCGGCGGTACAGGATGGCCGCGATTTCGTAGGTCGACCACTCCCGCGGTTCGAGCAGCAGCATGGCGGAGAGCATGTCGCGCAAAGCGTCGAAGCCACGATCGCTCCGGGCGCCCTGCAGCACTTCCTGGTAGATCACCCCCGTGAGCGCCACCTCTTCCTGGCCCTCACGCATGTCCACATAGCGGGTGGCATCGGTTTCGGCGCCCCGCGACCGGTCGATCCAGACGGAAGAGTCCACCAGCAACATCAGCGCTTCCGTTTCCTGGATGGCGATGTCTCGGGCGGAGGAACCGGGTACCGATAGGACGCGCGCGGCTGTTCAACGCGGTATTTGCCGAACTCTTCGGGCGTGGACGCCTTCGGGTCGTAAGCGGGATCGATGTCACCGACACCGAAGAAATCGCGAAAGCGCGGACGCTTGGCGCGGGCGACCATCTCGCGCAAGGCGCGATCCACCACTTCCCGCTTGCTGCGCGCACCCGACACCTTCAGCGCCTCGGCCACGAGGTCGTCGTCGATGTCGATGTTGGTGATCATGGCCCGAATTGTACATTCGACCCACAAAATTGCCACACCGGCTATCCGAGCGTCACCCTGGCAAACTTCCTCTTCCCCACCTGCACGACATAGGTTCCAGCCCCCAGCTTGAGCCCCTTGTCACTGACGACGGACGAATCGATCCGCACCCCGCCGCCCTCGATCAGCCGGTTCGCCTCGCTCGTCGACGGCGCCAGGTTCGCCTGCTTGAGCAATTGCGCGATCCCGAGCGGCGCGCCGGGCAGCGTCACTTCCGGGATCTCATCCGGCACCCCGCCCTTGCTGCGATTCACGAAGTCCTGCTCCGCCGCGGCCGCCGCAGCCGGCGAGTGGAAGCGCGCGGTGATCTCCTTGGCCAGGGCCACCTTCGCGTCGCGCGGGTTGCGGCCACCGTCCACTTCCTTTTTCAACGCAGCAATGTCCGCCTCGCTGCGGAAGCTGAGCAGCGTGTACCAGCGCCACATCAGGGTGTCGGAGATGGACATCGCCTTGGCGAACATCGTGTTCGGATCCTCGGAGATGCCGATGTAGTTGTTCTTGCTCTTCGACATCTTGTCGACGCCGTCGAGGCCTTCCAGCAACGGCATGGTCAGGATGCACTGTGGCTCCTGCCCGTACTCGGCTTGCAGGTGTCGACCCATCAGCAGGTTGAACTTCTGGTCGGTGCCGCCCAGTTCGAGGTCGCTCTTCAGGGCGACGGAGTCGTAGCCCTGCATCAGCGGGTAGAGGAATTCGTGGACGGAGATCGAGCGCCCGTCCTTGAAGCGCTTGTTGAAGTCGTCGCGCTCCATCATCCGGGCCACCGTGTACTTGGCCGCCAGCTGGATCATCCCGCGGGCGCCCAGCGGGTCGCTCCATTCGCTGTTGTAGCGAAGCTCGGTGCGGGCGGGATCCAGGATCTTGTCCGCCTGGGCGCGGTAGGTCTCGGCATTGACCTTGATCTGCTCGGCCGTCAGGGGCGGCCGGGTGGTGTTGCGACCGGACGGGTCGCCGATCATGGAGGTGAAGTCGCCGATCAGGAAAATAACGGTATGGCCGAGGTCCTGGAGCTGACGCAATTTGTTCAGTACCACGGTGTGTCCGACATGAATGTCGGGCGCGGTGGGGTCCAGGCCCAGCTTGATGCGCAGCGGCACCCCCGTGGCCTCCCACCGAGCCAGTTTTTTTGTCCACTCATCCGCTGGGATCAGCTCCTCCGCGCCGCGCATGGTGACCGCCAGTGCCTCCCGGACACGCTCGCTCAGGACCGGCGGGTTTGTAACAAGCTCTTGATTCATAAGGAGTTTTTCGTGGGAGAGCCGCTGTTTTGGCTATACTCGCGGCTCGCAGGGCGCCAGCCGATTCTAGTTGCGGCGCCATTGCGCCATCGGCTGCGCCCCCAGCGCGACGCAGGACAACGGCGATCAGGCATGTAGGATGCTTGCCTACAGCGCCAGGCTCACAAGGACGAATTTGAAGCAATCTTGGATCACCGCCGGGAAGGAGCTCGTTTCGCGCGCAGGCCATGCGCTCGAACACCACCCGCGCCAGGTCACGGCGTTGCTCGCGGCCATCCTGTTGTGCGGCGGCGGCGGCGCCTTCGCCGTGGCGTCGCTGGGGCCGGATCCTTCGATGCTGCCGGTACGGCAAATCCTCGAGAACGTGCAGCCCTTGCCGCTGGCGGAGCAATCCGAGGCCCTGGACACCTGGCAATTCAACCTTTACCGCAGCGAGGCCGTGCGCCCCACGGACACCGCCGAGTCGCTGCTCGGCCGCCTGGGCGTAAACGACGCCGGTGCGGCCGCTTTCCTGCGGAACGACCCCTCCGCGCGCCAGCTCGTGCTGGGCGCCCCGGGCCGGCTGGTCCACGTGGAAGCCACCGGCAACCACGAACTGCAACGCCTGACCGTGCGCTGGACGACCGTGGAAGGCAGCCAGCTTCCCACCACGTTCAAGCGCCTGGTCGTCGAGCGCCAGGACGACGGCCCCTTCACCACCCGCATCGAGACGGCGCCCCTGGTCGCGTCCCTGCGCGTGGGCAGCGGCACCATCCGCAGCTCGCTGTTCGGCGCCGCGGACGAAGCCGGCATCCCCGATGCCATCACCGTTCAGATGGTGGACATCTTCGCCGGCGAGATCGACTTTCATCGCCGCCTGCGCGTGGGCGACCGCTTCGCGCTGGTCTACGAAACGCTGGAAGCCGACGGCGAGCCGATGCGCACCGGCCGCGTGCTGTCCGCGCAGTTCGTCAATGCCGGCCGCCAGCTCCAGGCGATCTGGTTCCAGGAGCCGGGCACCAACGGCGGCTACTTCGACTTCGACGGCAGGAGCCTCGAGCGCGCCTTCCTCGCCTCCCCCATGGAAGTGACCCGCATCACCAGCGGCTTCTCCATGCGCATGCACCCCATCCTGCATAGCTGGCGCGCCCACAAGGGCGTGGACTACGGCGCGCCCACCGGGGCGCCGGTGCGGTCTGTCGGCGACGGCACCGTCGAATTCGCCGGCCAGATGGGCGGCTACGGCAACGTGGTCAAGGTCAATCACGGCAAGGGCGACATCACGCTGTACGCCCACCTCAGCCGCATGGACGTGCGCCAGGGCCAGCCCGTGCAGCGCGGCCAGCGCCTGGGTGGCGTCGGTTCCACCGGCTGGGCCACCGGCCCGCACCTGCACTTCGAGTTTCACCAGAACGGTACGCAGCGCGACCCGATGGAAGTGGCTCGCCAGAGCAAGAGCATCGAGCTCTCCGCCCAGGCCCGCCCGCAGTTCACGCTTGCGGCGCGCGCGATGCACGCGCAACTGGCCGCCGCCGCGTCCGCGAACCTGGTCGCGTCGGCTCGCTGACCGCTTCGGGCGGGCTACCATAGCCCCATGCCCGATCTCTTCATCGGCCTGATGTCGGGAACGTCCATGGACGGTGTCGACGGCGTGCTGGCCGACTTCTCCTCGGGCGTCAGCGTCCTTCGGCACGCCAGCGCCCCCTTCCCCGATGACCTGCGCGCCGAGCTCATGGCGCTGAACACGTCCGGTCCCGACGAACTGCACCGTGGCTGGCTGGCCGGCAACGCGCTGATGCGCGTGTATGCCGACGTCACGCGGGCCTTGCTCGCCACCCCAGGCATCGACATCAGGCAGGTCCATGCGATCGGTGCCCACGGACAGACCGTGCGCCACCGCCCCCGGCAATATGACGGCACCGGCTACACGATCCAGCTGGCGCAGCCGGCGCTGCTGGCTGAATGGACCGGCCTGACGGTGGTGGCGGATTTCCGCAGCCGCGACGTCGCCGCCGGGGGCCAGGGCGCGCCGCTGGCGCCGGCCTTCCACCAGGCCGTGTTCTCCAGGCCGGGCGAAACGACCGGTGTGCTGAACATCGGCGGGATCTCCAACCTGACCGTGTTGCGGCCGGACGGCGAGGTGCAGGGTTTCGACTGCGGCCCCGGCAACGCACTCATGGACGCATGGACCGGGCAGCACACCGGCAAGCCGTACGACGACGACGGCCTGTGGGCGGCGGGCGGGACGGTGCTGCCCGACCTGCTGGCCGCGATGCTGTCCGAGCCGTACTTCGCCCTGA
The DNA here is from genome assembly GCF_037572435.1 of Ramlibacter sp. PS3R-8. Classification (NCBI taxonomy): domain Bacteria; kingdom Pseudomonadati; phylum Pseudomonadota; class Betaproteobacteria; order Burkholderiales; family Comamonadaceae; genus Ramlibacter; species Ramlibacter sp. PS3R-8. The sequence continues at coordinate 263,194 of NZ_JBBHGT010000004.1, forward strand.
AGCCGCCCAAGAGCACCGGCCGCGACCTGTTCAACCAGCCCTGGTTCCTGGCGCACCTGTCGAAGTTCGCGGCGGCGCAGCCGCGCGACGTGCAGGCCACGCTGGCCGAGCTGACCGCCCGCGCCTGCGCCGGCGATGCGCACACGCATGCGCCGGGCCTGCGCCGTCTGATCGTCTGCGGCGGCGGCGCCCTCAACGGCCACCTGATGCGCCGGCTGCAGGCACTGTTGCTGGATACCCAGGTGCTCTCGAGCGCCGAGGCCGGCCTGCCGCCGCTGCAGGTGGAGGCGGCCGCCTTCGCCTGGCTGGCGCGCAAGTGCCTGCGCGGTGAAAAACTGGACCTGCAAAGCACAACGGGCGCCAGAGGCGCCCGTGTGTTGGGGGGAATCTACCCCGCTTAGGCCGAGAAGCTCGACCCGCACCCGCAGGTGGTGGTGGCGTTCGGGTTCTTGATGACAAACTGGGCGCCTTGCAGGTCTTCCTTGTAGTCGATCTCGGCGCCGACGAGGTACTGGTAGCTCATCGAGTCGATCAGCAGCGACACGCCATTCTTGGTCATGACCGTGTCGTCCTCGTTGGTCACTTCGTCGAAGGTGAATCCGTACTGGAAACCCGAGCAACCCCCGCCCTGCACGAACACGCGCAGCTTCAGGTCGGTATTGCCCTCCTCGGCGATGAGGTCGGCCACCTTGGCCGCGGCGCTGTCGGTGAACAGCAGCGGTTGGGGCATTTCACTGGAGGTGACGTTCTCGGCAACTGCGCTCATGGGCTTTCTTTCGTCAAATAGCTTCCTGATGGTACGCCCGACCGGCGGCCGGCGTCCATCCTCAGTTTTTTGTCGCCAGCTTGAGTAAGGGCTTTTCCTCTTCGGAGGCGCCCGTCGTCAAGGGACGGAGTTGACCGGAGATGGTGGCGCCCTGGTGCATCTCAAGGGACACGTAGGACACGTCGCCCTCGATCTTGGCCTTGGGCTGCAGCTCCAGCAGCTCGCGGGCGTGGACGGGGCCGCGCACGGTGCCGTTGATGATGACGTGGTCCGCGGCGATGCCGCCCTGCACCACGGCGGCTTCGGAGATCACCAGCAGGCTGCCGGCTTCCTCGGTGCTCGCATGGATGTCGCCGAAGACCTCGCCATCGACGCGCAGGCCTTCGTTGAATTTCATGTTGCCTTCGATGCGCGTGCCCTGCGCGATCAGGCTCTTGATGGGAGGCTGGGCTTTCTTACCGAACATCACGATTCTCCTCAACGGGTTCATCTACAAGGACACATTCTGGACGGCACGGCTCACCGTGCCTTCCACGATGCGGGCCGACACATTCTTCACCACCGCTTCGGGCGGCAGGTTGACCATGCCTTCCACGCGACGATACTGCTTGAACTGCAGCGCCTGGGCGCCGCCTGGCAGGGGCATGGTCCAGGGCTTGCCGTCCAGGGTGCCGGAAAAGCTCAATTCCAGCTGGCCACGGAACTCCGGCGTATTCTTGCCCGGCTGGATGACCAGCACCTGCCACCTGAGCTGGGCTCCCGACAAGACCTCGGCCTGCAGGCCGCGGATGGCCACGCCTTCCGTGCCGCTGGCAGGCATCAGTTTCTCGAAGAAGCCGAGGTCCTCGCGCAGCGCCCGGTTCTCCGCGTCCAGCACCCGCAGCTGCGACGCCATGCGCTCCTGCGCGGCGCGCTCCAGGGTGATGGCGCTGCCGGACGTGTTCAGGATCGACTGGATGCGATCACGCTCCTGTCGCAGCTTGACCACGTCCTCCCGCAGGCGGGAGAGTTCCTCGCGGTCCCCGTTGTCCACGCCGGCAATCTCCTTGCCCAGTTCGAAAGCCCACAGGCTGATGGCGCCGCAGAAGCCCAGCACGATGGCGGCGGAGGCCCAGCGCAGGGGCCAGGGCATGGCGCTGCGCACCTTCATCCGGGGGGCGCTGATGGTCAGCCGGCGCCTGAGCAGCTTGAAACGCATGGATGAGGACTCTGCCCAAAGACCGCTAGGTCAGCAAGTGAGAGTTTGTGCCGCTTCGTGTCGGATACAACCTCATTTGCGCCGCCCCCAGCAAAAAGCCCGGCAGTGCCGGGCTTTTTGGTGGAGCGTGACGCCTTAGCGCTTGGAGAATTGCTTGCGGCGGCGAGCGGAGTGCAGGCCGACCTTCTTGCGTTCCACTTCGCGCGCGTCGCGGGTCACGAAGCCCGCTTGCGACAACTGCGGCTTGAGGGCCGCGTCGTAGTCGATCAGCGCGCGCGTGATGCCGTGGCGCACGGCGCCGGCCTGGCCGGATTCGCCGCCACCGTGCACGTTGCACATGATGTCGAACGCTTCCACGTTGCCGGTCAGCACCAGCGGCTGCTTGACGATCATGATCGAGGTCTCGCGGCCGAAGAACTCCTGGATGTCCTTGTCGTTGACCGTGATCTTGCCGGAGCCCTTCTTCAGGAAGACACGGGCCACGCTGCTCTTGCGGCGGCCGGTGCCGTTGTTCCATTCACCGATCATCGCGTGATCTCCAGAGGTTTCGGTTGCTGGGCGGTATGCGGGTGCTCGGCGCCACCGTAAACCTTCAGCTTCTTGATCATTGCGTAACCCAGCGGGCCCTTGGGCAGCATGCCCTTGACGGCCTTCTCGAGCGCGCGGCCGGGGTGCTTGGCCTGCATTTCCTTGAAGGTCTGCTGGCGGATGCCACCCGGGTAGCCGGTGTGGCGGTAGTAGATCTTGTCGGTCTCTTTCGCGCCGGTGACCCGGAGCTGGGAGGCGTTGATGACGACGATGAAGTCGCCGGTGTCGACGTGAGGCGTGTAAATGGCCTTGTGCTTGCCGCGCAGTCGGAGGGCAGCTTCGCTGGCTACCCGTCCGAGCACCTTGTCGGTGGCGTCAATCACAAACCACTCGTGCTTCACGTCAGCGGGCTTGGCGCTGACAGTGGTGGACATGAGTCTCTTTCGAGGTTGCGGTTTTGCGGGCCCTTTTCCACGGTCGGTTTCCCTCTGGCGGGGATCTCTTAGGTGGGGTGTACAACTCCGTCGCGGGGCCACTAGGCGCTACGGAACCCGGCATTATAGACCGAAGGGGGAAAACCGGGTACCGGACGCAGAAGTCGCAGAAGCTGCGCACGCAGAAGACGCAGAAAACATCCAAAAAACCATTCTTTGGATGTCCTTTTGCGTCTTCTGCGTAACCTCTGCGTCTTCTGCGTCCGGTTGTTGGGTTTGGCCTTGGCCTGTCCGGCCCCCCGGCCGAAGTACCATCGCAAGCATGTTCAGCTACCGCCACGGCTTCCATGCCGGCAACCACGCCGACGTCCTGAAGCACATGGTGCTGATTGCCGTCCTCAAGCACCTGACGGCCAAGCCGACGCCCATCTCCGTGGTCGACACCCACGCCGGGGCCGGGCTGTACCGGCTGGACAGCGATTTTGCCGGCACCTCCGGCGAGGCCCAGGACGGCATCGTCAAGCTGCTGGCCAGCCCGCTGGCCGCCGCCCCGCCGCCCCTGCTGGCCGACTACCTCGAACTCATCGCTACCTTCAACCCCAAGGGCAAGCCGAAGATCTACCCCGGCTCGCCCTTCGTCACGCAGGCCCTGCTGCGCCAGGACGTCAAGGACAAGCTCTGGCTGTTCGAACTGCACCCCACGGACAGCAAGTCGCTCGCCACGCACGTCGAGCAGCTCCATGCCGGCCGCCAGGTGAACCTCAAGCGCGAGGACGGCTTCGACGGGCTGCGCGCGCACGTGCCGCCGGTGCAGCGCCGCGGCCTCGTGCTGATCGATCCCAGCTATGAAATCAAGACGGACTATCAGCGCGTCGCCACCGCCATCCAGGAGTCGCTGAAGAAATTTCCGACCGGCACCTACATGGTCTGGTACCCGGTCATCCCGCGACCCGAGGCGCACGAGCTGCCGCGCCGGCTGAAGACGCTGGCCACCCAGGCCGGCAAGTCCTGGCTGCACGCCGTGCTGAACATCGGGCAGAAGCCGGAGACCCCGGGTGAGCCTCCGGCCAACAAGGGGCTGACGGCCAGCGGCGTCTTCCTCGTCAATCCGCCGCATACGCTCAAGCCTGCCCTGCAGCAGGTGCTGCCTGCGCTGGTGGAAGTGCTGGGCCGCGGCCGCGGCCAGTCCCAGGTTATCGAGGCCGGCGGATAACGCGGCCACGCGCTTGCGGCATGATGCGCAGGCAAGGAGACAGCATGGAGCACCCCGATCCCGACACCCCGGCCGCCACGGCCGAACCCCGCAACGCCTTCCTCGAGGAAAAAGCGTTCAAGTCCCGCACCGTCCTGCTGTTCGGAGCCGTTTCCGACCAGTCGGCCAGCGACATCGCGCGGCGCCTGATCGCGCTGGACGCCGACTCGTCGGCCCCCATCGACATGCTGGTGAGCTCGCCCGGCGGCCACCTGGAGTCCGGCGACGCCATCCACGACATCATCCGCTTCATCGCCGCACCCGTGAACATGATCGGCACCGGCTGGGTGGGCAGCGCCGCGACGCACCTGTACCTGTCCGTGCCGAAGGCGCGGCGCTTCTGCACGCCGAACACGCGCTTCCTGATCCACCAGCCCTCCGGTGGCGCCGGCGGGCCCGCGAGCGACATCGCCATCCACGCGCAGGAGATCATCAAGGCGCGCGAGCGCATCGCCCGCACGATCTCGCGCGAGACCGGCCGGTCGCTCGAAGGCGTGCTGGAAGACATCGAGCGCGACCGCTGGCTGTCGGCCGAGGAAGCGATCGAGTACGGCCTGGTGGGCCGCATCATCGCCAACAAGTCCGAGCTGAAGAAGTAGGGGGCGGTGGTGCGCGTGCTACCGGGGTTCGGCTGCGCGCTCACCACCGGCCTACGAAGCCACGTCAGTCCCGTAGGCCGGGGTGACGCCAGGAACCCCGGTGATCCACCTCAGCGCGCCAGTCGCTGCGCGACCGCAAGCGTCGGCCCCGCCTGGTTCATCGTGTAGAAGTGCAGGCCCGGCGCGCCGCCGCGCTGCAGTTGCTCGCACAGCGCGCTCACCACGTCGAGGCCGAAGGCCTTGATCGACGCGCTGTCGTCGCCGAAGCTTTGGAGCCGCAGGCGGATCCAGCGCGGCACCTCGGCGCCGCAGCTGTCCGAAAAGCGCAGCAACTGGCTCGAATTGGTGATCGGCATGATGCCGGGCACCACCGGCACGTCGACCCCGAGCTTGCGCACCTCGTCGACGAAGCGGAAGTAGGCATCCGCGTTGTAGAAGTACTGCGTGATGCCGGCGTCCGCCCCGGCCTTCACCTTGGTCACGAAGGCGTCCAGGTCGGCGCGCGGCGACTTCGCCTGGGGATGCACTTCGGGATAGCAGGCCACCTCGATGCGGAAGTCGCTGCCGCACTCCTCGCGGATGTAGGCCACGAGGTCGCTGGCGTACTGGAACTCGCCGCCGCTGCCGTAGCCGCTGGGCAGGTCGCCGCGCAGGGCCACCAGGCGCTTCACGCCCATGGCCCGCAGCTGCGCGAGCTGGTCGCACACCTTGGCCCGCGTCGCGCCGATGCACGAGAAGTGGCTGGCCGCATCCACGCCCTCGGCCAGGATCTCGCTGACGGTGTTGAAGGTGCCGGTGTGCGTGGAGCCGCCCGCGCCATAGGTGACGGAGCAGAACTCCGGCTTGAGTGCGTACAGCTGTTGCCGCGCGGCGCGCAGCTTGTCGCTGCCTTCGGGCGTCTTGGGCGGAAAGAATTCGAGGCTGATGGGAAGCATCAATCGCTCCTCAGTGCGTGAAGGAAGAATTCGCGGTTGCCGTCGCCACCCGCGATGGGACTGTCGTACCAGCCGGCGACCCGCAGTCCGAGCGCAGCGCAGGCATCGCGCAGCCGCTGCTCGACGATCGGATACAGCGACGCGTCGCGGACCACACCGCCCTTGCCGATCTGCCCCGGTTGCAGTTCGAACTGCGGCTTGGCAAGCATGAGCAGATGACCGCCCGGCTTCAACAATGGCGCGAGCGGGGGCAACACCAGGGTCAACGAAATGAACGAAAGATCACCCGTCACCAGGTCGAAGTTGCCTCCGACGTAGTGCGGCTTCAGCTCCCGGGCATTGAGTTTCTCGATGGCGCTGACCCTCGGGTCGGCGCGCAGCTTCGGGTGCAGCTGGCCGTGGCCGACGTCCACGCCGATCACGTGTTTGGCGCCCTGCTGCAGCAGGCAGTCGGTGAATCCGCCGGTGGACTGGCCGACGTCGAGGCAATTCCAGCCGGTCACGTCGAGGCCGGCGCTCACCAGCGCGCCTTCGAGCTTCAGCCCGCCACGCGAGACGTAGCGCGATTCCGCCGTGTCCAGCAACTCGACCTGCGCGGTGGCGGGAAGCTCGTCACCATTCTTGGCCACGCGCTTCCAGGCCGCGCCGTCGAACCACCGCACGCCGGAGGCAATCAGCCGCTGCGCCTGCGAACGCGTGGCCGCGAGGCCGCGATCGACGAGGAATTGGTCGGCACGCATCGTGAATTCGTCATTCCCGCGAAGGCGGGAACCCAGGGCTTCCGCATTTCTGCTTCTGGCTCCCCGCCTCCGCGGGGATGACGCTGCGCGTCACCTGGGCCCCCGCCTCCGCGGGGGTGACCTCAGTACCGGTACGTATCCGCCTTGTACGGCCCGGTCTTCTTCACGCCGATGTAGTCCGCCTGCGCCTGCGTCAGCTCGGTGAGCTGCGCGCCCAGCTTCGACAGCTGCAGCCGCGCGACCTTCTCGTCCAGCAGCTTCGGCAGCACATAGACCTGGCCGACTTCATACTCGCTCGGCTTGGTGAACAGCTCGATCTGCGCCAGCGTCTGGTTGGCGAACGACGAGGACATCACGTAGCTGGGGTGGCCGGTGCCGCAACCCAGGTTCACCAGGCGTCCCTTGGCCAGCAGGATGATGCGCTTGCCGTCCGGGAAGATCACGTGGTCGACCTGCGGCTTGATCTCGTCCCACTTGCACTTCTTCTCGAGCGACGCGACATCGATCTCGTTGTCGAAGTGGCCGATGTTGCAGACGATCGCCTGGTCCTTCATCTTCGCCATGTGGTCGAAGGTGATCACGTCCTTGTTGCCGGTCGTGGTGACGAAGATGTCGGCCTTGTCCGCCGCATATTCCATCGTGACGATGCGGTAGCCTTCCATGGCGGCCTGCAGCGCGTTGATGGGGTCGATCTCGGTGACCCACACCTGCGCCGACAGCGCGCGCAGTGCCTGCGCCGAGCCCTTGCCGACGTCGCCGTAGCCGGCCACGACCGCGACCTTGCCCGCGATCATCACATCGGTGGCGCGCTTGATGCCGTCCACCAGCGACTCGCGGCAGCCGTACAGGTTGTCGAACTTGCTCTTGGTGACCGAGTCGTTGACGTTGATGGCACGGAACTTCAACAGGCCCTTGTTGGCCATGTCGATCAGGCGGTGCACGCCGGTCGTGGTCTCTTCCGTCACGCCGATGATCTGGGCGGCCTTGCGGCTGTACCAGGTCGGGTCTTCCTTCAGCTTGGCGCGGATGGCGGCGTGCAGGATGCGCTCTTCCTCGGTGGAGTGGGTGTCGATGAGCGACAGGTCCTTCTCGCAGCGCTGGCCCAGGTGCATCAGCAGCGTGGCGTCGCCGCCGTCGTCCAGGATCATGTTCGGGCCTTCGCCTTCGCTGCCCTTCGGCCCGAAGTCGAAGATGCGGTGCGTGTAGTCCCAGTAGTCTTCCAGCGACTCGCCCTTGATGGCGAACACCGGCGTGCCGCCCGCGGCGATGGCCGCGGCGGCGTGGTCCTGGGTGGAGAAGATGTTGCACGAGGCCCAGCGAACCGTCGCGCCCAGTGCCTGCAGCGTCTCGATCAGCACCGCGGTCTGGATGGTCATGTGAAGCGAGCCGGTGATGCGCGCGCCCTTGAGCGGCTGGCTTTTCGCGAATTCGTCGCGGATGGCCATCAGGCCGGGCATCTCGGTTTCGGCGATGCGGATTTCCTTGCGGCCCCAGGCGGCAAGGGAAATGTCGGTGATCGCGCAGTCGGCGGGCGCGGTGGTCTTGAGAACGGCGTTCATGTGGGCTCCGGAGCTATGGATGGGGAACCCACCCTTCCGGAGGGCTCACCGCACGGAAGAGTGGGTGAGCGTCGTTGCATGATTAGCCGAGCCTCGCGTCCTGGGCGGACGCTGCAACGCTCCTCGGTTGCCCGCATTTTATCGGAATCCGGCGTCCGGCTCCAAACAACAGTGTTCGATCCTGTACAAAGGCCACATGGCTACCACCGGATTCCCCACTCCCCCCATCGAGCCGATGCTCGCCAAGATCGCCGAGGCGCTCCCCACCGAGGCCGGCTTCCTGTTCGAGCCCAAGTGGGACGGCTTCCGCGCGCTGGTGTTCCGCGGCGCGGAGCAGACCTACCTGCAGAGCCGCGACCTCCGGCCGCTGAACCGCTACTTCCCCGAACTGGAGAAGGCGCTGCACGACACGCTGCCGAAAGGCTGCGTGCTCGACGGCGAGATCGTGGTGGCCGGGCCGCGCGGCCTGGACTTCGACGCGCTCCAGCAGCGCATCCACCCGGCGCCGTCGCGCATCGCCAAATTGTCCAAGGAGACGCCGGCGGCCTTTGTCGCCTTCGACCTGCTGGCCGCGGGCGGCAAATCCACGATGGAACTGCCGCAAGCGGAGCGCCGCGTGCGGCTCGAGCGCCTGCTCGGCAAGCCCAAGCCGCCCCTGCACCTGACGCCGGTGACGCGCGACCGCGCGGAGGCCGAAAAGTGGTTGGAGGAATTCGAAGGTGCGGGACTGGACGGCGTGATCGCCAAGCTGGAAAGCGCGCCTTATCAACCAGGCAAGCGGACGATGCTGAAGATCAAGCACGTGCGCAGCGCGGAGTGCGTGGTTGCCGGCTTCCGCTGGTACAAGGACCGCAACGACGCGGTCGGCTCCCTGCTGCTCGGTCTTTACGACGAGGCGGGCGTGCTGCACCACGTGGGCGTGACCTCCGCGTTCAAGATGGAGATGCGTGAAGAGCTCGCCAGGGAACTCGAGCCCTTGCGCAGCGATGTCGAAGACCATCCGTGGCGCGAGTGGGCCGGGGCTCAGGTGGGGGATGCGCAGCGGATGCCCGGCGCGCAGAGCCGATGGAGCGGCGGCAAGGACCTGAGCTGGGTGCCTTTGCGGCCGGAGCGCGTGGTGGAAGTGAAGTACGACCACCTGCAGGGCGACCGCTTCCGCCACGCCACGGTGTTCCTGCGCTGGCGGCCGGACAAGCCGGCCACGGACTGCCGCTATGACCAGCTGGAGGTGACGACGCCGTTCGCGCTGGCGAAGGTGTTCGGGGCGTAGTCGGGGTCGCGCACCGGGGAAGCGGGGACCCGTCGCCCTGCCTCACTGCTTCAGTACGTTGTACGACTTCAGCATCGTTTCTCGCCGCCCGGGTCCCTGCGGATATTGGGCAGAGCGTTCCTGGATTCGCTTCACGAACAGTTGAACATCAGGGCTGTACCAGTCCGTGTTGATGGTGCCCGTGCTGTCGGTCCACCGGAAACGGTAGGCCTTGAAGGTACCGGCCGGCACCGTGACGTCTTCATACGCTTCCACCATCTGCCGGCCTTCGACCGGTACGCTTCGGCCTTCCGCCGGAAACTTCACCTGGAAGTTTCGGGTCCAGCTTTTGCCGACTTCCACCGGGTACTCCCAGGCGAGCGGCGGATCCCAGACGACGGCGATCTGCCCGTCCGCGCCCATCAATCCGACCCACTGACCGCCTGCGGGATGGATCAGCAGCGTTCCCTCCGTGGACTGGATTCCTAGGAACTGGCGGCCATCCCAGTTTTTTTCAACCAGCATGCTCTGGACCTCTCCTTCGCCGCTGCCGAAACTGCCGCTGTTCTGCACGCTGTTCACCCAGACCGATCCCGGTCGCAGCGGCGGGTGGGGATCGAGGCGCTGGGCCGGGGCATTGGAGGCCACCCATGCCAGCAGCAGGGCGGCGCCGGCCTTCCGTGCAAAGGTCTTGTCCATGGTGAACCCTCTTCGTTCGTGGGAGACGAAGAATGGTTCAGCCGCGTCGGAAATCAAATACCCATGGTGGAGACCCGCCTAAGGTCCCTGCGACTTGTTGCGGCGGAAGCAGGCCACCGAGTGGTCGTTCACGATCCCCACCGCCTGCATCCACGCATGGACGATCACCGGCCCCACGAACTTGAAGCCGCGGCGCTTGAGTTCCTTCGAGATCCTCCCGGACAAGGGCGTGCTCGCCGGTACCGAGCGGCCGTCGCCCCGCAGCACCTTCCCGTCGGTGAACGACCAGCAGAAAGCCGCGAAGTCTTCGCCGCGGGCCTGCATGTCGCAGTAGATCCTGGCCGCGGCAATGGTCGCCTCGATCTTGGCGCGCGAGCGGATGATGCCGGCGTCCGCGACCAGCTCCTCCACCTGTTTCTCGCCGAAGCGCGCCACCTTCACCGGATCGAACCCGGCGAACGCCTTGCGGAAGGCCTCGCGCTTGTGCAGGATCGTCCGCCACGACAGCCCCGCCTGGAATCCCTCCAGCACCAGCATTTCCCACAGCATGCGGGGGTCGCGCTGGGGCACGCCCCATTCCTCGTCGTGGTACCTGGCCATCAGGGCGTCGTCACCCTCGGCCCAGGTGCAGCGATGAACAGGCAGGCTCATTGGAATTCCCTCCGCGCTACGCGCTGCGGGATTCTCCTTGGGGCGGCCCGGCGGCTCATGCTTCGATCGTACCGAACGGTAGACTCTGCTGCCATCCGCAACGGCGCCCCCCATGCAGAACCAGGATCAATGGCAAGCAAGCAAGTACGTCTGGCGTGACGGCCACCTGGCGCCGTCCCTGGACGAGAGGGAACTCGGGCGGGGGTCCCGCCTGATCGCGGGGCGCGTCGCGGCCCATTACGAGCGGGCGCTGGCCACTTACGCCGGCGGCCGGCTCCTGGACCTCGGCTGCGGGAAGGTGCCCCTCTACTCGGCCTACCGCGACCGGGTCTCGGAAGCTGTCTGTGTCGACTGGGCGCAGACGCTGCACCGCAACCCGCACCTCGACCTCGAGTGCGACTTGTCGCAGCCCTTGCCGCTGTCGACGGCTTCGTTCGACACCGTGCTTCTGTCCGACGTGCTGGAACACATTCCGGAGCCCGCCGTGCTCTGGAACGAAATGGCGCGCGTGCTGCGCCCCGGTGGCCACCTGCTGATGAACGTGCCGTTCCTGTATTGGCTCCACGAGGAGCCGCACGACTACTACCGCTACACGGAGCACGCGCTGCGGCGCGGCGCCGCCGGGGCAGGCCTCGAAGTGCTGGCGCTCGACCGCATCGGAGGGGCTCCGGAGGTACTGCTGGACATCACCGGCAAGCTGATCGCACGTTGGCGGCCCGGGATGCGCAGGCTGGCATGGGCCGTGCACGGTCTGGGCTGCCGCTGGCTCGAAACCGCATCGGGCCGGCGTGCCTCGAAGAACACCGCGGGACCGTTCCCGCTGGGCTATTTCCTCGTTGCCCGCCGCGCCGCGCAGTAGGCATCACGCCAGCACGGCGACCTTCTTGCGCTCCACCAGCGCGAAGTCGATCTCCGCTCCCAGTCCGGCGCCCGTCGGCGCGTGCACCATGCCGCCCGCATCGATCTCGATGTCGCGCGCCAGTCCGTACTTCTGCGACTCCGCCGGCAACAGCACTTCGAAGAACTCGGTGTTCCGGATCGCCATGATCACGTGCAGGTTGGCCACGTTGTTCAGCGAGTTGCCGCCGTGGTGCACTTCGAAGTTCAGGTGGAAGGCCTCCGCGAGATGCGCCACCTTCATCAGGCCCGTGATGCCGCCCTTGACCGCGACGTCCCCGCGCAGATAGTCGGTCGCGCGCTCCTTCACCCAGGGCGTGAACGCGTCGAGTCCACCTGCGGGGTACTCCGTGGCCATGATGGGGATGTGCAGGTGCTTGCGCAGTTCGAGGTAGTTGTAGATGTCGTTGTCGGCGAGCGGATCCTCGTACCAGTAGTAGCCCAGGTCCTGCGCGGCCTGGCCGACGCGCAGCGCAGACGGATAGTCGTAGCTCCAGGCAGCGTCCAGCATCAGCAGGTAGTCGTCGCCGACGGCCTTGCGCACCGCCTCGCAGACGCGGATGTCCTCGCGCCACGCCTGCGGCGGATGGATCTTGTAGGCGACGAGGTTCTGCGCCTTGTAGTGCAGCGCCTCCTCGGCATACGCAGCCGGGCTCGCCAGCACTGCCGAACTCATGTACGCCGGGACCTGGTCCCGGTAGGTTCCCAGCAGGTTGTGGATCGGCAGGCCGGCGACCTGGCCGGCGATGTCCCACAACGCGACGTCGACGGCGCCGATGCTGCGCACGGTGGTGGTCCGCACCCGCTTCCACATCGCCTGGTACAGCCGCTCGCGCTGCAGCGGGTCCTGCCCCAGCAACAGCGGCTTCAGCACCCGGATCAGGCTGCCGCCATCCGAGTCCGCCGGGAAGAAGGCCGAGCCCAGGAAGGCATGGCCGGTGACGCCCTCGTCCGTCACGATCTTCAGCAGCCCCAGCTTGCTGGCGCCGGAGAACTTGCCGGTGTGCGCGCCGTAGCTGGTCGCCGGGATGTCGTCCCAGGCGAACAGCGTGAGCGTGACGTCGGTGATCTTCATTCGATGCGGATGTTGGCGTCGCGAATCAACTGCGTCCACTTGGTGACCTCGCTGCGCACCAGCGTGCTGAACTGCTCCGGCGTGCTGGCCACCACTTCGACGCCCTGGTCGTTGAAGCGCTTGATCACGTCCGGCTCCTTCAGCAGCGTGACCATGTCGCGATTGAGCTTGTCCACCACGGGCCTGGGCGTGCCGGCCGGCACCTGCATGCCGAACCACACGTTCACTTCATAGCCGGGCACGCCGGATTCCGCCACCGTCGGCGCGTCCGGCAGCAGCGCGGAGCGCTTCAGGCCGCTGACGCCGATCACCTTCATCTTGCCGGCCTTGATGTGCTGGACCACGTTGGGCACGTTGTCGAACAGCGCGTCGATCTCGCCGGCCAGCAACGCCGTCACGGCCGGGGCGCTGCCCTTGTAAGGGATGTGCGCCAGCTTCGTGCCGGTCATCTTCATGAACAGTTCCATCGACAGGTGGTTGGAGGAACCGGAGCCGGTGGAGCCGAAGTTCATCTTGCCGGGGTTCTTCTTCGCGTAGTCGATGAACTCCGCGACACTGGACACCGGCAGGTCGTTGCGCACCACCAGCGCGTTCATCGTGCTGCCGGCCCACACCAGCGGCTGGAAGTCCTTCAGCGCGTCGTACGGCAGCTTGTCGCCGTACAGCCCGGGCAGCGCCGAGAACGGCAGCGGCGTGATCAGGATGGTGTAGCCGTCGGCCGGCCCCTTGGCGACGGACACGTTGCCCAGCGTCGTGTTGCCGCCCGGCTTGTTCTCCACCACCACGGACTGGTTCCACATCTTCGCCAGCTTCTCGGACGAGACCCGCGCCAACGTGTCGTTGAAGCCGCCGGGCGGATAAGGCACCACGAACTTCACGCCGCGGTCCGGAAAGGCCTGCGCCGAGGCCCCTCCCGCCACGATGCCGAGGAACGCCGCCGCCAGCAGGCGGATCATCAGGTTGCGCATGTCTTCTCCTTGTTGTTCAGAACTTCACCACGTAGCCGGGTCCGTCGATGGACGGGTATTTCTCGAAGAGGGACTCGTCCACCTCGACGCCCAGTCCCGGGCCGGCCGGCGGCTCGACGCAGCCGTCGCGGCCGATCTCGAAGATGCCGCCGAACATGTCGCGGAAGGGATTGAACTTCGACACGCAGGCTTCGAAGTAGCCGGCGTTCTCGGTCGCCGCCATGAAGTGCAGCGTGGCCGCGTGGTTCAGGCCGGTGGCGGAGCTGTGCGGGTTGATCGGGATCCGCCACGCCGAGGCGATGGCGGCGATGCGCACGCCTTCGGTGATGCCGCCGCACTTGGACAGGTCCGGCTGCCACACCTGCACCGCGCCCGCCTCCAGCAGCTGGGCGAATTCGAAGCGCGTGTAGTGGTTCTCGCCGGCGGCGATGGGCACCAGCGGCGTGATCTTGGCCGCCTCGCGATAGGACGCGAAGTCGTTGCAGGCGAAGGGCTCTTCCAGCCAGCCGGCGCGGATGTCCGCCAGCACCGGGAGCACGCGGCGCGCGTCGGCCATCGTGTACGCGGTGTTGGCGTCGCTGAGGATGTCCACGCCATCGCCGAGCGCCTTGCGCACGTGCAGCAGCCGCTCGATGTCCACCGCGGCGCTGTCGCCCAGGCGCAGCTTCAGCGCCTTGTAGCCGCGCTCGACGTAGCCCTGCGCCTCGTCGGCCAGCGATTCCTTGGGCTGGTAACCCAGGGCAATGCCGCCCGCGTACGCCGGCAGGCGCCGCCGGGTGCCGCCCAGCAACTCACACAGCGGCATGCCGGCCGCCTTGCCGCGGATGTCCCACAGCGCCATGTCGATGCCCGACAGCGCCAGGGCCGCACCGGCGCCCAGCCCATGGCTGGACAGCTGCATGCGGTGCACGCGCTGCCAGGCGCCCACCACGTCGGTCGCCTGCATTCCCATCAGCATGGGCGCGATGGTGCTGTGGATCAGGCTGGTGATCGCGCCCGGGCTGCGGCCGGGATGGGCCTCGCCGTAGCCGGTGATGCCCTCGTCGGTCTGCACCCGCACGATGATGGCGTCGCGCTTGGTGGTGCTGCCCACGCCCATCGTGACGGTCTTTCCCTCGGGCAGGCGGAAGGAAAGGGGGATCGCCTGGATGGCGGTGATCTTCATGGAACGTCCTTGCAGCCTGGTGCAGGCCGCCGGGCAGTCTACCCATGGCCCGGTTCCGGCGCACCGGTAGGAACCATGAGCGCGGGCCGAAGCAGGTCCTGGCTGAACACTTCCGCATTCACCACGTTGGGCGGCCGCTCACCGCGCAGCAGCGCGAACAGCGTGGCGATGGCCGCCTCGCTCATGGCCCGCATGCTGGTGTCGCTGATCCCTGCCACGTGCGGAGTCAGCAGCACGTTCGGTGCATCGAACACGGCTTCCGTTCCCGCCAGCGGCTGCCGGTCGTGCACGTCCAGCGCCGCACCGCCGAGCCGGCCTTCCCGCAGGGCACGCAGGACGGCCTCGGTGTCGATCACCGGTCCGCGCGAAACGTTGACCAGCAAGGCGCCCGGCTTCATCGAGGCGACGGTCGCCGCATCGACCAGTCCCCGCGTCTGCTCCGTCAGCGGGCAGCACAGCACGACCACGTCCGAACGCGAGAAGAGCCCTTGCTTGTCCACGGCCTGCACGCCGGCCGGCAGGCTCGCCGGCCTGCGCGTCAGGCCGAGCACGTTCATTCCCAGTGCAGTGCAGACCGTGGCCAGCCTGGCACCGATGGCGCCCACGCCGACGATGCCGCAGGTGCCGCCGGCAAGCTCGCGGCCGCCGTCGGCGAGCGGACGTGCCGCTGCCCAGCCATCGCTGCGCAGCGTGGCGTCCAGGGTGGCCACGCCGCGGCGCAGGTGCAGCATCGCTGCCAGGCAGTACTCCACCACCGTTTGCGTGTTGGAACCGGGAAGGTTGGCCACGGGAATGCCGCGCGCCGTCGCCGCCTCCACCGGGATCATGTCCAGCCCCACGCCATGTCGCACGACGGCGCGCAAGCGCGGCGTATGGTCGAACAAGTCCGGAGGCAACTGCGCGCGCACGACGATGGCGTCGACGTCGGCAGCCAGCCGCCGGATCGTCGCGAAGCCCGGGTCGGGCGCGAGCAGCAATTCGCACCGGGAGGCCAGGCTGGACTGCAGCTCGAAATGGATCGGATTGGTCAGCAGGACCCGGGGCTTGATGGTGGTCACGGGCTCCATCGTGCCACGCCCCACCGTCTGTGCTGCTATCCGGGCTTGTCCGACTTCGGCCGCAGCCGCGCCGGCACGCGTTCCAGGTTGATCCGCACCCGATACCAGAGCGACGAGCTGCCGCGCATGCGGTCCACCAGCACGTCGGCGGGTTCGAGGTGTGCCGCCGCCTTCGGATGCTTCGCTTTCCACTCCTCCGCGGCGGCCACGGCCTCGGCTTCGCGCTCGCTGCGCGCCACTTCGATCAACGGCTTCTTCACGCGGGCCGTCGAAGGCGGCGCCCGGCGCGGCTCGCCCGCCGCCTTGGCATAGTGCGGCGGCCAGGGCGCATCGCCCAGGCCTTCCGCCTCGTGCCGGCGTGACAGCTCCAGCAGCGGCTCCAGCGAACACTGCCACTGCTCGATCTCCGCATGCGGGTCGCCGATGCGGCGGAAGCGCTCGGGCATGGTGTGCAGGGTGAAGTCGGCCGGGTTGCAGTCGACCAGCTCCTTCCACGTCACCGGCGCCGAGACGCGCGCATCGGGCTTGGGCCGCACGGAGTAGGCGGACGTGACGGTGCGGTCCTTCGCGTTCTGGTTGTAGTCGACGAACACGCCGCGCCGCTCCTCCTTCCACCATTTGCTGGTGGCCAGGGACGGCGCCCGCTTCTCCACTTCGCGGGCGAGCGCCAGCGCGGCGCGGCGCACTTCATCGAACGTCCACTTCGGCTGGATGCGCACCAGCACGTGGATGCCGCGCGATCCGGACGTTTTCGGCCAGCCCTTGAGCCCGAGTTCGGCCAGCACCTGGTGCACGACGTCGGCCACTTCGCGGATCTGCGGCCATTCGACGCCGGGCACCGGGTCGAGGTCGACGCGAAGCTCATCGGGATGGTCGAGGTCCTCCGCCCGTACCGGGTGCGGGTGCAGTTCCAGGCACGCCAGGTTGGCCATCCAGGCGAGGTCTGCCGGATGGCGGGGGACGACTTCCTCCGCGGTCCGTCCCGACGGGAAGCGGATTTCGGACACCTCCACCCAGTCGGGGCGCTTGGTGGGCGCGCGCTTCTGGAAGAAGAAGTCCTCGGCGATCCCGTTGGGATAGCGCACCAGCACGCAAGGCCGCCCGCCGGCGCCGCGCAGCGCGCCCTCGGCCACCGCCACGTAATAGTTCACCAGGTCGAGCTTGGTCACCCCCGCCGCGGGAATGAGCAGCTTGGTGGGACTGGTGATCACGACCTCGCGGCCGCCAATCTCCAGCGTCTTCTCGTCCTTTGCCTGGGCCATCGGACCAAAATACACCGCCACGGCACAATACGGGGTCAGACACGGCCGTTTCCAGCGCGGCCGTTCCCTTTGGAGTCCCCCCTTGTCCGCCTCGCCTTTCGGCGCCGAAGTCCGCCGCCGCCGCACCTTCGCCATCATTTCCCACCCCGACGCGGGCAAGACCACGCTGACGGAAAAGCTGTTGCTGTTCTCCGGCGCGATCCAGATCGCGGGCGCGGTGAAGGGCCGCAAGGCATCGCGCCATGCCACGTCCGACTGGATGGAGATCGAAAAGCAGCGCGGCATTTCCGTGGCCTCGTCCGTGATGCAGATGCTGTACCGCGACCACGTGATCAACCTGCTCGACACGCCCGGCCACAAGGATTTCTCGGAAGACACCTACCGGGTGCTGACCGCCGTGGACGCCGCACTGATGGTCATCGATGCGGCCAACGGCGTGGAAGCACAGACGCGGCGGCTGATCGAGGTCTGCCGCCAGCGCGACACGCCCATCATCACCTTCGTCAACAAGATGGACCGCGAGGTGCGCGAGCCGCTGGACATCCTGGACGAGGTGGAACGCGAACTGGGCATGCCCTGCGTGCCGATGACTTGGCCTGTCGGCAAGGGCAAGAGTTTCGGCGGCATCATGAACCTGCGCAAGCAGGCCATGACGGTGTTCGAGTCCGGCAGCGAGAAGCGTCCGCAGGACCTGGACACGGTCCCGCTCACCGACGACGCGGAATTGCGCAGGCGCTTCGACGGCGAGTACGACGCCGCAGCCGAAAGCATGGAGCTGGCCGCGGGCGCATCGCCCACCTGGAACCACGCCGCCTTCCTGGCCGCCAAGCAGACGCCGGTGTTCTTCGGCTCCGCGGTCAACAACTTCGGCGTGATGGAAGTGCTGGACGCGCTGGTCGACCTGGCGCCGGCGCCGCAGGCCCGCAAGAGCACGGTGGTGGTGAACCGGCAGCCGGTGGAACGCATCGTCGAGCCCGACGACACCGCCTTCTCCGGCGTGGTGTTCAAGGTGCAGGCCAACATGGACCCGTCCCACCGCGACCGCATCGCATTCGTCCGCATGGCGTCAGGCAAGTACACGCCGGGCATGAAGCTGAAGGTGCAGCGCACCGCCAAGGAGCTGCGCCCCACCTCCGTCGTCACCTTCCTGTCGCAGCGCCGCGAGGCCGTCGACGAGGCGTTCGCCGGCGACATCATCGGCTTCACCACGCACGGGGGCGTGCAGCTCGGCGACACCATCACCGACGGCTCGATCAACCTGCAGTACACCGGCCTGCCTTTCTTCGCGCCCGAATTGTTCATGGTCGTCGTGCTGAAGAACCCGCTGCGCACCAAGCAACTGCAGCAAGGCCTGTCCCAGCTCGGCGAAGAAGGCGCGATCCAGGTGTTCCGTCCCGAGATCGGCGGCCCCATGCTGCTGGGCGCCATCGGCCAGCTGCAGTTCGAGGTGGTGCAGCACCGCCTGAAGACGGAGTACGACTGCGACGTTCGGCTGGAAGGCTGCCCCTACACCGGTGCGCGCTGGATCACCGCCGACACGCCGGCGGAGCTGAAGGCCTTCACCGACGCGTACCCGCAGCGGCTGGCACTGGACGCGGCCAATGCACTCGCTTTCCTCTGCACTTCGCCGTACGACGTGCGGCTGGCGCAGGAGCGCTTTCCGAAGATCCATTTCCACCTGCTGCGCGAGCACGCCGGCCTGGCGCTGCAGCAGGCGGGCAGCTGACGTGAAGAAGGCGGCGGCGATGCTGCCCCTGGACAAGTGGCCGGCCACCGAGCGTGGCCGCATCACGGGCGTGCTCACCGACATCGATGACACGCTGACCACCGAAGGCGCGGTGACGGCGGATGTGCTGGAGGCGCTGGTCGCGCTGCGCGCCGCCGGCCTGCACGTCGTCCCGATCACCGGGCGGCCGGTGGGATGGAGCGAGCCTTTCGCGGCGGCCTGGCCGGTCGATGCGATCGTGGCGGAGAACGGAGCGGTGGCGCTGGCACGCGATCCGGACGGCGGGCCGCTGCGCAAGCTGTACGTGCAGGACGAGGCCACGCGCCGCACCAACCATGCGCGCATGCAGCAGGTGGCCCAGCGCATCGTGCGCGAGGTGCCGCGCGCGACGGTGTCCCGCGACAGCGGCGGCCGCGAAACGGACATCGCCATCGACCACAGCGAATTCGTCCACCTGCCGCAGGCCTGCATCGACGAGGTCGTGGCGCTGATGCGCGCCGAAGGCATGAATGCCACCGTCAGCTCGATCCACGTGAATGGCTGGTATGGCGAGCACAACAAGCTGTCCGGCGCCCGCTGGATCCTGCGCACGCTGCTGGGACGCGAACTGGACGCCGAGATCGATCGCTGGGTGTATGTCGGCGATTCGACCAATGACGTGCTGATGTTCCAGCACTTCCCGCACAGCGTGGGAGTCGCCAACATCCGCCGGTTCGAGCATCAGCTGGCGTTCAAGCCCAGGTACGTGACGCCCAGCGAACGCGGAGCGGGGTTTGCGGAAGTGGCGCGGGCGATCCTGTCGGCGCGCTAGGAAATTCGGGAGCGGACAGCCGACGCAGAAGGCGCAGAAGTTACGCAGAAGCCGCAAAAGGACATCCAAAACCTTTTTTTGGTTTTTTCTCCGTCTTCTGCGTAACTTCTGCGCCTTCTGCGTCCGGTTGTTCGGTTTTCAAACCGGCCGCTCGGCACGGTGCCCGCGACAGGCTGAAGCAAAAGCTCCCAGCATGCGATCGTTGAACGCGTGCTCCCGATGGCGCCACTCGGGGTGCCACTGCACGCCGTACGCGAAGGCCGAGGCGCCCGACACGCGCACGCCCTCGACAAGGCCGTCCGGCGCATGCGCCTCCGGCACCAAGCCTTCGCCCAAGCGATTCAGGCCTTGCCCGTGCAGCGAGTTGACCATCGCCCGCGTGCCGGCCGCCCACTGCGCGAACGCGCTGCCCGGCTCGAGCAGAACTTCGTGCCGGTCCGCGAACTGCACCGCGAGGTCCTCGCTCTCCGGTTCCCGGTGATCCATCATCCCGGGCTGGTCGTGCAGCGTCTGGTGCAGCGTGCCGCCGAGCGCGACGTTGATCTCCTGCAGCCCGCGGCAGACGCCCAACAGCGGCACGCCCCCGACCAGCGCGGCCCGCACGAGATGCATCGTCAGCTTGTCGCGGCGCGGGTCGAGGAGGTCGGTGGGCAACGCGGTGGCGCCGAAGTGCGTCGCCTCCACGTTGGACGGCGAGCCCGTCAGCAGCACGCCGTCGACCATCGGCAGCAGGCAGGCGATGTCCGCGGCCTCCGCCATGGGAAACAGCACGGGCTGCAGGCCCAGGTCCGTCACCGCGGCCGCATAGCGATCGGCGAGCACGGTGTAGCCACCGGGATCGCCGAGGTCCAGATTGCGGTGGCAGGCGGGCAGCCAGACCAGCGGCTTGCGGGATGCGTCGGGCATGACGCGCAGCTTACTTGGCCAGCCCGAGCTTTTCGACCAGCGCCTTCTCGGTGCGGAAGGTGTCCTGCGCAAAGCGCGTGTACTGCGCGGGGTCCATGTACATCGGCACCATGTCGTACCGGTTCAGCGCCTGCACGTACGAGGGGTCTTCCATCGCCTTCTTGAAGGCGTCGTGCAGTTTCTTCACCACGTCGGGCGGCGTGTCGCGCGGCACGCCGATGCCGAAGGGTGAGTTCTGCACGATGTCCAGGCCCAGCTCCTTGAGCGTCGGCGCCTCGGGGAACTGCTCCAGCCGCTTCTCGCCCCAGGTGTTCAGCACGCGCAGCTTGCCCGCCTTGACCAGCGGCGCGAAGCCGGTCGAATCGGCCGCCGCCATGATGTGGCCGCCGGTGATGGCCTGCGCCAGTTCGGCGCTGCCCTTGTAGGGGATGTGGTTCAGCTGGACGCCGAGCTTCTGCGCGATCAGCTCGGTGGTGAGGTGCGGGCTGGTCAGCGTGCCGGTCGACCCGTAGCTCAGCTTGCCCGGGTTCGCCTTGGCATAGGCGACGAAGTCGTTCCAGTTCTTGATCGGGCTGTCCGTCGGCACCACGATGCCGAAGGCATAGCCGGTGACGTTGAGGACGTAGTTGATGTCCTTGACCGGGTCCCAGTTGATCTTGGTGGTGTACGGCAGGCGGAACACGCCGAGCGGAATCTGCGCGAGCGTGTAGCCGTCGGCGGCACTGGACTGCAGCAGTTGCGCGGGCAACGAGCCGCCGGCGCCGGGCTTGTTCTCGACGATGACGGGCTGGCCCAGGATCTTGCCCGCGTTGTCGGCCAGCTGCCGCATGGTGATGTCGGTCGGCCCGCCCGCGGGGAAGGCGATGACGAGCTTGATCGGCTTGGCCGGAAAGGCCTGGGCTTGGGCACCCATGCTCGCGGCGGCCAGGGTGGCGGCGGCGAGCTGGATGAGATGGCGACGGCGCATCGGGACTCCTGATGGTGAAACGCGTTGGACGAAACGCGTATTGGAGCGCGTGCCGCGCGCGCCCGCCATCCGGTCGGACCCGCCGTCAGTAACGCAGGCGACAGGCGCTTGCTCAGCAGCCGTTCGGCAGGTTGTCCGACCGGTACGGAATGAAACCCGTGACGGTGATCGTCTCTGCCGGGTTGCCGCGGGAGGAAAGCGTCGCGTTCTGGAATCGGATGCGGCTCAGGTCCTTGTTCACCACCACGGCGGCGCTGTCGTCGAGCCGGTAGGCCAGGCCATTGATCGCGAGGAACGAGGTCACGACCTCGGTCGAGTTCACCCGGTAGCGGATCTCGCCGTCGAGGAACGCATTGCGGCCATCGAGCTGCAGGCCGGCGAAGCGGAAGCGGCAGGTCGCCGGGATCGTGCCCGCCGGCGCGAAGCGATAGGTGCCCGTGAGCTGCACGTCGTTGGTGGTGTAGGTGCCGGAGAACCGCGTGTCCTGCGGCGACACGACGTCGACCGTGCCGACACGGCCGCTGGAATACGAATTTTCGTTGCCGAAATCGTCTTCGATGAAGATGGCGACTTCGCCGCCGCCGCACGCGGCAAGCAGCGTGGCCGCTGCGAGCGGCACCAGGAAACTGCGGACCATCGGATAAAGCATGATGAACTCCGGTAGGGGGAGCTCGATGGTAATCAGCCCGCGCGCTGCTTGAAAGCCTCCAGCACGTTGACAGTGTTCACCCCTACTTCGGCGACCGCGTAGCCCCCTTCGAACACGAACATAGTGGGCAGTCTTGTTGCGCCGAGGTCATCGCCCACCTGCAGGTAGTCGCTGCTTTGCAATGTAAAGCCGGCGATGGGATCACCCGCGAACGTGTCCACGCCCAGCGAGACCACCAATGCGTCGGCACCGAAACGCGCGATCGCCTGCAACGCAATGGCCATCGCTTCGCGCCAGCGCGCGACGCCGGTGCCCCGCGGGAGCGGCAGGTTGAGATTGCAGCCTTCGCCCGCGCCCGCGCCGCGTTCGTCGGCGTACCCCAGGTAGTACGGGTACTCCGTGTGCGGGTCGCCGTGCACGCTGGCGAAGAACACGTCGCCGCGTTCGTAAAAGATCGCCTGCGTCCCGTTGCCGTGGTGGTAGTCGATGTCGAGGACGGCGACGCGCGCAACGCCGCCGTCGCGCAGCCGCTGTGCGGCGACGGCAGCGTTGTTGACGAAGCAGTAGCCGCCGAAGAAGTCATGGCCCGCGTGATGACCCGGCGGGCGCGTCAGCACGAACGCGGAGCGGCCGCCCTGCAGCAGATGGTCCGCCGCGCCGACCGCGCATGCCGCCCCTTGTCGTGCGGCAGGCCAGGTGCCGCTGGTGATCGGCGAGCCGGCGTCGTACGAAAACAGACCCATGCGGGCGGGAAAGCTGGCCGGCAGCACGTCGCTGCGGAAGGTGCGGATCGGCCAGTACGACGGCAGCGCATCCAGTTCCGCGTTGGCGGGATCGAGTGCGACCCATTCGTTCCAGGCCGTGGAGAGGAAGTCGATGTAGCGCCTGGCGTGGACGCGTTCGATCGGGGCAAGGTCGACCTCCGGCGCGGACGCGACCTCACCCAAGCCACGCGCGCGCAGTTCCTGCAGCACGAAGTCGGCCCGCGAAGGCACCTCCACGCACGGCACCAGCTTGCCGCGGAACATCTCGTGCCGGCCGTGGTGCAGGGGGTGCTGGTCGTTGAAGAACGTTTTCATGGGGTAGGCTGGTGGTGAGCCGCGCGAACCCCAGCTTAGCGCGCCAGCACCGGCCCCAGCACCTTCCCCGTGTGCGTGCCGAGCGCCACCACCTCCTCCGGGGGAGCCGCAGCGACCACCTTGCCGCCGGCGGAGCCGCCGTCCGGGCCCAGGTCGATGATCCAGTCGGCCTCCGCGATCACGTCGAGGTCGTGCTCGATCACCACCACGCTGTGGCCGCCGTCCACCAGCCGGTGCAGCACCCGGACCAGCTTCTCGACGTCGGCCATGTGCAGCCCCACCGTCGGTTCGTCCAGCACGTACAGCGTGTGCGGCGCTTTCTGCCCGCGCCGCGTGATGTCGTCCCGCACCTTGGAGAGCTCGGTCACCAGCTTGATGCGCTGGGCCTCGCCCCCCGACAGCGTCGGCGACGGCTGCCCCAGGGTCAGGTAGCCCAGCCCCACGTCGCGCAGCAACTGCAGCGGATGGCTGATGTTCTGCATGGCGGCGAAGAAGTCCACCGCCTCGTCCACTTCCATCTGCAGCACGTCGCCGATGCTCTTGCCGCGCCAGGTGACGGCCAGCGTCTCCGGGTTGAAACGCGCGCCGTGGCAGGCCTCGCAGGGGACTTCGACGTCCGGCAGGAAGCTCATGGCGATGGTCCGCACGCCGCGCCCCTCGCACAACGCACAGCGGCCCTCGCCGGTATTGAAGGAGAAGCGGCCCGGCCCGTAGCCGCGGGCGCGCGCCTCCAGCGTGTCCGCGAACAGCTTGCGGATCGTGTCCCAGAAGCCGATATAGGTGGCGGGGCAGGACCGCGGCGTCTTGCCGATCGGCGTCTGGTCGACTTCCAGCACGCGGTCGATCGACTGGTATCCCGAGAGTGACTTGCAGCCCACCCATTTGGCGTGCTTGCCCGCGGCGTCGGCGTCGCGGCCGGCCTTGGTATAGCGTTGCTGCACCACCGCCTGCACGTTGTGCAGCAGGACGTCGCGCGCCAGCGTGGACTTGCCCGAGCCCGAAACGCCGGTGACGACCACCAGGCGGCGCAAGGGCACGTCGACGTCCACGTCCCGCAGGTTGTGGAGGTCTGCGCCTTTCAGGCGTAGGAAGTTGGTGGGCGCACCGCCCGCACCGCCTCCCTCCCCCAGGGGGACAGGAAGCTTGGAAGCGATCTGCGCCAGCAGCGAGCGTGGCTTCTTGCCTTTCACCACCGTGGACGGTGTCTCCGCAATGGGGATGCCCACAGGCTCGCGGTCGTGCATCGCATCCACCAGCCGCCGCGGCTTCAGCGGGTGCTGCATCGCATGCAGCAGGTAGCGGCCGGTGACGGACTCGGTGACATCCGTCACCTGCGAAACGCTGCCTTGCGCGACCACGCGGCCGCCACGCTTGCCGGCGCTGGGCCCGATGTCGATGATGTGGTCGGCGCGCCGGATCGTGTCCTCGTCGTGCTCCACCACCACCAGCGTGTTGCCCTTGCTGCCCAGCTTGTGCAGCGCGTCCAGCAGGATCTGGTTGTCGCGCGCGTGCAGGCCGATGGTGGGTTCGTCGAGCACGTAGCAGACGCCCTGCAGGTTGGAGCCGAGCTGCGCCGCCAGCCGGATGCGCTGCGCCTCGCCGCCCGAAAGCGTGGGCGCGCCGCGGTCCAGCGTCAGGTAACCGAGCCCCACTTCCTCCAGGAACTCCAGGCGCGACTTGATCTCGGGGATCAGGTCGCGCGAGATGCCCTGCTCGCGCACGCTCAGGACGTCCTGCACCTGCAGGCCTTCCACCCACCGGCGCACGTCGTGCACCGACAGCGCCGCGATGTCGGCGATGCCGGTCTTGTCGAAGCGCACCGCCCGCGCCTGCGCGTTCAGGCGGCTGCCGCGGCAGGTGACGCACGCCTCGTCGGACACGTCCTCCACTTCGGGCTCGGCAAAGGTCTGTTCGCGGCCCTTGTCCTCCGCCGCCACGACGGTGTCGTCGAAGGCCTTGCGCTGGTCGCGCGTCAGCTTCACGCCGGTGCCGACGCAGTCCGGACACCAGCCGTGCTTGCTGTTGTACGAAAACAGGCGGGGGTCGAGCTCGGGGTAGCTCGTGGCGCAGACGGGGCAGGCCCGCAAGGTCGAAAACACCTCCACCTGGCCGATGCCCTCGTGCTTGACGAGGCCGGAGCTGAACGCAGTGCGCAGTCCGTCCAGCGGCGCCAGCACGTGCACGATGCCCTTGCCGTGCTCCAGCGCCGCGGCCAGTTTCTCGCGCAGCAGGGCCTCATTGGCGGGGGTGACGTCCAGGTCGCACACCGGCAGTTCGATCGTGTGCTCCTTGAAGCGGTCGATGCGCGGGAAGCCGGTGGTGGGCAGGAAGTTGCCGTCGACGCGCAGGTGCGAGTAGCCGCGCGGCCGCGCCCAGTCGGCCAGCTCGGTGTACACGCCCTTGCGGTTGACCACCAGCGGCGCCAGCAGGCCGATGTGCTGGCCCTTGTAGCGCTTCATGATCTGCGCCACGATGATGTCGGGGTTTTGCGGCCGCACTTCGGCGCCGTCGTGCACGCAGTGCTGGATCCCGAGCTTCACGTACAGCAGGCGCAGGAAGTGCCACACCTCGGTGGTCGTGCCCACCGTGGACTTGCGGCCGCCGCGCGACAGGCGCTGCTCGATCGCCACCGTCGGCGGGATGCCGTACACCGCATCCACCTCGGGCCGGCCGGCCGGCTGCACGATCGACCGCGCGTAGGCATTGAGCGATTCGAGGTAGCGGCGCTGCCCCTCGTTGAACAGGATGTCGAAGGCCAGCGTGGACTTGCCGGAGCCGGACACGCCGGTGATCACGCTGAACTTGTTGTGCGGGATGTCGACGCTGAGGCTCTTGAGGTTGTGTTCCTTGGCGTTGACGATCTGGATCGCCTGGGGGCGCTCCGCCTTGTTCGTCGCGCGCTGCGCGTACTCGGCGGCGGTTTTCTCGCTCAAGGCCAGGCTGCCGACGCCCAATGTCATGTCGTAGTCGCGCAAGGCCTTGGCGGTGTGCGACGTCGGATGCAGCTTCACTTCCTCGGGCGGACCTTCGGCCACCAGCAGCCCGCCGCCGTCGCCGCCTTCCGGCCCCAGGTCCACCAGCCAGTCGGCCGCGCGGATCACGTCGAGGTTGTGTTCGATGACGATCAGCGAATTGCCGGCCTCCAGCAGCCGGCGCAAGGCGCGCATCAGCTTGGCGATGTCGTCGAAGTGCAGGCCGGTGGTCGGCTCGTCGAACAGGAACAGCGTCCCTTTCTTGGCCACGCCTTGCCGCGAATGGGTGGACGAGCGTGCCGCCTCGGCCAGGAAGCCGGCCAGCTTCAGGCGCTGCGATTCGCCGCCCGACAGCGTGGGCACGGGCTGCCCGAGCTTCACGTATTCCAGGCCGACGTCCACGATCGGTTGCAGGGCGCGGATCACGTCGCGGTCGTTGGCGAACAGGGCCGCGGCCTCGCTGACCGTCAGGTCCAGCACGTCCGCCACGTTCAGCTTGCGCGGCTGCAGCGCACCCACGGGGTGCCGCTCGATCGTCACCTCCATGATTTCCGGGCGGTACCGCTTGCCGTCGCAGTCCGGGCAGCGCAGGTAGACGTCGGAGAGGAACTGCATCTCGACGTGCTCGTAGCCCGAGCCGCCGCAGGTGGGGCAGCGCCCGTCGCCGGAGTTGAAGCTGAACTTCGAGCCGGTGTAGCCGCGCTGCCGCGCCAGCGGCGAGGTGGCGAAGATCTCGCGCACCGAGTCCCACGCGCCGACATAGCTCGCGGGATTGGAACGCGCCGTCTTGCCGATGGGAGATTGGTCGACGAAGACGACGTCGGAGAGATGGTCCGCCCCCAGCAGGCGGTCGTGCGCGCCGGCGGACTCCGTCGCGCGGCCGAAGTGCCGCAGCAGCGCCGGCGCCAGGATGTCCTGCACCAGGCTCGATTTGCCGGACCCCGAGACGCCGGTGATGACCACCATGCGTTGCAGCGGGATTTCCACGTTCAGGTCCCGCAGGTTGTGCTCGCGCGCGCCCTCGAGCACCAGCCGCGGCGTGGATTCGGTGACCGCGCGCTTGAAGCCCATGCCCACGTGCTTGCGCGCGCCGAGGTAGGCGCCGGTCAGCGTGTCGGCATTGCGCAGGTCCGCCACGGTGCCGTCGAAGACGATCTGGCCGCCCTTCTCGCCCGGGCCCGGGCCCATGTCGATGATGCGGTCCGCCGCCACCATCACGGCGGGGTCATGCTCCACCACCACCAGCGTATTGCCGGCGTCGCGCAGGCGGTGCATGGCCTGCGTGATGCGGCCCATGTCACGCGGATGCAAACCGATGCTCGGCTCGTCCAGCACGAACAGCGTGTTCACCAGCGAGGTCCCGAGCGCGGTGGTCAGGTTGATCCGCTGCACCTCGCCGCCGGACAGCGTGCGGCTTTGCCGGTCCAGCGTGAGGTAGCCGATGCCCACGTCGACCAGGTACTTCAGGCGCGTGTTGATCTCCTCGAACAGCAGCTTCATGGCCTGCAGGTCTCCGCCGGCATGCGCTTCCGCATCCGGCTCGACCCGGTCGAAGAAGCGTCGCAGCCGTTCGATCGGCAGCATCATCAGGTCGTGCAGCGTCAGTCCCGGCAGCGCTTCCAGCTGCGCGCGCGACCACTGCACGCCCACCGGCATGAAGCGCCTGGCCGGTTCCAGCACCGTGTCCGCATCTTCCTTGCTGCCCAGGCGCCACAACAGCGGCTCGGTCTTCAGGCGCGCGCCGGCGCAGGCCTCGCACGGCGTGTAGCTGCGGTACTTGGACAGCATCACGCGGATGTGCATCTTGTACGCCTTGCTTTCAAGGTACACGAAGAAGCGCTTGACGCCGTACCACTGGCGGTTCCAGTTGCCCTCCCGGTAGTTGGGAGCGCCGTGGATCACCCAGTGCTGCTGCTCCGGCGTGAGCTTGTACCAGGGCGTGTCGCGCGGGATGCCGGCGGCTTCCGCGTGCCGCATCATGTCGTCCTGCGATTCGGACCAGGCCGGCGTCGAGAACGTCTTGATCGCTCCCGCACGCAGCGTCAGCTTGTCGTTCGGGATCACCAGGTTGTAGTCGACGCCGATCACGCGGCCGAAGCCGCGGCAGGTCTCGCACGCCCCGACCGGCGAGTTGAACGAGAACTTCGACGGCACCGGGTCGCCATAGCGGATGTCGCTGTCGGGGCAGTGCAGGCCGGTGGAGAACTTCCACACCTCCTTCGCGTCCTCATCGCCCGCGTACACCGATAGCTGCCCGCTGCCCCGCTTCAGCGCCACCTCGATCGCCTCGATCGCCCGCACCTTCTCCACGCCCTGCACGCGAAAGCGGTCCGCCACCACGTCGAGGACCTTGCGCGGCCCCGTCGGCGTGGCGACTTCGCGCTCTGCCTGCACGCGCGTGAAGCCGCTCGCGGCCAGCCATTGTTCGATTTCCTCCGCGGTCGTGCCTCCCGGCAGCTCCACCGGGAACGTCACCACCAGCCGCGGATCGGTGCCGCGCGTGCGCTCCATCAGCTGTTCGTAGATGGTTTCGGGCGAGTCATGCCGCACCAGCTGCGCAGTGTTGCGGTCGAACAATTGCGCCGCCCGCGCGAACAGCAGCTTCAGGTGGTCGTTCAGCTCGGTCATCGTCCCGACCGTCGAGCGCGACGAGCGCACCGGATTGGTCTGGTCGATCGCGATCGCCGGCGGCACGCCCTCGACCCGGTCCACCGCCGGCTTGTCCATGCGTTCCAGGAACTGGCGCGCATAGGCCGAGAAGGTCTCGACGTAGCGGCGCTGGCCTTCGGCGTAGAGGGTGTCGAACACCAGGCTGGACTTGCCCGACCCGCTGGGGCCGGTCACCACGGTGAGTTCGCCGGTGTGGAGATCGAGGTCGAGATTCTTGAGGTTGTGCTGTCTGGCGCCGCGGATGCGGATCGATCCCTGGGACATGGAGGCCTTCTGGAAACAAGGCCGGATATTCTAGGGAGTGCGCGCTCACCCGGCCCACGGCCCGGGGCATACCCTTGTCCTACCACGGACAAGGCGTTGTCCTACACGCCATGCTCATCCATTCACGGATGGTGAAGGTCCCTTCCGCCTGCCGACGCCCATGACCGCAAGGTCCACCTGGCTTCCGAGCCACCCCTTCGAATGGCAGTTCCGCGCGCCCGCCGCTGGCGTCGATGCGGTTCGCCAGCGCTTGCTGGCGGTATTGGAGGACTGTGAAGGCTTCGACGTCGATCGCGTCCGCTGGCGGCTGCATACGGCCGAATGCGCGGAGGAACTGTGGTTGCTCCGTGACGCCGTGTTCCAGGCCGTTTCCACCCAGCACTGCCAGGCGCAGGCGGTGCAGCGGATCAACGGACTTGTGCCCTTTTTCCGCGAAGTGTTGCCGGCACGCCTTCTCACGCGCGTCTGACTGGCTCCCGGTGGCACGAACTGCCTAAAGTCGGCAGTTCACCCATTTGGGGGATAGGAGACAACAAAGTGAACAAGTATTTGTGCGCAGCGCTGCTGGCCCTGGCGCCTGCCTGGGCCACGGCCCAGATCCTGATCGGCCAGACGGCCGGCATCACCGGCATCGTCGCCGCCGGCGTGCAGGAAACCACCATGGGCGCCAAGCTCTGGCTCGACAGCGTCAACGCCAAGGGCGGCGTCAACGGCCAGAAGATCGAGCTGATCTCGATGGACGACAAGTTCGACGCCAAGCTCGCGGCCGAGAACGCCAAGGTGCTGATCGAGCAGAAGCGCGTCACCGCGCTGTTCCTGGTGCGCGGCACGCCGCACAGCGTGGCCATCCTCCCGCTGCTGGCAACGCATGGCGTGGCGATGATCGCCCCGTCCACCGGGGCCATGGTGCTGCACCAGCCCGTCAACAAGTACGTGTTCAACGTGCGCGCCACCTACCAGCGGGAGGCCGAAAAGGCCGTGACGCACCTGCACACGCTGGGCATCCAGCGGATCGCGGTCGTCTATGCCGACGACTCCTTCGGCACCGACGGCCTGGAAGGCGCGCGCAAGGGTTTCCAGAAGGCGAAGCTCGAGCCGCTGGTGGTCATCAAGGCCGATCGCCTGAAGCCCGACTACGCGAAGATGATTCCCGACATCACCGGCAAGGATGCGCAGGCCGTGCTCTGGATTGCGTCCGGAAATGCCGTGGCCGACGGCGTGAAGGCCCTTCGCGCGGCCAAGTCGGCCGCGCAGGTGGTGACCCTGTCCAACAACGCGTCATCGGGTTTCGTGAAGAGCCTGGGCGATTCCGCGCGCGGGGTGATCGTCACCCAGGTGTTCCCGGCCGAACGGTCCATTGCCTTTGGCCTGGTCAAGGAAGCGATGGTCCTGGCCAAGGAGAAGAAGATCGAACTGAGCCCCGCCATGCTGGAAGGCTACGCAGCGGCCAAGGTGCTGGTGGAAGGCCTGCGCCGCGCCGGCCCCAATCCGACGCGTGCCAAGGTCGTTGCGGCGCTGGAGTCGTTGGACCGGTTCGACATCGGCGGGCTGGAAGTGAGCTTCAGCGCCACCGACCACACGGGGCTGGACTTCGCCGATCTCTCGATCATCGGCAGCGACGGCAAGTTCAGGCGCTGACGGCGTCGGGCTCGGCGGCAGGCGCCGGGTCCCCCATGGCGCACATGAGATGCACTTCGACGGCGGGACCGGCGGCCTCGATGTGCCCGCCCATTCCCTCCATGAGCTGCCGCGCCGAGTCGACGCGCGGGTCGTTGGCGGGGAATTCGCACCGCTCGCGACCGTAGCCGCAAAAGCCGCTCATGCGGATCGTGACCACACTGGCCAGGTAGGACGTCTCCACCACCAGCCGCGCGCTGGGGGTGCGG
Organism: Ramlibacter sp. PS3R-8; assembly: GCF_037572435.1. NCBI lineage: Bacteria > Pseudomonadati > Pseudomonadota > Betaproteobacteria > Burkholderiales > Comamonadaceae > Ramlibacter > Ramlibacter sp. PS3R-8. The sequence continues at coordinate 294,159 of NZ_JBBHGT010000004.1, forward strand.
CAGTCCTCGCAGGCATGCTCCAGGGCCTGCAGCAGGGCCATCAGCACTTCGGTCAGGTGGTCGGGCACGCCATGGCAGGCGGGCAGGCGGGCGCCGAGCCGCAACTCGATGGGGGTGCCGTGGAAGCGGCGGTCGAAACCCAGGAAGTCGCTGACCGCACGCACCTGGTCGTTCACGTCCAGCAGCTGCAGCGTGTCGCGTCCCGGCTGCGCGAAGTCGCCGATGCGCCCGGTCAGCGCCGAGATCCGCGCCGTCTGCTCGACGATCATCCGGGCGAACTCCGGCTTGATGTGGCGCTGCTCGCGCCATTGCTGGATTTCGCGCGCGAGCCCCGCGATGATCGCCAGCGGGTTGCCCACCTCGTGCGAGATGTTGGCCGCCATGGCCCCGATGGTCCCCATCTTCTCGCGGTGCCAGTCCTGCTCGCGCTCCGCCGCGTGGGCGCGCGCGCGCGATTCCTGGTCGATCACGCGCTGGCCGCGGCGCACGAAGGACAGCAGGGCGCCGTAGGTCAGGCCCAGCAGCGCCAGCACCGTCAGCAACAGCCGCGTGGACGCCGACTCCACCTCTTCCTGGTTGGCCGCCGCGCCGGCCAGCAGGCGGTCGCGGTGGCGGGCGCTGGCGGCGGCGCTGCGCGCGCTGGCGGCCTCCAGTTGCTGCAGCAGCGGCGTCACGTCGGAATAGATCTCGAACACGCCGCCGATGCCGCCCCCCGCGGCCGCAACAGGGATGTAGCTCTGGATCAGGTCGCGGTCCTTCACCACGCCCTCGAACGCGCTGAACTGGTTGCGGTGCACGAGCTCGCTGGCCACCTTGCCCGCCGCCGCTGCCTTCCAGCCCGCGTTGTCCACCTTGTCCTCGCCCACCTGCACGGCCTCGGACGAATACACGGTCAGGCCGCGCAGGTCATAGACCTTGATCTTGAACACGTTCGTGGTGCGCATCAGGGCGCGCACCGGTCCGTCCACCTTGGCGAAGGCGGGCAAGGCATGGACCTGGCTGCGGACCTTGGCGATGCAGGCCAGCTTCGCCTCGGCAGCAGTGCGGCCGGCGACATCGGCCTCCATCGGCAGCCGGCAGGGACCGATGGGCACGGCCTGCGCCTGCGCCACGAGTGGCTGGAGGTGCGACGCCCACAAGGCGTTGGCGAACACACGGGTCAGGTTGATGTGCCCGGCTTCGTGCACTGCCACCAGGCTGGCGCGGGCGTTTTCCTTCTGCTCCTGCAGCAGGTCGCCCTGCACCTTGGCAAAGAAGGCGGCCTGTTCGGCCTGGGTGCCGGCAAAAAACCTTTCCTCGCCGAGCTGCAGGAAGAACAATGCCGCGCCGAGCACGCAGAAGGCCACCAGGCTGGTGGTCGTGAAATAGCGCGTGAGCTGGAAGGGCCGTGGCGGCACGGGGCGAGTCTAGCCCAGCCGTGGCGGCGCATCAAACGCGGCGTGGCGCCGCGGAGACTGCGAGGCTCAGTGCTTGGGGGCGGATGCAGCGCCGGAGGCAGCGCCCGCGGGCGCGACCGCATCGGTGCCGTGCTTCTCTCCGCCCATGTCCACCTTGTCTCCCGCCCGGAAGATGACGAACAGCGAGAGGGCCGCGAAAATGACGAAGCCGATGGCCAGTTTCCACATGGTTGTCTGTCTCCTGGCGGGGAGTCTACCCGCGCCGCGCCTGTCCCGCCGGCACGGCCGCGGCCTGCTCCCACGCGCCCGAAGTGAAGAAGGCGTCGCCGTCGACATACGCGCGCAGCATCGCGAGTCCGTCGAAGCCCCAGAAGATCTTGCCGTCCACTTCGCACGCCGGAACGCCGAACAGGCCGCGCGCGATGGCGGTCTCGGTGTTGGACTTCAGTTCTGCCTTCACGTCGTCACCGGCGGGATCGCGAACGGGCTGCAACCGGGCTTGCAGTGCGGCAAGGCGGACCGGATCCGTCGCTTCCGCGCCGCCGCGCCAGACGTGGTGGAACAGCGCTTCGGCAACGTGCCGGTTCACCCGGCCGCTGTCGCCGCAAGCCAGCCCCAGCCGCAGCAAACCGAGCGGATTGAAGGGATGGGCAGCGGGCATCTGCATCGGGATGCCGTTGGCATGCGCAAGCCACAGCACCTGCCGGTAGGTCCAGTCGCGCTTGGGCGGGATCTCCGCCGGCCCCAGTTGGCCGTGGTGCTTGAGGAAAGCCGCGAACAGCACCGGCCGATACTCGACCGAGTAGCTCAGGCCCTTCAATACCTCCGGCAATTTCTCGAAAGCCAGGTAGGCATAAGGCGAGATGACGTCGAAGGTGAAGGTGATGTGCTTCATGGCTGCTGCGCGCGCCGGACCAGTTCCCGCCACACCGCGCGCTTGTCGTCGTCGGCCATCATGCCCCACGCGGCGACCTCGTCCAGCGTGCGGAAACAGCCTTCGCAGAGGCCAGTGACCGCGTCCATCCGGCACACCGAGATGCAGGGCGACGGCGCCTGCGGCGCATCCGGCAATTGCGCCGCCTGCTCCAGGAGCAATTCGCGCGCTGAATTCATTCGAGCTTCTGCACGACGTCGGCCACCGGCGCGCCGGTCAGGCGCTCCAGGTCCTGCGGCCGCAGCTTGAACACGCCGTGCGGGTGGCCGGCGGCGGCCCAGATCTCGTCGAAGCGGAACAGCTCGCGGTCGATCAGCGTGACCGGCGCCACCGCATGCGCGACCGGTGACACGCCGCCGATGGAGAAGCCCGTCTTGCCCTTGACGAAGTCGGCGTCGGCGCGCCCCGTCTTGCCGACGATGGCATCGACCTTCTTCTCGTCCACGCGGCGATCGCCCGAGGTGATGACCAGGACCGCGGCGTCGTCGGACTTGCGGCGGAAGATGATGCTCTTGGCGATCTGGCCCACCTGGATGCCGAGCGCGTCCGCCGCCTGCTGCGCGGTGCGCGCCGCGCCGTCCAGCATCACGGGCAGGTGGGGGTGGCCCTGGTCCTGCAGGACACGCGCGACGCGCTGGACGCCTTCGGGAAACTCACCGTCCGCATTCATGCAGCCCTCTTGTTCAACAGCGCCGTCGAGGCGCGCGAATTCGGCTTGCGGCCGAGGAAGTCGCTGATGTACTTGCCGGCGTCGATCAGCCGGTCCAGGTCGATGCCCGTGTCGATGCCCATGCCGTGCAACAGGTACACCACGTCTTCGGTGGCCACGTTGCCGGTCGCTCCCTTGGCGTAAGGGCAGCCGCCGAGCCCGGCGACCGACGCGTCGTACTGCCAGATGCCCATCTCCAGGCACGCCATGGTGTTCACCAGCGCCTGGCCGTAGGTGTCGTGGAAGTGGCCGGAGAGGTCGTCGAGGGCGAAATGCTTCAACGCTGCCTCCATCGCCGCCTGCACCTTGCGCGGCGTGCCGACGCCGATGGTGTCCGCCACGCCGCAGTGCTGCACGCCGATCTGCTTCATCAGCCGCGCCACCAGTTCCACGCCTTCGGGGCTGACCTCGCCCTGGTACGGGCAACCGACGGCGACCGAGATCACGCCCCGCACGTGGATGCCCCTGGCGCGGGCCGCCTCGACCACCGGCGCGAAGCGGTCGATGCTTTCGGCGATCGAGCAGTTGATGTTGCGCTGGCTGAACGCCTCGCTGGCGGCGCCGAACACCACCACCTCGTCGGGCCGCGATGCCAGCGCGGCTTCGAAGCCCTTCATGTTGGGCGTCAGCACCGAGTAGTGGACGCCCGTGCGGCGGCGGATGCCCGCCATCACTTCGGCCGCGTCCGCCATCTGCGGCACCCATTTGGGCGACACGAAGCTGGTGACTTCGATCTCGGTCAGGCCCGCGTCCTGCAGGCGATGCACGAGTTCGATCTTCACCGCCGCCGGGACGGGCTCCTTCTCGTTCTGCAAGCCGTCGCGCGGGCCGACGTCGACGAGCTTGACCTTGGCGGGGAGTTGCATGGCCTCAGTATCCTTTCTTCCGATCGACCACGCCGGCGATGGGTTCTCCACGCTCGAAGGCAGCGATCTTGCGGGCGATCTGCGTCACGCTTTCATCGCGCAAGGTGCGGGCCGAGGTGTGCGGCGTCACGGTGATCTTCGGATGCCGCCAGAACGGATGCTCGGCCGGCAGCGGCTCGGTGCGGAACACGTCCAGCGCCGCACCGGCCAGGTGACCGCTGTCCAGCAACGCCAGCAGGTCGGCATCGACCACATGCGCGCCGCGGGCCACGTTGACGAGGTAGCCGCCCGGCTGCAGGCGGCCGAGCGTCGCGCGGTCCAGGATGTTTTCGGTGTCGGGCGTCAGCGGCAGCAGGTTGACCAGCACGCGCGTCGATGCGAGGAAGTTGTCGAACTGCGCCCCGCCCGCGAAGCAGCGGACGCCCGCGACTTCCCTGGCGCTTCGGCTCCACCCCAGCACCGGAAACTCGAAGGCGGCCAGCGCCTGCGCGACGCGCGCGCCCAGCACACCCAGGCCCATCACCCCGACCGGGAACTCCGAACGCAGCCGCGGCCGCCGGAAGCCCCATTTGCCCTGGGCGGCGTCGCGCTCGTAGGCATCGAATTCGCGGAAGTGGCGGATCACGGCGTGGCAGACGAACTCCGCCATCTGCACGGACATGCCGGCGTCGTCCAGCCGCACCACCACGGCATCGCGCGGCAGCGCCAGCTTCATCAGCGCATCGACGCCGGCGCCGATGTTGAAAATGCCCTTCAGGTCCGGCTGTTCGTCCAGGAACTGCTGGGGTGGCGCCCACACCACCGCGTGGTCGGCCTGCGGCGCGCCGGGGCGCCACTCCTCCACGGCGGCCCCGGGCAGCGCCGCCCGCAAGGCCTCGATCCAGGGGGCGGCCTTGGTGTCGGAACAACAGACGGTGACGCGCATGGCGATATTGTGCGGGACGGCGCGGATTGACGCCGCGCCCCTCCCGATGCGAAGCTGCACCCGCCACGATCCCCAGAAACAGGAGACGACATGACCGCCGGTTCCTTCCTGCGCGGCGCTACCGCATCCCTCGCGTTGTGCACCGCAGCCCTCACTTCGTTCGCCGCAGAATTCCCCGCGCCCCGCCAGGGCAGCTGGGTCGTGCGCGACTTCAAGTTCCACACCGGCGAGGTGCTGCCCGAGTTGAAGCTCGCGTACCAGACCGTCGGCAACCCGAACGGCGAGCCGGTGCTGGTGCTGCACGGCACCACCGGATCGTCCGCGTCCATGCTGACGCCCAACTTCGGCGGCGAGCTTTTCGGCGCCGGCCAGCCGCTGGACGCCACCCGCTACTTCATCATCCTCACCGATGCCATCGGCACCGGCCAGTCCAGCAAGCCGTCCGACGGACTGCGCATGAAGTTCCCCAAGTACAACTACGACGACATGGTCGACGCGCAGTACCGGCTGGTGACGGAGCACCTGGGCATCAAGCACCTGCGGCTGGTGATCGGCAACTCCATGGGCGGCATGCAGACCTGGATCTGGGCGCAGAAACATCCCGGCATGATGGATGTCGCGGTGCCGATGGCCTCGCTGCCGACGCCGATGTCCGGCCGCAACTGGATGCTGCGCCGCCTGCTGACCGAATCGATCCGCCGCGACCCGGCCTGGAACAACGGCAACTACACGACCCAGCCGGCCAGCGCCCAGATCGCCTCCGTGTTCTTCGCCACCGCCACCAACGGCGGCAACCATTCGTACATGAAGGCGGGACCCAGCCGCGAGCGTGCCGATGCCGCGCTGGAAGCGCGCCTGAAGCCCGGCGCGTTCACGGGTGACGCCAACGACCACCTGCTGCAATGGGAGTCCTCCGCCGACTACAACCCGTCCGCCGGGCTGGAGAAGATCAATGCGACGCTGCTTGCCATCAATTCCGCCGACGACGAACGCAACCCGGTGGAACTGGGCATCCTGGAGCGCGAGATCAAGCGCGTGAAGAGCGGCCGCGCTTACGTGATTCCCGCGAGCGACCAGACGCTCGGGCATGGAACGACGGGCAGCGCGCGCTTCTGGAAGCAGGAGCTGGATGCGGTGCTGAAGTCGGCGCCGCGGCTCGGGCAATAGGAAAACCACCGGGGTTCGCCTTCGGGCTCACCGCCGGCCTACGAGACACCGTCGTCGAAGGCCGGCGGTGATCGCCGCCGAACCGTAGGCTGGCGGTGAGCGCAGCCGAACCCCGGTGATCACACCGCGATCTTCAGCAACTCCGCGCCCTCGGCCACTTGGTCCCCCGGCGCATAGAGCAACTCCGCCACCGTGCCATCGGCCGGCGCGGCGATGGTGTGCTCCATCTTCATGGCCTCCATCACCGCCAGCGCCTGGCCCTTGCTCACCTTGTCGCCGGCCTTCACCGCGAACGACACCACCTTGCCGGGCATCGGCGCCGTGAGACGGCCGCCCTCCGCCGCCGCGTCGCCGGCATGCGCGAGCAGGTCGATCGACACGATCTGCGCCGCCCCTGCTCCCGTGAACACGTGGTCCGTTTCGCCCTGCGTGTAGACCACCGCCCGGGTGCGCTGGCTGCCGTACTGCAGCTCGATCGCTTCGCCCGCGCCGCGGAACGCCAGCGCCGCCGGCTGCCCATCGACCGCCAGTACCAGGGCGCCGTCGTGCAGCGTGGTGAGTTCCGCCTTGCGGCGCTCGCCCCCGAAATCGAAGGCGAAGCGCCGCAGCGCGACGCCGTGCGAGCGCCAGCCATCGCGCCGGCTGAAGGGGTCGGGTCCCGCCTGCGCCTGCTCGTCCAGCAGCGTCTTCGCCACCGCTGCCGCAGCAGCGAGTTCCAGGCCCACCGGCTGCTGGTGGAACAGCACCGCGGCCTCGCGCGGGATCAGCGCCGTGTCCAGGTCCGCCTCGGCGAACGAGCGGCTCCGGACGACGTGCCGCAGGAACTGCACGTTGGTGCTCAGGCCGACGATGTGCGTGGCCGCCAGCGCCTCGTCCAGCCGGGCCAGTGCTTCCTCGCGTGTGGCCCCGTGGACGATCAGCTTGGCGATCATCGAGTCGTAGAACGGCGAGATGGCATCGCCCTCGCGCACGCCGTCGTCCACCCGCACCGCGCCGCGCTGGAACGCCGTCGCCTGCGGCTTGCGGTACACGTGCAGGGTGCCGGTGGCGGGCAGGAAGTTGTTGTCGGGGTTTTCGGCGCAGATGCGCGCCTCGATCGCATGCCCCTGGATGCGCAGGTCGGCCTGCCGCAGTGGCAGCGGCTCACCGGCTGCCACGCGCAATTGCCATTCCACCAGGTCGAGGCCGGTGATGGCTTCGGTCACCGGGTGCTCCACTTGCAGGCGGGTGTTCATCTCCATGAAGAAGAATTCCATGCCGGAGGCGCGTTGCTCCACGATGAACTCCACCGTCCCCGCACCCACGTACTTCACCGCGCGCGCCGCGGCCACCGCCGCCTCGCCCATGCGCTTGCGCATCGCTTCCGTCATGCCGGGCGCCGGCGCCTCTTCCAGCACCTTCTGGTGGCGCCGCTGCACCGAGCAGTCCCGCTCGAACAGGTAGACGTAGTTGCCCTGCGTGTCGCCGAACACCTGGATCTCGATGTGCCGCGGCCGCGTGACGTACTTCTCCACCAGCACCGCTTCGTCGCCGAAACTGTTGCGCGCCTCGCGCTGGCAGGAGGCCAGCGCCGCGGCGAAATCTTCCGCCTTGTCGACCGCGCGCATGCCCTTGCCGCCGCCGCCGGCGCTGGCCTTGATCAGCACCGGGTAGCCGATGCGGTCGGCCTCGCGTTTCAGCAGGTCCGGGTCCTGGTTGGCGCCGTGGTACCCGGGCACCAGCGGCACGCCGGCCTTTTCCATCAGCTGCTTGGACTCCGACTTCAGCCCCATCGCCTGGATGGCGGCAGCCGGCGGGCCGATGAACACCAGTCCCGCTTCCGCGCAGGCCGTTGCGAAAGCTTCGTTCTCGCTCAGGAAACCGTAGCCCGGGTGGATGGCTTGCGCGCCGGTCGCACGCGCCGCCTCGATGATGCGTTCCCAACGCAGGTAGCTTTCCTTCGGCGCGCTGCCGCCGATGTGCACCGCCTCGTCGCACGCCTCCACGTGCTTGGCGCGCGCGTCCGCATCGGAGTACACCGCCACCGTCTGGATCGCCATGCGCCGCGCCGTCGCCGCGACCCGGCAGGCGATTTCGCCGCGATTGGCGATCAATATCTTCTTGAACATCAACCCAGCTCCCGCGGCAAAGGCCGCCCCTGGAAGAAACCACGTACTCCGCCCACCACCGTGCGCAGGAACTTCACCAGCACCACCAGCAGGATGATTGCCAGCACGACGCTGACGATGAGCACGATGGCAAAGGCCACCGGATGCGTCGCCGACAGCCACAGCATGAAGACCACCAGCCCGTCCTCGACCAGCGACACCGCGATGTTGGAAAAGGGCTCGGGCGAGGTGTTCACCGCCGCCCGCGTCGTCATCTTGGTGGCGTGACTGGTCGCGGCCAGGCTGCCGCCCAGGATGGCCGCGATCCAGCCCATCGCCTGGCTGTCGGCGCCGAGCGCGCCGGCCGCCAGCGCAGCGCCCGCGGGGATGCGGATCACCGTATGGATCGCATCCCAGATCGAATCGACATAGGGGATCTTGTCGGCGAAGAACTCGGCGAACAGCATGAAGCCGCTGGCCGCCAGCACGCCCGGGTGCTCCAGCACCTGCAGGCCGGCCGGCAAGTCCACCCAGTTCATCCACCCGGCGATGCCGGTAAGGAACACCGCCGCATACAGGCGGAAGCCGCTGGCCCAGCCCAGCGCCGCGGCCAGCGCCACCATTTGCGGCGTGTCGACCAGCGATCCGAGCGACTCCAGCATGGCGTCAGCCCACCAGCCAATTGGGTTTGCGCTTGCCCAGGAAGGACTGGATGCCTTCGCGGCCTTCGTCGCTGGCGCGGATGTCGGCAATGCCCTCGACGGTGCGGCGCACCAGGCCTGAACTGATCTCGTGGCCGGCCACGTCGTGCAGCAGGCGCTTGCAAGCCTTCACCGCCTCCGGCCCGGCCTGCACCACAGCGCGGCCCAACTCGGCCACGCGGCCTTGCAGCGCATCCGCCTTGACGACTTCGTGCACGAAGCCGATGCGCAAGGCTTCGGCCGCGCTGAAGCGTTCCGCCGTCAGGAAGTAGCGGTGCGCGGCGCGGGCGCCCATCGCGCGGATCACGTACGGGCTGATGGTGGCCGGGATCAGCCCGAGCTTCACCTCGGACAGGCAGTACTGCGCCGTGTCCACCGACACGGCCATGTCGCACACCGCGACCAGCCCGGTGCCGCCGGCATAGACGTCACCGTGCACGGCGGCGATGGTCGGCTGCGGGCAGCGGTAGATGACCTCGAGCATGCGCGCGAGCTTGGTCGCGTCCTGCAGGTTCTCGTCGCGCGAGTAACCGGCCATCTTCCTCATCCAGTTCAGGTCGGCGCCCGCGCAGAACGCCGGACCGTTGCCGGCCAGCACGATGCATCGCACCTCGTCGCGCTTGCCCAGTTCCAGGAAGACGGCCGTCAGCTCCTCGATGACCTCGTCGTTGAAGGCGTTGCGGACATCGGGGCGGTCGAGCGTGACGGTCTCGATGCCGGCGTCGAATTGCAATTGCAGGTGTTTCATCGGGGTTCCCTGGTCCAGACCACCGAGCCATTGACCGCGTACAGCTTGCACTGCACCTTGGCATTGCGCTCGCAACCGAGCAAGGCGCGTTCGTTGGGATCGGTGGGCATTGAAGTGTCCGCCGGCTGGAGGCCTGACGTGGCGAAGAAATAGCCGGTGTGCGAAATCGCGAAAGCCTTGGGCGTGGGCAGCGCCAGCCACTCGCGGTAGCGCTGGCGGCCGCGGTCGGAGAGATACGGAATGGCGTCGATGTCGTCGATGGCGGCGAAGCCGCTGGCGATATGCCGCGGCTGGCCGGCAGCCGCGGTGGCCGGGGGCTGCGCAGCGGCGGGCGCCGCGGCCAAGGGTCGCGCCACGGGGCCGCGCGTGAACGCGCCGCGCAGCTCCACGACGCCTCGGGTGTGGCCGACGTGGCATTCGTAGGTCGTGGCGCTGTCCATGTCCGTGCCGTCGTGATGGCTCACGATGCCGACGACCGCAGTGGCGCCGGCGTCACGCGCGCCGTCCTGCAACTCCGCCAATGCCTTGCGGAAGGCGTCGATGCAGACGACGGCGTCGGGCCGCCGCGCCCGTTGGCCGCCGAAGTTGGGATTGGGGGCGGTGAAAGGATCCGCCTTGCCGTAAGCGGACGCGCCTGCGGCACCGGCGTCCAGCCCGGCCGCCGACGCCCGGCCGAAACCGAAGGCGATGTCGCCCGGCAGCCGGGGGCCGACCGTGCTGCGCAACGCGGGGCCGATCGGCAGCAGCAGCTTGTCGTCGCGCGCCCAGGCGCTGCTCGTGCCGGCAACCAGCCCTAATGCGAGCAGCACGCCGGCAGTCCTTTCGGTGACGCTACGGTTCATCGTGTGTCTCCCCCTTTGAAAAGCCTCAATAGCGCTTGGCAACTTCTTCCAGCATCACTTCGGTGGCCCCGCCGCCGATGGCCAGCACGCGGGCGTCGCGCCAGAGCCGCTCGATGGCTGTCTCGCGGATGTAGCCCATGCCCCCGTGAAACTGCTGGCAGGCCTGCACCACCTCGTTGACGAGCTCGCCGGTCAGCGCCTTGAGCATGGACACATCCTGCACGATGTCGTGGCCCTGCGTGACCCTCCACGCGCAGTGATACATGAATTGCCGCGCCGCGCGCGTCCTGGCGTCGAGCATGGACAGCCGCTGGCGGATGACCTGCTGGTCCCACAACGGCCCGCCGAAGGCATGGCGCTGCCGCACGTAGTCGAGCGTGATCTTCAGCGCCTGCTGGCAGTGCCCCACCGCCATGGCGGCCAGCGCGATGCGTTCGGTCTGGAAGTTCTTCATCACCGAATAGAAGCCCTTGCCTTCCTCTCCCAGCAGGTTGGCGGCCGGGACCCGCACGTTGTCGAGCACCAGCTCCGCGGTGTCCGAGGAGAGCCAGCCGGTCTTCTTCAGCGCGCGGCCTACGCTGAAGCCGGGCGTGCCCTTCTCCACGATGAACATCGAGACTTCGCGCTTGCCGGGGCCGGACTTCGCGGCGACGAAATACAGGTCCGCATGCACGCCGTTGGTGATGAACATCTTGGTGCCGTTGAGCACCCAGTCGCCGCCGTCACGCCTGGCGGTCGTGCGGATGCCGGCGACGTCCGAGCCGGCGCCGGGCTCGGTGATGCCGACCGCGCAGATCGTTTCGCCCGCCGTCACCCGCTTGAGGTACTTGTCCTTCTGCGCGGCATTGCCCGCGTGGTGCAGGTGCGGGCCCGCCATGTCGGTGTGGACCAGCACCGTGATGATGAAGCCGGCGAACGTGGACTGCGACAGCGCCTCGGCAAACACCAGGTTGGTCATCGCATCGGCGCCGCCGCCGCCGTGGTCCGGATCGAACATGAGCCCGAGCAGGCCGGCCGCGCCCATGCGCCGCAGCACGTCGCGCGGCACGAAGCCCTGCTCCTCCCAGGCCTGGCCGTGCGGCTCCACTTCTTTCGCGATGAAGCGGGCGACCTGGTCGCGCAGCAGCTCGTGGTCGGGGTTGTCGTAGATGGAGATGTTGCTCATGGCGATCACATGCGGAACACGCCGAACTTCGGCTCGCCGATCGGTGCGTTCATGGATGCCGACAGGCCCAGCGACAGCACGCGGCGGGTGTCGGCCGGATCGATGACACCGTCGTCCCACAGCCGCGCGCTGGAGTAATACGGATGCGACTGGCGGCCGAACTGGTCCAGGATCGGCTGCTTGAACGCGGCCTCTTCCTCGGCGCTCCACTGGCCGCCGCGGCCCTCGATGCCGTCGCGCTTGACGGTGGCGAGCACGCTCGCGGCCTGCTCGGCGCCCATCACGCAGATGCGCGCGCTCGGCCACATCCACAGGAACCGCGGCGAATAGGCGCGGCCGCACATGCCGTAATTGCCGGCGCCGTAGCTGCCGCCGATGATGACGGTGAACTTCGGCACGCTGGCCGTCGCCACGGCGGTGACCAGCTTGGCGCCGTGCCGCGCGATGCCTTCACTTTCGTACTTGCGGCCCACCATGAAGCCCGTGATGTTCTGCAGGAACACCAGCGGCACCTTGCGCTGGCAGCACAGCTCGATGAAGTGCGCGCCCTTCTGCGCCGACTCGGAGAACAGGATGCCGTTGTTGGCGAGGATGCCGACCGGCATGCCCTCGATGTGCGCGAAGCCGCAGACCAGGGTGGCGCCGAAGCGCGCCTTGAACTCGTGGAACTCCGACCCGTCGACCAGGCGGGCGATGATCTCGCGCACGTCGAACGGCTTGCGCGCGTCGGTCGGGATCACGCCGTACAGCTCCTTGCGGTCGTACTTCGGCGGCTCCGGCTTGCGCAGTTCCACCGGCGGGACTTTCGGGCGGTTGAGCGTGGCCACCGCCTGCCGCGCCAATGCCAGCGCGTGCTCGTCGTTCATCGCCAGGTGGTCGGCCACGCCGGACAGCCGCGTGTGCACGTCGCCGCCGCCCAGGTCTTCGGCGCTCACCACTTCGCCCGTCGCCGCCTTCACCAGCGGCGGGCCGCCCAGGAAGATGGTGCCCTGCTCCTTGACGATGATGGTCTCGTCGCTCATCGCCGGCACATACGCGCCGCCGGCGGTGCACGATCCCATCACCACCGCGATCTGGGCGAGCCCTTGCGCGGAGAGGTTGGCCTGGTTGTAGAAGATGCGGCCGAAATGCTCGCGGTCCGGGAACACCTCGTCCTGGTTCGGCAGGTTGGCGCCGCCCGAATCCACGAGGTAGATGCAGGGCAGGCGGTTCTGCGCGGCGATCTCCTGCGCGCGCAGGTGCTTCTTGACCGTCATCGGGTAGTAGGTGCCGCCCTTCACGGTGGCGTCATTGCAGACCACCATGCAGTCGACGCCGCTCACGCGCCCGATGCCTGCGATCATGCCGGCGCACGGCGCGGCCATCACGCCGTCCTTCTCCAGGTACATGCCGTGCGCGGCCAGCGGCGCGATCTCCAGGAAAGGCGTCCCCGGGTCCAGCAGCATCTGCACGCGCTCGCGCGGCGGCAGCTTGCCGCGCCCCGAATGCTTCTTGCGCGCCGCTTCGCCGCCGCCGGCCGCGTGCAAGGCCACCTGCGCGTTCAGGTCGTCCACCAGCGCCTGCATGGCCGCCGCATAGGACTGGAATTCGGCGGAGCGGGGATTGAGTTGCGATTCGAGAGCCGGCACTTTGTCTCCTGTCGGGCGCTTGCGCCGGAGCTTAGCCCTTCGGACGCCGCCCGGGTTGCCCCGCTGGTTGCAAATCCTGCCACGCAATTACACTGCGCCGATGCCTGTCGCCCGCCACCGGCCCGCCCCCATTGCCGCCACACCCATGGCGTTTGCCAGAGCTATCGCGGCGGCCTACCGGCAGCATGGCCGGGGCCCGGCGCAGGCGCTCGCCCTGGCACAGATCACGCCAGCACAGCTGGCGAGATCCGACGCGCGCATCACCTCGCGCCAGATGGAGATCTTGTCCGCGGCAGCCATGCAGGAGCTGGACGACGAAGGGCTGGGCGCTTTCGGCCGCAAGCTGCCCTGGGGCAGCTACGGCATGCTCGCACGCGCGTCCCTGACGGCGCCGGACCTCGGTGTGGCCCTCAAGCGCTGGTGCCGGCACCACGCACTGCTGACCGGTGACATCGCGCTGTCCCTGTCGGTCAGTGGCGCCAGCGCCTGCGTCGCCATCGAGGAGGTGCGGCCGTTGCCGCCGGAGTTGCGCGAGCTGAGCCTGGCCTTCGTGCTGCGCAACATCCATGGCCTTGCATGCTGGTACGTCGACTCGCGGATCCCGCTGCAGGCCACCCGGTTTCCCTTCCCGGCGCCCCCGCATGCGGACGCCTATGTCCACATGTTCCCGGGCGCGATGCAGTTCGGCGCCGCCACGGCGGCGATCGTCTTCGATGCGCGGTACCTCGCGCTGCCGCTTCGACGTGACGAGAAGGCGCTGGCGCAGATGCTGCAGCGTGCCTTGTCCATCACCGTGCTGCAGTACCGGCGCGACCGCCTGCTGGTGCCCCAGGTGCGGCAGGCATTGGCCGCGCACCCGGAGCGCGCGCACAGCGCCGGGGCGCTGGCTTCGCTGCTGAACGTTTCGGCGCGCACGCTGCACCGCCAGCTCAAGGACGAAGGCGCCAGCCTGCAGCAGCTCAAGGACGAGGTCCGGATGGAGAAGTCACGGGAGCTACTGTGGCGCACCGCGAAGCCGTTGAAGCAGGTGGCCGCGGCGGTGGGCTTTCGCAACGAGAAGAGTTTTGCCCGGGCCTTCCGGCAGTGGACGGGCGTCAGCCCCGGTGAATTCCGGCGCAGCGCCTGAACGCGCGATGCTCCGGCGCCGCGGCTCAGCCGCCGTGGAAGCCGTCCAGGATGTCGTCCTCGGGCTTTTCGGGGTCGATGGTGGACTCGTTGGTCCGCTGCGGCGAATCGAGCTTGCGGCTTTCTTCCTCGGCGCGCCGCAACCGCGCCTTCGACTCCTCGGGCGGCGTCGGGTTTGCGTCATTCAGATCGGGCATGGCGGGCTCCTGTTCGTCCACAGGCTAGCGCAGGCACCGGCTGCCGCCATCAGCCGCCAGCCGCGCCGGCTGTAGGCGCGCCGCCTCAGGAGCGCCACACCGGCAGGCGCACGGTGAAGGTGCTGCCCTGGTCCGGCCCGTCGCTGCGGGCGTCGATCCGGCCGCCGTGCATCTCCACCAGCCTCCTGACCAGCCACAGGCCGATGCCGAGGCCGCCTTGCCCTTTCTCGCGCGCGCCGTCGCCCTGTGCGAACAGGTCGAACACGCGCGGCAGCAGGCTCGTGGGGATGCCGGCGCCGTCGTCGCGCACCGCCAGCACCGCCTCGTCGCCATCCACGGCCGCCGACAAGGCGATGCGGCCGCCACGCGGCGTGTACTTGACCGCGTTGTTCACCAGGTTGCTGACCACCTGCGCCAGGCGGGTCAGGTCCCCGCGCACCACCAGCGGCTGCGCCGGAACCTGCACTTCCAGCACATGGCCCGCCGCCTGCAGCCCCGGCTGGCTGGCTTCCAGCGCGTGCTCCACCACCTGCGCCACCGACACGGGCGCCAGCCGCAATTCCAGCTTGCCCCGGCTGATGCGCGACACGTCCATCAGGTCGTCCACGAGCCGCACCATGTGGTTGAGCTGGCGTTCCATCATCTCGCGCGTGCGCGCCGCGGCCGGCGGCAGCTCACCCACGCGCCGCAGGATCTCCAGCCCTGTGCGGATGGGGGCGAGGGGGTTGCGCAGTTCGTGCGCCAGCGTCGCGATGAATTCGTCCTTGTGGCGGTCAGCCTCCCTTTCCTGGGTGACGTCACGCGCGGCGCAGACGCCCCGATCGGGTTTGAGTTCGCCATCGATCGCGCTGAAGGTGACCTGCAGCACGATGTGCAGCCAGCGCACCGTGCCGCTGGGCAACTGCGCGCGCACGTCGATGGCCAGGTGGCCGTTGCCGGTGGGATCCATCGCCGCGCGGATGCCCGCCATGTAGCGGTCGATGTCCTCGCGATGGATGCGGTCGAAGATCGCCTGGCGTGGCACGGTCATCTCGCCGTCGCCCAGTTCCAGCAGCCGCGCGAGCTCGGCGGAGATGTGGTTCTGGTTGCTGCGATAGTCGATTTCGGCCATCACCAGGCCGGCCGCCTGCACCGCCATCTCCAGCTTCAGCCGGCCGGCGTCGTTCTGCTTTTCGGCCAGCTTGCGCGACGTGATGTCGCGTGCAATCCCCAGCAAGCCGATCAGCCGCCCTTGCGCGTCGCGCAGCGGCATCTTGCGCGAGAGCCAGTAGCGCAGGCTGCCGTCGGGCATCCGCAGCGGCTGTTCGGTCTCCACGGTCTCGCCGTCCACCAGGACCCGGCGATCGATGCCGATCAGTTGGGCTACCGTCACGGGGTCGCGCAGGAACTCGGCATCGACGTGGCCGATCACCTGCTCGCGCGTGCAGCCCACCGCCGCCAGCATCGCGGGGTTGGCGAACTGGTAGCGGCGCTCCAGGTCCTTGGCGAAGACGATGTCGTCCGTCGCCTCCGCGATGGCCTTCGCGACGAGGCCCGGGTCGGCGGACAGGGTGGTTCCGCTCAGCACGATGGCGCGCACCGATGGGACAAGAGCACTTCCCGGAGGCTCATTCCAGCTTGATGTTGGCGTCCTTGACCACCTTGCCCCAGCGCGCGAGTTCCTGCGTCATGTAGGCGCTCATTTCCTGCGGCGTGGACGGCGTCGGCTCGACACCCGCGTCGAGCAACGCCTTGCGCGTGTCCGGCGCCTGCATCAGCGCCGCGATCTCGCTGTTCAGGCGGCGGACGATGTCGGGCGGCGTGCCCGCCGGCGCCAGCAGCGCCAGCCACACCGAGGCGTCGTAACCGGGGACGCCGGCCTCCTGCATGGTCGGCACATCCGGCAGCTGCGGCGCGCGCTTGGACGTGGTGACCGCGAGGGCGCGCAGCCGCCCTTGCGGCACTTGCGACAGCGCGTTCGGCACGCCCGCAAAGCTGCTCTCGACGACGCCCGCCACGAGGTCGTTCGCCGCGCCCGAGCTGCCGCGATAGGGGACGTGCTTGAGCGGCGCGCCCGTCATCGCCACGAACAGGCCGCCCATGAGGTGCTGCGCGCTGCCGTTGCCCGACGATGCGTAGTGCAGCGTGCCCGGCTGGGCCTTGGCGGCGGCGATGAACTCCTGCACGTTCCTTGCCGGCACCTTGGGGTGGACCAGCAGCACGTAGGGTGAGTCGACCAGCTTGCCGACGACCGTGAAGCTCTTGATCGGATCGTAGGGAAGGTTGCTGTAGATCCAGGGGCTGATGACGTGCGTGCTGGACACCATCAGCAGCGTGTAGCCGTCCGGCGGCGCCTTGGCCACGAAATCGGATCCGATGGTGGAGCCGGCGCCGGCCTTGTTCTCGACGATGAACTGCTGGCCGAGCGCGACCGACATCTTCTGCCCGAGGATGCGCGCGACGACGTCCGTGAATCCACCGGGCGCGAACGGGACGATCAGCCGGACCGGGCGGTTGGGATAGGCCTGCTGGGCGACGGCGGAAGCACCGGCCACGGCCAGCAGCACCGCCAGGCCGGTGGCACGAAGAACGTGGAGCATCGGATCACCCTCCCCTGTAGAGCGGGTCGCGCAGCGTGTAGAACGCGTGCAGGATGTCGTAGACCATCAAGTAGTTCTTCTGCTGGAAGCTGGCGTGCGAGACGCCCGCCATCACGCTGAACTGCTTCTGCATGTTCGGCAGCCGCTGGAAGAATGCGAGCAGGTCCTCGATGCTGGCGATGCCGTCGTATTCGCCGCGCAGCACGATCGTGGGCATCCGGATCTTCGCGGGGTCCACCAGCGGCAGCTTCGAGCACATGTCCACGTAGGTGCCGGTGGGCATCGACGAGTCGAGCGTCAGGATCGCGTCGGCGAAAGCGTCGATGGTCGCCTCGTCCGCCGTCCCGGGATGGTCGCGGTCGAAGACGCTGTGGATGAAGGCGCGGTCGATGGGCCGGCGGGTCTTGGCCTGGAACTCCGCCAGCTTCTTCTTGCGCTGTTCCAGGGTGGGGCTGCCTTCGCCCGTCCAGACGAAGGCGTCGAGCGCCAGCCTGGCGACACGCTCGGGGTGCCTTTGCGCGAACAATGCGGCCTTCAGCGCGCCCGACGATATACCGTACATCAGCAGGTTCTTCGCTCCCGTGGCTTTGAGGATGTATTCGCTGCCGGCAGCGAGGTCGTCGGCGCCGTTGGAGATGTCGGAATTGATGGGGCGATGCTTGTCCGAGCGGCCGTAGCCCTCGTTGTCCATCGTCCAGGTGTCGAAGCCGTGCTGCGCGAACCAGTCCATCGCGGACGAGAACGGCCGGCCCGGCACCTGCAGGTCGTACGTGGGCTGCCCGGCCATCGACGAACCATGCACGAACAAGATCGTGCCCGCATGCGGCACGCCGGCCGCTGCCTTCTTGTTCCACAGGAAGAGGCGGACGTCGCCCTTCTTCGCCCAGTGCTCGTCGCCACCTGTCCACTTCACATTCGTCATCGGCCTGTTCTCCATGTTGTCGGCACGCGCCATTCTGATCGGGCGCTGACGGCCTGCCTAGCCGGGAGTTGCCCGGGTGCTCCGGGAGATACACTGCGTGCGCATTCTCGCAGCACGCCTTGAAAATCTTCCACGGCTGGCGCATCGCGGCAGCGGGCGCCGGGATCCAGTTCCTCCATTCCGCCATGCTCGTGCAGGCCTTCGGGGCCTATGTCGCGGTGCTTTCGGAGGAGCGCGGCTGGAGCAAGACCGCCCTCGCGGGCGGCGCCGCGCTGCAGTCGCTCGAGGGCGCGCTGCTCGGCCCCGCGCTCGGCTGGCTGGTGGACCGCTTCGGCCCGCGCATGCTGGTCCACGCAGGCATCCTGCTGCTGGCCGCCGGTTTCATTTTCCTCAGCCAGATCGATTCGCTTGCCGGCTTCTATGTGGCCGTGGTCATCGTGTCGATCGGTGCAAGCCTTTCGGGTTACTTTCCGTTCTCCGTTGCGCTGATGCACTGGTTCGAGCGCCGGCGCGCCCGGGCGCTTTCCATGATCAGCCTGGGCCTCGCAGCCGGCGGACTGGCGGTGCCGGTGGTCGGCTGGGCGATGCAGACGCATGGCTGGCGCATGACGGCCATGGGCTCGGGTGTGATCGTGCTGTTGGCCGGCCTGCCGCTCGCGCGCTTCGTCCGACGCAATCCCGCGGAGATCGGCGAGACGATGGACGGGCTCCCTCCAGCGCCGGCGCCCGAACCGACGCTGGGTGGAACGATGCCCGTGCGGGCGCCGTCGTTCACGGCGGCGCAGGCGCTGCGCACCCGCGCCTTCTGGCTGCTGGGCGTCGGCCACGCCTTCGCGCTGCTGGTGGTGACCGCCGTGAACGTGCACGCCATCTCGCACATGAAGCAGGGCCTCGGCTACACCCTGGCCGAGGCGTCTTTCGTGATCACGCTCATGACGATCGCCCAGGCCTGCGGCGTGCTGGTGGGCGCGGCCAAGGGCGACCGCTGGAACAAGCGCGTGGTCGCCGCGGGCTGCATGCTGGCGCACATGCTGGGCTTGCTCGCCCTGACCTGGGCGGTGCATCCCGTGATGCTGGGCGCCTTCGCCGTGCTGCATGGCGTGGCATGGGGCCTGCGCGGGCCGTTCATGCAGGCCCTGCGCGCGGACTACTTCGGCTTGCAGGCCATCGGCATGATCCTGGGCCTGTCGGCCATCATCATTTCGCTCGGGCAGGTGGCCGGGCCGATGATCGCGGGACTGTTTGCCGATGCCACCGGCAACTACCGCCTGGGGTTCACGGTGCTGGCGCTGGTCGCCGGGTCCGGCTCGGTGTTGTTCCTCATGGCGAAGAAGCCGGGGTAGGCGGCGTCGGCTTGTCCTACGCCCGGGCGGGAACCCTGCGTGGAGGATGGTCGGTCAACCACACAGGAGACTCGATGACGGACCCCCGCAACATTGCGCACGACAAGAAGGTGCAGCAGGAAAAGAAGCACAACAAGGAAGAGATCGCACCCGGCGCGGACAAGACGCCGCAGCCGGGCAAGAAGACGCACATGGAACGGCATGCGTCCGATGCGGCGAAGGTCCCCGACGAGGCGGCGCCGGTGCCGACGGCGGAGAAACCGCTGGACTAGCCGGTCACGCGCGCTGACCGGATGCCCTGACGGCTGGGCGTCAGCGCGGGCACCGCAGCGGCGGCTTGTCGCGCAGCACCGGAAGCATCTCGCGCTCCGCGCACAGCAACGTCAGCCGTTCGGCCGCGGCCGCGCGGTCCGCATGCACCACGGCCTGCACGCGGCGGCGACCGCTTTCCGCCGTCACCCAGTAGCGCTGCGGCGCGCCGGTGAGGTCCGCGTTGGGTTGCGACAGCGTCACCCTGGTCGGCGCATCAGGCCCCAGCCAGGCGACGACGCCGGGGTCTTGCGCGACGAATCGCGTGATGCGCGCCTCTTCGCCGATGCGCGCATCCTCCTGGCGCTCCCAGGTCAGGCCGCTGGCCACCAGGAGGGCGACACAGGGCGCCACGATCAGCAGGATCTTGTGCTGTCGCCAGGGGTCGTGCCGGCGCTCGCGCGAAACCATGATGGCCTCCGCGAACATCAGCGTCATGAAGCACGCGGGGACCGCGCCCACCGTCCACCACAGCACCGTGTCGGAAGCCTGGGACGCGCCGCCCGGCTGCGCGAGCAAGGCATAAGCGATCAGCACCCAGAGCGGGAGCAGCCCGAGACCGCCGTACAGGAGCAAGCCCATGGGCCAAGTTTAGTCCTTGCGCGGCCACCCTGCCCGCCGGGTTTCCCCCGGGCTGGCTACCGGGAGGCTCACTCCCATTGCGGCCGCAGCGTGAACCGGACAATGAGGGATGCGTCGGGGGCGAGGCGGGCGCCGCCCAGCGGTTCGCGGCCGTACTGCGGCAGCAGGTTCAGCCAGTCGGTGCACTGGCTCACGGGCTCGGCGCAGAAATGGTCGTAGCCGCTCGGGCAGTACAGCACGAAGTAGTCGAGCGGCGACTCCGCCTCCATGGTGATGCTGCGCGCCGGGCCGTGCACGTCTTCGGGCCAGTCGATGCGGGTGGAGTGCTCCCAGCCGGTGAAGTTGTTGTCCAGGTCGAGCCGGGCGAGCTCCACGCCTTCGCGCAACGCGTCGACCGGGCCGCCCGACTGCAGGTCGACCGGCATCACTTGCGCGTCGCCCCGCCACATGGCGCGCGCGGGGCTGCGCACGCGCGTGCCCGGGTGGTGCGGGAAATAGGGATGGTGGCCGATGCCGGCCGGCATGGCCGCCGTGTCCTCGTTGCGTACCTCCATCTCCACGTGCAACACGCGTTGGCGCAGGCGGAAATGCTGGCGCGCGGAAAAGCGCCACGGCCAGGCCTCGCTCGCATCCACTGCCAGGGTCAGCTCGGCCTCGTCCACGGCCGCCGACGCCACCTGCCAGGGCCGCAACCAGCCGATGCCGTGCAAGGGATGCGGTGCGTCCGCAGCGGGATGGTTGGGCGGAAAGCGGATCTGGCGGCCCTCGAAGCTGGCGCGCCCGTTGCGGATGCGGTTGCAGAACGGCACCAGCGGAAAGCTCGCCATGTCCAGCGGGTCCCGGGCCGCCAGCCCGGTGGCCGTGGCAGGCCGCAGCCAGTGCAGGTGCCGCCGGCTGCCACCTTGCTGCCAATGGCGGGTGAAGCTGGCGATGGAGCCGCCGGCGTCGGGCGCCAGCACCAGCCGCAATTCCCCGGCGGCCAGCACGACGAGGGGTTCGGCGGAAACGGCGGCAGGCGTCATCTGCGGTTCAGTAGGCAAAGCTGCGATAGCTTTCTTCCTGTTCGAGCGCGAGCTCCTCATCCGGCACCACGGGGTTGAAGCGCAGGAGGCTGCGCCCGGTCGGCGACAAGGTGTCCCATGTGCTTTGCGGCACCCGGATCTGCACCTCGGGCCGCAAGTACCAGCGGCGGCTGTAGCCCAGCACGACCATCGGCCGCGGCCGGTCGGTGAAATTCGGCGTGCCGCGGTGGACGGCGCGCACGTCGCGGATCATCACGTCGCCCATGCGCATGTGCAGGCGGTGCTGCGCGATCGCGCCGGATGCGAGCCCCGCCATGGCCTGCGGCTTGTTCATCCGGTGCGTGCCGTAGGTGGTCTCGAACGGTCCGTTGTCGTCGTCGATGTCGCACAGGGCGAAGTTCACCGCCAGCTGGAACGATGGCGTGTCGTTGTTGTTCCATTCCGGGAACAGCGCCGGCGTGTCGGCATGCCACGGCTGGAAGTCGGAGCCCTTCATCGGCGTGTCGCTGGCCAGCTGGCACAGCACCGGCTCGGGCCCCGCGACCCGCTCCACCACGGCCAGCAGGTCACGGTCTTCGTAGATCTCGGGATCGGCCCACAGGCCGGCGAACGGAAGCGTCACGTAGTAACGCTGCGCACCGCGGCTGGAAACCTGCTTCTCGCGCGCGATCTGCGCGCGCAGCAGCGGCGGGAAGGCCTCGGCCCAGCGCGCGAGCTTGGCACGCGGGATGTGGTCGCGCAGGATGACGAGGCTGTCGCGGTTGAAATCGCGAGCGAAGGCGTCGTGCTCTGCGGCTGTGTAGCGCATGGATAGGTCTCGGGTGCGAATGGAGAACGCTTATCTTCCACCCAATCGACGCCCGTGCAAGCTCAGCACGCGCAATGCAGGATGTGTCCCACGCGGGGACCGGCTGCCGGACGATGGACATGCGGGAAACGCCTGCGCTACGTACAGCGTCGCGTCGCTCACGGCTCGCCCGAAGGTGGCGTACGCATGCGTAGGACTGCACCCATTTGCTCTTGTGGCACGGCATTGCTGCGCAATAGGCCAGCAAAATAACCCCATGAAAACCCTCGTAGTCTTCTCCCACCTCCGCTGGAACTTCGTCTATCAACGCCCACAGCACCTGCTGACACGGTTGGCCTCGCGTTGGCCGGTGATCTTCATCGAGGAGCCGATGCCCAACGCGTCGGAAGACCGCATCGAGTACATCGCCGCCGCTCCTGGCATAGAGGTGTGGCGACCGCACCTGCGCGGCGCGGCGCACGGTTTTCATGCGGAGCACAAGGCCGCGCTGCAGAAGCTGGTGGGCAAGTGCCTGCAGGAACAACGGATCGACGATTACTGGGTCTGGTTCTACACGCCGATGGCCTTGCCCATGGCCGAGAAGCTGGAGCCGGAGGGCATCATCTACGACTGCATGGACGAACTGTCCATGTTCCGCGGCGCGCCGAAGGAACTGATCGACCAGGAAACGGCGCTGTTCAAGGCCGCCGACGTGGTCTTCACCGGCGGCCGCAGCCTCTACAACGCCAAGAAGGGCAGGCACCGCAACGTGCACTGCTTCCCCAGCAGCGTCGATGCACTGCACTTCCGCCAGGGCACTCCGGACCACCGCCTGCAGAAGCACATCGCCCGGCCCCGGCTGGGCTACTGCGGCGTGATCGACGAACGCATCAACCTCGATCTGATCGCGGGGGTCGCGGACGCGCGGCCGGATTGGCAGATCGTCATGGTCGGGCCGGTCGTCAAGATCGATCCGGCCAGCTGCCCCCAGCGGCCGAACATCCACTGGCTGGGCCAGCAGAACTACCAGGACCTGCCCGCCTTCATCAACGGCTGGGACGTCTGCCTGTTGCCGTTCGCGCTGAACGAGTCCACGCGCTTCATCAGTCCCACCAAGACGCTGGAATACATGGCCTGCGGCCGGCCCTCGGTCAGCACCGCCATCCGCGACGTCGTGGAGCCTTACGGCCACGTGGTGCCCATCAAGGAAGACGCCGCCGGCTTCGTCGCCGCCTGCGAGGCCTTCCTGGATTGGACGCCCGCGCAGCGCGCGGTGCACGACCAGGCCGTGGCTGACATCATCGCCCGCACCTCGTGGGACAACACGGCCGAACAGATGGCCGCAGTGATCGCCAAGGCCGAGGCCGCACGCGAAGCCCGCGAGCTGCCTGCAGTGGCCAACATCGCGACCGAACTGGCGCGCGCCTCCGCCGCGTCTTCGGGGATGGCCGCGAACTGACCGACCCCGCCGGGACGACGGCCGTCCCGGCCGCCACCGGCTTTCCCCTTTGCAAGCATCAGGAACAGCCCATGGACAAGATCAGCCAGGACCTCGAGCGAGCGGTCGCCGCCACCGTGCCCGATCGCGCGATATTCGACTACCTCATCGTGGGCGCCGGCTTTGCCGGCAGCGTGCTGGCCGAGCGGCTGGCCAACGAACTCGGCATGCGCGTGCTCATCGTCGACAAGCGCCCGCACATCGGCGGCAACGCGTATGACCGCTACGACGACCACGGCGTACTGATCCACCCGTACGGGCCGCACATCTTCCACACCAACTCGGAAGACATCTTCGAGTACCTGTCGAAGTTCACGCAGTGGCGGCCGTACCAGCACCGCGTGCTGGCCAGCGTGGACGGCCAGCTGGTGCCGATGCCCATCAACCTGGACACGATCAACAAGCTGTACGGCCTGAACCTGACCTCGTTCGAGGTGGAGAAGTTCTTCGAGTCCGTCGCCGAGAAGAAGGACGAGATCAAGACCTCCGAGGACGTGGTGGTCAACAAGGTAGGCCGCGAGCTGTACAACAAGTTCTTCCGCGGCTACACGCGCAAGCAGTGGGCGCTGGACCCGTCCGAGCTGGACGCCAGCGTCACGGCGCGCGTGCCCACGCGCACCAACCGCGACGATCGCTACTTCGCCGACAAGTTCCAGGCCATGCCGCTGCACGGCTACACGCGCATGTTCGAGAAGATGCTGGCGCACCCGAACATCAAGATCATGGTGAACACGGACTACCGCGAGATCGTGGACATCATCCCGTTCAGGCACATGATCTACACCGGCCCGGTCGACGCCTTCTTCGACAACAAGTACGGCAAGCTGCCGTACCGCAGCCTGCGCTTCGAGCACGTCAACGTGCCCAAGGAGCAGTTCCAGGCGGTGGGCACGGTGAACTACCCCAACGACTACGCCTACACCCGCATCAGCGAGTTCAAGCACATCACCGGCCAGGAGCACGCCTCCACGTCGGTCGTGTACGAGTATCCGTGCGCCGAAGGCGACCCGTACTACCCGGTGCCGCGGCCCGAGAACGCGGAGCTGTACCGCAAGTACGAGGCGGAAGCCGAGAACACGCCGAACGTCACGTTCGTCGGCCGGCTTGCCACGTACAAGTACTACAACATGGACCAGGTGGTGGGCCAGGCGCTCGCCACTTTCCGCAAGCTGCAGGCCTCCCATGAGGCCGGCCGGGGCTTGGGTTCGGCGGCGCTGGCGGCGCCGGTCACGGCCTGATGCCGCTCGAACTGTGGGCCGGACCCGAGTGCACCGTCAATCGTGTCGGTGACCGGTTCCACGACCAGCTCCCGGCCAGCGGCTTCGCCCATCGCCTCGACGACCTCGACCGGCTGGCCGGCCTCGGCATCCAGCGCATGCGCTTCCCGCTGGTGTGGGAACGCACGCAGGCCGAACGTGGCGGCCCCTGTGCCTGGGAGTGGAGCGACCAGCGCATCGCGCGGCTGCAGGAACTGAAGGTGGCGCCCATCGCCGGCCTGCTGCACCACGGCAGCGGCCCGATGTGGACCAACCTGCTGGACCCGGCGTTGCCCGATTTGCTGGCTGACTATGCAGCCGCGGCCGCCGAGCGTTATCCGCACATCGACGCCTGGACGCCCGTCAACGAGCCGCTCACCACGGCCCGCTTCAGTGGCCTGTACGGCCACTGGTATCCGCATCGCGCGGACGACGTCAGCTTCGTGCGGGCGCTGCTGAACCAGATGCGCGGCACGGTGCTGGCGATGCGCGCCATCCGCGCCGTCCATCCCAACGCCAAGCTGGTGCAGACGGAGGACCTCGGCTACATCACCAGCTCGCGCTCGCTGAAGTACCAGGCCGACTTCGAGAACCTGCGGCGCTGGCTGTCCTTCGACCTGCTGACCGGGCGCGTGACGCCGCGGCACGGCATGTGGAATTACCTGCGCGAATCCGGAGCGACCGAAAAAGAGCTGCAGTTCTTCATCGACGCGCAGTGCCCGCCCGACATCGTCGGCATCAACAGCTACCTCACCAGCGAGCGTCACCTGGACGATCGCATCCACCTCTATCCCGAACACCTGGTGGGTGGCAACGGCCGCCAGCGGTATGCGGACGTCGAACGGGTCCGGGTCGACGGCAACTTCATCGGCAGCTTCGAAGCGCGGCTGGCGGAGGCCAGCGAGCGCTACCAGCTGCCGCTGGCGATCACCGAGGTGCACCTGGGCTGCTCCCGCGAAGAGCAGATGCGCTGGCTGCACCAGGCGTGGCAGGGGGCGCAACGGGCGCGCGCGGCCGGCCACGACGTGCGGGCGCTCACCTGCTGGGCGGCTTTCGGCAGCTTCGACTGGGACAGCCTGGTCACGCTCGACCAGGGCCACTACGAGCCGGCGCTCTGGGACGTGCGGTCCGATCCGCCCCGGCCCACGGCCCTGGCCAGGCTGGCATGGCAACTGGGCCATGACGTGGAACCCGATCACCCGGTGCTGGAAGCACCTGGCTGGTGGCAGCGCGAAACGCGCCTGCGCTATCCCGCGAGCGGGCGGGTGCAGTCCCTGCCACTGCGCGGGCGGCCCCTGCTGATCACCGGCGCCACGGGCACCCTGGGTCGCGCCTTCGCGCGCATGTGCGAATTGCGCGGCCTGCCTTTCAAGCTCCTGCATCGCGCCGACATGGATGTCGCCGATGCCGCCTCCGTGCAGGCGGCCCTCGAGCGGTGGAACCCTTGGGCGGTGATCAACACCGCGGGCTACGTCCGGGTGGACGAGGCCGAACACGAGGAGCCGAGTTGCTGGCGCGACAACGTGGTCGGCGCCGCCATCCTGGCGCAGGCCTGCGCCCTGCGCGGCGTGCGCGTCGTCACGTTCTCCAGTGACCTGGTGTTCGACGGCGGCAAGGACGCGCCCTTCGTGGAGAGCGACGAGGCGCGGCCGCTCAACGCGTATGGCCGTGCCAAGCGCGAATCCGAAGTGCGGGTGCTGCGGCATGCGCGCGACGCGCTGGTGATCCGCACGGCCGCCTTCTTCGGCCCGTGGGACCAGCACAACTTCGTGACGCAGGCGCTGGGCGCGCTGCGCCGCGGCGAGCCCTGGCGCGCGGCGGATGACCAGTTCGTGTCGCCCACCTACGTGCCCGACCTGGTGCAGGCCACTCTCGACCTGCTGATCGACGGCGAGTCCGGCATCTGGCACCTGGCCAACCGCGGCGCGGCGAGCTGGAGCGAACTGGCGGTGCTGGCGGCAGACATGGCCGGGCTGGACGCCGGCCTGGTCGAGGCTGTGCCGGGAGCTTCGCTTGGCCAGACAGCACCGCGTCCACGCTACTCGGTGCTCGGCAGCGAACGGGGCCTGGTGATGCCCAGCCTGGAGGAGGCCATGGCGCGCTACCTGGCGGACGTACCGCCGTCCGCCTGCCCGCCGGCGGCGACCATCGCGCCGGAACTTTTGCATGAGACACTCGAAGCTGCATCCGCACTTCCATGACCCAGAACGCACTTCCTTCCGTCATCGTCGCCGGCGGCGCCGGCTACATCGGCTCGCACATGGTTCGCATGCTGGCCGAGTCCGGCTACCACCCGGTCGTCGTCGACAACATGGCGACCGGCCATGCGGACGCGGTCGTCTCGGGCGCGACGCTGGAGGCGGGCGACATCGGGGACCCCACCTTCATGCGCGGACTGCTGCAGCGCTACCAGCCGCAATGCGTGATGCATTTCGCCGCGGCCAGCCTGGTCGGCGAGTCGATGACGGCGCCGGCGAAGTACTGGCGGAACAACCTGGTGCAGACGCTCAACCTGCTGGACACCATGGTGGCGTGCGACGTCAAGCAATTCATCTTCTCGTCCACGGCGGCCGTGTACGGCAACCCGGTGGAAGTGCCCATCACCGAGCGGCACCCGCAGCAGCCGATCAACCCCTACGGCAACAGCAAGCTGGGTGTCGAGAGGGCCCTGGCGGATTACAGCCAGGCCTACGGCGTGCGCTCCATCACGCTGCGTTATTTCAATGCGGCGGGCGCGCACCCGGACGGCACGCTCGGCGAGCGGCATGAACCCGAGACGCACCTGATCCCGCTGGTGCTGCAGGTAGCGTCCGGGCGGCGTGAATTCATCTCCCGCTTCGGCTCGAACTTCCCGACGCCCGACGGCTCCTGCGTGCGCGACTATATCCACGTGCAGGACCTGTGCACGGCCCATTTGCTGGCGTTGAAGAAACTGGGCGACGGTGCGCCGACGACGGTCTACAACCTGGGCAACGGCGCCGGCCATTCGGTCAACGAGGTCATCGAAGCGGCGCGCAAGGTGACGGGACACCCGATCCCGCTGCGCGACGATCCGCCGCGCGCCGGCGATCCCCCGGTGCTCGTGGCCGACGCGCAGCGCGCGCGCGCCGAGTTGAACTGGGTGCCGCAGTACCCGGATATCGAGACCATCATTGCGCATGCGTGGCAGTGGGAGCAGAAGCACGCGGCGATGAAGCGCTGATCGATGGCGGGGTCGCTTCGCGAACCCGCCCTACGCGGACGCATCACCCGTACGGCGGGTTCGGCGATGGCGGGGTCGCTTCGCGAACCCGCCCTACGCCGGACGCATCACCTGTACGGCGGGTTCCGCTCCGCGAAGCCGCCCTACGCCGGACGCATCACCGTAGGCCGGGTTCGCGCCAGCGACCCCGGCATGCAAATCAAGGCACCAGCTGCCGCCCCTTGTGCCCCGCCGCGTTGTACTGCGCCAGCACCGCATCCGCAACCGATTGCACGTGCTGTGCCTTGCACAGCGCCACGCACGCACCCCCGAACCCGGCACCCGTCAACCGCGCCCCGTAGACCCCCGGGTGCGACTGCAGCAGCGCCACCAGCTGGTCCAGCTCGGGCGTCGACACCTCGTAGTCATCGCGCAAGCTCGCATGCGACGCATTCATCAGCTGGCCGAACGCAGCCGCATCGGTCATCTCCGCCGCCTGCAGAACGCGCGCGTTCTCGGTGAAGACGTGCCGGGCGCGCCGGCGCAGCAGGTCCGGCAGGCGCTCGATGGCGTCGAGCCCGGGCACGTCGCGCAACGACACCACGCCCAGCTGTCGCGCCGCCGCTTCGCACTCGCCGCGCCGCTGGTTGTAGCCGCTGCCGGCGAGGGTGCGCGCGACGCCGGAATCCAGCACCAGCACCACGCTTCCCAAGGGCAAGGGCACGTCGCGCCGGTCCAGCGAGCGCGTGTCGATCAGCAACGCGCGCTCCGTCCCCGCGAGGCTGGACGCCATCTGGTCCATGATCCCGCAGCGCACGTGCGCGAACTCGATCTCGGCCTTCTGCGCCAGCTGCGCGATCTCGACGTCGTCGAACGGCAGCGACAGCAGTTCCCGCAGGCAACGCAGCGTGGCCACCTCCAGCGCCGCGCTCGACGACAGGCCCACGCCCATGGGCACGTCCGAGCTCACCTCGATGTCCAGGCCCGGGATCTGCGCGCGGCGCGCCCTGGCCAGCACCAGGCAACCGTAGACGTAGCTGGCGAAATGGTCGGTCGGCGGCTCGTCGAAGGAGAAGCGCACCGTCTGCGCCAGCTCCTTGGCGTGCAGCGCGAATGCGGCCGTGCCGTTGCGCCGCATCGAAACCCGCGTGCGCTGCCGGATCGCCACCGGCAGCACGAAGCCGTCGTTGTAGTCGGTGTGCTCGCCCAGCAGGTTCACGCGCCCGGGTGCATCGGCCACCGCGTCGAATGCCGCGCTCATGCAAACCTCACTTCCACCTGTTGCAGCTCGCGGGCCTTCTCCTCCGGCAGCGCGTCCATCGCGAAGAAGCCGGCGGCCAGCTCCGTCCCCGCCAGGTACTTCAGGCGGTCGCGCGTGCGGTACGGCGGCCACAACTGGGCGTGCAGGTGCGACTCCGGATGCGGATGGCCATCGGTGGGCGCCTGGTACCAGGCCATGAGATAGGGAAACGGCCGCTGCCACAGCGCGTCGAACTTGAGCAGCACCGTCTTCAGCGCGCGGGCCAGGTCGGCCCGCACTTCGTCGGTGAGGTGCGCGAAGCTTTCCACCGCGCGGATGGGCGCCACCCACACCTCGTAGGGATAGCGCGCGCACACCGGCACGAAAGCCACCGCGTGCGGGCCTTCGTACAGCACCCGCCGGCCATCGCGCACTTCCTTTTCGATGTGCATCTCGAGCAGCCCGCGCTTCTCCCGTGCGTAGTGCGCCACCGCCACCTGTTGCATGCGGGCGGGAACCGGCGGCACGACCGGATACGCGTAGATCTGCCCGTGCGGATGGTGCAGCGTCACTCCGACCTCTGCGCCGCGGTTCTCGAAAGGCAGCGCGTACTGGATGACGTCCTCCGCGCCCAGGCGCCGCATGCGGTCCCCCCACACACGCATCAGCAGCTCGATGTGGTCCAGCGGGAGCGCGCCGAGCGAAGCCTCGCGGTCCTGCGTGAACACCACCACTTCGCAGCGGCCCTCGGCCGGCGCCGTCGGCACGATCAGTTCCGGCGGCGCCGCCACGGCCCCGCCGAGCGACGGAAAGCGGTTCTCGAACACCGCCACGTCCCACGGCCCCACCGGCACCTCCGTGGGATTGGCCGGATCGGTCATCGGCGCCAGCGGGTTGTATTCCGGCGGCGGCAGGAAGGTGCGGCCCTGCCGGTGCGCCGCATACGTCACCCACTCGCCGCGCAACGGGTGCCAGCGCAGGTGCGCCGCGCCGGCCAGCGGGTCGGGGAACGGGCTGGGCGCCTGCAGGCCGGGCGGCAGGGGCTGGCGCGCATAGAGCGTCATCCGCCGGCCATCCGGCTTGGTGAGTTCCACGCTGTGCATCACACGCCCCCGGGAATGTAGGTGCGCGATTCGGACGTGGCCTTGGCGATCCGCGCCAGCGGGATCTTCGGCGTGCGGTCCGCGTACAGCAGGCCGTTCGCCTCCTGGAAGGTGTCGGCGAACTGCGTGTAGCAGAAGCCGCTGAACAGCGCCGTGTGGATGATGGTCTTCAGCAGCTCCTCGTAGAGGCGGGCAAAGGTTTCCTCGTCGTCCACCGCGGTGTAGCCCCAGATCTTCTTCACGCCTGCTTCGGCATGGGCCTGGAAGGCGATGCCGCCGAACTCGGTCAGCATGATCGGCTGCCCCTGGTGCGGATAGCCATCCAGCGTCAGCACGCGGCCGCCGGGCCGGCGCCGGTCGAACAGCTGCTCGGGCTCCACCTCGGGGCCGTAGCGCTTGCGGATGTGCTCCAGGTTGGAGTCGTAGTCATGGATGCCGATGATGTCGGTGGCCGATGACTCCCAGCCGTCGTTGCCGATCACCGCGCGCGACTGGTCCAGCGTCTTCGTCAGGTGGTACAGCGCTTCCACCGCGTGGCGATGCGCCTGCACGGTGGGCAGCTCCGGCACGCCCCACGACTCGTTGAACGGCACCCACACGATGATGCAGGGGTGGCTGTAGTCACGTTCGATCACTTCCGTCCATTCGCGCACGATGCGCTTGATGGCCGTGCGGGTGAACCGGTAGGCCGACGGCATCTCTTCCCAGACCATCAGCCCGAGCTTGTCCGCCCAGTACAGGTAGCGCGGGTCCTCGATCTTCTGGTGCTTGCGCACCCCATTGAAGCCCATCGCCTTGGCCAGCTCCACGTCCTTGCGCAACGCCGCATCGCCGGGCGAGGCCAGCAGCGTGTCCGGCCAGTAACCCTGGTCCAGCACCATGCGCAGCACGTAGGGCCGGCCATTGAGCATGAACCGGTCACGCAGCACGTGCGCCGAGCGCAGCGCGGTGTACGACCTGACCTCGTCCACCATCTTGCCGCCGATCCACAGCCGCAATGTCGCGTCCAGCAGCGTCGGGCGCTCCGGGCTCCACAGCAGCTCATTGCGGAAGTCGTCGATGCCGGGGTCGGACAGCACCACGAAGCGGTCCACCTCGCCATCGACCACCCGGTAGCGGTCGCGCGCCAGCAGCCGGTCGCCGTGCTTGAGTTCCAGCTCCAGCGACATGTCCGTCGCGCTCATGTCGCCGCCCAGGCGCGCCTCGATGCCGATCTGGAAACCTTCGACCCGCGGCGTCCAGCGGATCTTGTCGATGAAGGTGCGGTTCATCCGCTCCAACCACACCGTCTGCCAGATGCCGGTGGTGCGCGGATACCAGATCGAATGCGGCTCGAGCTGCCAGTCCTGCTTGCCGCGCGGCTTGGTCAATTCGAACGGGTCGTCCTCCGCACGCACTGTCACCGTCTGGCGGCCATCGGATCGCAGCATGTCGGTGATATCGGCCCAGAACGGCGTGTGGCCGCCCTCGTGCGTCACCGCCAGCTGGCCGTTCACCCAGACCCGCGCCGAGTAATCGACGGCGCCGAAACGCAGGACCACGCGGTCCTTCCCCGGCTTGCAGTCGAACTCCCGCTCGTACCAGCAGATCTTGTGGAAGCCCCGGTCTCCGATGCCGCTGGCGGTGGACTCCGGCGGAAACGGCACCGTGATCTCCAGTGGCCAATCCTTCACGTCCGTGGGACAGCCGAGCGTAGCGTCATCGTCGAAGCGGAAGCGCCACGTCCCGTTGAGGCTGGTCCAGTCGGCCCGCTGCAGTTGCGGCCGTGGATAGCCATGTTGGGTCCCTGTCTCCAAATGCGTTTCTCCTGAAAAATCGCGCAGCGAAAAGCTTTGACCGGCAGCGGCGCCCGGCGTGTCGGACAAGCGCCCGAATCACGACTGTTGCGGACGTTGCGACGGATGGCGCCGCGTTGGCTCTTGGGGCATCATGGATGGATGGCCACGCATGAGCATCACGACCACGGTCACGACCACAGCGAGCTCGACGCCACCGAGCTGCGGGTGCGCGCCCTGCAGACCCTGCTGGCGCAGAAGGGCTACATCGACCCCGCGGCGCTGGACGCCATCGTCGACACCTACCAGACGCGCGTGGGCCCGCGCAACGGCGCGCGCGTGGTGGCCCGCGCGTGGAGCGAGCCCGCGTTTCGGGACTGGCTGATGCGCGACGCCACGGCCGCTGTCGCCTCGCTGGGCTACGCGGGCCGCCAGGGCGAGCACCTGGTGGCGGTGGCCAACACCGACGCCGTGCACAACATGGTGGTCTGCACGCTGTGCAGTTGCTACCCATGGCCGGTGCTGGGCCTGCCGCCGGTCTGGTACAAGAGCGCGCCTTATCGCTCGCGCGCCGTGCGCGATCCACGCGGAGTGCTGGCGGATTTCGGTGTGACGCTGCCGGCCGAACGTGAAATCCGGGTCTGGGATTCCACCGCGGAGGTGCGCTACCTGGTGCTGCCACAGCGGCCGGCCGGCACGGAAGGCCTCGACCAGGACC
This sequence comes from Ramlibacter sp. PS3R-8, assembly GCF_037572435.1. Classification (NCBI taxonomy): domain Bacteria; kingdom Pseudomonadati; phylum Pseudomonadota; class Betaproteobacteria; order Burkholderiales; family Comamonadaceae; genus Ramlibacter; species Ramlibacter sp. PS3R-8. The sequence goes on from NZ_JBBHGT010000004.1 coordinate 326,965, forward strand.
AGCTCGCCGCCCTGGTGACGCGCGATTCGATGATCGGCACGGGCCTGCCCCGCTCGCCCGGAGCCGCGCCATGACGTACACCACGCATGCGGACCTGGGCGGCCAGCGCGGGCACGGCGCCGTCGTTCCCGAGGACGAGAGCGAGCGCTTCCACGAGCCATGGGAGCCGACTGCGCTCGCACTGGTGCTGGCGATGGGCGCCACCGGCAGCTGGAACATCGACATGAGCCGGGCCGCGCGAGAAACGCTGCCTGATTACGAACGCCTGAGCTACTACCGCATCTGGCTGGCGGGGCTGGAAAAGCTGATGCTGGAGCGCGCCCAGGTGTTCCCCGACGAACTGCAGGCCGGCCGCATGCTCCACCCGCCGGCCACCGTGCGGCGCGTGCTGCGCGCGCAGGATGTCGCGGCTGCGCTCGCCAAGGGCTCGCCGACCCTGCGCGACACCGGGCCGGCGGCGAGCTTCACCATCGGGCAGCGCGTCCGGACGCGGGCCCATGCCGTTGCGCATCACACCCGGCTGCCCGGCTACGTGCGCGGCAAGGTCGGCACCGTCGAGCGCCTGCACGGCAGCCACGTGTTTGCCGACGCGCACGCGCAGGCGCTGGGCGAACAACCCGAGCCGCTGTACACGGTGGTGTTCGACGGCGTCGAGCTCTGGGGCACCACGGCGCAAGCGGGATTGAAAGTCTCGGTCGACGCCTGGCAGTCTTACCTGGAGGCCGCATGAGTGTGGTGCCCGTGCCCGTTCCCGGGCTGCCTGGCGATGCGGAAGGGCCGGTGTTCGGTGCGCCGTGGCAGGCGCAGGCTTTCGCGATGACGCTGGCGTTGCACGAGCGCGGCCTGTTCACCTGGCCCGAGTGGGCGCAGGCGTTGGCGGCGCGCATCCGCGCCGAACCCGCGGCAGAGGGTGCCGACGCGGGTGAAGCGTACTACCGCCAGTGGCTCGGCGCCCTGGAAGACATCGTGGCCGCGCGGGGAGCTGCGTCACCCACCGAACTCGCACGCTACCAGCGGGCCTGGGACCACGCCGCCGACCGCACGCCGCACGGCCAGCCGATCGAGTTGCGCGCCGACGATTTCACCCCTGCCGAACCCCGCGCGTAAAAAAGCCAGCGGCAACGCCGCTGGCTGGAAGGGAGTCTTGGGAGGGAGTGGCTTAGTTGCGGTCGGCGCGCGCTGCACGAACGGTGCCGCCGCTACCCGATGCGCCCATGCTGGACGAGCCGCTGCTCGACGAGCCCATGGTGGAGCCGCTGCTCGAGCCCGAAGCGCCGAGGGTCGTGCCGGAGGACGAGGAACCCGCGGTGCCGCTGCTGCCAAGGGAGCCGCTGCTGCCCGTGCTGCCGACGGTGCCCGAGGCGGAGCCGCCGACCGTGCCGGAGGTGGAGCCGGAGCTGCCCACGGTGCCGGAGGTGGAGCTGCCGGCGGTGGTGGGGGTGGAGCCCGAGGTGCTGCCCGTCGTGCTCGGAGTGGAGCTGGAGGTGGAGCCCATCGTGGTGCCCGAGGTGCCGCTCGCCGTGCTGTCCGTGCGCGTGCCGGTGCCCGTGGCGCTGGAGCCCGTCGCGCTGCCGCCGGTCGATGCCGAGCCCGTGCTGGAGCCGCTGCCCCCGGCGCCGCTGCCCATGCTGCCGCCCCCGCTGCCCGCCGCGCCGGCGCTGGTGCCCGCGCCCGCTGCGCCGCCCGCGCCGCCGGCGCTGCCGCCACCGGCGCCCTGCGCGATCGCAGCGCTGCCGAATGCCAGGGCCGCCGCGGCGGCCAGGGTGGAGAGGGTGTACTTGGTCGATTTCATGCCTTGATCCTTCAGTGAGTGGTTGTTGCGATGCCGCGCACTCCGGCTCGGCACACTTCACGGTAGTCAGTCGATCTTCTTCCCGGCCACGGCGAAGCACCGCAGCAGGCGTCCGCAGAAATCCGACAGGGACGTAGGAGAAGCTGAAGCCGCGGTAGCCCTGTAATTTCTTCCAGCCGTGCGGTGGAAACGGCTCTGCTGCACGCTGGCCCAGCCGTGTGCGCGTCGACCTACGTGAGGCTCTGCTGTCGGACGAAAACGCGTCCGTCAGGCTTGCTGCAATGCCTGTTCGAGCCGTTCGCGCGTCAGCGGCAACTCCCGCACCCGCACCCCGACCGCATCCGCCACGGCATTGGCGATCGCCGCGGCCACCGGGCCATGCGTGGCTTCTCCCGCCCCGACCGATTTCTCCGCCGGCCTGTCCAACAGCGAAATGTGCACGGCGGGCACTTCGGAAAAGCGCAGGATCGGATAGCTCTCCCAGCTGTCGCTGGTGACACGCGTCGCGTCGAAGCGGACCTCCTCCCGGGTGGCCCAGCTCACGGTCTGGATGGCGCCGCCTTCGAGCTGGTTGCGAACGCCGTCGGCAACCACCACCCGGCCGACATCCACCGCGAGCCAGAGATTGCGCACGCGCACGTCGCGCTGCACGTCCACTTGGGCGACGGCGGCGCAAAACGCGCCGTTGTGCTTGTAGCGCGCGAAGGCCAGGCCCCAGCCCTCGCCCTCCCGCGCCTTGCGCCCCTGCCAGTCCGCCATGCGGGCTGCTTCCTCCAGCACGGCGCGGGTCCGGTCGTCGGCGGCATGGCGCAGGCGAAAGGCGAGCGGATCCACGCCCAGCTGCTGCGCGATTTCGTCCATGAAGGACTCGGCGGCAAACACGTTGCCGACGGCCCCCAGCCCGCGCAGGGCGGAGGTTCGCAAGGGCATGGCCAGCACGCGATGGTTCGTCACGCGGTGGCGGGGAAAGCCGTAGGTGGGAATGGAGTTGCGCTCGGCGCCGCCGCCCGTGGGCACCGGCATGTTGATCGCGACAGGCGCGGTGAACGGCTTGCCGAGGAACATCGCCGCGCGGAACACCGGGTAAGACGCGCGGCCCGGCCGCAGGCTGTGGCCATTCGACCAGACCTCGTGCTCCCAGTCGACGATGCGGCCGCCGTCGTCCACCGTTGCCTTCACGTCCACGCTCATTGCAGGCCCGAGAGGGGACCAGCCCAGTTCGTCGGCGCGGCTCCACAACAGGCGCACCGCGCGGCCGGGCACGGCGCGCGCCAGCAGCACCGCCTCGCACGCGGCGTCGTCGGCGCCGTTGTGGCCGTAGCAGCCGGCGCCGGGCACATGGGTCACCGTGATCGAGGAAGCCGGCTGCTCCAGCAGCAGGCCCAGGTCCCGCTGCATCGGGTACACGCCCTGCGCGTGGGTCCATACCTCCAGCCGGCTCCCGTCGGCCGCAAACCGCGCGACGCCGCAGGAGGGCGCGATCGAGGCATGCGCGAGAAAGGGCTTGGCGTAACTGGCTGCGAAGCGCCGGCCTTCCGGCGCCGCCGCGTCGAGATTCCTTTCGGAGACAACCGTGGTCTCCGCGGGCTGGGAACGCAGGAAAGCCGGCAATGCGTTGGCGTCCGGCAGGGTCGCCTGCTCGTCCCAGCGGGCGACCGATTCCAGTTTGCGCAACGCCAACGCCGCTTGCTGCTCCGTGTGCGCGATCACGCCGAGGAAGCTGCCATCGCGCACCACTTCCACCACGCCGGGCAGGCCCTTCATCGCCATGATGTCCACGTCCCGCAGCAGCGCCAGCGTCGATGGCGGGTGCAGCACCCGCCCGTGCAGCATCCCGGGCAGTTCCAGGTCGTGCAGGAACACCGGCTGGCCGAGGATCTTCGCGGGCAGGTCCAGGCGCTGCGGCTCGTCGGCATCGGAGGTGCGTGGCGCTTGCGGCGGCGCCTGGCCGGTCGCATCGCGATCGAGGCTGATCACGCCGGCCAGCTCCCAGTAGCTCGTGCCAGGCAGCTGCGCCGCACCGCGCACGCGGATCTCGCCGTCGCGCACCACCAGGTCCGCGGGCGACACTTCCATGCGGCGCGCCGCTTCGTCCAGGAACAGCGCGCGGGTTTCGGCGCACACCTGCCGCAGCGCGCTGCCGGAGTCCTGTACCGACAGGCTGCCCGATGTGAAGCCTTCGTTGGGCGCGCCGTCGGTGCTGGCCGGCCGCATGGCGATGCGCGTGAATGCGACGTCCAGCTCCTGCGCGGCGATGCGGGCCAGCGCCGTGGTGATGCCCTGTCCCAGTTCCACCTTGCCGCTGCGCACCTCCACGCGCCCGCCGGCCTCGATGGACAGCCAGTTCGACAGGCGGGGATTGGTCTTCAGGTTCGTCGGCAGGTCGCTCATCGCACCGCCTCCTTGCCCGAGGCGCGCAGCACCGCGCGCACGATCCGGTTGTGGGCGCCGCAGCGGCACAGGTGGCGGTCGAGCGCCTCGCGCACCTGCATCTCGCTCGGCTGCGCAATGCGCGCCAGCAACGCGGTGGCGCTGGCCAGGATTCCGCTGAGGCAGTAACCGCACTGGCCCGCCTGCTCGTCGATCAACGCCTGCTGCAGGCGCGACGGTGTTCCACCTTCGGACAGCCCCTCCACGGTGACCACCGATTTGCCACGCACGGCCCAGGCCGGCGTGTCGCAAGCCGGCACCGAAGCGCCGTCCACCAGCACATGGCAGGCGCCGCACTCGCCGGTGCCGCAGCCAAACCGCGTGCCCTTCAGGCCGCAGGCGTTGCGCAGCAGGTCGAGCAAGGGCGCCTGTTCGTCTGCCTCGACCTCGCGCTCCTGGCCGTTCACCTGCAAACGGAAGCTCGTCACCGGCATGGTCTTGTCTCCTGGCGCGCAGTCTAGTCGAGGCGACGCCGGTATACTTGTTTCCGCTCCGGGGTGCGATCGGCCGCAGGCCGCTTCGCTGAGATGGCGACACCAAACCCGTGAACTTGATCCGGTTCGTACCGGCGTAAGAAGAGGCACATGAAGTTCCTACACTCTCCACTGCACGCGGCGGGTTGCCGATGAAGATCGGCATCGCCGGCGCCGGCCTGCTCGGCCGCCTGCTCGCGTTCCGCCTGCGCGCGGCGGGCCACGAGGTGCACGTCTTCGACCCCGCAGCACACGCCGAGGCGCGCGGCGCCGCCGGCTGGACCGCGGCCGGCATGCTGAGCCCCATCGCCGAACTGGAATGCGCCGACGAGGCCGTGTTCCACATGGGCCTGCGCTCGCTGGAACTGTGGCCGCAGGTGCTGGCGCAATTGCCGCTGCCGGTGGAGTTCGACACCCGCGGCAGCCTGCTGGTGGCGCATCGCGGCGACGCAGGCACTGCGCGCGGCATCGTCGACCTGTTGCTGCGCAAGGCGCCTGCGACGCACGCGCCGCAACTGCTCACGCCTGCAGCGCTGCGCGAGCTGGAGCCTGCCGTGCAGGGCCCGCCGCACGCGTGGCTGCTGCCTTGCGAAGGCCGCATCCATTCCGTGCAGGCGATGCACGCGCTGGCCGCCGGCGCTGGCGGGACGCAGTGGCACTGGGGCACCCCGGTGGCCGCGGTGGAGCCCGGCGTGCTGCGCACCGCCGGAGGCGACTTGCGCTTCGACGTCGCGTTCGACGTGCGCGGCACCGGTGCGCGGCCGCAACTGCCGGTGCGCGGCGTGCGCGGCGAGATCTTCTGGCTGCACGCGCCCGGCGTCGCCCTGCAGCGGGCCGTGCGCCTGCTGCATCCGCGCCATCGCGTGTACCTGGTGCCGCGCGCCGATGACATCGTCGTGGTGGGCGCGAGCGAGATCGAAAGCGAGGACCGCTCGCCCGTCTCCTTGCGCAGCACCGTGGAGCTGCTGACCGCCGCGCACAGCGTGGTGCCCGAACTGGCCGAGGCGCGCATCGTGCACAGCGAGTCGAACCTGCGCCCTGCGCTGCCGGACAACCTGCCGCACCTGGAAGTGGCCGACGGGCTGGTGCGCATCAACGGCTTGTTCCGGCACGGCTGGCTGATCGCCCCGGCGCTGGTGGAACAGGCGTTGTCCGGAGTCTTGGCATGACGCTGCAGATCACGCTCAACGGCGAAGCGCGCACGGTGACCGAAGGCGAGACCCTGGCCGATCTCGTCGCCGCGCTCGGCCAGCCGCCGCAGTCGCTGGCCACCGCCGTCAACGGCGAATTCGTCGCCCGCGCGGCCCGCGCGCAAACGCGCCTGCGCGAAGGCGACGCGGTCTTCACGTTCCAGCCGATCACCGGAGGATGAACCCCATGGCATTGCAGATCGCCGACACCACGCTGGACAGCCGCTTCTTCATCGGCAGCTCCCGCTATCCGTCGCCCCAGGTGCTGCAGGACAGCATTGCCGCCTCCGGTGCGCAGGTGGTGACCGTCGGTCTCAAGCGCCAGCTTGGCGCATCCGACGCGCCCAACGACTTCTTCCGCATGATCCGCGCCAGCGGCGCTCGCCTGCTGCCCAACACCGCGGGCTGCCACACCGCGCGCGAAGCGATCACGCTGGCGCGCATGGCGCGCGAACTGTTCGACACGCACTGGATCAAGCTGGAGGTGATCGGTGACGCCCACACGCTGCAGCCCGACATGTTCGAGACGGTGGAAGCGGCGGGCGTGCTGGCCAGGGAGGGCTTCGAGGTCTTCCCGTATTGCACCGACGACCTGGTCGCCTGCCAGCGCCTGCTGGACGCGGGCTGCCGCATCCTCATGCCCTGGGGCGCGCCGATCGGTTCCGGCCAGGGGCTGCTGAATCCGAGTGCGTTGCGCACGCTGCGCGCGCGGCTGCCGGATGTGCCGCTGGTGGTGGACGCCGGCATCGGCTCGCCGAAAGATGCGGTGCAGGCGATGGAACTCGGCTTCGACGCCGTGCTGCTTAACACCGCCGTCGCGCAGGCGCACGACCCGGTGACCATGGCGCGCGCGTTCAAGCTCGCCATCGAGGCGGGCCGCCTGGCTTATGAAGCCGGCGTGATGGCGCGCCAGGAGATGGCGGTGCCTTCGACGCAAGTGACCGGCCGCCCCTTCGTGCTCTGAACCATGAAGATCGCGACCTTCAACGTCAACGGCGTGAAGGGGCGCATGCCGCGGCTGCTGGAGTGGCTGGCCGAGTCGCGGCCGGACGTCGCCTGCCTGCAGGAGATCAAGACCGGCGATGCGACCTTCCCGCACCAGCCCATCGAGGCAGCGGGCTACCAGGTGATCTGGCACGGCCAGCGGTCGCACCACGGCGTCGCCATCCTGGCGCGCGGTGAGAAGCCGGTGGAAGTCCGGCGCGGACTGCCGGGCGACGACAGCGACGGCCAGGCCCGTTACCTCGAGGCCGACGTGCGCGGCCTGCGCATCGCCTCGGTGTACCTGCCCAACGGCAATCCGACCGGCAGCCCCAACTTCGCATACAAGCTGGCCTGGTTCGAGCGGCTGGTGGCGTATGCGCAGACCTTGGCCGACGCGGGCCGGCCAATGGTCCTGGCAGGCGACTTCAACGTGGTGCCCACCAACGCGGACATCTACAACGCCGGCACCTGGCGCTTCGATGCGGTGCTGCAGCCCGAGACGCGCGCGCTGTACCAACGGTTGCTGGCCCAAGGCTGGGTCGATGCCACGCGCGCACTGCATCCCAACGAGCGCATCTACACCTTCTGGGTGAACGAGGCCGCATTCCACCGCAACGCCGGTTTCCGCATGGACTTCCTGCTGCTGAGCCCGGCCCTGGCGCCGCGCTTGCTGGAGGCCGAAGTCGATGCCGCACATCGCGGTCGGGACAAGCCCAGCGACCATGCGCCGGTATGGATCCGGCTGAAACCGTGATTTCGTGCACGAGAGACCGACAAGCGTACGCCCCGCACTGACGCGCTAGCGCCGCCGGTGCTGACAGCGGTGCCTCGACCGCAAAGCTACCGTGGGGCATGGGAGTTGCCTGGGGTTTCCTGATGCTCGCTCTGCTGGTGCTCGGTCCGTCCAGCGGCGATCCCGTGCGCGCGCCGGAGGTGGCAGCCGCCGTGCCGGAGCCGGTTCGCCCCAAAGTTGCAAAAAAGGCGGCGCCCGCGGCAGCGAGCGATGCCGACACCAGGCCCGCCCGCGCCATCGACGACCTGCTGGCCGGCCGCCGCCTGGTGGTTCCGGTCGAGGGTGTGCGGCCTTCAGAGCTGCGTGACACCTTCCACTCCGGCCGCGGCAAGGGCCGCCGCCACCAGGCCATCGACATCATGGCGCCGCGTGGCACGCCGGTGCTCGCCGCGGACGAAGGCCGCGTCGCCAAGATCTCCAGCAACCAGGGCGGCGGCCTGTCGGCCTACCTGGTCGACCCCTCCGGACGCCTGGTCTACTACTACGCGCACCTCGATGGCTATGCACCGGGCCTGCGCGAGGGACAGGCCGTCAAGCGCGGCCAGCTGATCGGCTACGTCGGAAGCACCGGCAACGCGCCGGAGAGCGCGCCGCACCTGCACTTCGCGGTGTTGCTGATGACGCAGGAGCGGCGCTGGTGGGGCGGCGAGGCGCTCAACCCGTACGCGGCCCTCGTCGGCGACGACACGGTGGCCTCCAATGCCACTGTCGAGCAGCGTGGGGGCCGTCCGACGCGCTGAGTTCGCTTGCGCCTGCGCCAGAGCCTGCGCAAGCCTGCGACGCTGGCTTCACGCAACCAACAGGGGAAATGCCATGACGCGGAAATCCAGTCGAGCGGCCCCGCGCGGAGAACACATTCCCTCCGCGTCCCAGGCCTCGCTGCCGACCGAAACCGACCCGGCCGATCCGTCGACGGGCAAGAAGCCGCACGACGCCATCGCGCCGCGCGCCGGCCGCACCGGCGGCCTCGGCACGCGCGCCGAGCGGCCGTCCGAAGGCCGCAAGCAGCCCGTGGAAACCACGCACCAGGATCCGGGTGGCCGCCGCGGCAAGGCGCCGTCGGCTTCCGTCGACGCGCGCGAGCGCGTTACGCCCGCTCGAAATCGATGAAGCCCTGCTCCGGGTCCACCGCCACCAGGCGGACCCGGGCCGCATCCCCCACGTCCAGCCCCTCGAAGCCGCGCACCACGCGGCCCTCCAGCAGCGGCCGGGCGAGGCGCACGAACGTGCCCTTGGGCGCCGCACCGGTGACGATGGCGTCGAAGCTCTCGCCGATGCGCCCATGCAGCAGGAACGCCCCCGCGGCCTTGAGCACCGTGCGCTCCACCTTGCTGGCGTTGTCCTCCTGCAAGGTGCAGTGCCGCGCGATCGCCGTCAACGCTTCCGCGGTATAGGGCGGCGCATCGCCGGCCAGCGCTGCCTTGAGCAGGCGCTGCGTGACCAGGTCGGGGTAACGCCGGTTCGGCGCCGTCGAATGCGCGTAGTCGTTGACCGCCAGGCCGAAGTGCCCGAACGCCGGCAGGCCCGCGCCGGCGGCCGCGTACTCGCCGGAGCCGAGCATCTTGACGATGGCCAGGGACAGGTCGGCGAAGCCGTCCGGGTCGGCGGCGCGGCGCTCTTGCAGGAAGCGGTCCAGCGCGCGCGGGTCAGGCTGTGCCGGCAACCCGACGCCGTGCGATGCGGCCAAGGCGACGATCCGGTCCCAGCGGCGCGGCGACTGCAGCAAGCGGCGCAGCGACGGGAAGCCCTGCTCGGCGAGGTAGCGCGCGGTGGCGGAGTTGGCGGCGATCATCAGGTCGGCGATGAGGTCCTTGGCGCGGTTCTTCTCGTCCGGCTGGAGATCGATCAATCTCCCGTCCTCGAACACCGGCCGCGCCGACAGCGTCTTCACGTTCAGCGCGCCCCGGCTCTGGCGCCATTGCCGCATCTGCGTGGCCAGCACGTCGTGCAGCCGCACCTGCTCCTCGAGTTGCGGCAAGGCGCGCGCTTGCGCCGGCGGCGGTGCGGCGCCGTCCAGCCACGCCGACACATGGTCGTAGGTGAGCTTGGCGCGATTGACCACGACGGCCCGGTAGATCTCCGAGGTGCCCACGGTCCCATCGGGCTGGGCCTGCATCTCGACCACCACCGCCAGCCGCTCCTGGCCCTCGTGCAGCGAGGTCAGGTCCGTGGACAGGACCTCGGGCAACATCGGGAACACGCCGGCCGCGGTGTACACCGAGGTGGTGTTCACGCCGGCGTGCCCGTCGACCGCGCCGCCGGGCCGCACCATCGCATCGACATCCGCGATCGCCACGCGCAGCCGCGTTGCGCCACCGGCCAGCGCCTCGGCCACGCTGAGCTGGTCGAGGTCGCGGGTGTCGTCGTTGTCGATCGAGAACCAGGGCAGCTGCCGCAGGTCGCGGATGTCGCCGCCGCGCCCCGCCTGCGCGCTGCGCGCGGCTTCGGCTTCGCGCAATGCCTGCGGCGCAAACGCCGGCAACAGCCCGCGCGCGCGCATTGCGTCGACGGCGATGCGGTGGAGGTCCGCCGGACTCACTGGACGACCCTCCGCGCCAGGCGCTGCGGGATTCGCCTTGGGGCGGCCCGGCGGCTCATTCGGAAGCCTCCGTGCTACGCACTGCGGCGCTATTCGCCTTGGGAACGGCCCGGCGGCTCATGCCCCGGCCTTGCGCCGCGTGCCGCGATAGCGCTGCGTCGCCTCCGCCACCATCGCCTCGCGCGGCAGCAGTTTCGTCCCGCCGGCCCAGAGTTCCGTCGCCTTGCCGCGGCCGTTGCGCACCACGCGCACGTCCTGTCCCGGGCTGTTGTAGCCGGAGGTGCGGCGTATCACCGCGCGGTCCTTGCCGGTCACGTCGAACTCGGTGTTGGCGCCGTCGAAGGGCGGGTTCATCACCGGCGCGATCTGCATCACCACCTTGCCCAGCGGCACCAGGTCCGTGCAGCCCCACATGCTCCACCAGCGGCCGCGCCACGGCTGCAGCCGCCTGGCCGGCGCACCGTGCTGGCTGAAGGCCGCGAGGATGCTGGCGATGCTGTCCACCCACAGCCACGACGGTCCGTCCAGCGCGTTGCACAGCACCGTGATCGTCAGGCCGGAAGCGGTGAAGCGCGAGGTGCGGGACACGAAGCCTTGCAGGCCCCCGGTGTGGCCGAACCACTCCTTGGGGCCGGGGCCGTTCATCATCGTGCCCAGCCCGTAGTACGACTCCTGCGTGCTGCAGTCATCGCGCCAGCGGCGCTGCACCATCGCGCGCCGGCTCGCCGGCGAAAGGATGCTCTGGGCGCACAGCGGGTCCAGCTGCGCGAAGAAGCGCGCGGTGTCGGCCGCCGTCGCGACGAATCCGCCGGCCGGCGCGATGGCATCGCAGACGTTGTCGCCGGGCACGACCAGGCGCTGGCCGAAAGGAAATTTCGTGCTGTGCCCGGCGGCCATCGGCGCACGCTTCGGCAGCAACGGCATGTCCGGGACGGTTTCCCGCAACCCGGCCGCGCGAATGACGTGGCGCGTGATCCAGTCGGCGTAATCGGAGCCGGTGATCTGCTCCATCGCCAGCCCCAGCAGCGCGAAGCCGTGGTTGGAATATTTCAACTGCACGCCTGTTTCCAGCGGCGGCTTGCGCGCCAGGTCCGCCAGCACCTCCTCGCGCGACAGGAACGGGCGCCGGTCCAGGAACTGGCCGCTGTCGATGCCGTCGCGCGTGACGCCGGCGCCGTGCGACAGCAGCTCGGCGATCCGCGCACCGGCCACGTCCTTGTGCAGGCCGCCGACATAGCGGCCGATGGGGTCGTCCAGCCCCAGCTTGCCTTGCTCGCGCAGCAGCAGCACGCCCGCAGCGGTGAAGCTCTTGGAATGCGAGGCGATGCGGAAGCGGTGCCGCGGCGTCAGCGCCTCGCCCGTGCGCAGGTTCGCCTGGCCGAACGCGTATTCCGCCAGGAGGTCCGGTCCTTGCGCGATGGCCACGGTGCAACCCGGTTGCTCGTAGCGCTCCACCTGGAACGCCAGCCAGTCCTGGACGTACGCCAGCGCGGGGGACAGCCAGGCCGGCTGCTGCTGTTTCTTCATGGGAGCCCTCCGTGGCCCGCGAGTGTACGGCCCGGGGGACTCCCGCTGCTCAATCGCCGATGTGCACCCAATCGCCTTCCGGCAGCGAGGTGAAGAAGCTGAACACCTCGCGCAGCAGGCCGTGCTGCGCGGCCCACTCCACCTGTTCGCGCACGCGAGACCGCTTGGCCAGCGGCGGGGTCCGGCGGAATTCGGGGCCCGAGAGCGAGGCCGGCGTTTCGGCTCCAGCCTCCCGCAACAGGTCGCCCAGGAGACGCCATTGCGATTCGACCGGACACACGCGGTTGTAGCGGCGCACCTCGTACATCACCTCGTCCACGCTGAGAATGCGCCGCGCCTGGGATGGGGCATCGCCGAGAGGAACCAGCGACGAAGGCTGCGTCTTCATGAAGCGGCCGCTGTCCTGCGCCTGCAGTTCGGTGAACATCCGCCACGTCGTTTCGCTGTTGCTTTCCAGGACGTCCGGCAACGGTCCCAGGTCCGTGAGGACGGCCGATTGGGTCGGACGAAAGTTCTGCTCGTGATCCATCCCAGCTCCACTGATGAGGTGGCCGGAGTTTCCCTGCGGGCAACTGCGGGGGCCAGTAGTCAATGGCTTAACCCGAAGGTTGGAAGCCTTCCCATCGGGCATTCGCTGCACTGCCTCTAAACTCCCCGCATGTCCTACGGCCGAGCCCTGCTCGCCCTTTCGCTGCTCTTGTGTCTGCTTCCGGCCACGGGTCGGGCCAGCGCAGCCCTTCCCGCCGCGGTGCAGGGCCAGGTGACGCTGGAGGTGCCCTCCCGGCCCGTTCCGTTGCAAGGTGAGTGGGCGTTTGCGTGGCAACGTTTCGTCGACCCGTCCTGGCAGCAATTGCCCACGACGGCCTTCGTCGCGGTGCCTGCCGGGTGGAACGCCGCCACGGCGGATGGCAAGCCCGAGCGCGAGAACAACGGCTGGGGCAGCTATGCGCTGCAGGTGAACTGCCCGGCCGGGCAGTCGCTGGCGGTGGAGGCGTTCGGCCAGCGCACGGCATCGCGCCTGTTCGTCAACGGCACGCTGGTCGCGCAGCACGGGGAACCCGGTGTGTCGGCTGCCACCACCTGGGCGGCGGTGCACAACCGGGTGCCGATCACCCGCGAATTCGCCTGCCCGCTGCGGCTGACGCTGCACGTCAGCAACTTCGACCATCGCGTCGGCGGCTTCGTGCGGCCGGTCTGGGTGGCCCCGGTCGACGTGCTGGTGCGGGGGCGCGAGGCGCGGATCGTCTACGACTCCGCGCTCATGACCACTTACCTGATCACCGGCCTCGTCGCGCTGATCTTCTTCGCGGTACGGCATCGCGAGCGGGTGCCCCTGGTATTCGGCCTGTTCTGCGTCGCCATGGCCGTCTACACGGACATGATCGGCGAGCGGCTGCTGCTGCGCCCCTTCCCGCCGCAGGTGTCCTGGCTGGCCTACATGCGGGTCGAGTACGTGTCGTGGGTGACCGCGATGGCGCTGTTCTTCCTGACGCTGCGCGGATTGTTCCCGCAGGAAATCCACCGCCGCCTCGTGCAAGCCACGGTCGGCCTGCTGGCGGCAGGCGCGGTCGCCTTCTTCGTGCTGCCGCCGGGCGTGTATTCCCACGTCGCCACGCCGGGACTCGTCGTCGCCGTCATGGTGGGCGTCTACGTGGCGGTCGCCATGCTCCGTGCGCGCCGCCGCACGCCGGTGGATGCCACCGTGGTGCTGGTGGGCATGCTTGCCATCCTGGTCACGCTGGCCCTCGACCTGCTGCTGATCGACGCGCCGGGGCCGGACCGCAAGTTCGCGCCGATCGGCTTCGCGCTGTTCATGCTGTCGCCCGCCGTGGTGATTGCCCGGCGCCTGAGCCATGCGCTCAACGCCGAGGAGCGCAACCTGGCGCTGGAAGAGAACGCGCGGTTGCGCGAGGACGTCGAGCGCATGTCCCGGCACGACCTGAAGACCCCGCTGAACAGCATCCTGGGCGCCACGCGGCTGCTGCGCGACGACACCCGGCTGACGACCGAGCAGCGTGAGCTGGTGGGCGTGCTGCAGCGCTCCGGCTTCCGCATGCTGGAAATGGTGAACCTGACACTCGGCCTGTTCAAGATGGAGACCGGAACCTACGACTTCCGGCCGCAGGCGGTGGACCTGCGGGAGGTGGTCACGCGGGTGCTCGTGGACCTGCACTCCTACGCCGAGGCCGCGGCCGTCACGCTGCACATGGAAGGCTCGGACCGCACGCCGGTGTACGTGCGCGGCGAGGAGCTGCTGTGCTACTCCATCGCGGCCAACCTGGTGAAGAACGCGGTGGAAGCCGCGGGGCCGGGCCACCTGGTTTCCGTGACGCTGATGCGCGGCGAGCCGGTGGTGCTGGCCGTGCACAACCCGGGCGAGGTGCCGCCGGATATCGCCGACCACTTCTTCGAGAAGTACGTCACCAGCGGCAAGAGCAGCGGCACCGGCCTGGGCACCTACTCGGCCCGGCTGATGGCGCGCGCGCAGTTGGGCGACCTGCAACTGCACAGCGACAGCACCGGCACGACGCTGACGCTGACGATGCGCCCGCTGAAGGAAGAACCGCCGAAGCCCCTGCCCGCAACGCTGTCCGAACGGCCTGCCGCGGAATGGGTCAGCGACATCCCGCCGCGCGACGTGCTGGTGGCGGACGACGACGAGTACACCCGGCTGGTCACGCGCCGGTTCCTGCCACGCCCGCCCTTCACCGTGGAAACCGCCGCCAACGGCCTGGCCGCGACGGAGGCGATGGCACGGCACTGGCCGCACTTCCTGCTGCTGGACATGGAGATGCCGGTCAAGAACGGCCTGGACACCGTGCGCTGGGTGCGCCAGCAGGAAGCCGAGCACGGCCAGCCGCGCTGCCTCGTCATCATGCTGTCCGGCAACGAAGACCCCGCGTCCGCCAAGCGCGCGCTGGCGGCGGGCGCCAACCGCTTCCTGGTCAAGCCGGTCAGCCGCGAGGCCCTGCTCTCGACCTTGCGCGACCTGGAGTTGAACGGCTCGGGTCCCGCGCCGCTGGCCACCGCTCCCGCCGGCCTGGCGCCCACCACCGACTTTGCCAGCGTGCCGGACGAAGTGCTGGTGGTGGATCCGGACTGGATGGATGTCTTCCCCGGCTTCGTGCAGTCGCAGCGCGACACGGTGGAGGCGATGGCACGCGCCCTTGCCGCGGGGGATCGCGAGGACGTGCAGTTCCTGGCGCACCGCGCCTCCGGCGGCCTGGGCACGATGGGCCTGCAGTGGGCCGCGCGCCAGTGCCGGATGATCGAGCGCGACGCGCTGACGGTGCCCGCGGAAGCCGTGCAGCGCCGGATCGTGGGGCTGCGCGAGCACCTGCGCAATGTGCGCATCGAGTCGGCGTGAGGCCACAATGGACAGCATGAAGCCCCTGCGGCAGGTCACGGCCGGCGTGCTGGACATCGCGCTGTACGAGACGGGTCCGCCGGACGGGCCGCCGGTGTTCCTGATGCACGGCTTCCCGTACGACATCCATTCCTACGCCGAAGTGGCGCCCCGGCTCGCCGCCGCGGGCTGCCGCGTGCTCGTGCCCTTCCTGCGGGGCTTCGGCGCGACGCGCTTTCTCGATGCCGGGACGCCGCGCTCCGGCGAGCAGGCCGCACTCGGCGCCGACCTGCTGGCGCTGATGGATGCGCTGCACATCCCGCGCGCCGTGCTGGCGGGCTACGACTGGGGCGGCCGCGCGGCGTGCGTGGTGGCGGCCCTGTGGCCGCAGCGCTGTGCGGGGCTGGTCTCGTACAACAGCTACAACATCCACGACATCGCGCGGGCGATGGAGCCCGACACGCCGCGCAACGAGCAGAGCCTCTGGTACCAGTACTACTTCCACAACGAGCGTGGCCGTGCCGGGCTGGCCAGGCACCGGCGCGACCTCACGCGGCTGCTGTGGCAGCTCTGGTCACCGACCTGGAAGTTCGACGAGGCCACCTTCGCGCGCTCCGCGGCTGCTTTCGACAATCCGGACTTCGTGGACGTGGTGATCCATTCGTACCGGCAACGCTACGGGCTGGAGGCGGGGGACCCGGCCTATGCACGGATCCAGGACCGGCTGGCGGCCCAGCCCGTGATCACGGTGCCCGCCATCACCTTCGACGGCGCCGATGACGGCGTGCGCCCGCCCGCACCGGCCTCGGCGCATGCGCACCGCTTCACGCAGCGCGACCATCGCATCATCCCGGGCGTGGGCCACAACATGCCGCAGGAAGTGCCGCAAGTGTTCGCCGACGCCGTGCTGGCGCTCGTGCGCGCGGCGCACTGAGAAGCTCGACACCTCCACTCTGCTATCTTTTGCGCATGCTCCGCTCCCTCATCGCTTCCGCCTGCCTCGGACTCACCTGCGTTGCCGCGCTTGCGCAGGCGACCGAGGAAGTCCCCTTCATCACTTCGCCGGACAACGTCACGCTGGAGATGCTGCGCATGGCGGACGTCACCCGCGCCGACCATGTCATCGACCTGGGCTCGGGCGACGGCCGCATCGTGATCCTGGCGGCCCGGCGCTTCGGCGCCACCGGCCTGGGCGTGGAGATCGTGCCCGACCTGGTGCTCCAGAGCCGCCGCAACGCGCAGGACGCGGGCGTGGCCTCGCTGGTGGAATTTCGCGAGCAGGACCTGTTCCAGACCGACCTGACGCCGGCGACCGTGATCACGATGTACCTGTTGCCGGAGGTGAACCTGCAACTGCGGCCGTCGTTGCTCGCCCTGCGGCCAGGCACCCGCGTGGTGTCGCACGACTGGGACATGGGCGACTGGCTGCCCGACCGCACGACGGTGCTGCAGGTGCCGAACAAGGCGGTGGGGCTGGAGAAATCGAGCAAGGTGCACCTGTGGGTGGTGCCCGCCAAGGTGGACGGCCTGTGGTGCTCGGGCAGCGCATCGCTGCAGGTCACGCAGAAGTACCAGCAGGTGGACGCGCGCATCGCGGACGGCGGCTCGGAACTGGCGCTCACCGGCCGCGTCGAAGGCAAGACGGTCAGGCTCACCGCCGCCGGGTCGGGCCCCACGGTGCTGGAACTCGAAGGCGACAAGCTGCGCTTCAGCGGCCGGTCGGTGGAATTCGCGCGGGCCCAGGGCGGCCGCTGCTGAAGGCAACGCCGCCGCGGCTCGCTCGCTGACCCTGCCGGTGCAGGGGATGCCCGGATGACAGATTCCGTGCGATCGCTATCCTGCGATGGCAAGGGGTCAAGGAGTGCACCATGCCGTTCGGCAACGAAGGGAAGGAAGCGGGCATCGCCCTCGCACTCTCGGGGGGCGGCTTTCGCGCCGTCCTGTTCCACGTCGGCGTGCTGTGGCGCCTGAACCAGCTGGGCGTGCTGAAGAAGCTGTCACGCATCTCCAGCGTCTCCGGCGGCTCCATCGCTTCGGGCCTGCTGGCGGTGCGCTGGGACATGCTGCACTTCGATGCGCAAGGCGTCGCCACCAACTTCGACGAGGAGATCGTCGGTCCGCTGCGCAAGTTCTGCGGGTTGACCATCGACGTGACGTCGGTGATCGCCGGCGCGCTGAACCCGTTCAAGAGCGCCGGCGAGGAAGTGGCCGACGCCTACCGCCAGCACCTGGGCATGGGCGTGTCCCTCCAGACGCTGCCCGATGCGCCACGCTTCGTCTTCAACTCCACCAACTATGCGACCGGCACCAGCTTCCGCTTTTCCAGGCCGTATGCGGGCGACTACCGCATCGGGCTGATCTGGCGGCCGAAGTTCGACGTGGCGACGGCGGTCGCCTGCTCCAGCGCCTTTCCACCGCTGCTGGCGCCGCTGGAACTGGACGTGGACCCGAACCTCTTCGAGCATTCCCCCGGAGCCGACCTGTGGGAGAGGGAGGATTTCCGCAAGCGCCTGCAGCTTGCCGACGGCGGCGTCTACGACAACCTGGCCCTGGAGACGGTCTGGGGCCGCTACGAGACGGTGCTGTGCAGCGATGCGGGCAAGCCGTTCGAGCTGGATGCGGGCGTGGGCGCGTTCGCCCCCAAGCAGCTGTTCCGCGTCATGGACATCGGCCTGAACCAGGCGCTGGCGCTGCGCAAGCGCATGTTGATCAACGAGTACCAGGCCGGGCGCACGAAGGGCGCGTTCTGGGCGATCAACACGCCGATCAAGGATTACAAGACCGCGAGCCTGCCCGTGTCGCCTGAAAAGATCTCCGACCTGAGCGCCATCCGCACGCGGCTGGACCGCTTCAAGGAGCAGGAACAATGCGAGCTGGTGAACTGGGGCTACGCCGTCAGCGACGCGGCCATCCGCGCCTATGCGGCGCAGGTGATCGCGGTGCAGGCGGAGGCCAGGTTGCCGTATCCGGGATATCCGCTCGCCTAGGCGAGGGGGCAGCGTCGATGGAGGGGACTGCGATGAAGCAAACCGAACGAGAACGGCGCCACCAACAGAACCTGCAGCGCATCCAGCATGTGCAGCAACTGGTGGGCGTGGGCGACCGCACGCGCATCGACCATGAAGGCACGCTGATCGAGCAGGCCCGCATGCTCGAGGAAGAGATCTGCTCGCATCGCGCCACCGAGGCCGGCCTCGCCGCGCTGGCGCGGCTGCTGCACCTGCTGGAGGAAGGCATGTCGCCGCATGTGCGCGAGGCCGCGGCCTTCGTCACCGCCATCCGCGACGTCACGCCGCTGCCGCTGCCAACGCTGCGCGGGCCGGACGTGGCGACCGCCGACGACATGCTGGCGGTGCTGGACGCCTTCCGCTACGGGCGCGTCAGCCTCGTGGAGCATGTGGAAGGCGGGGCGCGGCGGGTGGGGAAGGCGCTGGAGAAGGTGCGGGTGCGGGGTCGGTAGCGGATCGCTACAGGCCGCGGATCCGGCAGGCGGCCAGCAGCAGGCCGAAGCCGATGATCCACGACCAGGTGGCAAAGGGCTCGGGAATCCTGACGAGCCCGAATTGTGCGGCCAGCGCCACCAGGAACAGGACGAGCGAGATGACCCAGACAACGAAGGTCGGGGCCTTGCCGGAATTACGCATGGAATGCCTTTGAAAGGAAACTTCAGGGCTCGCGCGAAAACGCGATGAAGTCTCGGTACCCGGCCATCTTGTCACAAAGCGCGCGACCTGCGACGTCGCATCGCGGCCCTACCCTTCGACGGCAGTCTCGGCCATCACCTTCGCAGCATCGCGCGGCTGCGCCGTGTTGCCGTCCTGGCCGCAGGCCTGCATGTAGGCGCCGAGCCGGCGGCCGCGTTGCACCACTTGCTGGCCGGGACCGAGCCGGGCTTGCGCATAGGCGCGCAGTGCAGCTGCAACATCGTCGGCACCGGCCAGTGCGCTTTCGAGCGCGAGCGCGTCGTGCATGGCCTTGGTGACGCCCATGCCCACGTGGGGGCGGGCCACGAAAGCCGCATCCCCGAGCAGCGCCACGCGATCGGACGCGAGCTCGCTGGAATAGAGATCGTAGATCGGCTGCAGGAAAGGTTGCGGACACTTCTCCACGATCTCGGCGAAGGCGGGCGCGAGCAAGCGCCGGGCATCCGAGCGCATGGCGGCGATGGCACGCCACGACACCTTGTTCGGCGAGATGCCTTGGGGGTGATGCTCGCCGTCGGCATCCGTCATCAACTCCGCCAGGCGCTGCGGCGCGGGGGCGGGACGGTACCAGACGAAATTCCAGGCACGGTGGCCGGGCTCCGTGCGGTTCCCCGGTCCGGCGACGGGGTAGCCGATCAGTTGCTCGCCCGGCGGCAGGCAGAAACCGAAGCGCTCGAACACCGCCTCGCGCCCGCCGCGTGACAGCACGCCTTCGTCGCACAGCCCCCGCCAGGCCACGTAGCCGGCATATTCCGGTTGCACCCCGGGCCAGAACTGATGGCGGACCGTGGAGCGGATGCCGTCGGCGGCCAGCAGCAAGTCGCCCTCGAACACCCCCGCGCTGGTCTGCACCCGCACGCCGCCCGCGTGCTGTTCCACCCGCTGCACCGCCACGCCCTGGCGGTACTGCGCCGCCGGCAACTGCAGCAGCAGGCCGTGCAGCAATTGATAGAGCCGGCTCCAGGAGGTCAGCACCTGCGGCATCGGCAGCTCACCCAGCACGGCTCCCGTGCCGTCGAGCGTGACGCGCCCCGGAATGGCGACGCCGAGTTCATGGCCTTGCGGCATGCCGCAGCGCTGCAGGCCGGCGATGAGGGAAGCGTGGGTGACGATGCCGGCGCCGCGGCTGTCCATGGCCCCGGCCGTGCGTTCCAGGACGACCACCTCATGTCCGGCGCGGGCCAGCAGGCTGGCCGCCATGAGGCCCCCGAGCGAGCCACCCGCGATCAGGACACGCGGCATGGGTTCAGGCCTGGAGCGCAGCTTTCTCGGCGGCTGGGTAATTCAGTTCCACCATCACGCCGTTCGGATCTTCCAGGAACAGCTGGTGCAGTCCGAGGTCGGGCACCGTGCGTTCGCGCACCGGCACGCCCTGCTCGCGCAGGTGCGCCAGCATGGCTGCCAGGCCGTCGGCAAAGAAGGCGACATGGTCCACCGCGCCGCTCCCCTGCAGCGAGGCCGCGTCGCGGTCGCCGAGATACGCCTTGAGGCCGTCGGGATCCCTGGAGTCCAATCCGATCAGGTGCACCACCGCGTTCGCGATGTCTGCGTGGTCGCCGCGGTACATCCACGCGCCCGGGAATGGAAAGGCGGGACGCGGGCCGACGGTGAGGCCCAGAACGCGCTGGTAGAAGTCGCGCGTCGCGTCGAGGTCGAGCGTGCGCACCGTGAAGTGGTTCAGCGTGAGTGTCATGACCCGGCCTCCTCAGGTGGCAGCCTTCAGGACCATCTGGAACGCCTTTTCGACCGGCATGCCTTCCATCAGCAGTTCCACGATCAACTCACGATGCTTGCGGATCTCCGCCGGAAGTTCGGCCTGGTGGACTCGATAGTAATCGGCCATCAGCTCACGCGCTTCCCCGTCCTTCGGCTTGCGCGTCACCTGGATCGCATCCGTGTCCAGGACGGAATAGGAACCGATCAGCGAGCTCTGCTTGCTGGGAACCTGGCGTTCACCGGCCTTGCCCACGGCGTTGGCCACCCAGTAGCCGCCCCACGCATTCACCACGCTCCTGCCCAGGCTGTCGCATTGGGCTTCGTAGCGCTGCTTCCACCCGCGGTTGCGCTCGACGGCGCCGAACACGTCGTCGATCACGTCCTCGGAGTACGGCTTGGGCAGGTTGGCAAGCACTTCGCGCATCAGCAGTTTGACTTCAGCAGTTCTCATGGACGTTCCAGTGATGGCTGGCGTTACGGATGACCGGCATTGTGGTCCTGGCGCCGGAGCACGACATGGGTGGCTTTCTCCGTGGCAACGTGCTGGACGCATTCGTATCCCAGGGCGCGCACATCGACCCCTTCGAACAGCCGCTCGCCCCGTCCCAGCAGGACGGGAGAGATCGCCACATGCATCTCGTCGATCAGGCCCGCACGAAGATACTGCTGGATCGTTTGGGCCCCGCCGCCGATACGCACATCCTTGTCTCCGGCGGCTTCGCGAGCCCGGTCGAGCGCCTCGTGGATGCCGCCCGTGACGAAGTGGAACGTCGTCCCGCCCTCCATCTGGACGGGCGCGCGCGCGTGGTGCGTCAGGATGAAGGTCGGGACGTGATACGGCGGGTTGGCCCCCCACCAGCCTTTCCAGTTCTGGTCGGGCCAGGGACCGCGGATCGGTCCGAACATGTTTCTCCCGAGAATCCAGGCGCCGACATTGTCGAAGCCGCGCGCTGCGAAGTCGTCATCGACTCCTGTCGTTCCGCCGTCACCGCCGAACAGGGTGCGCACGATGGTGCGGGTCGGGAGCATCCACTGGTGCAAGTCACTTCCGCCGACGCCAAGCGGATGGTTGATGCCCTGCTCCGGACCTGCGCCGTATCCGTCCAGCGAGATGGTGAAGGCTTCGACGCGCACGCGGGGTTTGTTCATGTGTTCCAACCAGGTTGCTGCCAGGGACCAGGCTTCGACGATCGCTGCGATCTGACGGGCATTGAATCACATTTCGTAACGACCGAGCGGACGTATCGATTAGCCCACAAGGCATTTGGTTACGCGACGCCCGAGGCATAGTTCACCACCACTCATCAGTCCGGTGGAGCGTTCATCGCCTTTCCGCACTACGTTTCGTAGTCGAAAAGGGGGAATCAGAAATGAGCGCTCAATCCTGGATGGTCTGGCCCGACAACTTTGCCGCCTCCGTGCTGGTCCTGGCGGTGCTGGCCATGGGTTTCATGTACGCCGCCCGCATGCCGATGCATGCCTTGATCCGGTCGATGGGCCACGCCGTGGGCGGACCGCTGCGCATGGGCGCACGCTGGCTGTTCACCGCCGTGGCGGAGATGCAGCAGCGAAACAAGGTGGTGCTGCTCGCGCAGGGCAGGCAGGAAACCGGCAAGCGCATCGAGCGCGAGTTCGAACGCCTGGGCGCGCTGGTGACGCGAGAGCTGCAGGGCTATCCGGCGCTGCAACGCAAGCTGCTGGAGGACATCGCCCGCTTCGAGGACGACTACAAGAAATGCGGCGAGGTGCCGCCGACGCCGCCGGACTGGGCCGAGGCGGTGGCTGCCATGGCCAAGGTCCAGGCAATCGGCAACGAAGTGATCGCCGACGTACTGGAGGAGCTGAATCGTTCGATCACCGCCGCCCACGACGACGCGATGGGCGAGTACCGCAGGGCCTACGAGTCGCGCCACAAGATCCTTGGCCGCTTCATGCCCTCCTGGCGCTCGGTGGACAAGAACCTGCAGCTGGTGGAAAAGAATGTCGCCGACGTCAAGAACAGCGTCAAGGGCGTCGACGCCCACATGGCGAAGTACGAGCAGATCGCGGCCGGGACCGACAAGGCGCAGCACGCGCTCACGGTGTCGGCGTTCACGCAGTTCACCGTCTCGCTGCTGGTGATGCTGGTGGCCGCCGGCGGCGCCTTCATCAACTGCAAGCTGATCGCGCTGCCGATGTCCGAGATGGTGGGCGCGGGCGACTACATCACCAGCACGCTGCGCACGTCGGACGTGGCGGCGCTGGTGATCGTCTGCATCGAAGCCTCGATGGGCCTGTTCCTGCTGGAGGCGATGCGCATCACCCACCTCTTTCCGAGCATCGCCAACCTCAACGAGCGCATGCGCAAGCGCATGATGTGGATCGCCTTCACGCTGCTGGTGATCCTGGCAGGCGTGGAGGCGGCGCTGGCGCTGATGCGCGACCTGCTGATCGCCGACAAGCAGGCGCTGATCCAGTCGCTCGCCACGGTGCAGGCGCAGAGCGCCGTCAACGGCTGGGTCGGCACCATCCCGATGGCCGGCCAGATGCTGCTCGGTTTCATCCTGCCGTTCGCACTCGCCTTCATCGCCATCCCGCTCGAGTCCCTGATCCACTCGGGGCGCACCGTCGGCGGCGTGCTGCTGATGGCGTGCGTGCGCCTGGCGGCCGTGACGCTGCGGATGGCCGCCAACCTGGTGCGCAACGCCAGTCGGCTGCTGGTGCGCCTGTATGACGTCGTCATCGCCGTGCCGCTGCTGGTCGAGAGCCTGGTGAAGCGGCGCCCGGCCGTCGCCGGCGGGGGCAAGGTACCCACGTTCGAACACACCCACGCCTAGGAGCACCGCCATGAACAAGCGACAGTTCCTCGTCGCCGTCCCCGCGCTGGCCCTGGCCGGCACGGGTTGCGGCAACCCGCGCGACCACGCGCATGCGGTCTACATGCTGGTCGACACCTCGGGCACCTACGCGCAGGAGTCCGGCAAGGCGCAACTCGTCATCAGCTACCTGCTGGGCACGCTGGAGCCGGGCGATTCGCTGGCCGTGGCGCGCGTCACGAGCCGCAGCTTCAACGAGAAGGACATCCTGGCCAAGGCGACGTTCGACACGCGGCCGTCGCACGCCAATGCGCAGAAGCGCATATTCAAGGAGCGCATCGCCGCGGCATTCCGCGGTATCGGCGGCAGCAGCTACACCGACATCACGGGCGGGCTGCTGCAGGGCGCCGGTTACCTGAACGAAACCGGCGCGGGCACGCGGACCATCATCGTTTTCTCCGACATGCAGGAGGAGCTCGACAAGGCGACGAAGCGCGACTTCCCGATCAGCCTGAAGAACATCCGCGTGGTGGCGGTCAACGTCGTCAAGCTCAACACCGACAACGTCGATCCGCGTCTCTACCTCGGCCGGCTGGACGCATGGGAGAAGCGCGTGATGGCAGCGGGCGCATCCGAATGGCGCGTCATCAACGACCTGGAGCGCCTGGACCGCATCCTGGTGAAGGGCTAGCGAGAGCCTTGCTGCTCACGGCAGTACGAGCGTTCATGGTTTCTCCTTTGCGTGCGGGCGTGGCGCCGGCACGAGAAGCTGCCACGCAGCTTCTCAGGCATCGCCGGGATCAGGCCAGCTTCTTCAGGATGTTGGCCATTTCGTCGCGCGAGAACGCGCGCAGCGTCTCGAACTTCACGTTGCCGGACGCGGCGACCGCGAGGGAAAACGCGCTCATCGCCGCCTCATCCTGCGCTTCGCAGATGGTGACGATGTCGTATTGCCCCTGGGTCCAGTAGATGGTCTCCATGCGCACGCCGAAGCGGGAGGCGGCTTCGCGCGCGGCGTCGGCGCGCGAGACCGTCTGCTTGACGGTACGGATACCCTGGTCGGTGAACTTCGCGAGTGCGATATAGCTGGGCATGATTTCCCCTTCGTTGAAACCGGACCCGCTGCCGGACGTGCGGACGGACGAGCACGGTTTTTCAATTTAGGCGAGACCGCCAGCCTTTTCAAAGGCAACTTCACGAACGGTCCCTTGCCGCCAGTTGCCGCAACTGCGCAGGGGATGGCGACCTAAGCCGCCGGCGCCACCGCCGCCCCGGTGATCCCATGCCGCTGCAGCGCCTCGGCGACAAAGCCGCTGCGCTTCATCTCCTCGACATAGGACGCCAATGCTGCCGCTGCTTCGGCGCCGCGGCTGCGCGGGCAGCCCATCGCCTGCTGGATCACCATGAAGCGTCCGGGCAGCAGCCGCAGGTTGCCCAGGGGCAGCACGTCCGCCTCCAACTGCTGCTTCACGCCCGCGGCGACCTCCGCGCCCTGGTCCAGGAACATTTCGACCACCGCCTGCGAACTGGGGGCACGCAGGATGGTCGCCTGCTTCAGCTCGCGGGTGAGGAACAGGTCGTAGGCGCTGCCCTTGCCGACGACGACGCGCGTCCCGGGGCGGTCCACCTGCTCGTTCGCCTGGATGGGTGAGTCGTTGCGCACCGCGTAGCAACCCTCGATCAAGACGTAAGCCGCGGTGAAGTGGATGCCTTCGCCGCGTTTCGGATCGATCGCGAAGAAGCCGATGTCCGCCTGTTCCTGCGTGACCGCCTCCACCGACTTGATCGCGGTGTCGAACACCAGCAGTTCCAGCTCCACCCCCAGCCGCTGGGCGAAGCCCCGGGCCAGGTCCACGGAGACCCCTCTCGCGCCGTGGGTGGCGTCGGCCGCAGCCAGGATGGGATTGCCGGTGTTGATGGACGCGCGCAGCTTGCCGGTGGGCGTGAAAGCGCGAACGACGTCCGGGGCGATCTTCATGTCAGGTCCTTTGCGCGCCCGCTCCAGCAGATGCGATCGCGACAGGATACCGCCGGCGCAGGCGGGCCAAGGCCGACTTGATCGTCGCGCCGAGCCCCGGCGCCGCCTCGACCACCAGGCGGGCGGAACGCGTGACGCGCAGCGAGCCCGCCTCCGCCATCGTCAAGGTGGCCGGGGCCGACAGGCGGCGCTCCGGCGGCAGGATTGCGGTGCCTGCGAGGTAGAGCGCCGGCGCCTGGACCAGCACCTCGCCTTCGATCAGGATGACCCGGCCCTTCGAGGAGCCGGGGAAGGCAAGGGCCTCGCCCGCCTGCAATGCGTGGAGCTGGGTTTGCGTGTTCATGGATGACAGTTTAGGATTCAACAGCCTTCACATTCAATTGAAGACGAATTCAACATGCGGACGGACGAAAACCTTCTCACGCTGCGCCAACTGGAGCTGCTGCTGGCATTGCCCGGTGCGTCCAGCCTGGCGGCGGCGGGCGCCCGCGTCGGCATGAGTGCGTCGGCGACCAGCCATGCGTTGCGCGCCATGGAGGACAGGCTCGGGTGCGCGCTCGTGGACCGCATGGCGGCCGGGGTCGCCATGACGCATGCCGGGGAACTCGCCCTGCCCCACGCGCGCGACGTCTTCGCCTCGCTGCACCAGGTGCAGGCGGCCGCGGCCGCCGCGGCAGGCCTGCGCACCGGCCGGCTGCGGATCGGCTCCATCGGCACCAGCACGTCGCTGAAGCTGCTGCCGCCGCTGCTGGACAAGTTCCGCCGGCGCTATCCCGGCGTGGAGGTCAACGTCACCGAGCGCGCCGACCCCGACATCGAACGCGACCTGCTGGACCGGCACGTGGAGATCGGGGTCGTCCGGCTGCCGCAGCCTTCGTTCGACACACTCGCGCTCGCCACCGACGACATGGTCGCCGTGCTGCCGGTGAACCACCCCCTGGCGCGCGGCAAGACGGTGGCGATCAAGGACCTGGCCGAATACCCGCTGGTGCTGACGCAGGCCGGCTCGCAGGACATGGTGATGCGCATGTTCGAGCGCGCCGGCGTACGGCCGAAGGTGGCCCACGAACTGTCGCAAGTCCTTTCCATCTTCGAGTTCGTCGCCCATGGCAACGGCGTGTCGGTGCTGGCATCGCTGGCCCTGCCCGAGCAGCGCGAGGGCCTGGTGTTCCGCCCGATCACGCCGCGCACCTCGCGCCGGGTGGCACTGGCCTGCCTCGACTCGGCGCGCCTGTCCCCCGCGGCCCGTGCCTTCTGGGAACTGGCGCGGCGCGAGCCGCCGGTCACCGGCTGAGGGCACCGCAGCGCTGCTGCATACTGGCTCACCTCCAGAACACCGCAGATTCGCATGGCCGACACCGCCCTTCCCACCTACGACGACGTCATTGCCGCGGCGGCCCGGATCGCGGGCCATGCGCACCGCACGCCGGTGCTGACCTCGCGCATCCTCGACGAGGAGATCGGGGCGCAAGTGTTCCTCAAATGCGAGAACCTGCAGCGCATGGGGGCCTTCAAGTTCCGCGGCGCTTTCAACGCCCTGGCGAAGTTCACGCCGCAGCAACGCAAGGCCGGCGTGGTGGCGTTCTCGTCGGGCAACCACGCGCAGGGCATCGCCTTGTCGGCCAGGCTGCTCGGCATCCCGGCCACCATCCTGATGCCGCAGGACGCGCCGGCCTCGAAGATCGACGCCACCCGAGGCTACGGCGCCGAGGTCGTCATCTTCGACCGCTTCAAGGACGACCGCGAAAAGCTCTGCCGCGCCCTGGCGGAACAGCGCGGGATGACGCTGATCCCGCCCTTCGACCACGCGGACGTGCTGGCCGGCCAAGGCACCGCGGCCAAGGAGCTGTTCGAGGACGTCGGCCCGCTCGACGCCTTTTTCGTCCCGCTCGGCGGCGGCGGCCTGTTGTCCGGCTGCGCCCTCGCGACACGCGCGTTGTCGCCGGCGTGCAAGCTGTATGGCGTGGAGCCGGAAGCCGGCAACGACGGCCAGCAATCCTTTCGCAAGGGTTCCATCGTCCACATCGAAACACCCAGGACGATCGCCGACGGCGCACAGACGCAGCATGTGGGCGCCATCACCTTTCCCATCATTCGCCGCGATGTCTACGACGTGCTCACCGCCACCGACGCCGAGCTGGTGGAGGGCATGCGCTTCATGGCGTCGCGCATGAAGCTGCTGGTGGAACCGACCGGCAGCCTCGGGCTGGCGGCGGCACGCCGCATGAAAGCCGACCTGCGCGGCAAGCGCGTCGGTGTGCTGCTCAGCGGCGGCAACGTCGACCTCGCGCGCTTCTGCAGCTTGCTCGCCTGACGTAGGCAACCGACTACAGCGTCCCCCGAGGACCGGAGGTCGCCTTCGCGGCGGGACGACGTTACCTTGGCTGCATCCACGCACCAGGAGAACCCATGTCCCAACACGACGACGCAACCGTCCTGCTCGACGAAGACCACAACGAAGTCATCCGCATGTTCGAACAGTACAAGTCCGCCAAGGACCCGGCCAGGCAGAAGGTGCTGGCCCGGCAGATCTGCCAGGAACTGCTGGTCCACATGCAGATCGAGGAAGAGATCTTCTATCCCGCGTACATCAAGGCGACCGGCGACCGGGAGAACCTGAAGGACGGCCTGGAAGAACACCAGGAAGCGCGCGAGCTGATCCGCAAGCTGGAGCAGGCGCCGGTCGACGCCAGGCTGATGCTGGAGCTGGAAGACGGCATCCTGCACCACGTGAACGACGAGCGCGAAAAGATGTTCCCCAAGGCGCGCAAGACCCAGGGCATGGACCTGATGGCGCTGGCCCAGCAGCTGCAGGCGCGCAAGATGGAATTGATGGCAGGCCAGGACGCCTGACGCGCGGCCTACGCCTCGGCCTCGACTTTCGCCTGCGCAGCCTGCGCCCGCTGCAACAGCTTGGGCGCACCCATGCGTTCCGCCCACGCGGCGAATGCACCGGTCGGGCCGCGCCAGCGCAAGGTATCCACGTTGTCGAACAGGCGCGCATCGGCGTCCAGCGTGGCCAGGCGCTTGAACAGCAGCGCGTGCTGCAGGTGCTCTCCGAGCACCTTGGCGGGGAAAGACTCGATCGGTCCGTGCTGGTTGAGAAGGCGGCGCGCGCCGACGGGGCCGATGCCCTCGATGCCCGGGTAGCCGTCGGCTGCATCGCCCACGAGCGCCAGGTAGTCCGGAATCAGCGCCGGCTCCACGCCGAACTTTTCGCGGATGTCGGCGGCCCCGCGGATCTTCTTGCCCTTGCGATCGACCTGCAGCACGCGCTCGTCACGCACGCACTGCGCAAGGTCCTTGTCCGGTGTCCAGATCAGCACCTTCTGCACGCGTTCGTCCGCATCCGCCAGCCGCGCGGCAGAGGCCAGGGCGTCGTCCGCTTCGAGTTCGACCATCGGCCACACCACGACCCCCATCGCTGCCAGCGCTTCCTCCAGCGGATGGAACTGCGCCAGCAACGCCGGCTCGATGCCCGCGCCGGTCTTGTAGCCCGCCCACAGCTGGTTGCGGAACGACTCGATCACGTGGTCCGTCGCGACGCCGACGTGCGTGGCGCCGCGCTCCACCATCTCCAGCACGCCGTTCAGCACACCCGTCACCGCCCCGTACGGCCGGTCCTTGTCCTTGGTGAACCGGCGCAGCCCATAGAAATGCCGGAACAGCTCGTAGGTGCCGTCGATGAGATCGATGACCATGCGGCGTCTTGCGGCGCTAGAAACGTTCGCCCGGCGACAGGTAGCGCCACTGGCCGGGTGGCAGGCCGGCCATCGCGATGCGGCCGATGCGGATGCGCCGCAGCGCCGTCAGCTTCAGGCCGACCTCCTCGCACATCCATGGCACCCACTCGGGCGCGATGCCCTTCACTGCAAAGCGCAGACGCGTTTCGTTCTGCCAGCTCACGCGCGCCGGCGGCATCGCCCTTCCTTCGTAGACCAGGCCGCGGCCCAGGCGCGCCAGGCCGTTGGGAGCGACGGTCCCGGTGACGTCGGCGATCAGTTCCTGCTCGATCACCTTCGCGTCCTCGTCGAGCTTGCGGACGATGCGGCGGTCCTGGCTGAAGACGGCGAGGCCGCTTGCGGGCGCGGGCAGTGCCAGCAGCGGGATGAGCCCGACGCCGTGGCTCTTGACGCGGCGGATGCCCGAGACATCACCGGACCAGCGATTTTCAGCGCCGAGCAAGGCCAGCGCCTGTTGCGTGTCCATCCTCGCGGGTTTGTGGACGATGAAGGTCGCCGGTTCCGGCGACTGCAGCGACGACTGCGGGTCCAGCTCCACGCGCTGCTGGCTGGTCACGCGAAACTGCGGTTCCTCCACCTTGCGCCCATCCACCCGCACCCATCCTTCGGCGATGTACTGCTCGGCTTCGCGGCGCGAGCATGGAACCAGCGCTGCGACGACCTTCGACAGTCGCTGCGGCTCCTGGCCGCCCGGTGCATCGTCATTCATTCGGAGACGCCCTTCGACAACCACGGGATGGCGGGATGTTCGCCGGGCAGGAGCGCATCCGCCAGACCTTGCATCAGGCGCAGGCCGGTGTTGGAGTTGGTGAGGAGGACCATGCCCGATTGTTGCCCAGGGTCGACCATCGCGAACGCCCGCGCGCCCGGAACCTTGCCCCACTGGAACAGCGTGCCCGAACGCGGCTCGATGCCCCAGCCGAGCGTCCAGCCGATGCCGGGCTCCGTCGGCCTGGCCTCGGGCTGCACGTAGACGATCTCGCCCAGCGGCACCATGACGGCCGCGGACTGCCACTGTTGCCAGGTCGCGGGCACCAGCCGGTCGCCGCGCAGCACGGCCGCGATGAATGCGCCGTAGTCGGCGGCCGTGGTCTGCAGTGAATAGGACGCGTTGGCGGCCGGCGGGCGGTGCTTGACCAGCGGATCGGCGCCTTCGTGCGGAACTGCGAAGTCGAGCAGGAAGCGGTCGTTCCACTCCAGGCTGGAGGATTGCATCCGGAAGGGAAGGAGGACCAGGCGCCGCAACGTCACTTCCAGCGGCTCGCCGGTCGCCGCTTCCATCGCCCGCTGCAGCAGCATGAAGCCCACGCTGGAATAGCTGAACCGGCTTCCGGGCGCGAAGAAGATGCGCAACGGCTCCTTGCCCGGCAGGTTCTGCAGGCCGCAAGTGTGGGTGAGCACGTGGCGCAGCGTGATCAGCGACGCCGCCGGATCGTCCGGCACGATCGGCGGCGTCCAGCGCGCCAGCGGTTCGTCGAGTTGCATCGTGCCCGCATCGACGAGCTGCAGTGCGGCGTGCGCCACCAGCGGCTTGGTGAGCGAGGCCGCATCGAAGATGGTCTGCGTGCCGACGCGCTCCGCGGTGCGCGCGTCCTTCACGCCCGCAACGGCCAGCTCGATCGCGCCTTCGCGCACGAACGCGAGCGACGCGCCAGTGATGCCGTGCTTGGCCACCAGCGAGCCCAGGAGCGACTCCAGCGACGACGTTCCTGCGCCCATGCCAATCCGTGTGTGAAGAGGCGGCACTATAGCCGTTCCCTCATCCGGCGCTGCCTGCCTATACTCGATCGCATGAGCGACTCCCCTGCCTATACCCCGCCGGCCGTGTGGGCCTGGAACAAGGACAACGGCGGCAAGTTCGCCAGCATCAACCGGCCGATCGCCGGCGCCACGCACGAGAAGGAACTGCCGGTCGGCCGGCATCCGCTGCAGCTTTATTCGCTGGGCACGCCCAACGGCGCGAAGGTGACGGTGCTGCTGGAGGAGCTGCTGCAACTCGGCCACGCCGGCGCGGAGTACGACGCCTGGCTGATCCCGATCAGCGAAGGCGCGCAATTCGGCAGCGGCTTCGTCGCCATCAACCCCAATTCCAAGATCCCCGCGCTGATGGACCGCAGCGGGCCGCAGCCGGTGCGCGTGTTCGAGTCCGGCGCGATCCTTCTCTACCTGGCCGAGAAATTCCAGGCCTTCCTGCCCGAGGCAGGCGCGGCACGCGCCGAATGCCTGTCGTGGCTGTTCTGGCAGATGGGCAGCGCGCCTTTCCTGGGCGGCGGCTTCGGGCATTTCTACGCGTACGCGCCGACGAAGATCGAATATGCGATCGACCGCTATGCGATGGAGGTCAAGCGGCAGCTCGACGTGCTCGATCGGCGGCTGGCGGAGACGCGCTATGTCGCCGGCGACGACTACACCATCGCCGACATGGCCATCTGGCCCTGGTACGGGGCGATGGCCAAGGGCCAGCTGTATGGAGCGGGCGAGTTCCTGCAGGTGCAGGAGTACACCCATGTGCTGCGCTGGACCAACGAGATCGCACAGCGGCCGGGCGCCCGGCGCGGCCGCATGGTGAACCGCACCTGGGGTGAGCCGGCGAGCCAGTTGCACGAGCGGCACGATGCCGGCGATTTCGACACGAAGACGCAGGACAAGCAGCAATGATCACCCTGTACGACTGTGCCACCGCGCCCAGCCCGCGTCGCGCCCGCATCCTGCTGGCGGAAAAAGGCATCGATCACCGAACGGTGCAGGTGGACCTGAGGAATGGCGAGCAGATGGGCGATGCCTATCGGCGCATCAATCCGCAATGCACCGTGCCCGCGCTGGCGACCGAGGAAGGGCAGGTGCTGGCGGACAACGCGGCGATCGCCGCCTATGTGGAAGCGCTGCGACCCGAGCCTGCGTTGCTGGGCCGCACGCCGATGGAGAAGGCCGAGATCGCGAGCTGGAACTGGCGCGTCGAGTTCGAGGGGTTTCTCGCCATCGCCGAGGGCTTGCGCAATGGATCGCCCGCCATGGTGGACCGCGCGTTGCCGGGGCCGCGCAACTACGCGCAGATCCCCGAGCTGGCGCAGCGCGGCCGCCAGCGCGTGCAGGACTTCTTCGACGCGCTGGATGCGCACCTGGCGGGACGGGAGTTCATCGCCGCGGGCACGTTCAGCATCGCCGACATCACCGCCGTGGTGGCCGTGGACTTCGCCCGCGCCGTCAAGGTCAAGCCGGGCGAACAGCACGCCAACCTGCAGCGCTGGCGCGCGGCCATGGCGCTGCGGCCGTCGATGTCCCTCTAGCCGGACCCTTTCATGCAACGCGTCCTTCCTTGCGGTGAAAGCGTGCCGGCGCTCGGCCAAGGCACCTGGAACATGGGTGACGACCCGCGCCTGCGCGGGCAAGAGCTCGCAGCGCTGCGGCGCGGCATCGAGCTGGGCCTCACCCTGGTCGATACGGCAGAGATGTACGGCGACGGGCGGTCCGAACTGCTGGTGGGTGAAGCCATTGCAGGCCTGCGCGACCAGGTGTTCCTGGTCAGCAAGGTCTATCCGCACAACGCGTCGCGGCGCGCCATGCCGCAATCCTGCGACGCGAGCCTGAAGCGCTTGGGCGTGGACGTGATCGACCTGTACCTGCTGCACTGGCCCGGCTCGGTGCCGCTGGCCGAGACGGTGGAAGCATTCGAAGCGCTGCGCCGTGCCGGCAAGATCCGGCACTGGGGCGTCAGCAACTTCGACGCCAGGGCGATGCACAAACTCTGGAAGACCGCGGGCGGCGCCGCGGCGCAGGCCAACCAGGTGCTCTACAACCTGGGCGAGCGCGGCATCGAATGGGACCTGCTGCCCGCGCAACGCGAGCGCGGTGTTCCGGTCATGGCGTACTCGCCTTTCGACCAGGGCCGCTTGCTGGCTTCCCGCCCGCTGAAGACCTTTGCGGGCAACCATGGGATGACGCCGGGGCAGGCTGCCACCGCGTGGCTGCTTGCACAGGACAGCGTGATCGCCATTCCCAAGGCCGGAAGTCCGCAGCGCGTGGAGGAAAACGCCGCAGCACGCGCCCGGCCCCTGACGCAGCCAGAACTGGAAGAACTCGACCGGCTGTTTGCGCCGCCGAGCGGAGCTTCGCCACTGGCGATGTTGTAAGCCGGTCAAGCCGCCTTGCGCAGCGCGGTCTTCGGCATCATCACGTGGATGCCCTTGTGGTCGTTGACGAGTTGCGTCACGCGCACGTCGGCCTGCAGGCTCATCAGCATGAAGGCCCGTTCACGCGACAACCCGGTCGCGTGCACCACGCGGTCGATCATGCGGCGCAGGGCGTCCTTGGCGGCCGTGTCCAGGTCCGGATCCATGCCCATGGTGATCTCGTGCGAGGGCGTCTCGGCGCGCGGGTAGTCCATGCGCAGGTCCTTGCGCAGGTGGATCTCGAAGGTGCCGCTGAGCGCGGTCTCGATCGCCGTGGTGCAGACCTCGCCATCACCCTGCACGGCATGCCCGTCGCCGACCGAGAAGCCTGCCCCCTGGTTGAACACCGGCAGGTACAGCGTCGCGCCCGGCACCAGCTCCTTGTTGTCGAGGTTGCCGCCGTGCGCGCGCGGCTGGATGGTGGAGATGGAGCCCCAGGCGGGCGGCGGCGCCACGCCCATCACCCCGAAGAACGGGCGCAGCGGAATCTCCAGTCCCCAGGGCAAAAGGCCGACGCTCCGCTCGCGGTCCAGCCGCGTGATGATCTGCTCGAAGGCCGTGATCTCCGTGGGAAAGGCGCCCGCCAGCGGCCGCACGAAGGTGTAGCCCCAGTCCTGCCGCAGTTGCACGTCCACGATGCGCACTTCCAGCACGTCGCCCGGCTCCGCGCCGCGGATGGCCACCGGGCCGGTGAGGATGTGGCCGGGCAGGCGACGCTGTGATTTCGCATGCACCTGCAGCAACTCCGGCGGGACGTGGAAACCTTCGCCCGGCAGGTTGGCCGGCCCGCCGGACACCGTGTCGATGGTGATCCGGTCGCCGCTGTCGACCGTCAGCAGGTGCGGCAGCGCCGCGTCGAACCAACCCCAATGAACTGTTTCCGGGGACGAAGGCAGGTGGTGGTGCATGCGGGCTTTATACCGCCGGCTCCATCAGGCCGGCAGTTCCCGCAGCCCGCGCACGCGCGACAACAGGATGATCGTGGCCTGCAGGACGAATCCGCCCAAGGCCAGCCACAGGCACGCGGCCTCGCCCCAGGCCGCGCCGACCACGCCGCCCAGCGCCGCGCCGACGGGCCGCGCTCCTGCATTCAGCGTGAGGAACACCGCGCCGACGCGGCCCAGCATGCCGTGCGGCGTGACGGCCTGCCGCAGCGTCGTGGTGGTGATGGTCCAGATGATCGGGCCGGCGCCGAACAGGAAGAAGGACAGGCCCGCCAGCGCACCGTGGGGAACCAGCAAGGTCATCACCATGGTGGCCGCGGCGAACACGGACACGACCGGGCCGAATTGGATGGCGCGCCCGAAGGGCATGCGGCCCACCAGCCGCGGCGCCAGCAGCGCGCCCAGCACCATGCCGGCGCCATAGCAACCCAGCGTCACGCCGACCGCGCCCGAACCCAGGCCGAGCGCGCGCACCGCATAAGGCACATAGGCGGCCTGCAGCACGAACCAGGAGATGTTCCACACCACGCCCGCCAGCACCATCGGGCGCAGGTGCTCGTGGCGCCAGACGAACTGCGCCCCGTCGTGCATCTCGCGCAGCGGATGGCGATCCGGTGGCGCCGGACGGGCCGGCTCCACGATGCGCACCAGCAGTGCCACCGCAGCGGCCGACAACAGCGCGCCCAGCACGAACACCGCGGCGCCGCCCACCCACGCGACGAGCGCCCCGGCCAGCGCCGGTCCGGCGGCGAACGCCGTACTGCGCGCGAGTTCGAGGCGGCCGTTGGCGCGGCCGAGCGATTCTCGCGGCACCAGGGCGGGCACCAGCGCGGGCGCGGCCACGCTGAAGGCCACGGTTCCCACCGCACCGAGGAAGCCCACGACGGCGAGCCAGGGGATCGTCATCGCTCCCGTGAGCACCATCGCCAGCAGCACGAGCAGCGACGCCGCGCGCAAGCCCTCCGCCAGCACCATCAAGGTGCGGCGCGGCAGGCGGTCGGCCGCCAGGCCGAGCGGGATGGACAGCAGCAGGAAGGGCAGCGTCTGCACCGCCGCCAGGAAGCCGATCTCTCCGGCCCCAGAGCCGAGCACGAGCACCGCCACCAGCGGCACGGCGGCCAGGCTGAGCTGTTCGGCGGATTGCGCCGCCAGGTTGGCGGCCGCGAGACGGTTGAACGATGCGGGGAAGGACATTCGGTTTGGATGATGCGGGCACGCCGCGCGGTGCGCTGGCCGGATCCGGACACCTCGTCCCGAGCGGCTATCCTGTGGCCATGTGCTCATCCTTTGTACCAGATGCATTGCGAAGACATCGGCTCCCATCCTGATTTCCGGCGCCTGTCCACCATCGAGGGCATCGCGGTGGACCTGCGCTACGCCGGTACCAACAACTTCGTCGGCCGCGACCTGTACGGGTCGCTCGATTGCGCCTGGCTGCACCGCGTCGCCGCCGCCGGCGTCGAGCGCGCGGTGGCGCTGCTCGCCCGCGAGGCGCCCGGGCACCGCCTGCTGGTGCTGGACGCGCTGCGGCCGCACCGGGTGCAGGTCCAGCTGTGGGACCACCTGGAGGGCACGGAGCTGCGCCAGTACGTGGCCAACCCGGCGCTCGGCTCGATCCACTCCTTCGGCATGGCGCTGGATGCGACGCTGGTGGACGACGCCGGCCGCGAGCTCGACATGGGCAGCGGCTTCGACGAGATGGTGGAACTCTCGCACCCGCGGCTGGAAGCGCAATTCCTGGCCAGCGGGGAACTCACCCCGGCACAGCAGGCCCATCGCCAGCTGCTCAGGCGGACCTTGATCGACGCCGGCGGCTTCCAGGGCATCGCCAATGAATGGTGGCACTTCGATCTGCTGGACCGCAAGCACGTGCGCGCGCATTTCACGCGAGTGGAATAACCCGGCGGTTGCGGCGGCCGTGCTTCCCGGGCACGATGGATGCACGCGAAAGCAACATGTTCTTCCTCTGGCCCGAATTCGTCTGGTTGATGCTGGCGCTGCCGCTGTTGCCGCTGGCGTACGTCTGGCTGCTGCGCCGCCGGCGCAAGACCGCCGTTCGTTACAGCAACATCGCCGTCGTCACGGCCGCGGCCGCCGGGCGCCACTGGCGCCGCCACGTGCCGCCGGCGCTGTTGCTGCTGGCGCTGGGCGCGCTGCTGTTCGCCTCGGCGCGGCCGATGGCGCGGATCCCGCTGCCCTGGGCGCGCACCACGATCATGCTGGCCATCGACGTCTCGCTGAGCATGCGCGTGGCCGACGTGAAGCCGACCCGGATGGAGGCCGCGCAGGAGGCGGCCAAGCTGTTCCTGCGCGACCTGCCGAAGAACGTGGAAGTCGGGCTCGTCACTTTCGCCGGCAGCACCCAGGTGGCGCAGCAAGCCACCCTGGACCGCGCATCGCTGGTGGCCGCCATCGAGGGCTTCCAGATGCAGCGGGGCACCGCGGTGGGCAACGCCATCGTGATGTCGCTGTCGGAGCTGTTCCCGGACCACGGCATCGACGTCGGCGACATGACATTCGGCGGCGGCGGCAGCAGGCGGCCCAGCCGCAGCCTGGACGACAAGGCCAGGCAGCCGAAACAGATCACCCCCGTGAAGCCCGGCTCGTACAACACCGCCGCCATCATCCTGCTCAGTGACGGCCGCCGCACCGTGGGCATCGACACGCTGGCCGCGGCCAAGATGGCAGCGGACCGCGGTGTGCGCATCTACGTGGTGGGCCTGGGCGTGGTGAACGGCGCCGCCGAAATGCCCGAGGGCATGTCGATCTACATGCAGCTGGACGAAACCACCTTGAAGGAGGTGGCGCGCATGACCGGCGGCGAATACCACCACGCCGGCACGGCCGAAAAGCTGCGCGACGTCTATGGAACCCTGGGCTCCAGCGTGCAGGTGCAGACACGCGAGACGGAGCTGACCGGGCTGATCGCGCTGCTGGCCGCGCTGCTGGCGATCACTGCCGCGGGGTTGTCGGTCGTGTGGTTCGGGCGGATCGGCTGAGGTTTGCCGCCGAGGCCGCTCACTTGAGCGAGAAGGCGATCAGCGTCCAGACGATCAGCGCGAGCTGCGTGACGTTCATCAGGATCGCGGCCACGTGGAGGCGGCGGAAGCCCGCGATCGCTTCCGCATGCCCTGCCTCGATCCGCGCGCGCAGGTGGTCCATCCGCGGCAGGAATTTCTTGCGCAGCATGGCGGCCAGCAGCGCGAGGCCGGCCGCGCCGGCGCCGAAGCCGAACCTGCCGACCCACGCATAGCTCAATGCTGCTCCACTGGCCGTGAACATGACGGCCAGGTAGTAGGTGTTGAAGAAACCGCGCACGAAACGGCCGTCGAGCGGCGTGTCGTGCTCCAGCACGAGCAAGGGCACGGCGCCGAGCAGGAAGTACGCGGTGGTGACGAGAAGCGCCACCGTGAAGAACAGCGCGGGGATGAGCGAATGCGTCATGGCGCGACCGGGCCGCTCACACGACAAGCGCGCCGCGAAAACCCCGCGCGGCATAGTAAGACTGCGCCCCATTGTGATAAACGAAGACCTGGCCGTAGCGGCGATCGCAGAACAGCGACCCTCCCTGCGATCGGATCGCAGGCGGCGTCTGGATCCAGCTGGAGGTCTTGAGGTCGAACTCGCCCAGCGCCTGCAGGGCGCGGTACTGTTCCTCCGTCAACAACGCGATGCCCATGTCGGCCGCCATCTCGAGGGCGCTGCCCTGCGGCTTGTTTTCCTTGCGCGCATCCAGGGCCGCACGGTCGTAGCACAGGCTCCTGCGGCCGGCGGGGCTTTCGGCGGCGCAATCGACGAAAGTGACCTCGCCTTTCTTCGCCGCGGGTCCGACCACATCCGGCTCGCCGCCGGACGCCTCCATGGCGGCAAGTGACTTCAGCGCGGCGGCATTCGCATCCAGCCTTGCCTGGACGGCCGCCCATGCCACACCCGCGTGCCGGTGCATGTTCTTCTCGAAGCGCGCCTTCAGGACGGCCGCCAGTTCATTGCCTCGGGGGGTCTTCATGCAGCGAGTGTGCCGCAACCCCCGCGCGCCGCAAAGGGCGCCGGCCGCCTCAGGCGGCGGGCCGCTGCGCCAGCCGCGGCAGGGTCACGGACGGGCTTTCGCGATGCCTCGGGGTCGGCGCTTCGTCGCCGATGCGGAAGCGCGCCACCACCTCGGTGAGCCGCTGCGCCTCGTCCTGGAAGGAATGGGAACTTTGTGCGGCCGCTTGCACCAGGCCGGCGTTTTCCTGCGTGACACTTTCCAGCTGCACGATCGCCCGGTTGATCTCGCCGACACCGACGCTCTGCTCGGCGGAGGCCGTGGCGATGGTGCCGATCAGCTCATTGGCGCGCTGAACGCTGGTCACGATCTCGTCGATGACCTTGCCCGCGGCTTCGACCTGCCGGCTGCCCTCGAGGATCTCGCTGGCCGATTGCTCGATGAGTTGCCGGATTTCCTTGGCGGCGTCGGCGCTGCGTTGCGCCAGGGCGCGCACTTCGGTGGCCACCACCGCGAAGCCGCGCCCCTGGTCGCCCGCCCGCGCGGCTTCAACGGCGGCGTTGAGCGCGAGGATGTTGGTCTGGAAGGCGATGCCCTCGATCGTGCCGATGATGTCCGACATGCGTTGCGAGCCTTGCCGGATCCGGCCCATGCCCTGGACGACCGCGTGCACCTCCTGCGCCCCGTCGCGGGCGACGGTCTCGGCGCGCTGCGCGAGCTGGGAGGCCACACGGCAGTTCTCGGCGTTCTGCTCCACGGTCGCCGCAAGCTCCTCCATCCCGGACGCCGTTTCTTCCAGCGTCGCCGCCTGTTGCTCGGTGCGGCGCGACAGGTCGGTGCTCCCCTCGGTCACTTCCTGCGCCGAGTGCGCCACTGCGTGGGAGCTGTGGCGCACCTGCGTGACGATCTGGCCCAGGTTGCGGTTGATGTCACCCAGCAGCCGCAGGAACAGCCCGAAGTGGCCGCCCAGCCCGGTGGCGTCCACCTTGCCGGTGAGGTCGCCATCCGCGAGCCGGCGGAACGGGCCGAGCACCCGCGTCCAGCCTTCGTTGGCCTGCAGGTAGAAGGCAACCATCGCGTAGACCCCGAGCAGGACGCCGCCTGCGAGCCAGGCCTGGGCGGCCGGCGAGAGCTGGTGACCGACCTCGAAGTACAACAGCGCGAGCGGCAGGTAGAAGATCACCAGCATCAGCGGCAGCTTCTTCTCGTTGGGAAGCCGCAGCATCAGCAGGACCGCAGGCCAGAAAATCAGTTTCATATCGCCCTCGGCGCATGGATAGGAAGTGAGTACCCATTATTCGAGCGCACAGAGTTGGTGCCAAGCGATGTGACGAATTGCGACAGCCTTCCGTCCGGCGAGAGACACCTTCAGGCGGACACGGCAGCTTTCGGTCCACGATTCGCTGCCCGGTCCGAGAACTTCACTTGGACCGGCCGTCGAAGTGGGTGACGGGGATCGACGAGAGCTCGATGTCCTCCAGGCAACGGATATTGATGGCCGCCATGTCGTTGCCCTTCGGGTCCTGGCCTTCCGCATACGGGTGGATTCCGCACGTGGGGCAGAAGTGATGCTTCAGGCGGTGCTTGTTGAAGGTGTAGACGCGCGAACTCTCCTCCGGGGTGGAGAGCTGGAGCGAGGCCCTGGGGACGAACCAGAGCAGGGAACCTTTGCGCTGGCACATGGAGCAATTGCAGGACATGGCGCTCTTGATCTCGCCTTCGACTTCGAAGGCGATTGCGCCGCAGTGGCAACTTCCTCGGTATTTCATGCTGGATCTCCTGGTCGATGGTCAGCGCGCGCGCCGGTAGTGCATGGCGACCGCACCGTTGCGAAGCGGCGTCGCCGAGATCAATGCGAGCCGGCGCGTGCCGGGCAGCCCGCTGTCGTACAGGGTCGGACCGTGGCCGGCGATCCTTGGGTGGACCAGGAACATGTATTCGTCGATCAGGTCCAGCCGGTCCAGCGCGGTCGCGAGCTTGCCGCTCCCGAGGAGCACCCCGTCCGGGGTCGCGTCCTTGAGCTTCTGGACGCCGGTGCGCAGGTCGCCTGCGATGTGATGGCTGTTGGTCCAGCGGAAGTCCTTGCGCGTCGAGGACACCACGTACTTCGGCTTGGCATCCAGCTTGACCGCCCACTCGCGTAGCGCCGCGGGTGCCTCCACATCGCCGCGGGCAACCGCGGGCCAGTAGTTCTCCATCATCTCGTAGGTGACGCGGCCCCACAGCATCGCCCCGCCCTGGTCCAGCAGGCGGGTGAAGAAGGCATGTGTCTCGTCGTCGGCGATTCCTTCCTGGTGGTCGACGCAGCCGTCCAGGGTGACGTTGATGCTGAAGGTGAGGAGTCCCATGTGTACCTGTTACGCCGCGATGTACCTCTGAACGCCAAAACCAAATGTGACAACGACGACCAATGCCAACGGGAAGCTGAGTGCGCCGGCAAGAGCACGTATGGCGATTTCCCGCTCCGTCCGGATGATCTCCACCCCGGCAAAGACGGCAAGCACCGCCACCGCGTCCATCAGTATCGCGCCGCGGAAGGTGCCCCCACGATACGGATTGCCAGCGCCCGTGAACAGCACCAGGTAGTACGCGGATGCGGCGAGGACCACGAACAGCGACAGCAGGAGAGGCCGGGGAAGGCGCATTGGCGGATTAACGTGGAAGCGAGAGCAACGCGAGAGACGAGTGAGATCGTCACGTTCACCTGATTTTCACGAGCGATTCTCCCGCCACACCAGCACCGCAAGCCCTCCTGCGACGATAAAGGCGACCACACTGCCCCAGGGCGGAATAGGCAATCCACCGACAACCACCTCCCAACCCATTGCAACGCGCAGCAATTGAAGCAAGGCAACCAAAGACAAGAGCACGACGGCGGCGGTGGTGAATGGCTTCATCGAGTGGCTCCGTTTACGCAATAGCGGTCTGACGTCGGAGTTGGCCGGCACGCAGTGGCATCGGGCTCGCGCGAACGCACTGCGGGTCCGCTCTCGACTGTCGCCTACTTACCCGACTCCACGGGAAGGAGCTTCAGCGCAGCGATGTCCGCAATACGGCTCTCAAGGTTCGCGACGCGTGCTTGAAGGTTTTCAACTTGCAGGGCTTGACGCACGATCACCGTGCTGGCCAGAGCAAGCAAGGCAATCGCAATCAGGCCGAGCGCCAGTTGTCTTGACATGGAGCCTCCGCGGTTGGTCTAACGTGGAAGCGCGATTGTGCTCGAAAGCTGCTGTCGATTGAAGTCCCACTCATCCATGGCTGGGGACCGCGTGCCCCCTGACGTGAAAGATTCGACAATGGGGTCTGACCCCCATTACCCTTGCGCATCCTGCTGCGCCAGGGGCAGCGCGACATAGAACGCGGCGCCGCGTTCGGCCCCGCGCTCCGCCCACACCCTGCCGCCGTGCGAGGTCACCAGCGTGCGGCAGATCGACAGGCCCATGCCCAGGCCATCCGCCTTGGTGGTGTGGAACGGCTGGAACATCGACTCGATGTCGTCCGGCAAGCCGATCCCGCAATCCAGCACACCGATGCGTACCTCGTTCTGCGCGGTGGCCGTCGTGAGCGTGAGGTTGCGATCTCCGGGTGGATTCGCCTCCATGGCGTCGCACGCGTTGAGGATCAGGTTGAGGAGGACCTGCTGGAGTTGCACGCGATCCGTCAGCGCCGGCGGAAGCTCGCCGGTGGCAAGGTTCGAGACGGAGACACCGCGCGCAACGAGAACGCCCCGGGTGAGGTCGAGCAGTTCCTGGAGGCTTTCCTTGACGCTCACGGGCTGGAGCTTGACCTCTCCGCGCCGCAGCATGGTACGCAGGCGCCCGATGATCTCTCCGGCGCGCGAGGCCCCGCTGTCGATGTCCGCGAAGATGGCGCGGAGCTCGCCGATGTCCGGCGCGTCTTGCGACGTGAAGCGCTGGCCCGCCTGCGCGTTCCAGAGGATGCTGGCCAGTGGTTGGGTCAACTCGTGCGCGAGGGAACCCGAAAGCGCGCTCAATGTTCCCACGCGGGACAGGTGCGCCAGTTCTTCCCGCTGCCGCTGCGCCTCCGCGCGAGCCTGCTTCTGGACCGTGACGTCCATCGAGACGCCCAGTATCCGCGCAGGCGCGCCATCGACGACGGGGCTTCGGCGGCCGCGCGCAGCGATCCATCGCACCGAGCCATCCGGCAGGATGACGCGGTATTCCGCCTCATACGAGCCGCCCATCTCCAGCGCGCGCTGGATCGCCGTCGCCCGCACGGCGGCGTCGTCGG
Organism: Ramlibacter sp. PS3R-8; assembly: GCF_037572435.1. Lineage (NCBI taxonomy): Bacteria > Pseudomonadati > Pseudomonadota > Betaproteobacteria > Burkholderiales > Comamonadaceae > Ramlibacter > Ramlibacter sp. PS3R-8. Next base: position 369,324 of record NZ_JBBHGT010000004.1, read on the forward strand.
GATGGACACGGCCGGCCAGGCTGGCGTAGTGGAGGGGCTCGCCCGGCGCGAAGCAGAAAAACTTACGTCCTTCGTCCGTCATCCAGACCCGGTCGTTCACCACGTCCCAGTCCCATAGCGCCAACTGCGCGCTGTCCACCGCCAGGCTCATGCGTTCCTGGCTGACGCGCAATGCTTCCTTGGAGCCCCTTTCCTCTTCGATGGCGACCGCGAGCAACATCAGGGGAGTCGCCACCATCAGGAGGAACAGCTGCAGGGCCACTGCGTTTTCCACGGGGGTTTGCGTCAGGAACGGCCCGCGTCCCTGCATCGTTCCCCAGATCGCCTGGGCCGCGATGACCAGCACGGACGCGCTGATGCCTCCAAGGCCGAAGCGCAGGGCCGCCCAGATAAGCAAGGGAACCGGCGCATAGAGCAGCGCGGGCGACGTGTCCGGCCCCGCGGGCAAGCGGTCGAAGGAGAGCCATCCCACCGCTGCAACGGCCACAGCGAGCACGCCGGCTTCCAGGATGCGCGACGGTGTAACTTTGAATCTCCCCGTGACGATTCGACGGGCGCCGATCAGGATCGCCGGCACCAGCACCATCGCCGTCACTCCGTTGGAGATGCAAAGGTTGCGCCATTCGGTCCAGTACTCGGTTCCAGAGTGATTGGAAACAGTGATGGCCGCCCCCCAGAAGGCTGTCCCGGCGGGAACGACGACCACCGCGACCAGGAAGAAGGCAATGGCCTCGCGCAGGTTGATGCGATCGAACGGCGACTGGATCGACAGGCGAATGCCCGCGGCCGTCAGGACACCCTTCGCGACGTCGAAAGCCTCGCTCTGCAGTGCATAGAGCAGCGGCCACTGCTCCTGCTGCGTGGCGAAGAAGTGGCTGCCGGCGGCGGCCAGCGCATAGGCCCACCACTGCCGGGTGGGAACCAGCAGCAGGATGGAAACCAGGACCGCGTGCGGCGGGAAGAGAAGGGATACCTTGCTGCCTGGGAAAGTGAGCGTCCAGGCGATGCGAGTGGCCAGGTAGTAGCACGCCCCTGTGGCCAGGAGCCAGAATGCCCAGCGCAGGGACAACGCGGCCTGCCCGCCAGGCCAGGCGCCAGCGCGGACTTCCGGCTTGCCGTCCCAGTGAGAAATCGTGTTCCTGCCCATCACGCCCGTCACCCAATGTCGAGGTGCCGTATTGTGATACCGGGCGGAATCCGCGGATTGAACTGCTGAAGAAATGCCTGAAGCCCCAGCGCAAGCTGGCGGCGCTGGCGAATGCCGACGATCCGCCCCTAACGTCGGCGACTCCGTGTGTCAGGCATCACTTCCTCGCGAGTTCGATCCTGCACAGGCGGCAAACAGCTCACCGAAGGTAAGTCGATCGGACCAGAGTTCCGCAAGTCGTACTCCGTATCGGCGCTCGGTCAGCATGGCGAGCGTCTCCAGTTCCAAGGCATCCATGCCGCCGCTGTCCGGGTACATGGCCCGATACACGGACATGATGCGATCGTCCGGCGCAAACTGGAGCCGCTCGCTGGCCCGGAACGCAAAGCTATCGGTGAACGTGGACAGAAAGCCGCGAATCTGCTCTTTCGAAGCGGCCGGGAATGCCCGTTTCCATGCAGTCCCCTGGCACGAGCGACTTCCGAAGGGAGCCGGCGCGAAACCGCCGAAAAAGTGGTTCCAGGCAAGCCCAGCACTGACGAACAACGCCAGCGCGAGCAGGACAGTAGTGAGGGCACTCATATGTTGAGTGGAGCCTAACGTTCGACACGAGCGGCGGGCCAAAGGGCGCGAAGCGGCCTTGGAAACGTCCGCTCGATGGAGGGATTAGGCCGCATTTGTACTGGGCGTTGCCGCAAGTGGTTTGGACATCAGTACGCTCAGGAAGTTTGTATGGGGCCGCCAGTCACAGGTGCCCACCAATGCGTAACCCCAAGACTGGTACATGGCGATCAAGGCTGCTGCAGGTTGTGCCGTGTGCAGCGCCATCTTGGTGCAGCCATGCGCGGCGGCATAGCCGAGGGCGAAGTCATGGATTTGCTTGCCGAAGCCCTTGCCTTTGTGCTCCGCCGCGACGGCAAACTGCCCAAAGGACCACGTGTGAGGCTCGCGCAAAAGTTCGACCGGAGAGTCAGGCTCTGCTCGCTTGAGGGTGACCGTTGCTACCACCCTTCCATTGAGTTCGCCTACGAAGCCACGGCCTGATGCAAGGCGCCTGGCGGTATCTTCCATGGACTGATGGGTGGCCCAATAGCGCAATCCGCTGGCCGCATGCGGGGCATATGCGGAGCGGATCAAGTGCGTGAGGGCAGCAAGATCATCTGCGGCCGATACCTCACGGCAGGAGAGCGACGGAAGTGAGGTCATGCGGTCTCAACGCTTACGCTCCACGGGATTCGCTCGGGAGGTCTGCTGCCCGAGTTGTTGGGCGAGCCCGATGAGAATGCCTTCGGGACCCCGGATATAGCAGAGCCGGTAGACGTCCTGGTAATTGACGACTTCATCGACCACCCTCGCACCAAGCTTGCTGAGCCGGGCGAGCGTGTCGTCGATGTCTTCGACGGTGAACATGACGCGCAAGTATCCCAGCGAGTTTACGGGGGCTGCGCGGTGATCGGAGGCGATGGCGGGGGCGTCGAAGCGCGAGAGCTCGAGGCGACTGTGGCCGTCGGGGGTGCGCATCATTGCGATCTCGACGCGCTGACCGCGGACTCCGGTGACGCGGCCAGCCCATTCGCCTTCGATGGGCATGCGGCCTTCGAGGGTAAGGCCGAGTTCGGTAAAGAATTCAATGGCGGCATCGATGTCCTCCACCACGATGCCGACGTTGTCCATACGCTTGACGGTCATGATGCCTCCTTGGCGTCTAACGTCGGAATTGACCGGCACGCACCGGCAAGGCACCGCGAGCCGTATGCTCGCGCGCCCGGCTCGCGGCGCCTTGCCGGTGCGTGTCCGCGTCGAACGACCTGTTATGCCTCACGCCCGCTACTCGCCAGCGACCGCCAGCAACGCCTTGGGATTCTTGCGGGCGATGGCGAGTAGAGTGCGAGCAGCCCCGCTCGGCTGCTTGCGACCTTGCTCCCAGCCCTGAAGGGTGCGCACAGAGACTCCAAGGAGCTTGGCGAATTGCGACTGTGAGAGCCCGGTGCGCTCACGTGCCTCGATGGCGGGCGAAGAAACCACCTGGGTCTTTCCGGCCTTCATCTGCTGCACTGACTCGAGCAACTCGGCTGCCAGGTCGCGCTTGGATTCGTATGCGCGCAACTGCGCATCGGTCAGGGGTTTACTCTTCGAGGGCACGGCGGATCTCCTTCAATTTCGCGCCGGTGAGGTTGTCGGTCTTCGACTTCGCGTACCGCGTTAGGAGAACGAGGTCTTCCTGCGCGGTGCGAACGTAGGAGATGACTCTCACGCCACCGGATTTGCCCGTACCAGCCCGGCTCCAGCGCACTTTACGTATGCCACCAGAACCGGGAAACCACATCTCCGGCCTCAGGGCGCTCCGCGATGAACGCGGCGAACTCGCCCCGTCCTCCTCACTCCAGTAAAGAGGCCATTGCTTCTGAAAGAGAAGGGTCTCGACGACCGTGAGCATGCATCAACTATACGCCTAAGGCGCATAGCTGTCCAGTCGCCGGTTTAGCTGAGGCATAACATTGGAGCTGACCGGCGACCGGGAGGCGCGTGCGCAAAGCGCACGGAAGCACCTGGGTGTCCGTGTCGAACGACCAGTTATACCGATGCATCCCGAAACGCCCTCAACACACTGTTGATGCGAGTTTGGTAACCAGGGCCTTGCGCCTTGAACCACTCAAGAACGTCTTGGTCCACGCGCAATGAGATGGACGCCTTCGAAGGAAGCGGTTGCAAGCCGCGCCTCACCACTCCCCGGACGATGTGTTTAACGTCTGCCTCCGGATGCTCCGGAGAAGCGGCCGGTTTAGTGGCCTTCAGGCGCTCCCAGTCAGTTTTGGATTTCACTGAAGTAGATTTGCGCTTCGCGCTTTGTGGCTTGTCGGAACGAGATGATGCGGATTTCACTTTCACTCTCCGTGTGAACTACTGAGACGGGAATGCCGGCAAGTAGGCCCAGCGTCACAAAGCGCTGCTCGCCGTAGGAGAACCGATCGTCTTCGAACGTGAACGTCACGCCCTCAAACATCAAGGGTGCATCAACAAAGTCGAGCCCGTGTACCTTGAGGTTCGCTGCGCGCTTCGCCTCGGACCAGGTGAACTCCATGACCTCAGTGTATATACACGACGTAGTGGCGTCAACGGCCTGGCCCAGCGGTATAACGTCGGAGTTGACCGGCACGCAGCGACATTGGGCCGCGAGGCGTAATCTCACCAGCACGCTTCGCGGCCCAATGCCGCTGCGTGTCCGAGTCGAACGACCTGTTATACGTCACGGACCCGCCTTTTCCAGTAGCCTGGCCTTCGATTCGTAGGCGCAATTGCGACCACATAGATTTCATCCTCGCTGTGCAGATACACCAGCGAGAAGTTGAATCTACGATCAATGACTCGGCGCGTCTGCCGCCCGTATTTCGGCCAAGCCTCGGGAGTAGCCGCCGCCTGCGTTTCGGCAGCATGAACCGCCCTGTCGTAGCGTTCCGCAAGCCGAGTGCTGATGGCGGCGTAGTACTCGACTTCATGCAGAAACTCTGCACTGGCTTCTGGGTGGTAGCGGACGGACCTCACCGCCGGATCAAACGGCGGGCTTCAGTGTGGACTTCTTCGGCAGGAATGAGGCGAACCGCGCCCGACTCGATCTCAGCAACCCGGCGGTCAATCTCTCGATCCCAGGCGGCATCAGAATCGGCATCAGCCTCGCCTTGCAGAGACTCAAGGAGCTCTTCTGCGAGGCGGGCGCGATCCTCAGCCGACAAGGCTTTGGCTCGGGCTGAAAGTTCGTCGACTAGGGTGGACATTGCGACCTCCACATGCTTCGGCACAGTTTACTCGGTGCCGCTCGCAAGCGCTTTGAGCGACGTATAACGTCGGAGTTGACCGGCGACCGGCACGCGTGTGCGCGAAGAGCACGGGCGCACCGGGGCGTCCGAGTCGAACGAATACGAAGGGACTTCCCGCAATCGAAGAAACGGCATCGGAGTGCCAAGATTGAAGTGTGTGGAAGTCAATCTGAACCTTCGAAAGGGGAAGTCCATGAGCGAGATTACACGAGTGGGCGTCGACTTGGCAAAGCATGTCATCCCGGTGCACGGCGTGGATGCAACGGAGCGGGTGGTGATCGCCCGCGGGATGAGCCGCCAAAAGTTTGCCGCCTGGTGCGCCCAGCTTCCGGCCGGCTGCGTGGTGGCCATGGAGGCCTGCTCCGGCGCCCACCATTGGGCGCGAAGACTCATGGCGCTGGGCCTGCAGCCGCGGTCGCACCGCATTTCGTCACGCCTTACCGCATGGAAGGCAAAGGTGGCAAGAACGATGCGACCGATGCTTCTGCGATCTGCGAAGCAGCCTCACGACCCAAGATGCGCTTTCGTTCCAGTCAAGAGCTGCGCCCAGCAAGGTGTGGTGTGCGTCCACCGACTCCGCGAGGCGTACAAGGAGGAGCGCACGGGTTGCATCAACCGCATCCGTGGGCTCTTGAGTGAGTTCGGCCTGGTGTTTCCCAAGGGCCCAGCAGCGCTGCGGACACATTTGAGCGCGACGCTGGAAGATGCTTCCAACGAGCTGCCCGGCTCGGCGCGGCTGGTGCTTGATCGAGCGTTCACGCACTGGCGGGCTCTCGATGAAGAAGTCGCCTGGTGCGACGCCCAGATCGCAATGCACGCCAAGGAAGATGGCCAGGCGAGGCAGCTCCAGCCGATCCCTGGCATCGGGCCCGTCAGTGCGAGTGCGTTGATCGCGTCGGTAGGCGATTTGCGCCAGTTCCGCAGTGCCGGGCAGTTCGCCGCTTGGCTGGGCCTCGTACCCCGGCAGAACTCCAGCGGAGGCAAGACTTCGTTGGGCGGAATCACCAAACGAGGCGATGACTACCTGCGCACGCTGCTGATCCAGGGAGCGCGCTCGGTGGTGTCCAACGCGGCGCGCCATGGCGACGCGGTGTCACGATGGATCCTGCAGCTGCAGCAGCGCATCGGCTGGCAGCGCACGCTGGTGGCCGTAGCCAACAAGAACGCCCGGATCATCTGGGCTGTCCTGGTGCGTGGCAGGCCCTTTGACCCGCACCACGTCAGCGCACGCGTTGCGTCGGGTTGAGGCATTCGACATATAGGTTGATCGTTTCTTCACTTCAGACGCGCAAGCGAAGATGCACCAAACAGGTTAGACCGGCAGCGGGTGAACTCGGCTAACAGGCAGCGGCACCGCGACCGCGCCGATCGAATGGAGCCCCGCTGAGCGGTTGGTATCTGGGCCCGCACTCCGTGCAACAAGGCCGTTTGTAGATGTGCGGTCTGACCTTCGTTCGAACCTGCATCCACGCGCGCTGAGGAAGTGAAGAGTTTGAACTAACGGGAAGTCCTTGTAGACCTGTTAAGTCTCACCGCACCTTGCTCAGACGATCGGCCATGCGAGTCTGCCAACCTGGGCCGGTTGCCTTCCAACGCTCGATCACATCGGCGGGCAGCCGAAGCGTCAGTTGCTTGCGCGGGTTCTCCGAAGGAGGCCGACCTCCCTTGCTGATCTTGGCGCGCGCCAACATGTCGTCGGTGAGTTCGGGGAGTTCCTCGTACTCGGTCTTTTTGATTCGGTGCGCATCTACGCGCGCCAGATCAGACTTCAAAGAGTGGCGCGATGCGGGCTTGCTCGCGGGCATTCGCTTTCCTCATGCTAAAGACGTGACGATCCGCGCCACGCGGTGTATAGCCGACCACCACCATCCGGCCTGCCAGCAGGCCGAAGCAGATGATCCGTTCTTCCCCATAGTCCTTCCGTGTGTCCTCGACCTCAAGCGTCACGCCGGCGAACACGATTGCAGCGTCTTCGAAATCCAATCCGCGCTCTCGAAGGGTGCGCTCGCGTTTCTCGGGATCGTAGGTCACGCGCATGGTTATTGTAGCTACAACAACTCGCGCGTCAAGGGCGGCTGTTCGGTGAGACTTAACGTTGGAGTTGACCGGCGACCGACGGAGAGGGACGGAGCGAAGCGAAGGACCGCCGTTGGGCGTCCGTGTCGAACGACCAGTTAGACCAAGCCCTGGTGGAACTCACGGAATGGTGGTGCGCAGAGGGCGGCATAGGACTCAACCTTAGCGTTCCGGTCGTGGCTTGCCAACCCCACATCGGGTGGAATCGCGCAAATGCAGGCTGCGCCCAACGGGCGCGTGCTCTTGGCTTACCGACCACCGGCCCCCAGAGAAGTGACCAAGCCCGCCCGCGAGCGTTGCGTGACTGGGGAGGACGGGCGAATCGAAGTGGTGGAGGGTGCGTAACCCGAACACGGGCCTGTCCCTCATGCGGTCTAACGTTGGAGGTGAGCGGCGACCGAGGAACAGGAGCGCCGGAGGCGCGGACGCCCTGGGGC